>CAVRGU010000003.1:0-1145627 GCA_963720795.1 uncultured Solirubrobacterales bacterium | reverse complement strand
TAATTTGGCTTAGATCCTTGGGTTTCGGCGGGTTTGCAGCCGTTTTGCAGCCGGTGTGTACGCCGAGCGCACGCCGCGAGAGCCCGCGATGCACGCTCGATGCACATCCTACCGCACGGTCCTGGCGAAACCTGCGACCGCCCGGCCCCGAGCCTGCGGGCAGTGGGCTCACCGGCCCCGGATCGCGAGTGCGGCATACGGGAGTCGCCAGCCGAGAAGCGCTCGCGTAGCGGCTGCGAGCACTCAGGTGGGGTGACGCAGCGCCGCGTCGTTGGCGAGCCGCACAGTGCCGAAGTGGTATTGGACGACGCTCGCGGCCGGCCAGGCGCCCCCCTCCCATCCGTCTTCCAGACGTTTGAGTCGTGCGCCACCGTCACGCGGCGCTCGCTTGCGCGCGTATGTCTGGCTGAGGTCGGTCGTGGTGGCGGGCCGGCCGTGGTGCTGGTGCCATGCCCGCAGTGCGGCTTCGATGCGCGGCTTGTCCCACTTCGCTGATGTGCGGGCTGCGCATCGGGGGCAGCGCGTCTGTGGGTATCCGGGTCCCGCGCCGCTGGTCTGGGCGTTGCAGTGTCGGCACTGGCCTCGGTAGCGCTCCTTGACTCGCCGTGCCTTGGAGCCGTCGGGGTCGTAGAGGTATTCGCGGATGGTCGCGCGTGAGCGGCCGAGCAGCCGCGCGATCTGCGCGAGCGTCAGGCGCTCCGTGTCTCGGTAGTGGCGAGCGAGTCGGGCAGCTCGCTTGCGTTCGCTCACGCGGCGCAGTTCGCTGGCCACGGCGGATCATCCCTGCCGCTCGGCTGTCTGCGGTTTGCTATAGACCGTCGACTTCGTGCGGCGCGAAGCCGAGCGCCTGCACGATTGGAGTGGCGACGTCCACGCTGACGAGTAGCGCGCCTTCTTGTCCTTCGGCGGCGTGGTCGTGGTTCTCGTCGGGGGCGCGATCGGCGGGTCCAAGCGCGGCTGAGACGGTGCCGCGGCCGAGTTTGGCTGCGTGGGCGATCTTCGCGATGCTGAGTGTGGGGTCTTCTTCGCGGCGCTGGTCATAGAGTTTGCGTATCCGCGCGGCGGGTATTTGGTCGCAGTGGTGGTTGGAGAGGCCGCGCGCGATCTCCTCTTCTTCGATGTATCGCTTGGCGCGGGGCACGGTGAGCCGCATGGAGGCGGCGATCTGCTCGATTGAGTGTCCTTCCTCGAGGAGCTGGGTCGCTCGACGCCGGCGTTGGATGCAGGCGGGGCAGCGCCTGTCCGGGTATTCGGCGCATCGTCTGCAGCCGCCTATCGTCTGTTGGCACAAGTCGCTCCGACTCACCGTGGATCTCGGCCGATGGTCGGGGGATCCCTTCCGTCGGCCCTGATCTTTCGTCGGTTCGGCGGGCGGTTTGCCCCCCGGCGACTTCGCCGACCCGGCGTGATTGGGTGCAGTGGGTCGGGGGGTGCTCACGGGTTGGTCCTGGGTATGGCGCGTCGGGTCTTCCTCAGCGGGTAGCGGCGGCGCATGAACGGCGAGAACTTGGGGACCGTGAAGTCCACCTGGCCGCGGTCCGGGCTGTAGATGAGGCCCTTCTTGATGAGCGAGTCGCGCTGCGGGGAGGTGTAGGGCTGGCTGCGTCCGAGGCGCTCGGCGACTTGGGAGGTGCGGTATGGGCCCTCGCCGAGGTCCGCCATCGCCGCCATGTACTCCCGCTCGCGGTCTGTGGCCTTCTCGAAGCGCACGTGGAAGAATTCCTCGTCGAGTTGTTCGTGGATGAGCGGTTCGGCCGCTAGCACGTCGGCGAGACGGATCGGCGAGGCCGGCGCCTGGTTCCATGCCTCCTTGCCGTAGGCCTGGATGAAGGCGGGGTAACACCCCGACTCCTCAACGATCTGCGCGAGGGCGTCGTCCTCCCAAGAGACGCCTGCCGCCTCGGCAGGCGCGACGAGCGCTCGACGGGCTGCTCCGTCGCCGAGTGCCCCCAGCCTGGGATAAGCGAACAGGCGCTCCGCGTAGGACTTCGCGTCGACCATCAGGCCGGGGAGCTGCGGGAGACCTGCGCCGACCAGGGCCACGGGCAGCTTCGTCTGCGACATGCGGTGCATGGCGGCGGCGAGCGCCTCCAGCTCACCGCGCGCGAGGAATTGCATCTCATCAACCAGGAACACCACTCCTGTTTCGTGCTCGCGGGCCGTTTGACCGAGCTCCTCAAAGAGGTAGGTCAGGTCCCGCTCCAGATCGCCCGTCACGCCGCTTACGGCGTCCGGGTCGAACGAGAACTTGAGGTTGCCTGCGGTACTCGCGCCGATCTTGAAGCCTCGCAGTAGCCCGGTGAGCGATCGCACGCGATCTCCGAGCGCCTTGCGAGCGCTGATCCCCAACAGGGCCTGGTATGCGGCGTTCGCGAGCTCGCCGCGGAAGTCGGTATCCGACTTGATCTCGATCGGCCGCGGCGCGGTCCACCCGGCGTCCTCGGCGATGCTCTCGAACTCAAGCAGGAGAACGGTCTTCCCTACGCCTCGTAGACCGGACACGATGAAGCTGCGGTCGCTCAGGCCGCTCAGGAGGCGGGCGAGCAGCGTCTTGAACTGCCGCTCCTGGGTCTCGCGGCCGGTCAGCGCCGGCGGTGGGTTGCCGGCGCCCATCGAGTACGGGTTGGTGTCGGGGTCCATCAGGGTCCCAAGGCTATCAGGCTTATACGACGTTATACGCCATTATCGGCGGATGAGCGTATAATCATGTAGAAAATCTTAGACGCCTGCCCGGAGACGAGCGCAGCCATCGGTGTCTGTCCAACCCGGTTGGTAGCTGCCACGGCAAAAAAAGGGGGCGGTGCGAATGTGAGGCGTAGTTGAGAACGGCAGTTGCGAATATGCAACGTAGCGTTCCAGGGCGATGCCCGGCTGTTCGAGACGGTACGGGGTGGGCACGGCCGGGCAGCTACAGGCACAAAAAGGCAGTAAACGCCTCGGATATAGGCCCTATCGAGGCTCCGACCTTACCCTGCCATTCCCACCGTTTCCCGTCGAGATGTGCGCCAGGTGTGCGCCAAGATTCCGTGCGACGCGCGGGCAGCAGGCGCCAACCGGCAACCCAACCTGGGCCGATCAGGCGGTGCTGCTCGCATGTGCTTGCTCGACGGCTACAGCGAGGTCCTTGAGGCTGAAGGCGGTCGGCGCGTGCCGGTTGAGGAAGCCGAGCGTCACGCTGCGATAGCCCTGCTCGGCGAGCTGCGCGGCGCTCATCACCCGGAACTCCCAATCCTCGATCTTCAGTGGGTCGTACTGGTCGGGCTCGCTGCATGTGTGGATCGCGAACACGTACACCTCGGCGCGTAGTGTTCGGTCGGCTGCCAACTCGTTTGTTTGGGCAGACCACTCTCGTCCGGTAAGCCCCGAGAACGTGATCGCGGAGAGTTTGCGCTGATTCCACGACTGCAGGTAGGCGCTCGACTTGACCTCTACCTTGATGCCGGTCGCAGTGGTGACATCCCAATTGTCCCACGCCTCCCTCAATGGCGAAGGATCGCCGACCGCTTGGGCCACGAGGTACTCCGCGAGCACGCCCCGCACGATGTTCGTCCGCAGGTCCGAGAACGCCCAGCGCCAAAAATCGAGCACCGACGAGGGGTCGCTTGAGAAGCGCTCTTGGCCCGTCAACGGGCGAGCCGGCTTGGGTATCAGCCAGCCCGGCGAGGGTGTGCCGACATCGGCATCGGGAGGCATGGACGAAGGCTAACCGGGTTGCGGGAGCGTGGGCCGCACGACTATGAGACGAACAGAGCGTCGATCTCCGGCGTGAGGAGGTCGAGCAGTCGGAGCACGTCGATCGGCATCACGAGATGCCGGATGCTCGCGTGCGTTGTCTCGTTGCGCAGGTCGCGCATCGTGTCCCATCGCTGGCGCTTCTCGGGCGCGATGATCTCGTTCGCGATCAGCCACTCGATGCGGCGCTTGAAGTCAGGCCAGCGAAGCTCGCCTTCGGGATCGCGCTTCTTGTTCGCCGGGCCGCCGGCTTGTTTGTATCGGTGGAGCACGGCGGCGTCTGCGACACGCCGGAGCTGGTGTTCTGCGATTGCGTACAGCGGGTAGTAGAACCAGCCGTAGAGTGCAAGCCCCCGTGCGACCTCCCACATATCGCGGATCTCGATGGGTACGGCGGCATTTGGCTCGACGGCTAGGAATTGCTCGGCCCAGCCATCGCCGCTGGCGGCGCGATGCTCGCCGGTGGCGAGGTTGATCGCGCCGAAGGCCCGGCCGGTCTCGTCGGGTTGGAGCCAGTTCTCCGGGGTGAGGTGCTTTACGCCGTCGTCGCGCTGGCCTGCGTCACTCACGAGGGCGGCTCCGCAGTGGTGAGCGCCGCTACCCGGAAGCGCTCGCGTGCCTCGCCGACTTCTTTGTAGAACGGATGCTCCTGGTTGTGGGTGCGGTTCAGGGGCGGGCGCATCAGACGGACGATCTCCCCCTCGATGTCCCACGGCTCAAGGACGCGGACCCATTGCACACGAAGGTTGGCTTCCATCCAGGCCGTCAGCGCGTCGTTATCTGCCTCGGTCAGCAGCGGCCGGTCGGTCCACCGAGGCCGCCAACCTTCCTGCTGATAGAGCAACGAGGCGAGTGCGCGGCGTAGCGTCGAGCGTCCCGTGTCCTTGCCGTGATCGCTAAAACGCGCACGCAGGACTCGTTTCGAGCTTGCGCGACCCGGCCCGATCCCGACGTAGATGAGGCCGAATGGCTCGATTGGATGCGCCGTGGTCGGGACCGCGGAGAGCGCTTGGGAGTCGATAAGCCACCAGGCGTAGATACCGTGCGCGGCGCGGTCGGCATCGAGCGTTGCGCGCATCTCGGATATCGAGAGCAGCGGGGTGCGTTGCAAGCTGGCGACCACCTGCCCGGTCATTTGGGAGGGCATCGACGCAGCGTAGCCTCGGGCGACCGTGCCGGTCGATCGGTGGGCGCCCCCCCCTCGGTATTTGCGCTTGACCGCCGCTTATGGGAACGTGTGTTCGTATGTACGTCATTTGCGACCCAACGCAACCGCATATCGCTCTTGGCGTCGACGCAACGTTGGAGGGGATCGCCGAGGCACTCGTTGCGAGGTCTGAGCCCGACTTGGTGGTGTACGTCAGCCAAGACGGTCTCAGCCACGGCCTTGATGCGGCGGAGCAGCTCGAACTTGACGAGCGAGTGCGAGCGGCGCGGTTGCCCTCCAGGCAAGGCGAACAACCAAGAGGCTGATTCGGAGCCGTCGTGGGCGCCAGCGCATAGCTGGCGCCCACGCGACTGTTATCGCCCGAGGATTCGAGCGATGAGTGTGAGCGTCACTATCAATTCGAGAAGTGGGCCGTGCATCGGAACTCCGATCTGTCGGTTTCCGATTACGGGGTGGCTATCGGCCGCTTTGTAGTGACACTCTCACGATGCCTCGCGTGCGGGTTCCGTGCCCCCTTATTGAGTTCGCCGATCCCGTGTTTTTGCGTGTAGGTAATGGCTACTTGGTAAGCCCAAGTAGCCGGGCGACGCTCTCAACGTCGTAGTCGAACATCGCGAACGTATCTCGGGCGGCAAGGAACCCAGCCGATTCTTCGACTATCAAGTCTCTGATGACTCCCAACGGCAACGGCACGCCACGGTAGGCCAGTGCGCGAGTGGTGCGGGATGTCCAAGTCCTGTCAACAACGTGCCCTCGACGATCTACGCACCATGCGTGCGAGAGCGGCCAGCTCGGGCCACTTCTATTTGTCGCCACGCCCTCAAAGTAGGTGTATGACTCAGGTTCCGCGGTCGCGAGCTCGTACGAGTTCCAGGCGCAACAACGCTGCTTTCCCGCCGGCACGTCTGACGGTAGGGGCGCAGGCGCAAACGGGGTGCCGTACCGAATCAGTAGGCGATGGTGCGGTGAGTGCGACTCCTCCTCCAAGGCTCTCAACAGCAGCCCATGAGGATCAGCCAGCGGGTCAACCTCGACCTCTAGATCGACGCTATCGCGCATGACGCGAGTTTAGTTCGAGACTATGGAGCCCCGCTCGATTCGGCGACAGGCTCGTGCATCTGGCGCCCGCCTGAGAGTCGCTAGGCGGCTGGCTTCTGTGCCCGCACGATCGCTGAGGCCGCTTGGGGTGGACGGATCAGGCCCTCCCGTTTGCCCTGATCGATCTGGGCTTGTCGAGAGGGCCATGCTCGACCACCGGGTCCGCTAGCGGATCGTGTCCCCGCGCCCTTCTGGGCGCGGGGACGGCAGCAGCGCCCGTTTCGCTCTGGCAGAGACCGCTCGCGCCACCGCGCCTACCCGCGCCCTGAGGCCGACGTCCGAGCGAGCGGGCCGCCGAGCTGGTTGGCGCTGGGTCGGCGGCGCTGCCGAGGCTCACGCCGGCTCACGGCCAATCTCGATAGTGAAGACCACAACACCTCGCGGCTGCGAATCGGCATCGATCTGCACCTCCACCTCGGCGAGTGCTTGGCCGTGTCGAGTCAACTCGTCTCTGAGCCCCGTCTTGGGCTCGAGCCGCACAACTGTGGCTCGGAGGACCCCCGGGTCTCGGTCTACCGAGCAGGTCAGATTTACGCCGATGACATCAGCGCGTCCCAGATCGACGCCGAGCTCGGCCGCCAACGCCGCCACAGCGACCGAGGTTGCCTTGTCGACGAGCATCCCGACCCGCTCGCCTGTGTTCGACGAGTTTTGAGTCAAACGCCGGAGCACTTCGGCGAAGATATTTAGATCCATGGTCCTCCCCTGAAAGGACGAGCGCGCGGCCCAAAGCTCTGCGCCGGTGACGCGCCGATCATCGTGGTCGGCCTGCTTCCTGAGATCGCTTGGCCAGACGGCGCTGCCGATCGCAAGGGCGCTCTCGATGGAGCCGGACGTCCATCCTGAACGGCACTGTTGCTGTCCTGAAAATTACGCGAATGTCTTTTAGGTGATAAAGCGGTGGATGGCCTCGTTGGCGTGGTCCTGAAACGACGGGTTGGCCAGGTCGGGGAAGATGTCTGCTTGGTCGACCACGGGACCCTTGAGGATTTCCCCCTTGCTGGCGTAGAACACGCCACTGGAGAGGGTCGGGTCGGTGACGCCGTCGACCAGTCGCTTCGCGCCCACGTCAAGCTTGTGGGCGATGCCCAGGCGGGGCATGACGTACTTGGCCGCTATGCGCAGCGGCAATGCGAGGTCATTGGGTGCTTGGGTGCCGGTGGTGTTGCCCGGGCTCATGCAGATGAATCGACGGTCGGGGTATTGGCGGGCCAGGTAGGCCATCCATAGGATGCCGATCAGCTTGGCCTGCCCATAGGCCAAATTGACGTCAGGTTTGCCGCCGGCGAAATAGCTGCCGTCGATGACAGTGGCGAGCTCGTCGGCGGAGTTTGAGTCAAACGACGGCCGCTTGAACCCCATTTTCGGGATTCCCCTGGCTGCCTCGCTTCCGGCGAAGACCGCCACCTCGCCAAGCCGCTCCTCGGCCAGCAGCGTCTCGAGGAGGACAACGTGGCCAAGAACGTTCTGCGCGAACATGTAAGTGGCTCCGTCTGGGGTCAACTTCATCGGCGTCTTACCGCCCATTCCACCGGCGTTCATGACCACCGCGTCGATCGATCCGTCAATGCCCGCCAGGCCGGCGCGGACCGAGCCCGGATCGGCAACGTCCATGAGAACGATGTCGAAGATGCGCCGGCCGGTTTTCGCTTCGAGATCGGCCTTTGCCGTTGCCGCTCGGTCTTGGTTGCGGCACGCCATGTAGATGCGGGCGGTCTCGGGACGTGATGCCAGTTGCCGGGCTATGTCCTTGCCGAGCCCGATGTTGGCGCCGGTGATCAACACGGTCTTTTCTGCGGTGGTTTGCATTTGAGTGCTTGGCTCCTTAGGTAAAAACATGGTCATTGGTGATCCGGGGGCCGGCTGTTCAGACTTCTGCGTCTCGTCGACGTCATGCCGTGGGTGTTTGGCGGGCCTCTCGCGGTCCGTGGCCACCCGCCCTCCCCCGGGCGGCCGGCCACGGTTCTCTCCTCACCGCTCGGGGGCTGCCCGGGTTGCGGGCGAGCAGGATCGTGAGCAGGCGGCCGGGTGGCTTCGTGTCCGAACGCCGGGAGTAGTGACCAGGATCATCTCCTCCCCTCTCAGATCGCGAGGCGGCCGCCGTCGACGGGGATGATCGCGCCGTTGATGTAGCCGGCAGCCGGGGTCGCGAGGAACGTGATGACGTCGGATAGCTCGTGCACGTCAGCGATCCGGCCGAGCGGAATCGTCTTGGCGAACTCTTGGGCCATCCCCAATTTCGTCTCCAATGACGGGGTCAACGTCGGACCGGGAGCGACCGCGTTGACGCGGACGTTCTGTGGCCCGAATTCGGCAGCCCAAGCCTTGGTGAGCAGCTCGATCGCCGCACGCGACGCGCCGTAGGCACCCAAGCCTGGCTGGCCGTAGCTCGCGACCATCGTTGAGACGTTGATGATCGACCCGCCGCCGCGGGCGGCGATCTTCGGGGCGAGCGCGGCGACGAGGAAGAACGGCGCCTTGACGTTGATCTGGAACAGCCCGTCGAACGCCGCCTCGTCGGTGTCAACCGTCGGCCCCATCGCGGCAACGCCTGCACAGTTGACAAGGACATCGATCTCGCCTGCTGCGTCGGCAACGCGGGCCACCTCGGACATCTCCGAGAAATCAGCGGCGATGAACTGCGCATCGTGCCCACCCGCCCGGATCTCCTCCACGGTGCTCGCGCCTCGGGTCTCATCGCGGCCGGTGATGATCACCGACGCGCCCTTCTCGGCCATCGACAGTGCGACGGCGGAACCCATCCCGGATGTGCCGCCGGTGATAAGGGCGGTCTTGCCTTGAAGTGACATGTATCGCGTTCTCCCTTTGAGTGGTTGTCGCGACCCGTAAATGGAGCGCGCGTTCCACTCTAACACAGAATGGATAGCGCACTCCATTCTGTTGGTAGAATCTGCGATATGAACACGACTAGCCCCTCCTCTCGCCCGTTGACGCGCAAGGGCCAGGAGACCCGTCAGCGCATCGTCGACGCGGCGGCCGGGTTGATCTTCCGGCAAGGCGTCGCCCACACGACGATCGAGGACGTACGCGCGGCAGCGGACGTCTCAAGCTCGCAGCTCTACCACTACTTCGAGGACAAGACGGCTCTGGTCTGGGCCGTGGTTGACCACCAGGCGGAGACAATGGTCGGCGGGCAGGAGATGTTCGATTTCAGCACGCTGGATGGCCTCCGAGCCTGGCGCGACTTCGTGATCGCGGCCCAGCGCGAGCACCACTGCATCGGCGGCTGCCCAATCGGCTCGCTCGGAGGCCAGCTAGCCGAGACCGACCCCGACGCAAGAGCCCACGTCGCCGAGGGCTTCAAACGATGGGAAGCCACGATCCAGAGCGGTCTACGAGAGATGCACGCACGAGGCGAGCTCACGCCCGACACCGACCCCGACACCCTCGCCCTCGCGCTGCTGGCCGCCCTGCAGGGCGGCCTGCTCCTCACTCAGGTCAAACGCGACACCAAGCCGCTAGAGGCCGCGCTTGACGCAATGCTCGAACTGGTCGTCAGACTCAGCGGCAGCAGCTCGTAGCGTCCTCGCGCGATACGCGCGAGACCCCACCGCGCCGCACGAGCCCCGGTCAAAAGGCAGCTGTTGACCGAATCCCGGGACGCCTACTCGGCGAGCGGCGTGACCTTGACGACGGACTGCGTGGGCCGCTGCCCGGCGCCGTACTTCTCGTCCCAGGCGGCGTAGGCAGCCTGCTGGGCGCCGCCCTGGTCGGCGGCTTCGCCCGTCCACGCGACGCTGCGCGCCTCCGCCGTCTGCTCCGGCGGAGCCGGCACCTCCAGGTGGCGCACCGTCTCCATGATCGTCGCCTCGAACCTGGTCATGGGCGGCCCAGGTTAGCGGGCGGGCGGGCCTGGCCGGAGGGCGCCCGCTGCGCGCCACCAGCTCGGAACCCGCCGCTGCCGCGCGTACCATAAGAGATCTATGCCCGCACATGAGAGGACACCCCCAGGCTCAGGCCCGAAGCGGGCTGGGCGACCCCTGACGGGGGCGCTCGGGATCGACCCAGGGAGCGCCGTCGAGAAGGCGGCGCAGGGCATCGTCGAGGCGGCGCTCGCCGCGCAGGCCCACGCGCCACGAGGCCTCCTCGGGACGGCGCTCCAGGGCACCTCGCCCGCCGAGCGCCTCACCAAGCAGATCGAGGAGATCAGCCTGGGCGTCGCGGGTCAGATGGGGCCGAGTTGGTCGGCGCAGCTCGGCAAGGCCCACGCGACCGACGTCACTCAGGGCCTCGGCATCGCCGGGCTCGCGCCCGACGTCACGAAGCGCCTGCAGGAGTCGCTCGCCACCGCTGGCCTCATGGCGCCGCGCGTCAGCGGCCTGGCTGGGCTGGCGGACGCGGGGATCAGCCAACGGTTCGCCAAGCAGCTCAGCGACATGGCCGGCGCCGGGCTCGCCAAGCAGTGGCCGGGCGTGCTGCCGACCGGCCTCGTCGGGGGCGGGCACCTGAAGGCGTCCAGGGCCATCGAGGGGATGATGGCCCAGAACAAGCGCATGGAGGCGATCATCGGCAAGACGACCCTGCCGGGACTCCAGGGCCTCGTCGGCGGCGGCCTCATGGGCGGCGGCCTCCTCGGCGCCGTGGATCAGCAGCTCCTGCGCTCGCCGCTCGCGGCCAAGGGCCTCTTCCCCGCCGACCGGCTGGCGTCGGTCTTCGCCGGCTCGGGCATCACGAGCGTCACGAAGGCGATGACAGAGGCGGCGTTCGGACCGCTCGCCAAGCACATCGCCTCGCTCGGCGCGATCACCATGCCCAACCCGCTGGTCGAGATCCTGGAGCGCGGGCGCGAGATCGACGCGGCCATCGAGCGCGTCGCCAAGAGGTGGGAGGAGAGCGCGCTGTGGTTCCTCCTCTCCATCCTCAGCGTCGGGCAGCTCGTCGCCCTCGCGCGCATGGAGCGCGCCGAGGTGGAAGCCGTCCTCCTCGACGCGCTGGAGATCGTGGTCACGACCGGCACCTTCACGGCGGCGCTGATGGCCACCATCGAGAAGGCGCCGCCCTACGTCACCGCCGACCAGCGCGACGATCTGCTCCACGGCCTGGAGCACGCCCAGGCGGGCGAGTTCTCGCGGGCGGCGGGGCCGCTCACGGCTGGGCTGGAGGGTGCGCTGTGGAGCGCGGGCCGCGAGCTGGACGTCATCGACGGCGACCGGCGGCTCCTCGACAAGCCCGAGAAGGGCAGGATCCACCGCGTCGAGCTGGTCGTGCGCAAGCTCCCCGCCGTGCAGGAGTTCCGCAAGTTCGTCTGCGGGCGCGTCTTCGGCGACCTCGGCAACCCGCTGCGCCACGGCGAGCAGAGCGACCGGCGCCAGCGGTCACTCTTCGCCATCGTGGCCATCGCCGGCTGGGTCGAGGCCTTCATGAAGGTCCGGGCTGCCGATGCCCTGGGGACGCTGCTCAGCGATGAGCTGGCCTCGCGCGCGGGGCGGTAGGGCCGCGCGCACGGGCGGCAGCGGCGGCGAAGTGGGCTCATGAGTCCAGAGGACAGCGCGCTCTACCGCTTCGCTCCGTTTGCCGACGGCACACGGGAGAAGAAGGAGCGGAAGCTGGAGTCCTTCCGCGAGACCTTCTCTCAATTGGATGGAAGCGCCTACATGCGGCACTTCCGAGATCAGGGCAGCGTGAAATTCACCTTCTCGGGAGGGGTTGGGGAGGAGACGAGGATGGAGATCAACTCCCCTGGCGAGGAAGCCACGAGCTTCGCCGCCACCAAGGTACGCGCCCTCTGCCTCGGCCACGAGAAGAGCTACTACAAGAGCGGGAACGAGCGCTTCATCAAGGATGTCTGTGAGCTGCTGATCGAGTCCGCCGAGGACCCCGGACTGAAGAAGCAGCTCAGGGCGGCGCTGGACGCGGCTCAGCAGATGCTCGAAGCGCCGATCATCGTCAAGATGGTGGTCGATGGTCAGGAGCGCACGATCAGCGCCAAGGAGAACCTGGAGGAGTACCTCTACTCGTCTCACCTCCACACCGACCTCGACAGGCGGGACCGGCTGGAGAACATGGCCAAGCCCCTCCTGCTCTTCGAGGCCCACGGCGCCATGCAGAACCTCTTCGTGGTGTGCGACTACTTCAACGCGATCATCGCCATGCGCCGCCTCGTCGTGACAGGTGCTCCCGAGGCGGAGATTGACCAGCTCATCGCGGCTGGCCACGCCTGAAGATCTCCCGCGCGGTGGAGAAAGCTGCATCCAGCCGGGAGGCGCGCTGGACGAGCGTTTTTACGGTTGTGTCGGCGATCGTGGTCACGACTCCGATGGCTGCGGAGCCCTGGCCGTCGATGCGCTCGAACTCTTGGTCGGGTATCGCATTGGTCGTGAAGGGCAGGGTCAGTAGGACGCCTTCGTGCGTCAGAGCCTTCATGTGGTTGCTCCTTGGGTAGATCGGTGGTGGCGGCGCGTGTGCGCGGCGTCTTTGGCCGCGGCGCCCAACCGGGTCGTTCAGAGCAGGTGCTCTTAGGACGGGAGGGCTGGGCTGACGGGCCGCATGTGCTGTTCTCGCCTGGTGGCAGGGGTGGCCCGCCATAGCTGGCGGGCCACCCTGCGTTTACTCTGGGCTCAGAACGGGATGTCCTCGTCGTCGGCGCCGCCGGCGGGGTCTTCTGCGCCGACGCCGGCCGGCACGGGTAGCTCCTCGGGGATGGTGTAGTCGCCGGGGTCTTCTTCGCTCTCGCCGCCTCCCCGTGAGCCGAGGAACTGCACTGAGTCGGCGATGATTTCGATCGCCTGGCGCTTGGTCCCGTCCTGGGCCTCCCACTCGCGCCACTCTAGGCGTCCGTCGATCGCGACCGGGCGTCCCTTGGAGAGGTAGCGGGCGGCGTTCTCGCCCTGGGTGCCCCACACCTTCACGTTGAAGAAGTTGGGCTTGTCCGTCCACTCCCCGCTGTTCTTGTCCTTGCGGCGCGTGTTGCACGCGATCCGCAGCTCGCATACCGATGTGCCGCTGGGCACCGAGCGCAGCTCGGGGTCCTTGGTCAGGTTCCCGGTGAGTACAGTGCGGTTGATATTGGTAGCAGCCATGAGGCTCCTTTCTGTTTCGCGCGGCGGGCGTTCCCGCCGCCTTAGCGTTGTTGGTTGTTGGGCGCGTTGTGCGCGCGAACCGCGGGCGGGCCGCGGATTCGTCGTCTCTGGGCGCAGCTGGAGGCCCGCCGGCGCCGACTTGCGGTGGCTGGAACTGCTGCACACCCTTTCGTCGTTGCGTAGAGCCTGTTTCCCCCGTGCTTTCTTGTTCTGGAGCGTTTCGTCCGCGAGGGCGATCGTGCTTCCGTTAGTGTTGTTTGGCTGCGGCGCCCGTGCTCCTCGCGGACTCTGTGGGCGCTCAAGCCACCCCGATCGTGTCGGCCTGCGTCGTCATCGCGCGGGTTTCGGCGAGGTCGGTCAGGTAGTTCGCGAACGCCGCGAAGCGCCCGGCGCTACTGGTCTGGCTATTGGTGTTGTGGTACTTGAGGGTTTCCTTGTCTAGCTGCTCGTTCTTCCAGCCGAGCGACCCGGCCCTTTGCAGAAGGTCGGCGAGGACGAGCAGCGTCGCGGGTGTGACCTTCGGCCAGTCCACGCGGGCGTTCGGCCCGACGCCGGTAGCGAGTGCCGCGAGTCTCGTGACTGTGCGGTCTGTGTATTTGTGGTCGTCCCGGGCTTTCCGCAGCTCTGCGAGAGCACGGGCCGGGTCGAGCGGGCCGGCGTCGGTCGCGGCCTCGGTGTCCTTCGGTGCGTCGGGAGCGTCGGCGGCCGTCTCGGGTGCCTCTCCTGTTGGTGGGGCTTCGCCGGCTGCCTTTTCTGAGAGCCATTTCGCGAACCGTGCTTGGCGGCGCTCCTGGGTCGTGTTCTTCGCAGCGTTGACCGTGATCGCTTTCACAATCACGTCTTCGGGGACGTCGAGCTCGCCGAGTACGGCGATCCAGTTCGTGACGGCCTGTAGTTGCGCAGCGGTGAACTTGGAGTCCTGGCCTTCGGCTTGAGCGAGATTGCCCAGGAGTCTTGCGACCGGCTCACCGAAGCCGGCCTTCTCCGCAGCCAGCAGCACGGCCTCTGGCGCTGGGTGGTCTGGCATCGGGGGGTACTGTTTGGCGGCCGGTGGAGCCTCGGCGGGCCGCGCTCCGTTGGACCGCGCCGCTGGCGTCGTTGTCTTGTGGTCGGTCTTGGCGGAGCCGTTCCCGTTCACTGCATCTACGAGCACTCCTGGCTCGGACGTCACGGCTCTCGGGATAGATACAGCGAGCACGGTTGGTCTTTTCTGTATTGCTCGAGCGATCGCGAGGTGGTCAAGCGGCTCGCCGTAGATCTCTTCCCCGTCCCGCTTGAGCCAACGCTCGTAGCGGTCCCGGCAATACCGTTGTCCTATTCCCTCCTGGTCGAAGTACGGGTTGTCGTATCGGTCGTTGCCGCTCTTGGGGATGCGAAGGTGGTCTTTACCCTCCTCGCCGCGCCACATCAGGATCTCGTCGGATGCGTAGAGGCACTGGCCGGGGCCATGCCAGCGGCCCGCTCGCTTGCCGGCCTGTGCCCTGGCGTTCATCTCGGCCGCCGCCTGGCTGGGTCCCCAACCGTAGCCGATATCGGCCTCGGTTTTCCCGAGAGCCGTGATCGTCGCACCGACCTTGCAGTACCACAAGGTCTTCGTGCCGACGACCTTCTCCTCGACCAGTACTTCGAACTGGTGATTCCAATCCCTCCCGCAAATGAGATTGAAGCGGTCCATCATCGTCTCGCCGATGGAGTACAAGGCGATAGTGCAGGGAGCGTTCTCGTTCTTGGGTGTGGACTGGATCTTCGCCCAAACCTGCTTGGGCTGGTACGGTTGGCGTAGATACGGAACCGCTGCCTCGTAACTCTGTAGCGGGAAGTCCGGTAGGTCAATGTCTGTCATCGGGGTGGTCCTTTCAGAGAAAGCGGCTGTGTCACATCCGGGACGTGAACGTCCCGGATGTGCTGTTGGCCGATGTGGGGGATGTCGCCGCCGCTAGGGGGTGCTTGGTGTTTGCTGCTGGGCCGCGCTTGCACGCGACGACTTCTCTGCGGCGTCAGCGGGTGGCTTCAGCGCCTCGGATATGAAGCGGCTGGGCCCCGATGGTTGGCCTTCGCGCGTGATCGCGTAGGAGAGGATCAGCTCTTTCATCGCGCGGGTGAACAGCACGAACGCCATGCGACGCTCCTCTTCGAGGGCCGCTGGTGTCCGCGTATAGAACGAGGGCATGAGGCGCCGCTCGAAACCGGCCGCGATCACGATGTCCCATTCCAGGCCCTTGACCGCGTGAATCGTCCCGAGTGTCACTCTCCCGCGGTCGCTTTCGGCGCGCGAGAGATCGTCGCGGCCTGCCAGTGTTGCGTCCTGCAGCCAACCAGCGAGGCTCGGGTCGTCGGTCTGGCGCTCGTAGGTTCGCGCCGCCTGTCCTAGCGCTTCGAGCCGCGCGAAGCGCTGTTCGGCGTCCTCGTCCTCCCTGGTGAGTGAGTCCGCGACCCCGAGCGGCATACGGATCACGTAGTGGGTCAGCTCGCTTACCGAGATTTCTCTTGCCTTGCGGCGGAAAGCGAGCATGTCGTAGGCGAACCGTCTGATGTTCTCCCGGCCCTGGGCGCTTCTGATCCCGCCGATCAGATCAACGGCTGTGGACGCCTCCAGCAGCGATAGCCGATGCCGGCCGGCGTAGGCAATGATCTTCGCGATCGTCTGGTCACCGACCAAGGGACGTATCCCCAGAGCCACCGCGAACGCCTCCTCGTTTCGAGGATTCACGATCAACCGCAAGTGGGCGAGCGCGGCCCTCACCTCGGGACGGCGAAAATAGCTACTCGACCCGACGCGCTGGTAACTGATGCCCGCCGCGGCGAGCGCATGCTCGATCCCTTCAACGAGATCGCGGTCACGACCCAGCACGGCGATGTCTCTCTCGTTGATTCCACTGGCGACATATCGCTGGATCCGCGCGGCGATCCAACGCCCCTCCTCCACCTGGGTATCCGCAGGCCGGACTAGAACATCGGGGCCACGAGGGTTACCCGGGTCCGGGATGAGCGTCATCTCGCTCTGCAGTTGGTTGTTGGCGATGAGGCTGTTCGCGGCCTGCAGGATCTTCGGTGAGCTGCGGTAGTTGGTCTCCAATGTCAGGACCGACGCGTTCTGGTATTCCTTGTCGAAGTCGAGGATCAACTGGACGTTCGCCAGCCTGAACCCGTAGATCACCTGCCGGTCGTCGCCCACCACGAACAGGTCGTCGCTCGCGAGTAGCCGCAGCAGCCGCGCCTGGATTGGGTTGGTGTCCTGGTACTCATCCACCAATATGTGCCGCCACTTCTGCTGGTAGGCAGCCCGTATGTCAGGGTGCTCCCGAAGGAGCCGCACTGTCCTCAGCAGTAGGTCATCGAAATCCAGCGCGTCAGCCCTGCGTAGCTCCTCTTCGTATTCACGCCACACATGCGCGACGATCCGGCTTGTCTGGTCACAGGCGAACGCGGCAAATCGGTCTACCGATACATCGTGGTTCTTGGCGGCCGATATCTCGCGCAGCACCCGACCCGGCTTGATGATCGACCTCTGCGCCGGGGTGAGCCGCCGCTTTACTACCCGCAGAGCATCGTCTTTATCGTAGATCGAGAACTGCCCGGTACGACCGATCAGTTTGGCGTGCGTGCGAAGCACCCCCGCGCACATAGAATGGAACGTGCCGGCATGAATCCGCTCTGCGGCCGGGCCGCAAAGCTTGTGCAGACGATCCACCATCTCCCGCGCGGCCTTGTTGGTCAACGTGATAAAGAGAAGGCTCTCGGGGTCCACACCCCGCACCTCGATCAGAAACGCCCCTCGCCTTGTCAGGACTCGCGTCTTGCCAGTCCCAGCGCCCGCGATCACGAGGACCATCCCTTCCGGGTAGGTAACGGCCGCTTCCTGTTCGGGATTCAGTTCCCTGAGAGCCCGCACCTTCCGCGGGCGCCTTCTAGCTCCCGTGGCACGCCGCCGCCGAGGGGCCCGGAGCGTGTCGCTGTTGAAGCCTTGCCCTGGTTGTGACATATCTCACCTCCTTTCCGCGCGGGTTCCGCCGCTGAGCGACCCGTCTCGTTCGTAACCCCAACTGAGCGACGCTGAGCAGCCAAACGCTTGGCACATACCAGCGACGGGCTCGCTCGACGTCATCGTGGGTGTTCTGCCACGCATCGCGGCAGCCGATGAATTCCTCGCGGGAGTACGGTGTCAGGCGCAGTCGCCGTGCGAGCTCGGTGGGCTGGTCCCGCAGCACGCGAAAGAACGTGACGAGCCCGGAGTCGATGTCGTTGTAAACCTCCAGCGTCACACGGGCCTTGGCGAACAGCACAGACGCCGCACCACTAAACGCCTCTACGTACGTGGCGTGGCGGGGCAGCAAATCGACTATGCGACTCGCCAGCCGGGCCTTGCCTCCATACCACGCGATCGGTGCAGCGGCCATCATCTACGGCACCTGCGGCGGAGCGCACCCGCCAGACGCGGACGGGGCGCCCGTGACAGGCCGGCATCGCCCGTCAGCGACGCCGGCTGGTTTGTTCGATCAGGCCCTCGGTGCGCGCGTTGCTCGCTGTCGAACCGCTCGATGAACTCGCTGAAGGTGTGCGGGTAGTCCGCGCTGGCAGCCATCTACTTGCCTCCGAAACTGGCGAGTTCCACCGTAACCTTGAAGATGTGCCCCGTGGGTACGTCCTTGTCGTCGGTGAGCTGGACATCGAATGTCGAGCCGCGTGGCGTTTGGTAGGGGCCGCGCGTGTTGTGATTCGCCGAGGATTTCAACTCCTTGACGAGCTTGTCGGCGAGCACGCGGTCACGGCCAATCAGCGGAAGGGACGCCGTCCCTTGGCCCTCGTCTATCGCGTGGACGGCGGCAACCTCATCGAGACCTGCGTCGAGGGCGGCCGTGAACCGCTCCCAATGCTCTACACGCTCGATGAAGGCCACGGTGCGTCCGTGATCCTCGTCTTGCCGCCGGATCATCATGCGCGCGTCCCCGAGCTCAATGAGCAAGTACGGCCCGTGGGAATACGGCCACTCGCCCTGTCTCTGGACGGTCACGCGCCGGCGCATGGGGACCGACGCCTCCGATCCGTTGGGGGCGTCCGCATCGCGCTTGAGTGTCAGTTCGATGTAGGATTCGCCTGGACCGGCCATCTCGCGGAGTCCGATCACTTCCCGCCTGCGCTCTGCGGCGAACGCGGCGCGGGTGACGTAAATGTCGCCGAGCTTGATCTCGCTGGCGAGTACCTCGATACGACGGGCTTGCACTCGCGCGGGGCCACTTTTCGTTGTCTGCCTGGATGTGGTCATCATCATTCCTTCCTATGGCGGATTGGCAAGGGTTGGGGCGCCGCGCCGCGACGCCACGGGTAGTAGGGGCTCGTGCTGTGCGCCGCTCGGGGGGCTGCCCCGGATCAGGCGTGGTGGGTGTAGATGCGGGAGCGCCACACGCGGACGGTGCGTCCGCCGTTGGTCGGCCTGAGCGACCGGCGGTGAGCGGAGGTCTTCTCGATCAGCCCGCGTTGCTGGGCGGCGAGCATCAGGGCGCTCATCAGGCTCGGTCTGCGCGGTGGCATCGTCAGCGCGATCCAGCAGTCATCGACGGTGAGGTCGCGCTTGCGGCGCGCGAGGTCGTGGACCCGCTCGAGCTGGCCGGTGATCCACGCTTGGTCTTGCTCGCGGTGCGCGGCCGCGGCAGCCTTGCTGGTGATGATCGCTTTCGCGGCCTGTTGGGGGACACCGATCGCGTCGGTCACGATCCCGTCGGGGCTGCGCCACTGCCCGTCGGCTCCGATGGTCGCGATCTCCTCGAGCGTGTCAGCGCGCAGCAGCGTCGAGCCGCGCAGCAGCATGATCTCCTGTGTCACGGTCGTCTCGCTCATCGCTGAGCTCCCTGCCGGGTGTCCGAGCGCTGGTCGCCGCCTGTGTTGAGGACCCGCACGATGTGTGTTGGCGGGAATCCGATCGTGTCGTCCTCGAAGGCGACGCGGATGCAGCCGGGTGACTCCCGTTCAGTCTTGATGACTTCTATGAACTCCCACTCGTAGCGGTGGTGCTCACGGTGCTGGTCGGCGAATGGGTCGCCCTCGAGGTCCACGAGGTGACCCGGACGGATCTGCTCGACAGGAACCAGGGTGCAGGCGCACTCCTTCACGCACGCGGACACGAGGTTCTCGCCGCAGATCGTGGCGAGCGTGTCCGTGGCATCGTTCAGCGCCCGGTGCTCGCCGCTAATGAGGGTGGCGTGCTGGTCGAGCGTGTGGATGGTCACGCCCGGCTCGTGCTGGAGGTATATCTCCCAGGTGTCGGGTTGAGTTGGGTCGCCGGTTGCAACCCGGATGTTCTCGACGCGGTAGCGGCCGTCGAAGGTGGTGTAGATGCCCGGCGTGATGAGGCGCAGCGGACGGCGGCACGGGTTCACTGTTGCTCCCTTCGTAGATGTGTGGACTGGCCCACCGTCGAGTGGAGGGCGGGCGGGGTCGCGAGCGTGCTCTGCCCGCTCGGTTCAGGCGACTCGCTGGGCGCGGGCGCGTAGCGCGGAGGGGCTCACCATGTGTGGCTTGCTCCGCTGCGGACCCGCGCGTTCTGGTGTGGGGTCCTCGGGGGTCCAGAGGTCCGCGGGGAGCGCGTTGAGTAGTTCGCGCTCCTGCGGGTCGCCGGGGTAGCGCGGTGCGACCGTCACCGCTTCGTAGTAGTCGGGGTCGATGGACGCCAGCCTGTAGCCGGGCTCGATGCCCTTCGCCCGCCAGTGCCCCTCGATGCGCTCCGCGTCCTTCTCGCGGCCGATGAGCACGGAGCGAAAGACGCCCATGCCGGGCACCTTCCACACCCCGAACTGGCCGAGTGGCCCCTCGGGATCGTCACCGAACAGGACAAGCGTCGCGGAGATGTGGTCCTGCAGCAGGAGCACCCGGTCGATCACCCTGATCCGGTCGAAGGTGCTGCGGCCGTTCCCGTTTGGTGACACGGATCGGCCCGCGGGTCAACTGCAACTTGTCCATGACCCCCATCCGGGCGAAGATCGTCTCCGGTTTGGGCTCGGCGATGCCTGGTGTCAGCGGCGCCATCGGCTCGCTGAGCACCCATACCGCGAGCCCTGGCTGGTGGGTGCATGACGTGGGCAGCCGGCCGCGTATCCGCTTGCAGTCACAGCGACAGGTCACATCGAGCGCGGTCTGCCGGTCTCCGTGGCTTGTGTCGAGCAGTTCCCCGGCGGGTGTGGGCGGCCCATTTGGTGTTGTGAGCAGCAGCTTGCAGGTCTCGGACTGCTCGAACCCGGCTACCCGTGTCGGCCCGAGGTAGACGCCCGCCGCGCCGAGTTCTACGAACGGGACCTGGTGGACCTCGTGCGCGACGGGGCCGGGCTGGCGGCCGGGTGTATGGATACGCGCCGTGATCCTCACGAGCTCTGGCTGCCCGTAGCTGTGAACCCGCACCGGGCGCTTGGCGTTCAGGATCGGCACCTTGCAGTCGGCGAGGCCCGCGAGACGCATCTGGCAGTCCGCGCACGCGGGGCCCGTGTCGCTGGCCGTCTCGTAGAAGTGCTCACCCCAGCGGGAGCGCTCGATCCCGAGCCGCTCAGCGAGCTGTTGCAGCCGGTGGATTTCACGCGCCGAGTCGGGAAATAACCGTTGGATGAGCTCAAGCTCGCCGTCGCTTGCGTTCGCGCCGCACAGGCACTCCCCTGAGTAGTGCAGCAGGTCGGCGACGTCGTTGTGCGGGATGTCGTGTTCCTCGCGCCAGACGCCGAGGTCAGCCATCGTCCGGTCAAGGAACGGTGCGACCCACAGCTTCCCGCCGTCCGGGTCGACGGCCTTCTCCGCGATCTTCATGCGTTTCGCTGACTCGGCGCGGCGGATTCCCGAGAACAGAAGCACCTTGCTCCGCCAGTGCTGCCCTCGCTTGCAGTGGGCGATGTAGTCGTTCAGCGGCCTTTCCTTGAGCCGCTGATAGGCGAGGGAATGTGCGGCTGGGCCGGGGAACCCGCCAGTGATCGTGACGATCATCCTCTCGTAGGCTCCGGGTGGGGCGTGCCATACCTCCAGCGGCAGCCCGAGGTATTTGGCGAATTGGTGAACGAACCAACGGGTCTCTGCGATCCCGATGCCGGTATCGAGGAACAGCAGCTCGTCCACGTACCCGTGCCATGCCAGCCAGTGCGCGAGCGTCGCGGAGTCGTTGCCGCCTGAGAGCATCGCCGTGCGGCGAATGATGTGTTTGCCGTGCTGCTCCCAGGCTTCACGGATGATGGTATGCGGGTCGGCGGCCAGCAATGTGAGCTGGTTCTCCCGCCCGCCGTGAGCGCGGCCCATAACGGACCTCCATTTCGTCGGATAGCTAGGCGATGAGGCGTTCCTGCGTGGGTGCCGAGGCCCACTGCAGGTAGCGCGGAATGTGCTGCGGGTACTTCGAGGCGCCAGTTCCGTCGAAGCTGTCACAGCCGATCGACGCGAAGTAACGCGCGCGCTTGGCGGAGTTGCAGCGCCCGCCGTGAATCCACAAGCCGAGCCGCTTTCCATGCGCGACGATCTCCGCCATCTCCGCGGAGTGCTTGTAACGGTCAGACCCGCCGATGAACAGACACCGCAGCCCGGATGCCCCGAACGGCACGCCGACGTCCCCCGACCCGTCCTGCAGCACATAAGCCAACGGCAGATCCGCCATCAGCGGGTGAAGCCACTGAAAGTTGCCGTAGGTCATCCTGGCGTCCGCTACCACATCGGGAACGACGACCCACAGAAGGTTCGCCGGGGACGGCGGTATCACCGGGGGCGGCTCCCCAAACGGGTCTGGCTGCGTCGGATCGGCAGGTTTCGGCCAGGGATAGCCGGCGTGCTGGATGAGTTGGGGTATCGTCGGCAGTTCACCGAAGATGCTCATGCGGATACTGGCGATCATCCGGTTGTACTTCTCGGCGTCGACACCACCCGTCATTATCGATACCAACCATGTAGCCGGACGCGAGCGTGTCGGCGAGCCGGCTGAAGTCGCGGGGCTGCAGCAACCGGCCGAGATTGGGGTGATGGTGCGCTCGGACTCGCGGCAGCGAGCCGGCATGCAAAAACAGCACGTGGGTGTACTCCTTTCTGGTTGCAAGCGCGCGATGTGTGCAGCCCGGCTGCCGGGCGCCGGCAGAACGCGGCCCCCCCGGGGGGGCCGCGTCTGCTTTCACCGCGTGGGCGTCCGGTAGCTAGATGAGGTTCTTCTTGCGTGCTGCTTGTTCCGCGGCGGCGAGGTGCTCCGCGGGATTACCGCCCGCTTGCACGCACGTCTCGAACGCCTCCCCCGAGCGTTCGCTCAGGCTGGCGAGGCACGCGAGCAGCTTCGCGGCACCCATCGCTGCGTAGTTGCGCCTCCACCCGGTGGTGGACTCGGCCGGTTGCGGTTCGCCCTCGGCCCGTTCGCGCTTGGTGAGCGTGACGCCGACCGGGACCGGGCCTGGGTCGGGTGCCTTGTCACGGTTGGAGCGCAACCGTCTGACTTGGGGGAAGCGCAGAGCTCCGCTGTCTTGGATTCCCCAATGCACGAGCTCGACGATGCGACCGAGGTACTCATCGGGGTGCTCCCACAGTTCCCTGCGGAGCTGGTCGTCCATGCCCGCGGCGCGACCTTCGTACACCCGGCCGTCCTCGTGACGGACCCTGAAGCGCACGCCGCCGACCGCCCACGGCTGCGGTTGGCCGCCTATGATCGGCGCGTACTTGCTGCCCGGCTCGGGCTCGTAGATGCCCGTGAACTCCGCGTCAACGGTTTCTTTGGGCTTGACCTTCACCCACCCGCCATTGCGGGCACCGCAACGATAGGGCTTGTCCTTCTCCTTGCAGACGACACCCTCGAAGCCGAACTCGACAAGGGCTCGCATACCCTCGTCGGTTGGCCTCTGCGTCGGGATGAGCATGATGTGCCCGTCCGTGGCTTGCTCGATCCCGTCACACATCTCCTCCAGTAGCCGCCGGCGCTCAGACAGCGCGAGTCCTCGAACGTCTGAGCCATCGGCGTGCAGGATGTCGAACAGGACGTAGGTGAGAGCAGGGTTCTCGGGTGTCGGCCGGTGCTGATAGTTGCCCGCTGGTTTTTGAGAGGATTGATTGTGTGCGGTTCCACTGGCGGGCGCTCGCCAGATCGACTATCTCGCCGTCCACGATCGTTCCCGGCGGGAAGCGCTGCAATAGCGCGTCGGCTATGTAGGGGACCTGTGTCACCCGGTTGCCGGCGCGGGTCCACATCACGACGCCGTCGAGGATGCCGCTGAGAATCCGCCAACCGTCGTACTTGGGCTCCATCCACCATTGCTCGCCGGTGGGTATGCGCGCCATTGGCTTTGCCAACATCGGTGCTGGTAGCAAACGAGACTCCTTTCGCGCGATGCGCGTCGGTGTGCCCCTGGGTCCGCGCGGCGCATCGAGGCCCCCGTAGGGCCTTCGGGCGCCGCGCGGCCATAGGGTTTTCGAGGCGGGGTGCCGCTGTGGGTTGCCGGCTAGTTGCTTGAGGCGACGAGCTGGCCGTCTGCCTCGCCGCTGGCGGCCGAGCCGGCCTCGACGGCGGCGCGCAGCACCGCCATCAGGTTGTCCGGCTCTGCTTGGGTGGGCTGCGCCGGTGCCTGGGTCGGGATCGGCTCTCCGTCTCTTGCCGCCGCGATCGCCTGCTGGCGAACCGCGACCGCCTCATCCTCAGCGGAGGCGAAGTTGAACTCGCCCGGGAGCTGCCCCAGCAGCTGGATCGCCAGGGCGATTTCATCCGGCGAGACTTCGCGGTCCGAGAGCGTGTGCGGCGTTGCGTCTCTGATCTCGGACTCGAACAGCAGGACGCTCGCCACGAGCCGCCCGTCAATGGGGCGGATCACGACGAGCATTTCGCGGCCCCTCGGCGCCCATCTCGCGACGGCCATCTTCCCGGCCTGCTCCAAGGCGCCATACACCAAATCGACTGCTTTCTTGGAGCCCTTGACTTTCTTGTCATGGGTGACGTAGTACAGGCCGGTTGTGCGCTCAAGCGGGATCTGCCCGGGGTCAAGCACAGCCGCAATCGCGATCGTGTCCGATGTCCCCGCGGCTTCGATCGCCTTCAGCGTGTCGTCAACGAGCGAGACATAGCCGCCTTTGCCGTCGCTGACACCTTTCACGGCGCTGGTCGTGCCGTCCGTCTCACCGGCCTTCTCCATCTCCTGTGTGAGCCGGGTGAATCCCTCCACGCACACGGCCTTTCGCTTGAATGGCTCTTGGTGACAGGCGCAGAGCTCAGTCAAGCCCTCCTTGCCGCGGTAGTCCTCCGTGCCCTTGGTGAGCGACACGTGCGCTTGCAGCAAAGCGTTGATCTGCAACGCCCCGCTCCATGTTGGTCGAGGGGCCATAGGCCCTCCTTTCATTTACAGGTGCGGCCCGCGCCGGAGCGCGGCCCGCCCGGGCTCTCGTGCCCGCGGCCGACTTGGGCCGCCGGCCGTGTATCTGCGCTGCACGCGGGATGCGCGCGGCGCTCCTCGTGCCGCCTGCGCGGCGGCTGGCACCCGGCGGATCTACACCGGGTCGCGCCGCAGTCACCGCTTCGTGACTGCGGGCAAGTTCACGTCGCGTCTGGGCTCCCAGGCGCGGCTCGTGGCTGCTATCCCTCCCAGCTCTCAGCCGGGGGTGTGTCGGCGGAGCGCTCGGCCTGTTCGATGATCTGCGATCGGCGCGTTGCACTCGAACGAGTGCCCCAGGCTAGACCCCCTGCGCGATGAGCGCTCGGTCAAGGAGCTCTGCCTCGACTCCCGGGGTGAGGCTGTTGCCGGCGAGTCGCACCCGGTCGCGCTTGGTTCCGGTGAGCCGGTAGGGGAGAACCTCGAACGATCCGTCCTCGCGCGGGCGCAGACGCTGGTGAATGCCCATCACCCGCGCGCACTCCTCGGGCGTAATCATTCGGAACTCGGCGTCCTTGATGCTGTACGGCAGCTCCCCGGTCGGCCGCAGCGTGCCGTAGTTCTCGGCGGGCATCCGGGTCGGCGCCGGGTCTCGGTGCGCGTCCACGAAGTCGCTTTGGCGTGTCCCTCCGGCGCGGACCAATGCCGTGTCGGGCGGCTCGATCAGCGAGTGCCGGTCAACGGCGGTCTGTGTGCGAAACGGGTCGCGGCTGCTGTCGGCGGTCACGATCGACCCGCCGTAGTAGCTGGCGATGACCGCCTCACGCGGCAGACGCAGCACTGCTTGCTGGCTGATCCCGTACTGGCCGCCAGCGGTGATCGTCCCCATCGGCTGCTCGGTTACCTCGCGGACGTGGCCGCCTCGGTGGGTGCCGAAGTTCGCTACCGCGAATCCCTCCCCCGGGATCGGCATGAGCGCGTCTGGCGGCACGACGAGTGCCTTGTCCAGAGTGCCGCTGACGACGGGCGCGGGGTTCCCGAGGTGCCACGCTCGCGCGTACCCCGGCCGCTGGAATGTGTGACCGGCGGCCTGCACGAGCAGACCGGGATTCTCCGGGGCTCGTGAGCACGCCGAGGTGGTTGCCTGACCCGCAGACTGTCTGCCACGGGTCGCTGAGCGGGGCGGTGTCGGCGTGGCGGCGGAGCGTTACCTGCATCGCTCCCGTCGGGTGGTGAGACGAGCGCCATGTCTTGCCGGCCGGTCTGTGTCGGCCACGGCAGCCACAGCGGGGCGGGCTGGTCGCGGCCGGGGTCGTTCAGCCGGGAGAGCCGCGCGAGGTGTCCTTCGTTGCGCCTGCGCAAACCGACTTCGATGCGGCGCATCGTCGCGGGCGCGAGCGGCTCCTCACGGTCGCCGATCCGGATCCCCCGCAGCTGCCATTCCACGGCGGCTAGCGCCGGGATGATGTACGGGGCGACGACCGTCTTGGCTGCCGGGCGTGCTGCAGAGCGGGCAGCGGTAGTAATACTGGCCGGTGCG
Source organism: uncultured Solirubrobacterales bacterium (assembly GCA_963720795.1). Taxonomy (GTDB): domain Bacteria; phylum Actinomycetota; class Thermoleophilia; order Solirubrobacterales; family Solirubrobacteraceae; genus Palsa-744. Next base: position 1,119,761 of record CAVRGU010000003.1, on the reverse strand, counting down.
TGGCCCGTACTTACCTACCGGGCCGGCGGCGGTCGCGCGCCTGAGCGCCTTCTCCTTCCATGTCTGGACGCCGAACACGTCGGTTTCGCAGCGTACGCAGCGGCACAGCGGCTCGAACTCGGTGTCGGGCGCCGGGATGCTCTTGCGTGTGACGAGCAGGTAGAGCCGGTCACGGGACTGCGGTGCCGCACCCCATATCGCGCTGTTCGCGCACACCGCCTGGACACGCCATCCAAGAGCGTCCCATTCGTGCGACATAGCGCGCGAAGTCGTGGGCCTTGCGCACCATGTCTACGACCTGCTCCATGATGATCGTCGTGAGGTTCGGCAACGCCGTGGCGAACCTCATCGGGCAGTAGACGGTCGCGCGGGAGCGGCCGATCCCCTGTTTGGGGTCGAACGGCCCGAGGCGGCTTACCTCCTCCTGGTGGTTGCGTGACAGGCTCCACCCGTCGCACTCGGGGGAGGCGCAGAGCACGGGCGCGTCCCGGATTTCCGCGCCGAGCTTGCGGGGGTCGGCGATCGCGAGGTCGCCGATGAGGTGCTCGATGTCGGGGTAGTTCGCGCCGCTGTTCTCCACGGCGCAGGTCCAGTGGTTAGCCGCGAGGACCCCGTAGCCGCCGATCATCTCGACCGCTTGCAGGTCCCCGCCTCCACCCGAGAACAGGTGAATCGAGGCGAATCGAGCCATTGTTGCCTTCCTTCCCTTATGAGATTGGTGTGAGCGGGCGCGCAGGCGCGGCGCTCAGATGAGCGCGAGTTGCGAGCCGCCGGTGCGCGTGATTTCCCGTCGTGTCTGGCGGCGGTGGCCGAGCGCCGCCGCGATCCGCGACACGCGGGGCGGTATCTCGGCGAGAGCGCTGCTGCCAGGCGCTGGCGGCCATCATCTGCTGGTGCTCGCGGCTCGCCGGGTCGAGCATCGCGTCGTGGGCGAGCTGCGCGACGATCGCGTCGCCGAGTGGCGCCCCTGTCGCGGCGATGCGCTCGAGGACGGAGGCGGCGAACGTCTCCGGCTGTTCGAGGTAGGGCCCGTCGAACGTTGCCGTCCCACACCCCGGCGAGCCATGCCCGGAGCGCGTGCGCGCATGGCAGGCGACGCTCGAGCGCGACCGCGACGATCGCGTTGAACGTGGGGCTGGTGTGACGCTCGACGTGGAACGGGTCCAGCCGCCGCGCGGTCTCGGCTTGCCCGTCCACGTCCGGGGCCGGGATCGCCGGCCAGCTCGCACGCCCTGCCGGGCGGGATGGGCTGCCAGGTGCTCGACCCGTCCGCGGCGGTCAGCAGCGCCGCCCCGTCGTCCAGGCTGACCGCGAGCCCGGTGCTCGCCAGGAACCGGCGTGACTCCGCGAGATGCGCGTCCCCGTCGGGCCGGGTCAGGTACCCGAAGGCGTTGTCGACGCCTACCCTCCATGTGTAAGGGATGACCTGGCTCTCTCACGTGCGCCGCCGTCGGCGAGGCCGTGGCGAGGTCGCGGCGCCGGTGCGCTCGACCCGTGCCTGCGCCTCGCGTGGCGCCGAGCCTTTGCACGAGGTACTGCGATCTGGCCGTCGAGGCCTTCGCTGTTGACGTTCGCGGCGTCCTCGAGGCGGCGTCGTGGACGTCCTCGTCGAGGTCTTCGCTTGAGAGCCGTCCTCGCGCGGCGAGCGCGACGAGCTCGGACACGCTCGGGGCCGCCGGTCCACCGGCTCCGCGGCCGGCGGCGCAGGGTCTGCTGCGGTGTCCTGCCCGGCTGCCCAGGTTCCCAGCAGCTCGATCGAGTGGCTGATTCCCTGGCGTCTGAGGTAGCCCAGCAGGCCGCTTGTGCGACGCGGGTCGGTGGGCTCGAAATGGAACGCCTCGGCGTAGCTCTTGAAGCGTGCGGGTGGCTCACCGAGGATGCGCTCGACTGCTCGGAACTGCGCTTCGGTGATCGGCTGGCTGATTTCGACGGACTCCCCGGCGTAGCGGTATCCGCTCCTCACGACTGCTCTGGTCATGATCTTCCTTCCTGTCGGCCGCCCGTGGCTGCGCGGCTTCCCACCGCGCTGCTTATCCGGGCTGGCGGGTGGATTGGTCTCGACGGGCCGCGGCACGGCCGTTGGCTGGGCGGGCGGCGTCGTTGGCTGCCGCTCCGTGGTAGGTGCTCAGGTGAGTAGTTGAAGCTCCTCGCAGCGCCCCCCGGCTCCCGGCGGGGGCGCTGCTCGGCCTGCAGTGTGGTGTTGCGAGGCGTCCTTCAGAACTCGATGTCCGCGGAGGCGTCCACCACGTCCTCGGCGCCGACATCGGTGGTGTGATCGGTGGGGTCGACCAACGGTGCTGGCCCCTCGTTGACCTGCTCGAACTTGGATGCGTCCACTGGCGGCGGCAGTGGCGACGGCGATTTCGCACACGTCGCTCGCGGATCGTCGCTGTCGAGGCTGTCGAGCTGTTCTTGGTCGCTGGCCGTTAGCCGGGTCGGGGTCTGAGTCAACGGAGTGGACGTCGTGTCTTTGGGGGCGCTCGTCGTGGACTTCCTCAGCGTTGGTCTCGTCGGCTGGCGTCGAGTTGGCTTCAGCGCGATCCTGGGCATCCAGCGCTTCTTTGTGTTCGCGCTCGGCCTTGGCTATCGCCTTCTCCAGGGCCTTTAGGGTCGGGGCTATGTGGGGGCCGGCGAGCTTGGCGAGCGCTTTCAATGCCATGTCCTTGTGGGAGGGCCAGCTCAGCGGTTTGTCTGCTGGCTGCTCGGCACGACGAGCCTGGAGGCATACTGCTCGGCGGCGATCACGACCAGCGCGCGGCCGTAGAGTTCGCCGGCGCTGCGTGCACCGTCGAGGTATTTCCACAGCCAATGTGACTGGTTCTCGTGCTTCTTGCCGTCGCCGTAGGTGATGCGCAGCGCACCGCGGCTGCCGTCTTTGCGCTCTTTGGTCTTGTCCTCACGAAAGTCGCCGATCACAAAGCGAATCCCGCGCAGCGCGATCGCCGACTACAACGGTGTCTCTGGCCCAGCCGTTCGGGTTGTCCTGGCCGAGCAGCCCGTACACGAAGAACCGGGCGACGTTGATGTCGTCGGGGTCAACGACCGTCAGGCCGCTGCGCAGTGAGTCGCCGAGGTCGAGGTTGGCGCTGTGCGCGGTCGCGGCGAGTTGGCGCATCTCCGCACGGTGCTTCTTTTCGAGGGTGGTGCGCTCATCGTCGGCGGCGGGCTTGTCTTTCTTTGCGGGCGTGCCGAAGATGCTGTCTTCTTCTTGGGTGCGTTCGGCGGCCTGCTGCTTGAGCGCTTCAACGCCTGCGGCGATGGCGGTGCGACAGAGGTCCTGATAGACGGCGAGGTCGGTGACGATCGGGGTCTCCTCGCCGTACTCGAGCAGCACACCGGCTGCGCGCGCACGGTCGGTCTCCGCTTCGGTGAAGCGGATGTTCGGGTCGCCGTAGCTGAAGCGGTGAATCTGCTTGTGCAGCTCCCTGGCTTCGGCGATGAGCGCCGTCGTCGCCTCGTCGTCGGGCAGCAGACCGGCGGCCTCGAGAGGGACTTCACCGAGAGGCGCGGCGAACACGTCCCGCTCGCTCGCCTCGACAGCGGCCATCAGGATCGACAGCGGCTGGTGGGCGAAATCGTCGGGTGCGATTTCGTGGGCGTACTCGCCGATGAACTCGACAACAGCGTCCAATAGCTCCGGGTTGGCCTGCGCGATCTCCCGCATCGGCTCAACCGTTGCGAGGGTGAGCGTGCCGTCACCGACCAGCCTCTGTGCGGCGTCCGGCAGCTCCAGCAGCCTCACTCGCCGGGTAACGAGGTTTTTGCTCATGCCCAGCAGATCGGCGGCGCGCTCCTCGCTCTTCGCCCTCGTCGAGGATACGCTGGATGGCAATAGCCTCCTCGTAGGGATTGAGCCCCTTGCGGACGATGTTCTCGACTGCCCGGTCGGTGTGCTCGTGTTCAGCGTCACCGTAGACGCCGGGGATCGTCTCGTGCCCGAGACGACGCGCGACCTCGGCGCGGCGAAAGCCAGCGACCAGCACGTGGTCGTATGCGTCGCCGTGCACGGCGGGGTCGGCGTCGATGATCTCGACAGGGCTGATGATCTTGCCGCGGGCCTTCACCGACCGTTCGAGTTGTTCGATGAACTCCTCGTCGAGCTCGCGGACGTTCTCGGGCACGAACAGCCGGTCCAGCCGGATAGCGAGCGTGCCGGAGTTAACCTTGGTTGTTGACAATAGGAACTACCTCCTTGCTGGGTTGGGCATCGCGCCGGCGACCAGCCCGTCGGGGATTGGTGCCGGCGCGACGCGAAATGGCGTCGGCGGCTGCTAGGCAGCCGTCAAACGCGGGATGTCAGAAAAGCGAGGGTGAAAGCCCAGTCCGATGTGGCGCCGCTTTCACGGGCCGGTGAACTGCGCAACCCCTCAGATCGGAATGTCGTCCGACGCGCTAGCACCTACAGGCGCCGCGACCGCTTCGGTAGACGGGTCCTGCTCGCCATCAACTCCAGCGGGCCTTTCCTGAGCCACCGCCTTCGCCGGCAAGCTCGGCGTTAACGGCCTCCAGCTTGGCGGAAGCCTCCACCAGAGCGTCGGCGTACTTGAACGGCATGCCGATCGCTGCCCGGGCGACGCTCACCCTCGGCCTGCGCGCTTGCTCGGCTCGCGATGGTCTTGGCGCGCAAGCGCGTCAAGGCTGTTGGCGCGCGACTCCAGCTGCCGGATTAGCTTCAGGGGGTCCTTGTGCGCCTCGGTGAGGGTCGCGTAGGCCAGTGTTGACTGGTAGCCCGTCGAAGCCCAGCCGTGCCTCCTGTGCATCATCGGCGACGCTGTACCGAACGCCGTCCCGAGACGGCGAGGCCGCCGAGCGCCCCGATTGGCTTGATTCTCATCGTCCATCCCGTCGAGGAGATGCACGAGTGCGATCCCGGCGTTAGCCCGGTTTGTGTGAACCGTGCCGTCGATCGTGATGGCGAACTTCTCGCCGCGAGTATCGACGTGACGGGCGATTGCTTCCTCCAGCGCCGCGATCGTCCTTGTCGAGTGCGGCCAGCCATGCCGTGTGGTTCTCGACGGTTCGTTGGAGTGCCGCCTGGTTGTTGCGGTATGCGCGTTGGAGGCGCTGTAGACGTGTTACCTCGGCGCTGAGAGTCGCCTGGTCGAGGATGAGCGTGTCGCCGGCAGCCAGCGCCTTCACCTCAGCGAAGGACAGTGCGTTGTCGGCGATCTCCTCGATCGCGCGGACATCGAAGCGGCCTCGCATGATTTGGCCGATGAACACGAGCCTTGCGCTCAACGGTCTGCCACGAATAAGCATCGAAGCTACCTTCCACGACGTAGCGATAAATCCGCACGCCGCCTGTGTGCTGATTGCCTTGCCGCAGGATGCGGCCCTCGCGCTGCTCGATGTCCGCCGGGCGCCACGGGCAGTCCACATGGTGCAACGCGATCGCACGCGCCTGAATGTTCGTGCCGACGCCCATCTTCTCTGTCGAGCCGATGAGCACCGCAACCTGACCGGAGCGACATGCCTCGAACAGACGCGCCTTTTCGGTGTCGCTCTTGGCTTCGTGTATGAAGCGCACCTCCTGAGCCGGTAGGCCCCGCTGGACGAGCAGGCGTCGCAGCTCGTGGTAGGCGTTCCACTGTCGGGGGTCTGGGGTTGAGAGGTCGCAGAAGACGATCTGCAACGACCCGAGCGTCGGGTGACGCACGTCGGTGCGTGGCACGCGGTAGGCGATCTTGCGCGTGATGTGGTGAACCCGCGCAATGTTGTCCGCGACCACATCGAGCTTGCAGCGCCCCTTGATCGGCTTGCGGTCTCCGACGAGGCGCATATCCAGCGCGGCCTTGCGACCGTCGGTGGATATCTTCAGCATGTTGTCTTCCTCTGGGCGCACGAGGCGGTTCTTCACTGCTTCGGCCCGCTCGGCGAGGTGCTGCAGGTACTCCTTCACCTCCGGCGGTGTCGGTATGACGACGGTCTCCGGGAGGCATTGCCCGTCGCTGCGAGGCTTCAGCGGCGGCGTGGGTAGTTTCAGATCCTCCGCGGTCTTGACATCTGCAAGCAGGTGCAGGACGCGCAGCATCTCTGGCACGTTCTGGAACCGCGAGAAGCGGGTATTCAGCCTGTAGTTACCGCCGCCTGTGACCGCCATCTCCATTGCGGTGACGGTTTCTCCGAACGTCGCGGCCCAGGCGTCAAAGTGTTTGACGCCCGCGTCCTCCAGCAAATCGGGGCGAAGGTAGCGGCACATGACGTGCGCCTCGGTGATGCTGTTCGCGATCGGCGTTGCGGTAGCGAACGTAGCAACGCGCTCGTTACCTGTTACACGCAGATGCTCCAGCTTCATATACAGGTCCTCTGCCCGGTTGGACCCGACGATCCCCGCGCCTGGAATGTTGCTCACGGTCGCCAGGTTCTTGTAGCCGTGCGCCTCGTCAACGAACAGGTAGTCGATGCCGGTCTGCTCCCAGGTGACACCGTGGTCGACCACGCCATCCAGCCGCTTCTGCATGGCTGCTTCGGCTCGCAATACCTTCTTCTCAAGCCGCTTGATCGTCAGGTGCGCGCCTCGTGCGCGCTGCTGGTCGAGCATGTCGCGGATTTCCGCGAGCTCTCGCTGCAGGTATGCCTTCTGCACCTCCGGGCTGACGCCGAGGCGCTCAAACGCGCTGCGGGTCATGATGATCGCGTCCCACTCGTTGGCGGCGGCACGCGCGACGAACCTCCGCCGCTTGTCCTTGGTCAGGTCGTCGGTGCCGGCGGCGAGGATCTTCGCCATCGGATACAGCTGCAGCCACTCGCGTGCAAACTGCCCGAGCATGTGGTTGGGGACCACGACCGCCGGCTTCTGCGCCAGGCCCAGCCGGCGAAGCTCGTGCGAGGCGATCACCATTGACGCGGTCTTGCCCGCGCCAACCTGGTGAAACAGGCCAACCGACGGCTCGCTGATGATCCGGGCCACCGCGGCACGCTGGTGAGCGTGAGTGGTGAACGTGTCCGTCAAGCCGGGCAGCGTGAGCGCTTGGCCGAGCTGCCCGTAGTCGCGTAGCACCAGGCTGTTGAAGCGGTGGTTGTACTCGCGCACGAGATCGCTGGCGCGCTGCGGGTCCTCCCAGCACCACTCGGCAAAGCGTTCCTGCATCGCGGTCGCCTTCTCCTGGGCGGCGGTCGTCTCGTCCGCGTTGACGTTGTAGCGCTCGGTGCCGGGGATGCGGTCGCGCACGACGACCGGCTTCTGCTCAAGCAGCGCCGCCGCGATCTCCGGGGCTGGCATCCTGCGGGTGCCCCACTCGGATTCAGCGAGGGTGCCAGCAGACCCGCCCTTGACGACCCAGATGTTCCCGCCGCCGTACTGCACAAGGATCGAGTCGCTCTGGAGCAGTGCGCGGAGAAACCGCTGGTGCACCGCGTCAGAGATCCATACGGCGCCCATCTTGGCGGCGATCTCATCCGCGCCGAGCGGCACGGGCTGAATCTCGGTGAGCGCCGCCACGTTGACGTCGAACTTCGAGTCGATCGCGGCCGCTTCGCGGGCACGCTCGAGCTTGACGCGAACGTTGCCCGACAGGTACTCGGCGCCCGGAACCAGGCCACCGCTGTCGGGGTCCTCGTAGACGAGCTTGCCCAACGCGCCACGCGCCTGCTCAGGCGCACGGCCGAGCAGACCGCCGATCACCTGCAGATCGACCTTGCCCACCCGGTCCCAGCAGATCGCCAGGGCGTCCTCCGGGGTCGTGGCCTCGGTGACGAACTCGCGGCTGCGCAGGACGCGTTGGCGTAGAAGATCAGCCTCGGCCGCGACCTGTGTCTCGTCGTCGAAGACCTCCAGGCTGAGTACCAGCGGGCCGAGCGGGTCGCCCATGAGCAGCCGAACCGCCCGCGGATAGGAGCGGCGGACGATCGCCTCGCCGGTCTCTGGGTCGGTGCGACCCGTCCCGTGCGTCTTGTAGCGATTGATCGGCCCGTAGCTGCACAGGTAGCGCTGGTAGGTGCTGCGCAATTCGCCTCGCAGCTGCTCCAAATGCGCTGGTTCGGCGACGTGCGCGGCCTCCTGGGCGAGCAGGACGCCGGCCTTATCGCGCAGCGTCAACAGCAGCCGCATCTCCCTGAGCGCGTTTTTAGGGACCTGGAGCCGCTCGGTCTTGCCGTCGATCACCTCGGCAAACCCGCCGCCGGCCACCGTGAGGATGTGCCCATCCCACTGCTCCCCGAGGTCCACCGGGGGCGGCGTGGCGGTCGTGACCGGCTCGGTTGCTTGCGCTGGCTGGTGGTTCGCGCCGGCGGCGGGCGTGAGCGTTTCGGCGACGGCGAGGATCGTCTTGCTGACGGCCTCGGCCGAGGTGTCGCCCTCGACACTGAGGTCGCGGGTGTAGGGGCCGTTAGCGAACGTGAGGCTGCCGGCAACATGCTCGGGGTGTTCGGCGAAATACTGGTTGAGCAGCGCCTCCTCGCCGTCGATCTGGACCGGGGTGCTTGTGAGCCACGGCGCAGTCTCTCCCGCACTCGCACCGTCACGGCGGCGGAGCACCAGGAGGTCTGTGAGTGCGTCGGTGCCGGCGACGCGGCGATGCGCGCCGGCCGGGAATCGCACGGCGCCCAGCAGTTCCCCCAGCTCGTGCATCTCGACGCGGGCACGATCGCTTTGGGAGTCCAGGGTGAAGCGGCTGGTGAGCGCGACCAGCAGGCCGCACGCCCTGAGCAACATGAGGCTCTTGATCAGGAAGTGGTTGTGAATCGAGTGTTTGCCCTTGTTGTGCACGGGGTCGTAGAGCACGACGTCGCCGAAGGGCACGTTGCCGATGACCAAGTCGAAGGTGGCGTCGGCGAGGCCGCGCACGTCCGCGAAGGAGCTGGTGCAGATCGCGGCGTACGGGTACAGCGCTTCTGCGATCGCGGCGGTCGTCGGGTCGACCTCAACCCCGGTAAGACTCAACCCCTCGGGGGCGCGTGCGAGGAACACGCCCGGGCCGCAGCCGGGCTCAAGCACACGGCCGCCAGGGAAGCCGAGTCGCTCGGCTAGCCGCCACATCGCGTCGGCGATCAGCGGGTGGGTGTAGTGCGCGTTGATCGTTGAGCGGCGTGCGGCCGCGTAGCCGTCGGGGCCAACCAGCCGCAGCAGATCCTCACGCTGGGCGCTGTATCGCGCCACGTCCCCGTCAAAGAGCTCCGGCACAGCGCCCCAGCCCGCCCAGCGCATCAGCACCTCGCGCTCGCTGTCGGTCGGGTCCGCACCACGCTCACGCAACTCGTGCAGGAGCCGAATAACGGTGAGATTGTGCGCGACACGCTGGCCGGCTGCGACCGGCGGCAGGAGCTCTTTCTCGACGGTCGCGACGGCTGGTGTGGTGGTTGTTTCACCGCGGGCTGGTTCGCCGGCGGCTTCCTGGTCGGGGTCAAAGAGGGTAAGTATGGGATTGTCGAGTACGGCGCTTGGTGTCATTACGCCCTTCCGTTTGTGGTTGCCATGGATCGAGCACAAAAAGGCCCAGCCCCCGTGACGGGGACGGGCCTGTGTGGTACGCGCGGGGCCGGTGGGCGCCCACGCATTTGGTTGCTTCGCGGGGTTGCTACTCGTCGTGATGGGGCTTGCGAGTCACAAGCGCGGGCGAGGGAACGTTGACCATTGCCTCGCCGCACTCGCGGCAGTACACGTCATCGTCGTTGCGGAGAAACGCCGCTCCGAGTTCCTGAAAGGCGGCGAGGGCCTTCACTACGTTGTGTTCGGGACAGTCCGAGTTCACACACTTTCTCTCGAGCGTTGTGTCCCGCGGGGCGTAGTAGACGCTCATGGCTGCGGCTCAATGGGATCGCCATAGATGATGGCCAGGATCTCCTCGCCGGGCTCGTCGACGAAGGCGTCGAGGTGCTGTTCGCGGGCATGGTCGGGGCTTTCTGCCTGCCAGTTTCGCTCGCCGTTGGCTGTCCTGACCGTGTACCAGCGCAAGGTGCAGCCATCTGGCGCAATGAGCGAAGGGCGCCCGACCCGCCACCGCAGGCCGCTGTCGAGCACGGCGGCCTTGATGCACGCTGCCACTTGAACGCTGAGGACGTAGGCGGCAGTGGCTTCCTTTTGTTGGGTTTGCGCGAGTCGCCCGCACGGGTAGCGCAGCTCGACGACGCGGGTGCCGTCCTGGTCATCGAGGATGTATGCGCCAGCCACGCCGGCGAACGCGGCACGCTCGGGGGTGGACGTGTCGGCTGGGGATGCGGTGCAGAAGACTTCCTTGTGGCGGATGTTCGGCCGGTCGAGGACCATCTGCTCGATGAACTGCTCGACCTGCTCCACGCGGATAACGATCGCCATCCGGTCAGCTGTCCGGCTCTTGGTTTGTGGCATGGTGAAATCTCCCTTGCTGGTCGGGTGCTGGCATTGGTGGCTTGCGCCCAGAGGCGGGGCGACCCCTGGGCGCCGGCACGACGCGGCTAGGCCGCCCGCGACGCTCCGGGGGCGGGTCGCTCGTGAGCGGTGATTTCGTAGTACGGGTACTTGTCAGTCCACGAGTAGCCGGTCTTCACGGCAACGGTCTTGGGGTTCGCTTTGACGACCTCTCTCCACGATCCGCGGATCTTTACGAGGTCGCCGGGCCGGAGATCCACTCTCGTGTACTGCTTCACTGTGCTGGCGGCCATCTGCTCATGCAGGAATGCGATCTCGGCCTTTACGTCCTGCAGTTCGGCGCGGCGCCGCGGCTGCTCCCCTACACCTCTGAGGGTGCGTTCGAGTGCGCGCTGCTCGGCTTCGAGCCGTTTGGCTCGGCGACCCATGACCACCGGGTTTGACCGCCGCTGTGTCTGCCGTTGAACTTCCCCAGCGCGTCCGGCTGCCCGCTCGGCTTTTTGGGAGTGGGCTACAGAGGCACCCATGTGACTGTGACTGCGGGCGAGGTCGCGTTCGTGTCGTGGCTGGGAGTGGTGGCCGGCAAGGATGGGCTGACCGGGCTCGATTCCGCGCACCACCTCGCTGGAGGCTTGGTATCTCGCGTCGGATTGGGTCTGCTCACGGGCGGATCGCCCAGCGTGCATGGCGGCCCGTTCTTCGCCGTGGGTCTGCAACGTCTCGAACGCCTGGGCGGCGTCGTACTGTCCGATCTCGACCTTCACGGTAAAGCCGGCCTGTTCGAGCTGGGTTTGTAGGTACTCGATCCGCGCTCGCTTCGCCGCCCTTCCGCGACTGTTGGGCATGTACCAGGCGCCGAGGTTGCGCGACCACTTCAACCGTGCGCCACGCAGCGCGTCTCGGGAGCCGTCGCCGCGCTGGGTGCCCTGGACGAGGGTGCCCTCGTCGTTGGTGTGACTGATGACGATGGTCGCCGACGGGTCCACCGTGGCCGGCTGGGCTGGTTCGGCAGGGGGCTCTACCGCCGGTGACGGCGCCAGTACCGGGGTCGGATCGCCGCCGGGTGGGTAGAACTGGCGGTCTACTTTGACGATCTCCTCGGTGATTCCGGGCATCGCGCGATACACCTCAGATACGGATGCGCCGATCTTCATGGCGATTTCGGGGATTGTGATGCCCGGCTGGCTGCCTATCGCCGCGATGATTTCGGCGGCAAGGTCGCCTGTGGGCAGGGTCAATTGGTCGCTCATTTGGGTGGGTTCCTTCCTGCGCGCTCTTGGCGTGCGGTTGTCGTGATGCCACGGCGCGCAGGCGCGCTGTGGAGGTAGCGGCGTTGGCCGGGGTTCGCGCTCAGCGCAGGTGGCTGGCGGGGACTGGTCCGGCGAAGTAGCCGCAGACGCTTGGGTCGCCCGCGAGGTACCGGCGTCGCAGGCACTTCAGCGCCGCGTTGGCGAAGCGGTTGAGCGCCTGGGGCGTGGGTGTTGAGATAGCTGCGCGGGCGACCGTGAGGTCGAACGGCATCAACTCGGCGGCGTTGTGGTCGGTTGTTCTCGGCAGCCTGGAGTTGCTGAGTGCAGCCTGGTATCGGTTTGGGAGATAGCGGCCGGCGTCGATATCCAGACCCGCCGGTTGAAATTGCACTGTGAGGGTTGTTCGCCAGGACCGGGCCGTCCCGGTGTCCCAACAGAACGAGCGTGTCGTTGCGAACAGGGGGGGTGATGCTTGGCGGCGACCGCGAAGGACCGAAGGGAGGCAGTTCACGTGTCGCCCCCGGGCTGTCCTGGTCGGCAACTGCGCCCGACGACGGCGCGGATGCGCTCCAATGTGCCGAAGCCGAGGTGCACGACGGCCAATAGCTCGGCGTCGGTCATTGCGGCCGCCCGCTCGATCGTCAGCACACCCTCGTGGGCGAGGCAGTTGAACGCCCGCTCGCCAAGCTGGTCGCGAACCGACTCCAGGGGACGCTCACCATTGGCGAGCGCGTTCCTGAACGCCTGCTCCTTTTCTTCGCGGCGCACCTCGTACACCGCGCTGTGCAGACGCGATGCGAGCCTTTCGGCACCCTCGAGCGTCAGCTCGATCTCGCACGTGAACGTCTCCAGGTGGATCAGCTTGCGCGGCTCGGCGCTCGTGTCCTCACTGTCGCGGTCCACGTAGAGCGCCGTGACGGCGAGTTGGCCGTATGCGTCGGGGATGCCGCGATGCTCGCCGGTCCCGCACAGCTGCTCGGTGTCCTCGTCGTGGTAGCCCACCCTGTCCTGGCGGTCGGTGGGCACGATCAGGCCGGCGAGCCGGGGTATGCCGTCCGCGGTCGAGTTGGATGCGGCGAGTTGTTGTGTGACTGGTTGCATCGTGATCCTTTCGTGTGGATGGCGGTAAGTCGCACCGGCATGGTGTGGTGACTCCCGTCGGGGACGACGGCCGGCGGCCTGGGCTCTCGCCCCGGGCTCGCCCGCCGCCGTGCCGCGCGGTCAGGCCGCGCTTGCCTGCTCGTCCTCGTGCTGGAAGTACGCGAGCACCGCCGGGTCCTGCGCGGCGTGCAACTCGCGGAGCTTCTGCAGCGCCCGCTATGAAGACAGCCGTGTTGGACGGTTACTTGCTGGTCCTTTCGAAGTGAGTGGGGTGGCCGCCAGCCGCCCTCGCCGCGCCCTGCTGCTCTCCCGGCCTGCTGGCTGGGGTCGCGGCTTGGTTGGCGGTGGGCGTGGGCTGCTGGACTTCGGTTGCACGCTCAGCCAGCGGCGGCCAGCAGCGCGCGGTCAGCTTCGCTCGCGCTTGCCCAACCTTCGTCGGCGATGCAGCCGTTGGCGCAGCGCCAGTAGCCCGACCGTGATGGGCAAGCGTTGTAGGCGGCGATCGAGGCGCCGCAGACCTCGCAGCCGCCGAGGATCTCTAGGCCGACGGCGGCGTAGTCGGCGCCGTTGAGGCCGCTTGGCTCCTCAGCACCGATCCCTCCCAGCGCCCGCAGACGGTGGATGGCGAGCTCGTGAATCGTCACGGCCTCAATCGGCGCTGCCTCGGCGTCAGCGGCGGGTGCTTTGCCGGCGTTCTCGGCGTGGTCGGTTACGCCGCTCGCGGTCGCGGTGGCGATCAGCTCGAGGACCCGCTCGATCCGGGTGCTGTCGCTGTAGGAGATCGCTTCGAAGACAATCTCCGGGGCAGGCAAGGCACCCAACGGTGGCGGACCAAGCACGCGGTAGCGGCGATCCTGGGGCGGGTTTTCGCTCGCGTTCGCGAACGATGCGCCGACGACGCGAAGGTCAAACCACCGTTCGCGGAAGATGAACTCAAGCGCGAACGGCACCCGCGGCGACGGCCCGACCACGAGCAGGCGCCTGGCGTCGAGATGGCGGGAGAGGATTTCCGGGCGCTCCTCGGCGTTCGACGTGTCGCTGAGTGCCAGCTCGAAGCGGGCGAGGATGTCGTCGGTGGAGGGCATGAATGGGCTCCTTTGTTGTGGTTTGCGCAGCGCGTGGGCGCCGCGCACGTGGTGGTGATGGCGTGGCGCGCGCGGGAGCGCGGGCGGGCTGCTGTGCTGGCCACGTTCACGCGGCGTTCAGGTGAGTCGCGCAGCGCGCAAGCACGGCGCGTGCCATCTCTCCGCTGCGAACGCTGGTGATCGTCGAGGAATAGGCCGACTCCGAAGTGATCGCCACGGCCGTCGGCAGGATTGCCCGGTCACACCCAGTGTCGCCGACCGCGCAGTCACGGGCCTGGCGTGAGGATCGCATTCGGTGCGGCAGGCTTCACACCGGGCTAGGGCACTGCGCATATTAATAAGCACGTCCAGCGCCCGGAGGGTACGGGGCCGCCAGCCGCTCGCGCCGAGGACCGTGATCGCCGCCGGCTGATAGTCGCTGAGCGCCCCTGCTGGCGGGGCTGCTCAGCCTCTTGCCGGGAGGCGAGCCGGGATGTAGCTTTGGAGGTTGTTAGAGCCCGGATCGATGGCCAGCAGATCCGGCCGTCCCGCTACACACGGACCTCGGCGCCCTGCAGATGGTCACGGTCTGATGCTGCCACCCGGAACTCGTGCGATACGCTGTGGCCGACGACTCCACGCCGAGCGACACTTGAGGTGACGGTGAGGTCTTGGATGCGACACCAGCCGGTCGGCTACGAAGAGGGTGAATACATCGTGATGCGATGCCCGCGTGATCTGATCGTCTCGACACCGCAATCGGTTTGGGCAGAAGACAGGGCCAAACTGGAATGCTTCGCCTACACGCTAGGCAGGCGGATCGCGCCGGCCCAGGCACGAAACCTGACGCAGGTCTGGCTAAGCCGCTCTGAACGTTTGGTCCAGGAGGCCGCCCTGGAGCAGCGGGACAAAGCGATCTTTCGGGAAAGCCAGGCGCACCGAAGCTACGCGGCGATCGGACGCGAGCACGGCATCACCGACCAGCGGGTGCACCAGATCGTTCACCGGGAGAGGCGCCGTGCAGCCCATTTCCTCATGGCAATCGCGGGGGGCGAGACGTGACGGTGCGCGTAGCGGCGGGGCTGGTCGAGCCGATCGGTGACGGTCAGTAGGTGAGCGTGGCATTCGGCCGGCGGTTGCGCAGGGGTTGTAGCGTGTCGTCTGTGACATTGGCTCAGCCGAACATCGACTGGATCGCCATGCGCGAGGAGCACAGTCGGTCGCTTGGGCTCGACCTTTGCGAGGTCTCCGGTAAGGACGAGTGCTTGGGTCCAGATGACCGGGTCGTGCGCGAGCATCACGATCTCCAGCCATACCTCGTTGAGCGCGAACTCTTTGAACGGGAACTTGGAAAGGCCTGTGTCCTTGTCGTCACGGATGCGATCCTCGACGTGCGCGTGCGGCGGTGACGGCACTCCAACACGGCGATGTCGGAGTCGGCCTGGTCGGTGAGGATCGCTTGGAAGCGGTGCCCGTCGTGGTCAGCAAACGACAGCTGCGCCCCGGGGTGTGGGCGCTCCCTGCGGACGATCAGCCTGGAGTCCTCGGGCCAAGCTGACAGGTCGACCATGCCGGTGATCTCGTAAACCTCGCCGTTCTTGCGGGCCGCCCCGTCCTGGTCGGGCGCTCCGATCCATGCGTCCTTGGGGACCTGGAGGATCGCAGCGCGAACCTTCTCAGTCAGCTCGTAGCCGATCGAGTGAGGCTGTCCGATCTTCTGTGTGTGAGGTTGGGATTGGTTGGTTGTGGTTAGTAGGGGATTCGGTCTCCGAAGTGAATCTTGAGGGCTCGTAGTGCTGAGGGCCAGCGCATCACTTTGACCCATTCGTCTCGGCTCGCATCAGGGCGAGGTAGATGAGCTTCGTCGCGGCTTGCTCGTCGGGGAAGTGTCCGCGGGTCTTGATCGCTTTGCGGACTTGGCGGTTGAGCCCCTCGATCGCGTTCGTGGTGTAGACCACGCGCCGTAGGTCGGTCGGTAGCGCCAGGAACGGGATGACGTGCTCCCAGCGTGCCCGCCAGGTCTGCGCGACCATCGGGTAGCGCTCGCCCCACTTCTCGTCGAAGAGCTCAAGCTGGCGGGCGGCCTCCTCGGCGTTCGGGGCGCTGTAGACGCGGCGCAGGTCGGGCATCAGGCGCTTGCGATCGGCGTAGCTCACATAGCGCATCGATGCCCGGATCATGTGGACTATGCACGTCTGAACCCACGCTTGGGGGAACACCGCGGCGATCGCCTCGGGGAACCCTGTGAGCCCGTCGACGCAGGCGATCAGGACATCGCCGACGCCGCGCTGGTGCAGGTCGTTCAGCACCGCGAGCCAGAACTTCGCGCCCTCGGTGTCCTGCCACCACAGGCCGAGGATCTCCCGCTCGCCCTCGAGAGTGTGCGGCTCCCAGCGTGTGATGCGGCCGTAGACGAGCAACGTCAGGCGCTGCTCGCTCGTCCACTTCTGACGGGGGAGGAGTGTTGTTGGGCCGTCCCATCCAGCGAACGCGATGTCGCCTACTCTCGGCTCGTGGGAGCCGTCGTGGTCGATGTAGTGAATAACGCCATCGAGTGCCCTGCGCGCCTGGCGGGTTTCTCCGGCCGCGTACTGGATGCACCAGAGCGTCGGCGGTATGACATGGCGTGCGAGTAGGTCTAGACGATCGAGGACGTCCGCTCGGGACGTACTCGCATCCAACCGGGTAGGCGTGGGGGTGGTCTGTGGTGTGGGTGATCGGTTTCAAGCACGGTTGATTCCTTCCGATGAGTTGATGTCGTTTGGTGCGTGGTGCGGGATCAGTCCGCGTCTGACGAGCTGGGCGAGCGCTTGTTGCACGTCTGACTCGGAGAGCCCGGTGATCGCGGGCAGGTCGCACCTGGGTGTGCCGTGGACGGCTGTGGCGTATATGACCAGCGCCTCGTGGTCTGAGAGCGGGCTGTGGGCGAGGGTGATGACGGTCGCCAAGGTCCACCTCCTTTCGTGTGCCGCGGGCGGAGACCGCCAGTTGCGACCTCCGCCCTCTTCGGCGGGCGTGCGTCAGGCGCGTGATGCCCGACGGGCTGGTGCACGGCGGGCGGTGTGCCGGCGGGCCACCGCTCTGCGCTGCTGCGCGGCGGCGTGGTGCTGTAGGCGGCTGATCTCCCCGTCGAGGTAGGCGAGGCTGCGGGTCAGGTCGCGCTGGGGGATCTTCACGCCGTGGGCCTCGGGGGCGTCTGCGGCTACGGCGTCGAGTATCCGGCGGACGTGCAGGGCTCGCGTGACGCTGACGCTGAGCCTGTCCTGCGGCCGGCCGATCTCCCAAAGGATCTGGCTGATCCTGGCGCCGCGGCGGAGCAGGCCGATGATGTGCTGCTGCTGGCGGTCGCGCTGCTGAGCGCGGTCGCGGCGCTGGCGGGCGGACTGCTGGGCGAGGGCGTGGCGGCGGCGCTCGACGCTTCCCGCGTCTGGGTGCTGGCCGTGTCCGTGGTTGCGACTCGGCTTCTGTGTAGCTACTGACATGCTGGGTTACCTTTCATGGTTGGGGTCGTTGACTTCGCCCGGTGAGGGCAGGCCGGCCGCCCGGTTTCGAGCCGGGTCCCCCCCCGCGCGCGCGGGGCAGTTGTTCGCTCGGCCGGTGAGTGGCCCGGCGTTCGTGGGTGCAGGCAGTGGCGGCGCCCGGGCCGGGGCGGCGCACCAGGGGTCAGTCGAGTTGCTCGCTGCGGAGCCGCTTCAATCCGTCGCTGGCGGCCTGCTTGTCGTCGAAGACCTCGACTGCCATGTCGCCTTCGCAGTGGTGCGCGATCACCCACCGCGGGTCTGACGCTCGCGCCTTCCAGAGCATGAACACAACGAGCGGCCAGTCACCCAATCCGGGCAGGGGCCGCCAGCCGGACGCCGCGAGCTCAGCGAGCCACTCGTGCCCGTCGTCGAAGCCCTGTTGGCCGTCGTAGCCGCAGAACCCGGCGTTGAACATCGAGCCCTGGCGACGGCGGCTTCGCCAGCCGCTTTGCATTCCCGGCTGGCAGTAGGCGTCGATCAGGGCCTGCGGTGTGAGCGGGCCGCCCGACGCCGGCGGCCCCGGCGCGACCCCGGCAACCGCCCCGACGACTTCCGCGGGGCCGCTCACGAGTTCACCTGGAAGTAGCCGCGGACACTGCGGGACTCGTCACTGTCCTGCCCGTACAAGATGCGAAGCCACTCCAGCGCGCCCTCGGCGAACTCCCCGAAGCGTGTGCTTGAGTACCGGGCGTGTGCCTTGGCGGCGATGTACTTCCAGTCGAGGGCTGAGCCCATCCGCCGCTCGACGCCGAACTCCGTTTTCTCTTCGGTCTGGTTGAGCAGCGTGGCGATGAACTCGCCCCCACGACGGTTCTTGCGATGGTTGATCGTCAGGACTGCTTGGCGGGTGCCGCCGTCGGGGTCCTCGCCGAGGTCCCACACGAACGTCGTTTCGCGGTCGCCGGGGACGGTGCGGTCGGGGTCGCGTAGCGTGTCCTGCTCGCCCGCTGTGCTCTCATTGGTCGATGTGGTCACTTGGTTCCTTTCGAGTGGTTGCGCGTCGCGCGCCCCTGTCCGGGGCACGCGACGCGGCATGGGTGAGTCGCCGGGCTTCGCGTTGCGCGGGCCGGCGTTGGGTGATGTGGGCGTCTGGTGAACGCCGGGTGAGGCGCGGCTGCTCAGCCGGTGGGCTGGGTGCTGTGCCGCAGGGAGCGCCATACGCGCACGGGGCGCGAGTGGTTCTCCTGTCGGACTGAGGGGCGGTGCTCCTCGGTCTTCTCGATGGCGCCCGTGCGTGCGGCGCGGGTGAGCGCGTTGCCGATCATTCGGCTCTGCCGGGGAGGCATCTCGATAGCTGCCCATACGTCGTCGGCGGTGAGCGTCGCCTGTGTGTACGCGATCCCTTCGATCCCCTGCACGGCCCCGATGATCCAGGCCTCGTCGCGGGCGCGGCGGGCTTGTTCCCGGAGATGCGCCGGAATGTGAGCTTGCGCTTTGGTGGCGGGGACCTCGAGGGCCTCGCACGGCAGACCGTCCGGCGTGTACCAGCGCCCCTCTTCGAGTTGCGCGAGGATCGTGCCGTCCGGGTTGCGCAGGATGCAGCCGTTCAGGAGGACGAGCATCCGCGGGCCCTCACCCCTGCTGGCGTGGGTGCCCGCAGCCTCCTCGGGGTGCGTCATAGAACGCTGCATACGCGGCGTCGCGGCGCGGGCGTGTCCAGGCCGAATATCTCCACGAGCTCCAAGAGCGCGCTGAAGCGTCCGGCTGGGAACCGCTCGACAAGCGCGCCGGCCGCGCCGTGCCTTGCGACGGGAGCGGCGAGTCGGTCCTTGGGGTCGGGGATGAACTCGGGGTCGGTTTCTGGCATGTCGCTGAGATCCCCGACTGTGAACCCGGCCGTTTCGAGTTCCTTCTCGGTGCAGAGGTACCGCTCGTGGTCCTCGGCGTCCTGTCCGTCGTCGGGGTTGTGAGCCTGTTCGTAGGTCATCGGTCCTGCCTTTCGTTGTCGTTGGTGTTGGTTGGGTCCGCGAGAGCGGGGTGAAGATGAGGCGCCCGGCCGGCGGCCGGACGCGGACGCGCGAGGAGTGGTCATCGCGCTGGCGTGTCGGAGCCCGGCTGGCCTGGTGAGGTGGTGGCGAGTGCGCCGGTGCACGTTTCGCGCACGTACTCGCTGGCGGTGCGGAACCACTTCTTGGAGGCGACGAGTGCGTCGCGTGTCGGGCCGCCCTTCATCAGGGACGCCAGGTCGTAGATCGTTCCGCCGGCTTCGCAGGCGTGGCAAAACCAGACGTACTCGGTGACGCTGCAGGAGGGATCGCGGTCCTCGTGCGTCGGGGAGGGGCAGCGGATCTTGCCCAGGTGCGCCACGTCGATCCCGGCGAGCAGCGGGAAGTACACGCTCGTGGGGATCAGCCGGTAGGTGTCGTATTTGCGGCTGCGTAGGTCTCGTTTGCGGACGGGCTGGCTGCGCGGCGGGTCCGGTAGCTCACCAACGAGCGCCTGCACCGGGTACGGTTGGACGCACAGGTCAAGCCGCACGATTCGCGCGTACCGACCAGTCTTCCCGTTGCGGGTGCCGGCGAGGCGCAGGACTCGCGCGCGATCCCGGCAGGGCTTGTCGGCGATCGTGACTTGCTTTCCATTGCGGGTGGTGTGCCCGAGGTGATGGATGAGCCGTAGGTTCCACCGCTCGATCCACTCGACCGTGGAGGCGTTGGTGATGACCCGGCCGGTCTCCAGATCGCGGTAGCCGACGAGCTTGAAGTCCCCCTTGGGGCCTTGGGGCTGGCGTACCTCGCGCGCGTTGACGTACTCCCGCCCGTGACGGTCGGTGACAGTGCGCGCGGGTACCGCCCGGTCAAGTAGCCATACGAGATGGCGGTGGCGGTGCTCAGGGGCCTCGGAGGCACCGCCGGCGGACTCGACTTCGAGGTGCGCGGGGAACCGGGCGAGTAGAGTGCCCACCTGCTCTTGGTGGCCGGGGAGATCGATGTCCATCCAAAGGCAGCGACTCCAGTGGACCTCCTCCTTGCCGGCGCGCTTGGCGATCCGCGGTGCCATCCCTATGAAGACCTCATCGCCCCGGTCATGGTGGGCGGCGGCGAGCGCGAGCAGCGGCGCCCGCCAACACGGGTCGCCATGCCCGCCGCCGGGTAGGAAGTAATCGGGGTCTTCGCGGGTGTAGATATGCACCTTTCGCTTCCCCGACTTAGAGCGCCTGCCGGCCGCCAACTCGACGTACCCGTTGGTGTGGGCGTGCAGCAGCCCGAGGTGGATCGCGCGGTGGCGCTCGGCGGAGCGCTGGGTGTGTACTTCGCGTCCGTCGGCGCGACGGACGGTGATCGGCAGCATCGTCTCCTGCAGGTCGGGCTCGCGTGTGACCTTCGGGCGATTGGCTGTGGCGGCTGGTGTCATTGCTGTCTCCCTGGGTGGTGTGGGTCACGCCGCGACGGCTTGCGGCTCGCGGCGTGGATGGGTGCGCTGTTGCTCGGCGAGCTGCGAGACCCGCTCGAACCAGGCGGCCTCGGGTGCGAGGTCGCGCTCACCCGCGACCGCTTGTTGGGCGGTGCTGGTGTGGCGGCGGATCAGCCACAGCGGGACGCGGATCGGCCTCGCCAGCGGGTTGGGGTTGGGGTGCTCCTCGCGGTGTCGCTGCGCGAACGCGGTCTGGCAGGCGGCGTACTCGACGGCGAGCCCGCGGGCATGCCTGGCCTTTTCCTGGTCGCCGAGGAGGCGCTCCACGAGCAGGCCGCGTTTGGCTCTGCGGTCGTGGTGGGGCACGTCGTAGACGACCCACACGCCGTTCTGATCGACGCCGACGAGCACGAGGCGCTCACGGGTCTCGCGCGTCTGGTAGGAGACGACGAGACCAGTGTCCGGCTGGCCGGCCGCCGCCGCATGGGGGTTTGCGGTGGCGGTCATAGTCCCTGGACCTCCACGGGCGCCCGGCCGAGCGCATTGGCGACCCTGGCGGCGTACCCGCAGGCAATCGTCTCCCGCTTGCGGGTCTGGCCGGGCCAGGGCTTGTAGCCGAGCAGCCGGTGGCCGTAGCAGCTGTCGTTGATGCCGGCGTCGTGCATGACCGACGTCCGGCTTGAGCCCTTGCGGAAGCGGACTGCTTCGTCGATCATCTCCCGCAGCTGCTTGCTCGGGACGTACGTGCCGTCGGCGAGGCCGTTCCACTCCGCGGCGGTGAGCGCGGGGACCTCCATGCGACGCTCAAGCTCCCGGCGAACTTCCAGTCGCACGACGACCGGGTGCAGCCGCACCACGCCGGCGATTTGCTCCGCAGTCTCGCCCCTGTCGTGGAGCGCCATGACGGCGGCGAGGACGACGGGTTCCAGGCGGACCTGCAGGCTCTCCAGACGCTCGAGGAGTTCCTGGTCCTGCTCGGCGAGCCACTCGTCTGAGACGACGGGTGGGTCCTGGGTTGGGGTTGCTGGGGCCATCTGTTCCTCCAATGGGGTCTTGTCAGTTATTTGTCGGGGCGCGGGGCCTCGTGCCCCCCGGCGAATTGCTGTCGCTGGCGCAAGGCCACCCGACCGCCCAAGCGGCGTCGGGCGGCCCTTGCTATGCGTCGTGCGCTAGCGGGTCGTCTGTGCGGCGCCGCGCGAGGCCGCGGCGGCTTACGGGTTTGGCGTGGCCAGGGGGAGCGCCGTTAGAGTCCGCGGAGTTCGCTTGCCACCGTGATCGTCCAGTCAGCGGCGGGGTGGCCAAGGTCGTGGAGCTTCCTTAGTAGTGGGCCGTCCACCGCCCAAACCGCGAACGGATCCTGTCCGTCTTCGAGCAGTTCAAAGTCCGCTTCGACCTCTCCGGTGTATGCCCACGCGAGCACCGGGTCGCCGGGAGCCGCGCCCCGGGCGACCCACCACAGCTGGCTCCAGCCGAATTCGGAGTGGGTAACACGGTGCCGCTCGGTGTCCTGCAGGGCGAGCAGCCGCTCGCCAACGCGGGCGCCCCGCTCGATGGTCGTCGGTCCGAGTGCCGCCATCGCTGATGCGAAGGGTTCGTCACAGAGGGTCATCTCGCTTGTTTTCATGGTCTATCTCCGATGTTGTGGTTGTCTCTCAGCGCGCGTCAGCGCACATCGACCGCGCGCCGGCTCCGGTGGCGCGCGGACGCGGCGCTTCGGCAGGTGGCGGGTTTGCGCGAGCAGCAATTCCGCGATTCCGGGGCCGCCGACGCAAGGGTGTGCTCGCGCGCCGCGGGGCGCGGAGCTGTCATGGCTTCAGCCCGAGTAGTCGGGGTACTGCTGGGCGTCGGCGAACTTTGCGTCGACATCGTGGTCACCGGGGAATCGGCCGGCGCGGTCGGGGATCACCAGCTGCAGCACCCCGACCGGCTGCCCGCGATCCTGAACCTGATCGACCAGCGCCGCGGGACAGTCGATTACGCGCAGCGCGTAGTCGCCGTACACGAGCCCGTAGAGATCCTCGCCGGCGCGCAAGGTTCGCTCACTGGCGAGGATCTGCGTGGCGAGGTCGGTGAGCAGTGCTGCCGCCACACGGGTGGGGACACCGACCATTACGAGCTCGGGGTGCCCGGCGCGTTCGGCCAGGCCCTCGGTGTAGATGAACTGCGGTAGCGGCAGCGGGTCGCCCCGTCCGCCGACCACCTGGATGTGAAATCCGTGCTGGGCCTTATTGCGCTCGACCAGCTCGGTATAGGCGTCCAGCCGTGCCGGGAGCGCCGCCGCGATCGCGCGGTCAAGCGCCGCGCCTGCACCACGTAGGCGATGATCCTCGGCCGCCTGCAGCAGGTTGCGCGCTTCCCCGGCGACCGAGAACGCGACCGGATCCTCGGTGATGCGTCGCGCGGTACTGCGCAAGCGTTTGATCGCGTTTTCGTTTCGTCGTGTCCACTCGGCGACGTCGACCTCCAGCTCGCTCAGTTCAGCGTCGGTCGGTCCGTCTGCGAGGTCTTCGACGAACACGTCGGCGAGCACGGTCAGCCAGTGCGCAACCAGCCCGCGCGTGACCGCGTCGAGCGGGTTTTCCAGCGGCATGTCTTCGAGCCCGCCCTCGCCCGCACTGCGCTGGCGCTCGGATCGCGGGTCAGGGTTTGGGTCAGTGTCAGTCATGCTGATCCTCCTGGTCGTGGTGGTTGGCGCCGGCCACGCTCAGCGACGTGGTGGAACCTGGCCCCGAGCTCGTCCTCGAGGTGTGACGCGGAAGGGCCCCGCGGCTCGCTGGGATTGCGAGGCGGATGGGCGGTGTCCGCTGGGTCGTTCAGCCGCCTGGCTGCGGACGCTGCGCCCCTGTGCCCGGCAGAAGACCGCGTCGCACGCAGCTTTGGTTACGACGACGTGGGCATGTCGGGGGCCGGCGCTGCGGCGCTATACGTCTGGTACTCGGTCTGCCCAGCCGTCTGTGACGCGCCTGCCCGGGCTTGGTTCAGAGGGCAGTCCGGGAACACCGGCCCGGGGCGCATTGACGGCCCAGCGCTTTCCCGCGGACGCCGCCGCGGTGGCCTCCGCGCGACCCGCCGGGCGAGCTTGACCACACGTGAGTGCGCGATGTGATCGGCCACGAACCGCCGAGCGCGCTGCGCGACACTGGTCGCCCAGCCGGGGAACCGGCCGCCGCGGTGGCAGCGCCACAGAAGCCACGCGGCGAGCGCGAACACGAACGGCGAGAGCATCACCGCGAGCACGACCGCCACCGCGAACACGTACAACGCGAGCGCGAGCGGGAACTCGATCAGCCGGCACAGCGCGCCGAAGTCTTGCTGTACGGCGGCGCTGAGCACAGCCAGGACGATGAGGATGCGTGTGAACTTGCGCATCAGGGTGTGTCCTTTCCCCGCCGCGTTTTCGCACGACGGGCCTGGGTTCTGGTGGGGTGTCGCGGCCGTGGTCGGCCGTGTGTCCGGCGGCGGGCTGCGCCCACTTCGCGGGCGCAGCGCATTGCTGCTGCCGTCCGGGGCGGGGCGGGCTAGAGCATCAGCCCGCGGTCATCGAGCACGCTGCTGCCGGCCGCGGCCTGCTGTGCGCGGCGTTCTGTGTTCTCGCGCTCCGTCGCGTCTTGTAGTCGGCGCCTGCAGTCCTCTCGGACTTCGGTGGCGAGCTGGCGCAGTTCCTCGCTGGCGGGGCTCATGGCGTGTGGTTCCTCCTGGGTCGTTAAATGGAAAGAGCCCCCGGCTGGGGGCTCACGGGTTGCTGCTCTGCGCCCCGCGAACTGCGGGGTTACGGCCGGGGTGCTCGCCTACGCGAGGACGGCGACCGTGATCGTGAACTGGCCGATCTGGAAGCGGCCGGCGCCCGCATTGACGATCCGAGAACGAGTCGCCGGGTTCACGGGAGCCGGAGTGAATCTGCCGACTGCGCTGAAAACGTCCTGGAGGCTGCGAAGCGCAGCGTGGAAAACGGGGACGGGCTGGCCGGTGCGGTCAATCGTCTCGATCTCTACGGTTGCTGTGCGTCCGGTGGTCATGGGTTGCCTTTCGTTTGTGGTGGTGGATGGACGCCACTGCCGGACTGCAGGCAGGGGCCTACGCGCCAGCCGCCGGTGAAGGCGAACCAACGGAAGTCGAGTGCTGCTATGGGAGCCGCTGCGGCTGGCGGATGGAGGACTGGCCGCGGACCCTGCCCCCCCCGGGTCAGACGCCGGTGGGCTGGGGCTGGGAGTAGTCGAGGAACAACCCCTTCAGTAGTCGCGTCTTGGGCGACGGTGAGGCTGGGTCATGGCTGGCGGACCTCGCGGCGATGACGAGCTCCCGCACGTCACTGAACCGGCCGAGGTAGTCGATCGGCTCACCAACGGCGGGCCGGCGGGCGAGCACCTTGCCCGCTACCTGGCCGAGCGCCCACTGGTGAAGCCGCGCTGCGAGCGCGTCGAGCACGGCCGTATCGAACGGGCCGGCGGCGATCGACTCGCGCTGCCAGATCACTTCTCCGTCCGGCTCGTCGTAGCGGCGGGTCGTGACCGTGACCACGACGTCTGACGGGTCACCGGGCTGGCCAGCCGGGATCAGGTCGGGCATGGGCATGGGGGTTCCTTTCAGTGATCGGGTGTTGGTGTAGCCGCCGGCGGGGGCTACCCGTCCGCGGAGCCTTGGCCGGGCGTGAGGAGGTGCTGGTGGCTGGCGCAACTCATGGCGGGGTCACTGCACGAGGGGCCTGGACGGCCGGTCCTCCGTGTGGTGTCGATGGGCCAGCGACGCCGAGGCACCGGGAGCGGACAGGCTTGGCACGGCAGCCCGGGTCACGTCGATCCCTGTGGAGATCGGGTGTGCATGGGGCTCAAAGCCGCTGGAGCGGGAGAGCGAGAAGGCCGGTCCCGGCACGAGTGGCGCAGGGGGAGCAGCTATGGGCGGCAGGTAAGACAGAGCCCCGTCACGCGGGGGAGGTCAGGACAGTTGGTCGAGACCGTGAAAGAGAGGACGCAAGGTACCAGGCGGGTGTGGGCCATCACGGGGGTACCCCCCACACCATCAGCCAGACGGGTCCGCACGGGACACCACCTGACGGGAGGACAACCCGTAGACCCACCGAGAGGACCGACCGACCGAGAGAGGACCCACAAGACCACACGCCGGCACACCCAAAGACCGGACGGCCAAACCCAGGCAGGAACCTCCCCGGTCCCGACCTATATTCCATCACCGTGCCGTACTCAGCCGCGAATCGGCCCCAACGCCCCGCCGCTACTGGCTTTTCCAGCCCGGGGAGTACCGCGCGATGCCCCCATTCGCGGCCGAGTAGCCGCCCACCGCGCGCCACCCCGCCGCAAATGCCGTTTCTCGCTTGCCCAAGCCGATTCCCCGGCCCGGCCCCCTCTCATTCGCGGCGGGGTAAGAGGCATTCGCGGCGGACTAACCAGCCTTCGCGGCCACGCCCCCATTTGTCGGTCCAACACGCCTGGTAGCCCTTACCGCGGCTGCGCGGCTCGACTGACTGCCGCTGGACGCTACGCGGGGCTGTGCGTGAGTAGTCGCAGCCCGGCGTCGTACTCGGCGAGCCCGCGCAGGTGCCCGTGGCGCTCCTCCCAGGTGCCGTCCTCGAGATCACGACGCACACCCTCCACCACGCGGGCGACCACCTCGGCAGGCATACGCGCAAAGCCCGAGGTCCCGGCGCGTGCCTGGGGGTCAAGCACGCGCTCGGGGTGCGCCCAAAAGGAGCCGAGCGTCCAGTCAGGCGTGTCACGCGCTACCGGCACCGTCTCGATCCGTGTCCCGGTGCCCAGCCACCGCGCGAGCTGCTCGGGCAACGGGAAGATGCGCCGGTCGAGCTCTGCGACCTCACGCAGATAGTCGGCCATGAGCCACATGCGGGCGCTGACCCGTGGGTCATAGGTGAGGATCACGACCGGGCCGCGCACACGACGCAGCTCGCGGACACCGCGCTCCTGCTGGCCGTCCCAATGATGCACGGTAAGCAACGCCATCGCGCCGTCGACGCTGCGGTCGGCCAGTGGCAGCGGGTACGCCTCGGCGAGAATCGCGCGGGGAAGCTCCGGTGGACGCTGGGCGGCCATCACCTCGCTGGGCTCAACCGCGATCACACGGCGCTCGCGCGGCTCGTAGGAGCCCGCGCCGGCACCGACGTTCACGACCGTGTGAGCCTGGTCGAGCGCCGCGTGGATGCGCGCGGCGATGCGGGGGTCTTCGCGCCGCGTCGTGGCGTACCCGGCGCCGATCAGGTCGTAGCGCCTCTCAGCCATCCCAGCCGGATGGGTGGTGCCCTGGCTGCTGGCGCGGTGGGATCGCATTCGCCCATATCCTCCCCGATCGTCGTGGACTGGCGAGCATGGCACGAGGACTACGAGGACCCGGGCTCCGCGCTGGGCCGGCGCCTGCTGGTAGTTCAGGGGTTGGTCCGCGCCGCGCTGGACGCCGCCAGTCCCAGCCGGGTGCGGGCGATCAGCGTGTGCGCGGGGCAGGGCCACGATCTCATCGCGGCGCTCGCCGGGCACCCCCGGCAGCCTGATGTCACGGCGCGTCTGGTCGAGCTCGACGCGCACAATGCGCAGCTCGCCTCTCGTGCCGCACAGAGAGCGGGCCTTGAGGGAGTCGAAGTGATCGCCGCGGACGCCTTGATGACCGATGCCTACGCGGGCGCTGTCCCGGCCGATCTCGTCCTTCTCTGCGGCGTCTTCGGCAACATCTCCACAGAGGACATCGCCAATACCATCCGCCACCTCCCGCGGCTTTGCGCCGCCGGAGCGACGGTCATCTGGACCCGCCACCGTCATCCACCCGACCTCACTCCGTACATCCGCGAGACCTTCGAGCGCGCGGGCTTCGGCCAGCTCGCCTTCGAGGACTCTCCACCCTTCGGCGTCGGAGCAAATCGCTTGCTCGCCTCACCGCAACCCTTCAAGGATGGCATCCGGCTCTTCGAGTTCATCGGCTACGACGTTCTGCAACCCGACTTTCACGCAAGCCAGGGCGCCCGCATCAATGAGAGTCGATAGGGGACCGTCGGTGTCCTCGACCCTGAGATCGCCGACGGTGGCCGGCGTCCTCGATCGGCTGCACGCCGCGTCGCGGGCCGAGGACGAGCCGGCCAAGGAGCGTATTCGAGCGCGTGAGGAGCAACTCGGGGGGAGGCTGGCGCAGGCCGAGCGGTATGAGCTTTATGGGGATGCTCCGCTGGCGCTGCCTGCCGATGGCCACCTGGTGACCCTGGAGGCGGACCCGCAGTACGCGAGGGTCGCCAGCGCAAACATCGCATACGTGGGTCGTGGGTCAGTTGGATTTGGCTGGCCCCTGGCGCGTGTCGCTAGGAGTGTTGCGCCACTGGCCCGGTGGGCCATATAGGTCGGCCATGGCGTATAATGGCCCTATGGCACGATGGATCGAGGCTGCGCGATGGATAGCGTTCCCCCGCAAGCGCCTGCCGCCAGTTGAGGCGATCTGGCTTGCGATCTTCGGTGCGTTCCTCGGGTTGCTGCTGTTCATCCTTACAGCACCAGCTCTGAAGGGCTTTGGAGCAGGCATGTTTTGGGTGTTCGCAGCGACTGCGCTGGTGGCGTCGCTGCGCAGGCGGCGAGCAAGCCGCCACCGGTCAAACTGACCCACTACCTGATCATTGCCGATAACGTCGTACGCGCTGGCAGCATTCTTGATCCTGCCGGCAGCTCCCACAGGCTCAGTCCGAGGCGCTCGCTGCCGGCTTGGCGGCTGATCCGTGCGCGCCGACACGAAACCCGGGGTGCTCCCGCGGCTCATCGAAGAGCGGGTCGTTGATGTTGGTTACGCAGCGCAGCGTATCCGCCCCTCGCGTCAACGAGTCGCGCGCCGTTGAGCATGGAGGGAGCCGACCGGGACGTCCAAGCGTGCGTATCAGCGCGGGTGGTCTACGCTCGACGGCCGCCGAAGGTAGCGAACCCAGGCTGAGGGCCGACCTGCGCATCGGCGATGCCGGCATCCGTCAGCCAGCGAACAAGATCCTCGCGCGCCGGCGGCCACGGGTGCCCTCGGCGGGCGCCGATTCCGAGTAGCGCCCGGGCGCGGCGTGTCCCGCCGGCGAGGAACGTCGTGCCGATCAGGCGCCCGCCTGGCTTCAGGCAGCGCGCGAGCTCTCGCACCGCCCGCTCGGGGTCGCTGACCATGTGCAGGCCGCTGTAGGAGAGCACCAGGTCCGCCTCGCCATCATCGAACGGAAGGGCCAGCATTGTCCCTGCCACGAACTCCACCCGCGAAAGCCCTCTACGCAACGCGCGGGCGAGCATCCTCTCGTCAATGTCGATAGCCACGTAGCGCACGTCGTGCCCGGATGGCAGGGCACGGAACACTACCCCGCCGCCGCACGGCACGTCCAGCACCGTGTTGCCGTCGCCGATCTCGGCGAGCAGGTCCATGCTGTCGTAAAGCACCGACGCGTCGATCCCCCATAGCGCGCGGCCGAGCACCTGCATCAGCTGCGGGCGTTCGATGTAGAAGTCGTACAACGCCCCGAACGGGCCAGCGCATATGTTCGGCGTCCGGCCCACCGTTGCCAAGTTCTATCAGCCACACCCTTTCAAGCCGCACTTGGCCCCCACACCGAAAGGCGGCGAGTCCTCGATGGGCTCTACCCAGCGCCGACGATGAGTAGCCGTGCGCCGAGGTCGATGCTCTCCATGTCGAGGAGCTCGGCGTTTCGCTCTGCCCACGCGCCGCTGTCGAGGTCCTCGGCCAGCGCGGCGACGGCCCGCCGCTCAGCCGGCTCGCCGACCCGTGCCCAAACCGAGCACCCACGGCGAACGCGCTCCTGCAGATACGCCTCGGGCCAGCGCCAGTAGGCATGAAAGAAACCGTCTACGACATCGAACGGGATCGGGACGGGCTCCACGCGCGCTTTGATCGCCGCCGCGCGTTCGCGGAGGGTCGGCCGCCCTGCTGTCAAAGCGTGATACTCGGGTAGGTAGTCGCGGACGAGCCAAAAGCGTTCGATCTCCGCGTCGTCCCACTGGAAGACGACGACCCGCCGGGCGACACGGAGCATCTCTCGCAGCCCGGCGATCGGGTCGCGCCAGTGGTGGTCGGAGAGCACGGCCAGCGCCGCGTCGAAGGAGTGGTCGGGGAACGGCAGCGCTTCCGCGCACGCATTGATGCAGGGCGCCGCGCCGGGTGGGCGCTGGGAGCGCATCACACGCGAGGGCTCGACCGCGAGGACGTCACGGCCGGCCGGCTCATAGGAGCCGGTGCCGGCACCAATGTTCAGCACACTTCTGGCGTCGCCGAGAGCGGAGAAGATGCGCTCGGCGATCCGCGGCTCGGTGCGGCGAGCGTATGTGTACCCGAGGCCGATCTGCTCGTAGGAAGCGTCGTTTGGCTGGCTCGCAGGGCTCATGTGGCTGCCTGTGCGCTCGCGTGCATCGTTGGTTACTGGCGCGAGGCGATCCTGCTCGACCCGGACGGGCACCGCATCTTCATCTACCACGCCGGAGAGTACCGGCTGGACCCCCCCGTGACACCTACATCCGGCGGGCTGATCGGCGAGCGCCGCCGATAATCTCCACGGCGAGATGTGGGATGGGTTGGCCAGACGCCTCGAGGGCGAGATCGTCATGCTGGAGCCTCTTGAGAGTGCTCACAAGGAGGGGTTGTGGGCGGCGTCCCAGCACCCGGAGATATGGGCGTGGACTACCCCGGTCAGCGAGAGTCGTGAGTTCTTCGACTCGTGGTTTGCGGCGAGCCTGGCATCGACCGAGGCTGGCGGCGAGTGCGTGCTCGTCACGATCGCTCGCTCAAGCGGCGAGGTGATCGGCAGCACGCGCTTTCACGCCTTGCGCCCGGAGCACCGTGGTCTTGAGATCGGCGCGACGTGGCTCGTGCCCCCGATGTGGCGCACGGGTGCCAACACGGAGGCGAAGCTGCTGATGTTGGGGCACGCGTTCGAGCGGCTGGGTTGCATACGGGTGGAGTTCAAGACCGATGCTCGCAACGAGCGCTCGCGTGCCGCGCTCGCGGCGCTGCCTGCCGTGTTCGAGGGGATCTTCCGCAGGCACATGCTGACGGCGAACGTCGGTGTGCGCGACTCCGCGTACTACAGCGTGACCGACGAGGAGTGGCCGGAGGTTCGCGCCAATCTCGAACGCCGGCTCGCTCTCGCGCGAGCGCGACCTGGGTGAGTAGCTGATCCACGCGATTGGCCGCTTACCTCTCACGCACCAAACGTACCGAAGCTCGCAGTCCGACGCCGAGCTCTCCCGAGTTCGCGCACGTGTTGGTTGAGCGGATACGCTCGCTCCTTGAGGACACGCAAGGAGGGGCTGGCGATGGCGGATCATCGACTTGCTACGCGCCGGACGACCGGGCTCGCGGGGCTGGGGGTGGCGATCCTGTTCGGCGCGGGCAATGCGCTGTGGGCGCTGGAACAGCCCGACGCGGGTGCCCCTGCACGTGAGATCGTCGCGTTCTACACGGGCACTTCGGCGAGGATCCTGGCCGGTGCGAGCCTCAGTCTCGTCGGGGGCGCGTTGTTCGTCCTCTTCGCGAGCGGTGTCCGGGTGATCCTTCGCGAGTACGAGGGCGACGATTTGCTCGCCACCACCGCGTTCGGTGGCGCGCTTCTTTTGGTGGCGGCTGGGCTGGGCGCCGAGACGATCAACATGGTGGGGGCGCTGCGCGCCGAGGACGGTCAGCTCACGAAGGGGCTCGGCGAGGCGCTGTTCCAGATTTCCTACGTCCTTGGCTACAACGCCGCCGGGGTGGGCATCGGCATCTTGGTACTCGCGACAGCGGCGGTCGCGTTGCGCGCGCGGGCGCTCCTGCCTCGGTGGCTTGCACTCGTCCTACTCCTCGTCGGGGTCGCGTTCCTAACTCCGCTCTGTCGGTTTTTGCTCGGGCCTTCCGTTCTGCTGCTGGGCGCAGTGTCGGTAGGGCTCCTCAGAGTTCCGCCGCCGGCCGGCGGCGAGGACACGGTCTGAGCGATTCGCGGCCAGCGACGCGACCAGAAACCTGCACCCGGCAGGCTGGCAGAAAGGGCCTACCGTCCGGTTCTTTGCCCGTCGCGGATGATCCGCTCGGGGAACAGCAGGACCCTGGTGAGGGGCAGGGAGCGGGTGCTGTCGAGCGCCTCGCGGACCTCTGGCGGCAGTGCTGGCAGCGCGAGCATGGTCAGGTTTCCCTCGTGGATGTCGCTCTCACAGGCGAACCATACGTGCTGGCGTCCTGGGTAGTAGCGCTCGTGGGCGGGGCTTCCCGTGACTCCGATGCTGCCTCGCATCGCCTGGTCTGCCGCGCGGGCGTAGGTGAGCGCCATCTCCGGGGTCCTGCAAACGAACACGACTCCCGGCCGTGTCCCGAGTTGTTGGTAGCGGCGCATCTCGCTCCACCACGCGGTCAGGAAGGCGTCGTAGCGGCGGAACTTCTCGATGTTGTAAGAGGCGCGGTCGGTCAGGTCGAGCTCGATCAGCAAGTCGAACGTCAGGCGGTCCTCGAGCGAGCTTGATCTCGCAGATCGCGTCCGGTTCGATCCGCGCGATGTCCTTGCTGTTCACGTCGAAGATGCCGACGTGCTTGGGTCGCTTGACGTCCTTCAGCGTGATCGCCCGGCGGCTGCGGCCGTTCCCGGTCTGCGGGACGGCGCACACCCCGGCCGGCCAGCGCGGTGTGCGCCACTTGTCCGTTGCCTGGTCGCCGAGCAGCCGGTGAAGCTCGATCACCCAGGAGAGCATGTGCAGGTCGTGGCGGACTCTTGAGTCCTTCTCGACCTCGATCTGGCGGAACTCGCGGGTGGGCGGGATCGCTGGCGGCTGGCGTGCCTGTGCGACTTCCATCCCGTAGCGGGTCAGCGAGTACAGGTAGGGCAGCGGACCGCGTGGAGCATCGCGCAGTACGATCGGCCAGCGGGCGACCAGGCCGTTGCGGTACAGCTTGTCGTTGATGCGGCCCCTCATCGTGCGCTCCGCGGCGCCGCGGCATGACCGCGCGGCGAAGCATCCCCGGTAGTGCGAGGCCGACACGATCGAGCAGCGCGAGGATCGCGTAGTCCTCGGCGTACATGCGTGGCAGCCGTTTGGTGGGCTCCTGTTGCTCGGGGTCTTTGATGCCGAGCAGCGGGTCGATGTATGCGGCGAGTTCCCGCAGGCCCTCGGGTCCTCCGTCCGCCGCGAACAGTGTTGGGGCGCCGTCCGGTGCGGCGCTCGCGCCGAGCACGTCCCGGACGGGGCCCGCGCCGACCTCGGGGACCTCTGCGGCTTCCCGGATCAGCGGCGTGACACCGGCATTGGCGGGCTGGGCCGCCGGCGTCGTGCGCGGCGTGGTTTTGGGGGTGGCGGTTTCGCTCCTCGCCGCCGACGTGCTGCGCTTGGTAGCCGGTGGCTTCGGTGGTTTCGGCGGCGGATCTGTGCGAGCTGGCCGGGGAGCGTTGGCGGCTGGTTGGCGTTTGGCTTCGTTGGGTGGCTTCATCGTCAGTGGTTCGCTGGCGCTCTGGTTGTGCCGTTGTCTCTGCGGCTGCTGAGGGGCCGGAGCGGCGGTAGGTCTTTGGCAGCTCCTCGGGGTATGGTCCGCACTGCTCCTCCAGGCGCCGTAGATGGTGCTTTGCCCATGCGCCGTCGCGGAGCTTCACGAAGGGGTAGGTCTGCCCGTAGAAGCGGCAGCCCTGGCGCCGCCGGCGATCCACGACGCCAGGCAGTAATGTACGGCAGGTAGAGCGACTGCTCGGGTGTGACGCCCATCAGCTCCCGGGAGTCGATGTCCGAGCGGATCATCGTCTGGAAGACCGACATCGCGACCCGGGTTGCTGCCTGGGCGTCTTCGGGGTCGCCGAGCCGGAACAGGAAGAGCGACTGCAGGAGGTTCGTGACGCCCTTGCGGATCGCTTCGGTTACGGCCGCGGACTCGGCTTTTGCGCCGAGCTGGCTGAGGTACTGGATGCCCATGACGACCTCCAGGCCGGCCTCGCGGTGCGTGGCGGCCTGCTTGACGGTGTTCATTGATCGCGATGTAGCCGCCCTCGTCCCAGATCGTCGGGACACGCGGGCGCTCCTCGGGTGCCAGGTGGATGAGCTGCTGCATCAGCGCGTGGAGGCGCTGGAAGAGGAAGTGCATCACGACCTGGGAGTTCTCCTCGCCCAGCGCGGCCATGTTCGCGTCGACGATCAGGATGTCGCGCGCCATCACGATGTCGCGCGAGGCGGATATCGACCGGGTGGTTGAAGAACCGGCGCAGCGACGGGGAGGCGAGGATCGTCTCGATCTTGTTGCGGGGCGGGTCCAGCCGCTGGTAGGTGTTGGAGCGGTTGTTTTCCAGCTCCTCGGGCAGCACGCGGGCGAAGAACTCGGTTGTGTGATCGAGGTCCGCGTACCCCTGGCAGGCGTTGACGGCCTGCTCGCGCAGATCCTCGCGCCCGGCAGCAGCAGCGCGAAGACGTCCTCGAACATCGCCAGTCCGCCGTGGCGGTGCGCGAGCGCGAGCGCGCCGATGACGGCGTGATACAGGTAACGGCGGCTTGACTGGAAGACCTGCCCCTCGGCGGTGTCGCTGATCGCCTGCACGATGTTGTCGGCGATCGCCGAGGCCTGCTCGGGCAGGCGTCCGTGCCGGGTCGAGCCGCAACGGTGACATGCCGAACATCGGCCGGCCGAGGTCCAGATACCACACGCGCTTGCCGCAGTCCGGTGGGGTCATCTCGAGGCAGAGCCGCGCGAGCTCGCTCTTGGGGTCGACGACGATCGGGCGACGCGTTCGGGTCGCGGATGTCCGACAGGTACAGCCGCAGCAGCAGCGCGGTCTTGCCGGATCCCTGCCCGCCGACGAGCAGCACCCCGTACTTGCGGTCGTCGGGGTGGATATAGACCGGGCCGTTGGACGCCCGCAGCTCCGACACCATCTGGTAGGGCAGCGGCTGCAGAGCTGCCCGGCGGCTTCCTCACCCGCTTGACGGCGCGTGCGCTGCGGAGCGCGGCGCGGGCGGCTAGCGCGCTCGCGCGCCGTCGGTGCCTGCCACGGTCGGTGTGTCATCTCGCGGGTCACGGCTCCTCCGTGGTCGTTGCGCGGGGGCAGTTCGGGGGCTGGGTCGTCGGCGGCCATCCCGAGCTCCGGCGGCGCTGGGTATCCGCGGCAGCGCCAGCCGGCGCACGGGCACGTTCTTCATCCGGGCGCCGGGCAGCGCGATCAGTTGTGCGACCTCGCTCGGCGGAGGCGAGCGTTCGCAGCGTGAGCGCTCGGCAGCAGCGGCGGATACGCGGTCGGGAACCGGCGCCGGTACAGGTCCTCGCGGAGCGATCATCCACCGGCGTTGCAGACGGTTCTCGCCGCGGCGGGCCTGCAGCGCCGCGGCGATCCGGTTCGCGGTCTCCCGCTGATCGGCGGCGACCTGCACCTCAAGCCAGCACCACGCGTGGCCTTGGGCTTCGGGCGCGCCGGTCATCTCGCTGCGGTTCAGCGACCCGAGTTGGCCGCCGTCGCGCGAGCGGAGCCGTCGCTCGTGGCTGGCGCAGCCGCTCGCGTGCGTACCGCTCGATCGGCAGCGCGCACGGCGTCAGCTGGAAGCGCACGGTGCTCGGCACGCCGGCGGCGGCCTGCGCCTGCGCGATCGCTTCCAGCGGCCGGCGGCGCCCGGCTGCACTTCACCGACGCTCGGGTAGATGAAGCTCCGCGCCTTGCGGAACCGCAGCACGTGGCCCGGGCGCGGGCAGCGTCCCGCCGATCTGCTCGGGCGGGCCGGTGAACTCGTAGCCGACCCGGACATCGGGGTAGGCGGAGCTGATGATCCCGTCGATCGTCTGCGCGAGCGCCCGCTCGCAGCGCAGGCAGAGCACCCACTCCAGCTCGCCGGCTGACGCCGGGCGCGTAGTGCGCCTCGAACGCGACGAACGGCTGCCCGTCGCGCGCTCGGTGCTCGGGGAACTCGCGGACGGCGTTCAGCAGCGCCTCGACCATGTCCGTCACGTCCTGCTCACGCGCCTCGTCGTGCATCGAGAGCCGCATCTCGTACAAGCCGTACTCGCGGGTGAGGCGGTTCGCCAAGCCGCCGGCGGACGACCCGATCGCCCACCACGCGAACGCGGCGGCGCTCAGCACGCCGCTGGCGAGAATGACCAGCAGCGACATGCCCGAACGTCAGCCAGCCGTGGTGTGCGCCGCGGTGCGCGGGCCGCTGATACGCGACGGTGTGCGGCGGCGCCGCAAGTGCGCGAGCTTGGGGAGCAGCACCGCGAAGCTGACGATGCTCACGAGCAGACCGACGAGCAGCAGCAGCGATGTAGGAGGCGCGCAGCGGATCACGCCAGACCCCCACGCCTCGAGGACGGCGGCGAGCGCGAGCAGCACCTCGACTGTCGCGAGGCCCACCAGCACGCGGCGCGCGCCGCCACGGCGGCGCCTTTGTCTATATACAGCACGATCAGCAGCGCCCAGGCGGTCATCTCGACCGGCGCGTACGGCCAGAACGCATGGCCTGCGCCGCACCGTAGGCGCCGAGCAGCACCCCGGCCGCGAGACCGTCCCGAGCAGCCCACAGTCCGAGCAGCACGTCGCCGACCAACAGAGGTATCGGCGGCCTGGCCGGGTGGCTGCCCGTCGCCAGGGTGCCGGCCAGGCCAGCGCAGGCGCGATCCACACGGCGACGCCGAGGACGAGCCGCGAGTTGTGAAGCCAGATCGCGAGCGCTTCGCTGGCCGCGGTCGGGGATCCGCGCGAAGTGAACCGCCAGCAGCCGCCGGGCCTGCTGCGGCGAACGCCAGGTGCGTAAGCAGCGCGAGTACGGCGCCCAACGCGACGATGACGGCGAGCACCAGCACGATCGTTGGGGTGCGGCGCAGCATGGCGGTCATCGCCGCAGCACCCCGCCGATCGCCTGCAGCGCGAGCTGCGCCCGGTCGGCCATCTCACCGCAGGTCCCCGCGCGCTCGCCGAGGCTGGCATGAGCACCAGCGGCGCGCGGCGCTCGTCAGCGAGGTCCGCGAGCGCACCCATCGGCGGGCGGCGCCGCCCGGCTGGGCGCGCGCGACCAGCAGCTCCGGCCGCGACAGCGCGCACGACCCGCTCCAGGACATGCGCGGCGCGCGTAACACCGCTCGCGCTCGCGGGCAGCACCCACGCGACGTGCGTCGCGGCGCTGAGCGCGGCCTGCTCCGCCGGCCGGGCGAGCGTGCCCACGTCCACGACGCGTCAGCGCCGTGCGCGGCACGCGCGTCGCTGAGCACGCGCCGCATCGCCTCGCGGTCCCCGTGGACCGTGAACTGCGGCACGCCCGCGAGGACCCGCAGGCCGTGCTGCCCGTCAGCCCACAGCGCTCCCGCTCACGGGCTCGCCCGCCGCCGATCGCTCGGTCGAGCTCCGCGAGCGTCCGCGGTGCGCTGTACCCCCGCGTGCGCGGCCAGGCCGGCCATCGGGCCGCCCGTGTCAGCCACGAGCACCGGCGCCGTTGACTGCGCGGCGGCGGTAGCGGCTATGAGATACGCGAGGGCGCTTGCGCCGGCGCCACCGGACAACCCAGCCACCGCCAGCAGCGGGCCAGGCGCAGCGCGAAACGACAGGCCGGGCACGAACGGCACGGCGCTGCTCGCGTGCGGCGCCCCCCGCGCGATCGCCGCCAAGGCAGCCGTGTTGCATGTTCGAGCCGGGTCAGTCTCTGCGTTCCGTGCACGGCCGCCGACTCACACCTGCGGGTCGCCATGAGCTCACCGCATACCCTTGGCCCGCACCCGCATGACCGTCGCGAGAGTGACGTGGAAGGTCGCCTGCAGCGCGACGTATTCCTGATCGCCGCCGGTCTGCTCTCGGGTGACGACCACCCATTCACCGGGCGGGCCGCCACGCGCCCGGCCGACGGCGATGACCGTCCCGGTGTTGTAGATGCGCCCGCGCATCAGCGGCGTGTCCCGCGGCGGCCTGCGCGCGTGCCTGTACCTCGGCGCGCGGGCTTCACCGACGGACTCGCGCGGCCAGGCGGCGCGCGTCGGCGGCGAGCGTCGTGTAGCTCCAGTTGATGTAGCCGGCGGCGAACCGTTCCACCGCCTGCTGCGGCGAGCGCGGCGGGTTCGCGGGCGGCGCTTCCTGTGCGCCGCGGAGGCGGGGATCGTGCCCTCGCGTTCCCCGGGGCTCGCCTGCGCCGGCGGTCCGGTCGCCGCCGGTGGTCGAAGTCTTGCTCTGGCGCGCAGCCCGCACGCCGACAGAAACGGTGTGAGTGCGACCAGGCGAGCAACCAGCAGAGACCGGCGGAATCGGGTTCGCATGTTCCTTCCTTTCACAGTCCGGGCGGGTGGCGGACCACCCACTGAGCCCATTTCGGTACTTCCGGGAAGACCCGCCAGCGCGGGCCGCTCTGCCCCTCGGTTCGGGCCTTCGTCGGTGCCGTTGTAAGAGCGTGTCAAACCTGATGCCGGCGACGTACATGAAGGCGTGTTCGCTGTTCGCGTACACCGTCACCCACTTGCCCGGTCCCGGTTCCCCGTAGGACTCAAGTTCGGTTGAGTCCTCCGCCTCGGTGCCGAACACGCCGCCGCCGTGCAGCACGTAGGACACCGAGGAGCTGCAGTCATACGCGGGCTGCAGCGTGTCAAGCGACGGGCCGTGCCCGCCGCCATACAGGTAGGTGGCGTGGTCCAGCCGGTTGCCGGCGGCGATCATCGCCTTCACCGCTTCCGGTGCTTCTGCCGGCGCGGCTGCCAGTCCGTCCGGGAGCACCTTCGCGGTCTGGCCGGGGGTCAGCGGCAATGGGCCTTCCGCGCCTGCCTGTTTGACACTGCGCACGGTTCGCCTGGTTCGCCGGCGCCTTCCAGAGTCGCGCTCGGTGTCGATTCGAGAACGTTGCCGGCGCCCGTCTTTACACCGGGGGTGACGCGTCACGTGGCGTGCTCCCCAGGCGTCCTGCGCCGCGCGGCCTCTCCCAGTCGTAGATGTCGATGTGCTTGCCGACGATCGCGCCGCCGGTGTCGGCGGCCTCGAAGGTCGATCGCGTCGTCGCCGAAAGGGTTCGGTGAGACGTGGACGTAGGTGCCCAGCGGGATCACCGCTGGGTCGACGGCGATGATGTACGCCGGCTTGGCGGGGCGCAGGTCGATCCCGGTGGTGGTGATCCCTGTCGCCTTGGATGCCTCCCCACGGTGGCCCGTAGGCCGTCGCCAGCCATTCCCCGCCAGGACCGCCGGGAACGAACGCACCGGCCGAGCACGACGCGTTCGATGGCGGCGCGATCACCGTGATGAGCAGCACGATGCATCCCACGAGCCCCGCGAGCGGGATCATCGCCGCCGCGAGAGCCGCGACGGCAAAGCCAGAGTGATTGTCACTGTTTCCAGGCACGCCGACCCGCCTAGTCGTCCAACCCCGACGGGCACGCCGTGGCTCGCGAGCTCGCACAGCGCGGCCCACACGTTCCCGCCGTGCTTGGCGATCATCGCGTCGCGCGCGGGCACGTCCTTGAACTGCTCGCTGGTGAACGCCCAATACTCGGTCGGGCCGACCGGGAACCGCACCCGTCCCATGCCGCGCGCACCGTTCATCCAAAACAGTTCGGCGTAGCGGCCGTCCACCGTTTCGAGGTTCCCGATGATCGACGTCTGCTCCTCGGTGAGCCCGAACGCTTCACGGTCGAACGTCAGCTCGTCCGCGTGCGCTGCTTGAGCAAAGCCGCCATCGCGTGATTGACGAGCAGCGGTAGACCGTGCTTGGTGTTCAGGTCCGATAGCGCCTGGCTGATGATCACCAGCAACAGCCCGAGATGCCGTGCTCGGCGCGCGAGATCCGCCAAGTACACGCCGGCCTCGGGGCTTGCGGCCTTGTGCCACGCCTCGTCGATCAACAGCACGCTCAGCAAGCGCAGCCGCGGCACGCCGGGCTGGCCGGCGAGATGGCTGTGCTCGGCGTGGTGGCGCTTGACCTGCCGTGTGACGTACTCGATCGATCGAGAGCATCACCGGGCCGAGGATCGCCTCGGGGCAGCGTTTCGGTGTCGAACACCACCAGCGGGCTGTCACCGGGAATGTTCGTTTCGCGGTCCAGCAGATAGCTGTAGGCGCCCTGGTCGCAGAACTCGCCGAGGCGTTCGGCGAGGTTGCGCAGCGCCGCGCCGACATCGACCGCGCCCGCCTCGGCCTCCTGCGCTGCGCGCGAGAGCAGCTCGGTGCGCAGCATCGACTCGCGGGCGTTCACCCCGTGCTCGTGCGCGCCGCGCGTACACCTGGCGTATCGCGGTCCCCAGCTGCGAGCGCTCCAGTACCGTCAGGCCCTCCTCGCCCATCATCGTCGCGTGCAGCGCGACGAGATACGCGACCTTTTCCCGTCGGTACCGCGGCCTGGTCGGGGGTGTCCCACGGGTTGATCGCCCACTGCGAGGCGTCCGAGCCGATGTCCAGGTGCCGCGCACCGTGCACGAGGCGGGTCAGGGTCGCGTAGTGCCCGGCGCGGTCGATCGCGAATACCGGGCCGACGCCGAGCGCGATGCACCGCGCGATCAGCGTGTTCACCATCATCGTCTTGCCGGACCCCGACTTGCCGGCGACGAGCAGCGTCTGGTTGTCATGCCCGCGATCGGTCGGGTTCAACCGCTCCAGCGTGCGGCCGGGTGAAGCGAACGCGAACGGCACGCCCGTCGGGCTTCCGCAGCCGGTCCCGACGAGCGGCACGCAGTCACCGACGTTCTGTGTCGCGTAGACCCGCGAGTAGTTCACCGCGTCGCGGCCGAGCGGCAACGTGGAGGGCCACAGCCGGCGCTGGTGGTGTGCGCCGCGGTTCACCGCGACATCCGAGGTTGAGCTCAACGCCTCCGCGCAGAAGTCCATCGCCTCCCCGAGCGCAGCGAAGTCCGGTTCCGGCCCGCGGCGCCCGTAGCGTCAGGTAGATGCTCGCGTCGAACAGCTTCTGCGCGGTCGCTGCCCGGCCATGTCCCGCAGCAGACGCGAGGACTCTTCCTCCTGGGCGTAGTCGGTCGAAGTCCGGGCACCCGGCCCCTGGCCTCCGCGCCGCGGTTGACCGCGAACACGCGGCGGTAGCGCATCTTCAGCCTCGTGCGCTCTCGACGCCGGTCCAGCGCCCGCACGTGCACCGACAACGTGAACGGCTCGCGGTCATCATCGCGCCCATCAGCCACCCCATCTGCGTGTGCTCCGCAGTCGTGGCAACCCAGATCGTCTGCTCCACGTCGCTGGTCGATCTCAACGTGATGGTGCGAGCGCTCGAAGTCCATCGGGGACTGCGCGATCGCGCCGCGCAGGCGCCGCGCCGACCTCAGCGCCTGCCTGCGCGTCCACCTCGCTATCGAGCTCGCCGAGGATCTCGGTGGCGCGCGGGTGTCCTCAGCGACCCATCGGCCTGCGTCGGGTTGAACCGCGCCCACAGCAGCTCGGCGAACTCCTCCCCGTTGATGAGACGGCTGGCGATCGACAGGCTGTCGAGCTCCGAGCGGATCGTTTCGGTGAACGCCAGGCTTTCCCGGGCCGCGCGACGATGCGCCCGCAGACCCCGGTTCAGCGGCCCGCCCAGCAGCCGGCCACGCCACGGATGCAGCTCGCGCAGCAGCTCGCGGACGACGCGCGCTTGACCGGCACATACGGGCACACCACATAGAAGGAGGTCTCGACGGCGGCCTGCTCGTCGGCGTGCAACCGCAGCGACTGCTCCATCGCCGCATACAGCCGCCACCGCGACAGCGCCAGCGGGTCCTCGCCGCCGTCCTCCAGCGACGCGGGCGGGTCCCCCGCCGTGTAGCTGACCTCCTGCCTGGCGTCGGCGAGCATCTCCGCCAGGTTCACCGGCCGGGAATGCACATAGAACTGCACCGCTGGTCGGCGCGCAGCCGCGAGACCAGATGGCAGTAGCCGCTGCGCGATACGCGAGCGCTCCGCTTCGGAGAGGATCAGCGGGTTCGGCGCGCTCACGTGCAGCACGCGCACGAACGCGCCCTCGCTGGTGATCGCAAGCCCCGTGCGGTCGATCGCCTCCACCGCCAGCAACTCGCCGGCCTCGCTTCAACCGCGCCGCCGCGTGGCGGCGGCGTCTGCTCAGAAGTCCCATAGCGCCCCCAGATCCGGCTGGGAAGCCCGTGAGCCGGCGAGAGAACCCGCCGTGTCGTCGGCTTCGATCATGTACCCGGTGAAAGCGATCCCCGGGCCCGTCGCGTAGCGGCCGTCGCTCGGCGCTCCCCTATCCGCGCGCGCGGACGTAAAGCCACGCTCGAACTCGGTACTCGTGGCGAACAGCACCGACCCCCGCCGGGATGCACGCGATGTAGATCGCCAGGCACAGCGTCAAGTAAGGCGAGAACGGCGAGAGGTACAGGGCGAAGACGAGCCCGCCATCAGCCCGCAGAACAACCCGACGATCTGCGGCACCGTCAGCTCCGCCAATTCGCAGGCGGTCGGTGAGATGCTTGTAGGCGGGATTCACGCTGGCCTGCCGCTACTCGATGAAGGGCTCAGGGTCGGGGCGATCCTCCGCCACGTGCCCGTCAGGTGGCGGAGGCGGCGGCTGCTCCAGGGCACTGCCGAGATTCCGGGTGTCCTGCTGCTTGCTCGGGGGCGGCGCCGCGGGGGACTCGTCAGTGCTCGACGGCTTGTCCTGGCTGGTCTGCGAAGCGGCCGTGCCCGCGGAAGGGGTACCTGGCTGCTCGCTGGCGTTTGGCGCACGCGCCGGGCCGGTCGTGGCGGGCGGCGCGTCACTCGCTTGCGCGTCCACGACCTTCATCGCCCTGTCGATGCCGCCCTCCAAAGCTTTCTTCGGCGCGCTTCCGATCGTCAACACGGCGGCGCGCTGGCTGTCGCTCAGGCTCTCTGAGCCAGCGTGGTGTGCCGCCCACTGGCGCATCCGGGTCGGGTTCGCGCGCTGGTATGCGGTGATCGCGCGCTGGGTATCGGCGGGGAACTCGCGCATCGCCGCCGTCACATCGTTGCTGCTCGGCGGCGACATCTGCGAGGCTGCGTGCATCCCTTGCCACGCCTGGTCGATCGCGGCCTTGTCATACGCTGGCCGTTTGATGCCGGGCACACTGAACCCGGCTTCCTGGCGGCGGATCGCCCCGCCGGTACTTTCCGCCGCCCCCGCTTTCGCGTCGGGTGCAGGGTCCCGCTCGGTCGACTGCGATGGTGATGCTTCGGTCTGCTTCGGCTTCTGCGTCTCCTCTGCGCCGGGACGCTGGCTGCTCTGCTCGCCGAAGCCGCTGCGGCCGAAGACCATACGGCCGGCGAGCGTTCCCTGACCAGGCTCACTCGGCGGACGCACAGCCGACGGGAGCGCGTCGATCATCCTTCGCGCGGCAGGCTGCCCCTCCACGGCCGCGGTCGCGACGGCGCGTCCCGCGCCCGCCGCGCCACGCAGCGCGAACATGCCGAATGTGACAGTGCGCCATACTCGCCAGCCGCCGGCCTGCCCACCGGGGCCGATCATCGCCGCTCGCATCAGAAACCGCGGGATCGTGATACACAGGATCATCAGCGTGATCCCAGCCAGCGGC
This sequence comes from uncultured Solirubrobacterales bacterium, assembly GCA_963720795.1. Lineage (GTDB taxonomy): Bacteria > Actinomycetota > Thermoleophilia > Solirubrobacterales > Solirubrobacteraceae > Palsa-744. The sequence goes on along the minus strand of CAVRGU010000003.1, from coordinate 1,076,774 downwards.
CTGATGATTACCGTATCAATAATGCTGTGCGATGGCGCCCAGGTCAGAACGTCCGTGTTCACCGCCGCGGACAGCGCGAACAGGATCGCCCACACACACGGAGCCAGCAGGCCGACAAACAGCGCCTTCAGCGCGCTGGCAGCCAGCCATCCGAGCTCTGGCACCGGCCACAACGCGACACACAACGGCATCGTCACGTACAAGAACATCATCAGCACCGACAGCAACACCTTCATCCACAACAACGCGATGAAAACGATCGCTGCGAGGAAACCGATCAAGATGACGAAGATCAGCCCGAGGCCCGCGTTGATCGCGAACGCTCCGCCGCCGATGACCAGCGCCGCGTCGAACAGTAACACGACACTGTGCTGCACCGAACTGCTGCCGAGCAGCGCGGCGTTGAACATCTTGGGTATCTGCACAATCTCGTTGAAAATGCCGCCCCACGCGATGATGAAACCGACAGCGCCGACAACACGCGCGATGCCCTGCAGCGCCTCAAAGCCACCGGAGCCGCCGCTGGTGAGACCAACAATGTAGTAGCGGACAATCGAAAGAGTGAGGACCGCGCTCAGCATCCCGGCAGCGATCGCGACGGTTGTTTGCTCAAGCTGCGCGACGTGCCCCGAGTCGAAGTTCGGTGTCGCGAGCAGGCCGTTGATGACGCCCGTGATGAGTTTCGCCTCGATGCCACCGAAGATCGCTTCCAGGATGCTCAACAGGGCGCTGACAGCAGCTTTTAGAGGCGCACTCGCGACAGTTTTCGCGAGTGGGACCGCGACCGTTACCGGGCTGATCGGTATCGGCGTGAGGCCAAACCCGTGGGCCGTGGCGGCGCGGAGGAGTGACAACCCGATCCACACGACGAGCACGGCGACCGCGACCCACGCCGCTCGGGGAGCGCGGCGTCTGCGCGAACGCAGCGCAGCGTCACCGGGACGGTCCAGATGTGCAAGCGGGACGGTGGGGGAAGAGTGCGGCACGACGATTAGTTGACGAGTCCTGTCGCGCAAGCTGCGAGCGCGAGCGCGCCGACGGTCCCTGCGATCATCATTCCGGCGCGGCGGTTCCCGAACATCAGGGCGCCCGCTCCCAATATGAGCGCGATCGGTGCGACGGCTGCCAACGCGATCAGCAGCGGCGTCGACAGCGATGACATGAATTCAGCGAACTTATCGATGCCTTCAACGTTGCTCGATTCCGGTATCCCGAGATCCTTCTTGAACAACAGCGGGGCCTGTAGGAAACCGGCCTTCACGACGACGATCGCCGCAGCCTCGATCCATGCGACTTTAACCGCCAATTCGAGGCGGTGTATCGCGCGTTGAGCATTGCTGGTCATGCGAGTACCTCCGGGTGTGATGGGGTCAGTGTTCGAAGCCGAACTCTTCGCCGGCCTCACGAGAAGTAGTGGCGGGCGGCGGAGTGGTATGGGAAGGGACGGGCACCGCAGGCACACGAACTGGCACGGGCACCGCAGGTACAACTTGGACAGGGGGCTGAGCCTGCGCCGCAGACGCCGTTGTTACGATCGGCCGCCCGACAGGGACCGGAGTCCTCTTCCGAGCATGGGCTACCAGGCGCGGTGCGAAGTACGACAAGCGCGGCGGGAGATAGGTTTTCCTCACCGGCATCCGCGCTGCGATGGCACGCAGCGTCGGGGGGGTGGTGGCGGTGACGACGCGCGTAGCCTTGGTAGTGGCTGCGCTCCGCCCGCACCCGACCGCGTGCGCGAGCAACAGCGCAAGCAGGACAGCTATCGACGCGAAGCGCAGCAAGCGCCACGCCCCAGCACCCCGCAATAGAACGAGCTTGGCAAACGACGGTCCGCGGAGAGCACCCATGCGATGGGGAACACGACGAGACCGCGGCCGAGGGGCCTCGCCGGCATCCGGCCGCGGCTCATCTTCAACGACTGCCGAGCGACTGGGATCAAACAGGTTGTGGTGCTCGCTACGGTCCAACATCGACGCCTCCAAATCAAAGGTCCGGAGATACGTCGAGCGGGAGGCATGTTTGCCCCCCCATCAATTTCCCGGGGCGCCAGCCATCCTGGCGAGGACACACAGTGCGGCGGTGCCAGTATGCCCGCAGCCACGGTAGTAGGGGTACCCCTCTCATGGCCGCAGCCCGTGAGTAAGGTTGCTCTCGTATGGCCGGCGCAGGCAAGAAGCTCTACGGACACGGGGCGCGCAACAAAGCGCGTAGCCCTACCGTGTCCGTCAGCGACGGTGGCTACGGCGACCGGCCGCACCCCTCGCCGATCCGGGCCGGACAGAGGTTTTGGCCACGATCACGCCGACCGGGCAGGCACCGCTGTGTGCTGGAGGTCTGCTCGGTCGCCGCCGGCAGCGTCATCGTACGCCGCTTGAACCACGCCCGAGAGCGCAGCACGATCGCCGCCAGCCGCCTTGAAGACGCCTGGCCAGATGGCCAGGGCATCGAGTTTCGCTTCCTCGGCTGGCGACCCCGTCGCTACACAACATGGGCCGTGGTGCGCGCCGCCACCAACGATCAGCTAACCCTGGTCCTGCCAGAGTGGCATCCCGGCCGCCCGGTTTTGCGGCCCACCCGGCTGCCGCCCGGGGCCACACACCCAGGAGAGTGGCTGGAGCTCGAGGCCGACCTGTCCGCGCCCTACCCAGCGCGACTGGACCTTTCCAATCTCAAGCGTTGCGCGGACCCCGGCCAGCGGCGCTGTCCACGTCCCACCTGGACACCGGACGCATGAGCGCCGAGAGTGACCGGCAGAACACAGCTCGCCGAAACCCCGACCGAATGCTGGGCGTCCTCGGCCACCACTTCGCCTGGCACCGACGAACCCGGATCGTCAACGACACCATCCAGCGGCGGCTGAGCGAGCTCGAAACCGACACCTGGTACACCGAACGCGACTTCACCGTCAACTCCGTACCGATCCCGTTCACCCTATTCGGCCCCGGCGGCCTGTTCCTTCTCATGGGCACCCGCGGTCACTGGACAGCCGAGCACATCAGTCACATGCACGGCGCCGCCAACGCACTTGCAGAACTCACAGGCTACCCCGCCCGCCCCCATCCCGCGATCATCGTACTCAGCGACTCACGCGAACCACGACAAGAATACGCGGCGCCAAACGGCCGCGGACCATGCTGGACGCTAGGGGACTACTGGCTGACTACATGGCTTAAAAGCTTCCAGGACCACGGCTTCTCAACCTCAGATGTCGCCCGCCTGCGTGAGTATTCAGACCCCGACCGAATCGGTGAGCCAAAGCGCAACTTCACCCCGACGGGCAGCGGCTAAAAAGCCGCCCGAGAGCCGGAGCACAGGTAGTGGAGTCTTGTAGCCGCTCAGGCTACTTTCCCATCTGACATGTAGTTAGACCCTGCGGGGTGCTGGCTGTCGGCCTCCTGGCGGGGCCAAAACGCGCGGGCGAGCGCCGATCGGATCACGACGGGCGGGCAAACATCACCGCTACTCCGGCGTCGGGGACCGCGCCATACCTCTCATAGAGATTCCTCGCGAATGGGTAGTTCTCGCCCACAAACTCTCGCAGCGCCTCCCCGAGCGTCCTGACCCAGCCTTGAATGACTGTCTCGACCCAGCCCCCTTCAGTATCGTCGGCGAGCCCTTCTCTCAGGTTTGCTGCAAGCTCGAACGCGCGTACAAACACACGCTGTGCCACCGCTATCCCATCCCGCGGATCGGCCTCACGTAGGACACCTGTTATCTCGTCTGTCAAATCGAGGACCTTATGCTCTGTTCCGGCTGTGGTAAGCGGTCTTGCTCCTGCAATCAGGTCGGCTGCGTATCGCTCAAGCGCTCCCGCCATGCAGATAGCCGCCTCGCAATGCAGCCGGTCGTCAGCGTCCAGACGCTCCAACCAGCACGTCGCCACATCCCCCAGATACTCTTCGGCTGACCCATCGCGACCGGCGTCCCGCAAGCCAGCGAGGACGGCCCGGAAGCCAAACAGGGGAAGGGCCCTGTACGACGCTAGTTCGCGATCACCGTCGCTGCGATCATCTATTCTTCTGTGATCTCGGACCACGATGTCCATTCTAACGGTAGGCGAGACGGAACCGTGACTGCTACTGCTTGCCGTTGAGGGTCACAAGCTCTGCCGACGTTCCACCGCGAAGCCAAAGCCGGGAGCGCGCGTGTTCATGGCCTATCGCCTCGCGCTCGGCTCACTCCCCAGCCGGCCTGAACACCAGTCGGGGTCCTGAGCGGCAACAGTCTTTTAGCATCCTACGCGACATAAACCCGGACAGTGTTACTACTGCCCGGAGCGTACGGGTAGCCGCCTGAGCCGCTCTCCGGTAGCGCGACCCTGAATGTGTAGGTAGCGGGTTGGGTGGTTGCGTGGAAGCGGTAGCTGTAGTGGAACCGCCCCTTTCTGCCCGCCACGGTCTGAGCGAAGATTCTCCAGTGCCGGCCGTCGCGGACCTCGACATCGAGCGTGACGCCCTGCCCCGGGTACGGCCCGCCGGTAATCGTGCCGCTCCAGAGGATCGTTTTCCCGTTGCTAGTACGGTGCGGTTCGATCCGCAGCTTGATCCCCGGCCGTATCGAGATCATCACGGTCGCAGTCACAGAAGGACCAGGGTCGTTGCTGTACGCCGTATAGCTGAACTGCAGCAGACGATCTGGGCCTGTCGGCACCCTGTAAGAGAACGAGCCGTCCAGAGCGCTCTGCACAACACTGTCGACCCCCGTGCCCGGCGGGCCTCCAAGCGTGGTGATCGCGATGCGCGCATCGCGGATCGGGACGGTGCCGCAGTGCAGCACACCTCTGACCGTGGCCGGCCTGCCATAGAGGATAACCGGCGGTTTCATCTTGTCGTTGACCTTGAGGCTCAGTTCCTCCCCAGCGCAAGGCTGGCCGTTGGCGACCCCCGGCCCACTACTACTCCCCGGACCGTTGCTGCTTCCCGGCCCGTTGATCGATCCGCCGTTGACGTTCACAGTCGGCGGGCCGCTCGTCGTGATCGTGCCGTCATAGGCCGTCGCTTGATCCCCGGCGGCGTCCTCAACAGTTACTTGTAGGTGATGTTGGCCTGCGGAGAACGGTGTCGTGTCGAGCGGGATGCTGATGTTCTCCGTGGTCCTGCATGGTTGGGGTGACGCGAAGGCCATCGTCTTGTTTGAGGGCGCGAGGTCCCTGCACAGCCCGCCGTTGGTATCGGGGACCTCCTGCACGACAGTATGACCGTCGATGAGCACGGTGGCGCTGTAGATGCCACTGCCGCTGTCGGAGGCCGTGAAGCTGATCGTGTCGGTCCCCGTGAGAGTGCCGCCGGCGATCAGCGAGCCCGCGACATTCGTTACTGAAGGGACTGTGTCATCTTGGAGTGTGAATGCTCCACCGCTCACGAGGGCCTGCGCCTCGGGGTCGGCTGAGCCGGAGCATGGGTAGCTAGGGTCCTGGCCGGGGTCGCAGCCAACGCCGACGGTCACGTAGGTCACGCCGCCCAGCCCGCTGGCGCCCACGGTCGTCGTGACCGCACCGTAGCCGAGGTTACGGTAGTCGTAGTTCGGGTCGCTCTGCCCGGTATGGTTGACGAACACGTCACCGAACCCGTTCGCGCACTGATTGCTCACTACGACACATGGTCCGCCGAAGGCGTATAGGTTCAGGCTGTAGTTGGTGATCGTCAGCCCGGCGGGGACGGAGTATGTCATTGTGTTCCCGTTGCCGTTGAAGTATTCGCCGGTTGGGTCTGGGCCCATCGTCACCCCGAACGACCCCTGGCCTCCGTTCGCGCAGCTCGCGCCGAAGGTGATGTACGAGCCGTTGGCTGCTCCTACGCTCCATCCCGGCGTCCCGATCGCGTTGCCAACCAAGTCGTGGCACGTGAGGGCAGTGAACGTCCCGGCGGACGCGAACGCTGAGGTCACGAGCAGGCACGCGGCGCAAGCCAACGCGCCGGCGAGTACCCGGGCGATGAGATGTCTGAACTTGCTGCTCATGGCGTCACCTGGACCTTGACCGCGTTGCTCGCGCCAGGGGCATAGGCGTAGTCCTGCGCCCCGGTGTCCGGTAGCGCGACCCTGAATGTGTAGGTCGCGGGTTGGGTGGTTGCGTGGAAGCGGTAGCTGTAGTGGAACCGCCCCTTTCTGCCCGCCACGGTCTGAGCGAAGATTCTCCAGTGCCGGCCGTCGCGGACCTCGACGTCGAGCGTGACGCCCTGCCCCGGGTATGGTCCGCCGGTGATCGTGCCGCTCCAGTGGATCGTGTTTCCGTTGCTGGTACGGTGCGGTTCGATCCGTAGCTTGATCCGCGGCCGTATCGAGATCATCACGGTCGCGGTCGCAGAAGGACCAGGGTCGTTGCTGTAGGCCGTGTAGTTGAACTGCAGCAGACGATCTGGGCCTGTCGGCACCCTGTAGGAGAACGAGCCGTCCAGGGCGCTCTGCACAATGCTGTCGATCGCCGTGCCCGGCGGGCCTCCGAGCGTGGTGATCGCGATGCGTGCGTTGCGGATCGGGACGGTGCCGCAGTGCAGCACGCCTCTGACCGTGGCGGGCTTGCCGTAGGGGATGACCGGCGGTTTCATCTTGTCGTTGACCTTGAGGCTCAGTTCCTCTCCAGCGCAAGGCTGGCCATTGGCGACCCCTGGCCCATGGCTGCTTCCCGGCCCGTTGCTGGTTCCCGGCCCGTTGATCGATCCGCCGTTGACGTTCACAGTCGGCGGGCCGCTCGTCGTGATCGTGCCGTCATAGGCGATGGTTTGGTTGCCTGCGGCGTCTTCGACGGTCAGCTCGAGCGAGTGCTCGCCAGCCGGGAACTGGCTGGTGTTGAGCGTCAGGCTGGCGCTCACGTGACCCATGCAGGGTTGGGCGTGTTCGAAGGACCGCTGGCCATCGCTTGTGACCCCAAGTGACTGGCAGGCCCCGCCGTTGCTGTTGAGGATCTGCGAGGCGGCGGTGCGCCCGTCCACGAGGAGCGTGCCGCTGTAGACCCCGGACTGGCCATCGCTCGCGTTGAAGGAGATCGCCTGTTGGCCGGACAGCGTGCCGCCTGCGACCAGCGGGCCGCTTACGCTGCTGACGGTCGGCGGAGTGTTGTCGACAAGGTCGATGTCTGCCGCGTAGACGTCGTACTGGGATGAGAGTGTCCCGGGCCCAGACGCTGGACATTCGCCACCTGGTCCGCCTCCACAGGAGGCGCTCCACTGGATCTGCGTCACGCCGCTGAGGCTCCCGACGCTGACCGCGTTTGACGGGTCAAACGGGCTGCTCGGGGTTCCACGCGAGCTGCATCCCAACGATTGCGCGCATAGACCCTGCACCGACGCCGGGCCGGGACTGTAGTCCAGGTTCGATGCCGGCGCACCGTAAGGTTGAGTGGCGGTATCCGCCTCGTAGCGCCAGATCGTGAAGCCGGCGATCGTCAGACCCGCGGGAGCGCTGAACGTATCCCAGCCGCCGGCGCCATAGGGATGGGACACTTCGCCGTCCATCGACGTATAGAGCGCCCCACCGCTGGCGCAGCTATCCCCCGCAAAGACGTAGGTGCCGTTGGTTTGGTAGCTGACGTCATCGGCTGGTGCCGCGCGTCCCGCGAGCGGACCGTAGGGGATGCGGCAAAGGAAGTCGTGGTAGTCGTTCGCCGCGGCCAGCGAGGGCATCGCGAGCAGGCACGCCGTAGCGACTAGGACCCTAGCCGCGGTGCGTGCCCAAAAGTACCTGTCCTTGAACGTGCTCATACCTGGTCTCCTGGGTTGCGCGAGGGAAGTTCTTCTGTCCTTTCGTCGTTGGAGACCGCGCTTTTCCCCCCAGCCAATTTTTCTGGGTGCCGCTACCCGGCCTACGGGCGTGTCGAGCCGATGGGACGGGTCCGATCCTCCTGTACCCTGTTCTTCGGACGAAGTGCCCCTCATCCGAATAACTAACGCAGCCAAGGCGCTACTACTTCTTCGATCAGAGACGGCCGCTATCGTCCCCGTCAAGCCCTGGGAGCGCGGTGATCGACGTAGCGCGTCACGGTCTCAGCGAGCCAGTCGGTGGAGCTGCGGTAGAGGACTGTTACGCGACTGGTGAGGGCGCCGCCGGGGAGCCCGAGGATCGCGGCCCACTGCCCGTGAGCGACCCGGACGGTCTTCTGCGAGCTGCGCGAGCGCGCGAGGAGCGTGTAGTGGACGACGATCGTGACGTGCCCGAGAGCGCCTTCGGCGGCGCTGCCACGCACGTGCAGCGCATGGCTGGTTCGCGTCACGCTGAGGATATGCATCTGCGGGCTTGCCTTCCCGGGCTTGCTGTGGGTGATCGCGAGTGTCGCGCTGTCCGCGGGGCTGGTATTCCCGGCGGCGTCCTGCTAGCCAGGCACGGATCGTGTACCGGCCGTAGGGATCGCGCTGGAACTGCGACGTGTGGTCGGGCTCGAACACGAACGACAGGCCGGGGCTGGTTTGCGTCGGCGTGCACGCCCCGGTGCTGTTGCAGGCGCTCCAGTTGCTCGCGGTGATCGGCGCCGAGGTGCATCGGGGCACCGAGCGTGATCGTGTAGGGCCCCCGGCCGCTGACAGCGATCGACGTCGGCGGGGGCGGCGGGCTGGTCTGGTAGCCGAAGCTGATCGCGGCCGAGTCAGCCTGGCTGGTGTTCCCGAGCGCGTCCTGCAGCCACACGAACACGGTGTAGACGCCTTGCGGCTGACCCACGAACGGCGGGTCCTGCGCGGGGTTGAACGTGAGTGAACTCAACGGGCCGCTCTGGTTGCTGCTGGACGTCGCAGCCGCTCGAGGGGATGCTCGTCTCGCTGCCTGTGCACGCCGATCCAGTTGACCTGGCCGATCGGGTCGCCCTGGGGCTGGCTGGGGTTCGTCCACGTGATCGTCGCGGGCTGGTTGATCCACACGCCAGCTACTGTGCCCGTTGATCTGCAGCCCGGTCGGGTCGCTCGGGTTGGTGTTATCGACCGTGACCTGGACGGGACTGCCGAGCGTCTGGTTGCCGGCCGCGTCCACTACAGCCGCCTGGATCTGGTGCGAGCCATTGGAGAGCGTCCTCGTATCGAGGCTGAACTGGCTGCTCGAGCTGGCCGGGCACGGCGCCGGCAGCGTGAAATCGCACGAGGAAGCCTGTTGAGCGACCTGGGTGCCATCGACGTAGACACGGGCGTACTGCACGCCGCTGCTATCCGACGCCAGTCGACCGTACCCGAGAGCGTGCCGGCACCAGGCCACCAGCGAACAGCGGGCCGCTGGCCGAGGTGATCTGGGGTGGCTGTTCATCGATGATCGGTGACAGTCGCGCTGTTGAGCTCGACCCGAGCACCGTGCTCAGAGAACGCCGTTGCCGCAGACGCTGAGCTGGAAAGGTTCGGGGTCACAGAGCAGCTCGATCGCGAGACTGGTGGTATCAAGACCGGTGTGGGTTGCGGCGCCAGAGGACTCGCAGCCGCCGTTGCTGGCGCTGAACGGGCAGGTTTCACCGGGGAGCGAGGTTGCCCTCCGCATCGACGATCTGCGGGACCCACCCTTCGCCTTGCTCGAATAGAGATCACGATCCATGGTGATCGCGCTGATCGTATCGCCCGACTGGCGCGCTGAACATCCAGCCGGCGAGCGCACCCGCGGGAACATTCGTGCTCAGCTCGCAGAACGTCAGCGGCAGCAAGCCCCGACGTAGCCGCGCTCCCCCCGGTAACTTCGGTGCTGCCGCAGTTCGCCGTCGTTTCCAGATATATCGTGTTGCTGTTGAATGGCTGCCAGGAGTTGTTGACGAGCGGCGCAATACCAACGCAGGCAGGCACCTGGTAGGCGCCGGCGAAAGCGGTCCCGGCCGCGATCATGCCCGCCGTTAGAAGCATCGCGGCGAGGAGCAACGCTCGTCTCATCCCGCGCTCCGTTTGCGGGCGCTTGCGTTCGGGTCGTGCATGACGCGAGTCACGACCACAGCCGGGAGCTCGGTGTGCCCGTCGAGGAACCTGGCGACGACCCGATCCCATTTGCTGACGTGCAGGATGTTCGTCGTGCGTCCGGTGGTGGTTTGGGCGAGCGTGACAGGGCGCCCTAGCCCGCGCGTGTCCTGCGCGAGGAGCTTCAACCGCAGGCCCTTGGGGATCTCAGCGACGGTAATCGCGAGACGGTGCTGGTGCTGCTCGAACGTGATCTTCGTGATCTTCGGCCTGGGGGCTGCCGGCTTGCTGTTCAGGGTAAGCGTCGCCGCGGGCGGCCCGCTGTCGTTCGGCTGCGTCGTGGATGGCGAGCTGTTCGCTGCTTGGGAGGCGGCCATGCCCTCGCTGACGATCTGTCCCAGCCCACACAGGCTGAATGCTGCGGCGACATTGAGGTTCCCGCCGGCTGTGAGCGTCGAGGTGATGCAGCCCTGCGCCTGGGAGTAGGTGAGCGTCGGGGAGTAGGCGCGCATACTCGCCTCTGCCGCGGAGACGATCTCCCCGGCCTCGCTGGTGCCGTCCGCCCACGCCGGTGAGCCATCGTCGCTGAACGCGATTTCGATGCCGTTCCCTGCGCGTTCTGGTTCGGCCGGGCTGCCGCACCCAGGAGCAAGCAGGGCAAGCTCAGGGCCACGGTTGCTGAAGGAGCACATCACACCGCCGTCCGCGGGGTCTGCGGCAGAGGCGCCTACGCCGAGCACACCGGGTATGGACGCGGGCGCCTGGACAGGCCCGGCTTCGTTGCCGGCCGCGGCGATGACGCTCAGACCGTGCGCATTGGCGGACTGAACGTAGTCCTGCAGGGTTTCCAGTTCGCTGCCGGTGGGCTGCGTACCAGATCCAAGGCTGAGGTTCACGACCGTTACGGGCATCGCGCTACTCAGCGCCTGGCAGCGGAAGATCGCCACGGCGTACTCGGAGAACGAGAACGTGGTCTGTCCTGCCGCTAGCGCCTTGAGGTTGTAGACCCGCACGCTTGTCGGTGCGAGGCCGACCATCCCCCACCCGTTAGCGGGTGCGGCGGCGATCATCGCCATGTAGGTGCCGTGCCCGTCGGGGTGCCCCCCGGGCAGCAGAGGATTCAGGGCGGCGAGTTCATCTTCGGTGTTCGTGCCCGGGGACAGCGCATAGCTGCCCGCCAGGATCGGGGTGGTATCCGGGTTGGCGTCCACTCCCGAGTCCACGAGGCACACGATCCCGGGGACCGGCGGCGCGGGCGCGTACTGCAAGAAGAGCGCGTTGGAGGCAGCCTGCTGCACAGTCCCAGCCGGCACACCGACCTCAGCGAACGCTGGCACGCAAGGCGCTGTGCAGCACAGCAGCACAGCGGCAGCGATAACCCTGGCCGCAGCGCTCCTCATCAGCCACAAGATAGGACACCGATCAGAGGATGCGCAAGGGCCACGCTTGGAGGCGAGCCGCCCACACTGCGCGCAGCCCACTGAGGCATCAGCCATTGAGGCAACTCCCCCGGCGAGAGCCATCCAGCGTATTTCTTCGCGGCGTGCGTGATCTCGATCATCGCTCGGTTCCTCTGCTTCTCCTCGGATTCTGGGCAGTCCTCCCCTATATCGTCGCTGAAGAGCCCGTGCTTCCCCCCTACCAATTTGCGCCTATGCCAAATTCCCGGCCGTCCGCGAGATTGGCCGCTGCGTGAGTGCTGGGATCGGCGCGCTGCCCGGTAGAGTCAGGCTGGCATCTACCCTCGTCTCAGCCGCAGGCTGAACCCCCCGGGGACCCGGCGCCATCACCTCCCCCTGGCTGTGCGTGAGGAAGCTGCCGGAGGGCTCTGGTGGGCTTTCGTCAATCCCAGAACGTTGCCGCTCGACGGGAGATCGTGAAGACCTAATGGACTGCGCCCAGAATCCCTCGACACCGCCCCCTGGGTGGGCTGGGCTGGTCTGCGAGGAGGACTGGCAATACCTGTCGAGCCATCTAAACGAGGAACGTCTGCACGACCTGCGGATTCTGCTCGGAGAGTGCCCGGACGGAATCGGCGCTAAGCTCGTGCGAGAGATCCGTACCCTGCTTCCAGGCTCTCAGCCTGGTCACGCGCTCGTCCTGGCACTCGCACGAGTCGCCTACGACGCCGATCAAGATCCTTGAGCGCTGCCAGAAGCAGGAACCGTAGAAGGAGCCGCCGTAATGCACCGCTTTGATGTCCAGTCCCCCGAGCAGCAGGCCGAGAACGCGGCCAACGAGAACTACCGCAAGCTGCAGCCCGAGGTCATCGGCGCAGTCATCCGCAGGCTCTCCTCCCGCAAAATGCACCTCGACGAGTCCGACCTCGAAGAGGCCTACTGCCTAGCATGGCACGGCGTCTACGAGACGATCAAACAAGGCACCCTCATCTCAAATCTGACGGGCATGTTGATCGAGTTCACCTGGCGGCGCGCGGTCGACATCTACCGCGAACTGCGCCCAGGCAAGCGAGTCGATCTAGAAGCCCATACGCCCGCTCTCGATCTCGACGTCGACGAGCACCTGGACGACCAAATCAAGCTCAAACGGTTCATCAAACTGGCGCGAGGCCGGCTGAACCCCCGCGAGTGCGAAGCCCTCAGCCTATGCATCATCCACGGCTATCAACGACCCGAGGCAGCGAAGCTGATGGGACTTCAGCGCAAACAGATGGAGAAACTGATGGACGGCGCAACCCAGAAGATCGGGGGCATCATCGCGAGCATCAGCACACGCGGATGCGGTGGGGACGAATGGACACGCCTGATACGAAACTATGCACTCGGCTTGATCGCCGAGGACGACCGAGACTACCCCCGCGCAGCCGAGCACATCGCGCAATGCGCAGCATGTCGCCGCTATGTCAACGGTTTGCGCGGCCTCGCAGCGATCCTCCCGCCAATCCTGCCCTTCGGGCCAGTCGCAGACGCAGGGCACGGCGCCAGCATCCTGGCCCACCTCGAGCGCCTCTTCCGCAACGGCCACAGCGGAGGAATAGCAGGCGCCGAGAGTGCCCTGAGGACGACCGCCGCAGGCACAGCGGGCAGCGCGGGTGGAGGGGGTCTTGTGAGCTCCCTGAGCACCGGCACGATCGCGAAGGTAGCCGTCGTAGCCGCCGGTGCCGCAGCACTCGCACTGGCCACCCACGGCGGCAAGGCTCACCACGCTGTTGCTCGCCCCACATCGCCTCCGCAGGCACAGGCCCAGACGGCCAGTGCATCAGCGTCCGCGCCTCCACCCGCCGCGCGCTCATCGACGGCCAGCCGCCAGGATAGTGCCCTTCAGAGACACCACTCGGTAGGTCGACGGCGAACCCATGTCCTGACCGCCAAGAGACGCATCAGTGGAGGACCAGCCCCAGGCCCAAAGGGCGGCTCGAGCCCGCCAGGACGAGCCGGCTCTGAATTCGGGATCGAAGACGCGCGGTACTCCCCCCCGGCGCCATCCACTCCGCCGACACCAAGGGAAGAAAGCTCAGGTAGCACCGCCGTCAACCGAGAGTTCGGCTGGGAACGCTAGACCCTATATGGCTTCTCGAGCTCTGCACGAGCTCGGGCTCTCGCGGGGCAGGGTGCACGCTAAGCAGGCCGAACAGCGGGTTGGTTGGTGCAGAGGTCATTCGCACTGCGGTCTCAGCGGAGGCACCAAAAACTTCCGTCTAAGCTGTCGGCGACGACGCGGTGGAAGCGCGTCCACGCGATGGCAGTCAGTGCTCGCCCCCTCCTCGAAGAGCTCGCGTGCCTGGCGTGCCGCGCCTGGTCTCTCCAGCACGGCGACCGAAGCGACCTCCAGACGATGGCGAGAGCCACGCCGGATCGACAACCGCTGGCCCGCCTGGGCGCGGCGGTTTGCACTGGCTGTGTAGGTTGAGGTCGCCTGTTCGGCTCTTGGAGACTGGCAGGTCGGCCGCCTCGGAGCGGAGCCCGTAGGGCGTAGCGCAGTGGCGGCCGGGTGGTGGCGTCCGACGCCCCGGAAGGGTGCGGCGATGTCGTCGTCGGTATCGAGGGCGCGGGTCGCTGGGGCGCTGGCCTGCGCGAGCAGCTGCTCTCGCACACAACGTCACGGTCTGAGGTTGAACGGCCCGTTCGGCGCGCGCGGGGTCGCGTCTCATTTCCCGGGTGATTTGTTCGGGGGCAGGCTCCGCTTGAGGGGGATGTTATGCGGCGATCACCTCCTCGGTGCTTGTCGTGGCTGGCGGGGTCGTCGTGGTGTCGCGTAGTTGGCGGCGTAGCCGCTCGATCTCGGCGACGGTCTTGGGGTTCATCTTCACCCCGCGCCAGCCGCGGGAGGAGAGCTCCAGCACCGCCCAGATCAGTGAGAGGGCAGAGGTCTCGCCGGGGAACCGGCCGATCACCTTTGTGCGCCGTCGGACCTCCACGAATGTTCGCTCGAGGAGATTCGTCGTTCTGATCCGCTTGCGGTGCCCAGACGGGAACTGCAGATGGGTGATGAGCGCTGGCAGGTCCGTTTCGATGACGGCCATCGCCGAGGGGTAAGCCGTCTTGTAGTCGGCGATGATGCTCTGCAGCTCACGGGTCGCCTCGCCCGGGGAGCGCGCCTCGTCGAATGCTTTCCACCAGCGCGCCTTGACCTCCTGATGGTGGCGCTCGGGTAGCTTTCCGGTGACGTTCCGAAGCGCGTGCACGGTGCAGCGCTGCTCCAACGCCGTGGGCCAGAGCTCCCGCGTCGCCTTCCAGATCCCGGGTGCCCCGTCGGCGATCACGAGCGCCGGCGCCCGCAGGCCGCGGGCGATCATGTCCCGGCCGAACGCGAGCCAACTGTCATAGCTCTCACGGCTCCCCAACGCCAGTCCGAGGAGGACCTTGCGGCCCTCCAGCGTGACGCCCCAGCACACCAGGACGCCCTCCGCCGGCGTGTCGTCCGGGTGCAGCTTCAGGTAGATCGCATCCAAGAAGCAGTAGACAATGTCGTGCTGCTCCAGGCGCCGCCGGCACCACTGGCGGTATCGCTCCCGGGTGTCCTCACAGATCCGGGAAACCGTCGCCTTCGACGCGATCGGCTCCTCGAAGACTTCCTCCAAAGCAGCCTCCACATCCCGCGTGGACAGCCCCCGCAAGAAGCCGCTGATCACGAGCGACTCCAGCGCGTGCGTTCGCGTGACGCCCTTCCCGAGAACCCGGCTCTCGAACCCCAGCTTGCTCGCATCCCGGATCCTCGGGCGCTCCAGGCACATAGCGCCGCTCGTCGTCTTCACCGTCCTGGGTTCGTGGCCATTGCGGTAACTGACCGTCTCGCCAACGCGCTCATACCGCCGGCGGCCGAGGAACTCCGTGACCTCGTCCTCCAACGCCTGCTGCAAGATCAGCCGCGCTCCCAGCCGCCCGACCACCTCGATCGGATCATCCTCGCCGGCCACACCGGCCAGCACCTCATCCAGTTCAGAGCGAAACCTCTCGCTCGGGGCTACCTTCTCCATGCGGGCGTACCTCCATCGCTTGGTCTTCTCAGGACAAAGCGGAGGCTACGCCCGCAACATCAAATCCCCCGGCTCATGAGACGCGACCGCGCGCGGCGCAGCGGGAAGTCTGATCTGATCGACGCGCTCGCGGCCGCCAAGGCGGTGCTCGTCGGTGAGCGCCTCTCGACGCCACGCTCGCACGGCGTCCGTCAAGCCAGGTCACGCATGACGGCAAAGACAGCGCACTCGTCTGCATGTGCGCTTGAGCGGGCGCGCATCACGCCGAGGCGCCGCTCGAGCTGCTTGCCGTTGCCCTCCCCGATACGTTCGCGCAACGCTATGTGCGCGGTAGCGTTCAGCGCCTGGATCTCGTTGAGTAGACGTGTGCGCTCTCCGATGCAGGAGCTGTAGGCCACCAGCATCGCTGCGACGCAACGAACTTCGCGTAGCCGGCGACGTTCGCCGTGATCGTGAGTTCCCCGAGTAGCTCGCCAAGCCGGTCAAGTGCGACAGCCACGTGGCTGTTCTTGTGCGTGTCCACTCCAACTGCGATCGCGTCCTCCTCATCGGCTGTGGTCGGTGATAGATGGAGGCCGCCGGACAGAGCTGTGTCAAGTGATGTCCAGGCTTCTATGAAGTCACGGCGGCATCCGGGTACGGCGACGGCGGGAGACAGATCCCCGGGAAGGCACTCATCAGGCCAGCGATGCGCTCACTCAAGCGTCACCTCTCCCGGCGCCTCTTCAGACAGCTCACCGAGGCCCCCTTGACTTCATAGAAGCATCCCCGGCGCGGCGGTGGGGCCAGATCAGACCGCCGTTCCCACCGCCCGCGACGCATCTCTGGGATGACATCCCAGCATCGCTCCTCCCCACATCGGTGCTCTCCGCGACCTTGTCGAGCACACCGGGGCAAAGCTCATCGGGGATGAGCCACAAGATCCAGGTTGTTCTACCCGACCCGCTCGCCGCGCAGCTCGCAGAGCTGATATGTCGTGTTGTTTGTCAAGTGGGCGTGTTTGATCGTGTCCGTGTGGCGGGCGGTTTGGGGTGGTCGGGAGAGCGGGGCGCCGGGCTCGGTGTCGGCGTTGCCAGTCTGATGATGCGGGGGTTGGGTTCCCCAGGGCCCGGTTTCGTGCTGCCAGCGTGCGCTGTCTAGGAACGAGCGTGGCACTCCTTGCGGGGTGTTGCTCATAGCTCTATCGCGCGTGCTGGCCGCTGTTGGCCCGGCGCCCCGTTCTCCCGGCCTGTAGGGCTGTCCGCGAGGGTCAGTCGGCGGTCGCTGCTGCCCAGAGGAAGCACGCGAGTTCGCGGGCGCACGCGACGACGGTCACGTTGTGCGGCTTGCCGCGAGCGATCATCACGCTTTCGCTGACCGCGCGTGCGGTCCCAACGGTGTTTCCCGCATCATTTATCGTGCCTGGCCCCTGAATGCCCCGCGCGAGCGACCGTCGCGGTGGTGTACATCGCGCCGTACGCTTCGTAGACCGCGTTCACGAGCGTGGGGTCCACGCCGCAGTTGATGCAGAAGCCGTGCTGGGACCAGCCGATCGCGCGAGCGAGCACCTCGTCGGCGTATTCGACACCGGCCGTGTCGTGGCCGTAGTAGTCGTACGCCGCCAACCACGCCGAGTCATCCAGCGCGATGGAGGCGCCATCGGAGGAGAGCAGCCAGGCGGCCGCCATGATCGAGTCGAAGTCGTCGTAGATCGAGGGGTGGTGCGCGGTCTGATGGTCGTAGACCGCAGGGCGCTTGCCGAAGCGGTAGGCATCTCGCACCAGATCCCACGTGCTGACCGGGCCGTTCGTCACGTTGAACTGCATCGGCCCACCGCAGCAACCCGCGAAGTTCAACCCGTGGTAGGTGGTGGGCGCAGTCGAGAACGCCGACTCCTGATCGTGGATCGAGGCGATCAACAGCCAGTTGACACCGAACGCGCCCTGCGCGACCGAGTAGATCCGGTAGAATCCTTCCATCCAACGCGCCGGTATCTCCGTTTCCGTCTGATCGACAAAGCGCCTCGCGACCAGCTGCTGCTGTGCGGGCGACGGCTGCGCGGCCTTGTGCGAGCGCCTGGCACTTCCTCCGCCACGCGCCGCGCGCGAACTACCCGTGTTGGATCCGGCCACGGACCCCTCGCCGGCCGCCGCGCCAGCGAGCAGGCTCGCGGAGGCAGCCGCCCGGGGGACCGGTGTCGCGGCCACCTCCACTACGACGGGCGGGGCTGCCGCGGCGGGCGCCGCGGGCGTGGTGCGGCCAACCACGCCGGTCAGCACCGCAACGATCACGCCCACGCCGAGAGCTCCAAGCGCGAGCGCAAGCAGCCACTGCCCCCGTTCCGAAGGCGGGCTCGGCACCTGGGTACCAGGAGCGGTGGCTGTGGATGAGTTGGTCATCAGACTGATCGGCCATACACCAGCAGGCAACGGCCTACCCCCTTGGTTGTGGTCTCATGGGCAAGCTCGCGCTCATCCGACTGGTGGGAGCTTGCATTCGTGAACGCCAACCGCGCCACCGGGTACGGGCCGTTGGCTACTGGCAGCTACTCGGACCGCCGCTTTCTCACCCCAGCGCGCCCAGTAACTTCACCTACGATCACCCTCAGAGATCCTTTTTCTTGCTCTTGGTTTTGACCTTGACGCACCTGCCGTGACTGCGCTTCTTACCCTTCGGGCATTTCGTGGTGGTCTTCGGTGGTGAGGTCGCGCCTTCTTCTTCAGCCGGGAATCTGTAATGGGAGACCGCGATCAGGGGTGTGACAGCCAGCATCGGAGGAGGCGGCGCGGGGGCCGTCGTGAATTCGTATTCGGGGCTTTCGACGGTGCCGTCGGGGTCGGCCGCGGTCAGCTTGTAGTGGTAGGTCGTGCCGGGCTCCAGCGGTTTCGAGTCCCACCACAATGGGTTCCGGGGTGGGGCTCCTGCTGTTCCCGGCCTTTTGAAGCTGCAGGTTGCCCGGGGTTCTTCCAAGCTGCAGTTCCCAACGGGTCGGTTCACCCTTGGCTTCGAGCGTCGTGGCGATCGTGGCGGTGCTCTGGCCGATGTTCGACACCAGCGCCGGCCCGAAGGCTGGCAGGATCGGCGGCGAGGTTTCAAGCACCTGTTCGGGACCGATCGTGGTAGCGCTCTTTTCTTCCTTGACCTTGACCTTTTTTACTTCTTTTTTGCTTATGACCACTCCATTTTCTTCGATTGTTTCTACGACTGTGACGTCTTCTATTTCTTTGACGGTGCTGGTCGCGACGATCGCGTAGTGGTAGACGGTGCCCGGGGTCATCGCGCCGATTTCAAGCGGTTCCGTCGCCTCGGCCACGGTTCCCGAGCCGATCTTGACTTCAGGGGTGCTCCTGCCGTAGCCCTCCTGGTCGGTGTAGAGGACGTGGTAGATAGTTTCGTGGATAAGCGCGCGGCGTGCGCGTGACCTGATCCCACGGCGGCAGCGATGGACTCGCTGAGGGCACTGCGGGCCGCGTGGCTGCGCATCGCCGTGTGCGCGTGGCAGCTTGTGCTGTATCCCGTCGCTGCTCGCTGGTCAGGCAAGCATCCAGCGGCCGGGTGCGGCAGCGGACTCCTTATTCGGCCTTCGCCGGCGAGTACGAGCACGCGCGCGTCGACGCGGACGTCGGGCTCGTTGAACGCGGCTGCCATGTCCGTCGTGCTCTGCGTTGCATCACCAAGCTCGCTGAGCTCGGCCTGTTCGCGTCGGCTGCAAAGTCGGCTGAGAATCAGCTCGTCTAGTTCCTCGTCGGTCATCGGCGGGCGAAGCCTTGTGGTCAGCGCATAGAGGTGGATCCCCGTTTCGCTCTCGTCGCAACCCTCTTCAGCGAAGATCGGCCCGGTCGAGGTCGTCGTCAATTCTCCGCAACCACCACTGCTTTCCGTCATCGTTCGATAGCCCGTCGCCAGGCACCACCCGGCCGTGCCACCCTGGAGCTCCGGCACCAGCAAAACGTGGCTGTTCGGCACAGGCCGTGAAACGTACACCCTGTGCGGCTGCGCTTGTGAGGCGCTCGTAGCGCTCGAACACGAGGATGCGCCCGCCAGGCAGGCGAAAGCCATCACCACGGGATCATCCGGCGTAGCCCACGGATGGTCTTCCCCGCGGTAGCTACCGACATCCGGGTTCGACTCACAGATGAACCGTCGCGCGCAGGTGTTCGAGCAACTCCACAGGCACACGCGGACCAATGTTGTCTTCTTCCTCCACCACCAGCCAAGCACCGCGAATACGTCGCGCGAACATGTCTGGCGGCACTTCGAAAACTGAGGGATGGCCGGCGACGGGCTTCATGCCGGGCAGACCAGGCGGTGGGGCTCCCGGGTGCGCAGCGTCCAAGAGCACCGCTGCGGGCAGATCATGATTGTTTTGATAGAAATAGGTCGTGTCCGCACACGAGATGAACGCCTGACCCAGGAGTTCCGGGAATGGTCTCACGTGGGTCACCACTACCCCTTCGATAGCCACGGTTTCCCGGGGCAGCCGCGTCGCGGTGAGCTGGCAGACACCGCTTGGTGGGCGCGCAGGCGGATACCAATACCGCCTGGGCAGAGGGACCGCGAGCCGATTACCTGACCTGCCCTGCTTGTCACTCGGCTTGCCGTTCGCGTCGAGCGGTATCACTCGGGGGCACGGGAGCCATGGATAGCCAACGGAATAGGACTTAGGGACGATCCTGTATCCCGGCAGTTCGATCGCGGCCCCACGCAATCCGTCCGGGAGCGTGGAGTTCGATTCCGTCGGAATCGGAGCCCCGCCGGCCACTGTGACCGCTGCTACATCACCTCTCGTAAGCACAAGGACGTCTGAATGGCCGTAGCAGGCCTCGATAAAGACGGGCCCGGTCGCGGCCCTCGCGTCGGTACAAAGGGCCCCACTATGCTTCCGCCTCCCTGAAGGATAAGCACGTATCATCGCTATACACCAGCCGGCGTAGCCACCTTC
Source organism: uncultured Solirubrobacterales bacterium (assembly GCA_963720795.1). Lineage (GTDB taxonomy): Bacteria > Actinomycetota > Thermoleophilia > Solirubrobacterales > Solirubrobacteraceae > Palsa-744. Next base: position 1,056,568 of record CAVRGU010000003.1, on the reverse strand, counting down.
AAGCCTCGGAGCAAGCCCGATGCGGACCCCCGGCATCAGGCGTGACACAACCATATGGGACATAGAAGCGCCCGAGGAGGTTCCGCCTGCGCTCGAACACGAAGACACCACCACCGCGCAAGCCAACGCCGTCACCAGCCCAGCGAACCGCATCTCCGGATAAACCTTACGTGGGGCCATTTACTCCACCATGGCATGACGTTCTGATCTCCGCCTCACGACCCCATGACCACCATCGGGCATGATAGCTGCCGTCGTATTGCCGTCCAAATATCCACGCGTCGTAGTCCGCGTGTTCAGGTCCACAGCGGAGGTCTTCACTGAACGGTTCGTTTTTGTTGCTACTAACGTCAAAATATGGAGAGGGCTCTGATGACACGATCCCTTCCCATTTTCCATCTTCCGGATTCAATATCAGCAGTGCGGTCTGTATCTCGAACTCAGTAACCGCTTCACTACATTCCCAATGACCATCAATTTCTATTTCGCCAGATATCCCCGACGTCCCACCCTCGCTCCCATAACTTGCCCATACGCTGCATCCTGCGTAGCCTTCGCCGCGTTCATGGTATTCGGTTACCCCTGAGTGATGGTGAGGGTTGAATGACGACGCGCACGCGTTCATTCCTGAGCAACCGCCACCGCCTTCTTCTTCTTCTCCTCCTCCTTCACCACCACCACCAGGTCCCGGGTACGGTATCACTCCCGGCGGCTGGTTTGCGGCCTCTCGTTCCTGTTCTTTTTGTTGTGCAGCTGAGAGTTCGCGTGCGACTCCTTCTCCAGTTCTTGAGCCGACCCACGCTTCGACCGGTCTTGAGAACGGTGTAACAGCGCTCTCCGGCGACGGCAGTGGAACGCCCTCGGTTTGTAGCGGCCGGCCGGTTATAGGCACATAGGTCACGCCGTCTTGGGTGATTACCCCGGACGATAGTTCCCCGGCGACACCGGTGGCGCCGAGCCACGCATACTTTGGCGGAGCTTCTTTCGTACTGGGTACACCGAATTCGGTGCTGTTGTAAGTTTTTAGGAGTTTTGCTTCGGTTTCGCTGACTGCGGCTTCCGCGACGACATTGCCATTGAGGTCGTGCAGCAGCAGCACTACCGGTTTACCCGTTTTCCCTTCCCCTTCCTGCGTCGCAGTGAGGGCTCCGCCAATACCCGGGATATTACGAGTCCATTTTTCTTCTCCCGAGCCTTCGTTTGTCCACGCGACCGCGCCGCCGGGCGAGTCGTAGTGCGTGATCGTCTTTGATTCCGTTTCTCCCTTCTTAGAGATGGTTTCGCGTGTGCGCTCTTCCGGGTCGAGCTTGTATTCAAGTTTCTGTTCGCCCTGTTCCTGTTTGTAGACTTGGCCATCGACGTAGTATTCGCTTGTCAGTTCTGAGCCACCGGCATCAGCGGCGGGCAGCTTGGTTGTGTTCCCAAATTTTTCATAGGTTACTTCCGGGTCGGAGAGGGTGTTGGCGGTGTCGTAGGTGTGCCATTCGGTGTTGCCGCCTTCGATGGCGCATTTGCTTTCGGCGCCTGGTTCGCGAGTGGTCTCGGTCGTGCGGTTGCTGTCTTCGTCGTAGCCGTAGATGCGAGTTTTGCAGCCTTCGCCCGTTGGGATTTCTTGCACCTGGGTGAGTCGTCCGGCGGCGTCGTAGGTGTAGCTCGGCTCTTCGGAGAGGCTGCTCGTCTGCTTCATTGTTTCGCCGTGGATCGAAGGCACAGTGGTATCGCTGAACCACACTTCGGCATGTTTTCAGCGCAGTGCGTCAGTCTTCTTGTATTCGATCCCGGTCGTTTCGCCGGCCTGGTTGTGCGTGTAGTAGGCGGTCATGCCGTTCGGGTAGCTCTCGCTGGTCATCTTGCCCGCGACGTCATATTCCGCGGTGAACGTTCCTGCGGCGGAGTCGACGAGTTCCTTAAGCGCGCCAGTCGTTTCGTTGTAGTGGTAGGTCTGGTTGCCCTTGCCGTCGCTCATTTTGATCAGGCGCGCATCCTTTTCTTTTTCGTATTCGAATGTCGCGGTGTTCCCATCAGCGTCGGTGTAGGTTTCCAGTTGTCCGAGGATGTTGTACTTGCTGGTGATCGTCTTGGTCGTTTCGCCGACCGTGGTGCTCTGTTCTTCCAGCGCACCGCTGGTTTTGTTGTATTTGTCGGTGACCTTCGGTAGTTCCTTGTCGATGCTTGACGTCTCTTCGCTGGTCAGCGGCCGGCTGGCATTGTCATATGTCGTCGTCTTCGTTCTTTTCGTGGAACCGAATTCTTCAGTCGGTCTTTTCCGGCTGGTCCCACATGTTGTAGGTTAGCGTGGTGACCGGGAGTTCGGGCAGGCCGCCGACGCCCGGCTGCGCTACCGGCTCGGTCTCGCACGGCAGGCCGGCCCATTCGGGGTGTTCCCGGCATGCGACGACTTCCGCTTCTGTTTTCGCGGTGTAGTAGATGGTCTTGGTGTCGTGTGCACTTTCGTTGCCGGTAATAGTGGGTAGCCACTCCTCGACCCGGTTGTTGCCTGCATCGACGACGTATACATCGCCGGACGAGTTGACTATGATTCCTTCTGGGCCGGTGAATTGGCCGTTACCGATGCCTTTTGCGCCGAACTGGTCGATGTATTCCCCAGAGGTGGAGAGTGCCTCGACTCTGTCGTTGTTCTCGTCGGTGACATACAGATACCCGTTGCTCGGGTTCGTCGCGATTCCGATGGGATCTTCGAACTGGCCGTTGCCTGGGCCTTTCGAGCCGAACTTGCCAGTGTATTCACCTTTTTCGTTGAATTCCTCGATACGGTTGTTGCCAGTGTCAGCAACATAGAGTTTGGTACCGGACACCGCTAGCCCGTGCACATCTGAGAATTGTCCGTTGCCTGAGCCCGCAACGCCGACCTGGCAGCTTGTGGTGCAGATCTCGAATTTTTCTTTGTTACCATCGGAAACTCCGAAGCCGATCGCCTCGATGAATTTCCCGGAAGAGTTGAACTCATCCACTCGATTGTTGCCAAGGTCGCCCACCCAGACATCCCCGCTTGAGTTGACAGCCACCGACACGGGGCCTTCCAGCTGTTCCGCGCCTGTGCCTTTTGAGCCAAACTTACTAATGTATTCACCTTTTTCGTTGAACTCCTCGATGCGGTCGTTACCGTAGTCGGCGACATAGAGATCGCCGCCGTAGAACGCGATGCCTGTCGGCCCAGAGAACTGTCCGTTGCCTGAGCCCGCGACGCCGGCCTGGCAGCTTGTGGTGCAGATCTCGAATTTTTCTTTGTTACCATCGGCTACCCCGAAGCCGATCGCCTCAGTGAACGAGCCCGAGGCAGAGAACTCCTCAACCCTGTCGTTACTGTAGTCGGTAACCCATACGTCTCCATGAGCGTCAATTGCGTCACTGCTAGGCGAACTGAACTGCCCTCCAGCGGTACCTTTAGTGCCGAACTGGGCGGTGTACGCGGGCGGGACTTTCGTGTCTTTTCCTGCCGCTGCGGGTGCCTGCGTTTCAACCACGTTGCCTGTGCTTTCTTCGTACTTCGTGGTGGTCGTCAGATCCAGCCCGCTGGGGTCGGTCGTCTCCGATGTCGGCATGCGGAGCGTCCAGCCGAGGTTCGACTGCCCGCTGTAGGACGTCGTGGCGGTCCGCTTGTCGAATTCTTCTTTGCTCGCGGTTTCCGCACCATCAATGGTCTTCGTCGCGAGATCGTACGTTTCGCCTTTGGGCGCTCCTTCGTCGTAGAAGTATTTGACGTGGTTGCGCGCCAGCACTTCTTCGCCGGCTTTCCCTTCTTTCCCGACGGCGAGCTTGACCGTGTGCTGTGGGCCCCGGGTGTCGGTGAGCTGTCCTTCGCTGTTGTAGGCGCTCTTGGTGCTTAGTAGTTCAGCGGCTTCCGTCGGGTTTGCTTCTTTCAAAGCAGTCGCGCGGTTGTCGGGGCTCAGGGTACGTTCGACCTGGTTGTCGCTGTTGTATTCCTGGGTTGATATTCCGTGCGACGGGGATGCTACGTTGACGGTGCGGGCCTGGCTGTCCATATAGTCCACGGTAGCGCGTTTGTAGTTGCTCGCCGGCCAGCTCTGTGGCTCGTCTGGTGGGACAATCGCGGTGGCGTATTCGGGGTCGTCTTTTTGACCCCATTTTTCCGGTTCGGGTTTGCCGGTTGTCTCGTTGTCGCCCAGCTGGTCCGGTGCTTCCGAGCCCTCCAGAGGCACGTTGTACTCGACGGTCCACCCGGGCTGTGGGGAACGCGCTTCGCCCTGGCTGAGGGCAACCTCCCCGATTTTTTCGGTGCCATAGTCAGTGAACCATGTATTGCCTTCAGGACCCATCGTGATCCCAAGTGGCTCACTTCCCGAGGGCTCGGGGTATTCGGTGACCGTGCCCGACGTCGTGATATTCCCGACCTTGCCCGTCCCGGGCTCTGGGAACCACAGGTAGCCACCTGGACCCACTGAGATCGTATGCGGGTGACTTTCTTTCGGCAGGGTGTATTCCGTGATCGAGCCCGCCGTCGTGATCTTCCCGACCTCGCTGCTGCCAGCATCCACGAACCACAGGTTGCCGTCAGGGCCCGCAACGATCCCGTCCGGACGGCTTTCGGCGGGCAGCGAGTATTCGGTGACGGCGCCCGAGGTCGTGATCTTCCCGACCTTGCTGGTGTAGGGGTTCGTGAACCACAGGTTCCCGTCGGGTCCCGCAGCTATACCAGCCGTCCCGCTTTCTTTCGGCAGCGCGTATTCCGTGATCGTGCCCGAGGTAGTGATCTTTCCTATCTTGCTGCTAGCGTAGTCGGTGAACCACAGCGCGTTTTCTTTTTCGGGGCCCGCGGTGATCCCATACGGGCCACTTTCTTTCGGCAGGGCGTATTCGGTGACCGTACCTGACGTTGTGATCTTACCGATCTTGTTGGAGCCCGTCTCTGTGAACCATAGATTGCCATCCGGACCTGGGACGATCCCATACGGAGAGCTTTCTTTCGGCAACGAGTATTCAGTTACGGCGCCCGACGTCGTACTCTTACCGATCTTGCTGGTGGCCCAGTCCGTGAACCACAGGTCACCGTCAGGACCCGCGGCAACCTGTTCCGACCGGTCACCCGACGGCAGCGGGTCTTCAGTGGTTTCGAATTCGCCTTGGCTAAGAGTGACCCTCCCGAGCGTACCGGGACCGTAGTCGGCGAACCACATGTTGCCGCCAGGCCCGACTGTGATCCCAAGCGGCTCACTTGCCGAGGGCTGGGTATATTCGGTGACTTCACCCGAGGTCGTGATAGCCCCGACCTTGCCTGTCCCGGGCTCCGGGAACCACAGGTTGCCATCCGGGCCTGCCGCAATCGTATGCGGGTGGCTTTCTTTCGGCAGAGCATATTCAGTGATCGAACCCAATGGCGTGATCTTCCCGACCTTGCTGCTGCCAGCATCCACGAACCACAGGTTGCCGTCCGTGCCCGCAACGATCCCGTCCGGACGGCTTTCGGCGGGCAGCGCGTATTCGGTGACTGCGCCCGAGGTCGTGATCTTCCCGACCTTGCTGGTGTAGGGGTTCGTGAACCACAGGTTCCCATCGGATCCCGCAGCAATCCCGGCAGTCCCGCTTTCTTTCGGCAGCGCGTATTCGGTGATCACGCCTGACGTAGTGATCTTCCCGACCTTGCTGCTAGCGTAGTCGGTGAACCACAGGTTGCCGTCGGGGCCCACGGTGATCCCGTACGGGCTACTCCCTTTCGGCAGGGCGTATTCGGTGACGGCACCCGATGTCGTGCTCTTCCCAATCTTGTTGGAGCCCGTCTCGGTGAACCATAGATCGCCATCGGGTCCCGTAACGATCCCGTACGGAGAACTTTCTTTCGGCAACGAATATTCAGTGACGGCACCCGATGTCGTAGTCTTCCCGATCTTACTGGTGGCCCAATCCGTGAACCAGACGTCGCCGTCGGGACCCTCGGCAACCTGTTCCGGCTGGTCACCAGAAGGGAGTGAGTATTCCTTGTTTTCGGGGGCCAGGATCATCTTTCCGATCTTGTCGGTACTCCAGTCGGTAAACCAAATATTGCCTTCGGGGCCCACAGTAATCCCGAACGGCCAGCTTGCCCAAGGTAGAGAGTATTCGGTGACCGTCCCTGACGTCGTGATCTTCCCGATCTTACTGGTTTCCGACTCCGTGAACCACAGGTTGCCGTCCGGACCCGCAGTAATTGCATCAGGGTTGCCTGGTTCGCTCTTGGTGAGAGGATATTCCGTGATCGTGCCTGACGTCGTGATCTTTCCGATTATGCTCGTCCGACTCGCTTCATTAAACTCCGTGAACCACAGGTTGCCGTCCGGACCCGCAGTGATTTCCCGGGGCTCGCTTTTTGCGGGTAGAGAGTATTCGGTGATCGTGCCTGACGTCGTGATCTTCCCAATCTTGCACGTATGGCTCACTTCACTGTACTCTGTGAACCACAGGTTGCCATCCGGACCCGCAGTGATTCCCGTCGGACCGCGTTTTTCAGGTAGGGAGTATTCAGTGACGATGCCTGACGTCGTGATCTTCCCAATCTTGCTAGTTCCGTGCTCCGCGAACCACACGTTGCCGTCCGAGCCCCTAGTAATCCCGTGGGGGTCCGCTTTTTCAGGTAGGGTGTATTCGGTGATCGTGCCCGATGTCGTGATCTTCCCAATCTTATCCGCCCCGGGCTCTGTGAACCACAAGGCTTTTTCTGTCCCTGGGCCTGCAGTAATTCCTTCCGGGTGGCTTTCTGCAGGTAGGGAATATTCGGTGGTCGAACCCGACGTCGTGACCTTACCGATCTTGTTAGTGTAATACTCCGCAAACCACAAATTGCCGTCAGGCCCCGTAACAATCTGTGCCGGCCTGCTGTCTTCGGGCAACGCAGGGTATTCGGTGATGTCAACCGACTTAGCTTCGCTGCTCGCGACAACCGACCCGCCGCCGTTGGTCGCAGTCACCTGTGCGACCAGCGTATGTCCCATGTCGCTCGATCCCGGCCTGTAATTCGCGTTCGTCGCACCATCGATCGGTGTGCACCCTTTCCCTTCAAGGTTGCAGTCCTCCCACTGGTAGGCATAGGCGACAGGTTCGTTGCTCCATACGCCGTTAGTTACACCCATCCTCACACCAGGCACTAGGCTACCTGACAGTTTCGGAGCTTCGACGTTTTTCGGTGCTTCCCCGTCCCACAGTTTGGCCGAGGCAGGCGCCTGCGTAGCCTTGATCAGCCGCCCCGTGCTCGCGTCCCCCGCGATTGTGCCGTACGTGAACGCCCAGCTCTCCCGGCCGGGCGACGTCAATGCGGTCACGTGACCTTCAGCATCGTACCCATAGATAGTCTTCAGCGCGGGGGAGATTTCGGGGTTCCACTCAGCGCGCAGGCGACCCTGTTTATCGTACGCGTACTTGGCGACGCCGGTCGAAGCCATCGCTTTCGTGGACGGGTTGTACGCGATGAACTTGACTTCCTTGAGGCGCCCCAGGTATTCCCCCCATTCGCTTTCGTTTTCGCCCGTCGCTTTCGTCGCGGTCCCGTAGCTGAATTCGAGGCCCCGGCAACCCTTTGCGGCCATTTCAAGTTTTTCCAACTCTTCACGCGTGCATGTAACCGAGGGATGAGGCGCTATCTCCAACTTCGGCTCGACGATTTTCTTGCCGGCTTCAGGTTCGACCGTTTCATAAGTATCGGTCGTCGTGTCACTCGGGACCGGCCCTTCGGACACCGTCGGCATCCACAACTTTGCACCACTTGGGAGCGTGAATTCGGTTGTCGTGCCCTTGCCTGAGTCCTGCAAGAGGTAAGCTGTGATTTCGCTTTTGGAGTTCTTTTTCGCTTCGAGCGTCAGGTTGGTGTCACCCTTCGGTGATTCGAACCCGCCCCCTGTCTTTATTTTGAAGAAGGTCAAACCTTCCGCGCCGATAGACATAACGCTGCCGTCGGAAAGCACTTCCAAGTTCGCCAAACTGCCCAAGCTGACCGTCCATTGCGGACCGAGCGGACCTTCTTCGCCCTCTTTCAGGTTACGCGAGTCGTAGTGGCGAGTAACCGCCAGCGAACCCGAACCGCCACTCACGTCGACATCAGTCGCGCCAAGCGCGAAATCCCCGGACTCCGGATTCACCGACCCCGGCCCCATCCCCACAGGACTCGCATGATAGACGTTCAGCACAAAATTCTTGCTTGCAAAGTTCCCCGCATTGTCAGTCGCGACAGCCGTGAGAGTATACGAGCCGACACCGAGTTCAGCGCCATTGACCGACCATTCACCAGTCGCCGTACAGGGTCCAGAAGGAGTAGTGCAGGATCCGGAAGGTTTGCCGATTTCCTTACCATCGACCCCGAGCGAGATCGACTTGATCCCCGAGCTTGGAACAGAGCCTTCGCCATCGGTCGCTTCCACCTTGAGATGCGCCTCGACTTCACCGAGTTCAAGTTCTTCACCTTTACTTGGTAGGCCACTCAGCGCGATCCCGTGCGGGGCCGTAGAATCCACTTTGATCACATGTTCCCCTTCACCGTATTCATACGACGAAGTATGTTCAATCGCGTCGTTCGCCGAGACACGAATCGTACTTTCGCCATTAGGCATGCCGCCCAGCGAGGCATACGTCAAGACTTCGCGCTGTTCTTTCGCGCATTGAACGCCCTCGCAAGAGCTTTTGGTAAGATAATTCGTGGTACGGAAAGGTGAACCTTTTTCTTTCGAAGGAGGATTCCGAGCTACTTCGGTCTGAGACACACCAAGCCCAAGATCCTCCGCAGTAAATTCAATCGCACCAGAATTTGGTCCGATCCAACCTCCATTGGCGAATACGTTCGGAGTTTTCCTACCGGAGCCCAATTCGATTTCGGAAGAGGACGTATTATAGCTCACCGTCGAATGCGTTTCCTTCGGCTGCGAGAGTGACACCGTGGCAGACTCCAACCGCAGACCAAGTTCGCTAGCGTTAAAGGTGCCCGTCTCCAACTCCACATAACGTACCAGGTTATGTTCACTACCGTTCGTCGAGGAACATTCCGCCGACGCACACAACTGGCTATGGATGACACCACCTTCCTGTTTAATCGGAGTACCATATTCCGCTACCACCGTGCTACTTTCGTATCCACCGGAGCCTTCGAATTCGAGATACGCACGTCCTTGCGCGTTCCAAATAAGTTCCGTGGCAAAATAGGTCGGTTCCACGTCAGATGCCGTATTGAGCTTATAGATCCTAGAATCACCGTTAGTTTTATAAAAAAGCTCCGCAAAATTACCTGAAGAACCTACCACATGGTGGTGAACTATCAGCCCACTGAGTTCTTCTCTTTCGAGAGACCAGCCACCACCGCTTTCTCCAAACTGCCACGCTTCCGACAATTTGGTATCACTCCCGGTATTGAATTCCGGATCGACACTGATCGGATAAACGTATGCGTCGGCCTGGCGAGGAACCGTCACCGTGAGAACGTCGCCTGACACGCTGACCGAGGATGGCACGAGAGTCCCCACCGCATCATGCGCCACCGGCACCGGTATGCTGGCGATCATCACACCTTCCTTGACGACCTGCACCCCTCCCGGCTCGCTGCTCGCCGCAACCAGACTCGCCCCAGAAGGCAACCCAACTTGGAACGACAGCTGGTCCGCGCTCCGCGCCGAACGCATCAATGTCTCCAGAGAAAACCCAAATGTAGAAGGCTTCGCGATCGTATCCGAGTCGGTCTGCGTATTCGCGTAGAAGACGCTCGCCCCATCGACCGTGCCTTCCGAGCCGATCAACGGGACACCCTGCCCGCCCGAGCTCTGCCCACCAGCAGGCGTAACAGGCGTCACGGACAGACCAAGCCCAGGGATCTGCGCCCCTTCGCTCAAACGCTTCGGCAACCGCACAGGCACCAGCGGGTTCATCGCTTCAAAAGCGTCTCCCGCATCCCGCAACCCAAGATCGATCGGCACCCAACTACCCGACGAGCCTTCGGTAGCCATCGGAGCCAGCGACTCAAGGATCCCCTGTTCCCCACCACCGAGATCAACCCGAGCATCCCGATCATCCACGAAGCCGTGGTAGGACTGCCCTTCAGGCAGACTCGGCGGACCACCCGCAGGTTCGTCGATCAAAGCCGGGAACACTTCCTGCGCGACCTTTTCGGCTTCCAGCGCAGACAGATTTTCGTAGGACGAAGCGCTCACTTCTCGCACTATCGCCGCTTCCGGATTCGCCAGCTTCGCCTGTTCGGCAGCCCCTACCTGCCGACCCTCTTCCAACCCACCCGGAACAACCAACGACCCCACAAGCGACGAGGCCCGGGCAGACGACAAACGATGCGCCCGCACATGCGACGAGTGGCGGGCCCGCGCATGCGACGAGTGGCGGCGCACAGACCTCGAATGGCGCACAGACGCCGAACGGCCCGCCCACGCGGAAGGCAAACACACGGCCAGACCGGCCAGACCGAAAACCACGCACAAGATCATCGACCGAAATGTACCGCGCATTCCCCTGCCCCTCCCGCTAGATTGTTGATCCCCCACCACAAAAGCTCGCGGCAGGACGTTGTTGACGTTTCTCTCACGACTCACCCCAGCGCCTCGGTGATGCGCCGCGCAGTGGTGGTCACCTTCGGTCCCAGCTCCTTCAGCAGCCGCTCACGGGCGTAGGCGCTCGCGGGAACCGCCAGCTCCACGGCCGCGACCGCGGCACCCTCCCCGTCCACGACCACAGCAGCGACCGCTCGCCGACCGGCAAGCAGCTCTTCGTCCTCCACCGCCAACCCGCCGTCCGCGGCGATCCGCTCGAGCTCCGTGCGCAGAGCGGTCTTGGTTGTGATCGACTTGGGCCCGCGCTTGGTCAGGCGCAGCGCGGCGATCAACTCCCGCTGCTCCGCCTCGGGCAAGCGCGCCAGGAGCGCCTTACCCGCGGCGGTGCAGTGGACGGGCAGGCGCGTGCCCAGCCCGATGCCCGCGTCGACCGAGTACTGCCCTTGGAGCGACCCCTGCCAACGGTCGATGTAGGCAACGTCGCTCCCCCCAAGGATCACCAGGCTCACGGTCCGCCCGGTCCGCGCCCTCAGCTGCTTCAGATGCTCGCGGGCGACCCGGCGGACCACCATCGTGTCGAGCAGCGAGAGCCCGAAGCTATGGGCGCGCGAGGAGAGCCTGTACTTGCGCGAGGCTCCCTGCTCGAGGTAGCCAAGCGTGACAAGCGTCGTCGCGTAGCGGTGGGTGGTCGAGCGGCCCAGGTCGAGGTGAGTCGCCGGGGGGAGTTTCACCCCCCGGCGCTCGCAGAACCGGACGTGAACGTCTCCGCTCATCCGGCTCCCATCGCCCAGCCGTCGGGGCGCACACCGAATTGCCAGTGGGCGAACAGGTTAGGCTCACGTCTTGCGACGTCAGCGATGAACCTGCGAGCCCGCCTGGCCCGTTTGCGCAGTCGCTTGTACTTCGACATGGCCCACCTCACAAGCCTCTTGTTGAGGTGGCGGAAGGTTGGGAACAACATGGACTTGTAGAAGCGCCCGTAATAGTTGATCCAACCCCTGAGCACGGCATTGAACATCCGTGCCAGGTCGGTGAGGGTCTTGTCCGTGCGCCTTTGCAAGCACCAGCGACGCATCTCGCGTCGTATGCGCTTGGCAGACTCGCCTGAGACCGCAGGAGCGAAGCTGACGAAACTTCCGCGCTTGCTCCTCGACAGCCTGGGACGAAACGTGTACCCAAGGAAATCGAACCGCACGAGCTTGTAATACGTCAGCCCGCGATGCGCGTCCTTGCAATACACGATTTGGGTCTTGCTCTCATTGAGCTGCAACCCACATCCCGCCAGACGTCCAGCGATCGCATCCCGTACCTTCCGGGCCTGACTCTCGCTGGTGACATGAACAATCACATCATCGCAATAGCGCTCAAAGCGGATAGCCGGAAACTCCCTCACCATCCACAAATCGAACGCATAGTGCATGAATATGTTAGCCAGCAAAGGCGAGATCGCTGACCCCTGCGGAGTCCCACGATCCCGCTCGACCATACTGCCGTCCTTGTATTGCAACGGCGCTTTCAGCCACCGCTCCACATACAACAGAACCCAGCGCTGATCGGTGTGGCGAGCAACCGCACGCAGGATGAGATCGTGAGGCACACTGTCAAAGAAGGACTGGATGTCCAGATCGAGCACCCAGTTACTCCGCCAACAGCGCTCCCGACATACCCCTACCGCATCCAGAGCCGAACGGCCGGGGCGATACCCAAAGGAATCCGGATGGAACACACGCTCCACCCCGGGCTCCAGGTATTCACGCACGACCGTTTGGGCAACCCTGTCCGCGACAGTAGGTATACCGAGCACCCGTGAACCGCCATCCCGCTTAGGTATCGCCACCGCGAGCACCGGCGGCGGGAAATAACTCCCAGACGAGAGCCTATTCCAGAGCTTGTAGAGGTTCCCCGTAAGGTTTGCCTCGAACTCTGAAATCGACTGCTCGTCAACGCCGGCCGCTCCTTTGTTGGCCTTGACCCTCAACCAGGCATTCCAAACAGCCCGCTTGGAAATAGCAAACGACTTCGGCTTCGACTCGCTCATCCGGCTCCTCCCGCCAACAGCGGTTGACCGCCAAACAAGCCCGGACAACCCGTCCCCTTCGCTCCGCCCGCGTTACCAGGCATCACCGCTACTACGAGACGGTCCGCCCCAGTGCCCCACATCGGTACTCGGCCCCTCACAGTTTCCGCTGCTCGAGGATCTCCCTCCCACACACGACCGCGGGCCACACCTGCACCACTGGCCGTCTGCGGTCGCGGGGCGACTGGTTCCCACGTTCCACACAGGAGCCAAGACCACGCTCGCGCCACCTTCATGCCGGACACCGCCTGACCAGTCAACAGGCACCCGTCAGACTTATCCCAGAGCCACGAACAGACCCCGGTTCTGATGTCATCAATTATGGCTTTCGACACTTCGTCAGTGGTTCGCTTGCGCTCGCCTTCGTGATCCACACCTAACACGCTCAAAGACGTGCCTTTTCCCCGACGCTCACCACCACGACTCTTGATCGCAGCAGCTCGGGGCGGTTTGCGGCCTCCTCCTGCAAAGCGGCCGCAGAGGGCCACCGAGACCAAACTCCACCCGGCTCCTCCATCTCCCATGCAGCACCACATCAGTCGGCTCGTTCTACATCGTTCCTCCATTTGTGTTCGTGGCACACGCGCTGCGGCCATGTCGGCGATCCCGCGCTCGGGGTGCTCGGCGGTGAAGCACGTGAGCATCGCCAGGCCGGCGACCAACGAGGAGGAGAACCTACCGGGATGCTCAGGATCCAGCGGCTTGGCCATCACTCAAGACCGATCCGCCATGTCAGGCACGGTGCCAGCGGGGTTGCCGATCTGGACGTCGAGCCGACTCGCCGCCGAGGCGGTCAGACTGCGCCTCACTGACGGTGCACAGATCGCGCGGGCGCCCAGCAAAAAGGGGTGCGCTGAGCGCCCGCGTAGATCTCTGTGTCTTGGCGCGGAGTTGGGGTAACGCCAAGCTTGGGAAGCCGCTGCGCCGCCCACGCGCGGCGGGCGGTGGTCCCTCTGCCCGCCCCGCCACCGCAGGCGCCCCTGCCGGGTGGTCACGGTCGGGACGACGCAGATCAGACGTCAAACGCCGGTGGCACTGCCCCGGGGCCACAACAGCCGGGGGCGCATCGTCTGTAGCCGCGCGGTCTTGCACGCCCTCGGAGGGCCTGGCCGCCGCACTGTCTGACGGCCTCAATGGGCCGCTCATCGATCGCTCGGCGTCAGTGTGGCCGTTGCCTGGCATCATCGCTGCTGGCCTAGCGGGCCAATGGCCATCTTTTTTGTTGACCGCCGTGGAGTCCACGACTTGTGATGGCGCGTGGGCGAGTCGAACGCTGCCGGTCAGGTCGGCAGTGACGTTCGACTCGCCCCGGGACACGGCCAGCGACCCAGGCGAGCGCGACGGTGCAAGGCGGCCGCCGACCTAGATCATCTCCCCTCCCCGGGTACCTTCGCGGGTGGTACCCGTCGCAGGCTCGGGCGGCGCCCTGCCGATCGCTCGCGCCGCCCATAGCCGCTGGGCACGGTCGAGGTTGGCTCGCTGAGCCCCCGATCCGTGCCGTCCATCGCGTGTCCCTGTACGCCATCGCGGACATCATGGGACCCAGCGCGCGTCTTGTATAGCCATGCTTTGAGGGTTCTAAGTCTTGAATATCCGGCGAGTGCGCGGGAACGGCGCTCTGCATCCGAACTTCCAGTAAGCTGGATCATTCATGGAGGTAGCCGCGAGGAACGAAACGGCCGACAAGGCCAAGACGATGACGTCCTCGGTCAACTGGACGTTCCTTGGCCTCGTGATCGCCCGGCCAAGCAACCCATTGGAGCTCTCTCATCGCTTCCGGCTCGTGTATGCAGACTTGCTCCCGGTCGGCAGCAACTCGCATATCTATGGGGCGCTCGACGCGCTGAAGGCCCGAGGGATGGTCGAGATCGTCCCCGGGACCGAGATCGGGCGCCAGCCGAGACTGCACTACCAGGCGACGCCGTTCGGGGTCCGCAGCTTCGAAGACTGGGTCGTGGCCCAGGTAGACGATGAGCTTCGACGTCAGGAGCTATGGGTACGCCAACTCAAGATTTTCGCGAGCGATCCCGCCGCTGCGCTGCGCATGGTCGACCGCATCGAACACCGGTTTATGCAGGGCGCTGGCCAGATCGGACCACCGGACGGCTCTGCCGCTTCCCGAGCTGAGGTGATCGACGAACTGGTCGCCGAGTGGCGTCGCCTCACGGCGGATCGGACGCTTCCGTGGTTCCAGTTCGCCCGGGCAAGATTCGAGGCCCTCGCCAAGAAGATCGATGATCCTCCTCGAACTTGAGCACGTGCGCAAGCGCTATCGCCGCGGCGAGCGTGTCGCGCTCGATGACGTGTCGCTGGTGATCGAAGAGGGGGAGATGGTCACGGTCTGGGGCGAACGTCGATCTGGACGCTCCACATTGCTACGAGTCGCCGCCGGCGTCCAGGCACCAGACACCGGCGTCGTCAGGTTCGCCGGGCGAAACCTTGCCGACCGAACCGGCGAGATGCTGGGCGGCGGGATCAGCTACTGCCGCACCGCCTTTCGCTCATCCACCGGGCAGAACATCATCGACCAGCTCGCCGCTGGCCAGCTCGGCCGCGGAACACCGCGACGCCAGGCGCGATCCTCCGCCTGGAAAGCCCTGGAGCGCGCCGAGGCCGAACAGTGCGCAGCACGAGTACCCGAGGAGCTCAACAGCGAGGAGACAATCCGCGTCGCGATCGCTCGAGCCCTCACCTCCCAGCCACGGCTACTTGTGATCGACGAGCCCACAATCGGGGTGGACCTCCTCGCACGGGACGGGATCCTCCATCTGCTGCGCTCAATCGTCGACGAAGGCACCGCGGTCCTAACGAGCACCGGCGAGGGCACCGGGTTCCTGGGCGCCGACCGTGCTCTATCGCTCGACAAAGGCAAACTACGCGGCGAGACCACCCCCGAGCTCGCGCCCGTGACCGACATCCACCACCGACGGAAAGCAACCGGGTAGCACGGCCCCCCGGCGAGAAGGAGCAGCCTCCGCGTAGCCCTTTCCAAGGGCTAGCATCGTCGCTGATGGCCTGGTGTTCGACGGCCATCACGGGCTGTGGGGTCCATGACTCGTGCTGGTGTGTGGAGGTTCTAGGTCCTTGAGTATCCGGCGGGAGTGGGAAACGGCCTGCCTGCGGGTCCGAACTTCCAGTAAGCTGGATCATTCATGGAGGTAGCCGCGAGGAACGAAACGGCCGACAGGGCCGAGAAGGCGATGACGTCCTCGGTCAACTGGGTGCTCCTTGGCCTCGTGATCGCCCGGCCGAGCTACGGATTGGAGTTCGCTCATCGCTTCCAGCGCGTGTTCGGCGCCGTGCTCCCGATCAGCAGCAACTCGCATATCTATGGGGCGCTCGACGCGCTGAAGGCCCGAGGGATGGTCGAGATCGTCCCCGGGACCGAGATCGGGCGCCAGCCGAGACTGCACTACCAGGCGACGCCGTTCGGGGTCCGCAGCTTCGAAGACTGGGTCGTGGCCCAGGTAGACGATGAGCTTCGACGTCAGGAGCTATGGGTACGCCAACTCGAGATTTTCGCGAGCGATCCCGCCGCTGCGCTGCGCATGGTCGACCGCATCGAACACCGGTTTATGCAGGGCGCTGGCCAGATCGGACCACCGGACGGCTCTGCCGCTTCCCGAGCTGAGGTGATCGACGAACTGGTCGCCGAGTGGCGTCGCCTCACGGCGGATCGGACGCTTCCGTGGTTCCAGTTCGCCCGGGCAAGATTCGAGGCCCTCGCCAAGAAGATCGATGATCCTCCTCGAACTTGAGCACGTGCGCAAGCGCTATCGCCGCGGCGAGCGTGTCGCGCTCGATGACGTGTCGCTGGTGATCGAAGAGGGGGAGATGGTCACGGTCTGGGGCGAACGTCGATCTGGACGCTCCACATTGCTACGAGTCGCCGCCGGCGTCCAGGCACCAGACACCGGCGTCGTCAGGTTCGCCGGGCGAAACCTTGCCGACCGAACCGGCGAGATGCTGGGCGGCGGGATCAGCTACTGCCGCACCGCCTTTCGCTCATCCACCGGGCAGAACATCATCGACCAGCTCGCCGCTGGCCAGCTCGGCCGCGGAACACCGCGACGCCAGGCGCGATCCTCCGCCTGGAAAGCCCTGGAGCGCGCCGAGGCCGAACAGTGCGCAGCACGAGTACCCGAGGAGCTCAACAGCGAGGAGACAATCCGCGTCGCGATCGCTCGAGCCCTCACCTCCCAGCCACGGCTACTTGTGATCGACGAGCCCACAATCGGGGTGGACCTCCTCGCACGGGACGGGATCCTCCATCTGCTGCGCTCAATCGTCGACGAAGGCACCGCGGTCCTAACGAGCACCGGCGAGGGCACCGGGTTCCTGGGCGCCGACCGTGCTCTATCGCTCGACAAAGGCAAACTACGCGGCGAGACCACCCCCGAGCTCGCGCCCGTGACCGACATCCACCACCGACGGAAAGCAACCGGGTAGCACGGCCCCCCGGCGAGAAGGAGCAGAGTTGCTTGAGCTTGAGGGGGTGGTGAAGCACTACCACGGGGCTAGCGAGGAGGTGCGGGCGGTCGATGGTGTGAGCCTCACGATCGCCCGTGGCGAAATGGTCGCCTTGTATGGGCCGAGTGGTTCGGGCAAGACGACGCTGCTGTTGTTGATCGCCAGGCTGCTGAAGCCTGAGGCTGGTGCGATCCGCTACGCCGGCCGTGACCTGACTTCGCTCTCTGAAAATCAGGCGAGCGAGTATCTCCTGCGAGACGTCGGCTTCATCTTCCAGGGGTTTCACCTGATGCCTCGCGTGTCGGCAATTGAGAACGCGGCCCGCAAGCTGCTCCTTCAGGGCATCGGGATGCGTACAGCTCGGGCGCGGGCGATACCGTGGCTTGAGCGCGTCGGCCTCGGCGATCGTCTGCATCACATCCCGGAGAAGCTCTCTGGGGGCGAGCGCCAGCGCGTCGCGATCGCGCGGGCCCTCTCATGTGAGCCGGGTTTGATTCTCGCCGATGAGCCGACCGGGAACCTCGACAGCAGCCACAGCCGGGAAATCGTCGAACTGCTGAGTTCGATCGCCCATGAGCGCGACGCGGCCGTACTGCTCGTCACCCACGACCAGGAGGCGGCAGCTATCGCGGACCGGTCCTGCGCACTACGCGACGGCCGGCTCACCGACGAGCACGCAGACGGTCGCAGGCATGAGTCTCCCCCGGCCCCCTCGCGTGCAGCGACCACACAGCAGTGAGTGCTCGTCTGATGCGGCCCTATGCACTCCTGTACTTCTACAGTAGGCGCCTACGGGTTCATGGGGCGCAGGAGCTTCTCGCCGGACTGGGTGTGGCTGTGGCTGTGGCGCTTGTGTTCGCCGTCACTGTCGCGGCGGGTAGCCTCACTGGCTCGGCCGCAGGCGTAGTTCACGCGGTCGCCGGGCCGGCTGACCTCCAGCTCCATGCGCGTGGCCCGGAAGGGTTCGATGAACGCCTGCTCGCCCGGGTTGAACGTCTCCCTGGGGTCGAGCAGGCCGCCCAGTTGCTCGAACAGACCGCGACCATCATCGGATCTCCTGGTCACCGTGTGACGGTCACTGTCGCGGGTGCCGGTGGTGGCTTGGCGCTGATGGATGGTCTCGCTCATACCCTGCCCGGTGGTGTGCTCTCAACGGGAGGCATAGGGCTCAGCAAGGCGAGCGCCAGTGAGCTCGGGATCGCTGACCTCGACTCACAGACAGCTCCGACTAAGGTGGTGTTGGATCTACGCGGGCGAGCAAGCCGGCTCAAGGTGTCCGCGGTCTTGGGTCACGAAGCCGCGGGGGCGCTTTCCCTTGCTCATGTCGCAGTCATGTCGCTCGCGAGGCTGCAGCGATTCGCTGGGCTCCCGCATCGCGTTACGCGCATCCTTGTCCAGAGCGAGCCTGGACATGAGGCTACCGTGCGCTCGGAGCTTGAAACACTCGCGGGGGGGCACCTCACGGTCGCTACCGCAGACCAAGAAGTCTCGCTCTTGGGCCAGGCATTGCGACCGAGTAACCAGGCGAGCGCGCTGTTCGCGGGGCTCGCCGGGCTCATCGGGTTCCTGTTCGCGTTCAACGCGATCTTGCTCACCAGTCCGGAGCGACGCGACGCGATCGCCGACCTGCGCCTGGACGGCACCAAACGCACAGCGATCATCCAAATGGTCCTCTTTCAGGCCCTCTGCCTCGGGGTTGCCGCGTCGCTACTCGGGCTGCTCGGCGGCTATCTACTCGCACTCGGTGTCTTTCAAACAAGCCCTGGTTATCTCGCCCAGGCATTCACGCTCGGGGGGAACACAGTGATCGGGACGCGACCGGTAGTCCTCTCGCTGGCGGGCGGGATCCTGGCGACATGCCTCGCCTCAACCGTCCCGCTACAAGACTTGCGCCGCGGACGACGCCTGGACGCCGTCTACGCCGAGGCCGGCGAACGAGGCCAAACACCCGGACATAACACCCAACGAAAACTATTCGCGATCGCCGCAGGGTTTGTCGCGCTAGCTAGCGCGCTGTTCGCATTCGTGCCCTCAGCAGCGATCGCCGCGTGCGTTCTCCTCGCACTGGCGACCATGCTCGCAGTCCCCCTAGTCCTCTCGGCCATCCTACGGGCCGCCGAGATGCTGGCCATGAGCAACGACAGGCTCACGACCCTCCCACTCGCGATCGAATCGCTGCGGGCACGAACGTTGCGATCACTCGCGCTCGCCGCGACCGGCGCGGTCGCGCTGTTCGGCAGCGTCGCGCTGAGCGGCGCTCAGCATGACCTACTGCGAGGGCTCCACAACTTCGCCCGAGCGTATGCCACGGATGGAGAGATCTGGGTCGTGAATCCGGGCTACATCCCGGAGACGACCAGCTTCTTGCCAGACGAATATGCCTCGCGGATCGCTCGGATACCCGGGGTCACCGATGTTCACGTACTCCAGAGTGAGTTCATGAACATGACCAGCCGGCGTGTGGTGATTGTCGCGCGCCCACCCGGCACCGGTCAAGAAGTGCTACGTACCCAGATCCTCGCCGGTAACTTTTCGGATGCGCGCGAACGGTTGCGTGAATCAGGCTGGGTCACGGTCTCCAAGCAAATCGCCGAAGAACAACACGTCCATATCGGACAAGCACTGAAGCTGCCGACGCCATCGGGCGCATCCTCATTCCGGGTTGCGGCACTGACGACAAACTTCGGATGGCCGGGAGGAGCGGTCCTCATGAACACCACCGACTACAGTCGCCTATGGGCAACACACGCGCCGAGTGCGCTCGCCGTCGATTTCACACCCGGCACGAACATCGCACAGGCACGATACGCAGTCGCCTCCTCGCTGGGCGCAGCCAGCGGCCTGGAAGCGATCACCGCAGGGACATGGAGCGAGCGGTTCGATCGCCTTGCAGGCGAAGGTCTCGGGCAACTCGGAGACATATCGACGCTACTCGTCCTCGCCGCGATCCTTGCGATGGCCGCGGCGCTTGGGTCGAGCATCTGGCAGCGACGGGTCTCGCTGGCCGAACTCCTCCTCGATGGCGCATCCCGAAGTCGACTCCGGCGCATACTCCTAGCGGAATCGATGCTCATGCTCTGCGCAGGGTGCCTGGCTGGCGCAGTCGCCGGGGTCTACGGCCAGTTCGTGATCGACGGCTATCTCGAAGCACATCACAGGCTTCCCGGTCGCGTCCATCGCGACCGTGGCTCGACCAATTGAGATGTTCGCGCTCGTGATCGCCGCCGTCGTTGTGCTGGTCTCGCTCCTCGGCTGGCGCGCTTCGCTGGTCCGCCCGGCACTCGGGCTGAGCGAGTAGCCGCCAACGATGCGCCGCCGCGAGTGCTAGCCATGGCGCTCGAAACGGCTTAGGCTCGTTGACGATGTCCGCATTTGGCGACCGTCCCCTCACGGCACGAATGAGCCTGGCGCTCGTGCTTGCGAACGCTCGCTATTGGAGCACCGTCGCGCCGCTCGTCCGCACACAACTCGCCTACTGGGCACGACGCGCCGAGGAAATCCCCGATCCGGCCCTGCAGGACGTAGCGCTCGTCAACCTTCGCGAGGAGGGCTTCAACGCACAGGCGACAGCGACGCTCGCGACACTCGCGCCTCGCGAGTACCGCAAACCTGTCGTGGAAGCCGTCGTCGGCCTTCAGATCATCTACGACTACCTGGACAGCCTCGTCGAGCGGCCACTCGCCGACCCGCTCGGCGACGGCCGTCGGCTCTACAACGCGCTGATTGACGCAGTCGTCCTGGATACCGAGCCCAAAGACGACTACTACACCCACACCCCCCCGCCGGATGACGGCGGATACCTGCAGGAGCTGGTGAGCGTTGTGCGCGGAGCGCTGACGCGGCTGCCTCGCATAGCCGTGATCGCGGAGGTCTCTGAGCGCGCCGCCGAGCGCTGCGCGGAGGCCCAGGTTCGCGCCCATGCAGCTCCTGTCCTCGGCAGCGCACAGCTCGAGCGATGGGCGAGAGGCAACGCGCTCGATACAGGGCTTCAGTGCCAGGAGTTTCTGGCTGGCGCTGTGTCCTCGGGGCTTGCCCTGCACGCGCTGATCGCCGCCGCGGCCGACCCTCACACCTCCCGGGAGCAGGCCCTCGCTATCGACGAGGTCTACTTGTCCGTCTGCGCCGTGGCCACTCTGCTCGATGGTCTCATCGACCACGAGCAGGACGTCAGCAGCATCGGTCAGCCCGGGTACATCCGCTACTACGAGGATCGCGATGCTCTCGCCCGCGGGCTCAGGAGCGTGATCCACGGTGCGGCGGCCCGTGCACGCGACGCCCCCAACGGCGTCTATCATCTCATGACGCTAGTCGGGATCATTGCCTACTACTCCTCGGCCCCGACTGCCTCCAGCGAGTTCGCGCGACCCGTAACCGAGCAGATCCGCCGAGAGCTCAGGCCGCTCATCACACCGACGCTCGCGGTCATGCACGCCTGGCGAATCGCCAAGCGCGCCCGGGCGGCGATCGCTTGCAGAGTGGATCGCTGATGCGTCCGGGGGCCCCAGCGGCCGATGGTTCGCATCCCAGGGCGGCGCGTCATGTCGCGATCATCGCCGACGGTAACGGCCGCTGGGCGCGTGCGCGCGGGCTACCCCTGAGCGACGGTCACAACGCGGGCGCCGACACCCTAAAGGCGCGCTTGCGTGACGCCGTAGAGCTCGGCATCCAGGAGCTGACCGTGTACTCGTTCTCGACCGAGAACTGGTCGCGCCCTGTCGAGGAGGTCCAGGGGCTGATCTCGATGCTCGCGCAGCGCATCGCCGGCGAGACCCCAGAGCTCCACCACGAGGGCGTACGTATGCGCTTCATCGGACGCCGCCGCGAAGTAGCGCAAGAGCTCCTCGAGCGGATGCGCTGGGCCGAACGGTTGACCGCCGAGAATCGGCGTCTCACGCTGTTCATCGCCTTCAACTACGGCGGGCGCGCCGAGATCCTCGACGCCGCCAAGCACTTCAAGGGCGACAGCGAGGAGGAGCTCCGCGCCTGCCTCTATGCCCCGGAGATGCACGACCCCGAGGTGATCATCCGCACCGGCGGGGAGCAGCGCCTCTCCAACTACCTGCTCTGGCAGGCCGCGTACTCAGAGCTCGTCTTCCGCGAGGAGCTGTGGCCCGACTTCACGCGCGAGGCCCTCGAGCAGTCCCTCGCCGAGTTCAGCGCCCGGCAGCGACGCTTCGGCGGGCGCATAGGCGCAGCTGGCGCACAGTCAGCATCCTAAGATATACTACTTTGTTGAACGATTCGTCAGGCAAAGGCAGGCGAGAGCTATCGCGATGGGCAAACCAGCTGCAGCAAGCACACGCCGTCCCACAGCGAGGATCCTGGCAGCCACGGGCGCTGCGCTTCTCATGGTCCTTACCCCCAAAGCTCTCGCCGGAACGGCCTTGCCAGCCGCGATCCACGACACCGGACGCAGCCGTTCAGCGCGCCCGGCACGCATGCTGAGCGTCACCGACACCGCCCACCTGCGCTACATCTCACACTCCGGCTCGCTGCTCTACGAGGAAGGCACCGCCTCCGGGACGCTCCCAGGCAGTATGCGAGCCCACTGCAACATCGGCCCGACCGTGACCGCCAGCTTCACGATCTACACCCACAGCGGGACCATCAATGGCCACGGGACAGCGACTCCGCACGGCTCCGGCATCTACGAAAGCTTCGCTGGCTCGTTCGTGGTCACCGGCGGAACCGGCCACTACGCCCACGCGCACGGACACGCGGGGCTCTACGGCACGTTCGACCGCCGAACCTACGCCCTCGTCGTACAGACAGCCGGCTCACTCTCCTACTAAAAGCGACCCGACAGTGAAGCGAGATCGAGCTGTCCGCCTAGCCTTCCTCCTCATGGCGACTGTTATGCTCTGCGCCGGCGCGTGCGCTACCGCGTCAGCGGCACAGTCGGTGACACTCAACGCCAAGTTCACCCCCGAGCGGCTCGGCCAAAGCACCACCATCAGCTTCAGTTTTCGGATCGCCGCGCCCGCCAACAAGGTGCCACCACCCCTAACCGGGGTAGAAATCAGCTACCCAGTAGATCTCGCGTTCGCGCTCAGCGAACTCGGTCTCGCGACATGCTCCACAAACACCCTCGAAAACTACGGCCCGGAAGGATGCCCAGCAAACTCCCTCATGGGATACGGCAACGCGCTCGCCGAGATCCCAATCGGCCCCACGATCGTCCACCAGACCGCGCGCGTAACCATCGTTAGGACCACAAACCACACCGGGCACCTGGGGCTACTCATCGCCGTCAACGCCGAAACACCCATCAACGAACAGATCGTTCTCCCCGGCCTCATACTCCCCGCCACAGAGCCATTCGGCGGACGCCTGGACATGAACATCCCGCTCATACCAAGCCTCCCGGGCGCACCCGACGCCGCCGTCGTCCAGTTCCACTCAACACTCGGACCACTGCACCTGCGCTACCACGAACACACCCAGGGCCGCACCATCGAGTACGAACCAAAGGGCATCCCCCTCCCCAACAACTGCCCACACGGAGGATTCCGGTTCTCCGCCAACTTCGCGTTCCAAGACGGCACTCACTCAACAGCCCCAGCCACCGTGCCCTGCCCACCAACCACATGAGAGCATCAGCAAGAACGCGAGCGATCGGTTACGACGGAGGCTGTCGCGTAAACCCCCAGGGGTCGTCCGGTGGGTTTAAGACCATTTGTGCATGTCCCAGAACTTCATGGCTGTTGATCGTGAGCAGGCGTTCTTGTTGCCGCCAGATGTCCGGGATTGGCTGCCGGAGGGTCATCTGGCGTGGTTTGTGCTCGACGCGGTAGCGGAGATGGATCTGTCGGCGTTCTACGCGGCCTACCGTCGTGATGGGTGGGGTAGCCCGAGCTCCCACTCCTCACGCAGGCGACGCTCACCCTGCTTGAGCCGTTCGGTCCGATCACGTGGCACCTGCTCGGGATCGGCTTCGCGCTCGTCGTCGAGTAGCCGTCGCGCGGCAGCCAGGCGTTTACGGCGATCGCCGCTGACGCGCAACTCGGGCGGCAGCTCGTCACCGCGTTGCTCGCCGAAGCGCTCATCCTCCGCACGGTCGGTCTCCTCAGCCTGCGCGAGGAGCTCCTTGGCGATCTGCTCGTAGGTGAGGTTCGAGCGATCCGAGGCGTTGGCATGAAGCTTGGTGCCATCGACCGCGATCACCCCGACATTCACGAGCCCAGCCTTTGCGCACAACGCCAGCACTTGACCTCGACCTCCCCGGCGCTGAGAGTGCCCTCGCGCTCTTGGCGGGCAAACGCACGGGTAAGGATTTCCAGCTCCTCAAGGTGGCTCCGCAGATCCTCATGGGGCGTGGGCGCGCTGGCGTTCACGGCCGCCCCCTGCGGGCCGGGTGCGGCGAGGCAGGACACGCACTGTCTCGCCAGGCCGCACAGCGCTGCCCCAACGCGACTTTTCGACCTTCCCGGCTGGCCACACTCTCCATATCTCCTCAACTCGATCCGGGACGTCCGATATGTTCTTGGAGGCTGATCCCGACCGGCAGCTCAGCGTACTCGCGGCGGGTGAGCGCCCCGCCGATAGACCAGAAGGTGGGGGCCTGCTCGGTTTGCGCGCAAATGTAGGTCGTGGTCGTGGCCCCCGTCTTGGCACTCGGAGGGGATGCTGCCTTGCCGCTTGCCTGCTGGCCGGTGTGCGCGACCGCGGGGGGCTTGCGAGGCTCGCCAGGGTGACGCTCGGCGTAGTCGCGCATCGCGCGCTTTGCGCGCTCGCGGGCACGACGCTCGGCGAGCTTGGTGTAGACGTTGGCGATCAGCCAGCCGCCGTCGTCGTGGCCGGCCATCTCGGCGGCGGTCGCGGCGTCGAGGCCGAGGCCGCCGTCCTCGATCGGGTCGACCATCCACTGCAGCGCCCGGTGCTTGAGTTCATAGAACTCCAGGTTCGGCATACCGGCCGCGATCCGCACTGCGTTCCAGTGCGGGTACCAGTTGGAGAGAGAAAGGTATGCGCCTCGTATCGCGGGAAAGAGGATTGTCCGGTCGTATTGCATGATGAGCTCCAGGTGCGCGCGAAGCCGCGGGCTGGGGACGACCCAGCGCGGATCGCCGTCCTTGGTCGGTACGCGTTTGCGTGTCCGCGAGTCGATCTGCCAGCGCACGCCGATGATGCCCTCGTCGAGGTCCACTTCGTCTTTGTGCAGCGCGAAGATCTCGCTCGGGCGGATCGCGGCCTCGCCGACCGCGAGGATGGCGCCCTCAACGACGAGCGCGTAGTTGTCGGTGCGGCAGGTGCGGGCGCAGTGCAGCAGCCGCGTGTACCGCTCGTCGGTCACGATTTCGAAGTCGGGTCGTTCGACGCGGCGTTTCTGCTTGCTGATGCCGAGATTGGTGAAGTGGTTGCGCGGGACCAGCTCCCGGTCAAGCGCGTGGTTAAGAACTGGCGCACAACCTCCTGGGTACCAGCACTCTTCGGCAAGATGTACGTCAGGGCCTCATCGCGAGTGAAGCTGTCGAGCGGCCGCTCGCCGTACTCACGCAGGAACGGCACCAGCATTTCGCGCATCCACCGAATCGTTTTCTCGCGCCGACCGTCTCGCTTGCGCGCACGCTGGCCGTCCGGCCAAGTCATTGTCATCCGGCCATCTGGCTGGATGCTCGCGCCCGCGAACTCCATGCATGTCGGGACGGGCTTGGTGTCCGGCCTCTCGATCTTCTCGCGCAGTTCCACGCGTGCCTTCGCGACCACCTGGTCGTACTCGGCGACGCTCGCGCAGCCGCTGACCCATTTGCGCCTGCCCTTGTAGGAGGCGTAGCCCGCCCAGTTCGGCTTGCGCCGCGTACCACGGTTGTGCGGCATCACGCACCCCCACTGGCCGGGCTGGCGAGCAGCCAAGCCTCGATGTCGGAGATTCGGTAGCGAACGATGCCGCCCCGGCGCAGGTGCGGCAGGCCCTGGTGATGCTGCAATTCGATCCAACGGGGAGTGACCTGCAGGTGATCCGCCAGCTGGCGCCTGGTCACCCACGGCTCCTCACTCGGCCCGGTGCCAGGCGCACCCGGCGCACGTGCCGGCAAGCCGCCGTCGCCGTCCTCGCGCGACACGAAGGCCGCACGCGCGGCCACACGCTGCGACTGATGCACGCGAGGGCAGCCGACACGAGTCGAGCTGGTTGACGTCAAGGTGCTCGTCGGCAAACGGCCACCTTTCAGGGCAGTGCGGTCGAGCCCGCGGGCAGCCTCCGCACTGCCCGGCTGGGCTGCGGGGTCGGTGCGCTGCGATCGGCGATGCTCGGCCATTCCGTTCTGTTGTCGTTCCCGAACGACGTTTGCCCCCGGGTGACTTTCGCCTGGCCCGCGCCGCCGTGGCGTTTGCGCCAGGACGGCCAGGGCGCGCGGCTGCGCATCGCTGGCGCTACGCCGCCTGAGCTCAGCGTCAGGCACAGCGTGCAGGCGCCTGCACGCTCGCGGCAAGCGCTCAGCCGCAGCCGTTTTGCAGCCGTTTCGCTGGCTGGCCGCAGCCGGTTTGCAGCCGCCGGGTACCCGAACACCACCGAACAGGGGCGAAGCGGCTCGCATGACCACCAGCGTTTTCGGGCTCTTTCGCCCGTGTTCGCTGGGGTTCGCGGAGATTTCTACTATCGGGGAGACAGGATTTGAACCTGCGACCGCCCGGCCCCCAGCCGGGTGCGCTACCAGACTGCGCCACTCCCCGTGGCAATTGCATCCAGAGCCTAGCGCGGGGCGGGCTCCAAGCGGGCGACGGGAATTGAACCCGCCCTTGAAGCTTGGAAGGCTTCCGTGCAACCACAACACTTCGCCCGCACGCTCGGCCCATGTTACCGGCCCGGATCGGCATCGAGAGCGCTTCTCGGTCGGCCGGACGGTCGGCGCGACCCTGCCGGAGCCCGGGCGGCTACCCCCGTCCCCGCCGCTCCTCCGTCGGTACCTCGCCCCCGGCGTCCGCGAGGCCCGGCGGAGGCCAGGGGCCGAACCAGTTGTCGCGAGCGCCGTCCAGGGTCACGGTCGAGCCGCTGAAGGCCGCGCCCAAAGGGGAGGCCAGCAGCGCCACGAGCCATGCGTGCTCCTGCACCGTGCCCAGGCGCTGCAGCGGGACCGAGCGGGCCATGCCCGCGCGCACGACGTCCGGGTACTTGCCCATCGCCTCAGTGTCAAAGTGGCCCGCCGCCACCGCGCAGACCGTCGCTCCCGCCGAGGCCCAGCGGCGTGCCAGCTCGCGCGTCAGCGCCTCGACCGTCGCCCGCGCCGCGCCCGAGTGGGCCATGCCCGGCATCCCGTGGTGGGGGGAGAGCGTCACGTTGATGACCCGCAGCTCCCGCCTCTCCGCCCGCTCGTGCCCCGCTCCCGGCCGGCCCGGCGCCTGCGGGGCCGCCTGCGCGAACGCCTCCTGCGCCATGTGCAGCATCCCGTCCACGTTCAGCCGCCACACCGCGCCCCACCCCTTCGTCGCGATGCCCTCGGCCGGCGTGAAGTACTGGCCCCCCGCGTTGTTGACGAGCACGTCCAGGCGGCCCCACCGCTCCAGCACACCGGCGACCAGCGCGCGGGCCTGCTCGCGCTCGCGCACGTCCCCCGTTGCCCAGCTCGCCCAGTCCTCGCCGATCGCCGCGACCGTCTCCCGCAGCGGCTCCTCGCGGCGGCCGACGACCGCCACCGCCGCCCCGCAGCGCGCCAGCTCGAGCGCGCTCGCTCGACCCAGGCCCGTGCCCCCTCCCGTCACCAGCGCCACCCGGCCCCGCAACAGGCCCGGGGCGAAGACGTCCGACTCCCCGATCCCGGTCTCCGCGGCACTCGTCACGGGCGCGATGATAAGGGTGGGGCAGCCCATCCGTCCCCGCTCCCCGCTACGGTTCAAGCGTGCCCCACTGGCCCCTCCGGCCGCGCCTGGTCATCGTCGCGCTGCTCGCGCTCTGCGACTACCTGCTGTGGAACTGGTCGCTGAGCGCCAACCACGACCTCCTCGCGCTGGTCTCCGGCATGACCCTGATCCCGCTGCTGCTCGCGCTTGTCTGGCTGCTCGTCCTCGCCGGCGGGCACCTGCTCGCTGGCGTTGCCCAGCGCTCCCGCGCGCGCCACGCCGGCGCCTCGCAGCCGCGCGGCTGGCGGCGCCGCCAGCGCGACAGTCGGCGCCACGACCGGCTCGGCGGGCGGTGCGAGCGCCAAGAGCGAAGGTGGACGGGGCTCTCGACCAGGCGCCGGTGAGGCGCCCACCGCCTCCCCCTCCTCGAAGCTCGCCGCGTGAAGCGCCGCTGGGTCGCGCTCGCCACTCTCCTGGTCCTCCTCGGACTCGCGCTCGGCGGCTACGTCTACGCGCGTGAGCGCACCGGCTCGATTTATCACCCCCACGCGCGGTTCGTGCCCGAGGCCAACCCCACGCTGCCCACGCGCGGCGCCGAACGCTTCACGTGGCCGCTGTACGGCTACACCAAGAACCACACCCGCTACTTCCCAGCCCCCGCGAGCCTGCACCCCCCCTTCAAGGAGGCCTGGGCTCGCGGCGGGTCACTCGCTGCGCGAGTTTCCCCCCGTGCTCTCGGAAAACCGCATCTTCCAGCTCACCGACGACGGCGTGCTCTCCGCGGTCGACAAGTACGACGGGCAAGGTCCTCTGGAGCCACACCCTGGGGGCGCTCTCCGCGTCCTCCCCGGCCGTCGGCGGGGACACCGTGTACGCGACCGTGCTCGCCCGCGCTCCCGACTCCGAAGAAGGGCGCGTCGTCGCGCTCGACGTGACCGACGGCGCGATCCGCTGGTCGCGCAACCTGCCCTCGCGCAGCGAGTCCTCCCCGCTGCTCGACCACGGGCGGCTCTACTTCGGCTCCGAAAACGGCACCGTCTATGCGCTCGAAGCCGGCGACGGGCGGACCGTGTGGACCTACCACGCCGCCGGCGCCGTCAAGGCCTCCCCCACCCTCTCCGGTGGGGTGCTCTACTTCGGCGACTACTCCGGCCACGTCCAGGCGGTCTCCGAGCGGACCGGGCGGCGGCTGTGGCTCTCCTCCTCCGAAGGGGCGCTGTTCGGCAGCGGCACCTTCTACTCGACCGCCGCCGTCGTCTACGGGCGCGTGTACCTCGGGAACACCGACGGGCGCATCTACGCCTACGACGCCACCACTGGCGCGCTGGACTGGGCCTTCCAGACGGGCGCCTACGTTTACGCCTCGCCCGCGGTCACCGACGCTCCCGGTCTTGGCCCCACCCTCTACCTGGGCTCCTACACCGGCACCTTCTACGCGCTCGACGCCCGCACCGGGCCACGTCGACTGGAGCTACAACGCCGGCGGGAAGATCTCGGGCTCGGCCACCATCATCGGCCGGGTCGTGTACTTCTCCGACCTAGGCACTCACCCACCTACGGCCTCGGGATCTCCACCGGGAAAGTGGAGTTCACGATGCGACACCGGTGCGTTCGACCCCGTGATCAGCGACG
Organism: uncultured Solirubrobacterales bacterium; assembly: GCA_963720795.1. Taxonomy (GTDB): domain Bacteria; phylum Actinomycetota; class Thermoleophilia; order Solirubrobacterales; family Solirubrobacteraceae; genus Palsa-744. The sequence goes on along the minus strand of CAVRGU010000003.1, from coordinate 1,027,129 downwards.
GTCACCGCATCTACCTCACCGGCTACACCGGCCTCTACGACCTCGTCCCCGTCGGCTGAGGGCTCACGCCCAACTGGATGGCGGGATCGAGGTCGGCCCGAGGAGGGGCTCGCTACACCAGCCCGGCCGGACCCCCGCCGACTCCCAGCACTGGCGGCACAACCACGCAGCGCGCCGGCGCGACTCAACCCCGGCAGGACTGTCCGTCCAGCCCCAGCGCGCGGCCGATCGAGAAGCTCGCCGCGACCCTCACCGCGCCCGCCCGCCGCACCGTCACCGCCGTCCAGCCCCCCGGCGCCCGGCCCACGCACGCCGCGCCCTGCGTGACCGTCCAGTAGCGGGTGTAGCGCACCCTCACCGTGAAGCTCCCCGGGGCGCGCGCCCGCAGCGCGAACCAGTCGTGGCCGAGACCGCTAAGCGTGCCCGGCCCCTGCGCAAGCGGGGTGGCGCCGCGCACTTCGTAGATCCGCCAGTGGCGGGTGCGCTCCACTTCGCGCAGGTACGGCAGCCCCGCCTCGACCAGCCGGCCCTCCGCTGCGCTCGAGGGGTCCAGCGGCGCGTCGGGGAGCGCCACGTAGGCGACCGCCTCCTGCCTCAGCCACGCGCGGAAGCGCGCCGCCGTGAGGTCTTTGGCAAGCAGCACGCCGTCGTAGCGCTCGTCCAGCTGCTTCTCCCACCCCCGCGCCAGCGAAACCTTCGGAGCCAGCCACGCCGCCTCCCAGTGGCCGCGGGTGAACGGCACCTCCACACGCACCGGCTGGCCGGGTGGGGCCTCGACGCCCGCCACGAAGCGCTCCACCGGCACGTAGTAGGAGGCGCTAGTCGAGGCGTTGCCCGCCACCGCCGCCGTTTCGCGCACCGGCCCCCACACCGTCCACACGCCGATACCGCACAGCACCACCACCGTCGCCGCGGAGCGGAGCCACCCGGACACGGAGCCGGGCCGCGCTCGCAGGCCGCCGACCCGCCGCGCAGGCCCGGCACCACCCAGCAGCGCGCACAGCAGCACCGGGCCCGCGAGCAGCACCCCGTAACGCTCCACGTTCGCGCCCACCGGGCTGTGCACCGCCACGCACGCCACGCACGCCGCCACGTACACCACGCCGCCGACCCACTCCACCCGCCGCTGCGCCGGCATCGCCCACAGGTACCCCGCAACCACCGCGAGCGTCGCCAGGAACGAGTACAGCGGGTAGGGCTCCCACCCACCCTCGGGGAACAGTGCCACGAGCACCACCACCACCACGGCGGGCGGGACGCCGAGCACCACGAGGCTGCGCGGCGAGCGCACGGCGAGGGCGTGCGTGAGCCCCGCGAGCGCCAGCAGCGCGCCCGCGACCGGGCTGCACGCCGCGCACACACCCGCCAGCGCCGCCGCCACCGCGGGCCGGTCGTGCACCAGCGCGAGCACCGCGCCCACCGCGACGCTCACTCCCAGCGCGAACGTCACCCGCCCGCTCCACACGTCCCCCAGCGGCAGCCACCGCGAACCACGCCGCTCCCCACCGCGCCGGCGGGCCGTACACCGTCCTGGCCACCCGTTCGAACAGGGTCGCCGAGGCGAGCACCGCCGCCGCGCCCACCGCGCGCACCCCCAGCCACGCCGCCAGCGGCGGGAACACGAGGCTGTACGCCGGCACGTCGTGGCCCCCGTACCAGCGCGTGTCGTACACGAGGAAGCCCGCTTCGCGGAAGAGGTCGGCCCGGTACACCTGGCCGGCGAGGTCCGGCGTCTGGGGGTGCACCACCAGCCACACCGCCACCCCGACCGCCGCCGTCACGAGGCCCCACGGCGCGCCCCTCGCCGCGCTCCGTCCGGCCGCCCTCGGCGCGGACGCTCTCGCCACGTACGTGCCCACGGGCCGCACCATATGGGAAGCTCGACCGGGGCCCGGTGCGCTACCCCACCGGACCCCGGTTCCGCGAGTCAAACCCTGCCTGTCCCGCGGTGTCTCTGCCTTTCAAACAGCCCACACACTCGAAAGTCGCGTTGAACATCGTCCGTCTTGTCCTCGGGGTCGCCACCCTGCTCGCAGCCTGCCTGTTCACGAGCGGCTGCGCCAACGTGCAGCCCGCCGGCGCTCGGGGCGAGCGCGCTCGCCGAAGCGCAGACGTTCCCCTTCTTCCGCGTCTACTGGGTGGGACCCCGCTTCGGCACCCAGCCGCTCGCCGCGGCCGACGGCCTGCGCAACTACATCCCCGTCGCCGGGGATTCCGTCTACTACGGCGACTGCGCCACCGGCAAGGGCGCCGGGCTCGGCGGCAGCGGCTGCGTGCTGCCCCTCCAGATCACGACCACCGTCTACGCCCGCCACGCCAACGCCCCCCTCGGCGCCCAGCGCAACACGGTGCTGCGCGGGGTCCCCGCGGTCATCTACGACGGCGGGGACTCGATCGAGCTCTACACCGGGCGCCTCGCCGATCGACGTCTTCTCCGAGAACCTCTCCGAAGGGCTGCGCGCGGTCAGCGCCCTGCGCCCCCTCAACGCACCCGGCTCCGCCACCGCGCCGCTGCCCCCGCCCGTCTACTGCCCCGGCCTCTCCGGGCCCCGGCCCGCGGCCGTGAAGGCCGCCCTGCGCGACCTCCCCGGGCACGCCTGCCAGCGCGTCGCCGCCACGCTCGCGGTCGACCGGGCGCTGTTCGGGAAAGGCTAGGAGGCGCCGCCGGGCTGCGGCCGTCAGCGGCTTGCCGATCTCCCCGCGCAGGCTCAGGAACGCGACCGTCCCGATCAGCGCGGGGATCCACAGCGAGATCGCGCGGTACGTCACCACCGCGGCGAGCACCGTCGAGGCGGGGCGCGCACCGAACAGCAGCAGCATCCCCACGAGGCCCCCTTCGACCGCGAAGAAGCCGCCCGGGATCGGGACCGAGTTTGCGAGCATCCCCACGAGGTACGCCATCGCCACCGCCCAGAACGTCGGCGTCGGGCCGTACGCCGCCAGGCACACGTACAGGCACGCGATGTCGAACAGACAGTACCCCACCGCCCCGGCCAGCCGCCAGTCGTGGGCGCGGATCAGCCCCACCGCGTCCTGCACACCGCCCCCGAGCGCGACCAGCGCCACCACCGTGCGGCCCTGCTCGGAGCTTCTGCGCGCCGCCGCCCGCCGCGCCCAACCCGCGGCCGCGAGCGTGCCGACGATCGTCGCCAGCGCCGCCGCGGCCGGCAGCAGCGTGACCAGCGCCCGCTGGGAGCCCGGCAGCAGGCCCAGCCACATCGGCAGCCCGATCAGCACCACCGCGCTGACGTTCACCGCGCTCGTCAGCACGAAGAACAGCACCGAGCGCTTGGCGATCCGCTCCACCGAGATGCCCTTGCTGCGCAGCACCCACGCCCCCAGCGCGATGCCCCCCAGCCCGCCAGCGGAGACGACCGAGTTGACCGCGAGCTCCGCCAGCGAGAGGCGCGCGCTCAGCCGGCGGCCCAGTCGACGGAACACCAGCCCGAAGAGCACCACGAAGGAGGCGCACGAGAGCAGCTCCAGCCACCAGCCCGCTCCCACCCACCCCCTTCGCATCGGCGATCCGCTCCCCCGCCGCGCGCAGGCCCGGCACGCCGAGCGAGCAGGCCCGCCACGATCGCGAAGAAGACCGCGAGGCTGACGAGGCTGTTGCGCAGCCGCCGCGACTGCGCCGCCAGCTCCCCGCGCGGTCCTCCTCGGCGCCGGGCGGCACGTCGGGCTCCTCCTCGACAGCCTGCTGCCGATCTGTAGTCGGTGCTGCGACCTCACCTGACCCTCACTCTCGTACGGTGCTCGTCTCGGACGTTGCAGCGACGCGGCCCGCCGCCTCTCCCCACCACTTGCCCGATCGCGCGCGCGTTCCCGGAAGCAGCGGGGGAGAGCCCGTAGCGGCGGCGGAACGCGCGCGCGAAGTGGCGCCGTCGCTGTAGCCCACCAGCCGCGCCACGTCCGCCGACCGGGAGCGCCTGCTCGGCGAGCAGCTCGGCCGCGGCGGCCATCCGCCGCGCGCGGAGGTCCTCCTGGAAGGTGGTGCCCCCAAACTGCGCGTACGCGCGCTGCAGCTGGCGGGGCGAGCAGCACAGCGCGCGGGCCACGGCCGCGAGCGTCAGCTCCCGGCGGTAGTGGCGCTTGACGAGCACCCGAGCCAGCAGGTACAGCCTCCGGCGTTCGGCTAGCGTCGCGGGACGCATCCCTCCACTCCGACCGCCCCCGCGGCGGGACGGGGACGCTCAGCCCGGATCGTGCGGTCAGCCGGCGTAGCTGCGCGCGACCCGTTCGGCCGCACCTACGTAGCCGCCGCCGAACAACACGGCGTGCACGAGCAGCGGGCGCAGCTGCCACAGCTCGCACGCGCTGCTCCCACCCCTCGCGCGAGCGGCGCGGCCTCCGCGTAGGCCGCGAACACGCGCGGCGTGGGAGCGCCGAACAGCCGCAGCATCGCCAGATCCACCTCGCGGTGGCCCCCGTACGCGGAGGGGTCCACCAGCCACGGGCGGCCCTCCGCGTCGGCCATCACGTTGCCGCCCACAGGTCCCCGTGCAGCCGCGCCGGGGGCTCCGCGGGCCCCGCGAGCTCGGGCAGGCGCTCGCACACCGCCTCGACCGCGCGCGCGCCCGACTCCGAGAGCGCGCCGCGTTCGCGGGCGATGCGCGCCAGTGGGAGCAGGCGTCGCTCGGCGTAGAAGGTGGGCCAGTCGGGGGCGGGGTCGTTGGGGAGCCGCAGCGAGCCGAAGGCAGCAGCGCGTGGTGACTCGTCACCGACGTCGCCTTCGCTGGGCTCGCAATTATGTCCGGAGGGCTATCTCGGTTCGCCGGACAGTACCGACGGCCCCGGCGCCGGGGTCCCCGAACGCCGGCGCGCCCGCGGCGTGCGTCAGCGCCAGGCCGCGGCCCAGCTCCTCGGCGCCATCCGCGCTCAAGCGCCCCGGCGGCACCCACTCGAGCACGAGGTACTCGGCGGCCACCTCCCAGCACCCGCGGCGTGCGCAGCGCCCGCGGCTCGGCCAGCCACTGCAGGCCGCGCGCCTCCGCGGCGTACTCTCCCGGGGCCGCGCCCGGGCGCGTCTTCACGAACGCCTCGCGCCCGTCGGCGAGGGTCACGCGCCACGCCTCGTTGATGTCCCCGCCGCCCACGCGCCGGGCGTTGGTGGCTCCGTGCGGGAGGCTCACCGCGCGGGAGCGCCCTCGGCGTCCGCCGTCTGCAACTGCTCCAGCAGCGCCCGCGCACGCGGCCTGCACGAGGTCGAGCACCTCGCTCGAAGCCGCCCGCCCCGCCGTAGTAGGGGTCGGGCACGTCGAGCTCGCCCTCGCGGCGGGGTCCCGAACTCGCGCAGCAGCCGCACCTTGGCCGCGCCTCGCTCGTCGCGCGCGAGGCGGTGCAGGTTGCGCAGGTTCTCGCCGTCCATCGCGAGCATCAGGTCGAACTCCTCGAAGTCGCGGGGCGCACCTTGCGGGCGACCCCTCCAGCGCGATGCCCCGCCGGCGTGCGGCCCGGGTGGCGCGCGCGTCGGGCGGCTCCCCCATGTGCCAGCTCCGGTGCCGGCGCTGTCCAGCTCGATCCGCTCCCCCAGCCCGGCTTCGTTCACGAGCTCGCGCATCACGCCCTCGGCGGTCGGCGAGCGACATATGTTGCCGAGGCACACGAACAGCACGCTCACCCGGCCTGGTTCCGTGGCGCTCATCAAGCCATCCACCCGCCGTGGGCGAACAGCGAACGCCCTCCCGCCGGGGCTGCAGAGGCGATCGAGCGCACTCCACCCGGCCGCGGCGAAGCACGAACAGCCCTCCCCTCCTCCTCACCGCGACTCCTCCCCCAGCTCCAGCACCGCGAGGAACGCCTCCTGGGGGACCTCCACGCGGCCCACCTGCTTCATCCGCTTCTTGCCCTCCTTCTGCTTCTCCAGGAGCTTTTTCTTGCGCGTGATGTCGCCCCCGTAGCACTTCGCGATCACGTCCTTGCGGAACGCCTTGACGGTCTCGCGGGCGATCACGTGCGAGCCGATCGCCGCCTGGATCGGCACGTCGTACTGCTGGCGGGGGATGCGCTTGCGCAGGCGCTCGGCCAGCGCGCGGCCGACCTCGTACGCCTTGTCGCGGTGGACGACCATCGAGAGCGCGTCCACGGGGTCGCCGGCGAGCAGCACGTCGAGCTTGACGAGGTTCGAGGGTCTCATCCCGTCGAGCTCGTAGTCCAGCGAGGCGTACCCGCGGGTGCGCGACTTCAGCTGGTCGAAGAAGTCGAGCACGATTTCCACGAGCGGCAGGTCGTAGGTCAGCTGCACGCGCTCGGGGGAGAGGTAGTGCATCCCCGCGTGCACGCCGCGGCGTTCCTGGCAGAGCTCCATGATCGCGCCGACGTGCTCGCGCGGGGCGATGATCTGGGCCTTGATGTACGGCTCGCGGATCTCCGCGATCGTGCCGGGGTCGGGCATGTCGGAGGGGTTGTGCACCTCCAGCTCCTCGCCGTTGGTCAGCGTCAGGTCGAACTCCACCGAGGGCATCGTCGCCATCAGCTCCAGGTCGTACTCGCGTTCCAGGCGCTCTTGCACGATGTCCATGTGCAGCAGGCCGAGGAAGCCGCAGCGAAAGCCGAAGCCCAGCGCGTCCGAGGTCTCCGGCTCCCACGAGAGCGCGGCGTCGTTGAGCGTCAGCTTTTCCAGCGCGTCGCGCAGGTCGGGGTAGGCGTCGGAGTCGATCGGGAACAGCCCGCAGAACACCATCGGCTTGACCTCGCGGTAGCCGGGCAGCGCGCTCGGTGGCCTCGGCGCCGCCGCGCCGCCGCGCGCGCGTGGTGAGCGTGTCTCCGACGCGCAGCTGCGTGACGTCCTTGACGCCGGTGATCAGGTACCCCACCTCGCCCGCGGCGAGCTGGTCGGTGGGCATCATCTGCGGGGAGAAGCACCCGATGTCGTCGATGTCGGCGTGCAGGCCGCTCGCCATCGCGCGGATCGGCGCGCCCTTGCGGAACACCCCGTCGACGACGCGCACGTAGGCGATCACGCCTCTGTACTGGTCGAACTCCGAGTCGAAGATCAGCGCGCGCGGCGGCGCCTCGGGGTCGCCCGCGGGCGGGGGCACGCGCGCGACGAGCTGCTCCAGCACCTCCACCACGCCCGCGCCCGTCTTGCCGGAGATGCGCAGGATCGCGTCCGGCGGGCTCGCCGATCAGCTCCGCGACTTCGCCCGCCACCCGCTCGGGCTCGGCGCCGGGGAGGTCGAGCTTGTTCAGGCAGGGGATCAACTCCAGGCCCGGCGTCCACCGCGAGGTACGTGTTGGCGACGGTCTGCGCCTCGACGCCCTGGGAGGCGTCCACGACCAGCAGCGCGCCCTCGCACGCGGCCAGCGAGCGCGACACCTCGTACGTGAAGTCCACGTGCCCGGGGGTGTCGATCAGGTGCAGCTGGTAGGTCTGCCCGTGAGGCGCTCTCGTAGAAGACGCGCACCGCCTGCGCCTTGATCGTGATGCCCCGCTCGCGCTCGAGGTCCATCGAGTCGAGCACCTGCGCGCGCATCTCGCGCTGGTCCACGGTGTGCGTCAGCTCGAGGATGCGGTCCGCGAGCGTCGACTTGCCGTGGTCGATGTGCGCGATGATCGAGAAGTTGCGGATGTGGGCCTGGTCCATGGGTCTTGAAGACTTCGATGGGCACGCCTGGAGGGCGTGCTGCGCGGCGTTCGTTGCGCGTGCCCAGCTGGTGGCCGGGGACGGGGGCGGTAGCTGGCTCGCGTGCGCAGCGTTCGTTGCACGTGCCAGGCTGAGTGCACCGACCGATGGGTGCCGCGCTATCCTTGAGGGTCCGGCGGATCGCCCACTCGGCCAGGGTCGCAAGACTCAAGCCGGGCAACGCACCGGCCCTCGGGCCAGTGGCCAGTCCTGGTGGTCGGGAGTGTCATGCCGCCCAGGCAATAAGACACGCAAGTCCTGGGACGTAGTAGTTCAAAGGCGATCTTTGACCGGGCCGACCGGGCGGGCCTCTGGCCCGCCCGGTTCGTCTCCGCCAACCGCCAGGCGGACGGCCCGACGAGCGGACCGCCGCAACGCCCAGCGGGCCGCTACGCCCTACTCAGCTGGGCGCGAATCAGGCGGCTCACCTGGTGGGCCTCGGGGACGCGCATCGCGAGCACCGCGCGCATGTACACCAGCACGCCCGCGGCGCCGGCCCCGCCGACGCTCACGATCTGCGCGGGCAGCGAGCGGCCGAGGAGCGCGTCGAGCGCGTACCACACCACCCACGACACCCCCCCGAGGAGGGCCGACGCGACGAGGATGCGCGCGGTGATCATCGTCGTCTGGCGACCCTCCAGGCGCCCGTTGAAGCCGATCCGCAGGCGGTGGACCTGCAGCGCGGTCATCACCACGTTGGCGGACACGGTGCCGATGATCAGCCCCGCGATCCCCAGCGGCTTGTAGAGGGAGAGCGAGACGATGATGTCCACGACCATGTTGAGCGCCGCCAGCCGGGTGGGAATCCAGGGGCGCTGGACGGCGAAGAAGGTGCGGGTCAGCAGCAGGTTGAGGCCCCCGAAGGGCAGCGAGAACGCGAACCAGAACAGCGCGATCGAGACGAGGTGGGTCGATTCGGCGTTGAACGCCCCGCGTTCGAAGACCAGTCGCACGATCGGGGTCGTGAGCACGATCATGAACACGGCAGCGGGGATCAGCAGCAGGTTGATCTGGCGCATCCCGATCCCCACCGCGCGGCGCATCCCGCCGGGGTCGCGCCGCGAGGCCATGCGGCTCAGCGTGGGAAAGAGCACGGTGGCCACCGCGACGCTGAAGATCCCCTGGGGCAGCATGTAGATGCGAAACGCGTTTTCGATCGCGCGGGGGGCGTGTTCGGAGACGAGCGTGCCGAACGCGGCGTTGATGAGCTGGTCGAGGTTGATGATGCCCAGACCGATCGTGACGGGCAGCATCAGCACGAACACCTTGCGGACACGGGGGTCGTGCCAGTCGATCGAGAACTGCAGGCGGAAGTCGATGCGCGCGAGCGCCCCCAGCGCCATCGCGAACTGCACGCCGGTGGCGATCAGGATGCCGATGGCGTACGCGTAGATCTCGTCTTCGCCGTGGAAGTGGGGGCGCAGCACGACGAGCGCGACGATGATCACCACGTTCCACACCGCGGGGGCGAGGGCGGGGATCGTGAAGTGTTCGTAGGACTGCAGGATCCCCACGAGCAGGCCGGTCAGGCCGAGCAGGAGCACGACCGGGAACAGCACCTGCGAGAGCCCCACGGTGAGGGAGTCCAGCGCCCCGCTGAACTGGGGCCCGGTGAACAGCGGCATGACCACCCCGGCGGCGAGCACGAAGAACGCCGTGATCGCGCCGAGCGCGAGCAGCATGATCCAGAACAGCGTCGACGCCAGCCGCAGCGCCTCGCGCCGGCGCCCCTGCTGGAGCAGGTCGGTGAAGACCGGCACGAACGCGGCCGACAGCGCGGCCTGGGCGAACAGGTTGGCGATCAGGTTGGGGACGAGGAAGGCGATCGTGAACGCCGAGGCGGGCCCGGAGGTGCCGAAGTAGCTGGCGGCCACGACCTCCCGCCCGAGGCCGGCGACCCGCGAGAAGGCGGTGAGGATCGAGAAGATCGCGGTGTTGCGCGCGACGCGTTCGCCGCCCCCCCGCGGCCCGGCTCCACCCGCTCCGGCGACGTCCCCTTCGGACCCCCCCGCTCCACCGGTTCCGGCGGCACTCCCGTCGGACCCCTCCGCTCCACCGGCGCCGGCGGCGCTCCCCCCAGACCGGCCCACTCCAGTGCCGTCCACAGCCGCGTCCTCGCTCCCCGCTCCTCCCGACGGTGCACCCACGTGGCGAAGCTGCTCGGTGGGGGGCTCTTCGGTGGCGGACAAGGCCGCTATAGTACGGCGCTCCCGCGATGGCCAACATTCACTCACAGAAGAAGCGCATCCTGCGCTCCGAGCGCGAGCGCTTGGAGAACCGTCGCTACACCTCTACGATCAAGACGCTGCTTCCGGCGCCTGGAGGCGGCGGTGCAGAGCGGCGACGAGCAGGCCGCCGAGACCGAGCACCGCGGGCTCGTGAGTCGCATCGACACGGCAGTCAAGCGCGGGGCGCTGCACCGCAATACCGGCGCGCGCAAGAAGAGCCGCGCCGCACGCGCTCGCGCGCCTCGATCAGCGCTTAGCACGGTAATAGCCGCGATCGCCCGCAGTGCGAGCGTGTCCTCGTGCAGGCCCGAGACGCCGCGAGCGCCCGGCGCGCAGCTCCGCCCCGCCGCGCGTGTCGAGCTCGAGGTCGGCGAGCACGCCGAGCGCAGCGCGCAGCCGCTCCGGGTCGCTGCGGGCGACGTCCGCGAGGAAGCGCTCGGCCGCGCGCGAGGGCATCCGCAGGCCGCGCTTGCATCTCGGCGGCCGACTCCCCTGCCTGCAAGCGCACGCGACCGCGAGCGCCTCGCGCAGCGCGCGAGGCCATCAGGTAGGCGAGCCCGCCGAGGCGCTCGCCCTGGCGGCGCAGGCGCAGGTAGGCGAGCGTCGCCTCGCGGGCGTCCCCACCGACGAGCGCGTCGGCGAGCACGAACGACGCGCCGCTCGGCGGAGTGCGCGGTGCGCTCTTCGATTACCTGTGCGCTCACGCGGATCGGCTGGGACCCGACGCGGTCCTCGAGTTCGAGCGCGAGCTTCTCCAGCTCGCGCAGGATCCGCTGCTGGCGCTCTCCCACCTGCGCAACGAGCGCTTTCGCGGCCGCCTGGTCCAGCGCAAGGCCCGAGCCGCGCCGGCCTGCTCGCGCGCCCACTTGGGCAGCTCCCACGGCTTGACGGTGCCCTGCTCGACGACCTGGCCCTTGGCCGCCTTCACGGCCGCGTGCACCGCGGCGGGCGCCTTCGTGCGCCCCTCCTCGCGCGCGAACAGGGCGACGGTGGTGTCGGGCGGCATCGCGCGCAGGGCGGGCAGCAGGTGCTGCTCCACCTCGGCCTGCTTCCACCGCTCGACGCCGTCGACGACGATCACCCGCTGCCCGATCGGCGAACGTCAGCGCCGTGAGCGCCTGCGCCACCCCCGCGGGTGTGGCGGCCTCGCCGGCGAGCGCCTCGACGGAGCCGGCGTCCCCCTGCTTGAGCGCCAGCGCGTGCAGCCCCGCGCGCCGCTCGGCGACCGCGCCGTGGTCGTCGCCGTGGATCAGGTAGGCGGGCTTCAGCTCGGGCATCGCCCGGAGTCTACTGGCCGGGTCACCCCTACGCGAAGCGACTCGCGGACGCCGACATCGAAGATCTAGCGGACCACCAGGTTCACGAGCTTGCCCGGCACCACTATCTCCTTCGACGACCTCTTTGCCGTCGAGGTGCGACCTGCACGTTGGGCGCGGCGCGGCACAGCTCCTTGAGCTGCTCGGGGCTCGGCGTCGGTCGGGCGCCTGCACGCGGTCGCGCAGCTTGCCGTTGACTTGGCACACCAGCTCGTACTCCTCGCGCTCGAGCAGCGCGGGGTCGGCCTGCGGCCACGGCTGCTCCCACACGCGCTGCCCGCCGTTGAGGTGCTCGTAGACGTCGGCGCCCACGTGCGGGGCGAAGGGGAAGAGCAGCGAGGCGGCGGTGGCGAGCGCGAAGCGCAGCGTGGTGCCCGCCGAGCCTGCTCGCGCAGCCGCGAGCATTCGTTGAGCAGCTCCATCACGGCGGCGATCGCGGTGTTGAAGGCGAAGCGGCGCAGGTCGGTGGAGACCTTGTCGATCGCCCAGTGCGCCTTGCGCAGCAGCTCGAGGTCCGGCCCCTCGCCCTCCGGGACGGCCTCCTCTCCCCCGTCACCGCGCTCGACTCCCCGCCCCCCCGCTCGGCGACCTCCGCGGCCAGCCGCCACAGCCGGCCGAGGAAGCGGTGCATCCCCTCGACGCCGTCGTCGGACCAGTCGGCGTCCTGGTCGGGGGGCGCGATGAACAGGATGTAGCAGCGCGCCGTGTCCGCGCCGTAGCGCTCGACGATCGAGGCCGGCGAGACGACGTTGCCTCGCGACTTGCTCATCTTCGCGCCGTCCTTGGTGACCATCCCCTGCGTGAACAGCGCCTGGAAGGGCTCCTGGAAGTCGAGGTGGCCGAGGTCCGCGAGCGCCTTGGTGAAGAAGCGCGCGTACATCAGGTGCAGGATCGCGTGCTCGACGCCGCCGATGTACTGGTCGACGGGCATCCACCGGCGCAGCACCGCGGGGTCCCACGCGGCCTCGTCGTTGGCGGCGTCGCAGTAGCGCAGGAAGTACCACGAGGAGTCCACGAACGTGTCCATCGTGTCGGTCTCGCGGCGCGCGGGGCCCCCGCACGCGGGGCACGGCACGGAGACCCACTCCTCCGCGGCCGCCAGTGGCGAGCGCCCGCGCGGGGCGTAGTCCTCGATCTCCGGTAGCACCACCGGGAGCTGCTCCTCGGGCACGGGCACCATCCCGCACTGCTCGCAGTACACCACCGGGATCGGGCAGCCCCAGTAGCGCTGGCGGGAGACGAGCCAGTCGCGCAGGCGGTAGTTGACCGACGCGTGGCCCTTGCCCTCGCGGTCCAGCCACTGCACGATCTCCGCGAGCGCCTCGCGGTTGTCCTTGCCGTCGAAGCGCGGGTCGGAGTCCACGAGTGGGCCATCGCCGGTGTAGGGGAGGCTCTCCTCGCTGCGCTCCCAGCGCTCGCGGGTGCCCTCCGGATCGCCGGCTCCCCCACCCTCGCCGGCCTCCCCCTCAGCCTGCGGCCGATCGAGCGCGCCGGGCTCTTCGGCGCCTGGCGGGGGCTCTGAGGCCCCCACTATCACCCGCCGGATCGGCAGCCCGTGGGCGCGCGCGAACGCGTAGTCGCGCTCGTCGTGTCCGGGCACCGCCATGATCGCCCCAGTGCCGTACTCCATCAGCACGTAGTCGGCGACGTACATCGGGATCTCCTCGCCGTTGACGGGGTTGGTGACCGTCCGGCCCAGCGCCACCCCCGTCTTCGGCCGCTCCACGTCGCCGCGCTCCTCGGAGGACTCGGTGAGCGCGTGGTTGACGTACTCACGCACCGCCCGCTCGTGCTCGGTGCCCGCGGCGAGGCGCTGCACGTCGGGGTGCTCGGGGGCCATCACGAAGAAAGTCGCTCCGAACAGCGTGTCGGGGCGGGTCGTGAAGACCGGGTAGTCCACCCCCAGCTCTGTGCAGCGGAAGGTCACCTCTGCCCCCTCCGAGCGCCCGATCCAGTTGCGCTGCATCGTCTTCACGTGCTCCGGCCACTCGATCCCGTCGAGGTCGCCCAGCAGCCGCTCCGCGTAGTCGGTGATGCGCAGGAACCACTGCTCCAGCTGGCGCAGTTCGACCTCTGCGCCGCAGCGCTCGCAGTGACCGTCCACCACCTGCTCGTTGGCGAGCACCGTCTGGTCGGCGGGGCACCACTTGACGGCCGCCTCCTTGCGGTAGGCCAGGCCCGCGTGCAGCAACTGCAGGAAGATCCACTGCGTCCAGCGGTAGTAGCTCGGTTCGTGGGTGGCCAGCTCCCGCGACCAGTCGATCGAGATCCCCCATTCGCGGAACTGGCGCTGGAAGGACGCGATCGAGATGGCCGTCGACTCGCGCGGGTTCACTCCCGTCTTGATCGCGTGGTTCTCCGCGGGCAGGCCGAACGCGTCGTAGCCCATCGGATGCAGCACGCGGTGGCCGAGACGCCGGTGGAAGTGCGCGATCGCGTCCCCCACCGAGTACACCTTCAGGTGCCCGATGTGGGGCTCCCCGCTGGGGTAGGGCAACATCTCGAGCACGTAGGACCTCGACGGTTGGGGGGGGTAGGCGCCATTTCCCCGCACCCCGTTCCCGCCGCCCGCGTAGGCGGCGCCCTCACCGCTACTCCCAGGTGGGTCGTTGGAGACCTCCCACGTGCGCTCGGCAGCCCACACCGCCTGCCAGCGGGGCTCGATCTCATGCGGGTCATAACGCTGCTCAGCCATGTCCGCCCGGAGGTTAGCGAGCGCCCCCGGACGGAACGCTCGCGCTGGCCGCAACGGGGATTCGCGCCGCAGGCGCGTGTCTCCCGGCTTCGGTCGCCCTCGACCTATGCGAAGCTGGCGCGACGGACGCGCAGCGCCTCGACGATCGCCGCCGGCGCCTTCTGCGGCGATCCTGCGTCGAACGGCGGCTGGGGGTCGTACTCGATGCCCAGCTGGATCGCCTGCGCGACCTGCTCGCCGGCGATCTTTGCAGCCAGCGCGAGCGCCATATCGATGCCCGCGGAGACGCCCGCGGCGGTGACGAGCTTCCCGTCGAACACGACCCGCTCAGTGCTCGTTTCGACCCCGAGCCGGCCCAGCTCCTCGAGCGCCAACCAGTGGCTCGTCGCGCGCTTGCCGTCCAGGAGCCCTGCGGCGGCGAGGATCAGCGAGCCGGTGCAGACCGACGTGGTCCACGTCGAGGTCTCGTGCGAGGCGCGCAGCCACTCGTGTACCGGGCCATCCTCCATCAGCGCCGCCTGACCCGGCCCGCCGGGCACGAGCACGATCTCCGGGTGGGGGTACTCCGCGATGGGGGCGTCGGCGACCAGCGCGAGCCGGCCGGTGTCGGTCCGCTTGGGTCCCGGCTCCTGCGCGACAAACGTCACCTCGGCGTCGGGCAGGCGGCTGAGGACCTCGTAGGGCCCGACCGCGTCCAGCGCGGTGAGGCGGTCATAGATCAGGATTGCGATCTGCATGGTCTGGTCTCCTTGGTTGTCGATGGTGGGATCGTGGGTCGAGTGGGTTTCCGTCGTGGGCCTACCGCCCAACTGCGTCCCGTCAGGCGGCAGCGGTCGGCACCGCGGCAGCAGGCACAGCAGCGGTGTGGAAGCGGCGGCGGTACTCGGCGGGACCGACGCCGAGCGCGCGCAGGAAGACCCGGCGCATCGTCTCGGCGGTGCCGAATCCGCACGCCACGGCGACCGCGGCAATGGGCTGCCCGCTCTCCTCCAGCCGCCGCCGGGCGGCCTCCAGGCGCAATCGCTCCACATAGCGGGCAGGCGTGACCCCCACCTCGGCGCGGAAGCGGCGCGCGAAATGGCGCGGGCTCATATGGGCACGCTCGGCGAGCGCCTCGACCGTCAGGTCTGCCTGGAGGTTCTCAACCGCGAAGCGCTGCACCTCCCGCAGCCCGCTGCGCTCGGGCGCCCGGGCCGCGAGCGTTGCGCTGAACTGCGACTGGTTGCCGGGCCGGCGCAGGAACAGCACCAGATGGCGGGCGATCGTGAGCGCCGCGTCGCGGTCGAGATCCTCCTCGACCATCGCGAGCGCAAGGTCCATGCCGGCAGTCACGCCCGCCGACGTCCACACCGGCCCATCGCGCACGAAGATCGGCTCGGGGTCAACGCTGACCAGAGGGTGTCGGCGCGCGAGCTCCGCGGCCGCCGCCCAGTGCGTGGTCGCGCGGCGCCCGTTCAGCAGTCCCGCGGCGGCGAGCAGATACGCCCCGGTGCACACCGACGCGACGCGACGCGCACTCTTGGCGCGAGCCTCGATCCACTCGATCAGCGCCTTATCTTCGCAAGCGCATTCCGCGCCCGCGCCGCCCGCGACGAGCAGGGTGTCGATCGCCTTTGATGCCTCCTCTATGGGGGCGTGGGGCACGATCGTCAGCCCGGATGACGTGGTTACCGGGGTGCCGTCGTGGCTGACCACGGTCGTGCGGTAGCCGTGGTCGGCCTCGTGGTCATGGTCTGCTCGGTCGCCGCGGTTGCCGCTGTGGCCACGCCGCGTCTCGGTCCCATGGCGCTCAGCACGCGCGCTGGAGCCGCCTGCTTCGACCAACATCTGAGCCCCGCTGAACACCTCCAGCGGCCCGGCCACGTCCAGGCTCTGTATGCCTGGATAGACGACGATCACGATGTTCCTTGGGGCGAGCTTGCGACTCATCGCCTGTGATCGTGACCGATCCTGCTCCTGTCCGCAAGGACGGATTTCCAACCTTTCCTGCCAGATCATTCGATTGTGAATGACGCTGGTCGCGGCTTGTCGCGAGGGCGTCACAGTGCTGATACGTAGGCATACCTCCTGCAACATTAGGCGAACTAACGTTCGAGCCATGCTTGATCTGAGCAGCACTCAGAAGGGCGCCGCAGCAGAGGCCGAGATCGCCGCCGCCGCGATTCGCCTCGGCTTGGTCGTTCTCCAACCGCTCGGAGATGGCAGCCGGTATGACCTCGCAATCGACACCGGCCAACGGCTCCTGCGCGTGCAGTGCAAGTGGGCATCGCGTCACGGCGAGGTGATCATGGCCCGTTGCATCACCAGCCGCCACACACCGGGCGGTTACCGCCACACCACCTACTCAGCCGATGAGATCGACGCGATCGCCGTCTACTCCCCGGACACCGACAGGTGCTACTTGATCCCCGTCCGAGAGGTCGAAGGTTGCGCGACGATCAGCCTACGGCTCGGGCCGACGCGGAACAACCAAGCGGTCAACGTACGCTGGGCGAAGGACTACCAGATGGAGAGTTCGATCGGGCAACCGTGGGCGTCGTGCCGAGCCGGTGCAACCTCGACCAGAGCATATCGGAGGAGCGCCTGAAGGCGGTAGGATAAGGCGGCTTGGGGCTATAGCTCAGCTGGGAGAGCGCCGCCATGGCATGGCGGAGGTCGTCGGTTCGATCCCGACTAGCTCCATTTCGCCGGAGGTTTGGTGTCGCGTGTGAACCGTCAGTAGCAACGGCCTGGCCGACGCGGGGTATGCAGCACGGCGATCTGCGCTAGGTCGCTCGGCGACTGTAGGTAGGCTGTTCTCGTCATGACCACCCAGGAGTTGGTCCAGCTTGCAGGGCAGCGGCTCGCAGACGCTGCGGCTTCGCCTGCTCGGGTGATCCTGTTCGGATCCGCTGCCCGGGGAGAGATGACACGGGACAGTGATCTGGATTTCTTGGTGATCGAGCGTAGCGTTGAGAACCGCGTCGCGGAGGCTGTCCGCCTGCGTGACGCTGTCGGACGGATTGGCTGTCCAGTCGATGTAATCGTTATGGACGAAGATCTGGCAGCACGACGAGCGAAAGTGCGCGGGACAATGGTCCACCATGCGCTACGGGAGGGCAGGGTCGTTGCCCGCTCCGACTCCTGAGCAGCGCGAGTACGCAGAGCTGCTGCTAGAACGAGCCAAGAGCGATCTTGCCGCCCTCCGGGTGCTCTTGGCTAACGGCGACATGCTTGATGATGTCGTGGGCTTCCACGCTCAGCAGGCGGTCGAGAAGACTCTGAAGGTCGCGCTCGTTTTGGCAGACATCGACTTCCCGCGCTCCCACGATCTTCGCGAGCTGGCAGATATCGCCATCGACAACGATCTCGAAGTCCCCAACTCGATTCGTGAGGCCCGCTGGCTCACACCCTGGGCCGCACAGTTGCGGTACGAGATGCTGGAACCACTTGATCGCGACGCCGCCCTCTCCATCGCCTCTGAGGCCGTTGAGTGGGCGAGCAATCAGCTCACTCTCTAGCAACAGGCCGGGTGAGGCGTAGCGCCGTCGGTGCCGCTCCACATCGGGTCGAACCAAGCCTTAGCACGCATGTCCGCCTTGCCCATCTGGCGACTAATCTGATCGTGCCCATGAACAGCGGCATCGGCAGGCTCCTCCATGTCATAGAGGTCTAGGACATCGTCGTCTTTGCAAATTTCGAAGACGCCACGTAGGGCGTGGATGGATGGCTCGCCGGTGTCGGACTCCTCGAGCAGGTCGGCCGCCAAACGCCTGATGACCTCAAGAGCCAGCTCCTCCGCCAAGCACCCGGGCCGGATGGCGGGGTCCTGCGCAAGCTTGTAGCCCACCACGACCAAACAGATGCGAAAACACTCGAGAAACCGCTCGTCGCATGCAGGGATGAACCCCGCGGGAAGGTAGTCCTGTACAAAGTCGGTATCCCCGACTGGGGTGCCGTGTTGCACTTCGTGAAGCGCCTCGTCAAGCTCATCCAGGATCTGTATTGCCGCGCGCTTGAGAGCGCCCTGGGCAAGAGGGTTATCGACGCACCAACCACGAGCGTAATGCTCATCTGGCTCTAGGATCACGGCAGCGCTACCGTCTTCGCGAGCGGAAGACTCAAGGCCGTGCTCTGCATCGGGCTCATCGTGCTCGCGGATTGCGCTGATAGCGATACTTACTGGGCCTGCGTCGATGTCCGCCTCTGCCAGAGCGGCGTCGGCAAGATCGGCGGAGACGCGCAAGGCGGCACCCCTATCCTCTGCGACAACCAGAAATGAGGTCTCGGTATAGGTATCGTCGCTGCGAACGATCTGCGTTGGCCAAGGACCATCGTTGGAAGCCTGCCGAGCCTGTAGCGCAGCGTATAGTCGTTGCGAGCGAGCGCTCTCCGACATCTCGACATCATCACCTTTCTCGCAATCCGGGCCCGGATCGGGATTGCGGATCTCCACGGCCAGGCGGACTTCCCAAAGGTGTCGCTCATCAGCGTTGGTGGCAGACTCGTCGTCGCTCATCGCCGCCAAATTCTATGACAAGACGTGACAGGGCAGCGTCGCCCGTACTCATCCTCGCCGGCCAAGACACAATCCCGCGCTCGTTACCGACTATCCACGAGCGCCCGACGCAAAGCCTCGACCCGGGCTTTACGGTTTGGTCTTCGCCCGCCAGCGTCCACTGCGGTAAGGCCGCCGGCGCACAGGCGGAAGGCAACACAGCCGTAGACGACGCGCGTCGTGGGCATACGGCGCGATCGCGGCCATACAAGCCGCCCACACCCCCCCACGGCTTACCTCAAGCGAGCGCCTCCACACCCAGCTCGCGTTGGACCGCGAGAACCTCGGCCTGCATCGCCTCTGCGAGGACGAGCACCGCCGAGCGCGGCCGGACCATCACGGTCAACTCGTCGATCAGCCCGTCCTGGCCGGTGTGAAGGAAGTCGCACCCGTGCAGTTCGCGGTCTCCAACCCGTGCTCTGAACAGTAGTGCGTGGTCGCTGGCACCCTCGTCACCGATTTCGCGTTCATAGTGGAAATCCTTAAAGACGCGGGTGACGGCGCGAAGGATCACACCGAGCGCCTCGCATCCCTGGTAGGGGCGAAACACGACGGGGCTGTTGAACACGACCTCTGGTGAGAACAGCTCGAGCACGCGGTCGATCTCGCCTGTCTCGATTGCGTTGCGGAACGGATGCATGGGACGCGACCTTTCTGTCGGGGTTGGGTGAGCGAGTGCGATTGAGCCGGCGGCCTCAGCCCACTCCGGGCGTCCCAGGGTGACAGTACGGCCCGAACCGACGGCCCGCTAAGCCCGACGCGGCAAGGAGGCCGGCCACGATCGACTCTCACTCAGGCCGAGGCGGCGACCGCGCGTACCTCGCTGCGCACCACGGTCACCCCGGGCGCTGGGCTGCTCCCAACACCGAGCGCCTGCGCAGCTGCCTGCGCGTGCTCCTCCGTGTCGTACAGCGCCAACGAGGTTCCCTTGTGATCCTCGAGTGGTCTGAGCCAGTATCCGGCCTGGAATCCTGGCGCCTGGCTGGCGTTGGGCACGATCTGCTCCTGCAGGCGCTTGAGCCCGGCCTGTGGATCGGGCTGGTCGCTAGTATCGACCTCGATCAGGACTGCGTGCATCGGATGCCTCCCTTTGCGGTGTCTTGGACCTACAGCAAGCTAGCGCAACCACCTGCCCCTCGACTCGGACGGCAAGAGCAGGAGCAGCAGAGGAGCAGGACCGTCCTGCAGCCGACTGGATGGATCGCCAGCGCCCTCTGGGGGCGCCCGTTCGACGTAATCGACAACTACCCGAAGGAGGACACGCCGCAATGAACGCCCCACCGATCGTCTCGCCCCAAGAGTGGGACGCCGCGCGCGAGCAACTGCTGGTGAAGGAGAAAGAGCTGACCCGCGCCCGCGATGCGCTGGCCGCCGAGCGCCGCCGGATGCCGAGAATGGCCGTGAAAAAGCAGTACGCCTTCGAGGGCTCGGGTGGCCCGGCGAGCCTGCTCGACCTGTTCGCGGGGCGCCGTCAGCTGATCGTCTACCGCTTCTTCTTCGAGCCCGGCGTGGCCGGCTGGCCCGAGCGTGGCTGCTACGGCTGCTCGTTCCTGGCCGACCAAGTCGCTCACCTCGCTCATCTGAACGCCCGCGACACAACGCTCGCGTTTGTCTCGCGCGCGCCGCAGGCGGACATCGTGCGCTGGAAGGCGCGGATGGGGTGGGAGATGCCGTGGTACACGCTCACCGACGACTTCGACGCGGACTTCGGCGTGGACGAGTGGCACGGCACCAACGCCTTCCTCCGCGACGGCCACCAGGTCTTCCGCACCTACTTCATCAACAATCGCGGAGACGAAGCGATGGGCAGCACCTGGAGTTACCTCGACCTGACCGCGCTCGGCCGCCAGGAGGAGTGGGAGGACTCACCCGAGGGCTACCCGCAGACTCCGCCCTACAAGTGGTGGAACCTCCACGACCAGTACGGCGAGCTGACGGAGCCCGGGAAGTGAACGACACCATGACGCTGTGTAGTGCTTTGTTAGTTTTGTTGTAGGAGTTTGCTTGGGTTGCGGCGAATCCTTCTCGCGTTTGGTTGTCGACGTGAGGAGTGATGATGGTCGCGGTGAGCGAAGCGAATTCGGGTGTGAGCGGAAGGGTTGATGTGCCGTCGGTCGTGTTGGGTCGGCTGGAGGCGTTCGGGGTTGAGGTGCTGGCGCCAGCGATGAACCGGTCGGTGCAGGTGCTCAACGGCGGGGTGTATCTGCGTGGGTTGATCGAGCAGGGGGCTCGCAAGTCGCTTGAGCCGATGGTTCATCGCCTCGGCGGGGAGGCTGACTATCAGAGCTTGCAGCAGTTTCTGGCTGACAGTCCGTGGGATCCTGGGCTGGTTGTGCGTGCGGTCGCTGAGCGGGTCGCGCCGCGGATTGGTGTTGAGGCGTGGGTGTTGGACGACACTGGGTTTCCGAAGGACGGGAAGGACTCGCCGGGGGTCAAGCATCAGTACTCGGGGACGTTGGGGAAGACGGGGAACTGTCAGATCGGTGTGTCGGTCCACGCGGTCGGAAGACGGGGGACGGTTCCTTTGGGGTGGGCGCTGTATCTACCGGAGGACTGGTGCGAGAACGCGGAGCGGCGACGCAAGGCGAAGATCCCGGATGAGGTGATGTTCAAGACCAAGCCGGAGCTCGGGGTCGAACTGGTCCAGCGCGCCGCCAGTTGGGATGTGCCGAAGGCGCCGGTGCTCGGCGATCACGCGTACGGTGAGAACACCAGGCTGCGAGACCGTCTCGATCAGGCCGGGTGCGAGTATGTGCTGTCGGTTGGACCGACCACGAAGGTGTTCGAGCACGGCACCGCCTTCGCGGTGCCAACCCCAAAGGGCAACGACGGTCGCGTGCCGTTCAGGCCGCGGCCGGACCGCAAGCCTGAGCCAATCGGCGATCTGATCGGCGGGCTCGGAGCAGACACCGCCCAGACGGTCGCCTTCCGCGACGGACCCGACGGCGAACCGGTCTCCTCCAGGTTCATCTTCGCGCGCGTTTACGCCGCTCACGGCTGGCGCGACGATCAGCACCGCAGCGGATGGCGCGAGGGCGCCGAGGTTTCCCCGCGCGAGGAGTGGCTGATCGCTGAATGGCCCGAGGGCGAGAACGGACCGACCGACTACTGGATCTCAAACCTCCCCGCCGACACCCCGCTCGAGCGGCTCGCGCGGCTCGCCAGGATGCGCTGGAAGATCGAGCTCGACTACAAACAACTCAAGGGCGAGCTCGGCCTCGACCACTACGAGGGCCGCTCATGGCTCGGGTGGTATCACCACACCGCGCTGGTGACCGCCGCTCACGGATTCCTGACCCTGGAGCGGCAGTACCCAAATCACCCGCGGCCGGCCTGACCCTCCCTCAGGCAATCCTCCTGTTCCAGCCGCTGTTCAAGTGCTGGACCGGTCGCTGCCAAACCTGCTCCCAGCCCGTCGAACTCGACCGGCTCACCCTCAACAACCCACCCCGACAAGATGAGTGAACCTAACAAAGCACTATGTGAAGCGGCGGACGAGATTCGAACTCGCGACCCCAAGCTTGGGAGAAGAGACCCCGACGGCCTCCTACGACCTCTCCTCCGCCGCGCTCGCTGCGCTGCGCTCCCGGCTCTCGTGATGCCCCTTCCCGGCCCCTTCCCCCGTCCCTGACCCGCCCCGAACGCAATGGCAAAGCCCTGGAAGAAGAAGTGGCCCTATCTCGCCAAAAGCGGCCAGAAGTCCTACCAGGTCGGCTTCCGCGACCACGACGGGATCGAGAGGACCAAATCCTTCCCGTCGCGAAGCTGGCTGACGAATGGATCGAGACCTACATCGCGGCCGAGCGCCGCGGCAACGACAGCCTCCGCCGCTTCCTGCTCGACCTCGACGCCAAGGAGGCCAACGGCAACACGGGTGGCCAGACCATCGACGAGGTCATCCAGCTGTACTTCGCCTTCAACGCGCCGGACACCGCGGACGGGCTGGTGGCGCAAAGCACGAACTAACCTTCAAGAGCGAACCGATGCTGTGCCCCGCCTAACTGGTCATTAGTTCACTGGTGCGATGCTCTTCGAGCAACTGGTTGAGTTCACTGATAAGCGATGCTGCGTTCGCGCGCGCCTTCTTGCGCGCCACGCGACCGATCGAGATGCCGGTCATCGCGAGCTTTCTTCCATCACGTAGCGTCGCGATGCCGACAGCAGGAAAGAGGCGCAATGGCCCAAATGAGAATTGCTCAACGTCAGCCCATTGCACCTGACGAGTTATGAGTATATTGCGTATCCGAACATGATCTTTCGTGGCATGTACGCCTACAGTGAGTATCCGGACGCTGAGAACTATCATGAGCCCAGACCCAACATATGCTACTACTCGCCCAGCAGTAGCATGAGCGCCATGCGCCGAAGCTCCAAGGATAATCAGCACGATTGCGCCCATTAGACCGTATGCTCCACCAAAACGTATCGAGCCAACAGTGCGGAATGTCTGTCCCGCCCCCGGTACTGTTGGGTTCGTCGAATCTACCGACGCGCGCACTCTGCTATTCGCCTCCAAGCACGCGGCGATCTATCGCTGGCTCCAGTGTTGTGATGACAACGCCAGGGGCAGCCAAATACGCGTTGATCGCCGGCCCTGCCTCAGTCGTCAAGCCGAGGGCCTCGGGAACTGCGAGACCCGCCCCGGGCAACGCGCCGAGTGTCGCCTCGCCTGCTATGAGGCCCTCACGACCTACAGAGAATCCGCAGGAGCTTTCCGCATTCGCAAAGGTATTGGTAAGAAACGCAAAAGCTGTCACCGCAGCGCACGCCACCGGACCTCCAAATACGCACGCTCCAGCAGCTGCGTACTCAGCTATCTGCCCTGGATGGGTGGCTACGTACTGTCCTGCCGCTTCGGCCCCTTCTACAACGCCATGGCCCACCGCTTCGGCTCCCTCCGCGACGCCGTGGCCCACCGCTTCTGCCCCTTCTGTGACGCCCTGTCTCACCGTTTCTGCGCCTTCCTTGACGGCATTGACGACTTCGCCATCGGTCGGCGTCCCGGGTACTCCCAGGAACAGGCCGCTCGGATCATAGTAATTAGGCGGATTGTCCGCCGCGTAACTGTAGGGTTCCCGCGTCATTGTCTCCAGTGGATCGACGCTCATGAACTGGTCGATCGCTGGGTCGTACTCTCGCACACGGAGGTAGATCAGGCCCGTATCTGTGTTGGTGTACTGGCCGTCGTAGCCGAGCGGGTCGTCTTGGTGCCCGAGCTGGCGATTTGGTTGCCGTAGGGATCGTAGGTCATGGCGCCTTCTACGATACCGGTCGATCCGGTCAGTAGTCTGGTCGAGCCCTGCTGGTCGTGGTGGAGGAAGAGCGCCTTGCCTTCGCTGTTGATCTGCTCGATCGGGGTGCCGTTTGGGCCGTAGACGTAGCTGTTCTGGCCGTCGTTGAGGATCTGGGGCACTTCTTCGGCGACGTCCCAGGCCATGTACTTGGTGCCTTCGCTGTTGGCTTGGCTGGCGCGCAATCCTTCGCCGTTGTACGTGTAGGTGTCGCTGATGCTTTTGGTGCCGCCTTCTTCGGGCCTTGTGACCGAGATCAGGTTGCCGGCCTGGTCGTAGCCGTAGGTCGTCGCCGGGGCTTTGGTCGGGGTGGTCTTGGTGAGCGCGCCCTCTTCGTTGTAGGTGTAGCTGTTGCGTGTTTCGAGCTCGTCCGCGGCGTTGTAGGCGTAGGAGCGGGTGCCAATCTTGGTCGGGTTGTTCGCGTCGTCGTATTCCCATTCGTGGGTGCCGCCGGCTTTGACGAGGCGGTTGTTTTCGTCGTAGGTATAGGTGTGATTTTCTTCGCCGGGGAGACCCTTTTCGGTGTTGGCCTTGACCTGTCCGTCGCTGTCGCGGGCGTAGTTGATCTGTGCGAGCGATAGGGTGCCCTTGACCATCTTGACCTGGGTCACCTGGTCGGCTTCGTTGTATGTGTACGTGTCTTCGGTTTTGTTTTCGGCTTCGCCTTTGGTTTCTGGGTAGGTCGTGGCTTTTAGATCGGAGTCAGGATCGTATGTGAACTTCGTGGTGTGGGCCAACCAGTCCGTGACGCTCTGCAGTCGCCCATCATTGTCATAGGTCCGGGTAACCGATTTGCCGCTGGGGTAGGTGATTTTGGTCCGCTCGTTATCGAGGTTGTATTCGTAGCTGACTTTATCGCCGTGGCCGTCTTCGGTTTTGGTCAGGCGGTCGAGTTCATCGTAGGTGTAGCTCGTCGTCCCGGTCCCGTCGACCATGCTCGTGCGGTCGCCGTCCGCGTCGTATTCGTATTTGACCGAGTGCGTTTTTCCGTCGGAGTACGCGATTTCTTTGAGGCGGTTGGCCGCGTCGTAGGTGTAGGTCGTGGTGCGCCCTTCGGGGTCGGTCAATTTCGTCAGGTTCCCTGCCGCATCGTATTCCTTTTTGGTTTTGCGTTTGAGCGGGTCGATCACTTCGGTGACCTCGCCGACCGCGTTCCGGACGTATTCGGTGGCGTGTTTGTTCCCGTCGATCTGCTTGATAATACGGCCCTCGCCGTCGTATTCCGTTTCGGTCACCGTCCCATTGGGCTCTTTGAGTTTGGTCGGCTCGTTATCCGCGCTATAGGTGTATGTCGTTTTGTGCCCATTGCCATCGGTCACCGATTCAATGTTCCCGTTCCCGTCGTAGACGTATTTGGCGGTATGCCCGAGCGGATCAGTGACCTTGAGTGGACGGCCCCGTTCGTCGCGTTCGATGCTCGTCATGTACTTCGTCAATTCGCCACTCGCGTTCCCCCCTGGGCTGATCGTCCAGGCCTCCTGCGAGTCTTCGTTATACCCCAATGTCCGCTTCTCGGTTTCCGGACTCGTTTCCGAGGTCCTGTCGCCCTTCGTATCGTACCCATACGTCCACGTGTGTTCCAGCGCGTCGGTGACCTTTTCCACTTCCCCGTGGCCGCCATATTTGTATTTCGTAATCTGCGTTTTGCCGCCGGGCGCTGGGCGTTCGATCGTTTCCGCGTTCCCATTGCCGCTGTTGCGTTTGATCGTCGTGATCTCGCCCTTCGGCGTCTCGACCGTCAGAACATCATGGGTGCCGTCGTATGTCCATTCCGTTTTATCTTTGTCGGGGTCGGTCATGCTTGTCCGATCCCCAGAGCCGTTATAGGTGTATTCGGTTGTGTGTCCATTGCCATCGGTGACGGTCAGCGGCTCGTTTATGGTGTTGTACGTAAAGCTCTCGGTCGTCGCGCTCGACGTGCCGTAACCCCGCGTGACCGCAAAGGGCAGGCCATTGCTGTCGAATTGCTCGTCGATCACATCACCTGTCGCTTTGTTCGTGATCTTCGTCTGGAAAGCTTCGTATTCGAACGTCGTGATATGCCCCATCGGGTCTTCCTGCGAGGTGACCTGGTTGGCGCCGTTGTATTCATTGACGGTTTTACCACTACGCCCGTCGGTCATCGTCGTTATCTCGTGCGAACCGTTGTATTTGAACTGCCATCGCGCACTCGATTCACCCGGCTCCGTCACGCTCGCAAGCTCCCCCGATTCATACGTATATTTCACCGTATGCCCCATCGGGTCTTTCGCGCTTTCCACCAACCCTTCGCCATTATATGCAAGCGTTATTTTACGGCCAGCAGGGTCCGTAATTTTTTCCAGGCGACCTGCCCCGTTATACGTGAGCGTGGTTTCATTCCCATTACGATCGATCACGCTTTCCAATCTGCCACTGCCGTTGAATTTATACATCGTCTGGTTCGCCAATCGCAACGTATAACCCGACGACGAGCCACCAAACGTGTCCTCCGACCATTCCGGACCGGTGTATTTCCCGCCACTGTCCGTGAACGGCACCGTGCTTCCGTCCGCCTGAACCAGCATTGCTTTGGTGCCCGCTTCGACCACGAGATGG
Source organism: uncultured Solirubrobacterales bacterium (assembly GCA_963720795.1). Lineage (GTDB taxonomy): Bacteria > Actinomycetota > Thermoleophilia > Solirubrobacterales > Solirubrobacteraceae > Palsa-744. The sequence goes on along the minus strand of CAVRGU010000003.1, from coordinate 1,000,860 downwards.
TCGCTCAACGCGCTGCTCCACCCATAGCCGAACATACCCTTCGTGTTCGCCGCCGCCGCGGCCTGCGAGTTGTAGTAGCGCGTCCAAGCCAGCCCAACGCCACGCCCGCCGACAGCGAGATCGGTCTGCGCCTCCGAGAAGTTCCCCGTCGCGCAATCCACTGGGTCGCCGCACTTCGGGAGCGGCGCCTGCCCCGGCGCCGACGGGTTTTCCGAGCCGCCGTACTGCGTTTCCGGTTCAGCCTTGATCGGTTTGAGGAAATCGAGTTTGCCGGTTTCTTCCTTGATGCTCCCGAGATTCTCAAAGTGCGGTTCGACTTCCCCTCTTTCCGTCCCCGAAGTCTTCTCGAACACGCCACTGTTGACGATTCTCGGCGTGCCGCCTTCGCCTATCTTGATGACCGGAGAAGTCGACTCCGCATTCGCCTTGAACGTCGCCAAGTTCTTGATCTCGGCCGTCGCAGTCATCGTGATGTCCCCTTCACCAAACGTCACAAGACCTTCATTCACCAACGAACGCGCTTCTTCCAAGTACGTGTTGCCAAGCGTCGCCGTAGCACCAGGGAGGATCACAGTCGAACCAGATCCCTTCATCACACCGTAGTTCGTTGCGAGAGACCCAGACACATCGACCGTACCCGCTCCCGTCAATATGCCGCTCGCATTAATCGATTCCAAGGTCCCAATCGTAGCGGTACTCCCGCTCGACACACTGAACGAACCACCCCCCAACACCAATGCCGCTTTCGACGCTTTCAAGCTGCCCGCCGTCACCGTAGCAAAGTTTTCGATCGAGCCTTCGAGCGTGCTCGCACCGAGCGCCACGGCCGTTTCGCTGTAGAATCGCAGCTCGCCGCTCGCGCCATCGATCGTGCCTTCGCTTTCGAAGGGTATCCCGATTTCCGTGCGGCCGCTTCCCGCGGTCTTCTCGAACAACCCGGTGTTGACGATCTTCGGCGTGCCGCCGCCCTGCACCCTGAACGCGGGCGGCGAGCTTTCGGCGTTCGCGTTGAACGTCCCTGTGTTCTTGAATACAGCGGTTTCCGACATCGTGAAGGAACTCGACGTGTACGTCGCTATGCCTTCGTTAAGCACCAGACGCGACCCTTCGATATAGACATCGCTCAGCGAGGCAGTAGCACCAGACCCGATGACCGTCGACCCGGAACCCGCCATCCCGCTACCTTCCCACGTCAGCGACCCGGACACATCTACGGTGCCCGCGCCGGTCAGGGTACCACCCGTCTGTTCCAGCGTTCCGATCGTGGCGGTCTTCCCGCTCGACACGCTGAACGAACCGCCGCCCACGTGCAACGTCACGTTCGACGCTTTCAGGTTGCCGGCGGTCGTCGTAGCGAAGTTTTCGATCGAGCCTTCGAGCGTGCTCGCACCGAGTGCCACTGCTGTGCCGCTGTAGAAGCGCAGCTCGCCGCTCGCGCCATCGATCGTCCCTTCGCTTTCGAAGGGTATCCCGATTTCCGTGCGGCCGGTACCGGCGGTCTTCTCGAACAGCCCAGTGTTCACGATCTTCGGGGTGCCTGTAGATACCCTGAACACTGGTGGCGAGCCTTCGTTGTTCGCCTTGAACGTCCCCGTGTTCTTGAACACCGCGGTTTCCGACATCGTGAAGGTATTCGAGCCGTCCGTTGCCGTGCCTTCGTTGAGCACCTGACGCGACCCTTCGATATTGACGTCGCCCAGAGACGCTGTCGCACCGGACGTGATGACCGTCGACCCGGAGCCCGCCATTCCCCCGCCTTCCCAGCTCAGCGACCCAGAGACATCGACAGTGCCCGCCCCGGTCAAGATGCCGCCGGTAAGAGTGAGCGCGTGCAGGCTCGACACTTCCAGCGCGTCCGACACTTCAAGGGACCCACCCCCGAGATCAAGCGTTCCTTCGCCCTGAACCACACCAGCCTGGCTGCCCGCTTCGAAAACCCTGACCGTCTTCCCCGACCCGATGCACGCCACATCGCTCGACCCCGGAACGTGCCCTTCCGCCCAGTTCCCCGGCGTCGACCATTCCCCTTCGCTCACGGCAAACGTGTCCGTGCAGACCGATTCAGCCGCCGCCACTTCAGGCACCACCATCCCTGACGGCCCCAAGGCCAACACCGTGGCTTGCGAGGCAGTCAGCAGCACAACTTGAGATGCGCCGAGCGCTACATTTCTTGCGGCTCGCGCGCGGGCACGCCGGTCCCGCCGTCTCGGTCGGATCGCCAAACACGCCCACGCTAACCGCACGACGCCCACCACCAGTTCCAGTACACGGGACATTCCGAGGGTTCTATCAGAGGCAGACGGGGGATTCAAACCGCTCTGCGCGATCATCCGATCTCCCTTGTACCCCGCCCCGCTCGCTGTCTCCGACTTCCCAGCCTCAATGACCGCGACCCGGGCTGTGATCGGGGGTCCGGCCAGGCACGCGGTCGTGGTTCCGTGCCGTGAGGCGAGTCGGCGGGCGAGGCGCAGTGGCCGCAGCGGCCCGAGGTCGAGCCCGGTTGCCCATTCGGGGTTGGGCAGCTCGCGGTGCGCGAGCGAAGGGGTCTGGGCGCGACTGTTGCACATCTTCTGCGCCAAGCTCGTGATCCTCCTTGCGTCCTGGCCTTCCTCGCCGAGGTCCTCGCGGGCGACGAACCAGGTGGTGCCGTGGTGTGCCCTGGTCGCCTCGACGTAGGCTGTCTCCTTGCTGGTCTGCCATCCGCCGGTCAGAACGACGGAGCGCTCGACGGTCGCGCCCTGCTGACGGTAGACGTGTTGGGCATACGCGAGCCTCAGAGAGTCAAGGTGCTCGCCGGCGAGCTGCACCCGGCGCTGTGACCCGTCGAGCGTAACGATCACACCCCGCTCGTCGATGGCACTCACCTGCCCGCGAGTGCCGTTCTCGACCCGCGGCTGCCCCACCGGACGGTGCTGCGCGATGAACGCGATCAGGTCGCCCTCGCGCAGGCCGTAGTGGACACTCGGGAGCAGGATCTCGTGTTCTCCGAGTTCGCCGCGCTCGGCGCGAACGCGCCAAGCGGGGGATCGTCCTGCAGGTGCTCCGCGACGACCACCCCGAGCAATGGACGCGAGCAGAGCTGGAGCGCGAACTGGTGGACGTACTCCCGGAAGAGATCGAGTCGGCCGTGGAGGACCTTGCGGCCGAGGGCGTCCTGACGATCGCCGATGACGAGGCGATCCGGGCGTCACTGTGCGCGCAGACGCTCGACGCGCTGGAACTGATCGACGCCGGGGCGCTTGAGCGTGTGAAGCGCCACGGGGTGCTCCGGCTGGTGCTGACCGAGAAGGGACGCACACAAGTGGCACGAGCACGCCGAACCGTCGCCCTGCCGGAGTCCCCGCAGCATCGATTCTGGAAGCAAACCCGCAAGGTGGCGGTCGAGCGAATCGACGGGCTCCGCGAAGACGCCCGCCGCGCGGTACAGGACGCCGGCCGGCTACTCGACCGTGAGGAGGCCAACTCCGAGGCATTACTCCTACTCGCGGTGCGTCTGAGAGAGGCGGTGCAGTATCTCGGGTCCGCGACGTACTGCGCGAGGGAGTGGCCCGAGCCGGATGAAGGACTCGCGGAAGTCGCCAACGTCCACCGCAACGAGATCGGCATGATCGAGCGGGGGCAGTGCGAGCCGGGCCTTCTCGTGCTGTTGATCCTCGCCGACCTGTTCGAGGACCACTCGTTCTGGGAGCTCCTCAAAAGTCTCCCCGTCCCGAGGGAGCGCAGGCCCGCAAGACACTCCAAAGGCGGGCACCAAGCCACGAGACGGATCTCAACGACCCTGCCTCTTGCTCGCGTCGTGGGAGTGAAGCCCAGCGAGCCGAAGGCGAGGCGTGATGGTTGAGCGCGAACGGGGACCGACCGCACTCGGGAGGGCGATCCACCGCCTACGCCGAGCCCGTTACCGCACCATTACCGCAGATTCCTGTCCGTTCGGCCCGCTACTGTCGGTATCTGACCGCCTCACCCTCCCCGGCCAACGGAGCCACACACCGCTCCACAGATCCACATGCGGCTCCCCCAGCGAAAGCGGCGGACGAGATTCGAACTCGCGACCCCAAGCTTGGGAAGCTTGTGCTCTACCAACTGAGCTACCACCGCACTGGCTTGATCTTACGCCCTTCTGTTGAGGCTGCGTCGTACTGAGACCGAGCAGCCGCCTTCGGCTGTGCGTCCGCCGGGCTGCCCTGGCACTACCCTTTCAGGCCCATGCGACGACTGCTCGGACCCGCCCTCGCGACGCTCCTCGGTGCCGCCCTGCTCGGGCTGCTCGTCTACGGGGTCACCCACCAGGGACCCTCCCGCACCCTCGACCAGGCCCTCGCCGAAGGCCGGCAGCCGCTCGCGCCGCAAGCCACCCACGCTCTGCCCGCGCTCGCCGGAGGGGGCAGCGACTCGCTCGCCTCCTACCGCGGCCACGTCGTCGTCCTCAACTTCTGGGCCTCCTGGTGCACGGGATGCCAGGTCGAGGCGTCCGCGCTCGAGCGCCTGCAGCGCGAGCTCATCCGCCACCGCGCCACCGTCCTCGGGGTCACCTACGAGGACATCACCTCCGATTCGCTTACGTTCCTACGCCGCTACCACCTCACCTTCCCGAACCTCGTCGACGGCTCGGGCGAATACGGCCGCTCCGCCTTCGGCACCGCCCAGCTGCCCGAGAGCTTCCTCATCGACCCCTCCGGGCACGTCGTCGCGATCTCCCGTGGCGAGGTCGAACCGCCGTTCCTCGCCCGCGCCCTGCGGCTCGCGGAGAGCGCGTGAACCCTCGCCCGGGTGGTCCCCCCACGCGCTGCCCCGGGGTAGGAGGCCCCGGGCACACCACCCCGATGCCCTACTCACACTCGCGGATGAGCCCCAAACCCAACCACTCGGCGCCTCGCGCGCTTGTACTGGTCGTGCTCGCCGCTGTCCTCCACGCTGTCTGCGCCTCCCCCGCGCTCGCCGCCGGGGCCGTGGCGCCCCGGACCACGCTGCCCACCGTCGAAGGCCAGGTGATGTGCGTCACCTGCAAAATCCCGCTCCTCGTCGCTCAGTCCCAGCAGGCCTCCCGCGAGCGCGCCTTCATCCAGGGCCTCATCCTCCAGGGCGACACCGAAGCGCAGATCAAGCGCGCGCTCGTCGCTCAGTACGGCCCCGCGGTGCTCGCGCTCCCGCCCGCCCACGGGTTCGACCTCGCCGCCTACCTCGTGCCCCCCCTCGTCGTGCTCGCGCTGCTCGCGCTCCTTGGGCTGCTCCTGCCCCGCTGGCGCCGCCGTGCCCGCGCCGCGGCCGCCGCGGTGGACGCGTCCTCCCCGACGCTGTCTGCCGCCGACGCCGCGCGCCTCGAGGCCGACATCGCTCGCTTCGACTGAGCGCCCCTGGGCGGTCCGGGCCCGCGGAGGACAGCCTCGCGGATCGCCCTCGCCGCCGCCCCACGCTCCCCCTGCGACCCGCCCAGCCTTACATCTCCTGCGGCGCGCCCACCCCCAACAGGTCCTCCAGGCAGCGGGCGATCGTGCCCCTCGCTGCCACGCACAGTGCGATCCGCTGCGACTCCTGGGCCGCGGACTCCGCGCCGACCACGCGGCAGTCGCGGTAGAACGCCGTGAAGTCCTGCGCCGTCTCCAGCGCGTACGCCGCGATCCTGTGTGGCGCCCGGCGTTGCGCAGCCTCCCACACCTCGCCCGGGAACGCCAGCAGCCGCTTCACGAGCGCCCGCTCGGAGGGGTGCAGCGGCTCTTCACCCGCGCCGCCCGGCTGCGACTCCGCCGCCTCGGCCACCTCCGCGAGCGCCGCCGCGACGCGCGCCTCGCCCGCCTTCGCCAGCACCGAGGCGATCCGTGCGTGCGCGTACTGCACGTAGTACACGGGGTTCTCGTTGGACTCCCTGCGCGCGAGGTCGAGGTCGAGGTCGATCGTCGTGTCGTGCGAGCGCGACAGCAGGAACCACCGCGCCGCGTCCACCCCGATCTCCTCCACGAGTTCCTCCAGTGTCACGAACTCCCCCGCCCGCTTGCTCATCTGCGTGCGCTCGCCCCCGCGCACGAGGTGCACGAGCTGCATGATCACCATCTCCAGGTGGTTCGGGTCGGCGCCCAGCGCCTCGTACGCCGCCTTCATCCGCGCGACGTACCCGTGGTGGTCCGCGCCCCAGATGTCGACCTGGCGTTCGAACCCCCGCTCGCGCTTGTCCTCGTGGTAGGCGATGTCCGAGGCGAAGTACGTGTGCTCCCCGTTCGCGCGCACTACCACGCGGTCCTTGTCGTCCCCGTACGTGGTCGTGCGCAGCCACACCGCCCCCTCGCTGCGGTACGTGTGCCCTCGCTCCTCCAGTCTTGCGAGCGTCCGCTGCACCCGGCTCGGGGTGCCCTCGTGGAGCTCGCTCTCGTATTGCCAGTGGTCGAAGGGCTCCACGCCGAAGGCCCGCAGCGAGCTCTGCATCTCGCTGACCACCACCCCCACCGCCGCGCGTCCCACCTGCGCGGGGTCAGCGGTGGCGGCGTCCGCCACGCTCTGCGCGAGCCGCCCCACGTACTCACCGCGGTAGCCGTCCTCCGGTACCTCCTCCCCACGCGCCCACGCGGCGATCGACTCGCCCAGCTTGCGCACCTGGGAGCCCGCGTCGTTGACGTAGAACTCCCGCGTCACCTCGTGCCCGTGCAGCGTCAGCACCCGCGCGAGGGCGTCGCCGTAGGCAGCGTTGCGCGCGTGGCCGACGTGCATCGGCCCCGTCGGGTTCGCGCTCACGAACTCCACCAACACCCGCTCGCTGCGCGCCGTCCCCCCCGCGCCGTACCGCTCGCCGGCTGCCAGCACCGCCGCCAGCGAACGCCGGTGCCAGTCGTCCCCGAGGAACAAGTTCACGAAGCCCGGCCCGGCGACCTCGAAGCGCTCGAGGTCCCCTCCTACCCGCTCCTGCAACTCCGCCCCCAGCCTCTGAGCGACCTCGCGGGGCGGGGCGCCCTCGCCGGGGGCCAGCAACAGCGCGGCGTTGGTCGAGTAGTCGCCGAACTCGACCCTCGGGGGGCGTTCGAGGGTCACTCCCTCCGGGCCGCGAGAGGAACCGGACATCCCCGCCGCCGCCGCGAGCACCGCCTCCCGCAAACCCTCCAGCGGCGTGCGGGGCCCGTTGGCCATCACCGTGGCAGGCTGCTCAGTCCTGGGAGTGTGGGGGCTTGGCATGGTGGGGCTGGCTCGGAGTGCTGCTGGGAGGTGCAGGTTGGTATCGCTAGACGGCGAGTCGCCTCAGTAGTGGTAGGGCTCACCCGCAAGGATCTTATGCGCCCGGTACACCTGCTCCAACAGGACCACCCACGCGAGCTGGTGTGGCAGCGTCCACGCGCCCAGCGACAGGTGGTGGTCGACCCGCTCCAGCGGCGGCGCTCCGTGGGGACCTCCGACGACGAACGCGACCTCCGCCCCCTCGCGGCGGCGCTCCTCCAGGAAGGCGCTGAAGGCGAGGCTGTCGTACGCCGTCCCCTCGGCGGCCAGCAACGAGATGAACGCCCCCCGCGGGACTCGCCGCGCGAGGGCCTGCGCGTCGCGCACCTCCACCAGCTCCAGCTGCACGTAGCGGGAGAGCAGCTTGCTGTAGTGGGCCACGTCGTCGGCGAAGGGCGCCCTCACGCGGGCCTCGCCGAGTACGGTCACGCGCACAGGTTGCGATACTAGCCTGGTGAACGACCACGCTCAGGCGCCGAGCGTAGCGGAGGGAGGCCCCCCCCGACCTCCCCCCAACAAGGCAACCTATGAACGACCACGACTCAGGCGCCGAGCGCCACATCAACATCCACCTCTGGAGCGGGCGGGGGGCAGGCCCCCCTCCCGACCTCCCCCCGGCAGGAAGGGCTGGCCTGTGACCGACGACGACCAGGGCGCCGAGCGCCACATCAACATCCACCTCTCCCCCGAGATCATGGGGGGCGTGTACGCCAACTTCGCCAACGTCAGCCACTCCGACTACGAGTTCACGGTGACCTTCGCGCGCGTCGACCACGAGGTCGAGGCCGAAGAGGTCCCCGGCGTGGTCGTCTCCCGCGTGAACCTCTCCCCACGGTTCATGCGCGAGCTGATCGACGCGATGGAGGACAACTACTCCAAGTGGCGCACCCGCGAGGACATCAAGAACCTGCCCGAGTAGTGGGCGGCGAGGAGGGTTGAGGAGCGCACCGGGACGGTCTCCGCCCCCGGCCGTGCACGCGCACTTGCACCTCGCCCACGGGTGTGACGGCGCGTAGGTCGCGGGGCTCCTACCCTGCAACGATGAAGGTCGCGATCGTTTCTGACATCCACGGCAACCGGCACGCCTTCGAGGCGGTGCTCGAGGCCGTCGCCGCGAGCGACGCCGCGGAGCTCTGGTGCCTCGGGGACCTCGTGGGCTACGGAGGCGACCCCGACGCCTGCGTAGAGCTCGCCCGCGCACACGCCGCGGTGTGCCTCGCCGGCAACCACGACCTCGCCGTGCTCGGGCAGCTGCCGCTGTCGGACTTCTCCCGCGGCGCCGGCCTCTCGGTGCAGTGGACCCAGGAGGTGCTCGCCCCCACCAGCCGCTCGTTCCTCGCCGGCCTGCACCCCCAGGCGCAGGAGGGGCCCGTGGGCCTCTACCACGCGAGCCCGCGCGACCCCGTGTGGGAGTACGTGCTCTCCGCTCTGCTCGCCGAGCTCTGCCTCGACCACCAACGCGAGCGGGTCTGCCTGATCGGCCACTCCCACGTCGCGCTCTCCTTCGCGCGCGTGGCGGGCGAGCTCGCCTCTGGTGGGACCCGCCGCGAGGGGTCCGTGCTCGACCTCGCCGACGGCGAGTGGCTGCTGAACCCCGGCTCCGTCGGCCAGCCGCGCGACGGGGACCCCCGCGCGGCGTGGCTCGAGCTCGACCTCGACGGGTGGACCGCCTCCTACCGGCGCACCCCCTACGACATCGCCGGCGCCGCCGCCTCGATTCGTGCCGCCCGCCTGCCCGACTCGCTCGCTGAGCGGCTGGAGTACGGTCAGTGACCGTGCGTCGCCCCGACAACCGGCTCCGCCGTGACATCCTGCGCCGGCTGGCCTCACGCCTTGGGGCTCCCCGCCGTGGAGACCCCCCCAGCAGCCCCCGCCGTGTGGGTTTCATGCGCCTCCTTTCCGCTGCCGTGCTCGGCGTGGGCGCCGCCGTACTCGTCTCCTGCGGGAGCTCCGGCGCCGGTCTCATCCCGGCACAGTCCGCCGGTCCGCTGCTGCGCGACTTCCAGGCGGTCGAAGCGGCCGCGAAGGCGGGCGACGGCGACTGTACAGGCACCGAAGCCGCGCTCCGCACGACCGAAAACGACTACCACACCCTGCCCAGCTCCGTCGACGCCGGGTTGCGCGCGCGGCTGGAAGAAGGCATCTCCGACCTGCACGCGCGCGCCCTCGCGCTCTGTGCCCAGCCGCTTGCGCAGACCACGACCACGGGCGAATCGACCTCCACCACGAAAGCCGCCGCGCCCCCCACCGCCACCACCGAAACACCCACCACCACCGGTGAACAGACCTCCACTACCGGTACCGGAGCCTCCACCACGCCGAGCGCCACCACGCCTTCCGGCACCGAAGGTGGCACCGCGCCTGGGGTTGGCAACGGCGAAGGCCAGGCCGGGGAAAGCGGCGGCCCCGGGGAAGGCGCCAAGAACGGCGGCGGCGCCTCCGGCGGCACTGGCAGCGGAGGTACCGGCAGCGGGGGAGCCGAACAGTGAGCGCCGTGGAGCCCGCGGCGCCCGTCCCGCGCGCGCCGTGCCACCCCGCCCACGGGGGTCGAGGCCGGTGAGCGCCGTGGAGATTGCGGGGCGCTACCGCCTGGAGGGTCGGCTGGGCTACGGGGGCATGTCCACCGTGCACCTCGCCTTCGACCGGCGCCTGGAGCGCCAGGTCGCGGTGAAGCTGCTCGCCGAGCACCTCGCGGAGGACCCCACGTTCGTTTCGCGCTTCCAACGCGAGGCGCAGGCCGCCGCCCGCCTCGTGCACCCCAACATCGTGCAGGTGTTCGACTCCGGCCTCGACGAGCGCACCGGCCAGCACTTCATCGTGATGGAGTACATCGAGGGCCGCTCCTGCGCGGAGATCCTGCGCGACGAGGGGTGGGTCGAGGTTGACGAGGCCGCCTCGATCATCGAGCAGGCGTGCGAGGGCCTGTACTACGCGCACCGCCACGGGGTGGTGCACCGCGACGTCAAGCCCGGCAACCTGCTGCGCTCGCTCGAGGGCGAGGTGAAGCTCGCGGACTTTGGGATCGCGAAGGCCACCGAGCAGTCGAGCATCACTCAGGTTGGCTCCGTGCTCGGCACCGCCGCCTACCTCGCCCCCGAGCAGGCGCGCGGCGAGGAAGCGGGGCCCCCCGCCGACCTCTACGCGCTCGGGGTCGTCACCTACCAGCTGATCTCCGGGCGCCTGCCCTACGAAGCCGCCTCGCTCACCGAGCTCGCGCTCAAGCAGCAGCGCGAGGAGCCCCCGATGCTCGACACCCTCGTGGCGGCCGTCGGCCCCGAGCTGGCGGACGCGGTGGCGATCGCGCTCGCGCTCGACCCCCGCGAGCGCTACCGCACCGCGCGCGAGATGGGCCGCGCGATGAGCGACGCGCAGCGGGGCCTTGCGCCCGCCGAGCCTGGCGGCGGACCCCCTCGCCACGCCACCGCGGCCACCTCGCTGCTCGCCGGCGGGGCCGCGGGCGCCGCGGGAACCGCAGGCGCCGGGTCAGGACGCTCGTCCGCGGATGCCGGGGCCGGTCGCGGCCGCGCGCCGTCCCGCGGCGGGGCGGTCGCCGTTCGTCAACCGCGGCCGGGGCCGCCTCCCGCTCGCGTGGAACCGCTTGCGGCCGCCCCCGACCGGCGCAGGGCCTCGCGCGGACGGCGCCTGTTCGCCACGCTCTTCGCGCTGCTGCTGCTCGTCGTGGTGGTCGTCGCGGTCATCGTCGCCACCGCGCCCGCCCCCACCAAGGTCACACTGCGCAACGTCGTCTACTCCGACGTCGAACACACCTCCGCCGCGCTGCAGCAGCTCGTCAGCGAAAACACCCGGTAGCAGGCGAAAGGCCCACTTGCGCGGGCCTTTCGGTAAGACTGCCGTCCTTTACGGACGGGGCGACCGTCACTCGTCCCGCAAGACTAGCAGTCTTATCCGTTGCCTACTACTCGCTGGCTCCGGCGGCCGGGCTCGAACCGGCAGCTGGCGAGTGACGGTCGCCCATGTTGCCTCTTACACCACACCGGAATGCCGGTAGGCAGAGTAGGGCTCACTTGGGATGGAACACTCGCGCGGCCTCCCCCGGCGCCACGCCGGCCCGCAGCGCGGCGGCGACCTCGGGGAAGCGTCCGGCGAAGAGCGCGCCGCGCAGGTCGGCCATCAGGCGGGCGAGGAATGCGAGGTTGTGGAGCGTGAGCAGGCGTTGCGCGGTGAGCTCCCCGGCGCGGGCGAGGTAGGAGAGGTAGGCGCGCGAGAGTCCCCGCGCGCAGGCGGGACAGGGGCAGCCCTCCATGAGGGGCTCCTCGGACTCGCGCCAGCGGCCCTTGACGAGATCCAGGCGCCAGCGGTTCGCGGGGTCAGGGACGAGCGCGGTGCCGTGGCGGCCGAGACGAGTGGGCATCGCGCAGTCGAAGGTGTCGATCCCGAGCTCCACCCCGGCGATCAGGTCGTCCACCTCGCCGATCCCCAGCAGGTGGCGGGGCAGAGGCTCGCGGGCCCCGCCGAGCTCGCGGGTGGCGTAGCCCACCACCTCGTACATCTGCGCCTTGTCCGCCCCCAGGGAGCCGCCGATGGCGACCCCGTCGCAGCCGCTGTCGGCGACCACTGCCGCGGAGGCTCGGCGCAGGTCCTCGTAGACGCCGCCCTGCACGATCCCGTACACCAGCTGGCCGGGGGGCCCGTGCTCTGCGTGCCAGGCCAGGCAGCGCGTCAACCACCGGTGGGTGCGCTCGGTGGAGCGCTCGGTGTAGTCGCGATCGACATGGAAGGGGGTGCACTCGTCGAACACGAGCGCGATGTCCGAACGCAGTGCCGCCTGCACCGCCATCGAGCCCTCCGGCGAGAGGAACCGCTCGCGCCCGTCCACGTAGGAGCGGAAGCGCACCCCCTCCTCCTCGATCGCGAGGATCGCCCCGGTCTCGCCGGCGCCGGGTGGGCGGGATCTGGACCCGGAGGGGCGCGATCCAACCCCGGAGGGGCGGGCCTTGATCTCGTCGGCGACGGTGCCGTGGCCCATCGAGAAGACCTGAAAACCCCCCGAGTCGGTGATCGTCGGCCGCTCCCAGCCCATGAACGGGCCGAGGCCCCCGAGTCGCTCGATCAGCTCGGGGCCGGGGGAGAGCAGCAGGTGGAAGGTGTTGCCGAGCACCATGTCGTAGCCGAGCGCAGCGACCTCCTCGGCCAGCAGCCCTTTGACGGTGGCCTTCGTGGCGAGCGGCACGAACGCGGGGGTGCGCACGCTCCCGCGGGCCGTGTGCAGCGTCCCCGCGCGGGCGAGCGAGGTGCCGTCGCGAGCTTCGATCGTGAGCGCGGCCACCGCGGCATCCTAGAGTGACACCCATGCTCGCCTCGCTGATCGACGTCGGCCACCTGGTCGAAGTCTGGGGCTACCCGATCCTCGGCCTGCTCGTGGCGGCGGAGTCGGCCGGGGTGCCGCTGCCGGGCGAGACGGCGGTGATCGTGGGCGGGGTGTTCGCGAGCCGGGGCAAACTCCAGATCGAGCTGGTGATCGCGGTGGCGGCGCTGGCGGCGATCGTGGGCGACAACGTCGGCTACCAGATCGGCCGCAGCGGGGGCCGGTGGCTGCTGGAAAAGCCGGGACCCTTCGCCCGCCAGCGGTTGGCGGTGCTGGAGACGGGCGAGCCGTTCTTCGTACGCCACGGGCCGAAGGCGGTGTTCTTCGGGCGCTTCCTCCTTGGCCTGCGCACGTGGGCGTCGTGGCTGGCGGGCGCCAACCACATGCGGTGGCGCACGTTCTTCCTGTGGAACGCGCTCGGAGGGATCTGCTGGGCGACGGCGGTGGGGCTGATCGCCTACTACGTGGGTCAGTCGGCGAGCAACGCGATCACGACGTTCGGGATCTACGGCCTAGTGGCGGTCGTGGTGGCGCTTGGAGGAGTGTTTGTGCTGCACCGGCGCCACCGTCGCCACCAGCGCACCCTCCAGGCGGCAGCGGAGTCCAAGCGCCACCAACGCGCCGCCGAGGCGCCGACGGAAGTTGACCCGGCGCGGCCGCGGGGAACCCTGCCGTACGGCAGACGCGGCCGATGGACACTCGCCCAGCCGGCCTAGGGAGCTACTGTGCGGCGCGGCAGCCGCCGGTACAGGGGGCGATGCGCTCCCAGATCTCAGCCAACGCGCCGAGCTCGTCCTCGGAGAAGCGGGAGAGGAACTGTTCGCGCACGACGGCGAGGTGGGTGCCACGGGCGGCGCGCAGCCGGGCGCGGCCGAGGTCGGTGAGGCAGGCGTAGGCGCCGCGGGCGTCGTGTTCGCAGGAGCAACGCTCCAGCAGCCCCTCCCGTTCGAGCCGGTCGGCCAGCCGCGTGAGCCCGCTGCGCGAGAGCTGGGCCTGCTCGGCGAGGTCGCACATGCGCATGCGCCCGCCGGGGGACTCGACGAGGTGGTGGAGCACCTCGTAAGTGCTGAGGGGCAGCCCGTGGGTGCGCTCGAGCTCGGCGTCCACACGCTTGGCCAGCGAGGCGTGAGCACGCTTGAGGCCGCGCCAGGCGCGAAGCTCTCCCTCGCTGAGCGCCTGCTCCTCCGCGGTGGTTACGCACGGCACGGTGGAGCCGGTCTCGATGGCTGTCGCTGTTGCCATAGCGGTCGTTGCGGACATAACGCGGCCCTCTCTACTCACTCGAACATAGCAGCGCGGGGCGCTTAATCTCGGCGCGTGGCCCGCCAGACCAACCGCGCCAGCAGCGGCTGGAGGGGCAACCGCGCGTACAGCGCCCAGCGGGGGATGCGGCGAAACTCCTGGTGGTTGCGGGCCATGTGGAGGTTGGCGGGGAACACCGCGGCGAGCAGCGCGATCAGCCAGTACCCGGCCAAGCGGCGGGTGCGGGGCGCCAGCACGCCGAGCCCGCCCGCGATCTCCGCGAGGCCGCTGACGGTGACGACGGTGCCGGCGTCCACCCAGTCGCCGAGGCCGGGAGGCACGATGCGGCGGTAGGCGTGGGGTATCGCGAAGTGGTTGAGGCCGGCCCCGATGAAAAGCAGGCCGAGCACTCTCGGGGATCTGCGCCGTCGCGTCACGACCCCCACCCAAGGATCAGCGAACGCCCGGACATCTCCCGCGGCTGAGGAAGGCCGAGCAGCTCCAGGACGGTGGGCGCGACGTCGGCGAGGATGCCCTCGCCCGCCAGCAGACGCAGCGCGTGCAGGGTGAGGATCAGCGGCACGGGGTTGGAGGTGTGGGCGGTGGAGGGAGACCCGTCGGGCTCGAGCATGTGCTCGGCGTTGCCGTGGTCGGCCGTGACGAGGCAGGCACCGCCGGCGTCGAGTACCGCGCGCACGACCTCTCCGAGGCAGGCGTCCACGGTCTCGCAGGCGCGCACGGCGGCTGGGATCACGCCGGTGTGGCCGACCATGTCGGGGTTGGCGAAGTTGAGGACCGCGAAGCGAAACCCGCCCTCGCGGCGGTCGCGCCAGGACTCGAGGAACAGGTCGGCGACAGCGCGCGCGGACATGTCGGGGGCGAGGTCGTAGGTGGGCACGTCGCGTGGCGAGGGGGCGAGCCGGCGCCGCTCGCGCTCGTAGGGGGCCTCCTCGCCGCCGTTAAGAAGTAGGTGACGTGGGCGTACTTCTCGGTCTCCGCGACGTGCAGCTGCGGGACGTGCGCGGCGGCGAGCACGGAGGCGAGCGTGACGGCGGGGCGCTGGGGGGGAAAGGCGACGGGGTAGGACCACGCTTCGTCGTACTCGGTGAGGGTGGTGTACTGCTCGACCGGTTGGATGCCGCCGCGGCCCTCCCAGCCGGGCAGCGCCTCGGGGGCGGGTGGGCTCCCCTGGGTGGGCGGGTCTCCAAATCCCCGCTCGGCCAGCGCGCGGGTCAGCTCGCGGACGCGGTCGGGACGGAAGTTGAAGCAGAGTACGGAGTCCCAGGGGCGGATCAGGCCCTCGGCCCCAACCGAGGTGGGGGCGATGAACTCGTCGGTCTCGCCACGCGCGTAGGCCTGCTGCACGGCCTCCACCCCCGTCTGCGCGTGGTGGGCTGCGTTACCGTGGACGAGCAGGTCGTAGGCGGCCTGGACGCGCTCCCAGCGGCGGTCGCGGTCCATCGCGTACCAGCGGCCGACAACGGAGGCCACGCGCACCCGGCCGTGAGATCCTGGCGGCCAAAGCTCGTGGCACCAGCGCTCCACCAGGCCGACGTGCTCGACGCCCGATTCCGGCGGGGTGTCACGGCCGTCGGTGAAGCAGTGGACGACGAGGTCACGGACGGAGAGGCGCCCGGCGAGCTCGATGAGAGCCTGGAGGTGCCCGAGGCTCGAGTGGACGCCACCGTCGGAGACGAGCCCGATCAGGTGGACGCGCTCGGAGCAGGTGAGCGCGTGGTTGATCGCAACGTTCTCGGACAGGACCCCGTCGAGGACGGCGTCATCGATGCGGGTGAGGTCCTGGCGCACGACCGAGCCGGCGCCGAGGTTGAGGTGACCGACCTCGGAGTTGCCCATCTGCCCCTCGGGCAGCCCAACGGCGCGCCCGGAGGCGGTGAGCGTGGTGTGGGGGTAGGTGGCCCACAGCTCGTCGAACACGGGGGTGTGGGCGAGCGAGACCGCGTTGCCGGGGCCGGGCTCGGCGAGACCCCAACCATCCAGCACGACGAGGCAAACGCAGGGCACGCTCAAGAGGCGGCCTGAACGATCTTGGCGAACGAGTCCGCCTCCAAAGAGGCCCCGCCGACCAGCGCCCCGTCCACATCGGGCAGCGCGAGCAGCGAGGAGGCGTTCTCGGGGTTGACCGAGCCGCCGTAGAGGACCCGTACGCGCGCGCCCACCTCGGGGCCGGCGCGGTCGGCGACGAGCGCGCGGATGAAGGCGACGGCGTCCTGAGCCTGCTCGGGAGTGGCAGTCTCCCCGGTGCCGATCGCCCAGATCGGCTCGTAGGCGACGGCGAGCTCGGGAAGCTGGGCGTCGGCGAGTCCGGCGAGGTCCTCGCGGATCTGCTGGCGCAGCTTGCGCTCGGTGTCCCCGGCGGCGCGCTCGGCCTCGGTCTCCCCCACGCAGAGGATCGGGCGCAGGCCGGCGGCGAGGACGGCGGGCAGCTTCAGCGCGAGCGCGCGGTCGGTCTCGCCGAACAGCTCGCGGCGCTCGGAGTGGCCGAGCACGACGCCGTGAGCCCCGGTCTCGACGAGCATCGGCGGGGACACCTCGCCGGTGAAGGCGCCCTCGGGCTCGTGGTGGCAGTTCTGCGCGTACACCTCCACGCGGGAGCCGCGCGCGGAGTCGGCCATTGCGCGCAGGTCGGTGAACGGCACGCAGACGGCGACGTCCACGCCGCTGACGGCCGCCACCCGAGGCAGCAGCGCCTGGATGTACTGCTCGGCCTGCGCCTCGGTCTTGTACATCTTCCAGTTGCCCGCGACGAGGGGGGTGCGCGCCATCACACCACCCCCACGTCACACACGGGGCGAGCGACACACCAACGCAAGGCAGTCCGCGCCTTCACACCACCCCGACGTCGCACGCGGGCGGGCGGGCGCGCCAGCGCAAGGGGCCGGGCGCTCACGAGACGCAGGCGCCTTCCAGGGCGTGGACGCCGGGCAGCGTGCGGCCCTCGACCAGCTCAAGCGTTGCACCGCCCCCGGTGGAGAGGTGATCGACGGAGTGCTCCAGGTCGAAGTGGGCGAGCGCGGAGGCCGAGTCACCGCCACCGACGACAGTCAGGCCCGGCGCGCGCGCCATCGCCTCAGCGACCGCGCGTGTGCCGGAGGCGAACGGCGCGTACTCGAACGCCCCCATCGGGCCGTTCCAGAAGACGGTGCCCGCGCGGGCGATCTCGCGCCCGTAGCGCTCCGCCGTGCCGGGGCCGATGTCGAGGCCCATCCACCCCGCCGGCACCTCGACGCCGTCGAGCGCCCGGTGCTGCGCGTCGTCGGCGAGGCGGTCGCCGAGCACGAGGTCGCTCGGCACGAGCAGGCGCGCGCGGCCGGGCTGGGGGGTGTGTGTGTCGCTCGCCCGCGCGAGCAGGTGGCGCGCGTGCTCGACGTCCTCCTCGCCACATAACGACTTCCCCACGGAGTGCCCCTGCGCGCAGAGGAACGGGAAGCACATCGCGCCGCCGATCGCCACCACGTCGGCGACCTGCAGGAAGCGGTCGATCACCGCGATCTTGTCCGCCACCTTCGAGCCGCCCACGATCGCGACGAGCGGGCGCGCGGGGTGCTCGAGGATCCCCGTGAGCGTCCGCACCTCGCCTTCGAGCAGCCGCCCGGCGGCGGAGGGCAGCAGGTGAGAGACGCCCTCTGTGGAGGCGTGGGCGCGGTGGGCGACGCCGAAGGCGTCGTTGACGTAGACGTCGGCGAGCTCCGCCAGCGCCCGCGCGAACGCCGGGTCGTTGGCGGTCTCACCCTCCTCGAAGCGCACGTTCTCCAACAGCAGCAGCTCCCCGTCTCGGAGCTGCTCGGTGAGCGCCCGCACCTCCTCGCCGACCACCGCGGGCGCGAGCGCGACCGGCGCGCCGGTCAGCTCGCTCAGGCGTGCGGCGACCGGCGCCATCGACAGCTCCGGTACGACCTCGCCCTCGGGCCGGCCGAGGTGCGAGACCAGCACCAGGCGTGCGCCCTTCGCGCGCAGCTCTTCGACAGTCGGCAGCGACCCGCGCAGGCGGGTATCGTCGGCGAGCTCGACCTCCCCGCCAGGGCCGGTGGTGAGCGGGGCGTTGAAGTCCACGCGCACCAGCACGCGCCGCCCGCCCACGTCGAGATCATCGAGGCTCCGCATCGATCCCCCCGGACCGGCCGCCCTAGAGGACCCTCTGCGCGAGGTCCACGAGCCGGTTGGAGTAGCCCCACTCGTTGTCGTACCAGGCCACGACCTTCAGCATCGTAGCGTCCACCACCGCGGTGAGCTGGGAGTCGACGATCGAGGAGTAGGCGGAGCCGACGATGTCGGAGGAGACGATCGGGTCCTCGGTGTAGGCGAGGATGCCCTGCAGCGGCCCGCTCTCGGAGGCAGCCCGCAGCGCGGCGTTGACCTCCTCGACGCTCGTGGGCCGCGCGCACTCGACGGTCAGGTCGACGACCGAGCCGGTCGGCACCGGGGCGCGCACGGCGAAGCCGTGCAGGCGGCCCTGGAGCGCCGGGATCACGAGGCCGATCGCCTTGGCGGCGCCGGTCGAGGCGGGGATCAGGTTGATCGCGGCGGCACGCGCGCGGCGGAGGTCCGAGTGGGGCATATCCTGCAAGCGCTGGTCGGCGGTGTAGGCGTGGATCGTGGTCATCAGCCCGTGGCGGATGCCGACCGTGTCGTTGACCACCTTCGCGACGGGTGCCAGGCAGTTGGTCGTGCAGGAGGCGTTGGAGATCACGTCGTGCACAGCGGGGTCGTAGGCAGTCTCGAAGTTGACCCCGAGCACCACGGTCACGTCGGGGTCGGTCGCCGGCGCGGAGATGATCACCTTCTTGGCCCCGCGCTCCAGGTGGATCGCAGCGTGGGCGCGGTCGGTGAAGCGCCCGGTGGACTCGATCACCACGTCCACCCCAAGCTCCTCCCACGGCAACTTGGCGGGGTCGGTCTCGGCGAGCACTCGCAGCTCGTGCCCGTCCACCTCGATCGCGTGCTCGAGCGCCCGCACCTCGCCCGGGTAGGGGCCGTTGATCGAGTCGTACTGCAAGAGGTGGGCGAGCGTACGCGCGTCGGTGAGGTCGTTGACCGCGACCCACTCGATTTGATCGAGAACGAGGGGCTCGACCGAAGCCGGGAGACACTCGCCTTCGGCTCGCATCCCCGTTTCGGCCAGCCGGCCTTCGGCCGACTGCGCCACCCTCGTGGCTGCGTCCGCACGCGCCTGCGCGGCACGGAACATGTTGCGGCCGATGCGGCCGAATCCGTTGATGCCTACACGTACGGGCACTCTTCACAGCCTCCTCTGGTGCACAGACAGATACAACGCGCGCCGGGGTCGAAAACGAACGATGCCGGACCTCGGGAGCGCTCCCCCGACGACCCGGCTGCCGGCGAAGGCTATCGGACCACGGCCCTCAACGGGAGTTGGCGACGATCTCCACGCGCAGCCCGTCGGGGTCGAGCAGGTACGCGGCGTAGTACAGCGGGCCGTAGCGGGTCCGCAGGGCGGGCTCGCCGTCGCCGCGCCCACCGGCGGCGAGGCCGGCCGCATAGGCGTGGTCCACAGCCACGCGCCCCGCAGCGCGGAAGGCGACGTGGCCGTAGCCCGGCGCGGGGGGCCGCCCGCGGGTCACGATCCAGAAGACGGGGGCGGTCACGCCGTAGGCGATCGCGTGCTCCCCCTCGTGCACGCGGCGCACTCCGATCGCGAAGAAGACCGCGTCGTAGAAGACCGCGGAGCGCTCGAGCACGCTCACCTCGACACCCAGGTGGTCGATCATCGGCGGCAGTTTGACGTATCAGGCGTCGCGCGAGCGCTTGTCGACGTCGCGGTGGGAGACCGCCACGCTCAGGTCCTCGCGGTCGCGGTACCGCGCCGCGAGCCCCTCGGCGATCGCCACCGAGCGGTGGCGCCCGCCGGTGCAGCCGACGGCAACCACGAGGTGGGCGCGGCCCTCGGCGACGTACTGGGGCAGCAGGAAGTCGAGCAGCGCGTACAGCCGCTCGTACAGCTCCGCCAGGCGCCCGTCGCGCGCGACGTACTCGACCACGCGGGGGTCCTCGCCGGTGAGCTCGCGTAGCTCGGGCACGTAGAAGGGGTTCGCCAGGAAGCGCACGTCGAAGGCGAGGTCCTCCTCGCGCGGGGGGCCGTGCTTGAAGCCGAAGCTCATGAACGTCAGCGCCAGGCGGCTGGTGGCGCGACCCGGCAGCAGCTCGTCGGCGATCTTGCCGCGCAGCATCGCCGCGGACATGCCGGTGGTGTCGATCACCACGTCGGCGCGGTTGCGCAGCGGCTCCAGCAGCGCCCGCTCTGCCGCAACGCCGGCGGCGACGGAGCCGTCGGGCGCGAGCGGGTGGCGGCGACGGGTCTCCTTGTAGCGGTTCACGAGCGTCTGCTCGGCGGCCTCGAGGAACAGCACGTGGTGGTCGAGGCCGAGCGACTCGAGGTCGTCGACGACGGCCTGCAGCGCCTCGAAGTACACGCCCCCGCGCACGTCGGAGACGACCGCCGCGCGCTCCACCTTGGAGCCCTCGTGCACGAACAGGTCCACCAGCGAGCGGATCATCTCCGGGGGGAGGTTGTCCACGCAGAAGTACCCCGCGTCCTCGAACACGTTCATCGCCGTGGACTTGCCCGCGCCGGAGAAGCCTGTGATCACCGCGAGCTCCTTGAGGCTCGTCGCCACGGCCGGCTTCTCGGTGGAGCGGGAGGTGCTTCGCAGGGGCCTGTACACGGACACAGCCTGATTGTGCCGCGTTTGGCGGACACCGGCGGCGCTTGCCTCTCGGTGTTTCCGAACCGCCTGTGGTCAGCCCGCGCGATTGAGGAGGGCGTGCAGTTCCCGCGCCACCTTCGCCGGCAGCCCGGGCACCGCCTGGAGCTCCTCGCGGGAGGCCGCGACCACCGCGTCGGGGGAGCCGAAGTGCGCGAGCAGCGCCCGCTTGCGCGCGGGGCCGACGCCAGGCAGCTCGTCCAGCAGCGAGGCGGTCAGCGTGCGGTCGCGGCGGGTGCGGTGGTGGGTGATCGCGAAGCGGTGCGCCTCGTCGCGGGCGCGCTGCAGCAGCTGCAGCTCGGGGGTGTGGTGGTCGAGCACGAGCGGCGTGCGGCGGCCGGGGAGGAACACCTCCTCCACGCGCTTGGCGAGCGAGACGACCGCCACGCCGCGCTCGCGGAAGCCGCGCAGCGGCCCCAGGCCGGCGGCGAGCTGGCCGCGGCCGCCGTCGATCACGACGACGTTGGGCAGCGCCGCGAAGCTCGCGTCGTAGGCGGGGTCGTGCGGCGAGAGGTCCACCTGGCGCTCCCACTGGGCGAAGCGCCGGCTGAGCACCTCCCCCATCGCGGCGTAGTCGTCGGACTCGCCCTCTCCGAGCGAGCGGATCTTGAAGCGGCGGTAGTCGGATTTCTTAGGCGCGCCGCCCTCCAGCACGACCATCGCGGCGACGGTGTGGGTGCCGCCGAGGTTGGAGATGTCGAAGCACTCGATCCGCACCGGCGGCACGTCGAGCCCGAGTGCGCGCTGCAGCCCCTCCAGCGCCTCGACGCGGCTCTGGCGGCGGCGCTCGGCGCGCAGGTGCTCCTGGTCGAGCGCCAGACGCGCGTTGCGCTCTGCCAGCTCGAGGATGCGCCGCTTGTCCCCGCGCTCGGCGGCGCGCAGCTCCACGGGGCCGCCGCGGCGGCTGGCCAGGGCCTCAGCGAGCGCGTCCAGCCCGGGGGAGCCGTTGTGCGCGCTGCCCCCACCGCCGCCGGACCCGGCCCTCACCCCGTCCGGCGGGCGGGCCGGCACGAGCTCGCGCTGCACGACGATCTGCGCGGGGATCGAGGCGTGCCCGGCGTAAAACTGGAGCATGAACTCCTCCGCCACCTCGGCCACGTCGCGCTCGGCCTCGTTGGACAGGTAGAACGACTGGCGGTCGGAGAGCACCCCGTCGCGCACCTGGAAGACCTGCGCGTTGGCCTCCGTCCCGTCGAGCGCGACCGCGACGGCGTCGAGCGTGCCCACGGACTCGTTGGCCACGCGCTGGCGCTCCAGCAGCGAGCGCACGGCGCGCAGCCGGTTGCGCTCCAGGGTCGCCTGCTCGTACTCCTGCGCGGCGGCGGCGGCGCGCATCCGCGCCTCCAGGTCGCGCTCGATCACGCGGTAGCGACCGGAGAGAAAGTCGATTACCCGGTCGATGTTCTCGCGGTAGCCCTCCTGGGAGACGTACCCCACGCAGGGGGCCTCGCAGCGCTTGATGTAGTAGTCCAGGCACGGGTTGCCGCTGCGCCGCCCCGGCTCCGGGCCGGTGCAAGAGCGGAACAGGAACACCTTCGTGAGCAAGTCAAGCGTGGAGCGCACCCGTTTGGCGTTGGAGTACGGCCCGAAGTACGCCCGCCCGGGGCGGTGGCGCTCGCGGGTGAAGTACACACGCGGGTACTCCTCGTCGAGCGAGACGGCGATGAACGGGTAGGACTTGTCGTCGCGCAGGCGGATGTTGAAGCGGGGCCGGTACTGCTTGATGAAGCTCTGCTCGGCGAGCAGCGCCTCGGCCTCGGAGGCGACCACCACGAACTCGATGTGCTCGACGGAGCCGACCATCTCCGCGTGGCCGGGGGAATGAGTTCCCCGCCCACCCACGTCGGCCTTCGAGAAGTGCGAGGCGACCCGCTTGCGGATCGACTTGGCCTTACCGACGTACACCACGCGGCCGCGCGCGTCCCGAAACAGGTACACGCCCGGCTGGTCGGGCAGGCCGCGGCGTTGCTCGGCGAGGGTCGCGGTCGTCATGGGCGTCGCCGGGTCGGGCGGAGGGCCGGCGGGGCCGGAGCCGTCGCGTGCAGGCGCGGGGTCGCGGTCGTCAATAGGTGCGCGAGTAGCGGTAGAGCGCGAACAGCGTGTACACCACGAGCGCGAGCAGCACGAACCACACCAACTCCCCGAAGCCCGTTTCCCACATGCGCACCTTGGCGGCGAGCGTCACCACGCCCACCCCGAGCGCCCCGTAGAGCAGCGCGCGGCGGTTGTCGCCGAGGGTGTAGAGGTCGACGCGGCGGCCGAGGTAGAACCGCAGCCCGGCGTACCCGAACCCCACGCCGAACACCACGCCGAGCACGGTGCTGACGGTGTACGCCGCGCGGTGGCCCCCCGGCAGGAACTCGACCGCGGCCGCGAGCACCAGCAGGACCCCCACGTTGCGCGCGGTCTTCAGGTTGTCGCTCACAAGCCCAGTTTAGGGCCCACGCCCCAGAGCCCTTGGTTGCGCCGTGACGCACTCGGCCCGCGCCGACCGCCTACCCCGCCAGCGCTTCAAGGCGCGCGTAGGCCGCCTCCACCGCGCGGCGCGCTGCCGTGTGACGGGCCTCGGACAGGGCGGCCTCGTACGGGGTGGCCCACACGGCAGGGTCGGCCAACGCGTCCTCGACGGCGCGCAACGCGGCCTCGGTCTCTTCGATCGCCAGCTCGGCTCGTTGCTGGTCGTTGAGGCGGTTCTTCGAGGGGCCTTTCGGCTTGGGCCGGGGCTTTGCTTTGGACTCCGTCGACACGGCCGGCGCGGCCGGCACAGCCACAGGCGTGCTCGCGTGGGCGCCGTTGGGGGGGCTGTCCGATCCGTCGAGCGCCTCGCCCGCCGCACGCCGCTCTTCGCGCACGCGCACGTACTCGGGCCACCCGCCCGTGTAGCTGCGCAGCGAGCGGCCCTCGACCGCCACCGTGCGGGTGCCCACCGCGTCGAGCAGCGCGCGGTCGTGGGAGACGAGCAGCACCGCGCCCTGAAAGGCGCGCAGCGCGTCCTCGAGCGCCTCGCGAGACTCGATGTCGAGGTGGTTGGTCGGCTCGTCGAGGATCAGGACGTTGGCGCCGGAGGAGACCAGCACCGCCAGCGACAATCTCCGCCGCTCCCCCCCGGAGAGGCCGGCCAGCGGTTTTTCGGCCTCCTCACCGGAGAACAGGAAGCCGCCGAGCAGTGCGCGCGCCTTGTTGGGAGTGAGACCCGTGGCGCGCTGCGCGGCCTCCAGCACGCTCTGCCCCGGCGGCCCGCCCGCGCCGAGCTCGTCGGCGTGCTGGGAGAGGTAGCCGACCTGCACGTTGTGCCCGCGGCTGAGGCGCCCCGCGGCCAGCCCCCGGCGCTCGGCGAGCGTCTCGATCAGGGTGGTCTTGCCGCTCCCGTTGGGGCCCACCAGCGACACGTGCTCCCCGCGCTCCAGCCACAGCTCCGCGTGCTCCAGTAGGACGAGCGGCTCGCCGGCGCGCGCGCTCTCTCGATGGGACGAGCCCCCCGACGCGTCAGCGCCACCACCGTCGTCGCCGCGCTGCGAACGCCCCGCGGCGGAGCGGGCTCGGCCCGCGGAGCCCCCGTCAATCTTTTGCTTGTCTTCAAAGTCACCGTCCCCCCCCACCTCCACGCGCGCGTCGAGCAGCTCGAAGATCACCCGACCCGAGCGCTCCGGCGGCTTGAACGCGAACTCCAGGCCCTGCCCGTCGCGCGGGTCGCGCTCGAGGCGCTCGATCTTCGCGAGTTTCTTCACCCGCGACTGCGCCTGGCGCGCCTTCGTCGCCTTGTAGCGGAAGCGCTCGATGAAGCGCTCCATCCGCGCGATCTCCGCCTGCTGCTTGTCGATCGCCTTGCCCAACGAGATCTCGCGGGCCGCCTGCTCGCGGCGCCAGGCGTGCCACGTGCCGGGGAAGAAGCGGGAGCGGCCAGCCTCGAGCTCCAGGACGGAGGTGCCGACGGCCTCCAGGAACCAGCGGTCGTGCGCAACCAGCACCACCGCAACGTCGAGGCCCGTGAGCGTCTGCTCCAACCACTCCAGCGACTCGATGTCGAGGTGGTTGGTGGGCTCGTCCAGCAGCAGCAGCTCCGCGCCGGTCGCGAGGGCGCGAGCGAGTGAGGCGCGCGTCAGCTGACCGCCGGAGAACGTGTCCAGCGGACGGGCCAGGTCCTCCTGCGCGAAGCCCAGGCCGCGTGTCATCACCGTCGCGCGGTCGCGCCACAGGTAGCCACCGAGCGCCTCCAGGTGCGCCTGCGCGCGGGCGTACCGTTCGAGCGTCGCCTCGGTTGTCTGGCCGGCGGGGCCCCCCTCGGCGCCCTCCCCCGCCATCAGGCGCTCCAGCCGGGCGAGCTCGGCCTCCGCGGCCAGCTCGGGCGTGCAACCCGAGAGCACGTACTCGCGCAGGGCGACCCCGCGCTCGCGCGGCGGGCGCTGGTCGTGCAGCGCCACGCGCACGCCCTTCGCGAAGCTCAGCTCGCCGCGGTCGACGGAGGTCTCCCGCGCGAGCATCCGCAACAGCGTCGTCTTGCCGGCCCCGTTGCGCCCAGCGATCGTCATGCGCTCGCGACGCTCGAGCTTGAACGAGACCCCGCGCAGCAGCGGTTTGCCCGCGATGTCCTTGTGCAGGTCGGATGCGATCAGTACGGCCACGGCTCGCATGGTAGGCCGCGCCCTCCGGTAGCATTCTTGGCGGTCATGCTCCGACTGCTCGCCAGCCTCTCCTCCAGCCTGCTGCTGCTGCTCCTATTCGCCCCCGCGGCATTCGCGGAAAACGATGGGCGTGGCTTCTACGGGGCGACCAACGACAAGGTCGTGACCCTCGCCGGGTTCATCCTGGTCGTCTTCTTCCCCACCTTCGCGCTGCTGGCGAGCCTGTTGCAGCGGCACCTGGAAAAGCGCAAAGACGCCCGTGTCGCGGCGCAGCGCTCGCACGCCGGCGACCCCCGCTGGCGCGGCGGCTGGTAGTGGGCGGGCGGGCTCCGATCAAATACGAGCGCCGCGGGGCCGCCGCGCTGCTCACGATCGACCGCC
The DNA here is from genome assembly GCA_963720795.1 of uncultured Solirubrobacterales bacterium. GTDB lineage: Bacteria > Actinomycetota > Thermoleophilia > Solirubrobacterales > Solirubrobacteraceae > Palsa-744. The sequence goes on along the minus strand of CAVRGU010000003.1, from coordinate 975,349 downwards.
CCGAGCGGCGCAACGCTGTGGATGGCCCCACCGCGGCGGCGCTGCACGAGGGGTACCTGCGCTTCGAGGCCGACGAGGAGGCGCGCGTGCTTGTGCTCACCGGGGCCGGCGGGGTCGCGTTCTGCGCGGGCGCCGACCTGAAGGCGCTGGAGACCTTCGGCGACCGGCTCACCGCACCGGAGGGGCCGATGGGCTTCACCCGCCTGACGCCCTCCAAGCCGACGGTCGCCGCGATCTCCGGGTTCGCGCTCGCCGGGGGCCTGGAGCTCGCGCTGTGGTGCGACCTGCGGATCGCCACCGAGGACTCCCGACTCGGTTTCCCCGAGCGCCGCTGGGGGGTGCCGCTGATCGACGGAGGCACCCAGCGCCTGCCGCGCGTGGTCGGTCTCGGGCGGGCGCTCGACCTGATCCTCACCGGGCGCATCATGGACGCCGCCGAGGCTCACGCGTGGGGCCTCGTCAACGAGCTCGTCCCTCCCGGCCGCCACCTCGAGCGGGCGCTGGAGCTCGCCGAGGGCCTCGCCCGCTTCCCGCAGCGCACGATGCTTGCCGATCGCGGCGCCGCGATCCACGGGCTCGGCACCCTCCTGCCCGACGGCCTCGCGCTGGAGGCCCGGGCCGGCCCCGACGTGTTCGAGGACGCGATCCGCGGCGCCGCGCGCTTCGCTGGGGGCGAGGGCCGCGGGGGTGCGGGCGCCGGGGCGTGAGTCCCACTCGCCGCGCGCAGTCGGATAGAGAAGAGTGACCCTCTCTACCCCGACCCGAACTGAGCCGCGCCAACTGCCCACGCGACCGCGTGCTAGACTAAGTCCTATGACTAAGTCCGTTGGAGTACACGAGGCCAAGACACACCTCTCGCGGCTGCTCGAAGACGTGGCCGCCGGCGAGGAGGTCGTGATCACCCGCCGCGGCGAGGCGGTCGCCACCCTCGGCCCCCCGCCGAGCCCGGCGCCCCGGCAGTTCGGGATGGACCGCGGGCGGTTCGTCGTCCCCGAGGACTTCGACGCGCCGCTCCCCGACGAGCTGCTCGCGGCGTTCGAGGGGCGGGGGTGAAGCTGCTCCTCGACACCCATACCTTCCTCTGGTTGCACACCGAACCGGAGCTCCTCGGAGAGCACCTTCCGATTGCCGAAGACCCCCACACCGAGCTGCTCCTCTCGGCGGTGAGCTCGTGGGAGATCGCGATCAAGTACGCGGTGGGGCGGCTGCCGCTGCCGGAGCCGCCGCAGAGCTACGTGCCGAGCTTGATGCGCGCGATCGGCGCCGTCCCGCTACAGATCGAGCACAGCCACGCGCTCGCGGTCGCCGCGCTGGAGCCGCTGCACGGCGACCCCTTCGACCGGCTGCTCGTCGCGCAGGCCGGGCTGCTCGACGTTCCGATCCTGACGGCAGACGCCACGATCGCCCGGTACCCCGTGCGCACGCTGCTCGTCGGGGGCTGAGCTGCCGACTGGAGTGCTCGCGCTGCCGGCGTGAGTGGGATTGGGGTGTATCGGCGGGCCTCGGTGCATCGGGCTATGCTCGCCCCATGGCCTACTTCGTAACCGGCGGGACCGGCTTCATCGGCCGCCGCTTCATGGAGCGACTGCTCGCCAACCGCCAGGGCAAGGTGTACGTGCTCGTGCGCGATGCCTCGCAGGGACGCCTGGAGGAGCTGACCGACGGGTGGCGCGCCGCCGCGGGGCCGGGGGTGGCCAAGCGCGTCGTGCCCGTGCTCGGCGACCTGCGCCGGCCGCTGCTCGGGCTCGACGAGGAGCACGTCGCCGAGCTGCGCGGGCACGTCGAGCACTTCGTGCACCTCGCCGCCGTCTACGACATGACGGCGCCCGCGGAGCGCAACACCGCCGCGAACGTCGGCGGGACCACGCACGCGATCGAGCTCGCGCGCTCGCTGGAGGCCCGGTGCCTGCACCACGTCTCCTCGATCGCCGTCGCCGGCGCATACCGGGGGACGTTCACCGAGGAGATGTTCGACGAGGGCCAGCGGCTGCCCTCGCCCTACCACCGCACGAAGTTCGAGGCCGAGCGGCTCGTGCGCGAGCAGCCGTTCGTGCCGTGGCGGGTGTACCGGCCGGCGATCGTCGTCGGGGACTCGCGCACCGGAGAGATGGACAAGGTCGACGGGCCGTACTACTTCTTCAAGGCGATCCAGCGGCTGCGGCGGCTGGTGCCGGAATGGGCACCGCTCGTCGGCGTGGACCTCGGCCGCACGAACATCGTGCCCGTTGACTGGGTCGCCGCCGCGATGGAGCACCTGGTGCACGTGCCCGACCTCGACGGCTCCGCGTTTCACCTCACCGACCCCCGGCCCCAGCGCGTGGACGAGCTGATCAACGAGCTCGCCGTCGCCGCCCACGCGCCGCGGATCGCGGTCACGCTCGACCGCCGCCTCACGCGCACGGTGCCGACGTGGCCGCTGGCGCTCGCGGCGGCGCTGCCGCCGTGGCGCCAGATCGGGCGCCTGGTGCTCGGCGACCTCGGCATCCCCGAGGAGGTGCTCCGCAACATGGAGCTCGTGCCGCGCTTCGACAGCCGCGCCACGCAGCTCGCGCTCGCCGGCACGGGGCTGGAGCAGCCGCCCGAGCTGCACACGTACGCCGGGCGCCTGTGGGACTACTGGGAGCGCGAGATGGACCCCAACCTCAGCCGCGACCGCACCCTCGAGCAGGCGGTCGAGGGCCGGCGCGTGCTGATCACCGGGGCCTCCTCGGGGATCGGTCGCGCCACCGCGCTGAAGGTCGCCGCCGCGGGGGGCGTGCCGCTGCTGGTGGCGCGCAACGTCGAGCGCCTGGAGGAACTGCGCGCGGAGATCGTCGCCGCCGGGGGCACCGCGTTCGTGTACGCCGCGGACATGTCCGAGATGGAGTCCGTCGACGGGCTCGTCGAGCGCGTGCTCGCCGACCACCGCTCCGTGGAGATGCTCGTCAACAACGCGGGGCGCTCGATCCGCCGCTCCGTCGCGCTCTCCTACGACCGCTTCCACGACTTCGAACGCACGATGCAGCTCAACTACTTCGGCGCGATCCGCCTGATCCTCGGCCTGCTGCCGCACATGCGCGAGCGCGGCTCGGGGCACATCGTGAACATCTCCTCGATCGGCGTGCAGACCAACCCCCCGCGGTTCTCCGCGTACGTCGCCTCGAAGGCCGCCCTGGACGCCTTCACCCGCGTCGTAGCCTCCGAGACGGTGGGCGACGGCGTGACGTTCACCACGATCCACATGCCGCTCGTGCGCACGCCGATGATCGCCCCCACGAAGATGTACGACGCCTTCCCCGCGATCACCCCCGACCAGGCCGCGGACATGATCTGCGAGGCGCTGCGCACCCACCCCAAGCACATGGGCACGCGCCTGGGCACCGTGGGCGAGGTCCTGTACGCCCTCTCCCCCAAGGCCGTCGATCGCATCCTGCACCTCGCCTACCGCGTGTTCCCCGACTCCGCCGCCTCCCGCGGCGAGCGCGACGCCGAAGAGCGCGCCTCGTTCGAGCAGATCGCGATGGCGACGCTCACGCGCGGGGTGCACTGGTAGGACCCGCGCGCCGCCCCTCCGGTCCACACGCGCGGTCGTCGGAGAGGTTTTGGGGAGGGATCGTCCGCGTGAGTGGGTGTCGCCACCGGGGGCACGTGCGCGGGGCTTCCGTGCCCCGCATCTAACGCAACGGTTCCGCCCCCGGCCTTCTTTCTGCGCTCACCAGCCTCCTGCGATGATTGGGACCGTGAGTGACGCCGCGATCGAGGTCAGCGACCTGCACAAGCGCTACGGCGCGTACGAGGCCGTGCGCGGAATCGACATCGAGGTGCAGCGCGGGGAGGTGTTTGGGCTGCTCGGGCCCAACGGCGCCGGCAAGACGACGACCGTCGAGATCCTCGAGGGGTACCGCGCGCGAACGAGCGGGGAGGTCTCTGTCCTCGGGTACGACCCCGCGCGCCGCGCGATCCAGCTGCGGAAGCGCATCGGGATCGTGTTGCAGTCCGGCGGCATATATAGCCACGTCACCCCCCGCGAGGCGCTGCGCCATTGGGCGAGCTTCTACCCGCACCCGCGCGACGTGGAGGAGGTGCTGGAGCTGGCGGGCTTGCAGGAGCAGGCCGACGTGCGCAGCCGCAAGCTCTCCGGCGGCCAGCTGCGGCGCCTGGACTTCGCGCTGGCGCTCGTCGGCGACCCCGAGCTGATCTTCCTCGACGAGCCCACGACAGGCTTCGACCCCGAGGCACGCCGCGCGGCGTGGGAGACGGTGCGCTCGCTGCGCGCCCTGGGCAAGACGATCCTGCTGACCACCCACTACCTCGACGAGGCCCAGGCGCTCGCGGACCGCGTGGCGATCGTCAAGGAGGGCCGCGTGCTCGCGATCGGCCCGCCGCGCGAGCTCGGCGTCGGGGCGACGCACTACCGCGTCGCCTACCGCAACACCCAGGGCGAGGTGGTCGAGCACGAGACCGACGACCCCACCGGCCTGCTGCATACGCTCACCACGGAGGCGATGGCGCGCGGCGAGCGCCTGGAGGAGCTCACCGTCGGGCGGCCGTCACTGGAGGACGTGTACCTGGAGCTGACCGCGGACGTCGAGGGGCCAGTGCCACCAGACCGGACCGAAAGCGATCCCCCCGTGAGCGCCGCGCCAACACCCGAAGGGAGCGCCAGATGAGCGAGGCCATCATCCTCTCCTGGCGCCAGTACCGCCTGGAGCGGCGCATGTTCTGGCGCAACCCGAGCGCCGCATTCTTCAACTTCGTGCTGCCCCTGGTGATCCTCGCCGGCGCCGGGGCAGCGCTCAGCGGCAACCAGCACCAGCTCGACAAGCTCGTGCCGATGATCGCCGGAATGAGCGTTATGTCAACCACGTTCACCGCGCTGGCCTACAACATCGTCTTCCTGCGCGAGCGCGGCGTGCTCAAGCGCATCCGCGGCACGCCGCTGCCCACCGGCTCCTACTTCGGCGGCGTCGCGGCCAACGCGGTGACCAACACGGCGCTGCAGATCGCGATCGTCGTGCTCGCCGGGCGCGCCTTCTTCGGGATCGGCTGGCCCCAGCAGTGGGGCGCGCTGATCGTGTTCGTGCTCGCCGGCGTCGTCTGCTTCGCCGCGCTCGGCGTCGCCTTCGCGCACGCGATCCCCAACTTCGAGTCCACCGCCGCGTACGTCAACGCGGTGTTCCTGCCGGTCGTGGCGGTCTCCTTCTACGCGTTCGACTCGGCGAGCGCCCCCGGCTTTGTGCGCACGATCGCCGAAGCGCTGCCGTTGAAGCCGCTGATCGACGGGCTCTCCAGCGCGATGGTCACCGGGGCGAGCGTCAGCGATAATCTGGACGGGCTCGCGGTGATCGCGCTGTGGGGCGTATTTGGACTGTACTTCGCCGTGCGCGGCTTCTCGTGGGAGCAGCGCTCATGAAACACGACAGGGGGACGCAATGAAGCAGCTCGCCGAGGGCCTGTACCAGTTGAGCGGCCGCCCGCGCAACGCGATCAACGTGTATCTCGCGAGGGACGTGCTGATCGACGCCGCCACGCGCCAGGCCGAGCGGCGCATCCTGCGCCAGCTCGAGGGCCGCACGGTGAGCGCCCACGCGCTCACCCACGCCCACCCCGACCACCAGGGCTCAAGCCACGCAGTCTGCGAGTGCCTGGGCATCCCGCTGTGGTGCGGCGAGGCCGATGTCCCCGCAGTGGAGACCCCCGGGGCGATCAAAAACCCCAAGGCCCCCGCGTGGCTGAACCGCGTGCAGGAGCGCTTCTGGACCGGGCCGCCGCACCCCGTGGCGCGCGCGCTGCACGAGGGCGACGAGGTCGCCGGCTTCAAGGTGTTGGAGACCCCCGGGCACTCCGTCGGCCACGTCTCCTACTGGCGCGAGTCCGACCGCGTGCTGATCGTCGGCGACGTGCTCGGCAACATGAACTTCATCACCGGCATCCCCGGCCTGAACACCCCCCCGGACCTCTTCACCCCCGACCCCGCCCGCAACCGCGAGTCCGCGCGGCGCCTCGCCGCCCTGGAACCGGCGCTCGCCTGCTTCGGCCACGGTGCCCCGCTGCGCGACCCCCGCAAGCTCGCCGACTTCGTCGCGCGACTGCCGCAGTGAACGCCGACACCGAGAGCGTGTTCCTCCCCGACGGGGAGGACCGCTTCACGCCGACCGAGCACGCACGCGGGCCCTGGGACCCGCGGGCGCTGCACGGGGGCGCGCCGGCGACGCTGATCGCAAGGACGTTCGAGCGGATGGAGCCCGCGTCCGAGCTACCGTTCGCGCGCCTCTCCTTCTCCTTCCTGCGGCCGATCCCGATGGCCCCGCTGGCCCTGAGCACGCGTGTCCTGCGCCCCGGCCGGCGCGTGCAGGAGCTAGAGGCCGACCTGTACGCGGGCGAAGAGCTCGTCTGCCGCGCCCACGCGCTGCGCATCGCGCCCGCGCCCGAGGAGCTCCCCGCGCTCGCTACGCAGGTCGTGGCGGAGAGCGAACCCCCCCGCCTCCTCGGCCCCGAGCAGGCCCACGCGGTGCGGTTCGCCCCCGACGAGGTGGAGGTCAAGAGCTTCGCGGCGAGCGCGATGGAGATGCGCTTCCTGCACGGCCGCCCGCTGAAGGGCCAGCTCCCCGACGTCGGCGTCTCGAGCACCAACGCCCCCGTCGGCGCGGCGGGCGTGTGGATGCGCCTGTGCCGCCCGGTGCTCCCGGGCGAGACCCCCTCCCCGCTCGTCTACACGATGGCGGCGGCCGACTTCGGCAACGGCATCGCCGCGATCTTGCCGTTCGACGAGTACGTGTTCATCAACGCCGACCTCACCGTCACGCTCAACCGCAGCCCCGAGGGAGAGTGGATCGGCCTCGACGCCCGCACCCTGCTGCACCCCGGCGGCATCGCGTGGGCTCAGAGCACCCTGCACGACGAGCGCGGCCCGTTCGGGCTCGCCACGCAGGCGCTGGTCGTGCAGCCGCGCTGACCAAAGTAGTTGCACTTGCACCTATCCTCTGATAAGGTTGTGCGCACAACTACTTGAAAGGGAGTCCCCATGTCCGCAGAGTCCACCGCCACCGCCCCCGCCGCGACCGCCACAACCCCCCTCCCCGCCGGCACCTGGAAGGTTGACCCGGTCCACTCGAGCGTCGAGTTCCAGGTCAAACACCTCGGCATCGCCACCGTCAAGGGCCAGTTCACCGAGTTCGAAGGCACCCTCGAGATCGGCCCCGACGGCGCCTCAGCGTACGGCACCGTCAAAACCGCCAGCGTCAACACCCGCGAGCCCCAGCGCGACGACCACCTCCGCTCGGCGGACTTCTTCGAGGTGGACCGCTACCCCGAGATCGGCTTCCGTTCCACCGCGATCCGCCCCACCGGCGAGGACGAGTTCGAGATCGACAGCGAGCTCACCATCCACGGCATCACCCGCCCGGTCACGCTGCAGGCGACGCTCGAGGGCATCGAGCCTGAGGACCACCAGGGCAACACCCGCGTGGGTGTCTCCGCGACCGGCCAGATCAACCGCTCAGACTTCGAGATGCGCTTCAACGCCGCACTCGGCTCGGGCAACGTCGTCGTCAGCGACAAGGTCAAGATCCTTGTCGACGTGAGCGCGGTGAAGGCCGTCTAACCGGGCCGGTAGCGCAGAAAAACCCCGCCACAGCGGGGTTTTTTTGTATGTAGGCCCCTCTGTCGCCAAGATGCGCTACTGTACGGACTTGTGTCGCTGACAAAGACGTACACCCTTCCGTACACCGCCGGAGCGCCGGCAAGCCCGAGGATGCCTCGATGAGCCGCAGGCTCTCGAAGGGCCGCTGGGAAGTCCGCTGGCGCGATACCACCGGCAGCCATCGCTCGCGACGGTTCCCGAGCGAGGAGTCCGCCAAGGCGTTCGACGAGTCGATCCACGACCACGAGGTCGCCGAGCGCAAGCAGACGCAGTACGGAAGCAGCGGCGGCGTCTACCAGTATGAGACCGCCGCCGGGACCAGGTGGCGCTGTGCGGTCAAGCGCTCCGACGGCTCCTTCACGAGCAAGCGCGGCTTCACGAGCAAGAGGGCCGCGCTGGACGCCCGCCGGCGGCTGACCGAGAAGCAGGAGCGCGGCGAGGTTCGCCACACGAAGGAGACCTTCGGAGCGTTCTGGTCTCGCTGGCTGGATCGCCGCAAGCCCTACTTGGAGGAAGGGACCTGGGGAGCGTACGAGCGGGATGGCCGCCTGCGGCTTGTACCGGCCCTCGAGTCGGTGCCCCTCGGCCGTCTCGACGTCGAACACGTTCGCGAGCTGATGGACCAGTGGACAGAGGCGATGGAAGCCGAGGAGCTCGCGCCGAAGACGATCAACAACACGCTCGGGACGCTCGTGGTCTGCCTCAACGCGGCCGTCGAGGACGGGCTGATGGCCGCCAACCCGGCGCTGCGCGTGCCGCGGCTGCCGCCGGCGCACATCGAGCGCGAGTACCTGCGCCTGCACGAGATCCCGCTCTACCTCGACTCGTGCTCCGAGGTCTACCGGCCGCTCGCGGAGCTGCTGATAGCGAGCGGCCTGCGAATCTCCGAGGCCCTGGCACTGCGGGTCGGCGACCTGGAGCTCGAGCAGACGGGCGGCGTGATCGTCGTCTACCGATCGCGCAAGCAGCGGGAGACGGTTGGCTCGACGAAGACCGACCGCTTCCGCTCGGTGGAGATCGGGCGAGGGCTCTCGCGGGTACTGCGCGACCACCTCGCCCGCCGCGGCGAGATGATCTCCGGCGAACAACGCGCGGCACACATATTCGTGACGCCTGTGCGTATGGGCGTGCACGATCGCGGCCGCTGGGACGGCAGCGGGGCTGGGGAGCCGATGGATCGCAAGACCGTCTCCCGCGACTGGCACAAGCAGGCGCTGCAGGACGCCGCGCTGCGCGACATGCCGCTGCACTCGCTCCGCCATACCGCAGCCGCAGCCTGGCTGGCCGGCGGGAACTCGCTGATGTACGTGCAGCGCCAGCTCGGCCACTCGGACATCGGCACGACCGAGCGCTACTACGGACACCTCGAGCGCCACGTGCTCGCCGCTGGAGCCGTTGCGACCGAAGAAGCGATCGCACGGGCGTCGAGCCGTTTGCGGCGCTAGTCCAGAAGACTTCGCTGCTCGCCGGCCGCCGTACGGCGAGAACCCTGCGCCCTACCCCCTACGGCCTTTGGAGTCCGCGTAGCGACTGCGGGACGACCCGGCCGCCACGACGTACGGGCGTCTTCGATCCAGCGTTCGATGTCCTCTGGAACGAACCTCAACGGGCCGGCCTCGCCGCCGATGCGGATCGAGGGGATTCGCCCAGCCTTGGCAGCGTCATACAGCCACGAGCGGGAGACACCGAGATGGCGAGCGACATCGGTGGGCCTCATCAAAGCCTGCATCACTTGCTACTGGCCGTCCGTGCCCTGAGCGGCCAGCGAGCGAGGCTCCGCGTGCCGAGACCACCGGGCAGGTATGTCGAGGTCGCCGCCGGCGGGAAACGGTGCTTTTGGATTCTGCCTGGATTGCGTATGCCTATTGACGCCCGAAACGCGCCCGCTACCCCATCGACTTTTGACGGCCAAGTTCGCCTGGTGGCTTGCGGGCGAGGGAGGGCGCTCGTGCGCTGCCCTCTCTAGGACAAAACACGCTGAGCGCTCGAGCCCCCATTTCATGGGGTGTGCGAAACCCCCCCAATCGCCGACAAAACCCCCTTTCGCACCGACAAAACCCCCTCCTGCGAGGCCTGATCGCGTGCGAAACAAAACGCCCATCCCCGCCTCATGCGGCTCGCTCTGCAAAACCCAACATCCCTGCAAATCGCCACCTCTGCGGTCGGCGCGGGAACACCTGCAAAACCCAATTTGCTCGGTGACGAGAAGTAATCCATCACCCACAAGAGAAGAACGCACAACAGCGCGGCACGAAAGCACGCCTCGTAGGCCGGCGAGGCGCGGCAAGCTCGCGTGCGCAGACCCGGCGACGCTCAACCAGGATGTGGTGCTTGGTGGTCTCGCCCCGAGCTCGCCGAAGCCCGCGCGCGCGAAGGCCTCGCGGATGTACGGAGTGAGGTCAGGTGCTCATCGGACTCGACCAGGCGAGCCGTGGCATCAGCCCGCCGCGGGTCTCGGCGAGGACCCCGATCAGATCATGGCCCTGCCCTGCGCAGGCTGATATAGCTCGTACCCGGCCGGGAGCGGAGGCGTCCAGCGCTGCGCGGGCCAACCCCTGAACCACAAGCAGACGCCGGCCCAGCGCGGAGCCCGGATCCTCATAGTCCTCGTGCCATGCCCGCCAGCCCACGACGATCGGAGAGGATATGGGCGAAGATCCTTCGATCCCACCACCCCCAACCGCACAGGGCACCTACCACCCGGCTGCGATGGCTGAGCGCCGCTACGACCTGATCGGCGTTGGATACGCCACGACACGGCGCGAAGACTCCCGCATCGCCGCGCGCATCCACGCGGCGCTCGACCACGCCAGGACAGTCGTGAACGTCGGTGCCGGCGCGGGCTCCTACGAGCCGCGCGAGCGCCGGGTGATCGCCGTCGAGCCCAGCGCGGTGATGGCCGCCCAGCGTCCACCGGAGCTGCCCCGCGCGATCCTCGCCGAGGCGTACCCGCTGCCACTGGCCGACCGCAGTGTCGACGGCGCGATGGCGTTGCTTACCATGCATCATTGGGACGGCCAGCAGGAATGCGGTGTCCGCGAGCTGCGCCGCGTGGCGCGCGGCCCGGTCGTGATCCTCACCTATGACCCACGGGCCAGCGCCCACATGTGGCTCATGGCCGACTACTTGCGCGAGGTGGCAGAGCTCGACCGGCGCATCTTCCCGCTCCCCGAGCAGCTCGCGCAGTGGCTGGGCGCCGAGACACGGATCGAGACGGTGCCGGTTGCGCGTGACACGCCCGACTGGACGCTTGGCTCCTTTTGGGCGCACCCCGAGCGCGTGCTCGACCCCCAGGCACGCGCTGGGACCTCCGGCTTTGCCCGTATGCCCACCGAGGTAGTCGCCCGCGTGGTGGAGGCTGTCCGCCGCGACCTCGCGGACGGCACCTGGGACGAGCGCCACGGGCACCTACGCGAGTTCGCCGACTACGACGCCGGGCTGCGACTGCTCACCCACAATCCCGTATAGCGCCTGCTCGTCGCTGCCCAGCGACGTAGCCTATCGTGTGCGCATACTCGCCGCTACGGTCGCCGTGACGCCCGAGGGAGTGTCCTCCACGACCACGCAGCGAGAGGGCTTGGCGTCCATCACCGACGCGACGAGCAGGTAGATACGTACGTCCTGCACGCTCTGACGTACTCAAGCCCGACGTTCACGCAGCCAGTGCGACGATAGTCAGGGCCTCGATCGCCAGGCGGTCCAAGAAGACCGCTCATACGATCGCGTGTTCGATCGCTCCAAGACACTCAATCTCAATCCGCACAATGTCGCCGGAAGAAAGGAACCGTGGCGGCTCAAGCGCGACGCCGACACCCGCCGGGGTCCCGGTCAGGATAACGTCGCCTGGCTCGAGCGTACAGGTCTCGCCTATGAAAGACACGATTTGCGGGATGGTGAAGATCAGGTTAGACGTGCTTGAATCCTGGCGCAGTTGGCCGTTGATCCATGTGCGCAAGTTCAAAGCATGAGGGTCACCGACCTCATCGGCCGTGGTGATCCACGGACCGTACGGGCAAAAGCCATCGGCACCCTTGGCGCGGGTCCACTGAGCCTCGTCCGTCTGCAGATCGCGGGCACTCACGTCATTGGCGACAGCGTATCCCGCAACGGTTTCCCCGACACCCATAACCACCGCCAACTCCCCCTCGTAGTCTAGACGGTCTACGACCGCGGGACAGCGCACCGGCGCGTTTGGTGGCGCGGCGGACGACGGCAGCTTTGTGAACAAAAGCGGACGCTCGGGGCGCTCTTTTCCGGTTCCAGCAAACTGGTCGGCGTAGTTCATACCGATCCCAAAAATCGCGCGCGGGGTGACAGGAGCTAGGAGGGTCACGTCCTCCAACCTCCAACTCGGTCCATTCGCGACGAGAACGGCGGGCTTGCTGGTCAGAAGATCAAGAACGGTGAGGTGCTCGTCAGCGAAGGCGACAACATGCCCGTCCCGTACTTCGCCCGTGCGAGAAGCAATGCAACCGGGGGATAGAAAGGTTGCAAGACGCAAGTTAGCCCTGACCTTTCCTCGCCGATGAAGCACTCAACGACGCTCCCGGAGCACCGTTGACGCGCTCTACATCCGGACTCTGCGTCGACCCGGTCGCATAGCTCATTGCCAACACACCGGTGGCCCGTGGTCTCCACAGTAAGCAAGGCGACATTCCTCGCCATCGGGCCCTGTCTTAAGCATGAGCTCCACGCTGGGCCTCTGATGGTTGTCTGGCTCCATACTAAGCCAGGCCACCGGCCCACGACCGGGGCTTTCCGCAGCTGCTTGACGGAATGCCAACTCAAGTGATTCCCGCTCCTCCGTCTCGACGTACTGGCGAAACAGAGAATGCCAGACGACAGTCAACTCGCCGTCGCGCCCTCTTGGCAGAACCTCAGACAGCCACGTAGCAGCGCGTCCGCCAACGACAGACAACGGATCTTGAGCGGCAATTTCGATTGCCGCTTTGGTGCGTGATAGCCGCTCGGACTCATCTGGCCAGATATAGGAAAGGAGAGTGATGCGATCCTCGGGATCCCTTGCGTCAAGGGGCGCAAGATCGCATCCGGCTCGCTCCACGATGCGCAGCGCGCTCGCTGCTCGCTCTAAGTCGATATCAGGGGGCGTAGTCCACGGTTCAACAAAACGCACCGCCGACGATGCATCGCCTAGCTGTTGTGCCCGGTGACGTCCCGAACGCGGTGGATGGGTGGGCGGTTGTTGAGGGCGCTGTGGGTGCGTTGCTCGTTGTAGTGGCGGACCCAGTGTGGCAGGGAGGCCCGGCGGGCGTCGCTTGAGGCGTATTGCAGGGCGTAGGCCCACTCGCGTTGCAGGGTCTGCTGGTAGCGCTCGACCTTCCCGTTGGTGCGAGGCGTGTAGGGCCGGGTGCGGAGGTGGTGGATCGCGCGGCGGTAGAGCAGTTCGCTCAGGGTCTTGTTGCGGATGTAGGCGAACGCGTTGTCGCTCATCAGCCGCTCAGCGACGATCCCGCGCTCCAAGAACCAGTCCAGTGCGCGGCGGGTGAACGCGGTCACGGTCGGGGCCTTCTCGTCGTCGTGGATCTCCGAGAACGCCAAGCGGCTGCAGTCATCAACGATCGAGTGCACGTACTCCCACCCAGCCCTCCGGGAGCGCCGGGTGCGATCACCCGTCAGCGCGTGCCCAGGCTCGGTGAACTTCCCGAACTTCTTGACGTCCATATGCAGCAGGTTCCCCGGGCACGGCCACTCATAGCGGACGACCGCCGCGCGCTCGGAGGGCTCTCGGCGTGAGCAGCCTCCACGCCGCAGCACCTGGTGCACGGTCGAGTGCGGGCGCCCAATCAGCATGGCGATCGCCCTGGGGCTCCAGCCGGTCCGTCGCCGCAGCTCACAGATGCGCTGCTCCTCCTCAACAGGGCACCGGGAGGGCGACCGGTGCGGACGACTGGAGCGCTCAAGCAGGCACACCAACGACTCGCGCTCAGAGGGAGTGGCCTGGCGCCAGCGGTGTACCCACTCCCAGACCGTGGACTTCGACACGTTCCCCCACGCGGCGGCCCCCGCGAAGGACATCCCGTCATCCACGACACGACGAACGACCATCTCCCGCCCACGCGGGGTCAAACGGGCTCTATGGTGCGGCATTCCGGGCCTCCCTTGAGGTCGTGAGCTTTGACACCCACAGCCTCTCGGTAGGCCCGGACCTACCTACACCGCGTTCTGAACGTCCCTGGGCACGTCACCTAGCGACAGACCATGAACGACGTAACAAAAGCGATCTACGAAGAGATTTAGTCCCGCGCTCGCGCCGATCTCCAGTAGCCGGATCGGAAGAAGATAGCGCTCGGTCAGCCAGAGAAGACCGGCGAATAGAGCCGTCGCCCGGCCCGGCTCGTTCGTCTGTACGGTGCGAAATAGTCGCACCCTAACCCAATCGAAGTGCTCTCTCAGCGTTGCCAGCACCACTGGCCAGACATCATCAGGAGCCGCCGTTCCGCCCACACTCGGATAAAAGGCCGCGAGTCTAGGCGACCGACCCGACAGGACGAGGTAGTGAATGGCGCTCAGTAGTCGCAGTGTCGGAACGGCGCCAGGCGGCACCGGGACATCGGCGAACAGCTCAGCCACCGTTCCCCCTGCATCAATATCGTCGGCGGCAGCGCGCATGACCGTAACGCAAAGCGGCGAGCGCTCCGAGCGAGCCAGCGAGTCCGCGTGGTACCGGAACCGCGCTCCGAGCGAAAGGTGTCCGACGATCTCGTCGCCAGATCCAGCAAAGGGAACAGTTGTAGGTTCAATCACGAGCGACTCCAAGCTATCGCGCGACATGCTTGACATGCGCCGACTATCATAGTCCTCATTAGGCTGTCGCCGCCGTGGGTCTGGCATCCAATGCTTTGTGTTCTCGTCTCGATGCAATTCCGTCGAGAATTGCATATCTGCGCGCTTCGAGATCCTCGATATTCCCGGGGGCGTAGCGGTACTTGAAGGAGTTATGCCGCTCCATAGCTCCCCATCGCACCATCCGGTTCATCGGGTGAAACCCGTCGTGGCTCAGTCCTGCGCGGAACCGAGTCATTTGGCCTGGCGGCACCAGTCGGTCGGCGCCCGCGGCTGTGATCGCATCCGCTATACCGAAGTCCTCCGTCCACGGCGCAATCGTCACCGTCTGCACATCCCGATCTATGTATGGCAGCACGTCCGTCAACTCCGAGACAGGATGAATATAGACAAAGCGTGCAAGCGGATGCTCCGGCAGTCTCGTGGGACCATCAGTAACCACGACCGTCCATTCGGTGTTCTCTGATTGAAGTACCTGCCAGCCGTTTGTGAGGGCCTCTATTCGAGCGCGCTGCACATGGGCATCCTGATCCACGCCAAGCTCTCTCCGCGGAACAGCCTGCTCGTACCGGTCCAACGCATCCGCGAGTGCCTCTGCCAGCGGAGCCGGATCTGCCATGCAGAACAACTCCTGACAGGAAAAACAAGCCTCCTGATCGTAGATGACCACGTCGGATGCAAGCCGCTTAGCCAGATCGTCGAGGTCTCCGCCGCACTCACGCACTATTCCAAGGCTACGCTTTGGTCCGAACTCGATCACGTCCACACCGTGAGGTACCCGACGCTTGATCGCCTCAACAGTCTCTCCTCTTCCCCACACGCTCACTACATCCGCCGCAGTCAAGATTACGTCCTCGAACTTCGATCCAGGCTCCCAGTAGAGCGTAGAGAGGGCCCTGCTAGCAGGGTGCTCAGGGTCTACGTCATAGATGCAGTTTGCAAAGCACAGGGCCGAGACCACGTCCCGACTAGGGAGCTTGGCCACCGTGACGTTCTTTGTGATTAGGCTACGGTACAGTGCGAACAGGCCGGCGAGAGGAACATTGCCCACCATTATGTGGGCTATCAATCCCTTGGGCCAGCACCTGTGGTAGATCGCCTGGGTAGGCCGCCACTCGTCCAACAAGCTCGGATCGCCCAGGTCAGTCGCGATAAAGTCATACTGCTTTGCTCTGTCGAGGGTCCGGCCCAGGTATTCCACGTCAGACAAGATCATGCTGCTCGCGTACCCCGTTACGTGCGGGCCGAGTGCAAGTGCCACCTGGCGCCATCTGTTCGTCGGGTCGGTCCAGTGTCTTCTCACCTCATCGAAAAAGATGGTCAGATCATCGATAGATGTGTCACGGAGTGCCGCTCGTGAAGTAGCAACGATCTCCGCTGCGGTCTCTGGTGGCGGCTCAGGTAGCACAACAGTGGTTCCGCGCTGATACTCAAAGCGATAGCTGTCTGGCGATACTTCTATTCTCCTGCCGGCGACGATGATTGGCAATGCATGTTCAGTCATTAGTTCCTCAAGAGGGTAAAGTGGCGGTTTCGGGTGAGCTCATCGGTGGGCGACAGGCGCTGGTACCGAGTTGTAGTCGTCCTTGGCCCATCTTCGCTCGGTCGTGACGACCTCGACAAAGTCTTGAAAGTCTGGTACTCGGGGGGTCTCGTTGATGCCCGCCATGTTGTTTACTCCTTGAACGGTTAGCTCCAGTAGAAGTCGCATGACAGGGATGTTGCGGGCTATGTCGTGTGACGTTGCCTCAATGATCGTGCACTCGCGGGGCCACTCGGTGAGGCCAGAGAGGGCGACCGTTACGTCTTCTGCCCGTACCCACTCATCCTGTTCTGCAGCTATCGTAAAGATCGGGCACTCGATGCTAGTGATGTCTGCCTGGGCCTGGCTCACGCCACCCCAGTCTTGCTCGACAGCGTCTTGTCCAAAAGCGGCCTTGACTTCGTTCTTCGAGATCAGGTATAGACGAGAGGCGTCTGTCTCACCTCTCGTCTCCCACTTGAGTAGCAGATCCTCACCGGAAACCTGGGCGAGAGTGTATCGCACGTCCACAACCGGCATTAGCGCCACGAGTCCTGTGGCTGTTGCTCCACAGGCGAGTGCGCGTATCGCAGCTCGCGCCGCGAGACTAGGTGCCACGAGATAGCGCGGCTCTGTGGGATACTCTTGCTCAGCGTATTGGAGGGTTGCGACTATGTCCGCAGTAAGTGAACTCATCGTGAAATCTTCGACGTCTCCGTCACTGAAGCCGAGATGATTGCGGAGATCGAATCGAAGAGTTGTATAGCCATGCTTAACAAAAACGTACGATAGAGCAGCATAGTGATGGATGCGTCGCTCATACCCCGGCGGGAGAACGACTAGACCCCGGCTTTCACCTTCTGTCGGCTGGGCCAACAGACCGGCGATGCGTGTGTCACCATCTACGGCTATCGTCGCCCGTTGAAATGCCATATCGGTTGGTTCCCACGTCACTTTTCATCTCCTGTTGCGTAGCGCTCCATCTTGAGGCCGCATCCTCTTTCCTCTACCACCGCAAGGCGTCGCTCAAGCTGGAGGATCGCTCCCTTTCGACCGCATGGACAAGGATCGCGGGAAAGCGTTCCCAAATCGTCGGATAGAATAAATCCTGGGTAACTGAGTGGCGTCGGGTCCAAATAGGCGAGGACACCTGTATACCCCGGCTCCAGGACTGTTAGGTCGCGGGCACTTCTTGCCGTAACCGAGAGCCACGGAGGGACATGCTTGGCGCCGGAGGCACATTCAAAAATGATTGTGTTGAGCTCAACCATATTGAACACATCGCGAATGTGATTGGGCCCAAGTCCAAGGAGGCGGTGCATACGCTCCGCGAAAGCCTGCGGGTCAATCGCCTCGCTTCTTGCCCGCTTCCACCCTCCGGCGGTGACGGACCAGCCCCGCCTCCGCGCCAACTCAAGGTTGGGAGCGCCTCGTTCTTCCATCCACTCCATCAACGCGAGGAGCAGACTTGGTGGCGATGCGATTACTGGCTCTCCGCTTTCATCTCTCTCGGCGACCCGCAACGCCTCATACAATCGTTCCGGTTCAAACTCATCAGAGTGAACAAAGTAATCTGCATCATTGAACAACTCGGTCAGACTCAGGGAGAAGGCAAACCATAGGTCTCCGGCCTCCTCTGGCGGAGGTCCGAGAATGTACGCTCGCTGCGAGTCATTGTGCCCAAGGAACTCCCTCAGCCCGTGCGAGATCGAGCCAACGAAGCGTTCGAGGGTCCTGGCGTCCCGGGGTACGATGCTTTGCGTACCCATTGTTCCACTGCTGGTGCAGCGCTTGACACCCCGCTCAAGATCACCAAAGAGGTTTCGCTTGAATGAGCCGGAACTCATCAGGGGGATGCACGCAAGGTCACGGGTGCTTTCGAGCTGCGCCACCTCAAAGCCTGCGCCATCTGCCAGCCGCCGGTAGATCGGGGATTGCTCCATGTGGTGACGCACCGCGTTCAGTATCCAACGAAACCGTTGATCTTCGGCCTCCTCGCGGTAGGGCTCGATGCCCTCATAGAGCAGCTGATCTAGGGAGTCGTATTCAGCAGCGCGAATCCTTGTGACCGTTAGTGCCGTCGAGCTAGGGGATGATGTCATAGCGACCTCTCGCATATGCCAGCGCTCACGCGGCGAGCCGGGCCGGATCTACAACTCTCGCCCGCCGCCCTGTCCCGCGGCATCGCGTGTGGACGCGCGTCGTCAGGCAGTCGCAAGCTGCAACTCCTCAAGCACGCCGTCCCATAGACGACTGCGAGCCTGGATCGCCTCTACCGCGACGTGATCGGCCTGCGCGAGGCGTTCTTGGTCGCCATCACACAGCGCACCGAGAAGCCGTAGCGCAAGCGGCCCATGCTCGTCGTGATCCAGCGTGATGTGTCGTTCGAGATAGTGCTTGAAAACAGGTGCTTCGTCTAGCACCTGGCTCATCCCGTCACGGGCTCCACCCAAAACGTCAGGCAGAAGGTTCTCGCGTCCATGACAGAAGGAGGATGCCACTTCGTGGGGTGCTCCTTCTATGGCCACGCGGAGTGTATGAGAAACGAACTCCTGGGCCGTCGGCGGTATGTCTGGACTTTCGAGCGCGTCGAAGACCTCCTGCCCTGCTGACAGGCGTGATATGAACCCGTCGATTGGCCGTCTATCCGCTCCCATCTCGTCCATCGCTTCCAGATATAGCTCAAAGTGGCTAAGATGGCCGCCGCGAATACCCTCGTCGCACTCCTCCGAGATAACGATTTCGGTGATGAACCGCGCGTGATCGCCGAGACCTCGCGGCCGCCACGGCACCGTTACGCAGGTTACCTCGGTCTGCAGTCGCTTAAGCAGACTAAAAAAATCCCACACAGCGAAGACGTGGTGCTTCATGAACACCCTGATGCTCTCGCGGGTGTCGAGCCGTCCGTACAGCGGATGGCTCACGAGACGCTCTCTCACCGTCTCAAGTGATACAGGGCTTTCTACAGTGCTGTCGCTCATGGCTTGCTCCCTTACGAATGTAGTGGTCGATGACTCAGGCTACTGGCGCCATCGCGGCTTCGGCCGAAATAGCTGCGCCCTTTTCGTACGTCGTGTTCAAGATTGCGCCTAGCCACGTGGCGTATTGGATTACGCGCGCGAGGCCGAGCACGTCAAAGCGGTCCTCCTCAGCGTGACTCAGCCGGACAGCCCGAAAATCTCCAAAAATCCCCGGTAGGTCAACCGCAGCTCCGTCCCGCTGGAACTCAAGAGCTATCGGCGCTCGCCCGCCAGTAGAAATCCCTCCGTTCTTGTGTCCCAAATAGTGGGAATCCTCGTTGGCATAAATCATGTAGTCGCCGAACTTCTCCGAACCTTCCCCTCCCATGCAGCCGGAGCCAAAGAATTGCTTGGCCGACTTCAGCTTGAGGACCTGCATCCGAGCTCCGATCACTCTCGTGAGTCGTTCGGGGGAGTCATGGCCCAGCTGGGCTTCAAACTCTTTGAGGTCGACTCCGTCTCTGACCTCTGTTCGCCGATAGATGTTGTCACGCTCGCCCAGGCACTCGGAAGCGGGGAACCCAACTTGCTTTGGCCCAGTGATCGTCACGTGATCTACGCCCAACCCCGAATCCTCAAGCGCAAATCTCATCACTTCTCTCACCGCCCGCTCAGCGTGTCCGTCTTGTTCAATGTAGGCCGTTGTTGCCCTCCGCAGTGCCGCCGTGCCGGTACCTGTGACCCCAAGACGATCCAGTAGCGATCCGGGCACTTCCTCAGTCGCGACATCGGCTCGTGGCAGAAGGCCCTCAGTCAGGCGCCACCGTGCGCCGTCGATCACCGAGTAGCGGTACGACCGCCTCTCCGCTTCGTATCGAAGATCTCGCAGACCATATGCCAGCTCGGCGAGTGTTCGCTGCTTCGCCCTTCTCGCATCTCTCTCCTGTCCATCTTCACTTAGCCCACTGCCATAGAGGGCTTCCCGAGACGACACCAACTCGGCGACCTGCCTTGTAGATAGTACAGCCTCCACCTGCTCAAGACCGAGGTTGGCCGTACCCAGTATATAAAGCAGAAAAATTAGCTCTCCCTGCTCGGCGGACCAGTCCGCAGGCGCCACTGCGCTCGCGGATGAAAATGCACTCGACAGTCCCTGGCGATCGTACTGCGTACCGTGATACTCCAGCCAATGATGCCGGCTAAAGAGCAGTACCCGCTCACCGTGTGTGAGCAGTCTTACCGCCGTGTCGCTATCGGCTGCTCGCACGTGGTCACGGAACTCTTCCCAATTGTCAGCCCTGAGCCGCGCGTCGCCGCGCCTCGTCTCCTCTAGGAGGACTGATGATGAATACTTACAGTCGGTCGCTGTCATCTTGCTCAACTCCTTGAGGTGTGGGGTTCATATTTTCCATTGCCACCGTCTAACTTTGTGACCACTACTTCTCCTGACATTCCTGGATGCAACACGCATCCGAAGAAGTACGTCCCCGCGCTATTAAATTTGAGTGAGTACGTTTTCCCCGGAGTCGCCGGGTATGGCGCTGGGAACAGGCCCGAACTGTTGTAGGTGCCCGCCTTGTATGTCCCGCTGCTCTTGGCGGTTGCAAATGACGCGGCCGGATTTAGCTCGGCCGACACCAACTTGCCGTCTGGGCACCGAACACTAGTAAGCGGTGGCTGCACTTCCTTCCGCCCGCATATGGGCACGAAGTAAGGTATCGCCCCAAAAGGCGCCCCAATAAACGCATATACTGGCGCAAAGGTTACAGAATGATACTCTCCTACCGCGGCCGAATTGTTCATAACTTCTATGGAGGCTCCCCGCGGGATTACAAGGCGATCCGGGAAGAAATCGTTATAGCTTCCTTCTTCGTCCCCGCATCCCGCTACAAACCTGTAGTGCCCTTCGTGCTCCAAGCGCGCAAGTTGCTGTTTGCATGCAGCCAGAACACCTTGCACCGCCCGTATCATCGCAGCGGGCACTTCCTTCGCAATCTGACTGGGTGAGGGTATAGAAACGCTTCCCGGCTCGACTTCCACCTCACCGTCCATATGATGCTCGATCTCGGCGAAGTATCGGTAGGTACCACTATCCATCGTCGGGGATAGATGCAAGGCAAATTGTTCTGGATTAGCCTCGTTTAGAGGGTTATGGAAGTAACGCGGGATTATGCCAGAGTTAGCGTAACCTTCACCGTTCCACGTCTTTACACTTCGACTTCCAGGGCCGTCGGGACGGTACTTGCATTCAGTGAGCTGTGGATTGACCAGGGCGCTTGAGTCGATACACGGCCACAGCACTGCGTTGTTGAGTATCACCCGTGCGGTGGAAAATTTGCCGGGATCGCGAACGCGATAAAGCGACGGAATAGCTTCGCGGTCTACCCCGAACGTGACCGTATAATGAGCCGAGAGACTAACGTTTCGCCATATAACTGTGTCTCCGGGGTGCACGCGCAGCACCTTTGGAAAGAACTCACTAATCCCGATCTCGCCTTCCTTGGCGATGCCTGGCGGTACGCCCAGTAGCACCGTGTATGTCTGTGGCTTTGCCGCCGTCCTTCCACTCGCTTCAGATCCACCACAGCCCGTGAGTCCAACATTGGCGAGGAGCGCCATTCCCACGACCACGATCGGGCATGTCGTTCTGCTAAGAAGGCCACTCGGCTTCCGAAGATGCTCAACGGCACGACGCAGCTTGCGATGCCTATGCGGTAGCATTGCTCTCCCTAACATATGGCAGACGCCATACCCACTCTGACCGGGCTTCACCCGATGTACGCAGGTCTTTACCTGTGAGAGCGGAACCCAACTCGATAACGCTGTCTAGCATTGGCGTAGCGACATCCATGCGCCTTGCGATCATCACTAGCGGCACGACACACAAGGGAATATTGTCTAGCAAAAAGCGATGCTGCAAGGTCTTTGGCGCTTTTCTGGCCGAATAATGTCTGCTATTCGATAGGACACCGACTATGTCCCTTCCTTCAACACCATATGACCGTCGGAACCACTCGACGGCTGAAATGGGCTCTACACCGACCGCTTTGGCAATCTCTATCCGCTCACTATCCATCCCTTCTAGGAGATACCCCATATCAGCAAACACGCCTTCTCCATAGAAGGCGAAGTCTTCGCTTCTCACCAAGCGACTCGCATTGCAAATCATGATCGCGGGGAATATCACGCCTGGGATGCAATGCAAACCCATCCACAATGGGGTTACTATCTCTCCCACATCTGGCAGGAGCGACCGTAGCACAGCTACGCTGGCGCGTGTTGCCCGTGATGACTCCGCAGCCACCGGACACCAGTTCTTCTTGCCTACAATGTGTACCTCGCCAGGCGCGTCGCTGGTCGCTATCAACGGAAAGCTCAGCTCCACGAGAAGTGGATAACATGCCAGGCTACTGCTCTGCAGGATCTCAGCGCACGTCAGCGCGACACCGCATCGACCGCTGACCAAGACGATCATACTTGTATCTCCCAGCGCGCCTAGCGTACCGAGCAGCAGCTCCTCCTCGGTTCCGCCGCTCACCGCTATAAATACCGTCGCGCTGCCGTCCACCGTCGCCGGAATGTTCTCCGACACCTCCTCAACACCCACGGTTTCGGGCGCACCGTCCATTCGCCGTACGACGATCCCTTTATTGGCAGCAATTGCCTCGACGGTCGCGGTACTGCGGTTGCAGAGCCGTGCAGTTACTCCCCGCATCGCCAGCGTCGCGACAAGCGCCAAGCCCGCGGCACCGCCTCCCACAACGGTCACTGGGCCTATCCCCCGCTCCTCTGGAAGAGGTACGCACGCTGTATCGGTGGGACTCTGCATCATCGCCTTCAGACAGACGCCACGTGGCTAGCCGCTCTCCAAACTAGGATCTGTGTGACCAGTGCCAATCCTGCTGTGCCAGCTATACCCAGCAGAATGGCGTGACTATCGGCATAGCCATAGATACCACCGCGAATCGCGCTCGCGATATACGTCACTGGATTATACGTCGCGATCGTCGCCAACCAGTTTGGAAGTAGTTCACGAGGCATGACGGCTGTGCTCATAAACAGCACGGGAAAAAACAACGGAATCAATGCCTGGGATATCTCGGCGCTCCCGGTTCGCAAGCACAGCGAAAAGGACAGTCCACCGTACGCGAAGCCCCAAGATGCTGCGAACCCTGCCGCCAGTGCCAAGGTCAGCGGCCAGTCTGCTATTTCCGTGCCATTGATCTTGGCGATAAGGACGAGAAGTACCCCAAAAGCGCCAAGTCGCGTCATATCACCCAGGCGCCGCCCAGCATGACCGTACTTTGGCCCGGCAGGACTGATCCGCATTCGATCATAGAAGCGGGTCTGCCGTTCTATCGCCGTCGTCACGCCAGCGGTGCCGCTCCCGAGCATCGCCGCGATCATGACACATGCAGGGACGAGATACGTAGGATACCATCCTGTGCCGGCAAAAGTCGCCACTTGGGCGTAGACCCGAGCCATGATCGTCATGATGAATATGGGCAGTACAAGGGGAATCACAAAAACCGACAGAGGGATTCTCAAGAACTCGCGGACCACCCGCCAGTAGCAGACCCACAATATTCTAGCTCTTAGTGCCACCGTTTCCCTCCTCTTATTCTACGTGCCGCTAGCTCTATAGGTGAACCGGTCAACGCCTCGGCAGAGGTTGTCCCGTAGCGCGTAGAAGTTTGTAGGTGGCGGTCCCTTTCGCCTCGTCCGGTCCCGTTGGGACCGTGGCGAGTGCAAACAAGTCCATCGAGACGAGAGGAACCGCCATGGAGACCGTAATGCAGGAGCAGGACAGCGGCCGTGAGGGCTTGCCGCTGCGGGTGCGGGAAGCGCTCGGCGAGCTCGTGGGAGCCGCGCAGGAGGGGCTGCTCGCGTTGAGCGTCGGCGTTGGGCTGGGCGTGCTCAGCGAGATGATGGAGGCCGAGCTGGATGAGGTCGTGGGCGTCAAGCACGCCACGATCGCTGGGCGTAGCGCTGTTCGTCATGGCCATGAGGACGGCGAGGTCACGTTGGGTGGCCGGCGGGTGGCGGTGAGGCGTCCGCGGGCGCGCACTGCTGATGGGGAGCACGAGGTTCCGCTGGCGACGTACGCGCATTTCGCTGAGCGTGATCCTCTGACCCGCGTCGTTCTGGAGCAGATGCTTGCGGGTGTCTCGACGCGCCGGTTCTCAAGGACACGTGAGCCGGTCGGTGAGGCTGTTGGCGCCCGCGAGCGCTCGACGTCGAAGTCAGCGGTCAGCCGTGAGTTCGTGGGACGCACCGGCGAGCACCTGCAGCAGCTGATGGCCCGGTCGCTCTCCGATGTGCGCCTAGCGGCGTTGATGCTCGACGGGATCGAGCTGAAGGGCCGCTGCTGCGTGGTGGCTCTCGGCGTCAGCACCGAGGGCGTCAAGATCCCACTCGGGCTTTGGGATGGCTCCACAGAGAACAAGACCGTCACGGTGCACCTGCTCGCCGACCTCGTCGCCCGCGGTCTTGACGTCGAGCAGGGCGTCCTGGTCGTCCTCGACGGCTCGAAGGCGCTGCGGGCAGCGGTCGACGAGGTCTTCGGGCCGGTACCGGTGCAGCGCTGTGTTCGCCATAAGGAGCGCAACGTGCTCGATCATCTCCCCGAACGCGACCGGCCCGACGTGAAGGCCCGTCTGCGCAAGGCATGGGCATCGGAGAACCACCAGCTCGCACTCGACGGGCTGGAGCTGCTCGCCGGCGAGCTTGACCGCTCCCACCCCGGTGCTGCAGCATCGCTGCGGGAGGGGATGCCCGAGACGCTCACCCTCACGCGCCTCGGGGTCCACGGGAAGCTCAAGAGCGCGCTGCAGAGCACGAACCCGATCGAGTCCATGATCGGCACCGTCAGGCGCACCAGCCGCAACGTCAAGCGCTGGCAGTCAGGCGATATGTGCCTGAGATGGACCGCCGCGGGGATGCTCGAGGCAGAGCAGCAGTTCCGCAGGATCATCGGCTACGGCGATCTCGCCAAGCTCGCCCTCGCCGTCGAACGCGACCTCATCGCACAGCACGCCCCTATTCACACCTCGACCAAGGAGGACACCCGGATCGCCGTCACCGTGTAACCATCACACCCGACCGCCGCCACGAACTTCCACGGCGAACGGGACAACCTCCCTCGGCACTAGGCGTCTCGTCCACCATCGCCAAGAATGCGTCTTCGAGACTTGGCGATGCAAGACGGAGCTCGTGCACCTCAATTTGACGCTTTCGCATCTCAGAGAGAATGCGCTCTGTAGTTCCGCTGCCGCCGTCGCTGAGATTGAACTCAACGGTCAGTGGTTCCTCCACAGCCACTCGCGACCCCACAATCCCGTCTCCAGTCATCGCGGCGAGCATCGCGGTGACGGTGTCACGTGGCGCACGTACGCTGACCTTCAGCAGAGCTACTCCGGCCGCACTCCGAACAGTGTCAGGAGTCCCCTCGCGCACGACCCTACCGTCGAAAATGAGATAGACACGATCACAGAGTTCCTGCGCCTCCTCCAGATAATGCGTACTGAAGATCACGGTCTTGTCCTGCTCCCGAAGTTCCGCGATGCAGCGCCAGACAACTCGACGACTGGCTGGATCAAGGCCCGATGTCGGCTCGTCAAAGATCACCACCTGCGGGTCACTTACCAGGGCGAGGGCGAGCGCTAGTCGCCGTTGCATGCCGCCTGAATAAAGTCCGACTGACCGGCCTGCGACGCTGGACAATTCAAACTGATCGAGCAGCAGTTCGCGACGCATGACGATGTCGCGTCGGGTAACTCCATACACGGAGCCCTGTATATCGAAATGATCGTTTGCGTTCATGAGGGGGTCTAGCCCGGCCTCCTGGAGAGCCACCCCTATGATCTCCCGCACCTGCTGACGCGCATCGACAGAGATGCCACAGATCTCTGCCGTCCCGCTGGTCCTCCGAATCAGCGTAGCGAGGATGTTCAGAGTCGTGCTCTTGCCTGCGCCGTTCGGCCCCACAACGCCGATGATCTCCCCGCGACTTGCGTGGAGGCTTACTCCCTGTATCGCCGTGACGTCGTGGTCGTACGTCTTAACCAAGTGGGTGGCACGTACGGTGACGCGCGACGAGGGCGACTGACCCGGAATCATCATCGGCTGGTCTCGATTCTCTGCGACGGTTGTAGTCAACTATGGCTCCACAATCGCGACGGCACCTGTTGGACAGGACTCGACAGCTTCTCGCACGGCAGCCTCAAGTGCGGTAGGCACGACGGCGCCTGCCTCTGCGTCGATCCTCTCACCATCCTCCTTGACGTATGCGACGTAATCAGGATCCTGAGCAAAGACGCTAGGACATATCTCGGCACACAGGCCCGTTCCACCACATAGCTGCCTGTTAACCTTTGCGTTCATCTTCTGCACCTTTCCCTTTTGCTAGTTGTGATACGCATTGTGAAGGGAATGATCAAACACCTGCCAAGACGCCCTCTAGCGTTTTGTCAAGCTCCTCGTCGTCCGTGCATCCATATGCCTCTGGCCGCATACCGCCTGCGACGTTGATTAGCACGACATCATCGGACGCCAAGAACCCCCGACCTCGAAGCTTAAAGACGGCGGCGACCGCAGCAGCAGAGGCAGGACATGCCCGTAGCCCCTCGTCATACTTGAGGGTCCTCTGTGCTACTTCAATCTCTTGCTGGGTGACATCGACGAATGTGCCTTTACTTTCTGCGACGATCCGATGCATGTATGGGTAGGACGCGGTTGGATCCCCGCGGAGGATTGCCTCTGCGATTCCCGATGGATTCTCTACGATAAACTCGGGCAACACCTCTCCCGATCCGCTCTCAAATGACCTGACCATCGGCGCGCAACTGTGTTGCTGAACACACACAAACCTTGGTGTCGAGTGGAGCAGGCCGAGGGCCTGGTAGTCGCGGACCCCCCGCCAACCGCCATAAAGGCCCATTCCGCTGCTGATGGCCTGGACCACAACTGTTGGCTCGCGTGGGAGCGCATCCAGTGCCTCTAGATACGCCAGCTTCAGACCCTCGCGACGCGACGGGTTGAAGAAGCCACCCTCCCACACTAGGTGGTTTTCGGCCGCGTAGGCTTTAGCCGCAGCACCGGTTTGCACAAAGGTGCCGTCGATGATGTGGAGCGAGACGCCATCGTGGTCACAGTATTGATGGCGAGCCGTCCAGTTGGCGCCACAGAACAGGTGTGCGTGCAGCGAACCGGCACCGTAACGATCAACCCAATGCGCGAAGGATGTAGAGGAGTTGCCCGTGGAGCTGGCCACGAACACATCGATTCCCAGCTCCCGAAACCGCGAGAGGGTGCAGGCTGCCATGCGGTCCTTCGTGGTGCGGGTTGGATGGCCTGTCTCGTCCTTTAACCATAGCTGCTCAAGGCCGTATCTTCGGCCAAGGTCTCTAGCATGTATTAGTGGCGTCGGTTCGACGCCACCGTGCATATGCTCAGTGCTTTCTAGTGGGAGGATGTCAAAATACCTTTCAAGTGAATCGCCGTCGTCGGTGAGGCGAGCCTGTGAGTAGTCATACACTGGATCTACGGCCCCACCGCAGTGTCGGCACTTCCCCACGTGCTCTCGCTCGTATTGAGACTCACATCGCACACACCGGAGGATGACCCGCTTTTCACGTGGCATTGCTAGGAGAACTCTGAATCGTCTATCAGGTGAGAAGCCGTGGTCATTTTCCTCCTCTTTTCGTGCGGTGCGGTGGACACGGTACGACGCTCCGCGCCCTAGTGCTGCTCCCATTCTGGAAATAGAAGGTCGCGGCGAACTGAAAGCCACCTGCTGGACAGCGCAGCGGGACCGACATCCCGTCTGGATCGTACGACACTCTTTTACCATGAGACCGACGAAAATATGTAAGATGGCGAGGACCGATATATGAGTCCAGGCGTACCACCGCTGCATCTGGGCCTTCAGGCACTGTGGGCGTTATCGGGATCGCAGTCTTGAGAAGAAGCCCGTACGGCGGCGCGGCATCATAGACAAGCCCTGGAAAAATGAGTTGAGCCTGTATGGGCGAGAAACCTTCAGCGTTGAATAGAACTACCGTCCGCCCGGCTCGGGAGCGTCCCATAAAGGCAGTAATTTGGACCGACTCGTCAACTGGCCCTACCTCCACAATCGCCGTGCCTTTGCCTATGACTGAATTTGAAGGGCAGGCAGTTGCTCCGAAAGTTTCAAGCACCGCGAGGTCGCAGGTGACGAGTCCGAGCGTGCTGTTCGCCAGAGCCATACCGGCAGGCAGGCGAAAATCTACCTCAGTGGTAGGAGAGGGCGCTTCACCTTTCGCAGTGGCTATCGTGAAATTGATAGTGACTGTTGTGCTAACGCCAAGTCGATCCGGGCTGAAGGCCGTATAGAGACTAACCTTGGGTAGCGTGGACCCGTAGGCACACGTAACGGGTACACAAGCACAGATGAGGACGGCCGCAAGGCCGCGTATTCTTAGCATACCGTCACCCCTGGCTACATGTTGGCGCTACCCGATACCTGTATCTGAGTTGCGCGACTTGGTCGTTTGAGCGTACCTGTGATCCGCAGAATAGATGCTGAAGTATGCGAGTAGCTTCCGGTCCCGTGGGAGATCGAGATACTCCCGTTGAAGTACGTGGTATTACCTTCTACGTTGAATTTGACGTTTCCACTTCCGCTTATGGTTCCCTGGTGCGTGCGCAGCGAGTAGGTGATGGTTGCGTGGGCCGCGTACACGACGAAGTGCGTCCTCAGTTGCCCGACAAACGTCCCTGACCCCGGCCCTTCCTCGTCAAAGGCAGTCCCGTAGGTACTCAGGAGGTGCAGACTCGACGTCTCGTGTACCGACTCGGTCCTCGTCGCAACGGCAGTCGATGCTGCGGCTTGCAACGCACCCGTGCCCATGCCGGCGCAGAGGGTTGCAAGTACCAGCACCGGCAAGACACGCACGAGGACGTACTTCGACATCGAGGCAGCAACCATTGGATCTCCCTTTGCAGACCGATAAGAGACAGGGGACCTACTAGTGCTCCGTTAGGTTGAAGGTGTTTGGGTTGGGATCTCGAATCTCTTTGTCGATGCTGCTGTCGATTGGGGAGGTCAAGATGCAGACTGTGGCTGGTCTTTCGCTGGGTGAGCTTGCGCGTGTGCGGGGGCGGTTGGAGCAGTTCGCCGGGGAGATGTTCGACTCGATGCGCCGGAAGGACCAGCGGCGTTGGGGCGAGGTGTATCTGCGCGGGCTGATGCTGGACGGCAAGCGCAAGTCGATCGAGCCGATGGCTGCCAGGCTCGATGACGGGGACGAGCAGTGCTTGCAGCAGTTTGTGAACCAGTCGCCGTGGGATTGGCAGCCTGTGCGCAGGGAGCTGGCGCTACGCATGAGCGCCGAGATCGAGCCCGAGGCGTGGATCGTTGATGACACCGGGTTCCCGAAGTTCGGGAAGATGTCGGTCGGGGTCGCGCGCCAGTATTCCGGCGCGCTGGGGAAGGTCGGTAACTGCCAGCTCGGGGTGTCGATCAACGCCGCGTCAGAGCAGGCGTCGTGTCCGCTTGACTGGCGGCTGTTCATCCCGCAGGAGTGGGACGAGGACAGCGAGTTCAACCAGCAGCGGCGCGAGAAAGCCAAGCTGCCGCAGGATGCGCACCACGTCGAGAAATGGCGACAGGCGCTCGAGATGATCGATGAGCTGATCAGCTGGGCGATCCAGCCGCCGGTGATCCTCGGTGATGGCGCGTACGGCGATAACACCGAGTTCCGCTTGGGTCTTCAGCAGCGCGAGCTGCAGTACGTGCTGGACGTCAAGGGCGGCACCTCTGCCTATGGTGAAAGCGTCCAGCCCGAGCGCCCGGAGTGGAAAGGGACCGGCAGGCCGCCCAAGCCGCGCTATCGCGAGGAGCCATCCTCACTGAAGGCGCTAGCGCTCGCCGCCGGCAAACAGGCCGCTCAGACAGTCACCTGGCGGGAGGGCACACGCGGCAGCATGACCTCCAGGTTCTTGGCACTGAAGGTCCGCCCCGCGAACATCCACCTGCGCAACAACGCCAACAGAAACGGCGAGGAGATCCCGGTCTGCTGGCTTTTGTGCGAGTGGCCCGGAGGCAAGGACGAGCCGACCAAGTACTGGCTCTCCAACCTCCCGCCCAACACGCCACTAAAGACGCTGGTGAAACTAGCGAAGCTGCGCTGGCGGATCGAGCACGACTACCGCGAGCTCAAGGACGCGCTCGGCCTCGACCACTTCGAGGGCCGCACCTACCGCGGCTGGCACCACCACGTCACCCTCGTCTCCATCGCACACGCGTTCCTCACCCTGGAGCGAACCCGGCGCCCTCCAGCCAGGGCGGCAGCCTAACCCTCTTCCGGGTCGTCCGCGAGCTACAAGCGCTCCTGGCCTGCTGGCACGGAACCTGCCCCACCTGCCACAGAGAGCTGCCGCCCCACCACCAACTACACCCACAACCAACCTAACGGAGCACTACTACTGGACTTCCGAAGAAGCCAAGTATTTTCTACCAGACCGTGGAGCGCCTGTCATCGTCCAATGTGGCCGGTCCCACCGACCATTCTGGACGCTTGAACTTGACCAGACACTAGAGCTACCAATGAACAAGCTCAGCACTTGGACGACCCGTCGGTGGTGGCGACAGCACCGTCGAGTTCGTCCAGACGCAACGCGACCTCCATCTCCGCCCAGCATTCATGGAGGCGACAGCCGATCAGCTTCTCGACTCTGTGGACACGGCCTTTGACCGCCCGCCTGCCTACGTTGGGAACGGCGGTCTGATCTGGCCCCACTGCGGCGGTGGGAATTCCAGCCAACGTCGCAACGGATGGAAGACGGGATGCTAGGGGCCAGACCATCGGAGGGGCCGCGACGCTGGCGGAGAGACCGACGCTGGTCAGTGGACTGTGCAAAGCGTCCGTCGTCGCGAAGGCCGAGTCCGTAGGACGAGGCCTGAGTGGCGATGGACGCTTTAACCGCTTCGACCGCACCCCCGGCCAAGGCCGGTGCCGCCTCCGCGTAGCACTCGGGGCGACGAGTCCGTCGATCTTCTCGGCTCGCTCCTTTGCCGGGCGTGGCCTTGTCAGCCGACTGCGAGCTCGGTGGTGAACAGGTCAGCGGGCCGGCGCCAGCCGAGGGTCCTGCGCGGCCGCTGGTTGACCTCGGTGGCGATCCGTGCGAGCTCCTCGACGCCGTGCATGGCGAGATCGGTGCCCTTGGGGAAGTAGTCGCGCAGCAACCCGTTCATGTTCTCGTTGCTGCCGCGCTGCCACGGTGAGTGTGCGTCGCAGAAGAACACGCCGGTGCCGATCGCGGAGGTGATCTGCTGGTGCATCGCCAGCTCCTTGCCTTGATCCCAGGTCAACGTCCGTCTCAGCCCGGCAGGCAGGCTCTCCAACGCCTGCGTGATCGCATCACGGACCCCGTCGGTCGTCGCGATCCCATCCGGGAATGGCAGCAGGATCAGAAACCGCGTGGTGCGCTCCACGAGCGTTCCGATCGCCGAGCGGTTCCCGGCGCCCATGATCAGATCGCCCTCCCAATGCCCAGGTTGGACACGGTCCTCCGCCACGGCTGGCCGCTCGTCGATCATCCGCATCGCGGTCAGCCTGCCGCGCCGCTGCAGCCCTTGTAGACGTCGCCTGCGGCGCCGCCGACGCGCCGGCCGGGTGATAGCCACCGCAGCGTCGTAGATCGCCTGGTAGATCGACTCCTTGCACAGCCAGCGCAACGGCTGGCCTTCGAACAGCACGCGAAGCTCATGCGCGACCTGCTCGGGGCTCCAGCGCTTCGCCAACAGCCGTTGGACCGTATCGGCCAGCACGCCGTCGCCGGCGATCCGCCGCGTACGCGGCCTGGCAGCCCGCAGCCTCGCGGCCTGCTCAGCGTGATGCGGCCGGTAGCGCCCGTCCGGGTCGCTGTTGCGAGCGATCTCACGGCTGATCGTCGACGGCGCACGGCCGAGCTCCACGGCGACCCCGCGTACCGTTGTGCCTGCCGCCAGCAGGTCAGCGATCCGGATCCGTTCCTGCTCTGAGAGATACCGCGGACTCCGCGGCCTTGATTCGGTGATTTTCACCGGCGGATAGATGACAAGCGCCCCGGCGGAATTCCGGACCCGCCGGCCGTATCGCCACCGGTTGCCCGTCTTGCGGTCGATCCCAACCAGCCGACACGCCTCGCTGTTGTTCACGCCCTGCGCGATCAGCTGCACATACCGCTGCTGCTTCTCCGCCTGAACCCCGCCCGCTCGCCGTCGTCTGTCCCGCATCGCAACCTCCAAAACCGCGTTGGTGTTGCAACGTCAGCTGGCATCCGCCCGGTCTCAACTGGCCCCACCTCCGTCCGACTTGCAGCCGACTGTTCGGTGCTCATGGAGCTCGAGCGGGAGGCGGCGGAAGGAATGGGATCACGTATGGAGACGTTCGAGCAGATCAGGAGGGACAGGGATCGGGAGGGCTTGTCAATCAGGGCGCTGGCGGAGCGCCATGGTGTTCATCGCCGTGCGGTGCGCCAGGCGTTGGCTTCGCCGTTGCCGCCTGTCAAGCGGACGCCGGTCAGCCGGCCGGCACCGAAGCTGGGGCCCTATCGGGAGCTGATCGACTCTTGGCTTCAGAGCGACCGGGACGCGCCGCGTAAGCAGCGTCATACCGCGAAGCGGATCTGGGAACGGCTGCGTGATGAGCACGCGGCTGATGTCGCCGAGCGCACGGTCCGTGAATACGTTCATCGGGCTCGGCGGGAGCGCGGGGAGGGCGTGCAGGCGTTCGTGCCGCAGGTTCATGAGGCTGGTGTGGAGGGCGAGGTCGACTGGGGTGAGGCGCAGGTCTGGTTGGCCGCAGCCGCGACGAGGGTCTACCTGTTTCACATGCGTGCTTGCCATTCGGGTGCGGCGTTCGCGATGGCGTTCCCGCACTGCTCTCAGCAGGCGTTCTTGGAGGCTCACGTGCAGGCGTTTGACTGGTTCGGCGGGGTATTCGGCCTGGTGCGCTACGACAATCTCGCGAGCGCGGTCAAGCAGGTGCTCCGCGGTCGCCAGCGTGTGCAGACCGATCGGTTCATCGCGTTGCGCTCGCACTATCTCTATGAGTCGCAGTTCACGATCCCAGGGGTCGAGGGCGCCCACGAAAAGGGCGGCGTCGAGGGCGAGGTGGGGCGCTTTCGTCGTCGTCATCTTGTGCCCGTCCCGGAGGTCTCGACGCTCGCTGAGTTGAACGCGCGGCTGCTCGCCGGCTGCGAGGCTGACCTTCACCGGCGGATCGCTGGGCGCCCGGAGACCGTCGGTGAGGCGTTCGCGAGAGAGCGCCCGTTGCTGCGCGGGCTGCCGGCCGAGAGCGCGCCTACGGCGGAGCAGGCCACCCCAAGGGTGAACGCCAAGGCGCTGGTCACGATCAAGCAGAACAGCTACTCGGTCCCGGTGCGCCTTGCCGGGCTACGTGTCCATTCCCAGGTGGGTGCTCGCGAGATCGAGCTGCGTCACGGCGGCGAGCGGGTCGCGCTCCACGAGCGGCTGCAGGGCCGCTATGGCGTGTCGGCCTCACTCGACCACTATCTGGAGCTGCTCGCTCGCAAGCCGGGCGCGCTGGCCGGGTCGCTCGCTCTCTCCCAGGAGCGTGAGCGCGGCGTCTGGCCGTCCATCTTCGACGAGCTGTGGGCGAAGATCACCGAGCGCTACGGGCCCTCGGAGGCCGCCCGGCAGATGGTCGACGTGCTGATGCTCGCCCGCGAGCACGGCGCCAGCGAGGTCGAGCTCGCCGTCCGTGGCGCGCTGACCGCGGGCGCCCACGACGGACGCGCAGTCGCGGTCCTGGCAGGCCGTGGCGCTCGCGCCCGGCCCGCGACGCTCGATGATCTCCCCTCGCGCCTGGCCGGGCTCGGGGCGCCATTGCCAACACTCGACCACTACGACCAGCTACTCGCAGCGGGAGCGAGTCGATGAGCGCCCCGGCGAAGGTCCAAGCGATGGAAGCCCTGATCGACGCGCACGCCCGCGAGCTTCACCTCCCGACCGTCCGGGCCCGCTTCCGTGGGCTCGCCGAAGAGGCCACACGCGACCAGCAGACCCCGACCGCCTACCTCGCTGCGCTCTTGGAGGCAGAGGTCACAGAGCGCGCCGAGCGCCGCGAACGCCGACGGCTGATCGACGCCAGGTTCCCGCTCGCGAAGCGCCTGGAGGATTTCCAGTTCGACGAGAACCCGAAAATCCCCCAAGCCACGATCGCCGCCTTGGCGCAAGGCACCTGGATCGATGACCGCGAGAGCGTCATCCTTCTCGGGGACTCGGGGACCGGCAAGACACACTTGGCGATCTCCCTCGCGGTCCTCGCCTGCCAGCAAGGCCGCCGAGTGCGCTTCACCACACTCGCCGCGCTCGCGAACGAGCTCCAAGCAGCCGAGAGCCGCCGCGAGCTCGGCCGCGTCGTCGCACGCTACGCCCGCACCGAGCTCGTCGTCCTCGACGAGCTCGGGTACCTCGCACTCCCCGACGGCGCCGCGGAGCTCGTCTTCCAAGTCATCTCCGAGCGCAACGAGCGCGCCTCGCTGATCGTGACGACCAACCTTCCGTTCGGCGAGTGGACCAAGGTCTTCCCCGACGCCCGGCTCGCCAAGGCCGTCGTAGACCGCATCACCCACCGAGCACACATCATCGACACCGGCAACGAATCCTGGCGCTTCAACCACGGCCTCAACCGCACCAAGAAAGGAGCCGCCTGACCCCCCCACCGCGGGTCGCGCCGGCGATATCTCGCTCCGCTCCGCGCTACGAGACACCGCCGAAAGTCACAAACAGAGAAGATCAACACACACAACAACCGACGCGAAGTGGGGCCACTTCAAGCCGCCGCGCCGGGGCCAGTGCAAACCGCCGCGCCCATACGTCTAGGGCATGAGCTGCGGAGCTCGCATTGCTTTCGAGATCGAAGTAGACCCGCAACGTCTGACGGAGCGTTGCGCTGTCCTTCTGGCTGGCGAGCGGCGCAATGTACTTCTGCGTGAGCGACCTTGCCAGCGTCTCGTTCTGGAGCGCCGCTGCAAGGAGCCGATCATCCGCGTATCGCGCAAATCTCGCTGGCTTACGCAGCGCCACCTCCAACGCCGCGTGGGCCTGGTGATGGGTAAGGCGCCACCCGTCGACCCCCCTGCCTGGTTCGCCGGTCGCGACCGACAGATCAGCGTGCCCATTGACTGACAGACGCTCAACTTCGGCGGTCGTGGGCATCCGTGGCCCTCCAAGCCATGCCCACAGCGCCCCGTCGAGCGACACCGGCAGGAGCCTGCGTCCAAAGTCCGCCTTCAGCCTTCCGAAGAACGCCTTGGTTCCCTCGCCTGTCGCGATCACGCCGACGTGCCAGAAGGCGTGAAGCTCGTAGTCGAGCGCTGCCAGCATCGCCGAGTCGACTGATTCGCCCGCAAGCAGCCGTCGAACGATCTCTCCCCGGCGTTGCTCGGACGGGCGCGTAGCTCGCTCGCCCTCGTCGTTGTAC
Source organism: uncultured Solirubrobacterales bacterium (assembly GCA_963720795.1). GTDB lineage: Bacteria > Actinomycetota > Thermoleophilia > Solirubrobacterales > Solirubrobacteraceae > Palsa-744. The sequence continues at coordinate 939,970 of CAVRGU010000003.1, read as the reverse complement.
TCATCTTCGATGGCCGCTGAGAGGCGTTCCAACAGCGCCTCTTGCGTTCTGCGCAGGTGATGCAACGCAGGACCGTCGCTCGACAAGCCGTTATATAGCGCCTCGCCCATCACGAACTCGCCGAACTCGCTGTGCGCCGCGACATAGCGTCGCAGGATCGCGCCCAGGCTCACGCCGGCACGTGCCGCGCGGCGTGCTTGAGCTGCTGCGGCTGCCGGGATCGGCTCAGGAGACGATTCCGGCCCGCGCTTGATCGCCTCAAGGCTGTAGACGACCACCGCCGTAATGGCAGAACGAACCCCTGCTTGATACTCGGGGTCGCTGCCGACTACATGGTCAGGGACAGCATCCTGAATACGGGCATAGATCGCCTGCTCCATCTCCGGCAGACGCGCTCGCAGACGCTCAGTGATGCCGGCGCGGATCTCGCTGAGCGAGCCCGCCTTGTCGCGCGCATCATCGCTCATCCAGCCACCACAGAAGGCTCGGATATGCGAGGGCGCCGGTCACGAACGCCAGAACCGGAGGCAGCCATCTCGGTCCTTCTGAAGACAGGATCTGCCAGAACGGCCGTTCTGCTTGGCCGACCGCCTGATGCGACCGGCGTGGAGCACCATCTACGGGGGGGGGGGGGGTCGCAACGGTGGCCGGACTGGCTGTCGGCCAGCCATGCGTAGCCCATCGGCGCGATATCTGAGGTTTCGCCTTTTCGTCCCGAAACGGATGTAGCGCAGAGGCCACGCTGAGCCATGACGGTCGGGCACCTTACTGGATAGCCGAACGATCCTGCTCAGACAGAACCTAGATCTTCGTCGACGCTGATTCCCGCCGTTCGTCCGATTCCTGGATGCTCGACAATGAGCGTACGCCGATTCGACATCGCCAGCCGAGTTCGGGATGTGCTTGGCCCGCTCCGGGAGCATAGCTCGGCACTCTACCGGGAACTTGTTCCCTGGTCAGGACGGGCCTGGCCGTCGAGGGTTCAGGCGTGCGGATCAGCCAGACCCCCCAAGTCGCCCTCGGCCGAGCGATCCGCCTACGCCGCGAAGAAATCGGAATGGCTCAGGAGGCCCTTGCCGACGCCGCGGATGTCGATGCAACTTCCATCCGCGGCCTTGAGCGCGGGGTGGCCAATCCCACCTGGGACATCGCTGACCGCGTATCACGAGCCCTCGGGCTAGCCCTGCACGAGCTCGCCCGCAGAGCCGACGAACTGGAGACCAGAGAGCGACGACCCACCAACCAGCCGCTGCGACGTGAGCGCAGGCAGCAGGGTGGGATCTAACGACCGTTCGAGGTGCGGTCCCAAGCAGATTGCTGCGGCGATGAGCACCGTCGAGCGACTGCTGAGTCTGCTTCAACCGGTCGCCCCTACGCGCACCTCCCTCGAAGCGTTGCTTGGTCGCTGGATTTCGTGCGCGTCCCGGCGGTTCGACCAGCCACGTTGCATCCTCGTCAACTACTCTGCCTAGCCGCATGGGATCAGCCATCTGGATAGCAGTCGTCGTGGTCGTGGCGCTTGCTGTGCTGCTCAGCGTCAATGCCATTGTGGTCGGCCGCGAGACCCGGCCGACGCAGGCAGGCATCGGCCGCATTCTGAGCTTCCCCGATGGCTACGACCTGCAGTTGCGCGAAGACGGCCACCCCGCCGCTCCAGCGATTGTGCTGCTGCATGGATTCGCTGGTTCGCTGCACTGGTGGGACAACGTAGTCGGAGTGCTCGCAGCACACCATCGCGTGATCCGGTTCGACCTACTTGGCCACGGCGGCTCGACCAAGCCGCTCGACGGCTACGCGATGGAACACCAAGCTCAACTCATCGACGACGGCCTCGCCCAGCTCGGAGTACGCCGCGCGCTGATCGTCGGCCACTCGATGGGTGGCGTAGTCGCCACGGCGCTCATAACCCGCAACCCTTCGCTTGCTGCTGGCATCGTGTTGATCGACTCTCCCGTCAATCCTCGTACCGGCGATCAGCCGTTCCTTGCGCGCCTCGGATTCGTCCCGATGCTTGGTCATGCGATGCGTACCCTCGCAACCGATGGCATGGTCGAGGGAGGGTTGAAGAGGGCCTTTTTCGCGCCGGGCTTCGAGGTTCCCCCTCAATTCGTCAAGGATTTCCGACAGATGACGTACACCTCCTACGTCTCCTCATACAACGAGTCGCACGCTTATCTGGAGCACGAATCTCTAGATAGTCGGCTCACCGTGCTAGGTGTGCCCCTGCTCGCCTTCTATGGGACGCTCGACAATATCGTCTCCCCCAGCTCCGAGCGCAACTACGAGAAGGTTCCCGGCGCTCGAGTCGTGGCGATCTCGGAGGCGGGTCACACTCCGATGGTGGAGAAGCCGTCTGCCAGCTCAAAGCTAATTCTTTCGTTCGCCGCACAGACAATGCCACATGCGCAGCTGGATCATTCGTAAGAAAAATGGAGCAAAACGGCCGCCCGTTCAGACCGACCATTCGCGGTATCTGCCTCGTCATACAGGTGTCGTCGGCTGTCGCTGCTGAGCACGGGCAAGACGCTGTCGCAGGTTGCTGCGTACCTCGGGCCACTCGGTGTCGATGATGCTGTAATAAGCCGAATCGCGCAGGCCGCCGCCCTCCATGGTCATATGGCTGCGGAAGGTTCCCTCGAACTGCGCGGGGAGCGCGGCGATTGCCGCGCGTGAGCGCTCGTTACGCATGTCGGTCTTGAACTCCACACGCACGCACCCAAGCCGCTCAAAGGCGTGCTCCAGCATCAGCAGCTTTGCCTCGACGTTCGCGCCGGTGCCCCACGCCGACGGTACCAGCCAGGTATAGCCGATCTCAAGACCACGGTGCTCGGGGCGCAGGCTTAGGTAGCGTGTACTCCCGATCGGCTCTCCGCTCGCCCGGTCGATCGTGGCGAACACGCCCAGCTGTCCCTCTTCGGTCGCAGCGAGGCTGTCGTTGAACCAGCCGCCGAACGACGCCGGACTATCACCGCTATGAGGCAGCCACTGCCAGATCTCGGGATGCTGAGCCACCGCGCGCAGCCCATCGTAGTGGTCAGCCTGAAGCGGCTCCAGGACGACCACGGAACCCTCCATGCGGATAGTAAGGTTGCTCCACGCCATGTCGACGCAATCTACCGGTAGTCACGCCCCCCTGCAAGTGCCGCTGCCACGGGTCTAGAGCTCGGGCGGAGTGGGTGCTAGAGATGCGCCGCTGAGTTCAGCATGGTGTTCTTCAGCAGGCGAGCAGGATGCTCGTCGTGTTTCCGTCCGGACGGCCAGCAGGCCGACAAACGCGGCCAATAGACAAGCGATGGCGCCCGTAGCGAGCCCAGCACGAGCACCGGCCTCAACCATGATCCAGCCAACGAGTGGGCCGCCGATCGGTGTGGAACCCTGGAAGGCGACGAACCAGAGGGACATTACTCGGCCACGCATCTGCGGCGCCGCAGCGAGCTGTAGCGTCGAGTTGACCGTCGCCATAAACGAGATGCCTGCCGAGCCACACAACACGAGCGCCGCGAACTCGACTGGCAAACTCGGCGCGAGAGCGGCGAGCATGAGCGCCACGCCGAACGCTCCTGCAGCCAGCGTGAGCGTAGGCAGCCCGGTGCGTCCCCGCGCAGCTACCAGCAGACCGCCGGCTACTGCGCCAACTCCCATCGCGGCGGTCATGAAGCCGAAGCCGGCAGCGCCGGCGTGCAGACCCTGACGAGCCATCACCGGCAGCGACACCTGAAACTCGTAGGCCAGGCAGCCCACGAGGGCCATCATCAACAGCGGCACGGCCAGTTCAGGGGTGCGCGCCACGTAGCGCAAGCCCTCCCTGAGCTGTCCCGGCGCGCGCTCAGCAGGCTGGCTGGGGCGTAGCGCGGTGCGCTTCAGGGTCAGCAGCGAGGCGATCACCGCGAGGAAGCTGACGGAGTTGAGTAGGAAACAGACGCCCACACCAACCGTGACGATCAGTATGCCGGCAACCGCAGGGCCGAGGGTGCGCGCGACATTGACGATCACCGAGTTGAGGCTGATCGCGTTGCGTAGGTTCTCCGAGCCGACCATCTCCAGCATGAAGGACTGCCTGGCCGGGTTCTCGAAGGCGTTGTTCAGCCCCAGGAGAGCCGCCAGTACGCCGATCTCCCACAGCCTGACCGTCCCGGTCGCGGTCAGCAGGCCGAGCGCGAGGGCCTGCAAAGCCATCAAGCTCTCAAGGAGCACCATCAGCCGGCGCTTGTCTACGCGGTCGGCCACCAGGCCCCCGTAGGGGCCAAACAGCAGTACCGGCAGCATCTGCACGGCCACGATCAGGCCGAGCTTGGTGGCAGAGTGGGTGAGCGTGAGCACCAGCCATGCCTGCGCGGTCATTTGCATCCAGGTGCCCACGAGCGAGATCGCCTGGCCAGAGACGTAGCGCCTGTAGTTGGGCACGGCGAGCGCGGCGAACGTCACACGGCCGATGCCAACCAGGCGGATCATATGTGGCGCCCGATCTGCTCGCCGGGCGATTTGAGCGTCGGTACGGCACTCGATGGCGCACGGCGCTCCTCCTCCGAGAGCCTGTTTGCTCGTGCGCCGAGCACCTTCGTGCGCTCCTTGCGGATCAACTGAGGCACGTTCGTCATCGAATGTCCGAGGCTACCCGGAGATCCGCCTACGCAAGGCCCTCCGCTTCCGTTGCTTGGATCGCTTCCACCAGCCCACACCTTCTCAAGAGCGGTCATATAGCCTGCCACATGAGATGCGGAGCGAGTTGACCACACGCCTTGAGGGCCAGGTCGTTGTACTGGAGCCTCTGGAGGCACATCACAAGGATGATCTGTTCGCCGCAGCTCAGCGCCCGGAGATTTGGCAGTGGATGGCACCAATCGGCGAGAGTCAGGAGTCCTTCTCAGCTTGGTTTGACGCGAGCCTTGCCGAGTCCGAAGCAGGACGGGAGGGAGTGTTCGCCACGATCGACCGGGCGAGCGGCGAGCCGATCGGCAGCACGCGCTTCCATGACTGGCGCGAGGTCCACCGGGGTGTCGAGATCGGTTGGACGTGGCTCTCACCCTCGATGTGGCGTACGGGTGCCAACATTGAGGCGAAGTTGCTGCTGCTCGAACACGCCTTTGAGCACCTTAGATGCGTGCGCGTGGAGTTCAAGACCGATGCTCGCAACGAGCGCTCTCGCGCGGCGCTCGCCGCCCTCCCGGCGCAGTTCGAGGGGATCTTCCGCAAGCACATGCTTGTGCCGAGCGTTGGCCTACGCGACTCGGCCTATTACAGCGTGATCCACGAGGAGTGGCCAGCCGTTCACGCCAATCTTGAGCGCCGGCTCGCAGGAGCGCGAGCACGGCAGGTCTGATTTGGACGTGGCCGGACTCGATCTGGCGACTCTCGCATAACCTTGTGGTCGACATGGGAGCGGATACGACCACGGGGGAGCCGCTACGGCTGCTTGATCGCTGGCTGACGGAGGCCCGCGCGGCGGGTGCGCCTGAGCCCAGGACAGTAGCGTTCATCACCGTGGGGGCGAATGGGCGACCATCGGCGCGGACCCTGCTGCTCAAGCGCTCGGAGGACCGGGCCTTGGTGTTTACCTCAGCGTTGTGGACGCGCAAAGCACGCGAGATCGAGGGCAACCCGCATGTCGCGTTGCTTTTCTACTGGCCGACCGTCAAGCGACAGGTCCACATCGCCGGACGAGCTGCGATCGCTGAGCGTGAGCTTGCGGTTGAATTGTTCTCTGAGCGCGAACTCTCACATAGCGTTCAGACGCTCGTCTCGCGCCAGGGCGAGCGGATCGAGGACATCGAGCCCCTTCGCGCCCGGTTCGCCCATCTGATGCAAACACAAGAAACTCCCCCCGAGTGTCCGCCTGACTGGGGGGCGATCCGCGTAGTCCCCGATGCGATCGAGTTTTGGCAGGAGGCACCAGATCGTATGCACGACCGACTGCTATACGAACGCATCGGCGAGAACTGGAGCCTATCCCGCCTGTCGCCGTGAGCGCCGCTCGGCGGCCCGGTTATCGGCACGCACGTCCCGAACGATGCAGCGACTACGCGACCGACCCAGCCGACTCCGGTCGGGTTTCCGACGGCCGCAGCGCGAGTTATAGATCCTCAGGCGCGGAGGGGTGGCGGTCGGTCCCCGCCGCCGCATCGGCTGCCCCGACGCAAGGTCCCCACCGCGAGGGCTGCCCACAAGGCGGCCCATTCGAGCGTTTTTTGAGGGCGCCTGAGAGCACCTGAGGTCCCCTGAAAACCGCTTAGATAAGCGGAAAACAGCCCTTTTGCGGGCACTGCCCGTCAACGAGGGCCACGACGCCGGCGCGGACACCCTCAAGGCACGCCTCCGCGACGCAGTGGAGCTCGGCATCCGCGAGCTGACCGTGTACTCGTCCCGCTGATCCCCAGCCTCCCCGGAGCACCCCCCGTCGCGGTCGTCAAGCTGCACTCCACGATCGGACCAGAACACCTCACCTACTACGAACACCTCCACCGCCACAGGGTCGGCTACCGCCCCAAGGGCATCCTCCTCCCCGACAACTGCCCCCACGGGGGCTTCCCATTCGCCACCACCCTCACGTTTCGCAACGGGGGCCACGCCCACGCCTACACCACCGTGCCCTGCCCGACGCACAGAAGACAGCCCGTCTCGCCTCAGCGACCGGCACCGTAGTAGGCCTGTCCGTGGGGTCCTCGAACTGCGCACGGCTGGGTTCGCGCTGAGTACAGGTCCTGCAGCAGCAGATGTCCGCTTTGGCCCGTGTGGGTGCAGCGCTGGGCGTCTTTATGTCGGCCTACCAGACAGGTTGGATCGACACCGCCGTTATGGCCGTAAACCCCGCCGCGAATAGGCAAAACCCCGCCGCGAATCAATCCGGCAGATCGGCCGTTCTTGGCTTAGATAAAGAGGATTAGGTATTCGCGGCGGGGTAAGGGCGAGTTGCCGCAACTCCGCCGCGAATCACCCCTTACCGCGACCGTGGGATTCCCCGGGATTTGGCTTGGTTAAGCCGATTGCGCGGATTCACGGCGGGGTCAAAACACGGTGACAGAGTATGGGTGGACAAGCTCTGCCAGCTATCTCCCGAGCTTGCCCTGCATGTCGTGGCATGGCTCGACGCCCGGGGCTATCTCGTGCTTCTGGGACTCGACCTACTGGTCATCGTCGTGCCCGTGCCTCCCCACCCCGCATACCCCGGGATTACGCGATCTCAGCGTACCCCCAATCCGCAAATCCGTCAGGGGGCAAACGCCCTCTGCCCACGACATCTCTATGTGACCAGAAGACAGATCATCAACAACCCCCGGCCTGGACTCCTCAAGGGCTCCCCGCTGCTCGTGCGGTTTCCTGGCTGCCCGCCAAGACGCGGTGCAGTGATCGCACACCGGCCGCCTCGGCTCCCAGACCTGGCAAACACCACCTCCCCCTGGGCCATAACTGCCATACGCCCGCCAGAGCCCACTACGGCCGCGGCATCCCCAAGCGGCGCCGATGGCCACGGGCTACGCCGCGCGCCGTCCAGTTCGTCCTGTGACCGCCGTCCTGGGCTCGGCAGTGATGCACGACCGCGAGTGCGCTCCACCCGGGTGAAGCGTGAGCGCCGGGGCGGATCGTGTCCGCTTCCTGCCGCCGGTCGCCGCGGAGATGCTCCAGGGCCTCTTCCAGCACCGGCTCCTGAGCACCCGCCAGGTCCACGCGCTGTACATGCCCGGCGTGTCGCTGCGCTACACCCAACGCATCCTCACCGAACTCCACCAGGCAGAGCTCACCGAGCGCACCCACGCCTCCCACGGCACCGCGCTCTGGTCCCCAACCACCGATGGGCGAGCCATCGCGCGCTACACCAACCCCTACCAGCCACCACGCCGCCACCACGGTGCCCTCCGGCCACCCGCCGGCCTCATCCGCACCCACACCCTCGCAGTCAACGAGACCGGGGTTGCGTTCGTCAACGCCGCACGGGCACGCCACGACGAATGCCACGCGCTCTCCTGGCACCACGACGTCGCGCACCCCATCCCGCCCACCCGCGACAGCCGCAACGACCACCTGCTCATCACTGCCGCACTGCTCACCTACATCGAAATCCACGAAGGGGCCGCGGTCCCACACCAGCGCTTCATCGAGCTCGACTGCGGCACACTCCCCGCCGAGCGACTCGCCGAGAAGCTCGCCGCCTACAAGCTCCTCCACCACGACTCACCTCAAAGCACCGGCCAGCGGAGAACCGGGTGGCGCTCGCGCTATCGCACCTTCCCATGGGTCCTCGTCGTCCTCGCCGCCCAGCACCCCGCCGCGGCCCAGCGCCGCATCCAGACCCTCACCGCGCTCTGGCACACCGACCTCGCGACCCAGCACCTCCCGCCCATCCCCACGCACTTCGTCACCCTCGAGCAGCTCACACGCCACGGCCCCTACGCCCCGATCTTCACCAGCGCCAACCAGCCAGGACAACCACAGAACTGGCTCGGCGAACCCGCGACCAACGGCGTCCATTGACCGCGAGCCCCAGCCAACAGCAGCACCCACGAAACCGCACGGCCGGCGAGGGCCGCGACGGGCCTACAGCGGGCACGCGAGGCCAATCACCGGACCTGGCGCTGCTGCTCAGGCCTACGGAGGTGGCAGCCCAACTCGGCGTCTCACGAACCTGGCTCTACGACGCCGCCAAGACAGGCCGCATCCCCTCGATCCGGATCGGCGGACCAGACGGACCGCTCCGCTTTGTCCCCGAAGACCTCCAACGCTGGATCGACGACGCCCGCGCGAAGCGGCCACCTGTCATCTTCCCCGACGTCACCCACGCCCAGGCCCGTGGCCGCCGAAGCCCTGCCTGCTGAGGACGCAGGGCAGCCCACTCCCGAACCGGAGCCCACAGAGCCGAGATATCGCAAGAGTGCTAGCCTTACACATCGATGGCGGTCCGCATCGCACATGACGGCGACGGTCGACAAGCGAATCGAGCGACCCAGCGTGAGATGCTCGACCGCATGAGTCCCACTCACCGTCGCATCGTAGCCACGGTGCTCGAACATCCGCTCGAAACGTCTTCGCGGCAGATCGCCGCCTTGTTCGACGACGAGTCGTACCTCGATGAACTCTTGAGCAGTCTCTCCGGCCACGCACGTGACCTTCTTGCCAGGGCAGCGTTCCGCGATAGTGGTCTCGCACTGCGCCTGCATCCGTACGACCTTGATCCATATTCCAAATGGGGGCGACAGCGTATGAGGGCGGTGAGGGAACTCGAGGCCCGTGGATTGCTGTTTCCCTTCATCAATCGCTGGGATATCGTCTACCACGTTCCCGTGAATCTTCACTCACCACTGCGGCGCATCATTGCAACCCGCTATGCGCGCAGCGCAAGACGTGCGACTGCGCAGCGATGGCTGGCTACACAACGGCAGGATCTCAACGACATAGCCACGCTGTGGATATTACTCGCTCTAACCCCGACGCCGACCAAGCCCAACGGTGAGATCTATACGAACTCCAAGCATCGGTTGCACGCTTCCCTATCGCCGGTGGACATCGACGATCCCGACGGAACGCTGACATCCAGGCGGATGAGGCTGGCGCTGACACAACTGCGCGACAGTGGCCATCTCCAACTGCGAACTGATGGACGTTATCGCCACCCCCCAAAAGGAGAACTCGCTGCCGCCGGTGACCTCGGACGGGCGCTAAAAGGTGGCGTCGCGTTTGAACACTTCCCCTATGACCACGGCCACCGCGACGTTGCGAACATAATCTGCGCTCGGGTACTCGGCGAGGCACTGACAGGGCGGGACGTCGGCATCCTCAGCTTCGAAAAATGTATGCAGCGCCTACTCATGGCCTTCGAAATATGGATACCTGACGAGAAGCATATACCCGGGAAGATGGCACTCGTTGGTCTGCTGCCGGGATGGCTGCGCGGTGAATTGCAGCTTGGCCTGAGCCGGGGCAAGCTGGTTGCGGTTCGCTTCGCACGCGCGCAGAAACCATCCGACGAGCGAGCAACCAGAAGGGCGATCGCAGAGCGATGTGACGCAGTACACCAAACAACACCGGTCAACGCTGTGCCTTCCACCTACTCACGCTGGTCCCCAAACGAGCCGTACTCGCTCTACATGCGACCGTTCCACGGGGAGGACCTTGCCGACAGAACTCTCGTCTCGACGCTGGATACTCCGTTGAACGAAGAGCTATTTGCCCCATTCATGGACGAGTGGGAACGAATCACCTTGGTAGGATGACCGAACATAATCCGTCCCGTGTCGGTGACGGATCCCGTGGCATGAAGCGACCAAGCCCCAGGCGGAGCCTCGTCGAAGGCCCTGGCACAGGTCGATTGGCCCCAATCCTCATGGTGGCGCAGGCAGCGGATTGACCTTGTCCGAGTCCCAGGTGACCCGCTGGTCGACGGAAACCGGAAGGGACTCGAGCCCGTCGTCTGCGAGCACCGCGCCGATGGATGCGCTGCTCCCGCCGACGTAGGTACTCATCAGGTCGACGTCTGTGCCCACGCACCAGGCGCGGTCCTCGGGCCACCACAGGTTGGGCGGATGGCGGTAAAACGCGTAGAACTTCTCGATCGCAGTGAGCGGTCCGCGCAAGAGTCGCATCTCCCGATTCGGCAGCATGAATGCTGCGCCGCTCTGCACCAACTCGCGCCACGCGGTGACCTCTTCCTCGGCAGCCTTCCGCCTGCGTCGCTGAACGTCCTCCGGAGTCCCTTCGCTGAACGAGAACATCAGCCCCAGGGTGTCCACCCCGTCCCACAGCCCAAAGTAGGAGCACTCCGGGCTCGTGGTGTGCTTGGCGAGGACGGCAGCGAGCCGGGTGGCCGGCGCCTCGGGCAGTTCGCCGGTGCGGGGCGGCTGGTCCCAGAGTCCGGGCTGCTCGCGCGCTTGCCAGGACCCTGCGAGCGACCCCCACTCCGCAGCCGGGTGCATCACGCGAGCGTTGGCCGCGGCCACCTCGGCCCACCGTACCTCGACCTCGCCGGTGCCCATCCGGCGCGAGGCTGGATGAAAGACACGCGCATAGGCGCCGAACCCCGCGGGCACGATGGACCCGACCGTCCCGTCGAAATTACGCACGCCCGCCGTGACCCAGTCCGCAGCTTCGGCGTTGCTTGGTGCGCTGAACACGTCTATCTCCGATCGGCTCACCCAGAGCACGCGGCGATCAGCCGCCGGTTCGTCACTCTATCCGTCGGCGTCTTGGCGAGGGTGCCTGCGCCGCAGGAAGTCTCCAAACAGTGGGGCGGTGTAGGCGTACTCGCCGTAGCGAACGCGGTAGACGAGATTGTGCTGCGTCAGGCGGTTCAGGCTCTGCTGAACCGCGCCGGGCTTGAGCCTGGAGCACTTCTCGACGAGGTCTCCCACCCTGAAGGTTGCGCCGCCCAGGGAGCCCGCGATCCTCAAGGTGGTCTGCTCCGCGCGCTTGGCCTCCTCGTAGCGACCCTCGAAGAACTCGGTGTCCAGACCGTCCTGGATCGACTCATGCGCAATGCCGTAGAGCCGCGGCTCGATCACGTCCAGGCCAGCGTCGTCAGCCGCGTCCCAGAGGGCCTCCCCGTACCACTGAATGAAATATGGGTAGCCGCTCACGTCCGCTGCAACCCGTTCGGCCACCTCCAGTGGAAAGGAGATCCCGCTGCTCTCCACCGCCCTGGTCAGCGCCGCGGCGGCGGGGCTCGGCTCCCCCGCGCTGCCATCGAGTCCGAGGTTCCCCAGCTCCTCCACCTTGAAGAAGCGCTCAGAATGGCTCCGGGCAGCCTGCAGGTTCGTGGCCAGGGGTGGTAGGCCGCTCATGACCAGCATCACCGGTAGATCCTCCTCGTGATCCTGGGCCTCGACGAATCCACTCAGAAGGGCACTGAGTGGAAACTGGCCCGCCCTTGGCCTGTCATAAAGAACGTGAGCCTCGTCGTAGAGGAACAGCACACCGCGCTCCGCCCTTCCCGCGAGAACGCCGAGCTTGACCATCGCATCTCGAATGCGGTCCTCCAGAACAGCCGGTCTGGCGACCTTCGGAACCCCGATCTTGACCCTTACGCCCTCCCCCAAGTCGATGACCGCGCTCACCGACTCTCGCGCCGCCGTCACGAGCTTGCCCAGCCTGGCAGCCACCGACAGCTCCTGAATCGCACCCTCGAGGTCAGCCGTGATCGCCGTCGCGAAGGCCCCCTCCTCGTTCAACCTCGGGGTGAGATCGCGCTTGACCACGATCCATCCCCGAGCTCTGGCAGCCTTGCGGTACTCCTTGATGAGCACCGTCTTGCCGACGCCGCGAAGGCCAGTCACGCGGACATTACGCCGGTTCTCGGGAAAGTCATCGAGATAGCGCCGAAAGCGATTCAACTGCTCCTCGCGATCGGCCAAGTACGGAGGCGGCTTGCCGACCCCAGGACGGAACGGGTTATTTGCCATCCACCAAGCCCCTCATCACACTACATCATACTAGAGCTAGTAATGTTCTGTGTGTTTCGCGTCGCCCCACCGCGAAACCACCTCGTACAGCTTCTTACCAGCGCCGGTAAGAAGCTGTGATGTTCTCAGGCAACTGCGCCTGCGCGCCCCGGCAGCACGCCCTCCGCTCGCCCGTCTACGCCGCCCGCCCGACGGCCGCTTGCGTGTCGTCGCCGGCACCGAAGGCCCTGTTGACCTCCTCTACGCCGAAGCGAGCCGGGTCGAACTCAGCCGCCGTCTGAAGGCCAAGCCACTCCAGCATCTCCCCATGCTCCCCCAACCCCCGGGGGTCCGCGTGACAAAAGCCTGACAAAAGCCAGATCGTCCTATGCGTCCGGTACGTCCGCAAACCCGCACAGAACGGACGATCTGGACGCCCCCGGACGCATCTACGCCGTGTGTCCAGGGTCAAGATCCTTGTGGATGTGAGCGCGGTGAAGGCCGACTGACCTGGCTGCCGGTCGGCATGCACCGCTTCAGACGTGAATGACCGATACCGACGAGAACGCCGAGAAATCATCGTCCTGTGTCACGACAGCGGTGCCGTGCCGCAGGGCGGTGGCGGCAATCCAAGCGTCGTGCCTGCGCAGCTTACGACCGGCCTCCAGCTCCTCGGCGGCGATGCGCGCGAAGCAGGAGGCGATCTGCGCGTCGACCGAAAGTAAGGGATATGCGCCACGCACACGCGAGAGCGTCGCAAGACGACGAGCGCGCGTCTGGGTGTCCTGCGCACGCAGCACACCCAACTCCAGCTCCGCAGCTGTGATCACAGAGACCGCCAGCTTCTCCGGCAACTCGCCCAGCTTACGTCCGACCTCCTGTGCCACGAAGACCGAAGTGTCTGCAATCCCGCGCTTCACACGTCCTCTATCAACGCCCCACGTACATCAGCGAGATCGGCCAACAGATCCTCGTCAGCCGGCGCCTCGTCGATGATGCTGAGCAGGACAGTCGATGGCACCCACGGATCGCGTTGCTCGGCGTGGGGCACGATGTCGGCCACAGGATCGTGATTGACAGTCAACGTCACCCACTCGCCGGCACGCACTGCCGCGACAACGTCTGCCGTACTGTTGCGCAACTCGCGCACTGATACGTTGATAGCCATGTGTGCATGATCGTAGCACACTGGTGCTACAGCGGGTCTTGCACGACGCGAATCTCGCCCTAAAAACCCGAACGTTCCGTCCAGCCCGGCGTAAGCCCAGTCGGGCTACGCCCACGGATCGGAAGCGCGAGCGAGACGGTAGAGCGGCCCGTCTGACCGGACGACGGCGAAGCCACTCGTCCATCGGCAAGCAACTCGGCAACGATGTCTCGAGGATCGTTGAGGTCCTTCGCGCGGCAGTCGTGCAGGAGAGCGGACATCAAGCTGAGGGCCGAGGCTCCTGGGGCCAGACGTACGTTACGTCCGGGCAATCATCGACTGTCGGTCGTCTGCCAATGGCTTTTCCGCAGACTAACCACAAATATGTTGTTATTCAACAGCATATATGCTATCGTATACGGAATGGTCAGCGCGAGCGTTCTCGTAGAGGCGCGCCGGCGCGCGGGTCTCACCCAGCGCGAGCTCGCCGCATGCGCAGGCGTCAGACAGCAGGAGATCGCACGCTACGAGCGCGGCCACGTCACGCCGTCGCTCGAGCGGCTGCGGCAGCTCATCGCGGCTTGCGAGCTCGAGCTCACCTTCGGTCTCGCGCGCGCCGACTCCTCTTACGACGAAGCGATCGCCAGCGCGCTCGCGATCCCCCCGGCACAGCGGCTGGCACGCGGGCTGCGGGACGCCTTGGCAGCAAGCGCTGCGAGCATTGATGCGCACAACACGTCGACGGCGCCTGAAGTCATAAGCGTCCTGCGCACCCTGGAGCGAGCCGTCGTGCGCTATGTGCTTATCGGCGAGCTGGCCGAGGTCCTGCACGGCTCGCCACTGCTGCCGATCGGCAGGACGGTGACAATCGTACCCCGCGCCGGCGAGCACAGGACGCTGAGCAACGCGATCACTGCCGCGCGCGGCCGCATGATCCCGCCGACGAGCTCACTGATCGGCGATGCGGTCGAGCGTTGGCACTTGGATGCCTTCCACGCCGAACTGGTGGTCGCACTGGCGCCGGCCGGCACGCAGGGCTACCAGGACCTCCACCGAGACGCAACGCTGTTGCAGATCGATGACGACGGTCTGAGCATCACGGCCGCCTCACTCGCGGACCTGGTGCGAATCGGCGAGACCTCCAACGATCGCGCCCGGATGCCCGCACTGCGCCGCACGCTTGAGTTCACAACCGACACCACGAGCACACGTGCCGCCTGACACACCGTTCAGACCGCGGCGAATCCTCAAGATCCTCGCCCGGCACCGCGTGCAGCACGTCGTGATCGGCGCCTACGCAGCCGTACTCGCAGGAGCCGAAGTGCTCACCCGCGACCTCGACATCACCCCCGGGCTCGAGCCCTCAAACCTTCAGCGACTGGCCGAAGCGTTACAGGAACTTCACGCCGCCATCCGGGTCCCCAACGAGCCGCCCGTCCCCCTCCCAACCGACGGGCGTCTACTTGCTCGCGCCGAGATCTGGAACCTTACGACCGACGCCGGAGATCTCGACATTTCCGTCCGCCCCGACGGCACCGGCGGCTATGAGGACCTGCGACGCGCCGCGCACCGCCAGCCGCTCGACGACGACCTGTACACCATGGTCGCGGCCCTCCAGGACATCATCCGGAGCAAGACCGCCGCCGGCCGAGCAAAGGATCTCGCGGCACTCCCGGCGCTTCACGCCGCACTCCAGCGCCAGCGCGAACAGACGCATAGCACCGAAACCCCAGACCGACAGCCACCCGCCGCGTGACAAAAGCCTGACAAAAGTCAGATCGTCCTATGCGTCCGGTACGTCCGCAAACCCGCACAGAACGGACGATCTGGACGCCCCCGGACGCATCTACGCCGTGTGTCCAGGGTCAAGATCCTTGTCGACGTGAGCGCGGCGAAGGAGGGGTAGGGGCCTCGTCTTCGCGTCAGTCGAGTGTGAGGTTCAGCAGGCGTAGCGCTGCGAGTAGATCAGCGTCGTCGGGCTTGATCTCGTCGGCGCTCGCCTGCGCCAGGTCGAGCTCGGTGGCGGCCGGAGGCTCGAAGATCGCCCAGTTCACGAACTGGTCTCCAAGTCGCGAGTGGTAGCAGATGCCGGCGCAGTCGCCGTGATCCTGATGCCACTCGTAGATCAGACGCGAGATCTCCTGGGTAAAACGCCGCGGTGCACGAAGCCTGACCGTCGCAGCGTCGATTTCGCTCAGGCCGTAGTGGATCGCTCGCGCCGCGAGATGGACCCGGAGCGTCGCGAGCGAGTCGGCGTCGCCGATGTCCACGAAGCCACCCGAGGCGGTCGTCTCCCCGATGCGTCGTCCCTCGAGCCACCGGAGCGGCACAACACCAGCGGCCGGAGGACTCTCATCGCCTTTGATGCCCTCAACGGCGGCTACGACCGAGAGGTCGGGGCGGAAGCGGGAGAGCGTCTCTACAAAGGCACCGACGCGCCGCGTGGAGGCGTAGAGAACGCGATAACTGCCCAGGGGATCGTCCCAGCGGTTCCCAAACGTTCCGTCCAGCCCGGCGTAAGCCCAGTCGGGCCACGCCCACGGATCGGGAGCGCGAGCGAGACGGTAGAGCGGCCCGTCTGGCTGGACGACGGCGAAGCCGCTCATCCACCGACGAGAAACGCCCGCTCGGCAGCGATGATCTCGGGGCCGACCTCGTCGATGTCCCCCTCGCGCAGCAGCCGCGCCGGAGACCGATCGTCAAGCTGAGGGTTCAGGCCCTGAAACCAGGCGCGCGTCACCTCCGGGCCGTCCACATCGGCGATCGTCTGCGCGATCTGCAACGCCAGGCGCAGACGACGCTGAGTCTGCTCACTCGGACCCCGCACACCGTCCGCCCACTCGTTCACGGCCCGCGTCTCCTTCACCGCCCCTATGTACGCACAGAGCCGCGCCCCAAGAAGCGACCGCAGCGAGTCAACGACCTCGGGAAGGCTCGCGCGCACCGCACGCACATGCGCCGCGTAGTCAGGACGAGCAGACGAGCTCACAGCCATAGCCCAGACTATACCACAGCAGTAACACGACCCAGATCACAAGACAAACAACACCCGCGCAAAGGTCTAGGAGCGGTCTGTCCGTGTCGCCCACCACTCGAGTGCCGCATTTCGACAGTCCTTGGTGCCTGATTTCGCCGTCTCTCGGTGCTCGGGTTTCGCCACAGCTGACCATCCGACTCCCGGGCCACGTGACAAAAGCCTGACAAAAGTCAGATCGGCCGATGCGTCCGCAAACCCGCACAGAACGGACGATCTGGACGCCAGCGGACGCATCTACGCCGTGTGTCCAGGGTCAAGATCCTTGTGGGTGTGAGCGCGGTGAAGGAGGGGTAGGGGCCGCATATCATCGCTCTGGTCGCACTCCGGTCCCGATTGCGAATATGATGGCCGCGATCACGTAATCGTCCTCAGATCTGATCACGGAAATTCCCCACCTTTGAGTGCGTAGCGGCGGTCGTCCGCGGAGCCGAGCCGTAGGCGAGGCGTAGTGGGCGACCGCCGGCGCGGTTCTGTCGGGGGCTCCCTCCAGGGTCGCGGGTGTTGATGCCTGCGATTTGGAAGGGAGCCTTTGGGGATGCTGAGCAAGGAGGACGATGTGGAGATTCATGCGTTGGCGGGCCGCGGCTGGTCGGTGTCGGCGATCGCTCGTCATACGGGCCGGGATCGCAAGACGGTCCGCAAGTATCTGAACGGTGGCGGGCCCTCGCGCGAGGCGGCCGCGAGCTGCGTTGAGCCCTACCGGGGGTACCTGGCCACGCGGTTCGCTGATGACGCGCATGTCGAGGGGACGGTGCTCTACCGCGAGGTGCTCGATCTCGGGTTCGACCGCTCGTATGTGACGTTCGTCAGGGAGCTGCGGACGCTCGGTTTGCGCCCGCGGTGTGAGGCGTGCCGCACGGGTGGGCACGGAGTGACGACGGTGATCGCTCATGAGCCGGGCGAGGAGATCCAGTGGGATTGGCTTGAGTTGCGCGAGACGCCGTGGGGTGAGCCGGCGTATGTGCTCGTCGGTGCGCTGTCGTTCTCCGGTCGCTGCCGCGGGGTGATTTGCGAGGGGCAGACCTTCGCGCACCTGGTCGAGGCGATCGACGGGGTGCTGCGCCGCTTGGGTGGTAGCGCGCGTGCGTGGCGGACAGACCGGATGGCGACAGTCGTGCACCCGGGAACGGATCGGATTACCGCGCCGTTCGCGCAGCTCGCCAAGCACTACCGGGTGCAGGTCTGGGTCTGCCCAGCACGCCGGCCGCAGCGCAAGGGTGTCGTGGAGGCCGCGATCAAATACATCACGCGCTCGTGGTGGCGCACCGCGCCGGTCGCGAACCTGGGGCAAGCGCAGGCTGACCTGGACCGCTGGGCGAATGCGGTCTCAGACCGCCGCAAACGCCGAGGGCAGACGATCGCCGAGCTCGCCACCGCAGAGCATCTGCTCGGGCTGCCCGCGGTGGGGTTCCCGGCGCTGCTGGAGGCCGAGCGCGTCGTCGCGCGAACGGCCATGGTCGCGTTTGAGGGCAACCGCTACAGCGTTCCGCCGGGGCTGGTCGGTCAGGGCGTCACCGTGCGTGTCAGGCTCGGTGAGCTGCACCTGGAGATCATCTCCAAGGCCAACAGGCGCGTCGCGCGCCACAGGCGGGCCCCTGCTGGCGCGGGGCAGGTCCTGCAGACCCCAGAGCACGCGCGCCTCTTGGAGGCCGCGGTGCTCGATGCGTTCACGACGGCCAAGCCGTGCCGGCGCAAGCAGAACCGTCCTCCCAGCCAGGCAGCACTCGCGGAGGCCGCCCAGCTGCGCGGTGAACGCCAGGGCACGGTAGTCGACCTCGATGAGTACGCACGGATTGCGAGGGTCGCCGGGCGATGAACAAGCACGCCACCTACCAGCAGCTACGCGGCCACCTGGCCTACCTGAAGCTCGCCGCCGCCGCGGAGCATCTACCCGTCGCGCTCGAGCAGGCCGAGAAGACCAAGCCCGGCTACACCCAGTTCCTCACGGACTTGCTCGCAGTCGAGGTCACCGCGACCGAGGAGCGCCGCCTCCACGGCCGGCTTCGCCTCGCGGGGTTCCCGTCCACCAAGACACTCGATGAGTTCGACTTCACCGCCCAGCCAGCACTGGACCGCCGCCTCGTCGAAGAGCTCGCGACCCTGCGGTTCATCGAGGAGAAAGCCAACGCGCTCCTGATCGGGCCACCCGGCGTCGGCAAGACGATGCTCGCCATAGCGATCGGCCTGAAGGCCGTGCACGCCGGCTACCGCGTCTACTACACTACCGCCGCGGACCTCGTCGCCAGGACCGCCAGAGCCGCCATCGACGGTCGCTGGCAGACCACGATGCGCTTCTGGAACGGCCCCCAGCTTCTCGTGATCGACGAGCTTGGCTATCTGCCGATGCCCGGCGAGGCCGCCAGCCACCTCTTCCAAGTCATCAGCCGCCGCTACGAGCACGGCTCGATCATCCTCACCACCAACCGCGGGATCGCCAGCTGGGGCGAGATCTTCGAGGACACCACCGTCGCCGCCGCGATCCTCGACCGCCTCCTACACCACGCCACCGTCCTACAAATCGACGGCGAGAGCTACCGCATGCGCGGCCACCGCGCCCGCCTCCAACAACTACGCGCCGGCCTCAACCAGGGTGGGGAAAAACCGTGATCGCAACTGAGGAATTTCGATGATCGTTGACATATGAGTGTGGTCAGGGCCGCGGCTGCTTCGTCGACGTCTTCGGGTGTGAATCCGTTTGGGCGCGGCGGTTTGCACTGGCCCCGGCGCGGCGGCTTGAAGTGGCCCCACTTCGCGTCGGTTGTTGTGTGTGTTGATCTTCTCTGTTTGTGACTTTCGGCGGTGTCTCGTAGCGCGGAGCGGAGCGAGATATCGCCGGCGCGACCCGCGGTGGGGGGGTCAGGCGGCTCCTTTCTTGGTGCGGTTGAGGCCGTGGTTGAAGCGCCAGGATTCGTTGCCGGTGTCGATGATGTGTGCTCGGTGGGTGATGCGGTCTACGACGGCCTTGGCGAGCCGGGCGTCGGGGAAGACCTTGGTCCACTCGCCGAACGGAAGGTTGGTCGTCACGATCAGCGAGGCGCGCTCGTTGCGCTCGGAGATGACTTGGAAGACGAGCTCCGCGGCGCCGTCGGGGAGTGCGAGGTACCCGAGCTCGTCGAGGACGACGAGCTCGGTGCGGGCGTAGCGTGCGACGACGCGGCCGAGCTCGCGGCGGCTCTCGGCTGCTTGGAGCTCGTTCGCGAGCGCGGCGAGTGTGGTGAAGCGCACTCGGCGGCCTTGCTGGCAGGCGAGGACCGCGAGGGAGATCGCCAAGTGTGTCTTGCCGGTCCCCGAGTCCCCGAGAAGGATGACGCTCTCGCGGTCATCGATCCAGGTGCCTTGCGCCAAGGCGGCGATCGTGGCTTGGGGGATTTTCGGGTTCTCGTCGAACTGGAAATCCTCCAGGCGCTTCGCGAGCGGGAACCTGGCGTCGATCAGCCGTCGGCGTTCGCGGCGCTCGGCGCGCTCTGTGACCTCTGCCTCCAAGAGCGCAGCGAGGTAGGCGGTCGGGGTCTGCTGGTCGCGTGTGGCCTCTTCGGCGAGCCCACGGAAGCGGGCCCGGACGGTCGGGAGGTGAAGCTCGCGGGCGTGCGCGTCGATCAGGGCTTCCATCGCTTGGACCTTCGCCGGGGCGCTCATCGACTCGCTCCCGCTGCGAGTAGCTGGTCGTAGTGGTCGAGTGTTGGCAATGGCGCCCCGAGCCCGGCCAGGCGCGAGGGGAGATCATCGAGCGTCGCGGGCCGGGCGCGAGCGCCACGGCCTGCCAGGACCGCGACTGCGCGTCCGTCGTGGGCGCCCGCGGTCAGCGCGCCACGGACGGCGAGCTCGACCTCGCTGGCGCCGTGCTCGCGGGCGAGCATCAGCACGTCGACCATCTGCCGGGCGGCCTCCGAGGGCCCGTAGCGCTCGGTGATCTTCGCCCACAGCTCGTCGAAGATGGACGGCCAGACGCCGCGCTCACGCTCCTGGGAGAGAGCGAGCGACCCGGCCAGCGCGCCCGGCTTGCGAGCGAGCAGCTCCAGATAGTGGTCGAGTGAGGCCGACACGCCATAGCGGCCCTGCAGCCGCTCGTGGAGCGCGACCCGCTCGCCGCCGTGACGCAGCTCGATCTCGCGAGCACCCACCTGGGAATGGACACGTAGCCCGGCAAGGCGCACCGGGACCGAGTAGCTGTTCTGCTTGATCGTGACCAGCGCCTTGGCGTTCACCCTTGGGGTGGCCTGCTCCGCCGTAGGCGCGCTCTCGGCCGGCAGCCCGCGCAGCAACGGGCGCTCTCTCGCGAACGCCTCACCGACGGTCTCCGGGCGCCCAGCGATCCGCCGGTGAAGGTCAGCCTCGCAGCCGGCGAGCAGCCGCGCGTTCAACTCAGCGAGCGTCGAGACCTCCGGGACGGGCACAAGATGACGACGACGAAAGCGCCCCACCTCGCCCTCGACGCCGCCCTTTTCGTGGGCGCCCTCGACCCCTGGGATCGTGAACTGCGACTCATAGAGATAGTGCGAGCGCAACGCGATGAACCGATCGGTCTGCACACGCTGGCGACCGCGGAGCACCTGCTTGACCGCGCTCGCGAGATTGTCGTAGCGCACCAGGCCGAATACCCCGCCGAACCAGTCAAACGCCTGCACGTGAGCCTCCAAGAACGCCTGCTGAGAGCAGTGCGGGAACGCCATCGCGAACGCCGCACCCGAATGGCAAGCACGCATGTGAAACAGGTAGACCCTCGTTGCGGCTGCGGCCAACCAGACCTGCGCCTCACCCCAGTCGACCTCGCCCTCCACACCAGCCTCATGAACCTGCGGCACGAACGCCTGCACGCCCTCCCCGCGCTCCCGCCGAGCCCGATGAACGTATTCACGGACCGTGCGCTCGGCGACATCAGCCGCGTGCTCATCACGCAGCCGTTCCCAGATCCGCTTCGCGGTATGACGCTGCTTACGCGGCGCGTCCCGGTCGCTCTGAAGCCAAGAGTCGATCAGCTCCCGATAGGGCCCCAGCTTCGGTGCCGGCCGGCTGACCGGCGTCCGCTTGACAGGCGGCAACGGCGAAGCCAACGCCTGGCGCACCGCACGGCGATGAACACCATGGCGCTCCGCCAGCGCCCTGATTGACAAGCCCTCCCGATCCCTGTCCCTCCTGATCTGCTCGAACGTCTCCATACGTGATCCCATTCCTTCCGCCGCCTCCCGCTCGAGCTCCATGAGCACCGAACAGTCGGCTGCAAGTCGGACGGAGGTGGGGCCAGTTGAGACCGCCGCAGTGGGGCCAGATCAGACCGCCGTTCCCACCGTTCTCGCGAGCCAGTTCGGCGAACGGTGCGCGCCAGCTGTCGTACACCGTCACGGTCGGGGGCCAGGTGTGTTTGTCGCGCACGTTGGAGATGTCGATGCAGGCTTCGCGCACGCGGGCCAGCCCGATGTCGTGGAGCAAATCTTCGACCAGGAGGATGTCCATGAGGTCGCGGAACCGGTCGTTCTCGCGTCCTGCCTCGAAGACCTCGGTGCAGGCGTGGAGCTTTTGAGCGACCTGGTAACGCAGAGAAACGCAGTTGGCCTCGTCTGGCAGAGGTACCTGCAACGAATGCAGCGACGCGGCCTTTACGCGGTCGAGCTCTCGTCCCATCTCGCCCTCCACCGGCGCCATCTCCAGCTGGACGCTGCCCCAGCTACGGCCCTTGTAGCTCAGCCGCAGCTGGACCCGCACCGCGTTCGTGTTGGTGATGACCTCGGGCACGTCGCGGGTCAGTTTGAAGTTATTCCAGGGCTGGGCCAGCGCCTCGTCGAGGCGGTCCATGATCTCCTCGGCCCGTGCGCGGAACGCCGCGTCGTAGTCGTTGGTGGCACGAGCTCGCAGCTGTAGGCGCAGCTCCATCGACACGCCGCCCTTGAGCAAGAAGATGGGCTCTCCGTCCTCGTCGCGAACCCGGTCAAGAACAGCGGTGACGATCATCGCATTCAGCCACCGCTGCAACCGCGCCGGCGGCATGCCTCGCTCAACCGGCATGGCTGCCGATGAGCCGCCGCAGGTGACTGACGTCGCCCGGCAGCCTCTTGACGGCGTCAGCCACCGCGAACTCCGGCCTGCGGTCGATGCCGCAGCGCGGCCGACTGCTCCGCGGTCGGCTGGGTGATGAGCCCACGAGCGCGCGCGGTTGCGATGGCCTGGTCGATGAGCTGCCAGCCGAGCGCCTGCTCGATGCCACCCACGATGGCTCGCTCCGCAGTCACGATGGATCCTCGTCGATGTGAGCGCGGTGAAAGCCGACTGACCGGGCCGATCGGCGCGAAACCTCGCAGCCGTCTAAGGGAGCAGCTCAAACGAGTCACGGTGGCGTGGCTTGACAGTCGCGAAGTGGCGGCGGTCGAGTGTGATGATGAGTGAGGCGTCGAGTCGCTCGGCGAGCGCGATGACCGAGGCGTCGGTACCGCCCAGCGGAAAGTCCTCGTACTGCTTGACGAGCTCGGCCATGCGTGCAAGGTCCTCACTTGTAGGTCCCTCTACGTCCAGCTCGCCGAGTCCGCTCAGAAATGCCTGCTCGGCTGCTGGACCGAGGCGTCGTCCGACGAAGTAGGTGGCCTCGGCGATGGCGAGGGCAGCAACGACGAGACGCAGATCGGGTCGGGAGAGTGTCGCGAGCGAGGCGGCGTGGTCGCGATCGTCAGCGTCGGCGGCCGCGTAGAGCGGCCCGGCGTCAACGATCGCGAGGAGGCTCATCCCACTCGCGCGCAAGCAGCTGCTCCATGTCCCGGCCGGTCGTGCGGTGGCCGCTGTGTCCGAGCGCGGCGAAGGGCAACGGGCGTGCCTCCCCGGGAACCAGGTGGAGATGCCGCGCGAGCGCATCGCGAGCGATCGCGGAGGCGGACGTCGAACGGCGGCGTGCCTCACGCGCAAGGGCCTGGGCGAGATCATCAGGGAGCGATAGCGTTGTGCGCTTCATACGCGCATACTAGCGCCAACGAGGGGTTCGATGCCCACAGCGTGACAAAAGCCTGACAAAAGCCAGTTCGTCCGATGCCTCCGATGCGTCCACAAACCCGCACAGAACGGACGATCTGGACGCCCGCGGACGCATCTACGCCGCGTGTCCAGGGTCAAGATCCTTGTCGACGTGAGCGCGGTGAAAGAGGGGTAGGGGGCACCAAGCGGTCTGGGTCACTCCAGGCCGTAGCGGCCGGGTCCCATGAGCGGCTTGCGGCAGAGCCGACGATCGCTGGATCGGCGAAGTCGATAACCGCTGAAACGACATCGCCAAACTGCCCTGGCAGCCGGTCCTCGAGTCGCTGCCTGCGACACCATGCCGCCCATCTCTGCTGACCGATCTGCCCATAGCCGGCCAGTACTTCCAAGAGCGGGACGAGCTGCACCTGGCGGTGTTCGGCAACTCGGCGAGTGGATCGGACGAGCTCAGTCCCGTCGATGGTGTGACGCCGAGCCAGCATGTAGATGTCGGCGAAGTCACGCCATCGCGTGTTGACGGTGCCCCTTGCGATCGCGGTCACGATCTTCTCAGCATGCACCATTGCCAATGGGTATCCGCACAGGAGAATCTCGCCGCCCAGCAACCGCGGCAGGTACACGTCCTTCGGGGCGGGACTGATCGGGTCGCCCACGTTCGTGTCGACATGGAAGCGATGGCGCGCGCTCGCCAACCGTGCTTGCATCGTCACTCGCACACCGGCGTAGATCTCCTCGTCTCGTATCAGTTCCGCGGTTGCCGTCTGGGCGTCGAACATGACTCCGTCGTCGAGTGCGATGGCGGCGATCTCGCATACCGTCGCGCGGATCGTCTCCACGTCGCTCTCGACAGCTTGCGCGTACAGATCGATGTCGCGGGTCGGTCGGCGCTCTTCAAAGGCGGCCAGCAGAACCCCGCCCTTCAGCACAAGCTGCTCGGCGAACTGCGAGCTGGTCAGCCGATCGAGAAACGCCTCCAGGACGTACAGCTGCAGCGACTCGTCGACGGGGCGTCGGTTCTCGCGCGCCAGCTTGCGCAGGTCAAGGTAGGCACGCCCTGCTCTCGTCGCACGACTGGGGGCGCTCACAACAGGACCTCCAGCGCCCTGCGGATCGCCGGTTCTGCCCCGGCGAAGTGCTTTGCCAGCTCGATCAGCTGTGCGGGACTATTCCCCGGTTGTCGCAGCCATCGCCGCAGTGCCTCCCAAGCGATGTCAGAGCCCTGCAGATGGCGGGTCCGGATGATGTCGACGAGGGAGCGCTCGGCCGAATAGATGCCGATCGGGGCGCGAGAGCCGGTGCTGAGAGTTGCCCGTCCGAGGTCGAACGTGTGAGGGTCGAACTGGTGCAGGCGACAGGGCGCCTTCAACACTGGCCGGGTATTGCCACGTGGGATCGCGACGTCGATGGCAGCCGGGATCGAGTCGATGAGCTCATGGCGGGCGAGCGCCGTCTCCAGGCAGAGTGTGGCGCGGGGAACACGCTCGCCGATCTCGATCAGGTCAAGATCGGCGGGTGGCGCGTCGGCCCACCGATAGACGCCACCGCCCACCGCGAGGATCGCTCCGGTGTCGCGCAACCGGTAGATGCGACCGTCGCTCAGACCCGCCTCCCTGGCCTCGCGATATCTGAACGTGTCGCCCAGAAGCTTCCGTGGATCGATCGTCTTCACAAAGGAAATGATACCCACTTGTTGACCACATGGGTAGGATTACCTCCGTAGCCGTCGCCAAGCTCCCAAGGAGATCGGCCGCTCTTATAGCCAGCCACGCGCTCAACGATGTTCTCGCGAGCCTCGCGTCGGTGACGGCACAGCTCCCGCCGCGTGACAAAGCCTGACAAAAGCCAGTTCGTCCGATGCCTCCGATGCGTCCGCAAACCCGCACAGAACAGACGATCTGGACGCCCACGGACGCATCTACGCCGCGTGTCCAGGGTCAAGATCCTTGTCGATGTGAGCGCGGTGAAGGAGGGGTAGAGGGGTCTTCGCGTCGAGCATCGGTCCTCGCCGGTCAGCCTTCGCCGCTCAAGCTTGCGCCGCGGCCCCGGTCTCAGGCTGTCGCGCTGCGGGAGCGGGGTCCGGAGCGCCGCTTGTCAGATCCGGCAGATCCTCGAGGGCCAGACTCAAGGCCGCGCCCAGCGAGGCAGCAAGATCCTCTCCATTCGGCGTCTCGCCTGGATCGAGCAGCCACTGCAACACCAGCCCATCACACACGGCGATCAGGAACGACGCCACGACCTTTGGGTCGGCGCCGCGCTCCGGCGCCGACGCGCCCAGGCTCGCGCTGACCATGGCGGTAACCGCCTTGCGTACCTCCCGATAGTGGGCTGCCATCTGTTCACGCAGCTCGTCCGACCAGGCAGATTGCCCAACGGCCTCGATGAAGCCCGTCAGCACCGGCCGCAGCTCCTCGAACGACGCGAGCATCGCCACCCATGACCTGGCCATCTGCTCGAGCGGCGAGCCGTCAGGGTCCTCAACCGCCGCCTGACCCAGGCGGGTCGTCCACTCCGCGCAGGTGCGGGTGATGGCCTCGTTGAGCAGTGCTTCCTTGGAGCCGAAGTGATAGCCGATCGACGCGAGGCTGGCGTTGGCCGCGGTCGCGATGTCGCGTGCGGTCGTGCGCGAGTAGCCCTTGGTGCGCAGACACTCGATCGCGCCTTCCAAGAGCTGCTCGCGGTGGCTGGGCTGTGCCATGGGACGATCATAGCTCCCTATTAGGACAAACGTGTATATTGTACGTACGTACAGCTTGGTAGAAGTCCAACGGCACCCGAGGAGGAACAGGCAGATGACCACTTACGCAGAGACCGACCGGATCGAGCCTGCAGCTCCGCAGCCCTCCGTTGTCGAGGGTGTACCGGCGGGCCCGCGACTCCCACGGGCAGTGCAGACGGTTCTGTGGGCGGCGCGCCCGGTCTCCTTTATGCAGCGAGCCCGGCGCCGCTATGGCGATGTCTTCACGATCCGTCCCTACGCGTTTGGAAACGTCGTCGTGCTCGCGGATCCCGCGCATATCAAGGATGTCTTCACCGGCGACCGCGACGTGTTCGCTGCCGGGAAGGCCAACGCCGCGATGAGCCCCGTGCTGGGCAGCCATTCGCTGCTGACCCTCGACGGCGAGCGCCACCTGACACAGCGAAAGCTGATGCTCCCGCCCTTCCACGGCGCCGTGATCGCCCGCTACCGCGAGCGGATCGAGGAGATCACCGACGCCGAGGTAGCTACCTGGCCAACCGGTAGAGCGTTCCCGATCCGGGCCCGCATGCAGGACATCACCTTCGAGATCATTCTACGAGCCGTCATCGGTGTCAGCGACCCGGAGCGTCTCGCGCGCCTGCGTGAGCTGTTGCCCAAGCTGCTCGACTTCAACGTGTTCGACATGTGGTCGGTATGGCTGTTCCCCAAGCTGCTTGACACACCGTTGGGCCGCCGCCACGCGTCGATGCGCGTACGTCCCGAGGTCGACCGCCTGCTCTACGAAGAGATCGCCGCACATCGCGCCGACCCCGAAGCCCACGACGACATCCTCGCTCTGCTGGTTTCAGCGCGCGACGCCGACGACGAGCCGCTGTCGGATGAGAACCTGCTCGACCAGATCATCACGCTGCTGTTGGCCGGCCACGAGACGACGACGACCGGGCTGGCATGGGCGTTCGAGCGACTGATCCGCCATCCGGACGCGCTGCAGCGACTCCAGTATGAGCTTGAGGCCGGCCGGGAGGAGTATCTCGACGCGGTCGTGAACGAGACGCTGCGCGTGCGTCCCGTGATCGACGGCGTCTGGCGTAAGCTCACCGCCCCCGCCCTCGTCGCAGGTCACCGCCTGCCCACCGGCACGCTGGTATTGCCGGCGATCGCACTCGTCCAGACCTCCAAGGACGCTTTCCCCGACCCAGAGGAGTTCCGCCCCGAGCGGTTCCTCAACGGCTCGCCTGCGCCCTACACGTTCATCCCCTTTGGCGGCGGGACCCGGCGTTGCATCGGCGCGGCCTTCGCGGTGATGGAGATGAAGACCGTGCTGAGCACGGTGCTGACGCGCGTCCAGCTGCGCGCGCCCCACGACCGATCCGAGAAGCCGCGCGTCCACCACGTCACGCAAGTCCCGGGGCGTGGCGCGCGCGTAATCGCCAGGAGTCGTTGACGATGGTCGGGTCCCTTGCGGGGAGGCGAGGAGCGCTCGCGCGGCTAGGGCCCGATCAGTGAAGGTCCTCCCAGAGGTGACCAGCGATTTTCGTGGTGGGCTCGTCGAGTTCGTGCGACCGGGCGAGAGCGGCCTGTCGGGGCGATCGCTCTGGCGCTTCGGAGTGCTTGTGCTGACCGCGGTGATCGTGACGGTGAATCTGGTCGGCGCGTGCGCGGTCTTGATAGTCGCAAACTTCGTCGTGCCGCTGCCGCCGGTTGCATATCTCGGGCACGTGCGCTTGGTCAACGCGGTCGTCGCGGTCGCGTACGTCCCCGCCGCGGCGGCGCTCGGCGCCTGGCTCGGCGTCCGCGGGCTGTTCGGGCTGCGTCGGTGGCTGATCGAGGAGCGTCTGGCGACCCCGCGCGAGCAGCGGATCGTGCTGCGCGCACCTCTGCGCCTGTTTGCTCTGCAAGTCGTCCTCTGGTGGAGTGCGGCGGCCCTGTTCGGGACGCTCAACCTCTCCTACTCGGTCAGTTACGGCGTGCGGGTGGCAATCATCGTGGCGATCACTGGGATGGTCACTGCAGCTTGCGCCTACCTCGTGACGGAGCGGCTGCTTCGCGGCACCGCGGCTTCGAGCGCTCGCCCGCACGGCGCCGGAGCGCTTGGCCGTGCCGGGCGTCGCGACGCGAGCCGTGCTGGCGTGGGCGCTCGGCACCGGCTTGCCCGTGCTCGGCGTGATCGGAATCGGGATCCTGCCGCTCACCGGCGATTCGGCCACACGCCAGCAACTCGGCGTGGCGATGGTGGCGCTCGGCGGGATCGCGATCACAGTTGGTCTGCTCGCCGTCAGCGTCGCCGCGAAGGCCACCGCGGATCCTGTCGACTCGGTGCGCCGCGCGCTCGGGCGAGTCGAGAAGGGCGAATTCGACGTACGCGTCCAGGTCTACGACGGCACCCAGATCGGGCAGCTCCAGCTGGGGTTCAACCGCATGGTCGCCGGCCTCGCAGAGCGCGAGCGCATACGCAACGCCTTCGGGACCTACGTCGATCCGGAGGTGGCTCGGCACATCCTCGATGAGGGCACGAGCCTCGAAGGCGAGGAGGTCGAGGTCACGATCATGTTCATCGACATACGCAACTTCACGGGCTCACACGCCTGGCAAGGATCGAGGAGAGCAGCACGCTCATCTCGAAGAGGAGGTACAGCGGCACCGTCTCGAGCAGCAGGGTGATCGCGTCACCGGGTAGGAAGGCCGCCACCGCGCCGCACGCCAGGATCGCGTAGCGGCGATTTGCTCGCAGCTGGCGCGGTGTGACGATGCCCGCGCGGGTGGCCGCCAGGATCGCGACGGGAACCTGGAAGACCAGCCCCATCGCGAGCAGGATGGTCGCTGCGAAGTGGTAGTACTGGCTGGCCTGCACGAGCACGTTGAATTGACTGCTGTTGAAGTTCTCGAAGAAGCGCAGGGCAGCGGGCAGCACCACGAAGTAGCCAAACATGACCCCGGCCACGAACAGAACGGGAACCGCCAGGATCAGCGGCGAGGCGATGCGCTGGTGCTCCGGCCGGAGGGCCGGGAGCATGAAGCTGTAGAGCTCGTAAAGGATAATCGGGAGCGCGAAGATCAGCGCGAACAGCAGCGCGATGCCGAGCGTCGCAGTGAACGGCTCACCGACCCCGAGCGTCACCGGCTTGTTGCCCTGCGGCGCGGCCGAGAGCCGCGAGATCGCCCTGCGCAGCTGAGGCCTCACGCCCCGAAGCGAGGTGCGAGTAGCGGCGCTCGCTCCGCTTCCGGCCCGCTCAAGCGACCCCACCACGCGTTCCAGCTGGACCCCGATCGAGCGGGCGCCCTGCTGCACTGTGTAGGTCGCTCCGAGCGGGCCGTTACCAGCGCGCACCTGTTTCTGCGTTTGGTGCTCGAGCGGCCGATTGACGATGCGCAGCAGCGAGTGGTTCTGCCACAGACAGAAGCCAAAGGCCACCGCGAGCACGGCCAGCGAGACGATCAGGCGCGTGCGCAGCTCGTCGAGGTGCTCGACGAAGCTGAGCCGCTCCTCGTGACCGACTTTGCCGACGGCGACAGGTATGTGCGAGAGCGTGCTGATGACTTACTCGTTCGCGTGAGCGGCCACGGCGGATCACTGGGGGCGACTGATCTGTCCAGCCACCTGGCGCGAAGTAACCGGGCAGTCATCGGGCAGCGCGAGCGGATGGTGAATCGACCGCCGCCGCGATCAATCGCTGTCCCCACCAAACACACGAAAGGGAGTTGCACATGCCCAGCAAGATCAACCTGCAGGAGATCGACGTCGACGGCGCGGTTGCGGAAGCCCACGCCGAGGCCGTCGATGGGCTCGAGCACGGGGACACCCGCCTCGGCTTTCTACGCAAGACCGCGATCGCAGGCGCGGGCGCCATGAGTGCGGGAGCGGTGTTGAGCGCCTTCGCCACCCCCGCGCTCGCCGCCGGCACCGGACGGCCCCCCGCGAGCTTCGGGAAGGGCGATGTCGGAATCCTCAACTACGCGCTGACGCTCGAGTACCTGGAGGCCGCGTTCTACAACGGCGCGACCGCGGCCAACATGTCCCTCAACTCTCAGACGAGCGCGTTCCTGAAGGTCGTCACCAAGGATGAGAACGCGCACGTCGCATTCCTCAAGAGCCACCTCGGGTCGCAGGCGACCAAGGAACCGAAGTTCGACTTCAAAGGCGCCAACACGAACCCTGCGATGTTCATGGCAACCTCGCAGGTGCTCGAGAACACGGGGGTGCACGCCTACTCCGGCCAGGCCCTCAACATCAAGGCCGCGGCCTACGTGAAGGCCGCTCTGTCGATCCTCACCATCGAGGCTCGCCACGCAAGCGTGATCGGGCTCCTGAACGAACCGGCCGGCAACGCGATCGCCCCCGACGGCCCGTTCGACACGCCGTACACCGCCAGCAAGGTCCTCGCCGCGGTGAAGGGCACCGGGTTCATCGTCTCCTGACGCTACGCAGCACGCAGCACGCAGCGAGAAAGCCGCCCTCGGGCGGCTTTCTCTTTGGCCATGCCCGGCACGACCTGAGGGTGGACGTCCCGTCGAAGGACCCGGCGTGGGGGTGAACGTCCTGTCGAAAGACCCGCCGTGGACGCCGCGCTGTAGGGAAAACTGTGGCAGAAGTCGCCCAGGAGACCGTCAGCTCAGGCGCGCGACGATGACCGCGGGACCGGTCGGCACCTGGGTGCCGCCGGCCGGCTCCTGAGTGACCAACACCTCGGCCGCTCCACCGCTGTCAGGCACAGCAACCGTCGCAGCGCCGGAGGAGGTGGGAGCGAACAGGCTGTTGGTCGGCTGTGGCTCTGCCTGCCCGGGGCGCTTGACCCAGACCTCGTACACGTGCCCGGAGGAGGGCTCGGGCATGTTCGAGACGGTGAGCCACGTATGTCCGGCACTCTGGTGCAGCGCCGCGCTGGCGCCGGGGAGCGTGACCTCTGCGCTCGCCACTCGCGCCGCGGAGCCACCGACCTGGTCAGACCCGCCACCGAAGGGCGTGGACAGCCCGCCGACCGCGACGCCCGCCGCCAGCAGCCCCACACCGGCGAGCGCCAGCGCGGGGCGGCGCAGGGCACGGCGCCTGTGGGCCACGCGTGGCCGGGGCGAGGAGCGGGCCGCCCGCTGAGCAGCCTCACTGCGCACGACTGCCATCACCTGCCGCTTGGCGTGTGCCGGTGCGGACACCTGCGGGACCGTGGTGGGAAGGCTGTCGACCGCTGGCCCAAGCGCGGCGAGGTCGTCGCTGCACAGCGCGCACGACCGGGCGTGCTCGAGGAACGCCCTGCTGTGTGGCTCGTCGAGCAGGCCCAGCAGGTAGACGGCGGCATCACCGCAGCAACGCCCAGCGGGACTCGGCGAGGCGTGCGCTTCGAAGTCGCGTGCATCGCTCATTTGGACATCCCCTCCTCGGCAACCATTGTGAGGCGCAGCTTGGCAAGCCCCAGACGCATCCGACCCTTGACCGTACCGACGGGCATCTCCAGCATCGAGGCGATCTCGGTGTGGGTGAACCCGCCGAAGTACGCCAGCTTCGAGCACGCGGCTCTGCTCCTTGGGCAGGCCGTCCAGGGCGTCTCGGACCTCGTGGGCGCGCTCCCAGCCAAGAACCTGCTCCTCGGTGTCCTCGGCACCAGCTACCCGCTCGACGGCCCCCTCTTCGTGGAAGCGGTGTCGATCGCGCACCCCGCCGCGGCGCAGCGCGTCGACCGCGCGGTTGTGCACGATCCGCAGGATCCAGTTGCGCACGCTCCCGCGAGT
Source organism: uncultured Solirubrobacterales bacterium (assembly GCA_963720795.1). Classification (GTDB taxonomy): domain Bacteria; phylum Actinomycetota; class Thermoleophilia; order Solirubrobacterales; family Solirubrobacteraceae; genus Palsa-744. Next base: position 908,051 of record CAVRGU010000003.1, on the reverse strand, counting down.
GCGGTCGTACCGTGCGCCGGTGCGCCACAGCGCGAGGAACGTCTCCTGCAGAACGTCCTCGGCGGTCGCTCGCCTACCGCACATGCGGTACGCGAGCGAGAAGGCGGCATCACAGTGGCGGTCGTAGACGACCTCGAACGCGCCCGCGTCGCCCGCCTGCACGAGGGCCATCAGCTCCTCGTCGGCGAGCTTGTGCGGAGAAGCGGAGCCCTTCGCGGACGCGCGGAATCCGTGCATCCTGGACAGCGGCACCTTCACCGCGGCACCTTTACCGGCGCCTCGCAGGCGGACACACCGGCGGCCTGCACCTCATCGCGGATTCTGCTCCGGTGCGGTCAGCATTGGGTTTTGGGCGGCGGGCGTCGGCGGGCAGGCGTCGCCACCTGTGGGGCGATCGCAGGTGCCACGGGCTCGCCGCCCAGCGAGCTCTTGAATCCTCGCAGCCCCTCGCCCAGCGAGCGGCCCATCTCGGGCAGGCGCTTGGCGCCGAACACGAGCAGCAGGAGCAGCAGTAGGAACGCTATGTGCAGTGGATTGTCGAGTCCCATCGTTCACCTCTCAGTATGTGCGTGCGTGTGTGTGTGGATATCGGCTTGCTCGCGGTCCCAGGGCCGGGGCCGGTGGCTAGGTTCCTACGCGCCACCCTGTCCCACAGATCACCGACCCGGTCGCCGTCGTGCACTTCAGTCCGCAAACCGGTGGTGCACTGTCAGCGAGCTTGCAACCGACAGCGTAAGCTGCTGCCAAGCGTGAGACCCAACCGCTCGATCCCAACAGCCACGGTCGATTCCCGTCCTGATCTACCCGGACGTTCGCGAGGCGGTCGCCTGGCTGGGCGCGGCGTTCGGGTTCGCCGAGCGCGTGCGGATCGGCGAGGACCACCGCTCGCAGCTCAGCTTCGGCGAGGGCGCGGTCATCGTCGGCGACGTGCGCCACGAGCGCCGGCCGCCGCGGCCGGGCGAGGTCACGCACTCGGTGATGGTGCGCGTGGACGACGTGGACGCCCACTGCGAGCGGGCGAGGGCGCACGGCGCGCGGATCCTCATGGAGCCGACCGATTTCGAGTACGGCGAGCGGCAGTACACGGCCGAGGACCTCGCCGGGCCACCAGTGGACGTTCTCCGAGACGCTCGCCGACGTCACTCCCGAGGAGTGGGGCGGGACCTCCGTCTCGCTCGCCCACGACTGACGACGTACTCAGCCCGGTGAGCGGGGGCGTGTTCCTCCACCGCCTCGCGAGTAGGCACCCGGCACGGGATCGCGTCAGGCAGACGGCGCCAGCCACAGGCCGGTATCGACAGTCAACGTCACCTGCACCCTCGCTAGCCCGGATAGCGGCTTCAGCGCACGATGACTTCGCCCAGAGCCTCGTCCACCGCGGCGAGGGTCTGGGCGTCGAGCGTCACGCCGGACGCCGCGGCGTTCGCGTGCGACCTGCTCGGGGCGGCTGGCGCCGACGATCGCCGAGGCGACGTTCGGCTCGCGCAGCACCCACGCGAGCGCGAGCTGCGCCATCGTGAGCCCCGCGCCCTCGGCGACGGGCGCGAGGCGCTGCGACCGCCTCCAGCACGCGGTCGTCGAGCAGGCGGTCCATGAAGCCGCTCATCGTCGTCGCTCGCCGCGCGCGAGTCCGCGGGCGGCGGCGACCCGGGCCGGTACTTGCCGGTGAGCACGCCCTGCGCGAGCGGCGACCACACGATCTGCGAGATCCCCTCGCGCTCGCACAGCGGGATCACCTCCGCCTCGGGCGCGCGCCAGAGCATCGAGTACTGCGGCTGGCTGGAGACCCAGCGCTCGACGCCCGGCAGCTCCAGCGACTCGGCGATCTGCGGCGCGGGCCACTCGCTGAAGCCGATGTAACGCGCCTTGCCGGCCGCGCACCACTTCGGTGAGCGCCCCCATCGTCTCCTCCAGCGGCGTCTGCTCGTCGTAGCGGTGGCACTGGTAGAGGTCGACGTGGTCGGTGCGCAGCGCGCTCAAGCGAGGCGTCGATCTGCTTGTGGATCTGCGCCGCGGAGAGCCCGCGGTCGGTGTCGGACATCGGGAAGTACACCTTCGTCGCGAGCACGTAGGAGGAGCGCTCGTACCCGGAGAGCACCTCCCCCAGCAGCGTCTCCGCCGCCCCCCGCCGTAGACGTTGGCGGTGTCGAAGAAGTTGATCCCCGCCTCGAACGCCGCCTTCACGCACGCCTCGGCCTGCGCGCGCTCCACGCCGCCGGAGTACGTCAGCCACGAGCCGAGGCTGATCTCCGAGACCTCGAGGTCGCTGGTGCCGAGTTTGCGGTAGTTCATCGGGCGCAGCCTAGCGGGTCGGCAACGACCTCTCCGTCGTCACGCCACTCGGCCACCAGACGCGCCCTCACCGCCGCCGCCCCGCGGCGAAGCTCTGCACGGCCGGGGCGACGGCGCGCAGGCTGGCGCCGACCTCGGCGGCGTCCTGTTCCGCTGCGCCCGTCTGCGCAGCTCCATCGCGACAGCGCCGGGGAGGCGGTGCACCTGCGCCTGGGCGGGCGCTTCCTCCCCGGCGGCGGGCGCCAGGAAGCGCTCCAGCGCGAGCCAGCTCGCGCACGACCACGTTGACGACCGGCGGCACCTCCTCCAGGCCCGCGACGCGCTCCACCGCGCTGCGCTCCAGCCGGCCGCGGGCGAGCAGCAGCGGCTCGGCGCGGGCGAGCGGGCGGTGGCGCTCGTACACGGCGCGGGGGACGACCAGGTTGATCGTGACCCCACTCGTCCTCGAACAGCAGGAACATCGTGCCCTTCGCGGTGCTGGGCCGCTGGCGGGCGATCACGAGGCCGGCGACGGTCACCGCGGAGCCTTGGGGCAGGCGGGCAAGCTGGGGCGAGGTGGCGAGCATGTGCGCGGTCAGCCGGGGGCGCAGGGCCGCCATCACGTGGTCGCCGACCGTGACACCGGCGGTGGCGTAGTCGGCGATCAGGCGCTGCCAGCGGCTCAGCGGGCGCAGGCGGGGCGCCTCGGGAAGCTCCAGGGGCAGCGCGAGCTGGGTGCCCTCCTCGCCGGCAGCGCGCCCGGGGGCGGCGATCCCGAGCTGCCACAGGGCGAGGCGGCGGCGCGCATCCGGGAGCGGGTCCCCCACGCGCATCCGCCGAGCCCGCCGCCGCCGACGGGCACCCCTTGCGACCTCCACGAGGCCGTCGCAGGCCCCCGACCAGGCCAGCTGCTCCAGCGTCGGGCGCCCCGCGCCGCAGCGTGCCGCCAGTTCCCCGAGGTCGCGGAAGGGCCCGCCGCGCTCGCGCTCGGCGACCAGCTCGCGGATCTCATCGGCGCGGACGTCCTTGATGTAGCCGAGGCCGAGGCGCACACCCAGGCGCGTCCTCCCCGCACCGATCTCCTCCGCTGCCCCGTCCGGCTCCCCCACCTCGCGCCGACCCCCCGGGGCGGCGGCGAGGTCACCGCCTCCACGGTGCACTGCACCCCGGAGGCGTTGACGTCGAGCCCGAGCACGGGGATGCCGCGGCCCTCGGCCTCGTGGATGAGGCGTGTCGGGGGGGTAGAAGCCCATCGGCTGCTCGTTCAGCAGCGCGCAGAGGAACTCGGGGGCGTAGTGGACGCGCAGCCATGTCGACTGGTAGGCGAGCAGGCCGAAGGCGGCGCCGTGGGCCTTGGGGAAGCCGAAGCCGGCGAAGCCCTGCGACCATCTCCCAGACGCGCTCGCGCCTCGCGAGGTCGGCGCCGACGTGCCGGCGGGCGCCGTCGACGAACCGCTCGCGGTGGCTCTCCATCGCCTCCTGGGAGCGCTTGCGGCTCATCGCGCGGCGCAGGCCCTCGGCCTCGCCGGCGGTGAAGCCGGCGAACGCGCTGGCGACCTCGATCACCTGGTCCTGGAAGACGATCGTGCCGAGCGTCTCCTGCAGCACGGCCTCGCAGCGAGGGATGCGGATAGGGGACCTCGTAGTCGGGGTCGTCGCGCAGCGCGCTGGCGGCGTTCGATGTAGGGGTTGACGGCGCCGCCCTGGATCGGGCCGGGCCGCACGAGCGCGACCTGGACCGTGAGGTCGTCGAGGCTCTCGGGGAGCGTGCGCCGCAGCGATCCGCATCTGCGCGCGGCTCTCGATCTGAAAGACGCCGGCGGTGTCCGCGCGGCGGATCGCCTGGAACGTCGCGGGGTCGTCGAACGGGATGCGCGAGAGGTCGATCCGCTCGCCGCGGGTGCTGGCGATCGTCTCGACGCACCGCTCGACCGCGGAGAGCATCCCCAGCCCGAGCAGGTCGATCTTCAGGAAGCCGGCGTCCGCGCAGGAGTCCTTGTCCCACTGCACGATCTGCCGGCCCTCCATCGCCGCGGGCACGATCGGGCAGCAGTCGATCAGGGGCCGTGTGGCGATCACCATCCCGCCGGGGTGCTGGGAGAGGTGCCGGGGCAGCCCGTACGCCTCGTCGGCGAGGCGTGCGAGCCACGCCCAGCGGGGTGCTTGCAGCGCTCGGGCCGAGCACGTCGGATGTCCTCGGCGACGTGCCGTCGCCGCCCCATCCGTCGGAGGCACGGGCGACGCGCTCGATCTCCCCGGCGGGCAGGCCGAGCGCCTTGCCGAGCTCGCGGATCGCGCCGCGCGCGCGGAAGGTCGGGAAGGCGGCGACCAGCGCGGCGCGATCGCGGCCGTAGTGCTCGGGGACGCGGGCGATCAGGACCTCGCGGATGTCGCGGGGGAAGTCGATGTCGATGTCGGGCAGGCCCGTCGATGCCGGCGTGCAGGAACCGGCCGAGCGCAGGCCGTTCCCGACCGGGTCGATGTGCGAGAGGCCGGTGAGGTAGCAGACGATCGAGGAGACCGACGAGCCCCGGCCGCGGCCGGGCGGCAGCAGCGCCCGGGCAGAGTCCGGCCCGCGCACCTCGACGGCGACCTCGCGGGCCAGCTCGAGGATCTCGTGGTGCAGCAGGAAGAACCCGGAGAGGCCGAGCTTGTCGATGATCCGCAGCTCCTGCTCCAGCCGCGCCGCGGCGTGCGGCCGAGCGGTCGGGCGAGCCGTGGGGCGTAGCGGCTCGGCGAACCGGGCGCGGCAGACCTCGGCCAGCTCGCGGGTCGCCGCGTCGGGGTCCTCGGAGCCGGGGTAGCGGTAGCCGAGGTCCCCGGTCAGGTCGAAGCGCAGCGTCTCCGCGAGCCGCACGCGTCTCCGCACCGCGTCGGGGTACTCGGCGAAGCGCGCCGCCATCGCCGCGGGGGCGCGAGCACGTGGCTGTCGTTGCGGCGCCGCAGCGCCTCGCTGGCGTCGAGCGTGAGGCCGTGGCGGAGCGCGACGAACGCGTCCTGCAGCAACGCGCGCCGCGGGCGTGGGCGTGCACGTCGCCGGTCGCGACGCACGCCACCCCGAGGCGCCGGGCGAGCGCCTCGCAGGGCGCGGTTGCGGGCGCGGTCGCGGCGGGCGTAGGGGCGCTGCAGCTCGACCCGCAGGCGCTCCGGGCCGAACGCGTCGAGCAGCCGCCGCGCGGTGGGCTCGTCGTGCGACGCCGTGGTCGGCGCAGCCCGTCAGGCAGACCAGCCCCTCGGCGTGCTCGCAGCACCGCCTCCAGGCTCACCGACGGCTGGCCGCGCTGCGGCGGTCGGGCCTCGCGCGTGTGCGCGTGCGCGCGCGTGAGCAGCCGGCAGAGGTTGCTCCAGCCGCTGCGCGTCGCGGACGAGCAGCGTCAGGTGACGGTGGCTCGCCTCGTGCAGCGGCCGGCGTCCGACGGTGACCTCGGCGCCGAAGATCGCGACGCACCGGGCGAGTCCAGCGCGCTGCATCGGCGAGCTCCATCGCGCCGACGACCGAGTCGTGGTCGGTCAGCGCCAGCGCGGTGTGCCCGAGCTCCCCGGCCCGCTGCGATCAGCTCGTCGGGGTGCGAGGCCCCGTCCAGGAACGAGTAGGCGGAGTGAGCAGTGCAGCTCGACATACGGTGGCGTGCCCCGACAACTCACTCCGCTCACGCCGTCTGGCTGAACCACCCGCCGGTGAGCTAGTCGTGGAACACCACGACGTTGCGCCCGCGCGCGTGATCAGCTCCCAGTAGTGGCGGCGGATCGGCTGCTCGGTCCACCAGCGATCCTCGACCATCCAGGACTCCCGCACCTCCTCGACACGCACACCGCGACCGCGGGCGTGTCCGTGCTCGGCGCCGCACCCGCACCGGCTGGGGGGCTTCGGCGCGGCGGGCCTGGCGATCGTGCTGCCGGTCATCGCTGGCACGGGCGTAGAGACCCGCCGCTCGGGCACGCGCGAGTCGGGGTCGACGACCAAGCGCGCGCAGTGCGGCGTTCGGGCCGGCGAGCGTCGCACCTGACCCACGGCCTCCCGCAGCCGCGTGCACGGCGCGCGGTGCGCTCCCCGTCGAGCAGGCCGCCCTGTCGCCGCTCCGGCGGGCCGAACTCCTCGACCGCGAGTCGCAACGCCGCCGCGGGCGCGGGCAGCAGCTGCAGGCGCTGGGCCAGCGCGAGGCGAATCCGCCGCGGGTCCGACAGCGCTTCGCGGAACACCACCCGCTCGCGCCACGTGCCGCGCTCGACCAGCCGTGCGGAGAGCGTGAGCGCCCGCAGCGTCCGCCCGCGCCGCTCCGGCCGCGCCAGCAGGCGATCGACGAGCACCCCAAGGACGCGCTCGAGCAGCCGGCCCGGAGTTCGGCCTCCCACAGCTCCATCGACTCCTCGCAGCCGCTCTTCGACGCGAGCGTGCGCGCAGCGGGTGTCCTCGCCGAGCGCGAGGCGCCGCGCGAGCGCGCCGGGCGCCCCGAAGCGGTCGGCCACCGCGTCGCGCCCCAGCGCCGCGAGCGCCCCGAGCGTGCGGACGCCCAGCCGCTCAGGGGCTCCACGAGCGCGGCGGTCTCCGCGCGGTAGCCGAGCAGCGCCACCGGTCGGGAGGCGAGGTAGCGGCGGGCGTGGCTGCCGCTCGCCGACGAGCGCGGGCGCGACGCGAGCGGACCTCCAGCGCCGCCGCGAGCGCAGCAGAACCGCGTCGGGCCCGCGCCCGACTCCGAACGGGGCGCGCCGCAGCGCGTCGCGCGCGCGGCGGCGAGCACACCCCTCGTCGCCCCCGTGGAGCCCGCGCAGCCCGTCGGCCTCGAAGTACGCGAGGCCCGCCCGCGCGAGCTCCAGGGCGGCGCCGATCCCTTCCAGCGCCCGCGCGGCCCGCTCCCACGCCTGCGCGACGCCGAGCGGGTCGCCCGCCACGAGGCGCAGCTCCGGGCAGCGCGCGAGCGCCTCCCCCAACACCATCCCGCGCGTGCACCCCGACGCCTCCGCGGCGCCCGAGACCTCCCCCACCCGCGCCTCGCCGCCCGGCGCGGGCGCGATCGCCAGCGCGCGCCCGGCCAGCGCCTCGGCGCCGCCGGCGGCGACGGTCAGCTCGAAGCGGGGAAGATGGACGCACACGACCATGGGCGAACGTATGTTCGCATACAGGGTCACCGCTTACAAGCGCCGAGGTCGGCCGGCTCCTGCTCCTTACTACGCGCTACAGGCCCAGAACCAGCGCAAGAGCTTCGTCGACAGCCCGGAGCTCGTCTGCATCGAGGCGTCCCGCCGAGCGCCCCAGCCGCAGGGGGTCGACAACTGTCGTCTGCTCGACCAGGACGCTGGTGGGGGCGCCCTCGATGGCGATCGCCGGCCGAAAGCTCGCCGGCTGGGCGCTGGTCGAGGTCGGCGAGACGAGCACTGTGCTCAACGCCAGGAACTCGTCGGCCTGTACGACCACTGCGTAGCGAGCGCCGCGCTGCTCGCGACCACGTGCTCCTCGCGGAGCGGGCAGGCGAAAGATCTCGCCGCGTACCACGTCAGTCGGTGGAGTGCGGCGCCAGCTCCGCCAACTGTTCGCGGACGACCCGCATCTCCGTCCGATCGCTGTCGTCGGCCGCGAGCCGCTCCACCTCGGCGACGATCGAGGAACGCACTCGACGTCTCGCGGCAGCCTCGCGCAGAGCTGTGCGAACGGCCTCAGAATCAGTCAGCCCTCCGTTGCGGACGACGTTGAGAGCCGCAGCAGAGCTGTCGTCCAAGCGTACGTGGAGGGAACGGCTCACCAGCAGCAACGTAGCACAGAACATGCTACTGCCTCCGCGTCCGTCCCGCCACCACCTGAGGGTGCTGACCCCACCACGCGCGGACGCGAGGCACGGAGGCCGAGCGCACACCGACCCACGCCGGAGTCGCAGCCCACGCGGACGATCCCAAAAAGATCTACCGGTCCCCCCACGAAGGAGAGGTCGAGGCCCGACCCCTCCCGCTCAGTCCATCCCCAGCGGCCCCTCGGCGGAGCCGCTGAGGAACTGGCGCACGAAGGGGTTCTCCGAGGAGAACATCTTCGCGGCGTCGCCCGCCTCCACGATCCGCCCGCGCCACAGCAGCGCGATGTACTCGCCGATCCGCCGCGCGGAGGCGATGTCGTGGGTGACGACGATGTACGTGCCCCCGTGCTGGCCGTGCATCTCCTGGATCAGTTCGCACAGCAGCGCCGTGCGCACCGGGTCGAGGCCCGAGTCGGGCTCGTCGAAGATCACGATCGTCCGGTTCCATCACCAGCGCCCGCGCGAACCCCGCGCGCTTGCGCATGCCCCCGGAGAGCTGGTTGGGGAAGTAGTCGATCGCCTCCGTCGAGCCCCACGTCGCTGACGCGCTCGCGCACCCGCGCGGCAGATCTGCGCCTCCGACATGTCGGTGTGCTGGCGCAGCGGGAAGGCGACGTTGTCGTACAGCGACATCGACCCGAACAGCGCGCCGTCCTGGAACAGCACCCCGATCCTGCGGCGCAGCGCCAGCAGCTCCTGCATCGGCAGGCTCGGCACCGACTGGCCCTTCACGACGACGTCCCCGGAGTCGGGGAACATCAGGCCGATCAGGTGTTTGATCAGCACGCTCTTGCCCGTCCCCGAGGGGCCGAGCACGGTCGTGATCGTGTTGTCGGGGATCGCCACGTTGAGCCCGTCCAGCACGGCCACCCCGCCGAGGCGCTTGTGCACGTCGTAGCAGCGGATCGACCACTCCTCCTCGCCGTGCTCGGCTGTCCCAGTCGAACTCCGTGTGGTACTCGAAGTGCGCGGCCGCGTCGAGCGTCGCGCCTCCTGCGCGCTCACCCCCTCGCCGCGGGCACCCGCGCGCCCCGGGCGGCGGTGCCTCCACGTCCCGGGCGGCACCCACGTCGCCTCGGGCCGCCGCAGCTGGCCTCCGCGTGGCCCGGCTGGCTCTGCTCCTCCTCCATGCCCGGGATAGTATCGCGCCATGGCACAGACGATCGCGGTCCTCTCCCAGAAGGGGGGCACGGGCAAGACCACCACGGTGCGCACGCTCGCCGACGCGCTGCGGCGCGCGGGGGTGCGCACGCTGGCGGTGGACCTCGACCCGCAGGGCAACCTCTCCGACTACTTCGACGTGCCCCCCGACGCGCAGCCGACGATCGGCGACGTGCTGAGCGGGCGCGCCACCGCCGCCGAGGCGATCCACGAGCGACGTGATCCCCGCCAACCTCAACCTCGCCGAGACCGAGCTCTCGCTCGGCGGCCGCCTGGGGCGCGAGCTGACGCTGCGGCGGGCGCTGGCGAAGCTGCCCGACGACGCCTACGAGCTCGTGCTGATCGACTGCCCCCCCTCGCTCGGCCTGCTCACCGTCAACGCGCTGGTCGCCGCCGACTACGCACTGATCACCGCCGAGGCCCAGTACTTCGCGCTGCAGGGGGTCCAGCAGGCGCTGGAGGTGATCGAGCTCGCGCGCGACACGCTCAACCCCGAGCTGGAGCTGCTCGGCGTGCTGCTCAACCTCGCCGACATGCGCACCGTGCACTCGCGCGAGGCGCTCGCCTCGCTGCGCGAGCAGCTCGGGGAGCGCGTGCTCGACACGGTGGTGCGCTCCTCGATCGCGTACGCCGAATCGGCCGAGCGGGCCGTCTCGATCCTCGACCACCGCCCCGACCTCGGCGCCGACTACCTCGCGGTTGCCGGCGAGCTGCTCGCGCGGATGCCGGGGTTCGAGGGCGCGCTGGGGCGGTTGGCGGCGCAGTAGCAGGACGTCCCTCCACCGGGCGACGAGGCCCAAGGTGGGTATGTGCCGTTTGGTGAGGCTTGGGGATCGTCCGCGTGACGGGTGGGGTCCACCGAGCGCGTGTGCGCCGGGGCCTCCGTGCCCCCGCGACCGCGGCTTGGTTTCTGCCTCGCCGCATCGTCCGATCCTGCCGAATAGGATTCGCGCGCAGTGGGCAAGACGATCTTCAAGCCCGTCCAGTACGAGCTGAGCCAGCTACTGGGCGACATCGACCTCGGCAGGCTCGCGCTGCCCGAGTTGCAGCGCCCGTTCGTATGGCCGAACACGAAGGTGCGCGACCTGTTCGACTCGATGTATCGGGGGTTCCCCGTCGGCTATCTAATGCTCTGGAACACCGCCGCGATCGACTCGAAGTTCATCGGCGTCGACGGAAAGCAGCGCACACCAACTGAACTCATTGTGGACGGCCAGCAGCGGCTTACCAGCCTCTACGCGGTGATGAAGGGTGTGGAAATCACTTCCAAGGACTTCCGCAAGGGGCGGATCAGCCTCGCGTTCCGCCCGCGCGACGAGCATTTCGAGGTCACCGACGCCGCGATCGAAAAGGATCCCGAGTACCTGCCCAACATCACAAGTCTGTGGACCGGCGAGGAATGGCGTGTCGTCGACGCCTTCCTTGAGCGCCTGCGCACCGCGAAACCCGATGCGCTCGCGGACGGCGGGGAAGGACGTTTGCGTACCGCACTCGGTCGCCTCGGCGGACTCAAGGACTTTCCATTCCTTGCCGTGCAGATCGGCAACGAGATCGACGAGGAGCAAGTGGCGGAGATATTCCTGCGCGTCAACAGCGGCGGCACACAGCTCACGCAGGCCGACTTCATCCTCACGCTGCTCTCGGTCTTCCGCGAGGATGACCGCCGCCGCCTGGAACTCTTTGCGCAGGAATCGAGCGTCGTACCCTCTGATGGCACAGCGAGCCCGTACAACCGTCTGATCGCGCCCGCCGCCGACCAGCTTCTGCGCGTAGCCGTGCTGGTCGCCTTCCAGCGCGGCCGGCTCCAGTCGATGCTCGCGCTGCTGCGGGGCGGCAATCCGGACGACGGAGCGACGCTCGTTGAGAGTGACCGCGAGGCGCAACTTGACAAGCTCACAGCGGCGATCGACACCGTCCTCAACCTCACGAGCTGGCACGAGTACGTCAAGACCCTGATGTCGGCGGGCTTCCGGCGCTCGAACGAGATCTCCTCGGAGAACAACGTCGTGCTCGTCTACGCGCTCTACCTGATCGGGCGCAGCTACGGGCTCTCCCACGGCGAACTGCGCACGACGATCGCCCGCTACTTCTTCATGTCCTCGCTCACCGGACGCTACACCGGCTCGTTCGAGACGCAGATCACACAGGACGTCCAGGCGTTCGCCCAGGCGACCGACGGCGCCGACTACCTCGCACGCCTGCGCCAGGCGATCTCCACCACGCTCACGCCGGACTACTGGACGATCACGCTCCCCCAGGCGCTCGCGACGTCCGCCGCGCGCGGCCCGGGCCTGTTCGCCTACGCGGCGTCGCTGTGCATGCTGGGTACGCGCGTCCCGCCCTTCGTCGAGCAGGACTCAAACCACGAGCAGAAGGCGGCCCTGCTCATACGCGACCTCTTCGATCCGGTCGTCCAGACCAAGAAGGCGCCGGTCGATCGCCACCATCTCTTCCCGCGCAAGCACCTCGAAGGCCTGGGGATCAAGGCCCCGCGCGACATCAACCAAATCGCCAACATGAGCTACGTAGAGTGGCCCGAGAACATCGCCATCTCGGACACCGCGCCATCCACCTACTGGCCGCGCTACGCCGCGCAGTTCTCGGCCGAGGATCGCTTCCATCACGCGCTGCCCGACGACTGGGATCGGATGGAGTACGAGCAGTTCCTCCAGGAGCGCCGCAAGCTCATGGCGCAGGTCATTCGCAGGGGTTTCGAGACGATCGGAGCGGGACCGGTGCACGCGGAGACCGTCGAGAGCTTGGTGGGCGCCTGATGTACCCGGGGACACTCACCTGCGTCTCGACGAGCTCTCCCGACAGCCTTGAAGGCAAGACCATCCCGCCGTGATGGATGTACGAGGACAGACCGCTCTGTCTTCAGGGAGAGACTGGCCCCGAAGGCGGTTCCCTCTCGACAAGCGACATCGGCTCGTTGACAAGGACGCCACCGACGGATGCCGGCAGGAATCCAAGGAGAACTGACTCGTTGGGCGTGTATCCGTGGCCCTCGCGGTTGAGCAGCTCGAGCCGCCTGAGCTCGTTGAGATCCCGGCTCAGGGTCTTGTCGGTCTTGCCGTCGTAGGCCTGAGAGAGCTTGGGAGTGAGCCATCGCATCGCTGCCCGCGGAACCGGCTCGCCGGTCTCGCGAGCGACCTTGGACACCTCCAGCGCGAGCCTGAGCCGGCGACGAGCCGCCTCGCCCCGGCGGTCGCCGAACTGCTGGTACACGTACTGCTCCCAGCGATCCTCGCGCTGCCAGGCGAAGATCAGATCAAGCTGCTCTGCAAGACCATCGACGAACCCGCGTAGAGCGTAGGTCAGGAACGGCACCGGGTCACCCGATCGGCTTGCAGCCTGCAGCTGCCGGTAGTACTCCGAGCGGGTCTGGTTGTAGTGATTGCTGAGAAGCTGCGCCGTCGGCGTGGGGAAGCCTGCCGCGAGCAGGATCTGCAACTTGAGCAACCTCGCCGTTCGCCCGTTGCCGTCGCCAAACGGATGAATCCAGACAAAGTAGAGATGCGCGATGACCGCCTTGACCACGACGAGGGCCGCCCGGAACTCTGGACGTCTGTCCGGCGCCTCGAAGTGGCTGCTGTTGAGCCACTCACAGAGTCGGCTCACAAGAAAATTGACCTCGCGCGCCGGAGGTGCTCGGTAGTTGCCGACCACCCTGCTGTCATGGCGAAACTCCCCAGGATGGACGTCCTCGTCGACCTCGAGGTCTTTCAGGATCAATGTGTTCCACCATTTGAACTGCTCTGGGACGAGCCCGGCGGCCGGTTCCTCGAAGATGGTCTTCACCACAGTGTTGTAGGCGTCGACCACGTTCCGGATCTCCTGTGCGAGGTACCGCTTCGACGGCGGCAGGTCGGAGCGGTCCTCGATCACCTGGCGAACCTGGTCCTCTGAGAGCGTGTTGCCCTCGATCGCCGTCGTGGCAAGCACACCCTTCGTGAGGAAGACCTGCATCAGCTCGTGGCCACGGCGGGGATGCAGCAACGCGCGCGCTATGTGCGCGCTCTTGGACTTCGCCTCGCCGAGCAGCAGCCACAGGGAGGCATTCGGGTCATGTAGTTTTAGGTCGAAAGTGAGGTACGGATGGGTCTTTTTGTATGCCCGTGTGTCGCTACCCATAAAGGCCTCCGAGATTTAGGGGCTATAGATGTCCCCTGAAGATGTCCACCTCCATGTCCACGACTATAATGCCTACAGCCCCCCGACGTAAGCCCCCTGCGGCTCGAAGGGGACCCGCAGCAGCTCCGCCCAGCCCTCGATCTCCCCGCGCAGCGCCTCGACCACCGCGCCGGTCTGCTCGTAGAAGCACCACACCAGCACCGTCGGGCCGGCGCCGGAGATCGTCGCGCCCAGGGCGCCCAGCTCTCGCGGCGCGGCTGCGCCAGCTCGTAGGAGCGCGGGAAGAGGTGGGCGCGGCGGGGCTGGTGGAGGCGGTCGTGCAGCCCGCGCGCCACGAGGTCCCAGTCGCCGCGGGCGAGGCCGAGCGTCAGCAGCGCGCCGTGGGCGACGTTGAAGACCGCGTCGGTCAGCGGCACCTCGGCGGGCAGCGCGGCGCGCGCGGCCTGGGTGCGGACGGCGTCGTGCGGCACCACCGCCAGCGCCTCCAGGCCGGTGGGCGGGTCGAAGCGCGTGGTTTGGCCGTCGGCGCACACCACGAAGCCGCCGTGCAGCGCCGCCGCGACGTTGTCGGGGTGGCCCTCCAGCTCGGTGGCCAGGTCCAGCAGCGGGGCGTCCAGCTCGAAGATGTGGTCGGCCGCCATCAGCCCCGCGACGATCGCCGCGGCGCTTGAGCCCATGCCGCCCGGCGAGCGGGATGTCGGAGCGGATGCGGAACGTGAAGCCGTCCGCGGGGTGCAGGCGCTCGAAGGCGCGCACGCAGAGGTTCTCCCGGCCCCGCGGCAGCGGCAGCTCGGTCTCGACCGCGAAGCGTCCCCGTCTCCTCGACCTCCAGCGTCACGTGCAGCGCGAGCGCCGCCGCCATGCAGTCGAAGCCGGGTCCGAGGTTCGCCGATGACGCCGGCGCGCGGACCACGCCGGCGGATCACCCGCGACCCCGCGTTCTTGCGCTACCCGCAGTCCCGACCGGCGGGTCGTTGATTCTTTTGCGGCTGCGCCGTCTGGTGGGAGCGTCCGGCCACCATGGGGCCCGCCTACGGATCACCCAGAACCGCCTCTTCCAGCGCGACCGTTTCCGCCGCGCAGGGGATCACGCGGCCGTTGGAGTTGTCCAGCGCCGTCTGCTGGTCCTTGAGGCCGCGGCCGGTCATCACGCACACCACGCGGTCGGCGCCGTCCGCGCCGTACTTGAGCAGGCCCGCCACCGAGGCCGCGGAGGCGGGCTCGCAGAAGAGGCCTTCCTTGGCCGCCAGCAGGCGGTAGGCGGCGAGGATCTCCGCCGTCGGCCACCGCGCGGATCGCCCCGCGCGAGTCGGTCATCGCCGCCATCGCGTCCTCCCAGCGCACGGGGTTGCCGATGCGGATCGCGCTGGCGACCGTCTCGGGGTGCTCCACCGGGTGGCCGAGCACCAGCGGCGCCGCGCCCTCGGCCTGGAAGCCGAACAGGCGCGGGGCGGCGCCCATCTCGGTGAAGCCCCGCCAGTAGGAGGTGACGTTGCCGGCGTTGCCCACGGGGATGAACAGCGCGTCGGGCCCGCCGTCGAGCGCCTCGACGAGCTCGAACGCCGCGGTCTTCTGGCCTTCGATGCGGTATTCGTTGACGGAGTTGACGAGCGTGATCGGGTGGCGCTCGACGAGCTCGCGCACGAGCTCCAGGCCTCGGTCGAAGTTGCCCGACAGCGCGATCACCCGCCCCCCGTGGATCAGCGTCTGCGCGAGCTTGCCGATCGCGATCTTGCCGTCCGGCACGATCACCGCGCAGGTCAGGCCCGGCGCGCGCGGCGTACGCGGCCGCGCTCGCCGCGGTGTTGCCGGTGGAGGCGCAGATCACCGCCTTGGAGCCTTCGCGCACCGCCGCGGACACCGCGCACGTCATGCCGCGGTCCTTGAAGACCCCGTCGGGTTGCCGCCCTCGAGCTTCAGGTGCACCTCGGCGCCCACCATCTCCGAGATCACCGGCGCCGGCAGCAGCGGCGTGCCGCCCTCGCAGAGGCTCACCACTGGGTCCTCCGGCGCGAACGGCAGGTGCTCGCGCCAGCGCTCGATCAGAGCAGGAACAGCGTCATCCGAACTCCTCTTCTATCACCCTGATCGCCGCCGCGGCGCGCGAGCGCACGAGCTCGAGCTCGCCGATCCGCGCGAGCGCCTCGCGCAGGCGCGACTCCAGCAGCGGGTGCAGCACCATCGTCAGCGGCACGACCTCGCCGCCGACGCGCCGCTGCAGCACCGACTTGATCGAGGCGCCGTGCTCGCCGAGCACCTGCGCGATCGCGCCGAGCACGCCGGGGCGGTCGGCGACGTCGAAGTGCAGGTAGAACGCGCTCTCGACGTCCTGCAGCAGCGGCAGCGCGCAGCGGCGGCGCGGGCGGCTGCGCGCCGCCGGTCATCACGCTGACCACGTCGCCCAGCACCGCGCTCGCGGTCTGCCGGCCGCCGGCGCCGGGGCCGGAGAGCGTGATCTCGGTGACCGTCTCGGATTCGACGGTGACCGCGTTGAACGGGCCCGACACCGAGGAGAGCGGGTGGCCGGGGTACAGGAACACGGGGTGCACCCGCACCGAGAGCCCGCCCTCGCGGCGCTCGGCCGTGCCGATCAGCTTCAGGCCGAGGCCCATTTCGCGCGCGCGAGCGCAGGTCGTCGGGCTGCAGGTGCTCGATGCCCTCGTAGCGCACGTCGTCGAGGTGCACCGGCGCGCCGAACGCGAGGCGCGCGAGGATCGCCATCTTCGCCGCCGCGTCCCGGCCGCTGACGTCGTCGGAGGGGTCGGCCTCGGCGTAGCCGCGGCGCTGGGCCTCGGCGAGCGCCTCGCGTAGGTGCCGCCGCGGTCCATCTCGCCGAGGATGTAGTTGGTGGTGCCGTTGACGATCCCGTGGATGCGCTCGATCGGCGTCGCCGACAGCGACTCCTCGAGCACGCGCACGACCGGCACGGCGCCGGCGACGGCCGCCTCGAAGCGCAGCCGCACGCCGTGCTCGCGGGCGGTCTCGAACAGCTCCTCGCCGTGCTGGGAGAGCAGCTGCTTGTTGGCGGTGACGACGTCCATGCCGGCGCGCATCGCCGCCAGCAGGTGCTCGCGCGCGGGCTCGATCCCGCCCATCACCTCGACGACGATGTCCGCCTCGGGGAGGATCTCGGCGAAGTCGCCGCGCGTGCGCGTCAGCACGCCGGTGATCGACCGGGCGGCGGCCGTTGAAGCGCTCGATCTCGTCGGCGCGCTCCTGCAGCAGCGTCGCGAACGCGCCGCCTACCGTGCCGTGGCCGAGCAGGCCGATGCGGAAGGGTCAGCCGAGGGAGGGCGTCGACCCCGGCCTGGGCCATCGCGGGCGGGCGGGCCTACATGACATCGCGGCGAGAGATCGTCGTAGGACTCGCGCCGCACGACCACGCGCGCGTCGCCGTCCTTGCAGAAGACCACCGGCGGGCGGGGGACGCCGTTGTAGTTGTTGGCCATCGCGTACCCGTACGCCCCGGTGGCGGGGTCACGATCACGTCGCCCGGCCGCGGGTCGTCGAGCAGCGCCTCGCGCACGATCACGTCGCCCGACTCGCAGTGCTTGCCGGCGAGCACGCACGGAGTGCTCGCCGCCGGGGCGGTCGGCGACGTGCGCTTCGTACACCGCCCCGTACAGCATCGGGCGCAGGTTGTCGGACATGCCGCCGTCCACCGCCACCCACGTGGAGACGTTGCGCTTGACGCTCTGCACGGTGTACAGCGTCACCGCGGCGTTGGCGGTGAGCGCGCGGCCGGGCTCGATCAGCAGGCGCCGGTAGCCGCCGAGCCAGCGCGCGCGCGGCTCCACGAGCGCGCCCACGTACTCTTCGATCGTCGGGGGGCGCTGTCGGCGGTGTACGCCACGCCGAGGCCGCCGCCGAGGTCCCACGTGGGGAAGGCTGCCCTCCTCGGCCGCTGGCGAGCTCGCCAGGCCGGCGAGCTGGGCGACCTCGCGGCGGAAGGGCTCCAGGTCGAACAGCTGCGAGCCGATGTGCGCGTGCACGCCCTCCAGCGCCGAGGCCGGGGATGGCGCGGATGCGCTCGACCGCGCCCGCCACCTGGTCCATCGCGAAGCCGAACTTCGAGTCGGCCTGGCCGGTGGAGATCTTCTCGTGCGTGTCGCCGCGGACGTTGGGCGTGGCCCGCACCAGCACCGGCTGCGGGGGCATGTCGGCGAGCTCCGCGGTCGGTCCGGGTGCGTCGGGTCCCAAGTGCCGCTCCAGCAGCCGCTCCAGGCGGTCGATCTCGTCGAGGTTGTCGATCACGATCAGCCCCACGCGGTGGCGCAGCGCCATCCGCAGCTCCGCCTCGGACTTGGCGTTGCCGTGCAGCACCAGCCGCTCGGGGGCGAAGCCGGCGCTGCAGCGCGAGGTGCATCTCCCCGCCGGAGGCCACGTCGCACCACAGCCCCTCCTGCGCGAGCGTGCGCAGCACGGCGGTGCAGGGGAAGGCCTTGGAGGCGAACAGCACGTGCAGCTCCGCGCCGCTTGGCCCCAGCGCCCCGGGCCAGCGGCCGCGTCCGCTTCCGCGCAGGCGCGCGGCCGGCCTCCACGAAGGCCGCGCCCGCGCCGCAGGTCGTCCTCGGCGACGACGTACGCCGGGGTGCCGAACTCGCGCGCCAGCTCGATCGTGTCGCACCCCCCCACCTCCAGGCGCCCCCGCTCGTTGATGCGGCTGCCCAGCGGGAACACCCGCGCGAGGCTCTCCGCGATGCCGGTTGTCGTCTCCGTGGCCATTGCCGTCTGGATTATCGCGGTGGCCCCCAGGCTTATCTTGCGGCCCGTAGCGGCCTGGACCTGCAGACTGTATTATTCCTTTCAAGGTGTGTGCGATGCGTACTCGCGTTCAAAGTTCAAGACGACCGCCACGCCCCGCGCTCAGGCACGGGCGCAGACCGCAGCCGGACGGCGCCACCGGCCCGACGCCCGAGGACCCCTCCGCCCGCAGGCCGGAGAGGCCGCGCCCGCCGCGCATCATCAGCGACGAGCCACACCGCGCCGACGATCATCAGCACGACGCTCTCCAGTTGCGGCGCGGTGAGGCCGAACAGCACCTCCTTGTTGCGGCGGATGAACTCGACGAGGAAGCGCTCGAAGCCGGAGAGCAGGCAGTAGAGCGCGAACACGACCCCGGGGCGCACGCGGTCGCGCAGGTGCCACAGCAGGTAGGCGACGAGGCCCATCGCGACGGTCTCGTAGATCGGGGTCGGCTGCACGGTGACCCCGGGCGGGGTGGGGACGGTGCCGTGCGGGTAGCCCATCGCCCACGGCAGCGAGGAGCGGATCCCGTAGTCGCCGTCGCCTGAGACCTGGCAGCCGATGCGCCCGATCGCGTACCCCAGGGCGAGCGCGGTGGCGCACATGTCGAGCATGATCAGCCGCAGCTGATCGCGCCAGCGCATCCACAGGAACACCCCGATCGCGCCGCCGATCACGCCGCCGTACCAGACCAGCCCCGAGCCGGAGAAGACGCTCTTGAAGAGATGGCCCTTGACTTCGTCGTAGTTCTGGATCACGAAGTACCCGCGCGCCCCGACGAGCCCGCCGATCAGCGCGGCGAAGACGATCTCATACGCCCAGTCCACCGGCTTGCCGAGCTCGCGCAGGCGGCGCGCCACGAGCAGCCCGCAGGCGAGGAAGCCGAGCGCGAAGACGACGCCGAAGCTCTTGATCGAGATGCCGAGGACGTCGAAGGCGGGTTTCACGGGCTCCCCCCTTCGGGCGTCCCGGGCCCGGCCACGCGCGAGCGCTCGGACGCGCGACGGGGCTGGGGCTCGGCAGAGGGCGAACCGTGGGCCGCACTTTAGGGAATCGCAATCCCCGTCTGCGACAATCACTCCAATGGCTGCCACCACCCACAGGCAGGGCCGCAAGGCGTTCGGCAAAGACACCGGCCTGCAGGCGCGGATGGTGCTGACGCTGTTCCTGCTGGGCCTCGTCTACGCGGTGCTGGTCGGGGTGCTGATCGCCGTCGGGCGCCGGCGGCGTGACGATCCTCGTGGTGGCGCTGGGGCTGCTGGGGCTGCAGCTGTTCACCTCCGACAAGATCGCGATGGGGATGATGGGCGTCAAGGAGGTCTCGCCCCAGGAGGAGCCCGAGCTGCACGGGATCATCGAACGGCTGTGCGTGCAGGCCGACCTGCCCAAGCCGCGGGTGTGCGTGATGGAGCACCAGATGCCCAACGCGTTCGCGATGGGCCGCTCGCAGAAGAGCGCGACGGTGTGCGCGACGCGGGGCATCCTGCAGCTGCTCTCCCCCGCGGAGCTCGAAGGAGTGATGGCGCACGAGCTGACGCACGTGATCAACCGCGACGTGATGGTCATGACGCTGGCGAGCTTCTTCGCGACCGTCGCCTCGATCATCGTGCAGTTCGGCTTCTTCTTCGGCGGCGGCTTCGGCGGCGGGTACGGCCGCGGCAACAACGAAGGCGAGGAGGACGTGATCGTCGTGATCATGGTCGCGATGGCGGTGTACGCGATCTCGTTCATGCTGCTGCGCGCGCTGTCGCGCTACCGCGAGTTCGCCGCCGACCGCGGCAGCGCGGTGCTGACCGGGCGCCCCTCGGCGCTCGCCTCGGCGCTGCTGAAGATCAGCGGCACGATGGAACGGATCCCCAGCCGCGACCTGCGCACCGCGGAAGGGATGAGCGCCTTCTTCATCGTGCCCGCGCGCGCGAAGAAGTCGCTGATGAACATCTTCGCCGACCACCCGCCGCTGGAGCAGCGCCTGGCGGCGCTGGAGCGGCTGGAGTCCCAGCTGCAGGGCACCGCGTAGACGCACCCGTGGGCCTGACTCGACGCCCTCACCGGCCGCCACCAGGTCAAGGGCCCCGCGCCCGACAAGCTGTTCGCGATCGCCACGGCCTACATCACGCTGCAGAGCGAGCACCAGATCGACCCCGCGGGCGCGGCGGCGATCGTCTTCCAGAAACTGGAAAACAGCGAGTTCGAGGCGACGATGCGCGAAATGGAAGAAGTCGTCACCGCGACCGGCGGCGAGAGCGGCACGCAGGTCAGAGCAAAGACGACGAGTACGGCTACCGCTGGATGGTGCTGCGCAACCCCGACGGCGCCCCCAGCATCGAAGACCTCGCGGTCGGCATCAACGCCGTCTCCAGCTCGATCGAGATGGGCGGCCACGGCGAGCGGCTGCTGTGCGCCGTGTTCGCGTTCCGCGACGAGCAGAAACGCAAGGTGTACTTCATCTACAACTACAAGCGCGGCTTCTGGTACCCGTTCGTGCCGGCCGGCGGATCGCAGGAACGCTCGACCGAGCGCGAGCTGCAGCTGAAGGCGCAGATGGGCAATGAACTGCCGATGGAGCCCGAACTGGAGCGGTGGTTCCCGCTGTGGGGGATCCCGATTTAAGGACCTCGGCTCGCTCCCGCAGGGCAGCGCCCGTAGCCAGCCGCCGACTTGGGCGTTTGGCCTGCATATGCCGTGTTTTTTGAGGCGGGAGACCGAGGAATCGAACCTCGAGCAGGGGTTTTGGAGACCCCCATGTTACCGTTACACCAGTCTCCCTAGGACCCAGGATTGTAGGAGCCCAGCGCTCTTTACGGGTCCCCATGCGCGCGCCTTCCCCGCGTGCTCCCGTGCGGCCGCCCAGTGAGCGACGGACGAAGGACGCCCGGACACCCCCAGAGTCCCTACCCCCAACGCGCGCGCCCGCCCGCCCGCGCTGGCCCGCGCGCGCAGTGACCCCCCTCCGACCGGCGAGGAGTGGACGCCGACCGGCGCGGAATGGACACCCGTACGACCGACGATGAGCCAACCGGCGAAGGGCTAAAGCTCGCGGCAGCCAGTGTCGAGAGGAGCCATAGACGAACTGACGGCAATTGTGATGATCGACACTAACCTCCTCCTCCGGTGGCGAGCGCCGAGTGGGCAGCGCGGGCAGAACCCTGCCCGCCGTGGGCGGCTCGCGGGCGAGGAGGGACTCACGCTGATCGAAGTGATGGTCAGCGCGCTGATGGTCGGGTTCATCGCGATCGCGACCTTCAACGGCTTCACTGCCGCCAACCGACGCGACCGCCAGCGAGCGCTTCCACGACCAGGCCGGCGCTGCTGGCCGCACAGTCGCAGGAGGCGCTGCGCAGCGACTCGGCCGCCACGCTCGACGCGATCGAGGAATCCGCCCACATCTACACGCAGACGATCGGCGGCGAGACGTACACGATCAGCCAGAGCGACAAATGGGTCCCCGACAACAACCAGAACGCCAGCTGCAGCGCCACCGGCAAAGAACACTCCAACGCAGGCCGGCAACTACCTGCAGATCCACACCAAGGTCACGTGGCCGCAGCAGCTCGCCAGCCGGCGCCCACGCGCTCGAACAGTACAGCATCATCACACCCCCAGACGGCTCGGGCCTGGAAGTCGACGTGCTCAACGGCCTGCACCCCCGAACAGCCGGTCCCCGGCGTGACCGTGCGACGCCGGCGAAGCGGAAGTCGCACGCACCGGCGAAGCAGGCTGCGTGATCTTCGGCGGGATCCCCGCCACTAGGGTCAACGTCGAAGCCTTCAAGCTCGGCGACGTCACCCCGACGGGCGCCATCAGGAAGGTCTTGCCCCGAACTGCTCGTCGTCCCGAACCTCACCACCCACGGTGCCGGTGACGCTCAACCAGGGAGCGACGATCACGGCCGAATTCACCCACGAAGGCAAAACGGCCACGGGCGACACGTTCGTCGCGTACAACCCCAAACTGGAACCCGCGCCCGACTTCGAGGTCGGCAGCACCCGGTTCGGCCCCTTCGGCAAAGAAGGCGAATACGAAGCGCTGCCTGGCGAACATCGAAGCGGTGCCGGGCAAATCGTACGCGGCCACAGCCACGACCCCGATCAGCGCTGTCTACTACCCCTCCGGCGACCTCTTCCCCTACGAAGGCGCCTGGTCGGTGTACGCGGGGGACTGCGCCGAAAACAACCCGGAAGTGGCCGATCCGGCCCAATTCCCCAAAAACTCAGACCCCAGCGCCACGCTCGGCGCCCGGCGCGAACGCCACGGTCAAAGTACCAACCTCCGAAGTGAACGCTCAATGTCTACGAAGGCACGAAAGCCATCAAAGGCGGTGCGGAAAGCAAAAGTCGCCCGGTCAAGATCACCGACACCGGGTGCGCAGGCCTCGAAAACCCCGGACAACGCCTCCTCCTTCAGCACGATCCATACCCAGAGCACGACCATTGGGGTCAAACCCGGTCACCTGGAAGCACCCTACCAGCCGTTCGGCAAATCGTTCAAGCTGTGCCTCTGGGACGAAACGGCACAAAAGACCTACACCACAACGTACGCAAACGAAACGATCGCCGGGCCCACGCTCGAAATCTTCCTCGGCGAACCGGAAGGGCAATACGAAGACCTTGGCAAACATAAAATAAAGGTCAAAAAAGGACAGCTAAAAACACATGCTGACCGACCGCCCCCAGCCCGCTGCCCACCCCGCGCGCCGAGTCAGCCTCGCCGACGAGAGCGGCTTCAGCTTGATCGAACTGCTCGTCGCGATGATCACCGGCATCGTGATTACGTTCGCGCTGTTCGCGGTCCTCAACATCACCACCGACCAGGCATCGCGCCTGACCAACTACGCCCAGGCCACCCAGCAGGGACGGCTCGCGATGACCAAGATCGTCGACGCGCTGCACTCGGCGTGCGTCACCCATGGCTTCGCCCCGATCGTGCCGGGCAGCGGCGAAAGCGAACTGCTGTTCGTCAACGCCTACAGCGAAGAAGCCGTGATCCCGAAAAGCCAGTTCAACGAAGCAGAAGATCGTGTGGAACAAAGAAGCTGAAACGCTGACCGACTACAGTTACCCGGCCGTCAAAGAAATCAGCTGGCCCAACTTCGAATACTCCGGGACGGCGAGTCCCGCCACCGGCGTGGTGCTCGCGCGCAACGTGACCCAGACCGAAACGGGCGGCAAAAAGGTGCCGATCTTCCAGTACTTCGCCTACACCGCCGAATCCAGCGAAAGCGCCACGGCGGGGCTGAGCACGCTCAACACCAAACCGCTCGAAGTGCCGCTCACCGAAAAAACCGCCCCGACCGCCGCCTCAGTGCGATCACCTTCAACGCCGGCCCCAGCGAGGGCACGACCGCGATCGGCGCCCAGGGGAAAGGCGTGAGCGCCGGCGAGCAGACCCAGGTGACGCTCTCCTTCTCCGTGCCCATCTCCAACGAAAAAGTCGTGGATTCCCCATGCCAATGAGATCTACACACAAGACTCGCCCGCTTCGTGCTCACCGCCGACTCACCGCACAGGCCGGCCGCCTGCTTGCCACGCGGACCCGCGGCCGACTCGCCGCCCAGGATGGCTTCACGATGGTGATCGCGCTGGGCGTGATGCTGGTCTGCTCGCTGCTGCTGGCCGCCACCTTCGAGGCGGCCAACGGCGACATCGACCTCTCCCACAGGGACACCCTGCAGAAGCAGGCGTACTACGCCGCGCTCGCGGGCATCCAGGAGTTCGAGTACCACCTGCAGGCCAACCCCGACTACTGGGAGACCTGCTCCGCACCCGCCAACACTGTGCCCGCAGGAAGCAGAACGAGCACTACGAAATCAAGCTGCTCGTGGCGAGCACCGCTCCGGAAGGGACCAAAGCGTGCAGCACAGCGAGCCCGTTCGCGACGCATGATCCAGTCCTCCGGCGCGAGGCGAACACCTTCCGCGTCGAGTCGATCGGCACGGCCGGCAAAGCGGGCACCTCGAGCTACGCGACCCGCTCGATCGTCGCCACCTTCCACGTGGTCGGCTTTCTCAACTTCATCTACTTCACCCAGTACGAAGACGGCGACCCCAACCTGTACGGGGGACCTGCCGGAATGCGAAAACTATTACCCGAAGCGAGTGGAGCTTGGAATCCACGAACGAATGCGTGACGATCGTGTTCGCGAGCAGCGACACGGTGGAAGGCCCGATGCACACCGATGACGCGACCGACATCTGCGGCAAAGCGTACTTCGGGCGCAAAGGCCACAACCCCCCCGACTCGGTGCAGATCAACTATGGCGTCTACTCCACCTGCGGCAGGCTCGGAAGGGGTCTTCTACAACTCCAGCGGCAAACCCGAAGTGGGCCCCGAACTGCTCACCCCCGAAGGCGATACGAGCTCGCGACCTACGTCAAAGAAGGGGGCGAGGAATTCGTGGGCTCCACGCACATCGTGCTCAATGGCCCGGAAAACACGATGGCGGTGACCAACTGGAAGAAAGAAACCAAAGTGGAACCGTGGCCGGAAAATGGCCTCGTGTACGTCCGCGCGCCCAACGCAAGTGAAAAAGAAACGCCGTGCAAATTTACCTTTAGCGATACCCCGACGGAAACAGACGACGCGGCCGAGGTCGAAAAAGAAGCCCACTGCGGCGACGTGTACGTCAGTGGCACCTACAGCAAGCCGCTCACGATCGCCGGCGAAGAAAACGTGACTATCAACGGCAACATCTACCCGACCAGCGTCGCGGGCAAACTGGGAACCGAACCGACCGGCACCGCCACCCTCGGCCTGATCGCGGGCCGCTACGTGCGCATCTACCATCCGCTCACCGGCCCGGTCTCCAGCAACGACTGCAGCAAAGCCAGCAACGGCGAAGGATCGCTGGAAAACCCCTGGATCTACGCCGCGATCCTCTCCACCAACCACTCGTTCGCCGTGGACAACTACGAATGCGGCAAAGGTCTCGGCAACCTCAACGTCTACGGCGCGATCGCCCAACGCTTCCGCGGCATCGTGGGGATCGTCGGCGGCAGCGGCTACGTCAAGGACTACAAATACGACGAACGCCTCGCGGTCGACGAGCCCCCGTACTTCCTGAACCCGATCAACGCCGGCTGGGAGGTCTCGCGCGAGACCGCGCCCACCGGGGGGTAGGTGGTGTGGACAGCCCTTCCCCACGCGGGAGGGGCAGCGCGGAAGAGCGCGCCTAACGCAGGGTAGGACGGCGAACGGCGGCGGGAGACAGCCCCTCGCGGGGGGTGGGACGGCGCGGAGCAGCAGCCTCGACGCCGCGCAGCAGGACCCCGGGGGGCAGTTCGAGCGCGCGGGCGAGCCGCAGCAGCGTGCGAAGGTTGGGGTTGCGCTTGCCGCGCTCGAACACGGAGATCGCGGCGCGGTCGACGCGGGCGTCGTTGGCGAGCGCTTCCTGGGAGACGCCGGCGCGGACGCGCGCCCAGCGCAGGTTGACGCCGAAGCGGGCCGCGGGGGAGAGCTCCTCCCCGGTGCTCCGCGGCCCCCGAGCAGGGCAGTCGGCGGGACCGATACCCCGCAGCAGCGCCGCGGGCTTGACACCAACGGCACCAGAGACGCGCACGATCGTCGAGAGGTCGGGAGCGCGCTCGGCGCGCTCGAGGAAGCTGACGGCCGCGCGATCGAGGCTGGCACGGTGGGAGAGGTCGATCTGAGAGAGCTCCGCCTCCCTCCGCGCGCGACGCATGTTCTCGCCAAA
Organism: uncultured Solirubrobacterales bacterium; assembly: GCA_963720795.1. GTDB lineage: Bacteria > Actinomycetota > Thermoleophilia > Solirubrobacterales > Solirubrobacteraceae > Palsa-744. The sequence continues at coordinate 882,267 of CAVRGU010000003.1, read as the reverse complement.
TCGCACCAACTGTTCGTCCAGCTCGCGGTCTCCAGTGCTTCGCATGCGCCCATACTCTTGAGTCGCGCTACAGAAAGACCACTGCTCAAACACGAGAGAAACGTCAAGCGTGCAGGTGGTCACATAGGAGGGGCACCAAGTGGTGCCCGACGGCCCGGGACGGCCTCGAGCTAGGTGCGGCGGGTGGGATTCGAACCCACACGCCCTTGCGGACAGGGCCTTTTGAGGGCCCCGCGTCTACCGTTCCGCCACCGCCGCACGCGGTGCCTGCAATATAGGCGTCTCGAGCTCGGTTCAGCCCGTCAGTGGCCCGAGGGCTCTCACGCGGGGTGGGGGGCAGCGTCGCCGTAGTCTCCGGTGCGGGGCGGGGGGCGACGCACCTCGCGCTCCACGTTCCACCCCTGGGAGAAACCGCGCATCGCGAAGACCACGAGCAGAGCCTGCACCGGGATCACGAGCAGCGTGAGGAGCCCGAGCAGGCCGGCGCCAAGAGAAGGCTGGGCGAAGCCGGCCTTGTCGCGGTTGAACCACCCGGGGGCGGCCACGAGGGCGAAGGTGCCGAGCAGCACCGCGAGCGCGGCGGCGACCGGCAGCACACCGCGGTTCCAGCGCGCCGCGTAGAAGGCGAGCAGGAGGTAGACGAGCACGAAGAACAGCTGGATCGCAACCGGCCCGGCCCCTTCGAGGGTTTCCAGACCGCCAAAGGTGATCGTGAGTACGAGCGCGGCGCTCGCGAGCAGCAGCACGATCACGGTGGCGCGCGTGGCGCGCACGACCGGCTTGTCGCGGTTGGGGTGCGTGATGACGACGTCCGTCTGCGCGGTTGGGGCCAGCGGGTCGAGCATGGTCTAGATCACCATACAATCTCCTGCGGTCCCCGTGCGCGAGCACGGCCTCCAGTGCGGCGCGGGCACAGCGCGGGCGTGGTGGAACTGGCAGACACGCCGGCCTTAGGAGCCGGTGGGCGAAAGCCCTTGGGGGTTCGAGTCCCTCCGCCCGCATAGCGTCCGCCCCAACACAGAGGGGGATGCGGAAAATCCCTGGACCGCTACGACGAAGTCCGAGAAGGCATCCTCGGTCGGGGGCCTCCACGCCGGTGGAGGTCCGCCGCTGACGCGTCGCCGCGCGCGTCGAGCAGGCGGAGTGCTCCCTCCTCTCGCCGGTTGCGTTCCTGTTGGGCGATCCAGAGCAGGATCTTGCGCTCGACGGTTCGTGCCTGTCCGTGCATCGTGGGCCTCCTCGTAGGTTCACGGTCATCGTCGTCCGCGCACGCCACGAGCGCACTGGACGGTGGTCCCAAATCAGCCCCCTGCCTCCTCGACAGGGGGGCACGGTAAGGTGGAGGGAGAGCGTCTTCAGCCAACAGCCACCGCCCAAAGGAGGGTGCCATCGGGGAAACCGCAGACACCGAGCGAGCACCATCTGGAGAGGGGCGCGGAGGGCGCCAGAGCCTGGGGCGCGGAGGTCGCGGCAGCGGCGTGGGCAGCACCACGTTCGCGGCGCTCGCGGTGCCCAACTACCGGCGCTACATCGCCGGCCAGGCCGTGTCGCTGGTGGGGACGTGGATGCAGATGGCCGCCCAGTCGTGGCTGGTGCTCACGATCACCGGCTCAGCCACCACGCTGGGGGTGGTGGTGGCGCTGCAGACGCTGCCGGTGCTGCTGCTCGGCCCCTACGGGGGGGTGGTGGCCGACAGGGTGGACAAGCGCCGGCTGATGGTGGCGCTGCAGAGCTTGATGGGAGTGCAGGCGGCGGCGCTGGGGGTGCTGACGGTCACCGGCACGGTGCAGCTGTGGCAGATCGGGGCGCTGGCGCTCCTGCTGGGGCTCAACAACGCTTTCGAGAACCCCGCCCGGCAGTCGTTCATGCTGGAGATGGTCGGCGAGGAGCACCTGCGCAACGCGGTCAGCCTCAACTCGGTGCTGGTCAACGTGGCGCGCACCGTCGGCCCGGCGGTGGGCGGCGTGCTGATCGCGACCGTCGGCACGGGCGTGTGCTTCCTGGTGAACGCCGCGAGCTTCGCGCCGGTGGTGTACTCGCTGGCGACGCTCGACCGCGCCGCGCTGCACCCGAGCCCGCCCGCCGGCCGCGCCCCCGGGCAGCTGCGCGAAGGGCTGCGGTACGTCAGGCGCACACCGATGCTCGCCACGCCGCTGGCGATGATGGCCCTCGTGGGGTGCTTGGCGTACGAGTTCCAGGTCTCGCTGCCGTACATGGCGCGCGAGGGACTGCACACGGGAGCGGCCGGCTACGGCTTCATGACCGCCGCGATGGGCGTGGGAGCCGTGGGCGGCGGCCTGGTGGTGGCGGCACGCGGGCGCACGGGCCTCGCGCCGCTGGTGCTCGCGGCGGCGGGGTTCGGGGTGGTGTTGGGGCTGGCGGCGCTGGCCCAGAGCCTCCCCGTGGAGCTGCTCGCGCTGGCCGCAGCGGGGTGGGCGAGCATCTCGTTCATGGCCACCGGCAACTCGACCCTTCAGCTGACGGCGGCGCCCACGATGCGCGGCCGCGTGATGTCGCTGTGGTTCGTGGCCTTCCAGGGCTCCACCCCGATCGGAGGCCCGATCGTCGGCTACGTGATGGCGCAGGCCGGCGCCCGCGCGGGCCTCGGCCTGGGGGCGATCACCTGCATCCTCGCGGCTCTCATGGGCCTGCTGGTGCTGAACCGGCTGACGCCGGAACCCTCGCCCACCGGCGCCCGAGTCCAACCAGGACCAGTGCCGACGCCACCGGAACCGTCGCGGGCAACTCGTTGACGGTGAAGAACAGCAAGTCGAAGGCCACCGCGAGAACCACGACGAGCGCCGCGGCGCGGAGCTGGCGGGCGCGTGCGGAACCGGGGTCGGGGTCGGCCGAGTCAGCTGGCCACCCCCGGGCGAGCAGGCCCCCGAACACGCCGGCCACGAACAGGTCCCCGTAGCCCATCGCGCCAGAGCCGAAGAGCGCGGCCTGCAGGCGCGGCAGGCCCGCCGCCGGGTGCGCGGCGAGCAGCACGTTGTTGGGGTGCTGCAGCAGTTCGGAGGCCACCAGCGCGGTATCCGCGCAGGCCATCAGCACGATCCCCGCCGCCAGCCACCGCGGCGGGGTGACCGCGGCGAGCAGCACCCCCAGGGCCACGCAGGAGAGCGCGGAGAGCGCGAGCGCCGCCGCCTGCCCCGCGAGCCCCGTGCGGTCCGCCCACGCAAGTGCGAACAGCGCGGGCACCACGAGCGCGAGGGCGGGCCGCGCGCCCCACCCCAGCCACCCCAGCGCAAGCGCGGCGAGGAGCGGCACCGCGACGAGCGCCAGGTAGGTGAGGCTCTGCGCGCTCGCGGACTCCGCAGCGCGGGCGACGAACACGAAGCCGATCACCGAGAGCGGGGGGATCGCCGCCCACAGGCGACTGCGCCGCCGGTCAACCCACGGGATCGAGAGCGTGCCCGGGAACGCCACGAGCGCACCCTGGGTGAGCGAGAGCAGGCCGATCGAAAGCCAGAAGGGCAGCACCGGCTCAACATACCCCGACGACGGTCCTCTGCTTGCGCTACAAAGTGGCCGGTGGCCTCCCCCGCCCCGCCAAGCGACACCCGTCCCGGCCCGTCAAGCGACACCCGTCCCCCCAAGCCGGGCGAGACCCCGCCTCGCCGCCCAGGCGACCCCCGCGCGCGGTACCGCCGCCGCCGCGCCGGCGCGGCGCTCGCGGTCGTGGCGCTGCTCGTGCTCGTGCTCAGCGTCGCCGCCCACTCCCGCGGGGGCACCCGCCGACCCGCCACTCACCGGGCCACGCGCCGCGCGGCCGCCGTGCCGCTGACCCCCGCCCAGCGGGCCGCGCGGCAGCGGAGCGCCGAAGCAGGGGCGGTCGACCGCGTCCTCTCCTACACGCCCGCCGTCACCGAAGGGGGGCACACCGGGCACGAGCTCGCGCTCACCTTCGACGACGGCCCCGGCCCCTACACCCTCCAGTTCGTGCACGTGCTGAACGCGCTGCACGTGCACGCCACGTTCTTCGCGATCGGCGAGGAGGAGCGGTACTTCTCCGCCGGCACGCTCGCCGAGCTACGCGCCGGGGACGTCGTGGGCGACCACACCGAGACCCACCCGGCGATGGCGACGCTCTCCGCCCACGCCCAGCACGAAGAGCTCTTTGAACAGGAGCTGCGCATCCAGCTGCTCGGCGGCCCCACTCCACGCCTGTTCCGCCCGCCGTACGGCTCGTTCGACGCCACCACCTTCAAGCAGCTGCGCGCCCTGCGCCTGCTGATGGTGTTGTGGTCTGACGACACCTCCGACTACACCCTCCCCGGGCCCGCCGCGATCGTGCAGCGCGCGCTCGCCGGCGCCCACCCCGGGGCGATCATCCTCATGCACGACGCCGGCGGCGACCGCTCGCAGACGCTCGCCGCGCTGCCCGCGATCGTCCGCGGCCTGCGCCGGCGAGGCCTGGAACCGGTGACCGTCCCCCGCCTGCTGCTCGACGACCCCCCGCCCCGCGGCGAGCCGGTCCCCACGAGCCTCGCGGGGGACTGAGATTCGCCAAGCGCAAGCCGGAACCCTCGCTCGTGGCCTCGCCGAACCTATGAGCCCGCGGGGCACCGAGAGTGCGGTCAGTGCCCCAACTGCACGGTCTTGACGACCAGCAGCCCGACAGCCACCACAAGGTACCCGCGCAGCAGCAGCATCGCCGCGCGGCGGCCCGGCGACCACACGGGGCGCTCCAGCAGCGCCAGCGGGGGCATCGTCCAGGCGTGGCGGCGCTCCTTGGAGAGCGTCGCCTCCTCCTGCGCCACTCCCGCCGCCGCGCCCGCGGGGACGCGGCGCAGCAGGACGTAGGCGCCCATCGCGGCGAGGCCCGCCACGAGCGCGACCGACAGGTACTCGAACAGGTGGGTGACGTTCACCGTCGGGAACGCCGTGCTGGCGACCAGCACCAGCGAGAGCTCGACCAGCACCCCGATGATCACCGCCGCGACCGCGTTCAGCCACGGCGCGTTGACCCACGGGCCGAGCACCGCGCGGTCGTTGCAGAGCAGCAGCAGGAACACCGTCGCGCTCGGCAGCAGCACGCCCGCGAGCGCCTGCACCCCGGTTGTGATCAGCCCCAGCGGGGCGCCCGGCAGCAGCACGATGCCCGCCGCCGCGCAGACCATCAGCGTGAACGTCGCGTAGAACAACTTCGCGTCGCGCATGCCGCGGTGCAGCGAGTGGCTCGCGCCGAACACGTCCCCGAACGCGTAGCTCGTCGCGAGCGTCACCGCCGCCGCGCCGATCAGCGAGGCGTTCAGCAGCACCACCGCGAAGCACGCCCCCGCCGCGGGGCCCACGTAGGTGCGCAGCGCGGTGGCTACCGTGCCCGCGTCGGCGAAGTGGCCCGCCGCGGGGGTGCCCGCGAACGCGAACGCCGCCACCGAGAGGAGCGCGCCCGCGCCGATCACCACCACGAACGCCCCGATCACCGTGTCCGCACGCTCGTAGTTGATCCACCGCGGCGTGATGCGCTTGTCGATGATGTTGGACTGCTGGAAGAACAACTGCCACGGCGCCACCGTCGTGCCCACGATCGCGATGATCAGCAGCACCGCCGTCGAGCTCGCGCCGCCCTGGATCGAAGGGGTCACGGTGTCGTGGGCGATCGTCGCGAAGTCGGGGTGCACCAGCACCAGCAGCGGGATCACGAGGAAGTTGGCGACCACGAATACGTACATGAACCGCTCCCAGCTGCGGAAGCTGCCCGTCGCGGTGATCGCCACGAGCGCCGCCGCCGCCGCGGGCACAGCGATGAACTTGCTCACCCCGAAGTACCCGAGCGCGAGGCTCACGCCGATGAACTCGGTGACGATCGTCAGGAAGTTGAGGATGAACAGGTCCCCCACCGAGAACCACCCCCAGAAGCGCCCGAAGCGCTCGTTGATCAGCCGCGCGTGGCCGACCCCCGTGACGGCGCCGAGGCGGATCACCATCTCCTGGTTGACGATCAGGACCGGGACCAGCAGCACCAGCACCCACAGCAGGCTCGTCCCGTAGTTCTGCCCCGCCTGTGCGTACGTGGAGACGCCGCCCGCGTCGTTGTCGCCCACCATCACGATCAGCCCCGGGCCCATGATCGCCAGCAGCGCCATCCCCCGCGAGCGCCACCCGTGGCGCACACCCGTGTCGCCCATCTTGATCGTCCCCAGCGCCCCGCGGATGTCGCCGAGGTGCGCCGGGTCGAGGACGGGTGGCACGCCCTCTGGGCGCGTCTGCGCGGGGTCCGCGCCGCGCGCATTCGCCAGCGCCTGCTCCTCGTCCAACGTCGGGTTCTCGGCCATTTCGTTCACCTCCTTTCCTGCCATTCGGGGACACGTCGAATCGACGCGCGTCGACGCGGACATATACCCCGGGAAAGGCGGCTTAGGCCTGCAGGGACGAGCCCGACGTGCGCGCCAGCGGCTGGGTACTTCGTGGCTGTTCTCGATCCATCCCAGCCTCCTTTCCGCGCATCGGTTCTGGGGCTCGTTCGGGGCTCAGGGTAGCACCGCCTCCCTGGGCTCGGCGGCCCACCGTCGACGCGGGGCACGGAGGCCCCGCGCGCCCCCGCCCTTGCGGCCTCACCACCTGCGCGGATGCGACCCAAAGCAACTCCCCTGACCGCTCTGCGCTCGGTCGCGACGTCGCGCGCGCCGGTCTCTCAGTCGCGCACCAGCCCGAAGCGCCTCCGCCAGCCGACCGGCAGCGTGAGCTCGAGCACGTCGTCCACGGTGATCACGCCCACCACGTGCTGCTGCTCGTCCACGACCGGGAGCGCCGCGAGGTTGTAGTCGGTCATCGTGCGCGCCACCTCAGGCAGGTCCGCGTCGGTGGGCACCGACTCCGGCTCCTCCTCCGCCACCTTCGCCAGGGGCGCGTGCGGGTCGGCGCGCAGCAGCGCCACGACCGTCGCCGCGCCGCTCAGCGCGCCCGTCGCGTCGTGCACGTAGACGGTGCTCAGCGCCCCCGGCGCGATCGCGCTCGCGCGCACCGCTCGCCAGCGCGTCCTGCGCCGTCGCCTCCTGCGGGAGGTCGATGAAGTCCGGGCTCATCATCCCGCCCGGCCGTCGCGGGGTTGTAGCCCATCAGCGTTTCGATCCGCCTGCGCCCCGCCGGCGGCAACAACGCCAGGATCCGCCCCCGGCGCTCCTGGTCGATCTCGCCGATCAGGTCCGCCGCGTCGTCGGCGGCCATCCGCGCCACCACCGCCGCCACCTGCGCGTCCGGGCGCTCGGAGATGAACTCGAGCTGGTGGTGCTCGTCGAGCTCCTCGAAGACGTCGGCCTCGAGCTCCCGGTCCTGGCCGACCGCCTCGATCAGCTCCTCGCCCTCCTCGTGCGAGGCCGCCTCGACCAGGTCGGCAATCTCCGCGGGGTGCAGGTTCGCGAGCTTGCGGTGGGAGAAGCGCAGGCGCGCGGTGGGCACGTGCCCGACGAACGGCTCCAGGTCGGTCCAGTCCAGGAACGGCCGGTCCCCCACCGCTCCTCTCAGCGCCCGCGGCAGCGCGCGGCGCAGCTGCGCGCGGAAGGAGGGGTCTACGCCCACCAGCCGCCACCACCCCTCGATGCACGCCAGCTCGATCTCGTGCGCGCTCACCAGGCGCGGCGGGTCGGCCTCGACGTTCACGAGCTTGCGACCCAGCACGTCCTGGCGCAGCAGCACCTCCCCCACGCGCCGCTCGAAGCGGCCCGAGGTTCAGTTTCTGGCCCGCCAGCTTCGCAGCCCTGGCCTCGAGCCTCGCCACCTTGTCCACCGGCACGAACAGCTCCCGGCCGCCGATCCGCGCCTTCAGCCCCGTCACCGGCGGGTACCCGCCGTCCGCGAGGCGCACGATCACGTCCTCCACTCTCCCCAGCCGCTCCCCCGTGCGATCCAGCAGTGGGCTGCGCAGCAACATCGATAGGTGCAACACTTGCTCGGGCAACGCCCTCGGTACGTTAGGGCATCGGCCGGCAGGGCACGCGCGGGGGGCCCCGAACCTTCTTACGCACCCTTTATGGCTCCGCCCCATGATCGAGACGTGCCCGTACGTTCCACCCGGCCGTGGCCCACCTATCTGCTCGGCGCGCTCTGCGTCGGCGCGATCGTCGCCGCCGTGCTCCTCGTCGGGCCCGCCTCGGGCAGCACCGCCTCCAGCGGCCGGGTCATCACCGTCGGCGAGGGGGTCGTCCAGTCCACTGTCTCCGGCTCGCGGCACCATCCAGGCCGCCACGCAGCTCGACCTCGGTTTCAAGACCTCCGGTGTCGTCACCCAGATCTATGTCTCCCAGGGCGCGCACGTCACCGAGGGCCAGTTGCTCGCCGAACTGAACCCCGACACCGCCGAAGTCACCCTCGAACAGGCCCGGGCCTCTCTGCAGGCCGCCGAAGCCTGCTCGTCCAGGAGGAAGAAACCGATGGGGAAGGCTCACCTCCGGCTCGGGCTCAGGCCGGGCCACCGCCTCCGCCGCCTCCGTCGGCTCGTCCACCACCCCGGCCGAAGCCACGACCACCGTGCCTGCCCACACCACTCCGACCACCACACACGACACCCGCAGCCACACCCGCCGCCGGCGAAGCATCGAGCACCGCCCCCACGGAAGGCACCAGCCACCACCCCCAAAGCCACGCTCAGCCCCGCGCTGCGCGAAGCCAACATCGCCTCCGCCCGCGCCGCCGTCAAGAGCGACCGTCTCACCGTGCAGAGCGCTGAACAGGCGCTCTCCGACACCAAGCTGTTCGCCCCTATAACCGGCACGATTGTCTCGCTCTCGGGCGAGGTGGGCGAAGCCGTCTCCGCCAGCGGCACCACCAAGCGCTCCACCAGCTCGTCCGGCTCCGGTTCCTCCGGCTCCGGGGTCGAGCTCCTCCGCCGCGTCGGCCTTCGGGGCCTCCTCCGCGGCCGCGGCGCTTCCGGTCCTCAGGCTCCGGTTCCGGTTCGGGTTCGAGCTCCTCGAGCTCGTCCTTCGCCGTGCTCAGCGACCTCTCCTCGATGCAGCTCGTCGTGCCGCTCTCGGAGTCCGAAGTCATCAACGTGCGCGACGGTCAGCCCGCCACCGTCACGATCGAAGCGCTCGAAGGCCTGAAGCTCGCCGCGCACGTGCTTAGCGTCGCCACGCTGCCCACCTCCTCCTGCGGCGTGGTCAGCTACGACGTCACCTTCCAGCTCGACCAGCTCGCAACGCGGGCTGAAACCGGGGATGAGCGCCACCGCCGAAGTCGTCGTCAAGCAGGCCGAAGGCGTCAACGTGCCCACCTCCGCGATCTCCGCCGACACCGTCACGGTCGTGCACGACGGCACCCAGACCCGCCGGCGGGTCGTCACCGGACTGGCCGGCAACAGCTCCACGATCGTCCTCTCCGGCCTCTCCGCCGGCGAACAGATCGTCCTGCCCGTCGCCGCGCGCCTCCAGTACCGACCTCCGAGCCTCCTCTCGCGGCTGGGCAGCCGCACCGGCGCGCTCGGCGGTGCCGCCGGCGGCCTCGGTGGTGGGGGCGGCGGCGCGCGTTCTTCGGCGGGCGGCGGAGGCGGCTTCAGGGGGGGTTGATGGGACACTCTTTCCGACCCGGCCTATACGCCCGACGACGCGGCACTCTCCGTCCGGTCATCGACGTCCGCGACGTCAGCAAGACCTACGCGATCGGCACGATCCGCGTGCCAGCGCTGCGCGGCGTCTCGCTGCGCATCGAGCGCGGCGACTTCGTCGCGATCATGGGCAGCTCCGGCAGCGGCAAGAGCACGCTGATGAACATCCTTGGCTGCCTCGACATCCCCACCGGCGGGCGCTACCTGATCGACGGCACCGACGCCCACGACCTCGACGAGGACGAGCTCTCCGACCTGCGCAACCGCAAGCTCGGCTTCGTCTTCCAGTCCTTCAACCTCGTCGCCCGCACCCCCGCGCTCGCCAACGTCGAACTGCCGCTCGCCTACGCCGGCCTGCACCGCGCCGAGCGCCGCCGCCGCGCCGAACGGGCGCTGGCGTCGGTGGGCATGGCCAACCGCCTGCACCACCTCCCCTCCGAGCTCTCCGGCGGCCAGCAGCAGCGCGTCGCGGTCGCCCGCGCGATCGTCACCAACCCCTCGCTGATCCTCGCCGACGAGCCGACCGGCAACCTCGACTCCCACTCGACCGAGGACGTGCTCGCGATCTTCGCCGACCTCAACGCCGAAGGGCGCACCGTCGTGCTGATCACCCACGAGCCCGACGTCGCCGCGCAGACCAAGCGCGTGGTGCGCCTCAGCGACGGGCGGATCGTCGAAGACCACCGCTCGCTCGGCGTCCACGACCCCCCGCCCGCCTCCCACCACCTGAAGTCCGCCGCACCTTGCGGCCGCCGGTCGAGGCCCGCAGCCGATGATCGGCGCCGAGACGCTGCGCATCGCGTGGGGCGGGATCGTCGCCAACAAGCTCCGCTCCGGCCTGACGATCCTCGGCATGACGATCGGCGTGGCCGCCGTGATCATCCTGATCGCCGTCGGCAACGGCTCCTCCAAAGCGGTCGAGGAACGGATCGAGAGCCTCGGCACCAACGTGCTGCTGGTCGAGTCCGGCGCGGTCCGCGGCGGGGCACGCTTCGCGCGCGCTCCCCGGCGGTCGAGCGCCGTCTCGCTGACCAAGCAGGACGCCGCCGCGCTGCAGAACCACTCCGAAGCGCCCGACGTCAAGAGCGCCTCGCCCGTCGTCAACGCCACCGGCGTCACGCTCGTCTTCGACGGCACCTCCTACGAGCCCGGCACGTTCGTCGGCACCACCCCCTCCTACCTCGCCGCCCACGGCTACCACGTCCAGGAAGGCGCCGCCTTCACCGAAGCCGACGTCGCCCACCACGCGCGCGTGGCCGTGATCGGGCAGACCGTCGTCGAAGAGCTGTTCCCCGGGCAGGACCCCGTCGGGCAGACGATGCGCGCCAACGGCGTCAACTTCGAGGTGGTCGGCGTGCTCGCCGCCAAGGGCTCCAACGGGGTGTCCAACCTCGATGAAATCGTCGTCGCCCCGATCACCACCGTGCAGGACTCCCTCTCGGGCTACGGCCCGATCGACTCGATCACCGTCGAGGCCACCTCCGAGTCCGCGCTCTCCGCCGCCGAAGCCGAGGTCACCCAGATCCTCGAGCAGCGCCACAGCGTCAAGGACACCGCCGAACCGGGCTTCCAGGTCATCAACCAGGGCTCGCTGCTCGAAACCACCTCCTCCACCACCTCCGTCTTCACCACGCTGCTCGGCGAGGTCGCGGCGATCTCGCTGCTCGTCGGCGGCATCGGCGTGATGAACATCATGCTCGTCTCCGTCACCGAGCGCACCCGCGAGATCGGCATCCGCAAGGCCGTCGGCGCGCGCCGCTCGGACATCCTCACGCAGTTCCTCACCGAGGCCGTGCTGGTGTCGCTGATCGGCGGGCCTCACCGGGCGTGCTGCTCGGGGTGGTGGGCAGCCAGTTCGAAATCGCCGGCGTGCACCCCGCGATCGCCACGTACTCGATCTTCCTCGCCTTCGGCGCCGCCGTGCTCACCGGCCTGTTCTTCGGCACCTACCCGGCGGGGCGCGCCGCCCGCCTGCGACCGATCGAGGCACTGCGCTTTGAGTGAGACACCCACCCCCAACGAGGAGCTCCCGACCACGCCCGCCCCCAGCGAGGGGCCCGCGTGCATCCCCACCCCGAAGAGGAGTCCGTCATGCCCGAGGCACCGACCGCCATCCACGAGGAAGAGGACCAGTGGGCCGAGGAACCCCTGGATGAGCTCCACCCCGTCCGCGTCGGCGTCTGTTCGGGCGCGCCAATCCCGTGCCCCTCGCGCTGCTCGGGCGTGCTGCTGCTCGCCTGCGGCTTCATCGGCGGCGTGCTCGTCGAGAAGGGACAGACCTCCTCGACCGCGAACTCCAGCGCGTCCGGCCTGGCCTCCAGGCTCGCGGCCCTGCGCGGCGCCGGCACCACGAGCAGCGGCGCCGCCGGCGCCGCAGGCTTCGCGGGGCGCCTCGGCGGCCTCGCCGGCGGCGCCACGATCGGCGAAGTCTCCTACGTCAGCGGGAGCACGCTGTACGTGACCGACGCCGAAGGCAACACCGTCAAGGTCACGACCTCCCCCGCCTGCTTCGATCACCAAGACCGTCAAAGCCGACGTCCACGGCATCCACCCCGGCGAAACCGTCGTCGTCCGCGGCGCCAAGGGCGCCGACGGCGTCGTCAGCGCCGAATCGATCAGCGTCAGCGCGCGGCGGCGGGCGGCGGCCTCGCCGCGCTGTTCGGAGGGCGGCAGGCGCCGGCCGCGGGGCCGGCGGCGGCGCGAGCGGGTCGCTCGCGGCTCCGGCGGGTGGGGACCGGCGTCTCGTTCGGCGAATGACAGCATCTTGCACATCCGTACGACAAAGGAGCTCCATGTCCTCACACCAGCACCCCCCGCGCCGCAAACCGGCCGCTTCGCGTCACTGATCCGCTGGCCGCCATGCTCGTGGCCGCCGCGCTCGGCCTGGCGGCGTGCGGCGGCTCTTCGAGCACGACCACGACCACCAGACCACCGCCAACGCGGCCGCGACCGGCACGACCACCGACCGGGCACGCCACCGGCCCACCGGGATCGTCCCGGCACCACCGGGCGCCTCACCGGCGCCACGCCCGGGCGACCCAACCCGCCCGCGCGCTTCTCCGCGATGCGCGCGTGCCTGGCAAAGAAGGGCATCACGCTCCCGCCAGCGCACCGCCCGGAGCCGGGCGGCTTCCCCGGCGGGGCGGTCGCGCACAGCTGCCCAAGGGCATGACGCGCGCGCAGTTCGCAGAAGCGCTCAGAGCTGCGGCGGCAGCTTCAACGGCGACCGCTTCGGCCACCGGCCAGTCGGCCCCGACAACGCCCTTCACCAGCCCGCGCTTCCACGCGGTGCTCGTGCGCTTCGCCGCGTGCCTGCGCCAGAACGGGATCAACGTCGGCGAACCCAACACCTCCGGCAAAGGCCCGGTCTTCGACACCAAAGGGCATCAACACCGGCAGCCCCCAGTTCAAAGCGGCGAGGCGAAGTGCCGCAGCACCCTGCTCGTCGGCCTGCGGGGACGGCAAAGCCACTCCGGGAGCGGCCGGCGCCGCTCCGGGAGCCGCCGGCTGAGGATCTGTCAGGCCTCAGCGCGGCCGCTGGCGTCAGCCGCCGGCGCCGAGCCCGCGGTTGGTGGGCGCGGCCTGCGGGTCGCGGATCGCCGCCGAGCTCGGCCTGGCGGCGACCGTCGGCTGCGGCAGCGCCGCGATGCGCGCGATCAGCTGGCTCCACTGCGCCCCGCTCAGCTCGCCCGTCACCGCCAGCGGCGAAGCCGCCGCCGGGCCCGGCGCGGTCGCAGTGTGAGCGGCGGCCACGCGCGCGGTCGGGCGCGGCAGGAGGAAGTCGATGTGGATGTGGTCCCACGCGGACGGGAGCGCCTGCGTGGCGGGGCTTCCGGGTACTTCATCAGGCTCACGATCCGGTGCGGCGCAAACCGGCCGCGGAGCGTCAGCAGCGTGCGGATCGCGGCGTCGGTGACCGTACCGGGGCCCTGGTGGCCGGCGATCGGGACCCCGTTGATGGCGGTGATGTCCACGCCGCCCGTCGAGCGCCCGGGCGGCCGGCGCAGCGCGGGCGACGCCAGGGCCCGAGGCTGCAGCGGCGCTCGCGCCGCGCGGGCAACGCAGGTCCGACCGTCGGCTGCAGGCCGCTGCGGGAGAGGAACAGCAGCGCCGCCAGCACGCGGGCGTCCACGGCACCCGCCGCCACGTCCCGACGGCCGCACGCGTCGAGGCCGGATCCCCGGGTCGGCGAGCACCGCCCGCTCCAGTCCCGCCGTTGGACATCGACAGCACGTCCCCGGCGGTCGCGCCGAGCAGCGCGCCCGTGCCCCGCGAGCCCTTCGGGTGCAGCGCCGCGGTCGAGCTCGCTCCAGTTCTCAAGCAGCGGCTGCGGGTCGATCGTGCCGCTGTCGCCCGCCGGGCGCACCGCGAAGCGCAGCCGTCCCGACGCTCGCGCCGGCGGGCGTGGCGAGGTGGCCGAGCACGGTGCCCTCGGAGACGATCGAGCCGGTCCGCAGCGCCAGCCAGCGGCCGGAGCCGGTGCCCGTGGAGCGCCGCGCGCTCCGGGCCGCGGCGCGTGCGAGCGGGTTGTCGGGGTGGGCGAAGAGCCGCACCCGGCCCATCCCCGCGGGCGCCGTTTCGGCCTTCGGCTTCGCACCGGCGGGCCCGGCGCGGTGCGGCGTGGGCTCGCACCTTGAGCGTCACCGGCGACTGGTGCCCGGCGGTCGCGGGCAGCGTGGGCACCGGGTCGTGCGACGGGGTCGCCACGCGGGCCGCTCGCCGCGGGGACCGAGGGGCGGTAGCGGGGGGCGATGGAGCCGAGGCCGGCGTACGTGAACACGTCCCCGTAGACGTCGCGCAGCACCAGGTAGCGCCCGAGCGCGTGGGAGTGCCCGAGGTGCTCGACGCGCCCGTTCTCCACCGCCACCACCGGGGCGCCGGGGACGCCGAGCAGCTTCGACCAGCTGCGAGGGCTTAGCGGGCGCGTTCGCGGCCGCCCGCGCGCGCGCGGCCGCGACCTGCGGAGAGGGGGCCGGCGTGCTAGCCGGGTCGTGGCGGGGCGGGCGGGTCGCGTGGGCCCGGCGGAGCGCCGTGGCGGCTACCGCGCCGCTGCGCCGGCGCTGCGCCGCCACGGGCTCGCCGGAAGTGGCGGGCGTCGCGCCCGGCGCGGCTGCGGTGCCGGCGCGTGCGCCGGCGGCCGCCGCGCTCGCGCGTGGGCGCCGCGGGGCCGCCCGGCGCCGGGCTTGTGGCGACAGCGGCCCCTTCGCCAAGGGCCGGCGCCGCCGGGCCGCCCAGCCACGGCGTGCTCGCCGGTGCCAGACCCGTGCCCCGGGGGTCGGCGCGCGGCCGTCCACGAGGCCGGTGAGCGTGCCGATCACCGAGCGCGGGAAGCTGGCGATCAGGCGCGCGCGCAGCAGCACCGATTCAACGTATTCCTGGGAGTGGTTGTAGGCGAGGATCGCCGCGTCGCAGGTTGTGCGAGGCGCCGGCCGCGTGCAGGTAGCGCGCGGCGGCGAAGACCGCGTCCACCGGGTTGTAGGGGTCGGCGTAGCCGGCGTCGGTGGCGTCCACCCCGTAGTGCAGCCACGTCGCGGGCATGAACTGCATCCACCCCACCGCGCCCGCGGTGGAGACCGAGAGGTCGGTGCCGTAGTCGGTCTCGACTTCGTTGATCGCCGCGAGCACCTGCCAGGGAACGTCGTACTGGAAGGCGGCGGCTTTGTAGATCGGGAGCAGGAAGAGCGGGATGCGGAAGAAGTCGAGCGCCTGCGCGGACACCGCCGAGCCGGTGAGCAGCGGCGGCGAGCCCGCTCCTTCGCCGCCCGCCGCCTGCGGGGCCGGCGCGACGCCGTTGGGAGTGCCCGGCGGGACCGTGGCGGGCCCGCTGTTGGCCGGCGCCTTGCCGCCGCCGGGCGTGGAGCCGCCGCCCTGCCCCAGCGCCCGCGCCGGTGGAGCCCGACCCCTCGCCCCCAGCGGTGACGCTCGCGCCGGTGCGCGTGCCGGCGGTGACCTGCTGGGTGCGCTGCACCACCACCGTCGGGGCCGCGGCTTGGGCGCCAGGCGCTGGCGCGGCACGGTGGCGGTGGGAGGCGCCGCGGAGCGGCGGTCGGCGGGCCGTCGCCGACGCGGTGGAGGTGCGCGGAGGAGCCGCGGAGGAGCCCGCGGCGCCGGCGCAGGGCGTCGTCGAGGTGGTGGTCGGGGTTCCGCCGGCGCCGCCCCCCGGCGCCGGGGCAGGCGCCTGGGGGTGGTCGCCGTGACCGGCGGGTGCTCGTCGAGCCTTCGGTGCCACCGGCGGTGCCCGCGGGCGCTTCCGCGCCGAGCGCCGCGCCGGGCAGGGGCCCGCCGAGGCCGGCGGTGAGCCCGCCGCCGGCCAGCACGGAGAGCACGGCACGGCGCGCCCAACGGCGCGGAGCGCTCATCCGCGGCCTTCCCGCGACATCTGGTGGGTGGTCGTCGTCTCGCATATGCGCGCCGAAGGCGCGGGCCGCACTCGCGGGACCCGCCACCCTGGCTAGGGTTCATATCGGCAGCCAAGCACCTCTGCGGTAAAGGATTTGTAATCTCCCTCGCGCCGCGGACCTCCCGCAGGGCCGGAGCCCATCCAGCGCACGATATCGCCCATGGCAGCAGGAGCCGCTGCACCCTACACACCCCGAGGCGGCGCTGCGCCGGTTGGCCGCATTGCGGAGCGACGCGCAGGATCCGTTGCAAGCAGGCGTTCATTGCGGCGCAGCGCCCGACCGGGAGCGCCCAGGGAGGTCGACGCCCAGCGCTCCTTCCGTATTCGGGTTAGGAATGGAGCCCTTGCAATGCGCCCTACACGCCACGATTGCAGAGACATTGCGAACGGGTACCTCAGACTCGCGTCGATCACGAGGAGTGAGTGAGAGGTGTTCAACATGTCCAGAGCCAAGGCTCTCGTAGCGGTGCGGTCGTGTGCGTGTGCCTCGCCGCCGCCGCGGCGGCGTGGGCGGCGGAGACGCTGAAAGTCACCGCGGGCTTCTCCCCGGACAAGCTGGGCGCGCCCACCAACGTCCACGGCACCGCGACGATCGGCTCGACCACCGGGCCGCTGCCCTCGCCGATCGCCGAAACCACGGTGATGGGACCGGCGGGCCTCACCGTGGACGTCAAGGGCGTGGGCGTCTGCAACCCCGCCAAGCTCGAAGCCGACGCTCGAAACCGGCCGTCTGCCCGAAGGACTCCAAAGCTGGCTTCGGGGGCGGCGTGGGCGACTACGAACTGGGCGCACGAAGACGCGAAGAGCCGTTCACGCTCAACTTCTACCGCGGCCCCAACGAAGACGGGCACCTCGTGCTGCTGGCCTACCTCAACGCGGAATCGCCGGTCTCGGTGCAGCTCGTGCTCAAAGCGCAGATCGTCCAGGAGCCCAAGCCCTACGGGCTCGGCTTCGCCTTCAAGGTGCCGCCGATCGAAACGCTGCCCGGGCGCCTCGCACGGCAACCGCGAAGAGCATCTTCATCACGCTCGGCGCTCCCAACGCCGCCTACTTCGAGACGGTCGGCGGCAAGCGCCGTCTGGTCCACGTCAAGGGGATCGTCGTCCCCAAGACACTGCCCCCACGGCGGCTTCCCCTACAAGACGCTGATTCCCCTTCGAGGACGGCACCACGAACACGGTCACGGGCACGATCCCCTGCCCGCACGGGTAGGACGGGACCGGTGAGCGCTGTGTTTACAGCGACCGTTCCCGGCGGCAGTCCTCCGAGCGCACGCCGGGCGGGTCTCGCGTTCGTGACGCACGTACACACGGCGCTCGCAGCGCGCACTGAGCTCGCAGCGCGCAGGTGGCTCGCGGCGCGCAGGTGGCTCGCAGCGCGCACGGTGCTCCTGGCCTGCACGACGCTCGTGGCCGGACTCTCGGTGCCCGTCGGGGCGCAGGCGCTCGAGTCGGAAACGGTCGCCGCGATCAGGCCGTCGTTCTCCCCGGACCGGCTCGGCGCGAAGGCGGCCTTCACCTTCGACGTCCACTTCACCGGTGGGGCGTTCGGGGTGCCCTCCCCGGTGCGCAGGGCGGTCGTGCAGCTTCCCCCCGGGCTGACGCATGAACATCCCCCACCTCAGCAGCTGCACGAGGGCGCGGCTGCAGGCGCGCGGCGCGCGCGGCTGCCCGGCCCGGTCGCTGATCGGCACCGGACACGCCCTTGCGGACGTGCACGCGGGTTCGGGCGTTGAAAGCGAGGAAGCCGACGGTATGGGCGTTCCTCGGCCCACCGCAGGGCCCCAATCCGACGATCGAGATCCTCGGCCAGGGCTACTCGCCGCTCGACGAGCGGGTGGTGATCACCGCCACGGTGCTCCCCAGCCAGCCCCCCCTACGGCGAAGAGCTCGTGATGTCGATCCCCGCGATCCCGTCGATCCCCTACGAGCCGAACGCCTCGACGGTCTCCTTCTCGATGACGGTCGGAGGTGCGCGCTTCCGCGGGCACAGCCCCAACACGGTCCTGCTGCCCACCCACTGCCCCGCCGGCGGCTTTCCGTTCGCGACCGAATTCAGCTACGAAGACGGCGCCACGAGCACCACCACGGCGACCGTCCCGTGCCCGTAGGAGCCCTACCGCACCACACGACACCGTCTCTTACCGACGCTCTCGGCCGGTGCGCAGGCCAACGCACCGTGAACGTAGAGCGCGAGCGGGCTCTCAATCTGTACCCTTAGCGCATGGAAGCGCTGCTCTCGATCCTGCAGGTGTTCATCGCGGTGGGCCTGATCTTCCTGGTGCTGATGCACTCCGGGAAAGACGCCGGGCTCTCGGGCGCCTTCGGCGTGGGCACCGGCCAGGGCCCGCTGGGAGGCGGCTCACTCGTGGAGCGCAACCTCAACCGCTGGACTGTCTTCTTCGCACTCCTGTTCGTCGGGAACACGATCCTGCTGCTGACCAAGCCCTGGTAGCGGCGCGGACTCGGGTTCGAGCCGGTTGAGGATCTCCAGGGCCTCCGCGCGCAGGGTGGCGTTGGTGGCCAGGTAGTCCTCCCGGGAGAGCTTGCCGGTGGCGAGGTCGAGCTCCAGGTCGCGCAGCTCGCGGTACTTGACTTCGCGGGCGAGCTCCAGAGAAGCCAGCTCGGGGGACCCAGGGTCGAGCGCAAGCGCGGAGCTCCCGGCGAGTGGGGGGGCGCCAAACCCAGGGCGGGCGGCCCGACGGGCGCGAGCGCGCAGCGGAACGCGGCGGCGCAGGGCACCGGGAGCGGGCGAGAGCGCGAGCAGACCCCCCCCGAAGACGATCAGCCCGCCGAGCCAGATCCACATGACCAGCGGGGAGACGAGCAGGCGAAACTGCGCGGGGGGCGGGTGTTTGAGGTATTCGTGGGCGAGGAAGTCGATCACGAACAGGCCCTCGTCGGGGCGCGAGAAGGGGATCGTCTTGTTGCCGACTTCGACGATGCGCTTCAGCCGCGGGGTTTCGATTTCGGGTTCGATCGCGCTCCACACGTCGCGCGTGAGGCTCGCGCTGATGCCGATGTTGCTGACGGACTGACCACCGATCAGGTGCCCCACCGAGCCCTGTGATTCTTCCTCGGATTCGTAGAAGTCCCTCGAGGGGCGCAGCGTGGTGACGTAGCGCCCGTCCTTGGTGACCCGCAGCACCGCACCAAAGTTCGCCGTGGACCCCGTGTGGGTGGGGTCGTAGCGCGGGGTGAGGGTCGCAGTGGGACGCACGTAGCGCACGGTGTAGGAACCCACGCGTACGGACTGCCCTGGGGAGAGGCTCACCTGGGAGACGTGCTGGAAGGAGGAGGAGGCGGCGACCCCGACGAACAGCACGGCCATCCCGACGTGCACGATGTAGCCGCCGTAGCGCCGGCGGTTGCGCCGGATCAGGCTCAGCAGTGCCACCGGGGGCGCCTCGCCCGAGGCGCCGTGGCGCACGCGCGTGCCGCGCCACAGCTCCTGCGCGACGGAGCCGAGCGCAAACGCGGCGCAGCAGAACATCGCCAGCGCCGTGGGCTTCTGCGTGACACCGGCCGCGAGGAGCGCCGCGAGCGTGAAGAGCGCCGCCGCGAAGGGCACCGCGAGGTTGCGGAGCACCCCCCTGGGTGTGGCGCGCCGCCAGGCGATCACCGGCCCGATGCCCGAGAGCAGTACGAGGATCAACGCCAGCGGGACGGTGTAGCGGTCGAACCACGGCCCCCCCACAGAGGCCGACTGGCCGGTGAGCGCTTCGGAGATCTTGGGGAACCACGTCCCCCAGAAGATCACGAACGCGAGGCCGACGAGCACGAGGTTGTTGAACAGGAAGATCGCCTCGCGCGAGAGCAGCGAGTCCAGGCGGTGGGTGCTAGCGAGCTGCGCGCGGCGCGAGACCACCAGGTAGATCGAGCCCGCGATCATCGCGGTGATCAGCACGAGGAAGGGGACACCGAGGGTGGCGCCACCGAAGGCGTGGATCGAGTCGAGGATCCCGCTGCGCACCATGAAGGTGCCCATGATCGCGAGCGTCCCCGTGGCCAGCGGCAGCGAGACGTTCCACACCTTGAGCATCCCGCGGCGCTCCTGGATCATCAGCGAGTGCAGGAACGCGGTGCCGGTCAGCCACGGCAGCAGCGAGGCGTTCTCGACCGCGTCCCAGCCCCAGTAGCCCCCCCAGCCGAGCTCCGAGAAGGACCAGCTCGCGCCGAGCAGGATGCCGATGCCGAGGAACAGCCAGGCGGCCATCGCGAAGCGGCGCACCACGGCGATCCACTCGCCGTCCACCCTACGCGCGATCAGGGCGCCCATCGCGAAGGCGAACGGCACCGTGCAGAGGGTGTACCCCGAGTAGAGCATCGGGGGGTGGATCACCATCGTGGGGAACCGCAGCAGCGGGTCGAGGCCCTCACCTTCGGGGGGCGCGGGGGTGGTGGTGGTGAAGGGGTTCGCGTAGAACACCATCAGCGAGACGAAGAACCCGCCGAAGCCGAGCAGGATCGCGGTCGCGTAGGAGGCGACCTCGCGCAGGCGCCCGCGCGTGAGGAACAGCACGAGGCTCGACCACAGCGACAGCAGCCACGCCCACAGCAGCAGCGAGCCTTCCTGGGAGGACCACACCGCGGCGGCGCGGTAGAGCAGCGGAGTGGTGCGGCTGGAGGTGTCGGCGACCGTGTTGAAGGCGAAGTCGTTGCTGAGGAAGGCGATCTCGAGCACCACCATCCCAAGCGTCAACAGGCCGGCGAGCGCGTACACCGAGCGGCGGCCCGCGAGCGAGAACTCCGCGCGGCCGCTGCGCGCTCCGTAGATCGAGACCGCGATGCCGTACACGCACACGATCAGCGCGAGCACGAGGCAGACGTGTCCGAGGAGCGCCATCAGGCCTGCCTCTCACCGCCGGCTCGCCGACAAGGGCCAGGAGAGGTCGAGTTGGCCGTCGAGCCGGCGGTGCGGTTCACGATCACGCTCAGGCGTTCTGCTTCTCGGAGGGCGGGGCGACCGTGTACTTGGAGGGGCACTTGGTGATCAGGGAGTTCGCTTCGCCGGTGTACCCGGCGCCCTGCTTCTGCACGGTGACGATGATCTCGCGCCCTTCTTTGAAGGGGTCGGGGACGACCCCCGTGTAGGCGACCGGGACCGCCTCGGCGCCGTTGGCGCGGTCGGCGACCCTGAAGTGGAGCACGGACCCTTCGTGGTGCACGGAGCCGGTCACGACCGTCCCGGTGAGCTGGTAGCTGCGGCCGGGCTGCGCCTCGCGCAGCAGCTGGCTGGGGGTGAGCGCGGGGCTGGCGGCCGTGAAGCTGGTGTAGATCAGGGCGCTCGCCAGCAGCACCGCGGCGCTGAGCGCCACCACGAGCCGCACCGTGCGCTTGCGAGCGGGGTTCATCGCGCCCAGTATCTCAAATGCCCGCCAGGGAATCGCCGGTGGACGGCGAAACCTTGGGGGGTGAGCCGGGTCTATATGTACAGAGAGGTATGAGAGCGAGTCTTCGACACCACCTCGGCGAACGGCGCCGCACCCGCCGCACCCGGGGTGCGCACCGGCTGGATCCCGCGCTGGAGGCCCTTGTCGCCACGCCGGAGGCCACCGCCACCGCGCTGGAGGCCGACCTCACCGCGCGGGAGCTCCACGCCGCCATCCCGGAGGCCCTGGCCGCTGCACAGGTGCCCGACATCGCTGCGCAGCGGGTGCGTGAGGCGGGCGGCCCGAGCGACCTGGCGTCCTATGCCTGCCAGTGCGGCTACCTGTTCGCGGCCGCTGTGAGCACCACTGTGGAGTGCCCGCACTGCGGCACCTCACAGGCTTGGTGAGCGACTGACGCCTCGTTTCAGCCGGGACAGTCGATCCAGCGGTACATCAGCCCGTCACGAACCTCGTGGAAGGAGGGTGGAGCCGGCGGCGGGTCGGTTGAAAGTCGCGCGATCACCTCGTGCGGACCGTGCAGATCCTCTTCGGCCGCCGTCGTCCAATGGATCTCGGGGTGGAGCAGCCGAGCCAAGCGCTCCCACATACGACGCTCAATCGTGTCGAGTACGTCGCAGACCGCTGGAACCTGCTCTGCCACTTTGCTTACTCTACCGCCGCTCGCCGGGCATAGTGGTAAATGTAGTGGTAAACTAGTGGGTATGGCGTATGTCGTAGCCCGGCGCAACGGGCGATTCGAGGTTCGGGAGTCGCTGCACACGCCAAGGGGACCCCGTGCGCAGACTCTCGCCGGCTTCGGTGTCCTCACCGATGAGATCCTGGCGAGGGCCGCCGCGAAGGCCGAGCGGCCATTCGACGTGCACACGGTGCTGGCCTCGGGTCGACGGGCCGGGGCTCCGGTGACGGCGACGATCGGCGCCGTGGGGTCGGCCGACACAAGCAAAGCCACCAGTGCTCAGAGCCAGGGGACCGGGGCAGAGCCAAAGACCGGTGGCTCGGCGAGCCGGTTCGTGGAATCCTCGCGCCGGATGGCCCTCACCCTGGGACAGGCGCCGGCGGCCAGGCAGACGAACCCCGGGGCCGCGCTCATCGACCTGCTGGGCTTCGCCGACGCCGTCACCTGCGGCCAGCCAGCCAGGCCATTCGAGCCCCTGGCCTTCCCGGTGTTGCGCAAGCTCGTCGACGACCGCCGCGAGGCTGCCGGACTGCACCGCGGATGAGCGGCCCCGGGGGACTGGACGGGCTGGCCGCCAGGATCGTGGCGGTGCACGAGATGCTCGACTCCATGAGGGTCACCCACCAGTTCGGCGGAGCGGTGGCACTGGCGTGGTATCGCAACCCTCGCGCCACGACGGACATCGACCTCAACGTGACCCTTCCCCCGGAGGATGCGGAGCCGGTGCTCGGGGCACTCATCCATCTGGGCGTGACCGTCTCCCAAGCCGACCGGATGGCGATCGCCCAGGACGGTCAGACGAGGCTCGACTGGGACGGGTCGTACCTCGACCTCTTCTTCGCCACCCTTGATCTCCACGGAGATATGGCGAAGCGTTCGCGCCAGGTCGACTTCGGCCCCGTACAAATCCCGATCCTCGCCCCCGAGCATCTGATCGTATGCAAGGCGATCTTCGACCGCCCCAAGGACTGGGTGGACATCGAAGAAATGATCGCGTGGGGCACGCCGATCGACGCCACCGCGGTCCTTCGCTGGATCGATGACATCCTCGGAGCAAGTTCCAGGCAGCACGCTCGCCTCTCCGATCTGCTTCTGGTGAAGGGCTGACTAGCGATGTCTTGTTGGTCACGTGTGGCCGGGCGGCCAAGTGTTCACTGGCACGTTTCCGCAAGGAGACCGTCCCGGCAAGGTGGTCGTAGCAGGTGCGAGCAAAGCGCAGGTCAAACTCGACGTCGCGTCATCCATGTCTGTCGGACTAATCGTAGCCAGTCGAACCAACCGTAACTACACACATTTCGGCGCGCGGCGACAGAACGCTTGTGAGACTTCCGGACGTGTAGCCCGGCAAAAGGTGACACCAGGGCGCCTCCGACCCATCCCACTGCAGAGCACCGGGAGATCTGGCCGCGACCAGCGACAGGCTTGGACGCCTCCACCCGCCGGTGTCCCAGCCATCGAGGTCGTGCCCGGCGACCTCCCATAAGATGCATACTTGACCGACTGCGCGCCCAATTTCGCCCGCACCGCGGCCGACTATGCCCGTCACCGGGCGGGGTTTCCGCCCGAACTGCTCGATCGCCTGGCAGCAAAAGGCGTCGTGCCCCCGGGGGCACGTGTTGTGGACCTCGGCACCGGGACGGGGAGCCTCGCGCGACTGTTCGCGCAGCATGGGTGCGAAGTCACGGGCGTCGACGTTGCCACACCGCTGCTGGAGCAGGCCAGGCGACTGGACCGCGAGGCTGGCGTGCAGATCGCCTATGTCGAGGGTCCGGCAGAGGCGACCGGCCTGCCCGACGGTGAGTTCGATGTGGTCAGCGCCGGGCAGTGCTGGCACTGGTTCGACCGGCCCGCCGCCGCGCGCGAGGTCGCGCGACTGCTCGTGGGCGGCGGCACCGTGGTGATCGCGCACTTCGACTGGCTCCCAATCGAGGGCAACGTGGTGGCGGCGACGGAGGAGATCATCCTGCGCTACACCCCGACGTGGCCGTTCGCGGATCGCGCCGGGTTGTACCCGCGGTGGCTCGTGGACCTGCAGACCGCGGGCTTCACCGGGATCGAGACGTTCTCCTTCGACGTGGCCGTGACCTACTCGCACGAGGCGTGGGTCGGCCGCGTGCGCGCGAGCGCACCGATCGCCGGCACGCTGGACGCCGACGGCGTGCGGACCTGCTCGCAGGAGCTCACCGCGATGCTCCACGCGCGCTTCGTCGAGGACCCGCTCGCGGTGCCGCACCGTGTGTGGGCAGTGACCGCACAGGCGGCCCCGCGATGAGCGGGAGGGGGGTCCACGATCACTGGACAATCCGCAGCGCAACCGGGGAGGACATCGCGGCCGTGCTCGACCTGTGGGTCGTGGCGGGCAGCGTGCCGACCGTCAGCGACTCTCCCGACGGACTGACGCGGCTACTGGCCGCCGATCCCCAGGCGCTGCTGGTCGCCGAGTTCGGTGGCACCCTGGTTGGTTCGCTGATCGCCGCGTGGGACGGCTGGCGCGGGAGCTTCTACCGGCTGGCAATCTCGCCAGAGCATCGGCGCAAAGGGCTCGCAATGATGCTGCTCAGGGAGGGCGAGCGGCGCCTGCGCGAGCGGGGCGCGGTCAGGCTCACCGCGATCGTCGCCGACGACGAGGCGGGCGCGATGGCCTTCTGGAGAGCCACCGGCTATGAGCACCAGCAGCACAGGGCGCGGTTCGTACGCTCGCCGGGCGCGTAGGCGCGAGGTATCTTGACGGGGTGCCGCGGACTGTGAAGGAAGATCGGCGATGAGCCGCCTGGAAACCGGCTTCCGGGACGTTGACGCTGCCGGCGACACGGAGCCCTATGCGGACTACCTAAGCCACGTGAACGGCATCGAATCGGTTGCAGCGGGCAAGCGGGAGCGGATGCGACATCGATCTGCCACTCCTGGCGGACGACCTACGCGCGCAGGGGCATGAGGGCGTCGAGGATCTGCTCGCCGCCGCGCAGGACGATTCGCGCGCGGGTCGAACGGTCGCCGCCCTCACGCTCTTCACTGCCCACGCACGCGTGCCGTGACAGATCGGCGATGGCTCCACGGAGCCGTTTTAGCTTATCCATGCGGAATCGACTCGGGTGGAATCCGGTGGAATCCGACCCAATCAGGACACGACTGGCGCGAGACCGGCGCACACTTGTGGCATGGCCGAACGGCCCGGCCTACCGGCGCCTACTCAAGCAGCAGGGCTAGCACCGGCGCCGGCAATGCCCACGAAGGGTTCGACGGATCGAGGACCGTCCGTGTGGCCACCACGCCCGCAGCGAACTTCCCCTCGATCACCCTCGCCTCAGCACGCCATCCGGAGGACACCCACTTCGACTCGATCGCCACGGTGTGCGCCACCCCCGAGGGAGCTCGGCACCTCGACCGGGAGCGAAGTCGAGCTCCTTTCCTCCACCCGTCCGCATGTATCCGATGGAGTCGTCGTCCTCCCATCGCCCGGGCTCAAGATCGTCGACGGCCCGGGCCAGCGCAACGCCGAGACACGCCTCGGTGAGACGGCTGAAGTCCGGGCGTGGGAGTCCGGCCCGCAGCCGCGAGCCAAGCCATGCGAGCAGGGGGTCGCAGAGGTAGAGCTTCGACTGCGCTCCAGCCACCCTCCGGCCGTCCTCGTCGACCTGGTGGCACCAGATCGCCGCGTAGGTACTGACGAGACGCATGAGGCGCAGGTCGGCCGTCTGGCGGCTCCCATAGCCGAGGTCCTCGGCGAGCGCCCGGCGGTTGAGCGGCGAGGCGCAGCGACCCTCGATCGCGGACAGAAGCTTCGGCACCGAATCCTCCCCCGCCTCCGGATCCACATCTCGATGCAGCCACGCCGCCAGGTCCCGCAGGAACGCCTCGCCGACTTCGCCGGTCTTGTGGTGCTCCGCGACCGCTCGCGGAAAACCACCCGAAGTGAGATACGACTGCCAGGCGAGATCGAGCTCGTTTACAAAGAGCTCGAACGACTCCGCGACATCGCGGGCGGCCTCGTCCTGGAGCGCCCACGGCGAGAGCAAAGCGGGCAGGGGAATCTCCCTGCCCGTAGCAGTGAGCACGTCCCGGAAGCTCATCGGATGAAGGATCCGCGACCTTCTCCTGGCGGAGCTCCCGGCCCTGCCGGCGAGGAGGTCGCGCTCCACCTCGGCCTCCCGATCCCAAGAGGACCCGGTACACACCACCGTGTCGGCACCGAGCTCAGTGTTGTCGCGGAGATACTTCAACGCCTGCGTCCAGCCCCGGAGCCCAGTCACCTCGTCGAGCAGCCAGACGCGACGCACGTCCACCACGGATCGGGTCAGCTCCCGGCCGAGCTTCGCCACGCGAGACAGGTCAGACGCACGCATCCCGTCGGTCGGCACGTAGACGAGCTGGCGCGGATCCACGTCCCCGCGTCCGCACAGGCGCGCCGCCGTATCCTTCAGCAGCACGGACTTGCCGACCCGCCGAGCTCCACGCAACACAACGAGCTTGTCGTCGACCGGGCCATCAGCCACGTCATCGAGCAGGTCCGAGCGATAGCCCAAGTCATAGGCAGCCCTGGCACGAAGCGTCTGGTCGCTCTCCATCCAGGAGAGCACATCTGCATCCATTGCCGCCGCACGCCACCATGGGTTGCGGTCGCGGAGCCGCTCGCGCAGTTCGTCGTCCCTCATTCTATTGAACTTACCAGAAGGACCCCGGTTTTGATAAGGGCATATGTCGTGAACCCCCCCGGTTTTGGTAGGCTCCTGAGATAAGACTGGCGCGAGAAGGCCACTCAAGCGACGCCACCCCGCGCGTGAACGACACGCCAGCGCGACCCGCACCGGCCCAAAAGCCAGTGCTGGACGCTACCGAATGTGCATCCCCGAGATCGCCCGCGAGACAACAAGCTGCTGGATCTCCGCGGTGCCCTCGAAGATGTCGTAGATCTTGGCGTCGCGGTGCCAGCGCTCGACGGGGAACTCGCGGGTGTAGCCGTTGCCGCCGAGGATCTGGATGGCGCGCTCGGTCACCCACACGGCCACCTCGCCCGCCTTCCACTTGGACATCGAGCCCTCGGCGTTCTCGAAGGGCACCTGGTTGCGCCCCATCCACGAGGCGCGCCACACGAGCAGGCGGGCGGCGTCGATCTCGAGCTTCATGCGCGCGAGCGTGAAGGCGATCAGCCTGGTTCTCGATGATCTTCTTGCCGAACTGCTCGCGCTCCTTGGCGTACTCCAGGCGCGTACTCGTAGGCGGCGCGGGCGATGCCCAGCGCCTGGGAGCCGACCGTGGGGCGCGAGGACTCGAAGGTCTGCATCGCCGCCTGCGACTTGGCCCTCTTGCCCTCGCGCACGCGGGCGAGACGTTCGTCGAGCTTCTCCTTGCCGCCGAGCACGTAGCCGGCGGGGACGCGGCAGTCGTCGAGGAAGACGTCAGCGGTGTGCGAGGCGCGCAGGCCGTGCTTGGAGACCTTGGCGCCCTGCGAGATGCCCTTCGCTTCGCTCATCGGCACGACGAACGCGGCGTGGCCTCGCGAGCCGAGCTCGCGGTCGACGGTGGCGATCACGACGTGCACGTCGGCGATGCCGCCGTTGGTGGCCCACGCCTTCTGACCGTTGAGCACCCACTCGCCGGCGGCCTCGTCGAACTTCGCGCTCGTGCGGATCGCGGAGACGTCCGAGCCGGCGTTGGGCTCCGAGGCGCAGAAGGCCGCGACCTTGATGTCCTCGACGGAGCCGAAGCAACGGGGGATCCACTCCCCGATCTGCTCGCCCGAGCCCTGACCGAAGATCGCGGCGACCGCAAGCGCGGTGCCCATGATCGACATGCCGATGCCGGCGTCGCCCCAGAAAAGCTCCTCGTTGACGATCGGCAGCGTCAAGCCCGGTCGGGTCGGCGAAGAACTGGGCGAGCCCTTCGAAGCCGTAGAGGCCGATCTTGGCGGCCTCCTGGATGATCGGCCACGGCGTGGCCTCCTTCTCGTCCCACTCGTGGGCGGCGGGCCGGATGACGTCGGCGGCGAACCCGTGCACCCAGTCGCGCACGTCCTTCTGGTCCTGGGAGAGGGCCATCGAGAAGGAGGCCTCCCGGTTGGCCGCGCTGGTGATCGCCTCGACCGCCGCCTCGGCGGCCTCGGTGGTGTCGGCGACGGGGGTGGCTGACATCGAAGGAGGGCTCCTTTTCAGTTTCTACAGCAGGTCTTGAAGTGGATGAGGGGGTCCGAAGCGGCGATCCCGGACGCCGCTCGCGGCACACGCAGCAGGGCACAGCCCTCTGCGAAGACCCAGAAGTTTACCGGACCGGCGCCCGAAGAGGACAGATCTTCGCGGCGCGCCCGCTATCCCGACGCAGTCCCCGGCCCGCAGCTCGGCGAGCGCCTACCTCGTTTGCCAGGCGTCCTCCTCGCGTGTCAGCGCGAGGACCTCCTTGGGAAGCTTCCCGGCGGCGACGTCGGCGACGGTCACGCGCTCGAGCACCTTGCGCAGGTTGGCGCGCAGCGCGACCCAGACCTGCTGGAGGGACTCCGCTGAGCCGCCGTAGGCGACCTCCTCGGGGCGCTGGCCGCGCACCCCCACGAGGGGGCCTTCGACCGCGCGGATCACGTCCGCGAGCGTGACCTCGGCGGCGGGGTGGGCCAGCCAGTAGCCCCCCTCGGGCCCGCGCTGGCTGCGTACGATCCCCGCGGAGCGCAACTGGGTGAGGATGTTCTCCAGGAACGAGAGGGGGATGCCCTGGGCCTGGGCGACCTCGTCGACCTTGCGGGGAGCGTCGGAGTCGCTGGCCGCCAGCTCCACAACAGCCCGCACGGCGTAGTCGGCCTTCGCGGTCACGCGCATGGCGGGATTCTCCCCTAAAACGCGGCGGGACGCCTCGCGGCGACCGGTGTGGGCAGCGGAGGCCCACTGCGCTCGGGTAAGCCCGCTCTACCCCGCCGCGCCCGCCGAAGCACCCGCGACGAGAGCACCCACCGGGCGGAACCTGAGCACGAGCGCGCTCAGAGGGTCAGGTAGCTCGACCGGATGAGCGTGATGCCGGCGTTGGTCGCCACCTTCCACTTCTTCCCGGGCGGGACGATGAACGTGAGGACCACCTTGGTCGTGCCGGTGACCGCCGCGCTGGTGACGTCTTCGGCGATCACGGTGCCGCCGACGTCCACCTGCACGGTGGTTTCCGTCGTCGTTTTGCAGGACACGGTCAGCATGACCTGGACCGGTTCGGCGGCGGACGGTTCGAATTCGGTGTTCTGCGCGCGTTCGGTCAGCACCCCGTATTCCCCAGCGACGAAGCTCGCGCCTTTTTCGCCTTTGGCCCCGGCTTCGCCTTTTTCGCCCTTTTCGCCTTTCGCGCCAGCAGCACCCGTCGCTCCCGTTTTGCCTTCTTTGCCTTCTTTGCCTTCCGCGCCTTTCGCGCCCGCTTCGCCTTTTTCGCCTTTTTCGCCTTTCGCGCCCGCCACTCCAGTCGCACCAGTTTTGCCTTCTTTGCCTTCTTTCCCTTCCGCGCCTGTTTCGCCTTTGACACCCGTCGCGCCCGTCGCGCCCGTTTTGCCTTCTTTTCCTTCTTTGCCTTCTTTGCCTTCCGCGCCTTTCGCGCCCGCTTCGCCTTTTTCGCCTTTCGCGCCAGCAGCACCCGTCGCGCCCGTCGCGCCCGTTTTGCCTTCTTTTCCTTCCGAGCCGGTCGCGCCTTTCGCGCCCGCTTCGCCTTTTTCGCCTTTCGCGCCAGCAGCACCCGTCGCGCCCGTCGCACCGGTTTTGCCTTCTTTTCCTTCCGAGCCGGTCGCGCCTTTGGGGCCTTCTTTGCCTTCTTTGCCCTGGGGACCTTCTTTACCTTCCGGGCCTGCTTCGCCTTTGACACCATGTTCGCCCTGCGGCCCCACTTCGCCTTGCGTACCTTGCGCACCCGTTTCACCCGTCACACCCATCACACCCTGAGGACCAACCGCTCCCGCAGCACCCACCGCGCCTTCCGGCCCCCGCAACCCTTCCCTACCTTCGTTACCTTCCGGACCTTGCGCACCCGTTTCACCCGTCACACCCATCACACCCTGAGGACCAACCGCTCCCGCAGCACCCACCGCGCCTTCCGGCCCCTGCGGTCCTTCCTCGCCTTCCTTGCCTTCCAGACCCTGCGCCCCGGTCGCGCCCGTCACACCCATCACACCCTGAGGACCAACCGGCCCCACAGCACCCACCGCACCTTCCGGCCCCCGCAACCCTTCCCTACCTTCCCTACCTTCCTTGCCTTCCTTGCCTTCCAGACCCTGCACCCCGGTCGCGCCCGTCACACCCATCACACCCTGAGGACCAACCGGCCCCACAGCACCCACCGCACCTTCCGGCCCCCGCAACCCTTCCCTACCTTCCCTACCTTCTTTACCTTCCAGACCCTGCGCGCCCGTTTCGCCTTTGGCGCCCGTCGCGCCCGGCGGTCCTTCTCCGCCCGCTTTGCCTTCCGGGCCGGTTTCGCCTTTGACGCCAGGTTCGCCTAGCGGCCCCGCTTTGCCCGTCGCGCCCGTCGCGCCCGTTGCGCCCGTTGCGCCTGCGACACCCGCCGCGCCCGCTTCGCCCCGCAGCCCCGCTTTGCCTTCCGGACCCGTCGCGCCTCGCGGTCCTTCCCTGCCCGCTTTGCCTTCCGGGCCGACCGCTCCCACGAGTCCTTCCCCACCCGCTTTGCCTTCCGGGCCCACGACGCCCGCGGGTCCCTGCTTGCCTTCCAGACCCGGCGCACCCGCTTCGCCCGCGACACCCGCCGCGCCCGCTTCGCCCCGCGGCCCTTCACGGCCTTCCGGGCCTGGAACACCGGCTTCGCCTGTGGCGCCCGCTTCGCCCGAGGGTCCCACGGGGCCCTCCGCGCCTGGGACCCCTCGCGGCCCGACCCGGCCTTCCGCGCCCGGTTCCCCTCGGGTGCCACCGGTGTCCGGTCCGCCTCTACGGTTGGTCACGGCCGGATCACTGCCCCCGGGTGCTCCCTTGCCTTCAGGACCCGGTGCTCCCTTCGGCCCTTCCTTACCCTCCGGGCCCGCTGCGCCCTTGACGCCCGTCGCGCCTCGGAGCCCTTCCCTGCCTTCCGATCCTTCCGGGCCCGCCGGACCCGCGGGCCCGCGCGGACCTCGCGGTCCTGCTCCACGCTGGCCCGATCCACTGCGAGGCCAGCCGTGAGATCTCGGGCGATCCGTGCCGCCCGCAAGCGCGATGCGCACCGGTGAGCTGTTTGGCTTTTTGGAGTTACTCAGAAAGTACGTCGCAGCCAGCACGCCACCGGCCGTGAAAAGCACAACCGCAAGCGCGGCGGGGATCGAGCGGTGGACAAGTGCCTTCAACATGAATACCCTGCGAAGCCGACCGTAAAAGGCCGTAACTGCCCCCACGCAGGCCGGTTCGACCAGGGCGAGGGACCCCTAGCACTTCGGCCCGAATCGCGTGCGGCGTGAGACCTGGATCGATACTTTCAAGGCCGGGGCAAAAAGGCGACGAACTGCGGAAAGCCCACAGGCCGAGACAGGCCCCCTTACGCGGAACTGACGCCAAACCGGTAGATCCGGTACGGTTGCCGCTTGCGAGGTACCCGCCTGTACGGCCTGGCAACAGCAGTCCTGGTCGCTTCCCTCACGGGGTGTGGGAAGAGCGCATCCACGCTGAACACCGTCACGGTCGAGCACGCCGTCGCCGCGTCAATCGCGGCCCAGCATCACCTGAGTGCGACGGTGAAGTGTCCGTCCAACGTGCCCCGGAAGGCGGGCTGGGCCTTCACGTGCACGGCCAGCCTCAACGTGGGAACGTACCCAGTCTCGGTAACCGAGACGAATAATAAGGGGTACGTCAAGTATCAGAACCAGGAACCGCTTGCCACTCTCGACATCGCGAAAGTCGAGCAGTCGATCGAGCAGTCGATCAGAAGCCAGCGGCGGCTCAACTCGACGGTGACGTGCCCGGCCGAGGTCATCCAAAAAGAGGGAATCGTCTTCACTTGTACCGCAACGGTCAACGGCAAGTCGTACCCGTTCGAAGTGACCGAGGTCGATGACGACGGACACGTCCGCTATGTAGGGCGCCGATAAACACCACCACCCTCCCCCAACTGTCCCCTCAGGCGCGCGCCCCTGAACCCGCCACAGGGATCCGCCCTCAGGCGCGCGCCCCTGAACCCGCGCCGGGGGCCGCCCTCAGGCGCGCGCCTCGCGCCACATGGCCCACATCCGCGGGCCGCGCGGCAGGCGCAGCTCTGAGGTGACGCGGAAGCCGTGGCGAGCGTAGAAGTCGAGGTTGCGTTCCTTGGAGGACTCCAGGTAGGCGCCCACGCCGTCGGTGTCGCACTGCGCAAGCACGGGCTGCAGCGCGGCCGAGCCGAGACCCTGCCCCTGAGCGGCGGGGTCGGTGCCCAGCACCGCCAGGTACCAGTGGGGCGGGTGGGGCGGGTGACGGCGCTCCAGTCCCATCAGCCCGCGGGCGATCAGCGGCGCGCGCACGAGCAGGCGGGGGTGCGCCAGGCAGCGCGCAAGCTCGAGGTCCTGTCGAGCGGTCGTCCGCCAACGCGCCGGAGGCGCCCACAGCGCGGCGGTGGCAAGCTCAGGCGTGGTCCACACCTCGTGCTCGGGGAGCAGGTGGCGCAGGCGGGCCGCGTTGAAGCGCTCGAGCACGCCTGAGCGCAGCGCGTCCGGCCGGCACGACCAGGCGGCCACCGGGTCGTCAAGGAACGCCCGCGCGAGCATCTGCGCGAGCGCCGGCACGTCAGTGAGCGTGGCGCGGCGCGTGGGCGGGGGAGCGGGCATGTCCCCAGGATGACATGCCCGCGCGATCCTGCTCGGCTACGGCTACGGACAGCCTGAGGCGTGGGGGTACCATTCACAGTATTCTTTGTGGGCTTTTTCAGCCGCTTCTTTTTCCCGTTTTTCCCGCGCTTCCTTTTCTGCCTGGCTTTCTGCGGGGGTAGTTTTTTCTTCGTGGGGAGTGGTTTTTTCTTCGTGGGGAGTGGTCGAGGTCGGGGTCGTGGAGGTGGACGTGGGCGTGGTGGACGTCTTGGTCGAGGTCGTCGTCGTGGAGGTGCCCGTCCCAGGGCTTTCGTAGCCGCCACCCCCGCCGGAGGAGCCCGACCCCCCGGAGCCAGACCCACCGGAGGCCGGTTCGGTGGAGGCCGGCGAACGCTTGGGATCGGCCCCCGCGGTCACCGCGTGCCAGGTGCCACCGAAGCTGTGGAGCCCCTGCCCGTTGACCTGGCCCCGCGCGTGGTCCCCGGCGAAGCGGTAGAGCGGCATCCCGCGAAGCGTCACCTGAAGCAGCCCACCGGGGCGGCGCAGGACACCCAGGCCGCCGTGCACGCCCGACCCGTCCGTCAGCCGCGCTTTGCGCGAGGAGACGGTGAGCGGCGGCCAGAACTTCAGACATTCACTGCTCGTGCACAGCAGGTGGTGAACGGTCTCCGGGCTCAGCGCGTAGAGCGTGCGCCCCTGCGGGGAGACGACGATGCGCTCCCCGAGCTGCGAGGACGGCGCCGAGGAGACAGTCGAAGCGGACATCGCGAGCGCGAGCGCCGCCCCAGCAGCGAGCGCCAACACCGCCGCACCCGCCCCCAACACAAGCCTCACCGGGCGTCCACGCGCGCCGTACCGTCCGCCCGCGCCGCGCCGTCCACGCACACCGCGCCGTCCACGCGCCCCCCGCCCTCCTGTACCAACCCTGAACTCAAGCATGTCGCTCCCTTCGCCGGTGGTCACTACCCGCAAGGACGCCGAGGGAGCCGAAACCTTCCAGGGAGGGCGCTCAGGCCAGCGACTCCTCACGCCCTGACGCGAGCGCGCCCTCGTGGCAGCCGGCTGCGTCGGGGCTCGCGCCCACGAGCGGACCGCCCGCGCACTCCTCGGCGAGCACGGCACGGCGCGGGTTCTCGATGCCCACCGCGCCGATGAGCCCACCGAGCAGGACGAGACAGCCGGCGGCCCCGACACCGACGCGGAAGCTCTCAAGCGAGGCCGCGTCCGCGGCGCGCACGACGGCGAGCGCCTGGGCGGGCGGGAGCCCCGCGACGGAGGGGCGCCCGAGCGTCAGCCGCTTCGCCTGCGCAACCGCCACACGGGCGGACGGGGACAGCGGAACCCCGGCCAGGTGGCTGTCGAGCGTGGCGGCGAACTGGATCGCCACCACGGCGCCGAGCGCTGCGATGCCGAGCAGCCCCGCCACGCGCGCGACGGCGTTGTTGACGCCCGAGGCGATGCCGGCCTGGCGCTCCTCCACGCCCGCAAGCACCGCCGCAGTCAGCGGCGCCACCGTGAGCGAGAGCCCGAGCGAGAACAGCAGCAGCGCGGGCAGCACCTCGGTGAGGTAGTCCACCCGGACGCCGACGCGCAGCAGCGCGAGCAGCCCCAGGCCGGCGAGCACGGGACCGAACCCCATGAACAGGCGCGGCCCAAAGCGGTCCGCCAGCGCCCCAAAGCGGCGCGAGAGCGCGAGCATCACCAGCGTCACCGGCAGCGTGGCGAGGCCGGACTGCAGGGGCGTGTAGCCGCCGACCTGCTGGAGGAAGAGCACGAGAAAGAAGAACAGCACCGCGAGCCCCGCGTACATCGCGAACGTCTCGACGTTGCCGACCGCAAAGTTGCGCCGTGCGAAGAGACCGAGCGGGAGCATGGGGTCGCGGGCGCGCGACTCGTGCACGAGGAACGCCGCGAACAGGAGCACGCCCACGAGCAGCGGCCCCCAGACTGCAGGGCTCGACCAGCCCAGCCGCGGCTGCTCGATCAGCGCGAACACGGGCCCTCCGAGGCCGAGGGCGCAGAGCAGCGCCCCGGTGAAGTCGACCGTGCGCCCGCCCGCTGCCGGCGCGTCGCGCGGAAGCACCGCGAGGATCAACCACACGCAGACGACGGCGAAGGGCAGGTTGAGCAGGAAGATCAAACGCCACGAGCCGATCCCCAGCAGCACCCCCCCACCAAGCGGGCCGAGCGCCGCAGCGACCGACCCAAACGCAGTCCAGGAGCCGATCGCGGCGCCACGCTCAGATTCAGAGAACGTCGCCACGATGACCGCCAGCGAGCTCGGGATCAGCAGCGCGCCCGCGACACCCTGCAGCGCACGGAAGGCGATCAGAAACCCGATCGTGGGCGCGAGCGCGCAGAGCAGCGAGGCCGCCCCGAAGCCGCCGACGCCGAGCGCAAAGACACGCCGCTCGCCGAACAGGTCCCCGAGCGAGCCGCCGACGAGGATCAGCGAGCCGAGCGTCAGCAGGTAGGCGTTGGAGATCCACTGCTGCCCCGCGAGCCCCCCGCCGAGCTCGCGCTGGATCGTGGGCAGCGCCACGTTCACGACGGTGCCGTCGAGCAGCGCGATGGCCGACCCGAGGATGCACGCCGCGAGCGTCAGCTGCTTGACCTGAGCGTCCGAAAGCGAGCTCATCCGCGCACCGCCTGACGGCCCAAGCGGGAGGCGTAGAGGAGGGGTAGCAGGGGGGGATCGTCCACGTGTGTGAGCACCGCACCTGGCGCGAGCGCGCGGGGCCTCGTGCCCCGCGTCAGCGCGCAGCGCACAGGCCACGGCAAAAGGCGAAGCTGTCGAGAGCACCGAGCCCCGTTCGTCATATAAGCGACCATCCAAGCACGACCGAGAAGGAGCAAGCCAGTGAAGTACATGTTGATGATCCACCAGGGCAGGACCCCGACGCCCCCGTCGGAGGAGTGGGAGCGCCTTACCGACGAGGAGAAGAGCGCGGTGTACAGCGCGTACAGGGCGCTCAACGAAACCCCCGGCGTCACCCCGGGCGTGCGGATGCAGCCCCCCGAGACGGCGACCACTGTGCGGGTGGCGGACGGCAGGACGCTGACGACCGACGGCCCGTTCGCCGAGCTCAAGGAGGCGATCGGCGGATACCTGTTCTTCGAGGCCGACGACCTCGACGCGGCGATCGAGGTGGCCGCGCGGATTCCAGCGGCGAGCAGGGGCGGCGCGGTCGAGGTGCGCCCACTCGTCGAGGGGTAAAGAACGACTTTCAAAAAGACCGGCACGCCTGGATGCGCCCCTACCGATCGAAGATCGGCCAGCGGCGCTGGATCGCCACGTGCCGGCTCGCCCGTGCTACCAGCACGGGCTTCACCGACCGAAGCCGGGAGACACTCGCCTTCGACCGAAGCGGAGAGACACTCGCCTTTGGCGAGCATCCCCCTTTCGGCCAGCATCCCCGTTTCGGCTAGCGTCGCCCAGCTTGGTCCAGGAACGCCCCAGCCGCACCGCCTATTTTGAAAGACGTTCTAAGCGCAATCCTCGAGCAGACCTTCCGCGAGCAGTGGGGCCGGGTGCTCGCCGCGATGGTGGGCTACCTCGGCGACTGGGACCTCGCCGAAGAGGCCACGCAGGAGGCGTTTGCGCGCGCCGCGGAGCGGTGGCCGCGCGACGGGCCCCCAGCCAACCCCACCGCGTGGCTGGTGGCGACGGCGCGCAACCACGCCATCGATCGCGTCCGCCGCGAGCGCACGCTGGTCGCGAAGACCCGACTGCTCGCGGCGAGCGAGGCGGCGCGGGCGACGGCGGACGCGGCGGGGGGCGTCGTGGACGCGCCAGACACGGGAGACGCGGTGGACCCAGCAAACGCGGGGGGCGCCCCGGACGCCGAGGACGCGACGACGTTCCCCGACGAGCGCCTGGAGCTGCTCTTCACGTGCTGCCACCCGGCGCTCGCCACCGACGCGCAGGTCGCGCTCACACTGCGTACGCTCGGCGGCCTGAGCACCACCGAGATCGCCCGCGCGTTCCTGATCGCCGAGTCGACCGCGGCCCAGAGGCTGGTGCGGGCCAAGCGCAAGATCAAGGCCGCGGGGATCCCGTTCAGGGTGCCGCCCGACCACCTGCTGCCCGATCGCCTCGCGGCCGTGCTCGCGGTCGTGTACCTGATCTTCAACGAGGGCTACACCGCCCCGCCCACCCGCGGCGAACTCGCCGCCGAGGCGCTGGCGCTCGGGCGGGCGCTGACCGAACTGATGCCCGACGAGCCCGAGGTGCAGGGCCTACAGGCGCTGATGCTGCTGCACGACGCCCGCAGCGCTGCGCGGTACACGCCCCCACCAAACCCCGAGGTGGTGCTGCTCGCCGACCAGGACCGCGCGAAGTGGGACACCGTGCAGATCGCCGCTGGGCGGGCGGCGCTCGACCGCGCCCTCGCGCTGGGCGGCGGCGAGGTGGGCGGCAGCGAGGTGGGCGGTGTCCAGGGCGCGGGTGGCGGCCAGAGCGCGGGTGGCGGCCACCGGGCGGCGGGCGTCTACACCCTGCAGGCGGCGGTGGCGTCGCTGCACGTCGAGGAGCCGCGCGACTGGGCCCAGATCGCCGCCCTGTACGGCGAGCTCGCCCGCCTCACCGACTCCCCGGTGGTCGAGCTGAGCAGGGCCGTCGCGGTCGCCGAGGCGCAGGGCCCCGAGGCGGGCCTCGCGATCGTCGAGCGCCTCGCGCTCGGGGAGCACCCTCTTCGGGACTACCGCTACCTGCACGCCACGCGCGCCGAGCTGCTGCGCCGCCTCGGCCGCACCGCCGAGGCCCGCGACGCGTACCGCCGCGCGCAGGCGCTGACTCACGACGACGCCGAGCGGCGTCTGTTGCAGCGGCGCCTGGCGGAGCTCGACTCGGCCGGCTCCACTCCGCGGTGAGCCCAGGCCCACGCACGGCCACCGCCCACCCCGCGATGAGCCCGAACGCCCGCGCACAGCCACCGGCCCCACCCGTGAGGTGGGAGATGGCGGGGGCCGGTAAAGTGCGGGACATGGATCGGCGACCGCTCGGAGGGACCGGCGTCCAGGTGAGTCCGCTGTGTCTCGGCGCGATGATGTTCGGCGCGTGGGGGGAGACCGACCACGAGGCGGCGATCCGCATCATCCACCGGGCGTTGGACGGTGGGATCAACTTCATCGACACCGCCGACGTCTACTCTCGTGGGGAGTCAGAGGAGATCGTCGGCAAGGCGCTCAGCGGTGGGCGGCGCGAGAACGTGGTGCTCGCGACGAAGTTCCACGGCACGATGGGCGAGGACTCCAACCAGGCGGGCAACTCGCGGCGGTGGATCGTGCACGAGGTCGAGGCGTCGCTGAGACGCCTGAAAACCGACTGGATCGACCTTTACCAGGTGCACCGGTGGGACCCGTGGACCGACCACGAGGAGACCCTCGGCGCGCTCTCCGACCTGGTGGCTCAAGGCAAGGTGCGCTACGTCGGCTCCTCGACGTATCCGGCGAAGGAGATCGTCAGGGCGCAGTGGGTCGCCCGTGAGCGGCACCTGCAGCGCTACGTCTGCGAGCAGCCGCCGTACTCGATCCTCGCTCGCGGCATCGAGGCCGACGTGTTGCCTGCCTGCGCGGACTTCGGGATGGGCGTAATCGCGTGGAGTCCACTGGCGGGTGGCTGGCTGTCGGGGCGGTGGCGCAAGGGCGCCGAGGATCTGACGTCTCGACGGTCCGCGTTGATCCCGCAGCGCTACGACCTGGCGGTACCGGCCAACCAGGCCAAGCTCGAGGCCGCCGACGCGCTCGCGCGACTCGCAGACGAGGCGGGCCTCTCGTTGATCCACGTGGCGCTGGCGTTCGTGACCCGCCATCCAGCCGTGACGGCGGCGATCATCGGTCCCCGGACGGCGGAGCAGCTCGAGTCGCAGCTCGGCGCGGCAGAGGTGCAGCTCGACACCGCGCTGCTGGACCGGATCGACGAGGTCGTAGCGCCGGGAACGACCGTGAACCCCACGGACGCCGGTTGGACCAACCCCGCGTTGGCGGCGGCAGCCCGCCGCCGGTAGCAGCGCTCCGTCGGGCCGCGGCTCCGAGCGCTCCGTCGGGCCGCGGCTCCGCCGCCACGCCCCGCGACTAAACTCGCCGCCGAGCCCACGAACTGGAGGACAAGGTGACCGAGACCCCAACACTGTTCGTATGCCACGGAGATGACGGCGGCCCGCGGATGCATCCGTGTCGCCGCGCGCAGGAGGCGCTCCGCGCCGCAGGCATCGAGTACGACAAGGTGATCGCCGGCCACGGCAGTCCGATCCCGTTCCTGCGCAAAGGCTCGCGTGAGGAGCTGCGCAAGGCGACCGGAGCGACGAAGCTGCCGGCGCTCAAGCTGCCCGACGGGACGGTCATCACCCAATCCCGTGCGATTCGCTCGTGGATCGCGCAGCAGAGGAGCCCCGCGACGCAGACGTAGACTCCGAGAGTCGTGAGGCATACCGGCGAGAAATCTGGGTCGTGGCGCGGTACGGGTCGCGCCGCGGCTGCGCTCGTGGCGCTCGCGGCCGTCGGGCCGGCGGCCTGCCTGCTCGCCGGCTGCTCGGGGTCGAACGGTCACGGCGAGGCGGCGACGGCGCCCGGCGAGGCAGCGCGCGGCAAGACGACGCACGGCCAGGCAGCGGGCAGCCCAAGCTGCGAGGGCGCCGCGGCACTGTGCGGGCGGCGCCTGAACGAAGTCGTGTTCGCCGGCACGCACAACTCGTTCGCGGCCTCCGCGGAGCCCGGCTGGCACTTCGCCAGTCAGACCTACCCGATCGCGCGCCAGCTCGACGACGGCATCCGGGCGCTGCTGGTAGACGTGCACTTCGGGGTGTACGACCCGGCGACGGGCAGGGTGCGGACCGACCTCAGCGCCGA
Organism: uncultured Solirubrobacterales bacterium; assembly: GCA_963720795.1. Classification (GTDB taxonomy): domain Bacteria; phylum Actinomycetota; class Thermoleophilia; order Solirubrobacterales; family Solirubrobacteraceae; genus Palsa-744. Next base: position 842,698 of record CAVRGU010000003.1, on the reverse strand, counting down.
GGGCTCGGACCGCAACAAGGTCGCCGCCCAGGTCCCCGCGCGCGCCCTGCGCGTCGCCGACCGGGTCGCCGGTCGCGTGGGCGTGGGGAGCCTGAACGGCCCACCCGAGCCTTACCTGTGCCACACCCTGTGCGAGCTGGGAGCCGAGCCGCTGAACCGGGAACTGGAGGTCGTCGGGGACTTCCTGAAGCGCCACCCCGACCAGGTGGTGATCGTGGTCGTCGAGGACTACGTGCCCCCCGCGACGATCGAGCGGGCGTTCGAGCAGACCGGCCTCACCCACTACGTCGCCACGCTCGACCGCCACGCGCCGCTGCCGACGCTGGGGGAGTTGATCGCCCACGGGCAGCGGCTGGTGGTGTTCGCCGAGGAGCAGGGCGGGACGCCGGCGTGGTACGAGCCCGCGTTCTCCTTCATCCAGGACACCCCGCTCGGAGCCACACGCCCGGACCAGCTGAGCTGTGAGCGTTACCGCGGCGAAGCAGACAGCCCGCTGCTGCTCGTCAACTACTGGATCCCTCCGTTCCCGCCGAGCCCCACCCTGAACGCCACGATCGGCCGGGCGCCGTTCCTGCGCGGACGCATCGAGCGGTGCCTGCGCAAGCGCGGGTTCAGGGGCGCGATCGTCGCCGTCGACTTTTACCAGCGCACGGCGGTCGTGGACGTCGCGAAGGAACTCAACAGCCGTGGCGGCTGAGCCCTCACCGAGGCACGCCCGGCTGCAGTCCGGGGAGTACGGGGAGCGTGGCCGGGCGGCCCGCCGGAGCACGCCGCGGTCGGCTCACGGCGAGTGGGCGCCGGCGCCGGACCGGCCCGATCCCGTCACGGTGCTCGAGGCCCAGGCGGCCTCCCGCGTACAGGAGCTCGTGCCGATCCGCTACGGGCGGATGCTCGTCTCGCCGTTTACGTTCTACCGCGGCGCTGCGGCCGTGATGGCAGCGGATCTCGCGGCGACGCCGGACTCAGGGATCGTCGTGCAGGCGTGCGGCGACGCCCACATCTCCAACTTCGGCGGGTTTGCGACCCCAGATCGCCGGGTCGTGTTCAGCCCGAACGACTTCGACGAGACGCTGCCGGGCCCGTGGGAGTGGGACGTCAAGCGGATGGCCGCGAGCGCCGAGATCGCCGGGCGCGACGTGGGTCTCCCGGCGGACAGCCGCCGGTGGATCGTCGAGGCGTGCGTGCGCGAGTACCGCGAGGCGGTGCGCTACTTTGCGGGCCACAGCCACCTCGAAGTCTGGTACGAGCGCCTGACGGCCAGCGAGCTCGTCGAGCGCTTCGGGGGGAGGTTGAAGGGCAGGGGGCGGATCGAGTTCGCGCGACCGTTCGCCAGGGCGCGTCGCAAGACCAGCCTGCGGGCGGTGAAGAAGCTGACCGAGCGCGTCGAGGGCAGGTTGCGCTTCAGCCACGTCCCGCCGCTGCTCGTCCCGATCCGCGAGCTCGTCGGTCCAGTCGATGCCCGCGAGCAGTCCGCGTTCGTGCAGAGGGTGCTGGATCAGTACGCCGCGAGCCTCGACGCCGACCGGGAGTACCTGTTTCGCACGCACCGCTTCGTCGACATGGCCCGCAAGGTGGTCGGCGTCGGCAGTGTCGGCACGCGCGCGTGGGTGTTCCTGCTCGTCGGCCGCGACGGACAGGACCCGCTCGTGCTGCAGGCCAAGGAGGCGCAGCCGTCGGTGCTCGAGCCGTACCTCGGCGCGAGCGAGTACACCAACCACGGCGAGCGAGTCGTGCGCGGCCAGCGCATCTCCCAGGCCGCGAGCGACATCTTCCTCGGCTGGCAGCGCAGCGTCGGGTTGGACGGCGCCGAGCACGACTTCTACGTGCGCCAGCTGTGGGACTGGAAGGCCTCCGCCGACCTCTCGACACTGAGCGAGGCGGGCCTGCACGCCTACACGCGCGCGTGCGGGTGGTCCCTGGCCCGCGCGCACGCCCGCTCGGGCGACCGCCTGGCAATCGCCGCCTACCTGGGCGCCGGCCCGACGTTCGACCAGGCCATCGCCCGCTTCGCCGCGGCCTACGCAGATCAGAACGAGCGCGACCACCGACGCCTCGCAGAGGCCGTCGCCGCGGGCGCCGTCGCCGCCGAGACCGGCGTCTGACGCGAGCGCTCGGAGACGGTCCTACCGCAGCGAGACCGACCCGCAAGGCGCCACCTACTCGAACACCGTCAGAGGGCCCGCAGCGCGGTGGCCCAGGTGGCCAGGCCCACTCGCGAGCCGGCAAGACCAGGAGAGACCACCGCCACCCCGACGAGGTAACCTGACGCCGGCGCGTCGCGCTGAACCGGCCGGGCAACTCGAGGAAAGGCGGGAGTGGTGAGCAGAGCACGCAGCGGACTGGCACTCGCCGTGGCGCTCGCTGTCGCGCCCTGGCTGCCGGCTGCGGCCTCTGCGGGAAGCCTCCCGACGCTGTTGACAGGCATGGGAGCATCGTGGACCGGCAGGGCACTCTCGTCTCACGCTCAGTGCGCGCCCCGCGGGCACGTCTACCTGCGCACCTCGGAGGTGGTGCTCTGGTCGACGCGTGGGGGGACGCAGCTGTACGCGTGCGTGCCCGCGACCGGAAGCGTGCATCGGCTGGTGAGCGCCGAGCCGACTGTCTCCTTCGAAGACTTTCTCGCGGCGGGCCACTTCGTCAGCTTCGTATACATCGCCGGCGCCTCTGTCTACCTCGATGTCTTCGACGCGCGGAGCGGTCGCGCCGTGCTGATGCGCTACATGGGGTGCGCGGGTCCCGACGGGTGCGAAGCCGCAGGGGGAAGTTTTCAACTCGCGTCCGACGGGTGGGTCGCACTGATCGGCCAACCCCTGCGGGCCACGAACGGCCGTGAAGGGACGGTGGAACTGGATACCGGACCCGACCTCCAGGCCAAGCACCAGAAGTCGTGGAACACCTTCGGGGTGAGCGTCGAACAGAGCACTGGATCCACACTGCGGTGGTCACCGAGCGGTGACACCTCGTTGTACTCGTTGCCGCTTGGGGCTTCACTGCAGGCCCTCGGAGTGAAAACCCTTAAGTCCGGCGCCGTTCACGCCGTCAGCCCGCTCCCCGCGACCTGCTCGCTATTCACGACCGCAGAAGCCCAAGCGGTGTTCGGCCCGGTGTCTCAGGCCGCACCGACCGACGCGTGCACCTATACGACGACCGCAAAGCCGACGAGTACCCTCACACTCACCCTACACCCCGGTCTCACGCAAACTGAGGTGATCGCCGCCGAGCGCCAGGCCTTCGGCGAGGTGTCGAGCAGCTCTCGCGGCGCCGACGTCGGACCCCCGAACTACAACCCCCACCTGTGGAAGGCCACCTGGGACACAGCGAGTGGCGGCATGAGCCAGACCAGCGAGGTGCGGATCTTCGCCAACCTCGAGCTCACCGTCGAAGTGGCCACCGAAGACCCCCGCAACCACACCGACGATCCGGTCGGACCAGCCAAGGACTGGGATTCCGACACCGCGGTCGAGCACGCAGCCGACATCGCGTTCGATCGCCTGGCCGGTGTACCGATCGCCTACGAACACCGGTAGCCGGACAGGCGGTGCGTCAGCGCTCGACGCGGATCACGAAATAGTCGGAGCGGATCTTCGCCGTGCCGTCGTTCGCGGGGTTGAACCGGCGAACCAGCTCAGCGAACTCCCCCAGGAACTCCACCCAGCGGTCCTGCGGCTCAAGCACTCCCCGGGCGATCACGAACGGCCCGAAATCCGCGGCGTAGCGCTGCACAGCGTCCTCGACCGACGGGAAGTCGAAGTCGACGACCTCGCGCTCGATCGTGGCCGAGGCACCGGCGGCGGCGAACACTTCCTCCACGTGCTCCTCGACTCCCCACAGCGGCGGCGGCTGCACGCCCGGTGGTGGAGGCGGCATGAACGAGCCCGTCAGCTTGAACAGCTCGCCGGCGAAACCGTCGTTGACCCAGGTCGTCATCGCGATCCGCCCCTCCGGGCGGCAGACCCGGACCAGCTCTGCGCCCGCGCGGAGGTGGTCGGGCGCGAACATCGCACCGAACGTCGAGGTCACGCGATCGAAGCTCGCGTCCCCGAACGGCAGGTCCTGCGCGTCGGCCTCGACCCACTCGACCTCGACGCCTGCCGCAGCGGCGCGGCGCCGCGCGTGCTCGAACAGCTCAGGCGTCACGTCGCAGCCCACCACCGTCGCCCCACGCAGCGCAGCCGGGATCGCCACAGTGCCGCCGCTGCCAGTCCCCACATCCAGCAGATCCGTCCCCGGCTCAACCCCGATCCGATCGAGCACGAGGCCACCAACCGGCTCGACCAGCCGGGAGAAGCTGTCCCAATCGCCCGATGCCCACGTCGCCCGCGCCCGCCGACGAAACTCCTCCGCAACACTCATCAACCGATGCTACACGACGGCACAGCACCGGCCCGGCCTCGGTGACGGGTATGAGCGACGCGGTCCTACGCCGCGCCGTGGCCGCCGGCAGGCGGCGCGAGCCGTCGTCGCGAACGCCGTGCGATCCGTCCGCCGCATGCCGCAGGATGCCGGGCTCTTTGACGCCTTCCCCCTCGACATCCCTGCGCACGTGGCAACACCGTGCGCTCGACCGCATGGCCGACTGGCGAGAGGGCCCGTTCCTGATCTCCGCCGCGCCCGGCGCCGGCAAGACACGCCCTGCGCTCGAGCTCGCCAAGGACCTGCTCTGCAAGGGGATCGTCGGGCGCGTGGCGGTGCTCTGTCCGACGACACCGCTCACCCGCCAGTGGGCGAGCGCCGCGGCGACCCTCGGGGTGCAGCTGCAGCCCGACGCCAAGGGCCCGAACCCGCCACGCGACTTCCACGGCGTCGCCGTCACCTATGCGCGCGTGGCAAGCGACCCGCGCGGCTGGGCGGCCAAGGTGCCCGCGGACACGCTCGTGATCGTCGACGAGGCGCACCATCTCGGCGAGGACCTGGCGTGGGGCACCGGCTTTCAACGGGCGTTCGCCGCGGCGCCGCGCTGGCTGCTGCTGTCGGGGACGCCGTTTCGCTCCGACGCCACCCCGATCCCGGGCGTGCGCTACGACCACGACGGAGTGGTGGTGCCCGACGTCTCCTACACCTACGCGGAGGCGGTCGCCGAGGGGATCTGCCGCCCGGTGGCGTTTGTCACGTTCGACGGGACCCTGTCGTGGCGCAGCGGCGAGGACGTGGTCGAATCCTCGTTCGAGACGGTGCTGAGCGCGCGCGAGGCAAGCCGCCGCTACCGCACCGCGATCTCGACCGAGCTGCCGGAGGGACTGCCGCGGATCCTGCAGGAGGCGCACGCCAAGCTCGGGGCGCTGCGCGCGGAGGGCCACCGCGACGCGGGCGGCCTCGCGGTCGCGGCGGACGCGACGCACGCCCGGCGGATCGCGAAGCTGCTGGGCGAGACGACCGGGCGCGCGCCGGTGGTGGTGCTGCACACCGAGGCCCGCGCCGCGCGCAAGCTCGCGGACTTCCGCGGCTCGCGCGAGCCGTGGATCGTGGCGGTGAACATGGTCTCCGAGGGCGTGGACATCCCGCGGCTGCGCGTGGGGGTATACGCGACGGCCGCCAAGACGCCGCTGATCTTTCGCCAGATCGTCGGGCGGTTCGTGCGCACGATCCCGACCGATCGAAGATCGGCCAGCGGAGCCGAGCCGAGCTGGCTGTACCTGCCCGCCGACCCCACCCTGCGCGCACACGCCTCAGAAGTCGAAACCGAGCTGCGCCACGCCCTGCGCCGCGACGAGCCCGAGGAGGGCTGGGACGAGCCGCTCAAGCGGCGCGCGAGCGAGCCGTCTCCCACCGCGGAGTTCGTGCCCCTGAACGCCGAGTTCGCCGCCCAGATGACCCTGTTCGGCACGCCCCAGAGAGCGCACTCCCCCTCCCCCGCCAGTGCCGCCGAGGAGGCTCCCGAGCCGGCCCCGGTGGCCGCGTTCGAGCGTCAAGCCCAGCTGCGCCAGGAGCGCAGTCGCCTGGTGGCGGAACTGCACCGCCACGACGGGCGCAGCCACCGCGAGATCAACGCCTGGCTCAACCGCACGGTCGGGCTCGAACGGGTCGAGACCGCCAGCATCAAGCAGCTGGAGCGATCGATCCATGCGCTGACACGGGAGCTCACGCGCGCCAGCCGACCGTCGCGTGCCTAGCCCCGCAAGCCCGCGCGTCGCAGAGAGAGAACTTCCGCGAGGACAAACGTGCGGAGAGCACGCCGGAGCCGACCCCGATCCCCGCACCGGCCGCGACGTCGCTCGGGTAGTGAACGCCAGTGTGAACGCGCGAGTAAGCAACGGCACTTGCCAACGGAACGAGCACTGGCGCGAGCCCCGGCAGTTCGGTGCAGACGCCGGTGACGAACGCGAACGCCGCGGCGCTATGACCCGATGGAAACGACGTCGACCGCGGCATCCGGATGAGCGCTGGCCGCGAGCTCGAGAGCGGACGCCGCCGGCGCACGAGCAGCTTGGCCGGCCCGTTCGCGACGGCCGCCGCGATCGCGATCGCGATGACGCCCCGTCCGGCGGCCTTCCGCCCTTGCCGACCCCCGGACACGGCGAGTGCACCCGCCAGGAGAAGCCACAGCCGGGAGTAGTTCGCAGACCGCGTGATCGCGACGAGGGAGCAGTCCAGCGCCCGTGATCGGCCGCGGAGCGGGCGCTTCATCAGCTGGCGGTCCAGGTACCGCGCGTGACCCCATACTGTCACTGAGCCGCAGCCTCCCGTACATCGCGCATCACGAACACCGTCCAACCCGTGCCGAGGAGCACACCGCCGACGATGTCCCCCGGGTAGTGGACGCCCAAATAGACGCGCGACACAGCCACCCCCAGAACGAGAGCGAGCGCAAACGCGGCCGCCACGCAGGTCACCGGCGGCGGCGCCCCCGCCGCTCGCACCACCAAAACCAGCGAGAGCCAGAATGCGCTCGCCTGCGTCGTATGGCCCGACGGGAAACTCGTACCGATCACAGCCTGCAGGTGCGCGACAGGCGGGCGCGAACGGGACACGAGGAGCTTGACCGAGTCTGAGAGCAGGGTCGCACCGCCGAGGCTGAACGCGACGATGAGTGCCTCTCGGCGCAGGCCCGCCCAGCCGAGCGCAACGCAGCAGACAAGAGCGAGCGGCACCAAGACGAACGCGCTACCAGCCCACGTGAGGACCTTCGCCACGTCGGTCGGGACCGCCGAGCGCTGAGCGGCGACGTCGCGTACCTCATCCACGTCGGCCGACCCGACGATCGACAGCCACAGCTCCCCGACTGCCCAACCTACGAGCACAAAGGCAACGAAGCCGAGCACCAATCGTGCAGCGGTGCTCCTCACCGGCTGGCCGCCACCCGCACCAGCGTGCCCAGGTTGGCCGTTGTGAGCGCCACCGCACGGGCCCCCGGCGCCAGGCCGGCACCGCGAGGCAGCCGCACGCGCAGCGCCCCGGGCAGCGACTCAAAGCGCAACGGCGGGTCGAGTACAAGCGCCTCGCCGTCGAGGCCGACCTCCACTGGACCACCCGAGCGGACCTCGAACTCCCGCGCCGACCACGACAGTAGGCCCGGGAAACGCCCCGCCTGGCCGACCAGCTCGAGCGCGACGAGCCTGGCCACCTCCGCGCCCCGCACTCGGGCGGCCACGATGCCAAGCATGCCGGAGTCGATCCGCTCGCGTGTGCCAGCGCCGGCGAGGTGCGTCAACTCATACGGGTCGTTCGACACGAGCACGAGCGCCGCGTCGTCGCAGCTGCTTCCGTTCGCCGCCGTGAACTCGAGGTCGATCGGTTCGGCGTCGCGGCCGAGCAGGTCGGGGAGCATGCGCGTCCATGTCTCGAGCTTGGCGTTGCGATAGACCTCGGATTGGACGACCTTCGCGTAAACGCCGAGCGACGCGTTGTTGACGAACACGTGGTCGTTCACTCGCGCGAGGTCGATGCGCCGCTCAACGCCATCGGTGAACGCGTCCAGCGCGCCGACGACATCGTCGCGGTCGAGGCCGAGGTCGAGCGCGAAGTGGTTTCGCGTTCCCGCCGGGATACAGACATGGGCGACGTCGCACCGGGCGGCAACCGTCGCCACAAGCGCCTGCGACCCATCGCCCCCGGCCATCCCGATGACCTCTGCACCGCGCGCAACAGCGCTCTCGGCGAGCTCGAGCAGATTATCGCCAGGCCCGAGGACGATCGGCTCGATGCCTCGCCGCCGAGCTTGGGCAGCGAGGTCGAAGCGCTCAGCCTTTCCCCCACCCGACTTCAGGTTGATGATCACCGCAGCCGAGCCAGCAGCGCCTACCGACACGACGGCGGCCGCCGCCCCCGAGACCGCCACCTCCCCGGCGCGCCCCAGCGCGTAGCGCGCGGTCGACCCGAACAACCCGAGCAAGAACAACAGCGCGACCAGCACCAGCAGCCCTTGCCAGTGAGTCGCCAACACCACGACCAGACCGGCTCCGGCGAGCACCACGACCACCACGCCGACAGCGCGCCGCGCGCCGCGCTCGGTCAAAGCGAACCAGATGGCGGCGTTTGCGACCAGCACGAGCACGACCGCCAGCACGGCGATGGCGACGTCACCCACCAGCGCGACCGTGGCAACCACGACCATTACGGCCGGCGCGAGGAGCGCCACGACCGCAGCGGCGCGCCGCAGCCACGAGGGCTGCGCGGCAAGGCCCCCTCGGGAAGTCGCCGGAGTCTCCTGCACAGTAGCCATGTTCTCACTCCACGCAGTGTCCTGCCGCAGACTTGCTCGGAGGTGGTGGACCTACGATTTTTACGCACCAACCAAAGCTTCAGCTACCGCGCGCCTCGGCGATACCGTCGCGTCACTCAGTCGCCACCTCGATGCCCGGAAGCCGCCATGACCGTTTTGTGCCGAGGGGTGATGGTCGAAGGTCAGCTTCGAGCCGCGCGTGGGACGTCGATCCATACGAGCAGCGGACCGACGCGACGCTGATTATTGGGCTTGCGCGGGTACACGCGCCGACGTGTCGGCACGACCAGCCCGTCGAATGACCGATGATCGAGGCAGTAGTGAGCGGCTTTGGCCCAGCCACCGATCGGCTCGGCGGTGTAGTCGTGGCGGCGGATCAGGCCGTCGTTCGGGTCAATGTAGAAGACCTGCTCACGGGAGTGCGTGTGCACGTGCTCCGGGAACGTCACGGCCAAGCGCCGCCAGTGCTCGCCGTTTTCCACCCAGGGATCGAGCTCAACCACTTGATAGTCCTCGCGCGTGAATAAGAACGGTGTCGAAATGTATGTCCAGATCGCGTAGGCGGCAAAGTAGAGGATGTCCAACCGGTCCCACCACAGCTTGTGGCGCAGATCCGGGAAGGCGCCGCGCGCGTTCTCGCGGGCTTCCACGAGCTCTCCCGCGTCCGTCTCGACCTTGACCGTTCCGTCCTGCTCGAGGACTCCTCGTTGGCCGGGCGCCGGGTAGGGCGTGAGGATCACGTGCTGGCCGTGTGTCGCGATCCGCGCCTCGACATCGCGCACGGCATGGCCCTGGAGCTTAGAGGCGAACGCAAGGCCACCCGATGAGATCTGCACACTGACCTCGCTGGCGCTCCCCCAGAGGTCCAGACCCCCGTGTGCCGCGATGGTTTGCTCAACAATGTCAATGGTCACGGGAGGATGTCAATCAAGCGCTGCCAGTGGAGGCGTCGATCCACACGCGAGCCTAACAAGACAACGCGAGCCAGTCCTCGTCCGTCTCAGACCGCTGCGCGCTCCCCGGTCGGGCCACCGATCTCGCCAAGCTGGCCCACCGCCGGTTTCGGCTCGTCCAGTACGTTTAGGGGGTACGGCTCGAGCGCGACCGTTCCGTGCCCACCCACGCGACACATATGCTGAGATGACCTATGACAACGAGCTCGCCCATCGAATCCGCGAGCAGCTCGCTGACGAGCGCGGCCTAACAGAGAAGGCTATGTTCGGCGGCCTGGCGTTCCTGCTCGATGGCAACATGGCGGTCGGGATCTCCAATGGCGGGGAGCTGATGGTCCGTGTCGGCCCAGATGCCTCTGATGAGGCGCTCGCTCGACCTCACACGCGTATCTTCGACATGACTGGCCGACCGATGAAGGGCTGGATCCTCGTCGCCGTGGAGGGATTTGCGACCAAGCGCCAGCTAAGCGTCTGGGTACGGCGTGGCGTGGCGTTCGCCCGAACTCTGCCAGCCAAGGGGTAGCGCGTGCCCGTCGACGTGGAGAGCCTGATCGAGATCTCCCGGCCGCGCGAGGAGTTTGCCCCCTATGCGTGCGACCCCGGTAAAAGGATCTGAGCCGGCTGAAGTAGATTCTCGAGCGCAAGGCCGTTCGCGGCAACGGGTAGCGTGGTTAGCGCCGCCCTACGCTTGGGTGATAGCCGTCGTGAGTCCAGGTGTGCTGGCGAGCGTCTGGTAGACGACGCAATAGCGCTCCGTCAACCGCTGTAGCGTCGCGAGCTGCTCCTCGTCGGCGTCCGTCTCAAGCTCGAACGAGAGGCGGATCGCCGAGAGGCCAACGGGCGCCTCCCGTCCGACGCCGAGGGTCCCCCGGAAATCGAGATCACCCTCAGCCCGCACGTGCCCCGCTGTCACGACGATCCCGAGTGATGTCGCGACCGCCCGCAACGTGACACCCGCGCACGCGACGAGTGCCTCAAGCAGCATATCGCCCGAGCAGAGCAGCGAGCCGTCGCCACCAGAGGCGGGGTGCAACCCGGCCTCGGCGAGCACTCGCCCTGTCTGCACCGAGCACGATATGCCGTCGCCTATGGCGCCAACTGCCGACAGCGTGACCTGCGCGGCACCCGGCTCAGCAAGGTAGCGCGCCTTCAAGGGTGCCTGCAGCGCGCGTAGCTCATCTCGCTCCACGAAGGAAGCCTAGACTGGGCAGCCTCTGAGACCATCAGAGCGCGATGAATGACTGGTAATCCGCGGAGCGTGCGAGAATGAAGGCATGACGAAGACCGAGCTGCACGAGCTGGTGGAGCACCTGCCCGAGAACACGCTCGACGGCGCAGCCGTGCTCCTGCGCAGCCTCTCGAACAGCCGGATCGACCCAGAGCAGGCATGGTTCTGGACCCCCGACTGGCTCTCCGGCGAGCTGGAAGCCGACCGCGAAGCGGCGACCGACCCTGGCGACGTGTACGAGGACGCCGACGCCTTCAAGGCCGCGCTGCGCGCCTCGCGCTCGGACTAGTGCCGACCTACCAGGCGCGGCGCCGGTTCCTGCGCGATCACAAGGCCCTGACCGCCGAGCAAGCGGCGGCGTGGGAAAAGGCGCTCGACCAGTTCATCGCTTGCTTACTCACGCGACATTGTTGCGTGAGGGATACGGTGATTTCAGCTTAGCTTGCCACGTCAGTCCGTTCAAGAGGCGCTACGCGATACAAAGTGGCGACAACACCCGGCTCCCAAGAAGTGGAAACGCTCAGCAACCCTTCGCCTCTTTAGGCCCACAGGCAAACCCCTCATGTGGCTCTGCGGAGCACACGGGGTCCATTAGCGTTATTGCCACTTCCATTGCCACCCAGCCCGATCCGAACCCCGCCAGCCACCCCTTAACCGCCGAAACCCCTGCATCCACCAGGGGTTTCGTGAGGGTGAGCGACGGGATTCGAACCCGCGGCCGCCGGGACCACAACCCGCTGGTCCGGGTGCCGCTCATGCTACAGACCCCGTGGTTACTGGGTCTTGGTGCCTCTGAGTGCTCCTGAGTTCGTCTCAATTTGTTCCCCAAATTGTTCCCCAGCCGAGGGACGAGGCCCGGCCTGCGACGCCGGGGCACCCGGCACAGACGCTCCATCAGGTCGTCAAATCGACCAGCCCGCTCGAAGCTCGATCGGCTTCTTCGCCGCCACCGCAGGTGGCGCCAGCCGACCACGATGATGCATAGTCCTGAGCTTTGCTGCCTTCGCCCAGCCCCTGCTTGACCGGCTGATCGCCGACGCAACGACCGCGCAGCGATTGACGCTCATGCTCGGCGCCGGCGCCCCAATCGAGGTTGGCTTGCCGAGCTGGCCCGCACTCATCCAGCGACTGCTCGTCGGGGCCTGCAGCCAGGCGGTCGAGCTCTCGCACCAGCCACTATCGTGCCGTCCTCTACCACCGAGAGCACGCGGGGCGCCCGATCCGCGTCGCATGGATGCTCGAGGAGCTCGGTGAGCCGTATGAGATCACGGTGATGACGCGCGAGGAGAGCACGGGCGAGGAGCATCGCGTCCGCCATCCCCTGGGCTGCGTGCCCGTGCTCGAGGACGAGGACGGGTTCGTATTCGAATCGGCGGCGATCTGCCTGCACCTCGCAGACCTACATCCCGACGCCGGCCTCGCGCCGGCACCGGGGACCCACGAGCGAGCGTTGCTTTACCAGTGGACGATCTTCGCCCCAGCGGAGCTCGAGCCGCCGCTGATCGAGTCCGCCGTGCATGCTCAGCGCGACCCCGACCGTTCCGCCGCTGCACGACAGCGCTTTGACGAGGCCGCGCGCGCGGTGTCCGGCGCCTTGGGCGGCAGCGACTATCTCGTCGGCGAGCGCTTCACGGTGGCTGACGTACTTGTTGGGGGCACGCTGGCTTTCACGGAGCGCATCGGTTTTGCGGATGAGCTCCCGGCGAATCTGAGGGACTACCTGGCGCGGCTCACGCAGAGACCCGCCCGCCAGCGCGCCTGAGCGCATAATGTCCGGTTGCCGGGCAGGAGCCCTTCGGGTGAGGCACCTCACACCTGCTTACGCGACGCGATGCGGAAGTGTCCCGTTAGCACGCGCCAGTGCCCGTGCTCGTCCTTAGCATGAGCGCACGGCGTCGTGACTTGCGCTCCCGCATCCCGGCTTGAAGCGAGAGTAGACGCAAGCTGATACCACGTTGGTAGGTTGCGAGCCCAATGGCAGGCCTCGGCGCCTCCAAGCTGGCGCAACTTCACGTGACCGAGCGCTTCAGCGCCGGGTATGCGAGCGTTTTAGATTTCTGGTGTTGGGCGCTGGGGACCTGCACATGAAGGGTTCGCGGGATCCCTTACGGGCTCCCGACGGTCGAAGCAATCTAATGCCTTCGGGTATCGAGCTTGCGCTCTAGCCCGACTACGAGTGCGCCAATCACGCTGTCGCAGATCTCGCGGATCGCATTCCCTGGTTCGCGAGAGACTGCGTCGGCGACGATCTCCTTCGCGCGCATTTCGACTCTATCGTTCCAAGGCTTGCCACTAGCTTGGAACTGCAAGGCCATGCGATTCGACCACTTACCCTTGGTCTTGGGTCCGGCGCCAAGCACAACACCAAACTCATCCCCGAACGTGGGGGTGTAGATGGCCGGCTGCACCATGTCCTCGAACTCGGATTCCTTCGCGCCGAGACAGATCGTCATGGTGATATCGGCGACCGAAAGTAGCCCCGCTCCTTCTGCGCCAGCTGCCGCTTCGCGACCTGCTGAGTCATCATCGAGGAACGCGTGCACGGCCGCAAGCGAATCGCGAAGCTGGACCAATACGTACTTGATCTTGCCAGCGCCGGTAAGTGGCACGATTCCAACAACCCCGTCCGCGAGCGCTCGTGCCAGTTGCTCGGAACGGTCGGACAACACGGCCCGCAGTGCTCGCTCGTCATCCAAGCCCTCAACGACGAGTACCACCTCCGCGCCCTCAAGGTTATCGGCCACTTGGACGCCAAGGACATCGCGCAATTCCTGAACCGAGGTAGCAGGCGCCGCGCGATTCTTTGTGACGATGATATTGCCAGCTAGTTCGAGTCGATTCACGAACAGGGGCGAGTGCGTTGTCACCACGACCTGCTGAGTCTCCGACGTCTCACGGAGCGTGTCGCGCAGCGCATGAATAGCACTGGGATGCAGGTGTGCCTCAGGCTCCTCCACAGCGAGGATAAATTCGCGAGCACGAGCGTTTTCACGAGAATAGTGTTGCATCATCGCCAACGCTGCCAGGCTTTGGACGCCGTCGCCCTTGAGGCTCAGATCGGTCGCGGTACCATCATCGAGGATAACGACCAAGCCTCTCGCCATCGCGCGATCCGCCTCTTGATCGAATTGAACTGATCGTACGTCCGGCAGCAAGGCCTGTAGTCGCGCCGTGATTGCGGCGGCCAGCTTGTCTAGGACGGGCTCCTGAAGTCGTTGCACCTCCGCCAGCGCCTTCGCATACTCCGGATCGCTCGCGACAGCCGCCAGCTCTTTCGTGAGCATACGTTTCACGATCCTTGTCACGCGATCTCCGGTTCGCACGGCAGGCACATACTGGACCTGCACACGCGAAGAGACGAACTTAGCGATCTCAAGCCTCTTGGTCGAAAGGAGCTGTTGGGCCTTGCCTTGCTTCCGAACACGAAAGCTCGGCGAGCCGGTGCGACCAAAGGTCAAGCTGATAGGAAGCGAGTCGTTGAATCTACTCCCGACCTCCTTGTAGAACTCGTCGACTTCCTCAGGGGTGAGTTCAAAGTCGAAGTTCAGGGACGTCCGACCGTCTCCGTTGCTTTGTAGCGTCTGTGGAAAATCGCGCTCCCAGCTGTATATAAGGTCTTCGTTACGCTCATATCCGGGGCGATATCTGCGCGGTCCAGCGGCGTATCGCGGCCGAGTGGTCGGGTTTGACAACTCCTGCATACCGAGCGCCAACGCCTCAAGGATGTTCGACTTTCCTTCATTATTGGGTCCGACGAGCACCGTGAAATCTCCCAGAGGAAGCCTCTCGGCGTTCGTGATGCTGCGGAAGTTCTTGACGGAAAAGAGGCCCAGTCGCATCATGCGACTTTTACCAGGCTCCGCGGCGATACGATGGCGTCGGAGTCTTGGCGTTATTTGTACGGTTTGTTACAAGGATAGGTTACGCGTTCCGTGGGACCCCGATACCAACTCGCAGGGCTGGAAGGCCGGTCGTATCATGAGGTCCCCCAACGGCGCGTCTACGCATCTTTGGGCAGGTCCGCACTTTGCTGCTTCACACAAGCAACACGGGCGTCTCGATCAGCTCTCGCAGACTGCCGCTAGCTGTTGTGCCCGGTGACGTCCCGAACGCGGTGGATGGGTGGGCGGTTGTTGAGGGCGCTGTGGGTGCGTTGCTCGTTGTAGTGGCGGACCCAGTGTGGCAGGGAGGCCCGGCGGGCGTCGCTTGAGGCGTATTGCAGGGCGTAGGCCCACTCGCGTTGCAGGGTCTGCTGGTAGCGCTCGACCTTCCCGTTGGTGCGAGGCGTGTAGGGCCGGGTGCGGAGGTGGTGGATCGCGCGGCGGTAGAGCAGTTCGCTCAGGGTCTTGTTGCGGATGTAGGCGAACGCGTTGTCGCTCATCAGCCGCTCAGCGACGATCCCGCGCTCCAAGAACCAGTCCAGTGCGCGGCGGGTGAACGCGGTCACGGTCGGGGCCTTCTCGTCGTCGTGGATCTCCGAGAACGCCAAGCGGCTGCAGTCATCAACGATCGAGTGCACGTACTCCCACCCAGCCCTCCGGGAGCGCCGGGTGCGATCACCCGTCAGCGCGTGCCCAGGCTCGGTGAACTTCCCGAACTTCTTGACGTCCATATGCAGCAGGTTCCCCGGGCACGGCCACTCATAGCGGACGACCGCCGCGCGCTCGGAGGGCTCTCGGCGTGAGCAGCCTCCACGCCGCAGCACCTGGTGCACGGTCGAGTGCGGGCGCCCAATCAGCATGGCGATCGCCCTGGGGCTCCAGCCGGTCCGTCGCCGCAGCTCACAGATGCGCTGCTCCTCCTCAACAGGGCACCGGGAGGGCGACCGGTGCGGACGACTGGAGCGCTCAAGCAGGCACACCAACGACTCGCGCTCAGAGGGAGTGGCCTGGCGCCAGCGGTGTACCCACTCCCAGACCGTGGACTTCGACACGTTCCCCCACGCGGCGGCCCCCGCGAAGGACATCCCGTCATCCACGACACGACGAACGACCATCTCCCGCCCACGCGGGGTCAAACGGGCTCTATGGTGCGGCATTCCGGGCCTCCCTTGAGGTCGTGAGCTTTGACACCCACAGCCTCTCGGTAGGCCCGGACCTACCTACACCGCGTTCTGAACGTCCCTGGGCACGTCATCTAGCTCGCCAGCGCCATGAGCTGATATGGAGGGCACGTTGGGAGAGCTATAGACGGTGCCGCGCGTGGCGCCGAGCCGTCGACTGGGGACCACGCCGGCCGGTGCTTACGGGAAGCGCTACCGACAGTTCGATCGCGTAGCGGGGCGTGAAGGCGGTGTTGGTGATGTGTACGCCTTCGATGCGGTCGACTCGGTAGGCTCTGACTTCTCCTGTCTGAGCCTTGACTGCGTAGACAAGGAGGTCGCCAGCCTTGGAGCGCCGCAGGGCGTATGGCTCGATCAGGCGCGTAGATGCCTGGTAGTCGAGTTCGACCAGAAGATGGTTGGCGCCGGCGAATCGGATCTGCTCGAGGGGAGCGCCGTCGGGCCATCTGGTCAGCGTGGGCGGAACGACCCATGTCGCGTCGATCTCCTCTCCGACGGCCGGCGTCGGCCCCGGCTGAACGGGCTCCTCGCCGCTGAGCCATGCGAACACATCTTCAAGAGCGTCGATGAACTCCTCCACCGGCGGGAGCACGGGTAGCTGGTGGGCGAGCATCGCGCCCCAGTCGGCCCGTAGATCAGCTGCCTTCTCGGTTGCGGTGACCGCCGCGAGCGTCGGGACGGACACGTCCTTGTAGGCGCACTTGCGCTCGAGGACCGCCAGGACGACATCGCGGTTCTCGCGCAGGTCGGCACGACGGTAGAGGTTGACGACGTCGTAGAGGTCGCGCGGTCGAGTGCGTTGTCCGAGCGCTCGCAGCTTCTCGGCAAAGACCTCGACGAACACGTAGCACTGCACCGCGCCGTCGCCAGGAAGCGTCTCGTCGTATGCGTGAGCGATCTCTCGGCGAACCGGGGTCTCGACGATCGTCTCGTCGTAGGTGAGATCGAGTTTTACCCGTGCCTCGCCGGGGGTCGCGCGGGGTCCGCGGTAGTAGATACGGCCCTCTGCTGAGCGGCCGTCGGGTCGCAGCCTGACAGCCGGCGGGCGACTGGACAGCGTGATGCCGGTCTCCTGTTCCACGAGATCGAGCATCTCGGTGAGAACTGGCAGCAGATCGTCGGGCTCCAGCGGACCATCGTCGAGCACGGTGAAGTCGAGATCCTCGGAGAACCTGTACGTCTCCACGAAGCACTTCTTCAGGCAGGTCCCGCCCTTGAACACCCACTTATCGCGCAGAGCGGGCTGGGTGCCGATGCCCCAGAGAAGCCAGCCGAGCACGTAGTCCTTCTCGACCACCTCTTCGGCCAGTCCCCACTCCTTTGCCCGCACCTGCAGCGCCGCACGGGGAATCAAGCGTTGATCCTCGTGTTGATCCGCAGACCCCAACGCGCCGTGATCGCCCCCTCATCCGGGCGGCCGGGATCAAGCCGGCCGACACCAGCGCTCACACGTCCCAGGCACCCATCGATCAGCTCGTCGTCCCCGAACCCAAGCGTCTCGGCGATATACCCGAGACGCTTGAACACAGTTCGGTTGCCAAGCCGATCACCGTATTCGACAAGCCGCTGCCATGAGACGTCTGGCCTTTCGGCATAGCTCGCGAGCGCCTCGGTCGTATGGCGCAGGCCCCCACCCAGCGACGGATCGTCAAGGCAGTCCACAAGAGTCCGCTCTCGGTTAGAAGCATCGACCGGCATCCCCTCACGCCAAACCCGACGCGTGCCGAACAAGGCAGACTCCGAGCGATGGCGAAGCTCGAAATGGACGCCGCCGATCGTGCGGCGGCGGCGGGGCACAGGCCGCGCCGTGACGAAGACCGTCGTCGAGAAGATCTGGTCGGTGAGATCCCAGTGATGCAGCGCCGTCCAGCCCCCCACGTACCCTGGGGCGAGAGCAGCCATCGCCACCGCCCACGGGTCCGCACCCCAGCTCTCCGGATCCTCGGCTTCCAACGGCACGGTCGTATAAAGGCCTCGCTGCAACCGAGCGACCCAACCCTCCGCAGCGAGATGCCGCAGCAGCCGCACAGCCCGCGCATGATCCACACCAGTCGCCGCCGCAGCGTCCGCTGGCGTGAAAGGACCTCGCAGATCACGATTGAGCTGCGCAACAAACGCGCGATTCGCACCAGAGAGGCCAGCCACAGCCACCATGGCCATATATCATAGCTATAGAAACGACGGTCTCAGCGGCGCTGATCGAGTCACGATGTATCAGGGTAATGGCCGTGTGCGCTTTGCCTGACCAACCTACGACCGCCGGGATCCCCACCCAAGTTCGCCCGATGCGCTCGGCGAGGCGCAACCTCCCCTAGAACCCTCGACACGTCGCCGCCAGAGACGAATAACCGCTCTGGTCCTCGCATTACGGCCTCAGGCAAGCGACCCACGTGTCTCATCGCACGCCGCCAGCAACCGCCATCGAGCGAAGAAATCGGGAAATTTGTGCCCTAAATTGTTCCCCAGAGCCAAGTTCCGTTGAGTGGACTTTTAAAGGGATAGCTATTTGCAGGTACTTTGAGGGTGAGCGACGGGATTCGAACCCGCGGCCGCCGGGACCACAACCCGGAGCTCTACCAGCTGAGCTACGCCCACCACGTGGGTAGCGAAGTGTAGCGGCGGGTCTGCAGCGCCCCGCGTCGGCCGGAGGTGCCGCCCGCATCGCGCCCCACGAACGCTCAGGCCGTCCGCGGCCCCGGCGCCCCGCCCAGTAGCTGGGCTGTCACGTCGCGACCCTGGTGCTTGCGCGGTGCGCCAGCCCCGGCCCATCGAGAGCTGGTCTGGCGGGATCCGCGGAGCCCTCGAGATACTGTGAGCCGCGCTTGGCGGGGGTCCCAGCGGAGGTCCCCCAGGTCGAACATCCGGTCGGCGACCCACGGCTCCAGGATCGCGCTCTGCAGCTCCTCGGCGCCCATGTTGAAGTGGCAGACATTGCGCGGGAAGTGGCGCAGCTCCACGTGGTAGACGTGCCTCCGGGACCGAGAGCGGCGCGGGCCGCGGCGGCGACCGCGGTTGCCCCGGCAGGACGGAGCTGCCGCCGGCAGCAGGGGCGAGGCGGGCTGCGTGCCGGACGCCTCGCTCGACCCCGGGCTCTGCGGCGCGCCAGGCCCGAGCGCCACCACCGCGTCGATCTCCACCTGCGCGCCCGCGCGGCAGCGCCGCGACCCCGATCGTCACCCGCGCCGGGGGGTCGGCCGGGAAGAACTCGGCGCACACCTCGTTGACTTCGCCGAACTGCTCCAGGTTGGTCATGTAGATCGTCACCCGCACCGCCTGCGTCGAGCGTGGTGCCGGCTGCGGCGCACACCGCGCGCAGGTTCTCCAGGCAGCGGCGCGCCTGCTCGCCCGCGGTCACTCCCACCAGCTCGCCGCTCACCGGGTCGAGCGGGATCTGGCCCGGAGCAGAACAGCAGCTCGCCGGCCGCCCGCACCGCGTGGCTGTAGGGGCCGATCGCCGCCGGCGCCCCCGGGGCCCTCACGGTCTGGCGGAAACGATCCATACCGTGACCCTATAGAGCTCCCCAGTAGTGCACGCCCCGGCCGCTTCCTACCACCCACTGCCTTGGTCGCCCCACCGGCGCACCACCCCGGCCAATTCCCACCAGCGCACTGCCCCGGCCGACCTACCACCCACCGCCCGAACGTACTCCCACCACGCACTGCCTCACCCACCCCATCGGCGCACCGCGCTGTCCGATCGGATAGATTCCAACTGGTGCGACCGTCCGTCAGGAAGCTCGCCGTCGCGGTCCTGGCGGCCCCGCTCGCGCCGCGTGCGTCGCGGCGGGCGCCTCCTCGCGGGCGGGCGCGGCCACCTCCGGGGCGATCGCGTACAGCGCGTGCAAGGAAAGCAACGATCTTCGCCTGCGCGCACCTCACCGTGCCGCTCGACCCCAGCGGGGCCACGCCCGGGACGATCACGCTGGCGATCCGTCGCCGCCTGCGCGCCCGTCGGCGAAGCGCAGCTCCGCGGTGATCGCGCTGGCCGGCGGGCCGGGGCAGTCGGCGGTGCCGTTCGCCGAAGACTTCACCGAACTGCTCGGGCCGATCCTCGACACGCGCGACCTGCTCGTGTTCGACCAGCGCGGCACCGGCTACTCGCACCCGCTGGCCTGCCACGGCTTCGAACAGCCCGGCTCCTACCGCTGCGGCGGCGCGCTGCTCAACGCCTGCGCCGAACAGATCGGCCCCGAACGCGCCTTCTACACCACCCCCGACTCGCGTCGCCGACATCGAGGCGCTGCGCAGCGCGGGGGGCTACGAAAAGCTCGTGCTGTGGGGCACCTCCTACGGCACCAAGGTGGCCGAGGAGTACGCCCAGCAGTACCCCGCACACGTCGAAGCGCTGGTGCTCGACTCCGTCGTGCCGCCCGACCGGCCCCGACCCGCTCGACCGCACGACGTTCGAAGCGATCCCGCGGATCCTGCGCCAGCTGTGCGCCTACGGCCAGTGCGCCCACATCACCCCCAACCCGGTCGGCCGACCTCGCGCGGCTGGTGCGGCGCATGGGCGGCGGGATGGTGAGCGGCCGCTGGATCGGCGCCGCACGGCCACGCCGTCCCGGTCCCGATCTCCGCCAACGAGCTGCTCGACGTCCTGCTCGCCGGCGACTTCGACCCGCTCCTGCGCGCCGAATTCCCGCCGCGGTCGCGCGGCCGCCGCCGGCGGCGACAACGCCCCGCTCGCGCGGCTGCTCGGCGCGCCTCCGGGCGTTCAGCGGCGAAGGCGAAGAAGGCGAAGGGATCGACGACGCCGCTCTTCTACACGACCACCTGCGAAGAGGAGGCGTTCCCCTGGAGCCGCGCCGCGAGCCCGGCAGAACGCCTCGCGCAGGCCACGGCCGCGGATCGGACGCCCTCCCCGCGAGCGCGTTCGCGCCCTTCACCGCCACGAACATGTTCGACTTCGACGAGCTGCGCACCTGCGCCTACTGGCCCTTCGCCACTCCCGCGCCGCCGGCGGTGGCGGAAGCGATGCCCAACGTCCCCACGCTGATCCTCAGCGGCGCCGACGACCTGCGCACCCCCACCGCCAACGCGCGCGAGGTCGCCGCGCAGATCCCCGACGCGCACCTGCTGGTGGTGCCCAACACCGGGCACGCGGTGCTCGAGGACGAGCCCACCTCGTGCGCGCGCAAGGCGCTGCAGGCGATGTTCGCCGGCGGCGTGGGCGTGCAGCCGATCAAGCCCTGCCCCGCCGGGCCGCCCACCTCGCCGCTGCTGATCCCCGCGCCGCTGGCGCCCGCGCGGCTCTCCGACGTGGCCCCCGCGCCCGGCTACCACGGCCGCGCCGGGCGGACGCTGCAGGCGGTGGAGCTGACGATCGCCGACTTCGCCCGCCAGCTCATGATCGCAGCTGCTCGAAACGGTCAGCGGGGGGAGCGGGATCCTGAGCCTACCTCCCCTCGCTGAGCTGCGGCGGCCTGCGCGGCGGCTGGGCCAAGCTCGCGAAGGGCGGCGTTGAGCTTCCACGGCTACTCCTACGTGCCGGGCGTGAGCGTGTCCGGCACGCTGCAAGGCCGAAAAGCGTCACGTTGCGGATCGGCGGCTCCGCGGCCGCCCACGGCACCCTGCGCCTCGGGTCCCACAAGGCGCTGGTCGGCGAACTGGGCGGCGAACGGGTGCACCTGTACCGGCGCCAGCTCCCACCGCCACTGCCGCTATTGTCGGTTCCGATGCGCAAGCGAGCACCCTCTTCGCTCTTCGTGGCTCTGCTGTCCGCGCTGCCGCTCGCCGGCTTGCCGGCCTCCTCGGCAGGCTCCCCTGGGACTAGCGCCACCACCAGCCGCTCAGCTTCACCCCCTGCCCCCGCGAAGGGCCAGCTTCGCGTGCACGACCGTCACCGTCCCGCTCGACCGCGCGGACACCGTGCCCGGCACGATCGCCCTCAGCGTGCGAGCGCGCTGCAGGCGGCGGG
Organism: uncultured Solirubrobacterales bacterium; assembly: GCA_963720795.1. Classification (GTDB taxonomy): domain Bacteria; phylum Actinomycetota; class Thermoleophilia; order Solirubrobacterales; family Solirubrobacteraceae; genus Palsa-744. The sequence continues at coordinate 820,879 of CAVRGU010000003.1, read as the reverse complement.
CGGTCAGCTCCGAGCTCAAGCGCCGTGCTCGTGCTCGCCGGCGGGCCCGGGCAGGCGGCCGACCCGCTCGCGGGCTTCATCGCCAAGGCGATCGCCCCCGCACTGCGCGGCCGCGACCTGATCGTCTACGACCAGCGTGGCACCGGGCGCTCGGACCCGCTCGACTGCCACAACTCGCCCGCCCTGGAAAAAGCGCACAGCGAAGCGCAGCTGGCCGAACAGTGCGCGCTGCAGCTCGGGCCCGCGCGCGGCGCGTTCACGAGCGAGGAATCGGTGGCCGACATCGAGGCGATCCGCGCAGCGATGGGCTACGAAAAGCTCGTGCTGTACGGCACCTCCTACGGGACGAAGGTCGCGCTCGAGTACGCCGAACGCTACCCCGAACACGTCGAAGCGCTGGTGCTCGACTCCGTCGTGCTCCCCGAAGGCCCCGAACCGTTCGGGCTCTCCTCGATCCAGGCGCTCGCGGCCGATGCTCGAAGAGCTGTGCTCGGAAGGGGCGTGCGCGCACATCACGGCCAACCCGCTCGGCGACATCGCCACGCTGGCGGCGCGGCTGCGCCAGCCACCCGATCTCAGCGGCTCGGTGTACGACGGGGCCGGGCACCGCCACGCCGCCACGATCGGGGAGGCCGACCTCTTCAACGTCCTGCTCGCCGGCGACCTCAACCCCGCGCTGCGCGCGCTGCTGCCCGCCGCGGTGCAGTCGGCGCTGCACGGCGACCCCGACCCGCTGCTGCGGCTGAAGGCGCTCTCGGAAGGGCTGATCCCCAACGTGCCGCTGCAGCCGCGGGGCTCGCAGGCCGAACGGGAAGCCGGCGAAGAAGAAGACAACGCGCTGTTCCTCGCGACCTCCTGCGAAGAGAAGCCCTTCCCCTGGCAGCGCTCCGCCACGCCCGCCACCCGCGAAGCCGAAGCGCGCGCCGCGCTGCACGGGCTGCCGAGCGGCGACCTCTACCCGTTCGACGCCGCCACCGTGTGGACGGACAGCCTCGTGCCCGTGTGCCTGGACTGGCCCAACGCCGCCCCCGCGCCGCCCGCCGCCGGCCCGCTGCCGAACGTGCCGACGCTGATCCTCTCCGGCGCCCAGGACCTGCGCACCCCGACCTCAGGCGCGCGCCGGGTCGCCGCGGAGATCCCCGACGCGCAGCTGCTCGTCGTCCCCTACACCGGCCACTCCGTGATCGGCAGCGACTTCAGCGACTGCGCCGCGCTGGCCGTGGAAGCGTTCTTCGGCGGGCGGCGTGGGCGGGCAGCCAGTCGCCCTGCAAGCCCGAACCCGACCCCTTCAGCCCCACGCCGTCACGCCCACCGAGCTCGCCTACGTGCAGCCCGTGCCCGGCCTGCACGGCACCGCGGGCGCACCCTCACCGCGGTGCTCGACACGATCGTGGACCTCGAGCGCCAGGTGATCGGCGCGACGCTGCAGGTCGAGCAGGAAGCTGCCGAACGGGTCGAGCTTCGGGGGGCTGCACGGCGGCTACGCCAAGCTGAGCGCCTCCGCGGTGAGCCTGCACAACCTCACGTTCGTGCCCGGGGTCGCGCTCAGCGGCACGCTGCCCGCGAAGCGGGGGCAAGCTGCAGAGCATCACAGTCCACGTCGGCGGCGCGGCGGCCACGCACGGCACGGTCACGCTCGGCTCCGGCGGGCGCGCCAGCGGCACCCTCGGCGGGCGACGCTTCGACGTGAGCACCGCCAAGGCACAGCTCTCCCGGGCGGGCGCGCGCCGCCGCGATGGGGGGCGAGCTGGCTCGCGCGCCGTCGCTGCACTTCCCGCTGCCAGCGCTCGCGCGGCTGCGCTGAGGACCGCCCGCGAGGGCGCCGCAGGGTACAGGGGCACATTGCGGTCGGGCGTCCGGCCGCGCGCGGGGACCCACGCGGGCGGTGGGTACTCTGACCCCATGCCCAACGCGCTCGCGCAGCAGACCTCGCCGTACCTGCGCCAGCACGCGGAGAACCCCGTGCAGTGGCTGCCGTGGGGGCCCGGGCGCGTGGGCGGCGGCGCGCGAGCGCGACGTGCCGCTGCTGGTCTCGATCGGCTACTCCGCCTGCCACTGGTGCCACGTGATGGAGCACGAGTCCTTCGAAGACCCCCGCGTGGCGGCCCTCATGAACGAGGAGTTCGTGTGCGTGAAGGTGGACCGCGAGGAGCGCCCCGACGTGGACGCGCTGTACATGGAGGCCGTGCAGGGCATGACCGGCCACGGGGGGTGGCCGCTGAACGTGTTCCTCACGCCCGAGCAGACGCCGTTCTACGGCGGCACGTACTTCCCCCCGGAGCCCCGCCACGGGCTGCCGTCGTGGACGCCAGGTGCTGCAGGCGATCGCGGAGACGTGGCGCGAGAACGCGGCGGAGATTCGCGCGGGGGGCGAGCGCGTGCGCGAGCAGCTCGCCGGCGGGGCACGCATGGAGCCCTCCGCGGAGCCGTTCGACGCGGGCGCGCTCGATGCCGCGGTCGGCGCGCTGGGGGATCGTTCGACACGGTCAACGGCGGCTTCGGAGGCGCCCCGAAGTTCCCGCAGACCCCTGTGCTGGAGTTCCTGCTGCGCCACGGCGAGCGCGAGATGTCGCTCGCCACCCTGCGCTCGATGGCGCGCGGCGGCATCCACGATCAGCTCGGCGGGGGCTTTCACCGTTACTCCGTGGACGCGGCGTGGACGGTGCCGCACTTCGAGAAGATGCTCTACGACAACGCGCTGCTCGCACGCGCGTACCTGCACGGGTACCGGCTCAGCGGCGAGGCGGAACCCGACGGCCAGGGCGACGCCGGGGACGGTGCGAGCGGGCGCGAGAGCGGCCCCGGCTCCCGCCGCGACGAGGAGCTCGCCCGCGTGTGCCGCACGACGCTCGAGTGGATGCTGCGCGATGGTGCAGCGGACCCGAGGGCGGCTTCTACTCCGCGCTCGACGCCGACTCCGAGGGCGTGGAGGGCCGCTACTACGTGTGGACCGTCGGGGAGTTCGAGGAGGTGCTCGGCGCGGACGCCGACGCCGCGGCGCGGTGGCTGGGCGTGAGCGCGGGGGGCAACTTCGTCGGGGCGGGTGGGCCTCCGGATCTCCCCGCCCCGGGGCTGAACGTGCTCACCGATCGCGCCCCGGCCGCGACACGCCCCGACGCGGCGACCCGGGAGCGCATCCGCGCGCGGCTGGGGGAGGCCCGCGCGGCCCGCACCCGACCCGGTCTCGACGACAAGCGCGTGACGAGCTGGAACGCGCTGGCGATCGCCGCGCTGGCCGACGCGGGCGCGGTGTTGGGCGGGGCGGACGGGCTCCGGTACCTCCATGCGGCGCAGCGGTGCGCGGAGTTCGTGCTGCGCGAGCTGCGCGACGGCGAGGGCCGCCTGCTGCGTACCTACTCCGAGGGCCGCGCGCGGCAGCGGCGGCTTCCTGGAGGACCACGCGTACATGGTCGAGGCGCTCGTGACCCTCTTCGAAGCGACGTGCGCGGAGCGGTGGCTGACCGAGGCGCGCGCCCTCGCCGACCAGACGATCGCCCGCTTCGCCGACCCCGCCCGCGGGGGCTTCTTCTCGACGGCCGCCGACGGCGAAGCGCTGATCGCTCGGCGCAAGGACCTCGAGGACTCCCCCATCCCCTCCGGCGCGTCCTCCGCCGCGGTGGGCCTGCTGCGCCTCGCACAGCTCACGGGCGAGACTCGCTACGAACAGCACGCGGTGGGCGTGTTGGCGCTGCTGCACGAGATCGCCCCCCGCCACCCCGCCGCGTTCGGCCACCTGCTGCAGGCGCTGCAGCTGCACCTCTCGCCGGCCGCGGGCCTCGCGTGCGCCGTGCCTCTCGCCCAGTCCGCGCCTCCGGCGTGCCACCCGCAGCCCCGGTCGAGACCCCGCGGCGGGTAGCCCTCTCGGCAGCCAACCGCCCCGGGTGCGCCACCACAACCCCGCTCGCCGGAGCCGCTCAGGCGGAGGCTCATCAAAAAAAACGGCCTACAAAATGGACAGGTACCGGTCGAGCTCCCACTGGGAGACCTGGACCCGGTAGTCCCCCCACTCCTGGCGCTTGATCTCCACGTAGCGGTTGAACATGTGCTCGCCGAGGGTGCGCAGCACGAGCTCCGACTGCGCCGTCAGCTCGATCGCGTCGCCGAGCGTCTCGGGCAGCTGCTCGACGCCGAGGCGCTGGCGCTCGGCGCCGGAGAGGTGGTAGAGGTTCTGCTCCATCGGCTCGGGCAGCTCGTACCCCTTCTCGATGCCCTCCAGCCCGGCCTGCAGCAGCACCGCGAAGGTTAGGTACGGGTTGCACGCGGGGTCCGGGCAGCGCAGCTCCATGCGCGTCGCGCGCTCGCGACCGGGGTGGTAGAGCGGCACGCGCACGAGCGCCGAGCGGTTGCGCCGTGACCACGCCACGTACGTGGGCGCCTCGAAGCCGGGGACGAGGCGCTTGTAGGAGTTGACCCACTGCGCGAACACGGAGCAGATCTCGCGCGCGTGGCGCAGCTGGCCGGCGATGAACGCCTTGCCGACGTCCGAGAGGTAGTAGGGGTCGTCGGGGTCGAAGAACGCGTTGCGGCCCTCGCGGAACAGCGACTGGTGGGTGTGCATCCCCGAGCCGTTCTCGCCGAACAGGGGCTTCGGCATGAACGTGGCGTGCCACCCGTACTTCATCGCGTACTCCTTGACGGTGATGCGGTACGTCATGCAGTCGTCGGCCATCTTCATCGCGTCGGCGTAGCGCATGTCGATCTCGTGCTGGGAGGGGCCGACCTCGTGGTGGGTGTACTCGACGTGGATGCCGAGCTGCTCCAGCGCGAGCACCGTCTCGCGGCGCACGTCGCGAGCCGGCGTCGAGCGTCGTCAGGTCGAAGTACCCGCCGTGGTCGAGCGGCTCGGTGGTGCGCGAGTCGCGGAACAGGAAGTACTCGAGCTCGGGGCCGACGTTGAACGTGTCGAAGCCCATCGCACGCGCGCGCTCGACCGCGCGGCGCAGCACGTGGCGGGGATCGCCCTCGTAGGGGGTGCGCTCGGGGGTGATGACGTCGCAGAACATGCGCCCCACCCCCTGCTCCTCCGGGCGCCACGGGAGCACCGCGAACGTGGAGGGGTCGGGCAGCGCGATCATGTCGGACTCCTCGATCGCGTTGAAGCCGGTGATCGAGGAGCCGTCGAAGCCCATGCCCGCCTCAAAGGCGTCCTCGAGCTCGGCAGCGTTGATCGAGAACGACTTCAGCTGGCCGAGGATGTCGGTGAACCAGAAGCGGATGAAGCGAATCTGGCGCTCCTCCACGAGCGCTCTGACGTCCGCGGCGGTCTTCGGCATGTGTCTGGCTGCTCAGCCACCCAGCGGACCTTAGTGGATGGCCCGCGCGGCCGGTATCGACGGATGGCCAAACCGTGTGGAGCGACCTTTTGATGGCGGGCTCATCGGCCGCAGCGGCGTTCGCAGCGCGTCACCCAGGATTTGGACAGTCAGTGCCCGAGGAGCGCCGCGAGCACCAGGCCGAACCCCGACACGACTGCCCTACGACGCGATCCTGTCGGGGCACGCGGCCCCATCCCACTCCATCGGCGTATCGGCGGAGGCCTGCGCCGGTGGCGCAGGGTCCTCTCGACCATGCCTTGAAGCTCAGAGACGGCGCTCCGGACGGACTTTTCAGTGCCCCGCGATCGCCGCCACGAAGTTCGCCACGTCTTCGGCTTCGCGGCCCTGGTAGAGCAGCGCGGGCATCTGGCCGTGCCGCGCGCGCGGCCTTCGAGGATCGCGCTCAGGACGAACGCCTTGCGGTCGGCGTGCGCTTCCTTTTCCGGCAGGGTCGCGCCGACCGTGGGGATCAGCACGTCGAGGTCTGGGCCCGTGCGGCCCACGGCGTTGGTGCCGGTGAGCGTGTGGCAGAGGTTGCAGGCGTGCGAGAACAGTTCGCGGCCCTTCTGCTGCTCGGCGTTCAGGTGCAGGCCCCCCGACCCCACGCTCGCCTTGTGCTCGGCGTTGAAGGCCAACACCAGCGCCGGTACCACCAGGCCGAAGGCGCACACGAGGACGATCACCGCGGTCAGCCCGCGCTGGGCGGCCTTCGATTCAGTGTGCAGCGCGTTGCGCGCCCCGCGCGGCCCGCCGCGCATCGCGACGAAGAACACGCCGAGGCCGAGGGCCACCAGACAGACGACAACGATGAAGGCCAGTCCCATGTCGGCGGGCACGATATCGGTTGGCGGCGCTGGAACGCTCGCTCGGGCCTGGAGCCCGCGGGCATTCAACTTGAAGGCATCTACGCCGTGCGGGCACGACCAACTCGAAGACCCTATGTGGCCGCGGGCGTACACCACCGCGTGGGCCCCATGTAGCGCGGGCGGGCACGACCGCATGAGAGCCCTATAGCGCAGGCGGGCACCTACAACTTGAGGGCCCTATTTCGCGCGTACGCGGGTGCGCGCGAAATAGGCCGCAAAGATGAGAACCTCCCCACACACCCTTCAGGTCCCCTTGATCGATCGCGCTAGCCTTGGTGGTGGACGTCGAATCGCAACCCCGAGGCACCCGCCATGAGCTACCTCCTCCGCCGCCTGCCCCTCTCCCGCCTGCTGCTGCTCTGCGGGGTGTTGGTCGCGGTCGGGGTCGGCGCGACCGCACTCGCGTCCGCGCTGAGCGTGGGCCCCACGCCCCCGCCCAAGCCGCTTGCGGACGCGGTCCACGACGCCCTCACGGCGCCGCCCGTCGAAGGCGTCAGCGCTCAGATTCAGCTCACCAACCACCTGCTCGAAGGCGCCTCCCTCGCCAGCGGCGGCGGCGAAGCGGGCCAGCTGACCTCCAGCCCGCTGCTCTCCGGCGCCTCCGGGCGGCTGTGGATCTCCAAGGAAGGGCACGTGCGCCTGGAGTTGCAGTCCGAAAAGGGAGACACCCAGGTCTACTACGACGGGCGCACCCTGTCGATGTACGACGCGTCCTCCAACACGCTCTACCGCTACACGCCGCCGAAGGAAATCGAAGCCGGCAGCACAGGTGGCGAAGGTGGGTCCAGCTCGCCGAGCAGCGGCTCGGATGGCAGCGCCCACCACGAAGTTCCCAGCGTGACCAAGATCGAAGAAGCGATCGCCCAGCTCGAAAAGCACACCGACCTCTCTGGCGCGACCCCCACCGACGTCGCCGGCCAGGCCGCCTACACCGTGCGCGTGTCCCCCAAGGAAGGCGGCAGCCTGCTGGCCGGCGCCGAGCTCTCGTGGGACGCCACCAACGGCGTGCCGCTGCGCGCGGCGGTCTACTCCACCGAGAGCTCCGCGCCGGTGCTCGAACTGGCGGCCACCTCGATCTCCTACGGGCCCGTCGAACCGTCAGTGTTCGAATTCACGCCGCCCGCCAACGCCAAGGTCGAAGAAGTGGTGCTGCCCAAGCCCGGCGAACACCAGGGCAGCTCCGCACCCGGCGGCGAACACGAACATCCCAACGTCACGACGCAGGGCAGCGGGCCGGGGACGATCGCCGTGCTTGAAGCCAAAACCAAGGCCGGCACCTCGCAGACCTCCTCGCTGCCCGAAGGGTTGCAGCAGGTCAAAATCAACGGCGTCACCGCCAGCGAGCTGCCGACCGAGCTCGGCACGCTGCTCAGCTTCGAGCGCGACGGCGTGCGCTACCTGGTCGCCGGCGCGGTCGGCCCCGCCGCCGTCGAAGCGGTCGCCAAGGGCCTGTAGTGAGCGAAGCGCCCCCGGTTCGTGCCCGAGGGCTGGTCAAGCGCTACAAGGAGGTGCTGGCGGTCGACCACATCGACCTGAACGTCCACGCCGGCGACGTGTACGGGTTCCTGGGTCCCAACGGCGCCGGCAAGACCACCACGCTGCGCATGGCGCTCGGCCTGATCATGCCGACGGAGGGCACCGTCGAGCTGTTCGGGCGCGACCCGCTCCGCGAGGGCGCGCGGGCGCTGGAGGGAGTCGCGGGCTTTGTCGAGGCGCCGAAGTTCTACCCCTACCTCAGCGCCCGCAAGAACCTCGAACTGCTCGCGGCACTCGACGGCGGCGGCGCGCGGGAGCGGATCCCCGAGGTGCTCGAGACCGTCGAGCTGAGCCCGCGCGCCGAGCACCGCGTGGGCGGCTACTCCCACGGCATGCGCCAGCGCCTCGGCATCGCCGCCGCGCTGCTCCGCCGTCCGCGCCTGCTGATCCTAGATGAGCCCGCCACCGGCCTCGACCCGGCGGGGATGCGCGACATGCGCGCGCTGATCCGCCGGCTGGCCGACCAGGGGATCACCGTCCTGCTCTCCAGCCACCAGCTGCCGGAGGTGCAGGAACTGTGCGATCGCGTGGCGATCGTCGACTCCGGGCGCGTCGTCTACGAGGGAGCGCTCGCCGACCTGCGCCGCCAGGGCGGGGCCGGCTACCGGCTGCGCTCCACCGACGACGCCCGCGCCCTCTCGGTGCTGCACGCCCAGCCCGGCATCGAGCATGTCACAGGCGGTGAGCACGGCCTCTCCTTCCAGGCGCAGGAGCCCGACGTGGGCGCCCTCTCGATCGCGCTCGGCGCGGCCGGAGTCGGCATCCTCGCGCTGACACCGGAGCTGGCGACGCTCGAGGACCTGTTCTTCCGGCTTACCGAGGGCGGGGGTGCAGCCGCGGGCGAAGCGATCCCCGTGGGCAACGGGAGTCCCGCGAGCGACGGAAGCGGGACGAGCGCGGATGGCACCCGGACTCCCGCAAGCGACGGACACTTCGTAGGGGACTCGCTCCATGAGCACGCTTGAGGCATCCCCGGCGCTGACTCCCGCCAGCGCCGCGCATGTCAGGCGCCCCTCCACGCTGACTGCTTACCGCTGGGAGCTGCGCAAGCTCGTCTCGCAGAAGCGCACCTACCTCGGGCTCGGGCTCGCGGCGATCCTGCCGATCATCTTCGTGATCGCCCAGAACCTGCGCACCGACCACGGCCACGACCAGGGCAACATCTTCGCCTCGCACATCACCCAGTCCGGCCTCGCCACGCCGGTGCTGATGCTGCTGTTCCTGTCGGTGTTTATGATGCCGCTGATCGCCGCCCTGGTCGCCGGGGACATCGTCGCCGCCGAGGACGGCAACGGCACACTCAAGACGATCCTCACGCGCTCGGTCGATCGTGGGCAGGTGTTCGCCGCCAAGGCACTCGCGGCGATGAGCTACGGCGCCCTCGCGGTCTTCCTGTCGGCCACCGTGGCGACCGTCGCCGGCGTGGCCTCGTGGGGCTTCAACCACGTCGTCACGTTCTCCGGCACCGTGGTGTCTGCACCCGAAGGACTGCTGCTGGTGTTCGCCGCGAATGCCTGCTATCTGATCCCGCTGCTGACCGTCGCCTGCATCGGCGTGCTGCTGTCCACCGCCACCCGCAACAGCGCCGGGGCGGTCGTCGGCACCGTCGGGTTCACGATCCTGCTGTTCATCGTCGGCCAGATACCGGGCCTCGAAGGAATCAAGCCCTACCTGCTCACCGAACAGTACGAGAACTGGCACGGCCTGCTGCGCACGCCCACCGACTGGGCGCCGATCGGGCACTCCGCGTGGGTCTGCGCGCTGTATGCGGTGCCCGCGCTGTTCGCGGCGTATCTCGTGTTTCTGCGGCGGGACGTAGCGGGGGGCTGAACGCACCGCCGCGCGCTGAGCCGGTTCAGGACTTCGTAGCCGCGGGCAGCTCGACCGGTTCCAGCTCGACCTCGTGCTCCAGCCGGTGCACCTCGCGGCGCTCGAGCAGGCCGGCGCCGAGGCGCCCGGTGGACTCCGCGCCGCAGGCCACCCCGAGGCGCAGGCAGTCCGCGGGGGCGCTGCCGGCGTAGCGCGCCGAGACGTAGCCCGCAAGGAAGGCGTCGCCGGAGCCGCGTTTGGCGACCGGCTCGCGCGGCTCGATGCGGGCGCGCAGGACCGTGGGCTGGCCGTCGATCTGCAGCTGCGCGAAGCACCCGTCGGGGAGCGTCACGATCGCTTCGCGCGCCCCCAGGGCGACCAGCTCGCGCACCGCCAGCGAGCGCTCCTGCTCGTCGGAGAACTCGTGGCCCACGAGCTCCTCGGCCTCGAGCACGTTGGGGGACACGACGTCCGGCTCGGCGCGCACCGCGTGGCGCAGAGGGTCGCCGTCGGTGTCGATCACCGTGGTGACCCCCACGCGGTGCAGCTCGCGGATCAGCGACGCGTACACGTCGGGCTCCACCCCGCGGGGGATCGAGCCCGCGAACACCACGATTGCCGCCCCGCGCGCGAGGTACAGCAGCTTGTCGCGGAACAGCTCCACCTCGCGCTCGGACACCTTCGGCCCGCGCTCGTTGATCTCCGTCTGCTCGCCGGAGGTGGGGTCGAGCACCGAGGTGTTGGTGCGCGACTCCTCGCGGATACGCACGAAGTCGTTGAGGATCGACTCCTCGGTGAGCTGCTCGACGATGTGGGTCCCGGTCGCTCCCCCCGCCATGCCGGTCGCAATCACCGGCTGCCCCAGCGACTTCAGGGCGCGGGCGATGTTGACGCCCTTGCCCCCCGCCATCGTGCGCTGCTCGACTGTGCGATGGCGTCGCCCAAGGCGGAAGTTGGGGACCGACAGCGACTTGTCGATCGCCGCGTTGAGCGTGACCGTGATGATCATGCCCCGCTCACACTACCCCACCGCACAGGCCGCCGTGCACTCAAGGCAGCCTCTGGGGGGCCGAGGACGGGCACCGCGGCCGAAGGCCGTGGTCAGGGCAAGAACGCAGGGAGCGTGGCGTGCTGGCCGAAACGGGGATGCGAGCGAAGCGAGTGTCTCCCGGCTTCGGTACGCGAGCGACCGAGGACGCAGCCATGCGCCGGTCATCGGCCCCCGAGAGCCCACGCAGCTGCGCGCAACCGCTCCGCCTCGGCCCGGGCCGCTTCCGCGGGGTCCCCGCCCGTGGCGAGGTGCGCACCGGCGATGCTGCGCGAGGCCGTGATCAGGCCCCCTGCCCGGCCCGGCGCGAACGCGGCAGCCAGGTCCTCCACGCGGCCGCCCTGCGCCCCGACGCCTGGCAGCAGCAGCACCGCGTGGGGCATCAGCTCTCGCGCCCGCGCGATGTGTTGCGGCTGGGTGGCCCCCACCACTGCGCCCACGTCGGAGAGACCCGACTCCCCCACCCCGTCAGCTCCCAACTCGTCCACGAGCTCCGCGAGGCGTTCCCACACCGTGCCGGCCGAGCCCCCGGTCGAGCCCTCGGTCGCCGCGAGCCGGAGGTCCTGCACGTCGGCGGCGCCGGGGTTGGAGGTGCGCACCAGCACCAGCACGCCCGCCCCCGCCGCGCGGGCCACGGTCACGAACGGCTCGACCGCGTCCCTGCCGAGCAGTGGGTTGACGGTGGCAAGGTCCACCCCCAGGCGCTCGAACAGCGCCTCCGCGTAAGCCGTCGCGCTGACCGCGATGTCCCCGCGCTTGCCGTCCCCGATCACGAGCAGGCCGCGGTGGCGCGCGTGCTCGACCACGTCGCCGAGCGCCTCCCACCCCGGCGCTCCGAGGCGCTCGAAGCAGGCGAGCTGGGGCTTGACCGCGACGCACGCCGGCCCCGCCGCGTCGATCACCGCACAACAGTGGACGTGGACCGCCACCGCGGTGCGCCACGCCGGCGAGGCGTCCGCGCGCAGGCCGCGGGCAGTGTCGTGCACCCCCGGCCACAGCGCCTGCGGGTCGGGGTCCAAGCCGAGCACGATCTGCGACTCCCGCTCGGCCACGCGCTGCGCCAGGGTGTCGCCGAAACCAGAGCTCATCGCATCGTCCTCCTCGCCGTGTCGCGGTCTCCCGGCAGCGGTTGAGGACCGCCCGGCCGGCCGCGCGGCACAACGCCGCGCCGCAAGCGAGAATAACTCCCACGATGGACCTCCCCCGCGTCGCCTGGACCGTGACCGTCCTGATCGCGCTGCTCACCGCCGCGCTGCTGCTGCTCGCGGGCTATACGGGCTACGCGGCGCTGTCGGTCGCAGTGGGGGGCTCGGCGGCGATCAACCTGTTCTGAGAGCGTCTTCCTGGATGGCTTGGCGGACGTGCTTCCTCCGCGCAGTCGTGAGATAGTTGCGCCGTGCGCGCCGTGGAGGAGTTCCGTCAGCAACCGCCCGAGTTCTGGGCGCTCGTCAAGCTGGTCTCGCGGAAGCTCCTCTACTCCGAGCGTGGGACCGGCCGGATGAAGCGTTATCGCGTCGATGACATCGTTGCTGCGCTGAACGCGCGCGGACTCGCTCCCGGCGGTCACGAGTCGACGATCGAGCGGGTTGTCGAGTATGTAGCTGTCCGGGCCGATCTCCTTGAAGAAGTGGTCAAGCCGAATCTGATGTCCCGCGATGAGGCTGCGACCCTCTTCGGTGAGATCCGAGCACGCACCAAGCCGCCCGAGAAGCTGTTGACGATGAACAAGCAGAAGGGTGACAAGCGCCACCATGCCTATCTCACGTGTATTGTCAACATGCTCACCTACGAGACGCTTTTGAAGCGTGACGGGCGAGCGGTCTTTGATGCAAATCCTCGGGCGCCGCTCACATTCGCACGAGACGGTATGCCGTTGCGCACGCTGTTCCGCTGGATGGACGGTGCCTATCCAGATGTGAACCATCCTCACGCCGCCTGGGAGATCAAGGAGTACTACGGCACCAAGACATTCGGCAGCCGGGTTGCCGACGGCGTGTACGAGACGGCGCTCGACGGTTATGAGTTGAACGAGCTCCGTTCAGAGCAGATCGAGGTCGAGCATTATCTGTTTCTTGACGATCGCGACAACTGGTGGGGGCGTGGTCGGTCTTACCTGTGCCGAATCGTCGATCTGCTCCACGCAGGTCTCCTGGATGGAGCATTCTTCGGTCGAGAGGTCGTCAGCGAGTGGCCGAGGGTCGTGGCGTCGTGGCCGGCACCGCCGTCACCAGGTGAGTAGCAGGCGATCGGCTACCCGCTCAAGGTCCATGAAACCGCCGGTAAGTTGAAAGCGACGCAGCATACATCCACCACGCTCGATGAGAAGCTCCCGCTCGAACAGCCCATCGGGCAGGCTCAAATCGATGGCCTTCGCCCCCGAGCGCCGGTAGCCGTCCGCCGACACCGCAACACGCGCGCCCCGTTTGACAGCTTTCGCAACTGAATCCCAAAGCTTCTTGAGCTGGAAGTCCTGAGCGCCATAGAGGATCGACTGGCCGTGGAGATAAGGCGGATCACAGTAGATGGTGTCACCATCCCCCGCAAGGGCCATCGTCATCTCAAAGCTCTGCGAGACGAATTCCGTGCCACTAAGCCGCTCCTGCCACTCAGTCATGTAGCGGCCCAGCTTATCTGCGGGCATCGGTCGGTGGGGTCCCATCGGTGTACTGATCTTTCCGTCACGAGTGAATCGCATGACGCCGCCGTAGCAAGCACGGGAAATCACGAGGAGGTCTTCCGGATTTGGGCTTGCGTTATACCGATCCTTGATCTCCTCGTACGCTTCCCTGCCGTGCGTAAGAAGCTCGTCACGACACGCCGCGTAGTGGGAGACGAGAGGCGTAGGGTCGTCCTGAACACAGCGAAGGAGGTCGATGAGAAGAGGGAGGGCGTCCCCGGCAACAGCCTGTTGAGGGGCAAGTGTCGCTAGAACCGCGCCTGTCCCGACAAATGGCTCGTAGTAGTCGCCCAGATCGTCCGGGAGGTGCCTAGCGATCGCCTCGGCGTACCGGAACTTGTTGCCAACCCACTTCAGGATCTGCCCACTGGGACGGGTCCGAGTTGTCCCCGTCAGCTTCGCATCGGGAAATAGGTGGGGATCCCTCTCCAGCACCGACATGCTGACAACCGTACTTCCCGAGTCGGCGGAACGCAAAAGGGCATCAGCCGCCCGACGCGAGCCACTCCTCCAGCGCTCGTGCAGCGCGACCGCGGTGGGAGATCGCGTCCTTCTGCGCGTCGGTGAGCTCCGCCATCGTCAGGCCCGGCGGGACCGCGTCCACGTCGTCGGGCAGGAAGACGGGGTCGTAGCCGAAGCCCCTATCACCTCGCGGATCGGCCGCGACACGTCCGGTGCAGCGGCCCTCGAAGAGCCGCTCGACGTCCCCGGCGGGGTCCACGTAGGCGAGCGCACACACGTACGCCAGCGCGCTGCCCACGGGCGCCTCGAGCAGCAGCTTGAGGAGGTTCTGCTCGTCGGTCGCGTGCTCCCCGGCGTAGCGCGCCGAGCGCACCCCGGGGGCGCCGCCCAGAGCCGCCGCTTCGATCCCGGAGTCGTCGGCGATCGCCACCTCGCCGGTGGACGCCGCCGCGGCGCGTGCCTTGCCGAGGGCGTTCTCGGCGAACGTCTCCCCGTCCTCAGGGGGAAGCTCCACTGTGTCGGGCAGGAGCGCCACCTCTTGGTCCGGCAGCAGACGCCCGAGCTCGCGGCGCTTGTGCTCGTTGTGGGTCGCCAGCAGCAGCTTCACGGCGTCGCCGACCTCGCGTCAGGAAGGCGGACTGCAGTGGGTCGGCGTGCGGGTACGGAGCACCAGGGAGGGCCGGCGCGGCGCATCTCAGCCCGCGGCAAAGGCGATCGCCCGCTCCTGCGCGGCCCGCAGCTGCGCGATACCGCCCGCCGCGAGCGCCAGCAGCTCATCAAGGCTCGCCCGCGAGAGCGGGGTGCGCTCCGCCGTAGCCTGCACCTCCAGCAGGTCCCCCTCGCCGGTCATCACGACGTTGGCGTCGACCTCCGCGGTGGAGTCCTCGGAGTAGTCGAGGTCGAGCAGCGCGACGCCCGCGACCATCCCACACGAGACCGCCGCCACCGAACCGCTCAGCGGGGGGCGCTCGAACGCCTCCTGCTCCGCCAGACGCGCGCAGGCTAGTGAGAGCGCCACGAAGGCCCCGGTGATCGACGCGCAGCGCGTGCCCCCGTCGGCCTGCAGCACGTCGCAGTCGAGGTAGAGCGTGCGTTCTCCGAGCGCCTCGAAGTCGACCACGCCGCGCAGCGCGCGCCCGACCAAACGCTGGATCTCGACCGAGCGCCCGTCGAGGCGCCCGCGGGTGGCGTCGCGGGGCTTGCGTTCGCCGGTGGAGGCGGGCAGCATTCCGTACTCCGCCGTCACCCACCCGCGGCCCTTGCCGGCGAGCCAGCGCGGCACGGACTCCTGCGCGGAGGCGGTGCAGATCACACGGGTCTCCCCCATCGAGATCAGCGCCGAGCCGGTCGCGGTGCGCACGAACCCTGGCTCGATCGCCACCGGGCGCAGCCCGTCGGGCGCGCGGTCGTAGCTGCGGGTCAGGGAGAGTTCGACACGCCGGCCATCATCTCAGAGCGCTACCGTCGCGGGTCGTGCGGGCGCTGGTGGTCTCCAACATGCTTCCCGATGCCGCTCACCCCGAGCGGGGGCGCTTCGTGCGCGATCAGGTGCAGGCACTACGCCGGCTGACGCAGCCGCGGGGCGAGCGCGCACCGGGGATCGGCCTGGCGGCGGGTGGACAGACGGTCGGCGAGGTGGAGGTTGAGCTGGACAGCGAGTGGGAGGTCGAGCTGTACGAGTTCCCCCCCGGCGGGCGCGCGCTGGTGGCCGCCGCGCGCGAGCTGCACCGCCGCTACGGGTCGGGATCACCGCGTCGCCGGCACGGGTCGGGATCGAAGTCTCGTCCATCCCAGCGCCTGGACGTGGTGCACGCCCACTTCGGCCTCACCGCGTGGCCGGCGCTCGCGGTGCGCGCACGGGTGCGGGGGCTGACGGTGCACGGCACGGACGTACGCCACCCCCGCACCCGCCGGGCAACGGGCGCCGTGTTGGGGCTGATGGACCTCCTCGCCGCCCCCACCGCGGAGCTTGTGCGAGAGCTGCCGACCCGCGCCGCGCGCGAGCGCGCGCTCGTGCTGCCGTGCGGGGTGGACGTGGAGCGCTTTCGCCCACTCCCCCGCGCGGAAGCCCGCGCCGAGCTGGGCCTCGGCCCGGAGAGCCCACGCCTGTTGTTCCCCGCGGACCCGGCGCGCCCAGGCAAGCGCTACGACCACGCACTCGCGCTTGCAGAGGCGCTCGGGGTCCCGCTGCACACCCTCGGCGGGGTCCCTCCGGAGCAGGTGCCGAAGTGGGTGAACGCGGCCAACGCCGTGGTCGTCCCCTCCGACGCGGAGGGCTTCGGCCTGGCCGTGCTCGAGTCCCTGGCGTGCGACGTGCCGGTGGTGGCGACCCCGGTGGGCGTGCACCCGCAGGCGCTCGAGGGTGTGGAGGGCGCCCTGTGCGCACCCTTCGAGCTGAGCAGCTGGCGGGCCGCGGTGGAGCCCCACCTGCGCGACCCCGATCCCCGGATCGCGGGGCGCGCTCACGCCGAGCCGTTCTCCGCGGCGCGGGAGGCCGAGCGCCTCGTGGAGGCGTGGCGGACCCTGTTGGAGTAGTTCTCTGAGGTGCCTGTGGAGGTGCGCAGACGAATCAACTTTTACGCACCTATGTAGGCGTTATATGGGTGCCAAAATGGATACCTACATCAGCGCCTAGGCCGCCCAAAGTTCAAGAAGATCGGTAGGCCACGCGGGGCGTGCGGCGCGGCGGGTAGCATGGGTGGGTCGATGGACGCTCAAACCACGAGTCCCGCCGGCCAATCCGCGACCGACCCACAGCCCACGGCGCCACAGCCTCGGGCGCCGCAGCCTCCAGCGCCAGCCGCGCTGGGCGCAACCGGCGCGAGCGTGGAGGCGCCCGCCGGCGCGGAGACGCCTACCCCTGCGGAGGCCCTCGCCGGCACAGCGACGCCGGCCCCTGCGGAGACCGTTGCGGGCACAGAGCCGCCAGCCCCTGCGGAGGCCCTCGCCAGCACGGAGACACCAGCCGGCGCGGAGGTTCCCGCCGGCGTGGAGATCCCCGCGGAGCCCCGCACCCCCGGCTTCCGCGAGCGCGGCCGGATGCGCAGGCGGGTGCGCTTCCTGCGCAAGGCAAGAGAGCTGGCGTACCGCGACCTGGGAGGGCTGGTGTTCGAGATGCACCGCATGGGCCAGCGCCATGACGAGCTGGTGGCGGCCAAGCTCGCGGTGCTCGTCGCGCTTCGACGATGAGTTGCGCGCGCTGGAGGGGGCCCTCGGGGCGCGCCTCCCGGTCACCGTCCTGCGCGAGGCAGGCATCGCGGCGTGCCCCCGGTGCGCGGCGATCCACGGCAGCGGAGACCGCTTCTGCCCGGCGTGCGGATTGCCGATGGGTCACCACGCCGACCGGCCGGTCACCGCGACGCCGGTGTCGCCTCCTGCGGCAGGAGCGACGCCCGTGCCGGCACCTGAGACCACAACACCGGCGCGCGCCCTAACACCCCCGCCAGCTCTCTCGCCACCACCAACACCCGCGCCACCCTCGACACCATCGACCCCCACGCCCCCGCCGGCGACCGCGAATCCGCCGGTGGCAGCCCGGGCCCCCGCCACCGAGGATCGCCCCACGGAGATCATCCGGCCCCCGGACGCCGGCACGTGAGCGTCACGGCTGCACCCCCACCACCGCCGACACCCACTCCACCGACAGAGGAGTGCCCACTGTGCGGAGCGCCGCTGGGAGCAGAGCAGGAGTGGTGCCTGAGGTGCGGCGGGGCGGCGCGCACACGCCTGGCGGCGATCCCCAATTGGCGCGCTCCGGTGATCGCGTTGAGCGCCGTGGTGGTGCTCTCCCTCGGCGCGTTGACCGCGGCGCTGGTCTCCCTGGCGGGCAGCTCGAAGACGAGCGGGGCAACCGGCGCCGCGACACTGATCGTCACAACTCCCGCGGCGGGAGCAGCGACGAGCACGGGGACGGGCTCCGCAGCGGGGGCACCCGCGACGACGGCACCCACGACAACCGGAGCGGCGACGGTACCGGGGGCGACCACGACCCGCGAGGGCGAAAACCCCGGGAACGACACCGGGAGCTGCCACGGGAACCAGCACACCGGGGACGACGACCCCAGGGGCAAGCACCACCCCCACGACACCCGCGGCGGGGGCACCCCGACGACGAACACTCCGGGCGCGAAACAGCCGGGGACGGGCGCCACGACGACCGGCACAACAGGAACAGGCAGTGGGGCAGGGACGAGCACGGGGACGGGGCCAAGCTCGAAGGAAAAGGGCGCTGCAGCGCTGCGGAAAGTGCTCCAGGAAGCCGCCGGCCACCGCGGCACGGCCACGGGCGCGCCGGCGGGGTAAGGGCCTATCCCTCTGGCTCGCACGCCTGGATACGGCCGATGGCCTTCGTGATGCGTTGTCCTCGGGCTCGACGTGGGCCCACCACGCCTTCGCCCTTGCGTCCTCGCCTCACTCGACCCTCGACCGCCCCAGCCGCACGCCCCAATCGGGATAGGCCCTAGCCGGTGCAGAGGCGGCGCCGGGGGGAGGGCGTGGACCTGGAGGTGGACGTCGCGGTCGTGGGCGCCGGCGCGGCGGGGCTGTACGCGGCGCTGTGCGCGGCCCGCGAGGGTGGGCGGGTGGCGCTGGTGTCGGCGGCGCCCCTGGCGCAGACCGCCAGCTACTGGGCGCAGGGCGGGCTCGCGGCGGCGCTGGCGGAGGACGACAGCCCGGAGCTGCACCTGCGCGACACCGAGCGCGCGGGCGGGGCGCGATGCGCACGCGCGGCGGCGGAGGTGCTCGTGCAGGAGGCGCCGGAGTGCGTGGCGACCTGCAGGCGCTGGGGGTGCGCTTCGACGCGGACCGCTTCGGGCGCCTGGCACTGGGCCTGGAGGGCGGCCACTCGGTGCGCCGGGTGGTGCACGCCGGCGGCAGCGCGACCGGCAGGCGACTGCTGCGCGCGCTCGCGGCGCTGGCGGTCGAGGAGCCGCGGATCGCGGTGCTGGAGAACGTGCGCGCCGGGGCGCTGTGGCAGCGGGAGGCGACGCCCGAGACAGGGCGCGCGACTCCGCCGGGCGGCACGCAGCGAGCGCGCCGGGCAGCGGCGAGGCGAGGGCACCCGACGCGCGGCGGACTACCGCGGCGGCACCGCTGCGGCGGGCTGGTGTGCGAGGACGGGCGCACGATCGCGGCGCGCGCGGTGGTGCTGAGCACCGGCGGCGCGGCGGCGTTGTGGGCGCGCACGACCAACCCCCCGGGCTCGCAGGGAACGGGCCTGCTGCTGGGGCACGCGGCTGGGCGCGACGGCTGGCGGACCTGGAGTTCGTGCAGTTCCACCCCACCGCCGTGAAGGGCGTGCGGGGACGCGAGGGCTTCCTGATCACCGAGGCGATCAGGGGCGAGGGGGCGACGCTGCACGACGCGCACGGGAGAGCGCTTCGTCGACGAGCTGGCCCCGCGCGACGAGGTGGCACGCGCGATATGGGCGCGGATGCGCGAGACGGGGGCGGAGTCGGTGGGCCTCGACATGCGCGCGATCGACCCCGCGCTGTTCCCCAACGTGGTGGCGGCGCTGCGCGAGGCGGGCGTCGACCCGACGCGCGAGCTGGTGCCGGTGGCGCCGGCGGCGCACTACACGATGGGCGGGATCGTGACCGACCTGCACGCGCGCTCCACCGTGGCGGGGCTGTACGCGGTCGGGGAGACCTCGTGCACCGGCCTGCACGGGGCCAACCGGCTCGCGTCGAACTCGCTGAGCGAGTGCTTCGTGTTGGGCGCGCCGCGCGCGCCCGCAGCGCCCTGGATGAGCCCGCCGCGCGAGCTCCGCGGACGCGCGGCCGGGAGGCCGGATGAGTTGGGAGGGCGCCAGCCGCCCGCGGCAGCCGCACGCGTGAGCCGCCCGGTCGCCAGCGCCGCCACGCGCGCGGCGATGTGGCGGACGCCGGGCATCGAGCGCTCCGCCGAGGGCTTGGCAGCGCCTGGCGCGCGGACCCCCATCCGCTGGCGCGCATGATCGCGGGTGCGCACGGGAGCGCAAGGAGAGCCGGGGAGCACACCGGCGGGTGGAGCACCCCGAGGCCGACCCGGCGCTCGAGCACCGCCACGTCGTGGTGGGCGCGGAGGGGAGCTCACGTGGGAGACGTGGGAGTGACCGTACTTACACCAGCGTACTGCCTTTAACCTCCCTTCTCCCAGCTTTAGGTAAGTGGCAGATACTCGCCGATTCGCGAGCCAAGGAGACGCAGAAGATTTACGAAGATCTTCGGTCCTTTGGGGTAGGAGACGTGTTGAATCAGGGTGAAAGGTCTCGGGAGCCAGCGGAGTCCCAGAGAGGGCAGAGGTGCGCGGCGCAGGTCGCATCAGACAGAGCCCGGTCGATACGGAGAGAGACGAAGGAGGCGAGGGGGTCGCCATGTACCAGTTCAGTCGAGCGATCTACAGGGAGTTGGCCCCATACATCGCCGCTCCCAGCCCCGGGCAGCGTCAGCCGCGGCAGCGGGTCAGAGCAACCACGAGCACGTGCTGCGCGCGTGCGAGTCGGCGATCGAGCGGCTGGCGACCGACCGCCACTACTTCGCACGGCCCGAAAGGACCCTGTTCTGGGACATCCGGATGTACTTCCCGATGAGCGCAGCAGGCGCGGGTGCACAGCGTGGTCGTCCGCTACATGGGCCTCGCGCAGCGCTACCTCGCCGAGAACCCGCAGGCGGCGCACGCGTCGGTGAGCGACGAGCCGCTGCAGTGCCGCGCGACGACCCGCAAGGGCGCGGCGTGCCAGCGCACGCCGCTGGCACACAACGGGTACTGCCCGTCGCACCAGCACCTCGCGGACACCGAGAACAGCGAGCAGCTGGCAGCCTGAAGGGGTGTTGAGGGGATCGTCCGCGCGGGTCGGTGCGCGGACGACGGCGGTGGGCGCGGGGCCTCCGTGCCCCGCGTCACCGCGTATCGTGCCAGGCCGGGCGACCGCGTCCAACTCGCCGAGGCGCAGGCCTGCCCGTAGGCTGGGGGGATGCTGCTGGGCGTTGACGTCGGAGGGACCTTCACCGACGCGGTGCTGATCGCGCCCGGAGGGCGCGGCGATGTACACCGCGAAGGTCCCAACCACCCCCGACGGAGCAGTCCCGCGGAGTCATGGAGGCAGTGCGCGCGGTGCTCGCCGCCGCCGGCGCAGAGCCCGGCCAGGTCGAGCGCTTCGCGCACGGGATGACGGTGGCAACCAACGCCCTGCTGGAGGGCAAGTGCGCGCGCACGGCGCTGATCGCCGACCGAGGGCTTCGCCGACGTCGTCGCGCTGGGACGCCAGGCGCGGGCGCACCTGTACCGGCTGTGCGAGGCCGCCCCCGCGCCGCTGGCGCCGGCGCGAGCTGCGCTTCGAGGCCCCCGAGCGCATGACCCCCGACGGCCCCCTGCGGGCGCTCGACCGCCGCGGCGGCGCGGGCGCTGGTGGAGGAGGTCGCGCAGGCGGCGCCGGAGGCCGTGGCGGTGGCGCTGCTGCACTCCTACGCGCACCCCGAGCACGAGCGCCTGCTGGGGGAGCTGCTCGCCGCGCGCCTGCCCGGCGACGCACGTGTCGCTCTCGCACGAGCTGGTGGGGACCTTCCGCGAGTACGAGCGCGCCGCCACCACCGAGGTGGACGCCGCCCTCGTCCCCGCTGCTGGGCGCGTACCTGCGCCGCCTCGGCGAGCAGGCCGACGCGCTGGGATTGACACGGCCCGCGATCATGCAGTCCTCGGGCGGACTCACCGACGCGGACGGGGCCGCCGCGCACGCGGCGCGGACGGCGCTCTCCGGCCCCGCCGGCGGCGTGCGCGGCGCGCTGGCGCTGGCGGAGCTCGCGGGCGAGCGCGACGTGGTGTGCTTCGACATGGGCGGCACCTCCTGCGACGTGTGCGTGATCGCAGGGCGGCCGTGTGGCGGAGACCGCGGAGGGCGTCGTGGCGGGCCGGCCGCTGGCGCTGGCGATGCTCGACATCCACACCGTGGGCGCGGGCGGCGGCTCGATCGCGTGGCGCGACCCGGGCGGCGCGCTGCGCGTGGGCCCGCACTCCGCGGGCGCCGACCCCGGCCCGGCGTGCTACGGGCGCGGCGGCGAGCACCCGACGGTGACCGACGCCAACCTGCTGCTCGGGCGCCTGCCCGCGGACGTCCCGCTCGCGGGCGGCCTGCGGCTCGACCGCGACGCCGCGGAGCGCGCGATCGCCGCCCTCGCCGCCACGCTCGACCTCTCGACGACGCGCTGCGCGGAGGGCATCGTGCACGTCGCAGAGGCGGCGATGGCGCGGGCGCTGCGCACGATCACCGTCGAGCGCGGGATCGACCCCCGCGGCTTCGCGCTGATGCCCTTCGGCGGCGCCGGCCCGCTGCACGCGGCGGCGCTCGCGCGCGAGCTGGGGATGCGGCGGATCCTCGTCCCCCGCGCCTCGGGAGTGCTGTGCGCGCTCGGCCTCGCCGCGGCGGCCCCCCGCCGCGACACGGCGCGCACGGTGATGCTCACCGGGGAGTCCCTCAACGCCGAGCGCCTTGGCCGCAGAGCGCGCGGCGCTCGTGGCACGGGCGTGCGCGGAGCTCGGCGAGCCGGCCGCGCGCGTCGCAGTCCGCTACGAGCTGCGCTACCGCGGGCAGTCGTTCGAGCTGGCAGTGAGAGGAGGAGGACCGTCCGGTGGACCAGCGGCCAGAGGACGACCAGCGGAGCGGGAGCCGGCGGTCGAGACACTCCGCAGGCAGGTCAGGTGACAGGCGCCCGCACCAGCGCGCCAGCCGCCCGACCCCGAGCCCTGCGCGAGGCGTTCGCGCAAGCCCACGAGCAGCGCTACGGCTATCGCGACGACGGCGTCGAGGTCGAGCTGGTGACGATCCGCGTCTCGGCGTGGGGTGCCGCCCCACGCCTGCGTCTGGCATCCACGGAGGCGAGCCTGCGCCGGGCACGGGGATCGAGGGGCCCACGGTGTGCTCCCTGCCGGGCTCCACCCTGTATGTGCCAGACGGGTGGCGGGGCGCGGTCGACGACTACGGCACCGTGCACCTGCACGACGAGGGAGCCGGCGCGTGACCCTCGACCCGATCGAGCTGCAGGTGCTCACCGGCGCGCTGCGCGCCGCGTGCGAGGAGATGGGCGCCGCGCTGATCCGCTCCGCGCACTCGCCCAACATCAAGGAGCGCCGCGACTGCTCCACCGCGCTGTTCGATGCGCGCGGGGCAGATGGTGATGCAGGCCGAGCACATCCCCGTGCACCTCGGCTCGATGCCCGCCGCCGTCGCCGCCGTGCTCGGCGAGGATCACTCCGCGGGCCGCTCGTGGGTGCTCAACGACCCCTTCGCCGGGGGCACCCACCTGCCCGACATCACGCTCATCACCCCCGTGCTCGACGCGCGGGGCCCGATCGGGTTCGCCGTCTCCCGCGCCCACCACGCCGACGTGGGCGGGCGCGTGCCCGGGTCGATGCCCGCCGACTCGCGCACGCTCGCGGAGGAGGGCGTCGTGATCTCCCCTCGCCCCGCCACGCCGGAGGAGATCGAGGGCTCGTCGCGCGCATGCGCCAGCCCCAGGAGCGCCGCGCGGACCTGCGCGCGCAGCTCGCCGCCAACCGCATCGGCGCGCTGCGCCTCTCTGAGCTGGCGCACGCGTCGGGGTGACGCGGGCTGCGCGAGGGGTTGGACGCCGTGCTCGACTACGCCGAGCGGCGCACCCGCGCCTGCCTCGCCGCGCTGCCCGACGGGGTGCGCATGGCGGAGGACGTGCTGGAGGCGATCGAGGGCGACCTCGTGCTGCGCCTGCGCGCCACGGTGGAGGGCGAGCGGCTCGCTGCTCGACTTCGCCGGCTGCGCCCCCCAGCACGCCGGCAACCTCAACTGCCCGCTCGCGGTGACGCGCTCGGCGTGCTACTTCGCCGTGCGCGTCCTCACCGACCCCGACATCCCGCCCTCCGCCGGAGCCTACCGGCCGGTGGAGGTGCGCGTCCCGGAGGGGTGTCTGTTGAATGCGCGGCCCGCCGGGCGGGCAGCACCGGGGCGGGCCAGCGCGCGGCACACCGGCGCCGGCGAGGACGACCGCCCGGACGCTGGCGAGGCCCCCGCGGTGGCCGCCGGCAACGTCGAGACCTCCTCGCGCGTCGCCGACCTCGTGCTCGCCGCCTTCGGCAGCGCGCTGGGACAGGGCACGATGAACAACCTGACGCTCGGCGACGAGCGCTTCTCCTACTACGAGACGCGTCGGCGGCGGCCAGGGCGCCTGCCCCGACGCCGATGGGCCCTCCGGGGTGCACGTGGCGATGAGCAACACGCTCAACACCCCCGTCGAGGCGCTCGAGCGCGAGCTGCCCCTGCGCGTCACGCGCTACGCCCTGCGCCGCGGCTCCGGCGGCGCGGGCGCCCACCGCGGCGGCGACGGGGTCGTGCGCGAGATGGAGGCGCTGCGCGAGATGACTTTCTCGCTGATCACCGAGCGCCGCCGCCACTCTCCCCCCGGCGCGCACGGGGGGCAGCCCGGGGCGCGTGGGCGCAACCTGCTGATCGAGGCATCCTCCGAGCTCGCCTCCGAGCCCCCGGACCACGACGCAGGCCGCGAACGGCACGGCAGCCCCACCGCAACCGCAGAGGCCGCGGTCGGCCGCGAGCTGCCCGGCAAGGTCACCGGCGTGCTGCGTCCCGGGGCAGCGGCTGCGCATCGAAACCCCCGGCGGCGGTGGCTACGGACCGCCCAAAACGGCCTCCAGATGACCTCCCGCTCCGAAAAATCCCGCAAAAAAGGCGGACATTTGCAGGGGATTTGGCATTTCCGCCAGGATTTCGTATGTTAAGAGGGAAGTCGCCGCTGCCCCCCCCTCGGGCGCGTTGCGCGCAGTCGAAGCACGAACCATCCCAGAGAATCTCGTCCCCCCCACGAGTCACCATGCCAATTGCTTTGAAGGAATGGGCGGTCACCGTCCGCGCGCTCGCCGAAGGCGAGCAGCTGCTCACCCTGCGCAAGGGCGGCATCCGGGAGGCCGACCAGCACTTCCGAGTGGAGCACGAGCGCTTCTTCCTCTACCCCACGTTCGACCACCAGCGCAACGACCTCGTGCGCGAGTCCCACCAGCCCGAGCTGCGCCGTGCGCTCGAGGAGGGCGTGTGGAGCGAGGGCGAGCCCTCGCTGCAGGCGCTCGCCGCCGACGGCCGCCTGCAGCAGCCCGACCGCGTGCGCATTCGCGCGTGGGCCGAAGTCGCCGGGCACTTCACGATCAACGACCCCCGCTGCGTGGACGCGCTCTCCCCCTTCTACGTGTGGCGCACCGACTACGCCGACAAGCGCCTCGCGTGGAAGCCCCGCCACCCGCTGCACGTGCTGCTGCTGCGCACCTACCGCATCCCGCGGCCCGTCACCGTGAAGGTCCGCGAGGAGTACCTCGGCTGCCACTCGTGGCTGGAGCTGCAACGCGAACTGCCCTTCGAGGGCACCCCCGTGCTCTCCGACGACGAGTTCGAGCGCGCCTCCGAGGAAATCGAGACGATCACCCGCGAGGTGGGCGCCCCTCAGCCTGTCCTTGCGTAGCCGCCCTGAGCGGTCGCTGGGCAAGCGAGGCAAGGACGCAAGGAGCGTGGCGTGCTTCAGCACGCGAGCAACTGAGGACGCCGCATCGCGCCGTCCCAGCGGCCCTCAGGGGTGAACAGGGCGACGAGGCTCGCCAGCACCGCGATCCCCAGCGCAAGGCCGGCCAGCACTCGCCACGCGGTGGGGCCCCACAGGGCGGCGTCCCCCGTGGGCAGCAGTTCGCTCTGCAGCAGCACGTCGCGGGCCGCGGGGACGCCGGAGGCCGGGACGAGGATCTCGCGGGGCCGGCCGCGAGGAAGTCGGGCACGTCGAAGCCGCGAGCGCGGCGCTGCATCGAGGGGATGCCCTCCTCCAGCAGCAGGTTCTGGATGAAGTCCGCCTCGCCTGGTTGCGCGCCCCCACCACCCGCACGAGCGTCGCCCTCGGAGTACTGCGGCTTGACCCTCCGCGCCCGCTGCCACAACTCCCCCAGGGGTTGGTGGGGCCCACTCGGCCCGTCCGGCCCCTCGGGGCCACCCTCACTCTCGGCGAACACCAGCGGCATCCCGCAGCGCGGGCAGAAGCGCTCGCTCGCGGCGTGCCCGGGGTGAGCCGGGTCGGCGGGCCCGCACACAGGACAGACGAGACGCGCCTCCGCCGCCATCACCTCACCGCACCTCGAGCGGGACCTCCGTGACCTCGCCGTCCTCGATCAGGTAGCAGCGGACCTCCGGCTCTCCGTCGGCGAGCCCGACGATCAGCCACTCCACGCCCGGGCCAGTTGCGGGCGAAGTTGATGTCGGTCTGCGAGGGGTAGGGCTCGGTGTGCGTGTGCGAGTGGTAGATCGCGCCCAGCTCCCAGCCCGCGTCGTCGAACTCGTCGATCGCCCGCAGGACCTCCCGGCCGTCGATCTCGAAGCGCTTGCGGCTGGCGTACACGTTCTTCGCCCGGCTGGACCCTCGCCGCCCGCGGAGAGCCGCGCGGCTCGCTCTGCTCGTAGGCGATCATCCCGCAGCACTCCGCGTCGTACTCCTCGCGCGCGTGCGCGACCACGTCGTCCAGGAGGGCGGCAGCTATGACCATCGGCTGCGGACGGTCGGTCGGGCTACCACCACACGGTGGAGTCGAGGTTCTCGATCTCGTCCACCGGCAGCGTGTAGATCCCGCTGGAGAGGTACTTCCAGCCGTCGTCGGCGACGACGAACACGACGTTGCCCTCGTCGAGCTCGCCCGCGATGCGTACCGCCACGCGCGCGATCGCACCGGAGGAGACCCCCGCGAACACGCTCTCCTCGTCGAGCAGCTTGCGCGTCCAGAGGATCGCGTCGCGGTTGGTCACGAAGATCTTGCGGTCCAGCAGCGAGAGGTCGATGATCGGCGGGATGAAGCCGTCGTCGAGCGAGCGCAGGCCCTGCACCGGCTCGCCCTGCATCGGCTCGGCCGCGACGATCTTCACGGCGTCACCGAAGGTCTCCTTCAGGCGCCTGCCGTTGCCCATCAGCGTGCCGCCGGTGCCGAGGCCCGCGACGAACGCCGACGACCTCGTCGAGCTCCTCGAGGATCTCCAGCGCCGTCCCGTTGTAGTGGGCGGCTGGGTTGGCGGGGTTGCCGTACTGGTAGGGCATGTAGTAGGAGGAGTCGGCCTGCGCCATGTCGAGCGCCTTCTCGACCGCGCCGTTGGAGCCCTTGGAGCCCTCGGAGTAGACGATCTGCGCGCCGTACATCTTCAACAGCTGCGTGCGCTCCGGGGTCACGTTCTCGGGCATCACGACCTTCAGGCGGTAGCCCTTGCGCGAGCAGATCATCGCCAGCGAGATCCCCGTGTTGCCCGAGGTCGGCTCGAGGATCGTCTGCCCCGGGCTGATCGCGCCCTGCGCCTCGGCGTCCTCGATCAGCGCCCGCGCCACCCGGTCCTTGACCGAGCCCGTGGGGTTGCGCGACTCGAGCTTCGCCCAGATCCGCACGCCGGGCTTCGGGGAGAGACGTGGCAGCTCGATCAGCGGCGTGTTGCCGATCGACTGCACGATGTCGCCGTAGCGACCCCCGCAGGGCTTGTTGCGCAGACCCTCGACGCCCATAGCTTTACTGGGGTAGAGCGAGGCCCTCCCCCAGAGCCCCCTCCCCGGCTGGTGGTGGACCAAGGCCGGGCCGGCAAAGCCGCCCCTCGTGGCAAAGACGATCGCCAGCCATTACTTCACGGAATATAGCGGTAGTGGCCTGTTGGCCGGGCAACCAGTACGATGGGGGCGTGGGGCGCAGCTACGACTACGACTGGCTCGTGATCGGCTCGGGCTTCGGCGGCAGCGTCTCCGCGCTGCGCCTCTCCGAGAAGGGCCACCGCGTCGGGGTGCTGGAGTGCGGGCGGCGCTTTGCCGACCACGAGTTCCCCAAGAACACCGCCGACGTGCGCCGCTACTCCTGGCGCCCACACCTGGGGATGAAGGGCATCTTCCGCCTGACGATCTTCCGCGACGTCGCCGTCGTCTCCGGCTGCGGCGTGGGCGGCGGCAGCCTTGGCTACGCCAACACCCTCTACGTCCCCCCCACCCAGTTCTTCGAAGACCGCCAGTGGGCGGAGATGGCAGAGTGGGAGAGCGAGCTCGCGCCCCACTACGCCGAGGCGCAGCGGATGCTCGGGGTCGTGCAGAACCCCCACGACGACCCCGCCGACCAGCTGCTGCGCGAGCTCGGCGAGCACCTCGGCGTCTCCGACACCTACAAAAAGACCCCCGTCGGGATCTACTTCGGCGAGGAGGGCGAGGCCGGCAAGACCGTGCCCGACCCCTTCTTCGACGGCGAGGGCCCCGAGCGCACCGGCTGCCAGCTGTGCGGGCGCTGCATGGTGGGCTGCCCCCACGGCGCCAAGAACACGCTCGTCAAGAACTACCTGTACCTCGCCGAACGCCGCGGCGCGCAGGTGATGCCCGAACGGACCGTGCTGGACGTCCGCCCGCTCGGCCCCGGCGACGGCAGCGAGGGGTATGAGGTCGAAAGCGTGCGCTCCGGCGCGTGGGCTGCGCAAGGAACGCCGCGTGCACCGCGCGCGCGGGGTCGTCGTCGCCGCGGGGCCGCTCGGCACCAACACGCTGCTGCAGCGCTGCCGCCTCGGCGGCTCGCTGCCGCGCATCTCCCCCCGCCTGGGGGAGCTCGTGCGCACCAACAGCGAGGCGATCCTGACCGTGACCGTCCCCGAGGAGCAGGCCGCCGGCTTCACCAAGCGCGTGGCGATCACCTCGAGCATCTACCCCGACCCCCACACCCACATCGAGACCGTCTCCTACGGCGAGGACGGCGACTCGATGCGGATGTTCTACACGCTGCTGGTCGGCGACGGCACCCGCCTCACGCGCCCGCTGAAGCTGCTCGCGCAGATCCTGCTGCACCCCCGGCGCTTTGCCGAGGTGCTGCTCGCCAAGCGGTGGTCGCGGCGCACGATCATCCTGCTCGTGATGCAGACGCTCGACAACGCGATCGCCCTGCGCCCGCGCAAAGGCCCCTTCGGCACGCTGTGGCTGCGCACCGAACAGGACCCCGAGCGCCCCAACCCGACCTTCATCCCCGTCGCCAACCAGGCGGCAGAGTGGATCGCCAAGCGCACCGGCGGCATCGCCCAGAGCTCGGTGATGGAGGCGCTCTTCAACGTCCCCACCACCGCCCACATCCTCGGCGGCGCGGTGATCGCCCCCGACCCCGCCCGCGGCGTGATCGACGCCCGCCAGCGCGTCTTCGGCTACGAGAACCTGCTCGTCTGCGACGGCTCGGCGATCCCCGCCAACGTCGGCGTCAACCCCTCGCTGACGATCACCGCGCTGGCCGAGCGCGCGATGAGCTTCGTGCCCGCGGCGGGGGAGTCCACAGCAGCCCCCGCGGGCGAGCGCGCCGCAGCGTAGCCGCGTCGACCCGGGTAAACCGATGGTCGCCCAGGTGCACAACGTCGTCGAGGGCTGAGACCCGGGCCGACCGCACACAGGCGCGACTTGCCGGGCAGATCGACGCGCATCGCCTCACGGTCGGCTCTGATCTCGCGGTACCCACGCTGAGGCGCTGGCCGAAACGGGGATTTGCGCCGCAGGCGCATGTCTCCCGGCTTCGGTAAGCGTCCCGCTGACCACGCGCAGCGTCGGCGGCCCCGCGCAGCGGGAGCAGCGCGTTGAGCACGGCATCCCGGCCGGCGCGCAGGCGGGCGATCGTCCGCCACGCGCCGTCGCGTACCCTGCGCTGCAGCCCGACCGACTGCGCGGGGCGCATCAGGAGCGCCCAGACGCGCACGTGCCCGCGGTCCACGCGCAACGGGTCGAAGGGAAGCGTGAACCCCCGCAGGAACGGCTTGGGGCGGGCGCCCGACAGTTCCCCGCCTCCACGGGCCCGGGCTGTAGAGGCCGGCGGGCCGCGAGACCGTGACGGCGCCGCCCGTCGGGGTGGCAAGGGCAGAGCGGGGTAGGGGTCCACCAGGAACTGCCAATCGGCGAACGCGACGCCCGCGACCCACAGTCGGTGCAGGGCGCGCGAGATCCACGCCGCCTGCAAACGGCCGGGGACGCCGTGGGGGGATTGCGGAGCGCTTTCCCAGTTGAGCTCTGTCACCCACACCGGCTTGCGACGCCCGCGGCAGCGCGGTGTGCAGGCGCTCGGCCCGCGTCGAGCAGGTCGGTGACCTTCGCGATGTCGGAGATCGCCACGTCCTGTGAGGAGTGCGCGGGGGCGTCGGGGCTTTCGAAGGAGAGCGGGTGGAAGGCGAGCACGTCGAAGTGCGGCGGATCGGGGCACGCCGCCCCCGCCCCGCCTTCCAGGCACAGCAGCCCACCAGGAACCGCAGCGGGGTCATCCGCCCCACGCCCGCCGGTTCCCCGTTGGGGGCCACGCCAGCGGCGAGCACCGTGTCACTGGGCTCGACCGCCTTGACGGCGGCGTAGAAGGCGTTCAGCAGTTGGCGGTAGAGCAGCGGCGAGAACGCCCGCCAGCGCCCGCCCTCCACGACCCACTGCGGCTCCAGGTAGCGCGCGAGGTTGGGCTCGTTCCACGCTTCGAAGAGCCGCACGCGCGGCAGCGCGCGGCCGCGGCTCCAGCGGGTCGGGGAAGGAGCCGTCGTAGCGGCGCGCGACCGCCGTCGCGAATGTCTCTGAACGCCGCTGGGTTCGGAGCCCAGCTGCCCGGGTAGGCGTAGGGCCAGCGGTGCGGCGCTTCCGCGAAGGCCGGCGCCCGGGTGACGACCAGCAGCGGGGTCAGCCCGGCTGCGACCGTGTCGCGCACCGCGGCGTCGACCGCGGTGAAGTCGTAGGCGGGGCTCGCCGGGTCGCTCGCGTCGAAGCCGGCGGGCGGGTCGGGGCTGACGATGTAGCGCCATTCGACCGGGATGCGCACCACGCTCGCGCCGGTGGCCCGAATCGCGCGCGAGCGCCAGCTCGCGGACCTGCGCGTCGCTGCTCATCATCAGCGTGCTGTCCGAGACGCCCCGGGTCAGCCCGCCGCAGGGAAGGGGCCGTAGAGCAGCGCGTGGTTCTGGGCCTGCACGAACCCTGGGCCCGTAAAGGGAGGAGAGTGCCCCGGCGGCGGTTCGGCGCCGTACGGCCGGGGCGGACCTTCGGGGCCGCCGGCCGAGGGTCGCGGCAGGACCGGCGGCGGCTGCAGCCACGCGGGCCGCCGGCCTGCTGCGCGACCTGAGCGTTGCCCGAGGCGGGTGCACCGGCCCGCGTTGGCTGAGCGTTGCCCGCGCCCGAGTGCGGTGTCCCGTGTGCGGCGCTCACGCCCGGCAACCCGGCGCATGCGGTCACCGCACCGACAGCAACCAGCGCGCGGGAGAGTCGAGAGCGTGTCAGCCGCAAGCCGGCAGGCTAGCGATCGAGCGTGACGGTGCGCGTTTCGAGGTTCAGCTTGGCGCCCGACTGGGCTTTCAGCGTCGTGACCAGCACCGCCCGCACGCGGTGGCTGTGGCTGAGCATGTGCCGACCCTTGGCGGTGACGTGGAGCACCACGTTCACCTTGCCGGCGGCGGCGGCCGACGCCGACCCGCGGGCGAGCAGCAGCGCCGGCGGCTTGCGCCGGTGGCCGTGGCCGTGGCCGTGGCCCCTGCCGTGCGCCGAGGCGGCGGACGCCGGCACCGCGCCCCCGAGCTGGTAGAGGTCCTGCGTGACCGTGCCCGGCCTGGTTGATCGTCACCTGATCCATCCAGCCCGAGTGCAGCAGCTTGAGGATCGTGGTGCGCACGCAGCTTGAAGATCGAGCCCTGCAGCGCCGGCGGCGGGCGGTGGCGGCGGCGGCGCGGGCGGCACCGGGCAGGCGCCCACGGGGCGGTCGTTCTCGCTGGTGTAGGTGAAGGTCGCGCCACCGGCGAGCGAGGTCTTCAGGTGCTCGACCGCGCGGACCGTCTCCCCGAGCGCCAGGGGCGTCAGGAAGTTGCCCGCGAACGACGCGCCGGAGAGCGAGGTGATCTGCGCTTCGCCGCCCCGGCGGTGCGCCGCGTAGGTGGGGTGGGCACCAGCGTGTAGAAGCTGCCTTCGACTTCCTCGTTTGCGGAGCGCTGGCCGGAGAAGTTCGTGGAGCCCGCGCAGACCGTCGGTTCCATCGAGGGCAGCCCGTCGTAGACGACCGAGCCGACGACGGTGCCGGCCGGCGATTCGAGATAGACGACGTCACCGACCTGCGGGACCTGGAGAGCCAGACGCCTGCCCTTCCTTCTCGGTGTCTTGCGCCACGGTCAGCCCGTTGTGGTCGATCCGCAGCGTGACCTGGCACGTTCGCGGTGTGCGGCACGCGGACGGAGCCGCTGGTGGAGAGGATCGATTCTTCCGGCACCGTGGTCTCCCCCTCGACCACCTTGAGCGAGTATTCCGGCGCCTTGGGTTCTTCTTCCCACGGCGGCGGCGGCAGGGCAGCGCCGACACCGCGCACGCGCCGCGCACAAGCAGCGCGACGCACGAGGCGCGTCCGAATCACGGGAATGGGGACGCCGCAGACCTTCATGCCGATGCGGTCCCATCGTGCGGCGGGCCGAGGCGATTGAGTTTTGCAAGAAAACTTGGACGCGGAGCGTAGAGGGCCGCGGCGGAAAACCCGCGCGCTACCCGCCGGCCATCGCCGGCAGGATCACCAAGGTGTCCCCGCCGCCGACGGCGGTGTCCGAGCCCATCGAGCACGCGCACGTCCTCGTCGTTGAGGTAGACGTTGACGTAGCGGTTGAGCTCACCCTCGGCGGAGAACAGCTGGTCCTGCGTGGCCGGGTGGTTGGCGGCGAGGTCGCGCAGCACGTCGCCGACGTTCTCGCCGGCGGCGGAGACCTGCCTCTCGCCGCCCACGGAGGCGCGCAGCACCGGGGGTATCTTGATCGTGGCCATTGGGCGCGCAGAGTACCGACTAGCCTGCCGCGGCGCAGAACGCCTCGTAGTCGGGGAACACGCCCATCTCCTCGTCGCGGATCTCGTCGGGGTCGCGCGAGCAGATCGGGCAGCTCGGGGTCGCGGTGGACTTTGACCTCGGTGAGCGTCGCCGCCAGCGCGTCGTAGAGCAGCAGGCGCCCGATCGCGGGGTCGCCGATGTCGAGGATCAGCTTGACGACCTCGGTCGCCTGCAGCAGGCCCATCGTGCCGGGCAGCACGCCGAGCACGCCGTTGGCGCCGCAGGAGGGCGCGAGCTCCGCGGGCGGCGGCTCGCGGAAGAGGCAGCGGTAGCAGGGGCCGTCGTAGGGCTTGAACACCGACAGCTGCCCGTCGAAGCCGAGGATCGAGGCGGAGACGACGGGGATCCGCAGGCGCACGGTGGCGTCGTTGAGCAGGTAGCGGGTGGGGAAGTTGTCGACGCCGTCGACGATCACGTCGTAGCCGTCGATGATCTCCATGATGTTCGACGCGTCGACGCGCGTCTGGTACTTGACGACGTTCACGTCGGGGTTGAGCGCGTGGATCGACTCCTCGGCGGAGTCCACCTTGGGGATGCCCACGCGCTGGGTGGAGTGGATCACCTGGCGCTGGAGGTTGGAGAGGTCGACGACGTCGTCGTCGACGATCCCGAGCGTGCCCACGCCGGCGGCGGCTAGGTACAGCGCGGTCGGCGACCCGAGGCCGCCGGCGCCGAGCAGCAGCACCTTGGCGTCGAGCAGCCGCTGCTGGCCCTCCGCGCCGATCTCCGGGATCAGCAGGTGGCGCGAGTAGCGCTCGCGCTGCTCGGCGGTGAGCGCGCGCGGGATCTCGACCTCGTAGCCGCGGTCCTTCCACAGCGTGATGCCGCCGGTCATCGAGCGCACGTGCTCGTAGCCCATGTCCTCGATCATCGTGCGCGCGGCGTACGCGGAGCGGATGCCGGAGGCGCAGTAGAGGATCACCTCGGCGGAGCGGTCGGGCACCGCGCTCTCGATCCGCGACTCGAGGTGGCCGCGGGGGATCTACTTCGCGCCCGGGAGGTGGCCGGTGGCGAACTCTTCGCTGCCGCGCACGTCCACGATCGCGACCCCCTCGCCGACCAGCTCCTTGACCTCGGAGGGATCGACCTCGTCGATGCGGCTCTTGATCTGGCGGAGCAGCTCCGCCGAGGAGACGGTCATCTGGAAACTCCCAAACGGTGGTCGGGTTTCATGGACTTCAGAAAGTATAGCGCGTGTGTGGGGTCCTCAAAGTTTAATCCACCACCCCCGCCCCACCCGCCCGAAGTACCCCCAAACCTGCCGAGCCGGGCCCTGCGCTCACCACCGCCGGCACCGCCCGAGCGCGTCCCCGAGCCCGCCGAGCCCAACCGGGCCCTACGCCCACCGCTGCCGGCGCCCGCCCAGCCAGGTCTCGACGACCCTGCAGCTCGTGCAGCCGTTCGGGGGCCACCTCGCGGGGGTCGCGGTCGAGCACGACCAGGTCGGCGAGCATCCCCGGGCGCAGCGAGCCGACGCGGTCGCCGAGCAGAACCTGGTCGGCGGGGTTGCGGGTGAGCGTGCGCAGCGCCTCGTCCAGCTTCAGCTGCTGGAAGGGCCCGAGCACGTCGTCGCTGTCGCGCATCAGGCGGGTGGTGGCGGTGCGCAGCGTCAGGCAGGGGTCCACGGGGTAGAGCGGAGAGTCGCTGTGGCAGGAGCTCACGAGACCCTGCTCGAGGTCGCGGCGCAGCGAGTGGATGCGCGCGGCGCGCTCGGGGCCGAGCACGTGGTCGCGGAAGGCCTTCCCCCAGAAGTAGACGTCGTCGATCGTGTGACTCACCGAGAGGCCCAGCGCCGCGGCCTGCGCGATCTGCTCGTCGGCGGCAAGCGTGAAGTGCTCGATGCGGTGGCGCACCCCCGTGCCCCCGGGCGGACGGACCTCGGGCGGGCGAGTCGCGGACCGGTGAACCTCCCCACCGCGCGGGCGGACCTCGGCCGGGCCGGTCCCGGGCGGACGGGTCTCCGCGCCTGCGCTCGCGCCCACCGCCGGCGCGTCCGGCCCCTCCGCGAGGATTGCCGCGTAGCAGCGCAGCGCCTGACTCGATCGCGCGGTCCCCG
The DNA here is from genome assembly GCA_963720795.1 of uncultured Solirubrobacterales bacterium. Classification (GTDB taxonomy): domain Bacteria; phylum Actinomycetota; class Thermoleophilia; order Solirubrobacterales; family Solirubrobacteraceae; genus Palsa-744. Next base: position 786,267 of record CAVRGU010000003.1, on the reverse strand, counting down.
CTGGCGTGCACCACCAGCTGCCACCCCGCGTCGTGCCAGACGCGCAGCGCCTCGCGCAGCTTGGCCTCCTCGTGCAGCAGCGCGCCCTCGCCGCGACCGTTCAGGTAGGGCTCGCCCAGTGCGGCAGCGAAGTCCTGAACGAGGCCATCGGCCCAGTGGGCGATCCCGACCACGTCGTAGCGCTCGCCGCCGCCGCCGGGGCTCGCGCCGAGCGCGGTGGCGAGCTCGGGGGTGAACGCCCCGCGTAAGCGGACCGGCGCGGCGGGCGCGCAGGCGAGCGAGCGCAGCAGCTCGTGCTCGGCCGCGCCCCCGAGCAGGCCGATCCCCGGGTCGTACACCGTGGTGCAGCCGCGCTGCGCGAGCTCGCGCAGCGCGTGGGCGCCGAGCTCGGCGACGCGCTCGGGGGCCTGCTCGCAGCAGGCCGGGGGCCTCCTTGCGATCGATGTCGGCGGCGGCCAGAGCGCTCTCCAGCACGTGCACGTGGGGCTCGACGAACCCCGGCAGCACCGCGTGGCCCTCAAGGTCGACGATCTCGGTGCCGGGCGTGTAGTGGCGTTTGAGCTCGTTGAGCGAGCCGACTCCGAGGATCGTGGAGCCGCGGATCGCGAGCGCCTCGCCGACCGGGTTGGCGTCGTCCACCGTTAGGATCGGCCCACCTCGCAGGATCACCGCGCGCTCGGGCTCGGGCGCGCGCGAGAACCTTGCACCCGCGTCGGCCGGCGCGAGCGCCGGTGCGAACGCGGGGACCGCAAGATTGCCCAACACGCCGCGCACGAGCGCAGCGACGCCAGGGGAGGACGCTACGCGCATCGGTGGAGCACCTCTTCCGTGAGCCAGTCTGCCAGGGAGACAGAACGATACCCAACGTTGGGTACACCGCTCCGCAGGTGGAGCGTGTCAACTTGTCTCGTGCGCCTCCTACGCTCCATACTCTCTATGCGTCCCAACCCCCCCAATCGGCTCACTCCAACGTCGAAAGCCGCCGCGCTCGCCGTGGCGGCGCTCGCGCTCGCAGCGCTGGCGGGGTGCGCGACGGGCGGGTCCAGCGGTTCGGGCACAGCCGGCTCGGGTGCAGCCACCTCGGGCGGCCCCTCCACGACGGGGTTCGACGGGGCGCTGCTGCCGGGCAACCTGCGCCCGTACGAGTTCACGCTCACCGACCAGGACGGGCGGCGCGTCTCGCTGCGCGCCCTGCGCGGCCGGGTGGTGGTGCTCGCGTTCCTGTACACCGCCTCGAAGACCACCGCGCCGCTGATCGCCCAGCAGATCCGGGGAGCACTCGACGAACTGGAAGGCCACACGGCGGGGGTCACCGCGCTCGCGGTCAGCGTGGACCCGGCCGCCGACACCCCCGCGCGCGTGCGGGCCTTCCTGCGCGCGAGTTCGCTGACGGGGCGCCTTGCGTACCTGACGGGCACCCTCGCGCAGCTGCGCCCCGTGTGGCGCGGCTATCACGTCGGTGCCGGCCGCGGCCGGCACGCGCGCCTACGAAGCGGGCGCGTTCGTGGTGGTGCTCGACCGGGCCGGCGCCGCGCGCGTGGAGTTCCCGCTCGAAGAACTCACTCCCGAAGCGCTCGCTCACGACGTGCGCAAGCTGGAGGGCGAAGGGCCTTAGCCCGTGCACCGGCCCCGGGTGCGCCACACGAACGCCGCTGCGGCCGGAGGCCGCCATCAAGATCCGACTTGGAGCCCCTGATATCCTACCCGCCAGGTAGGTATTCAAGATGATGATCTGAGCGGGAAGGGGGCAGGCCCCCTCCCGACCTCCCCCCCAAATGGGTAGGCATTCGAGATGATGTTCTCCACAAAGGCCGAGTACGGCGTGCGCGTGATGGTCGCCCTGGCGCAGCGGGCGGCGCAGAGCCCCGACGGCGAGGAGCCCGTGGTGCCGCTCGCGGAGATCGCCGAGCACGACGGGCTGCCGCTGGCGTACCTTGAGCACCTCGTGGCGCGGCTGCGCAAGGCGGGGCTGATCGAGAGCCGCCGGGGCTCGCGCGGCGGGTACATGCTCGTGCGCGCGCCGGAGGAGATCACGATGGCCGAGGTGGTCGAGGCGCTGGAGGGCGCGATCGCGCCGATCGAGTGCATCTCCCAGAACGCGGACGGGTCCGTCGTGTGCTCGCGCGAGTCCGACCCGGACCACGTGTGCCCGACGAAGCTGCTGTGGACCCGCGTGCGCTTCTCGATCGTCAGCACGCTGATGAACACCACGCTCGCCGACCTGTTGCCGGCGCCCGCCGCGCCTGCCCCGCCGGGCGCCCTGCCGATCGCATCCACCGCCTGACCCAAAGGAGACCATGGCCGACCTGGAGATTCGCAACCTGCACGTGCGCATCGAGGAGCGCGAGATCCTCAGCGGCGTCGACCTGACCATCGAGCGCGGGGAGGTGCACGCGCTGATGGGCCCCAACGGGTCGGGCAAGTCCACGCTCGCCAACACCCTGCTCGGCCACCCCGCGTACGAGGTGACCGAGGGCTCGATCCTCTTCAAGGGCGAGGACATCACCGAGGCCGAGCCGCACGAGCGCGCGAAGGCGGGGCTGTTCCTCGCCTTCCAGTACCCGGTGTCGATCCCGGGGGTCTCCGTGGCGAACTTCCTGCGCATGGCGATCAACGCCAAACGCGAGGAGCCGATCAACGTCAAAGAGTTCCGCACCCAGCTGCAGCACGCGATCGAGCTGCTCGACGTGGACCGCTCGTTCACCTCGCGCCACCTCAACGAGGGCTTCTCCGGCGGGGAGAAGAAGCGCGCGGAGATCCTGCAGATGGCGATGCTCCAGCCGGACGTCGCGATCCTCGACGAGACCGACTCGGGCCTCGACATCGACGCGCTGCGCACCGTCGCCGAGGGGGTCGAGAAGCTGCACTCCGAGCAGGGCCTCGGGCGCGCTGATCATCACCCACTACCAGCGCATCCTGCACTACATCAAGCCCCAGTTCGTGCACATCATGCTCGACGGGCGGATCGTGATGGAGGGCGGCGTCGAGCTCGTGGAGCGCCTGGAGCGCGAGGGGTACGACGAAATCCGCCGCGAGTTCGGCGAGCAGCCGGCGGCCGCGGCGGCTGGAGGCAAGGGTGCCTGACGCGGGCGTGCCGACCCCTGACCGGCCTACCGGCGCGGACGTGGCGCCCAGCACGAACGGCGCGGGCGCGGGCGGGGTCGCGGTCAAGCCGGGGCGCCACCGCGAGGCGACGCTGTACCACGCGCTGCACGGGGCGGGCGCGGGCGACGGCCGTTCGCTGGAGCAGTTGCGCGAAGTGGCGCTCGCGGTGTACGAGTCCACCGCGCTGCCGGTGTGGCGGCGCTCGGGCTTCTGGACGACGAGCTTCGAGGAGCTGGACCTGGACGCGCTGCGAGGTGCGCCACCACGCCGCCGGCGAGGCAGGTGCCGCAGGTCGTGCGCGACACGATCCCCGAGCGGCCCGCGCGGGGCGGATCGTGCAGCTCGACGGGTCCGTCGTGCACGTCGAGCTCGACCCCGAGCTCGCCGCGCGCGGCGTCGTGCTCTGCTCGCTGGAGGACGCGGCGCGCGAGCACACGGAGGTGTTCACACAGTGGTACTCGAAGCGTCTGACGTATGACCGCCACAAGCTGGAGGCCGCCAACGCGGCGCTGTGGACCGGCGGCGCGTTCCTGCACGTCCCCGCGGGCCTCGTGGTCGAGGAGCCGTTCGAGATCGTCTATGCGATCGGCGGCCCCGGCGTAGCGCAGTACGGGCGCACGCTGATCGTGGGCGAGCGCGGCGCGGACTTCCGCGTGCACGAGTACGACCTGGCGGGCGACTTCGAGGGCCAGGCGCTGCACGCGGGCGCGTTCGAGCTGTACCTGCAGGACGGCGCGCGCTGCCGCCTCGCGCAGGTGCAGGATTGGGGCGCCGGCGAAGTGTTCGACGCCTCGACGCGCTTCGTGGGCGTCGGCCGGGACGCGTACTGCCACTGGCTGCCCGCGCTGCTCGGCGGCCACCTGGTGCGCCAGCACCTCGAGCTGGCGGTGAGCGAGCCCGGCGGCGACATGGCCTTCCGCGGCGTGTTCTTCGCGCAGGAGCAGCGAGCTGCTCGACGTGTTCGCGGTGGACCTCCACGAGACCGGCCCCTCGGGCGGGGACGTGCATTGGCGCGGGGCCGCGACGGGCGCGAGCCGCGCGAGCTTCGAGGGCCTGATCCAGATCGACCCGGGCGCGCAGCAGACGCACACTTACCTGCAGATCCACACGATGGCGCTCTCCCCGAAGGCGCGCCTGGACGCGATCCCCTCGGTGCTGGTGAGCGCCGACGACGTCTCCGCCTCGCACGGCGGCACCGTGGGCGAGCTCGACGAGGACGCGATCTTCTACATGCAGTCCCGCGGCCTGGACCGCACGAGCGCGGTGCGCGTGATCGTCGAGGGCTTCTTCGAGCCGCTAGTGAGCGAGCTCAAGGACGAGCCGCTGGAAGAGCTCGTGCGCGGCAAGATCACGGCGAAGCTCGCGCGTGCGCGGGAGGACATCGAGGCGTATGCGGCGAGCAGGTGAGGGAACAGGCAATTTTAAGGAGGACCCCCACAAGGGGGGTCGGGACGGGCGTTCGTTGCACGACGCGAGCGGTCTGATGAGCGTCTCGGCGCACGCACGGACTGACGCGCTCAGTGTGCACGGTGACGGCGCGAACCTTGACGTCCGCGGGGACTTTCCGATCCTGACGCGGGAGTTCGATGGCCGTCCGCTCGTGTACCTCGACTCGGCGTCGACCGCGCAGAAGCCGCAGGTCGTGATCGACGCGGTGGCCGAGCATCTGCAAGCCCACAACGCGAACGTGCATCGCGGCGTATATGCGCTCGCGCAGGAGGCAGACGCGGCGTACGAGACGGCGCGCGAGCGAGTCGCGGCGTTCACCGGCGCCGACCCGAAGACGACGGTCTTCACGAAGAACGTGACCGAGGCGATCAACCTCGTCGCGTATGCGTGGGGCCGCACGCATATAGGGGCCGGCGACGCGGTGGTGATCACGCAGATGGAGCACCACGCGAACATCGTGCCGTGGCAGCAGCTGTGCAAAGAGCAGGACGCAGAGCTGCGCTACCTGCACGTTGACGAGAGTGGCAAGCTCGACCCCGAGCAGCTCGACCGGGAGCTCGAACGGGGCGATGTGAAGATCGTGGCGTTCACACACGTGTCAAACGTGCTCGGGACTGTCAACCCCGTCGCCGAGATGACAGCCCGCATCAGCGCCGCGGGAGCCGTCTCGCTCGTGGACGGCGCCCAGGCGGTCCCCCACATGCCGGTCGATGTGAAGGCGGGGGGTGCCGACTTCTACGCCTGGACGGGACATAAGGCGCTCGGACCGACGGGCATCGGCGTCCTGCACGGCCGCCGCGAGATCCTGGAGGAGATGCCCCCCTTCCTCACCGGCGGGGACATGATCGCCTCGGTCGACTTCGAGAGCGCGACGTGGAACGAGCTGCCGTACAAGTTCGAGGCGGGAACCCCGATGGTCGCCGAGGCCGTCGGCCTGGGCGTCGCGGTCGAGTACCTGAAGGGCCTCGGGATGGAGCGCGTCCGCGCCCACGAGTTGGCACTCACGGCGCACCTGCTGGGAAGCCTCGCCGAAGTCCCCGGCCTGCACGTCGTGGGCCCCCCGAGCGCACAGGACCGCGGCGGCCTCGCGTCGTTCACGATCGAGGGGATGCACCCCCACGACATCGCCGAGCTGGCGAGCCGCGAGGGCGTGTGCATCCGCGCCGGCCACCACTGCGCGCAGCCGCTGATGCGCTGCCTGCGCCTCGACGCCACCGCGCGAGCGAGCGTGGGGATCTACACCACCCCCGCGGAGGTCGACGCGCTGATCGACGCGCTGAATGCGGGCCGCGAGGTCTTCGGGCTGTGAGGGCAATCGTGCGCCGCGGACGGACTCTCCACGGCGTGACACTCTCCGCCCGTGGCCCGCAAGCCGACCCGCGAGCTGCCGCGGGAGGCGAACGCTGATGGACGACCTGTACCGCGACTACATCCTCGACCACTACAAGCGCCCCCGCAACTTCGGCGAGCTGGAGCCCCACGACCTAGAGGCAACCGAGCACAACCCCCTCTGCGGCGACGAGCTGAGCGTGCAGATCCGCGTCAAGGACGGGCGCATCGAGGATCTGCGTTTCGACGGCCACGGCTGCGCGATCTCGCAGGCCGCCGCGTCGATCGCCTCCGAGGAGCTCAAGGGTATGGAGCTGCAGGAGGTCGGCGCGCTCGGCGCCGACTGGATGCTCGACCTGCTCGGCATCCCGGTCTCCGCCACCCGGCGCAAGTGCGCGCTGCTGAACCTCAAGGTCGTGCGCGGGGCGGTCAGCGGCGACCACGACTGGCCGGTGTGAACGCCGCTGCGCTCGCGACACCGGACGCCGCCGCTCACCAAAACGCCCAGCCACGGGCGAGGGCCATGAGCCCCCACCCGTGACGCGGGCCATCATTCGTATGTTTCAAATTCTTTGGTTTTGAGCTGCAGAGCCGCTGGCGCTTTCTGGCATTTTTCCAGCGTCGGGTTGCAGAATCCTTCGATGTATTTTTCCTGGTACTGTTTGAGGCGGTTCGCCCCTTCCACCGGTTCGCTGCCATACGACGGGTCGTACAGCTTTTCGGACCCTTTCTTGGCTTCCACGATGAAGTGCCTGGTGAACACCGACGTTGGATTTTTGACTCCGCCCTGCCCTTCGGCGCCCGTGATGTCTTCCAGCTGCGCGTTTTCGTAAGGGAAGGGTGGCGCTCCTTCCGCGCCGTTGAATTTCCAATCCTTGACGAGGAGCCAGCATTCCACGGTTATCGGGCATTCGCCCGCTCCGCCGAATTCTGGAAACACTTCCTGTGTCACCGACGAGACACCCTCGTTCGCGAGCGCAAACGAGAATATTTCGGACCACCCGTGACACTGGCTTTTACCGGTTTCGAGCAGACCCTTTACGGAAGTGGTTCTACACGCGAACCCCACTTCCGCGACTTCTTTGGGCGTTTTTCCGATAGCGATTTCTTCGTAGTACTTCAGCAGAGGACCGCCTCTGTGGATGATGCCGGTCGCCACGCTGTACCACCGGATGCCCAATTTTTTGGTTTCGTATTCGCTCCATGCGCCTTTGATGACTTCCCCTTCAGTCGGAGGCTGGGCGGCTGTTTTTTCTATCCCCTGAGTGTCGCTGTCCAGCACAGTAAGATAGAAGGGGACCGCAAATTCTTTACCTGAAAACTTCTGTTTGGCTGCTTTCGCGAAGGTCAGGTAGAGGTTGTGTTCAGTGACGCCCAGGCTCTGTTCGTAGGCGACCCCTTTGCTTTTCACCGTCCAGTACCACGCAATGGAGGCCACGTTTTTGGTGCCCACTTCGTAGACCTTTACAGCTTCAGGCAACGCCTGAACCGATTCCACTTCGCCCCACGCGATGTATTTTTCGTGTTTGGTAAGCTGTTCTTTGATTTCCAGGGCGGTCATGGTCCGTTTGAAGGTGAGCGTGGTTGTGCCGACGATCATTTCGGCAACGATCGGCACCGTGCTTCCCGATTCGATTTCTTCTTTCAGGAATTTGAGCGTCGCCGGGCCGACCGAGAACCTCGCTTCGAGCTTGATTTTGGTGCCTTTTGTGTAGGCTATCGGCCAGTTTTTCTTGCCGGCCACCCACTCGAAGTTTTCGGTTTCGGAGTGTTCAGTTTCATATTCTTCGATCGTCTTGGATTTTTCTTTTTCGGCGTTGGTCTGGTGGTCAATCACCACTTCGATGTTGTTCAGGAAATTCACCCGTTCGATCGAAGCCGGGGTGGGTGCGACCGCCGGTCCGGCGCGCAGCCCCCAACCGTTTTCCTTGCCGATCGCGACGCTGCCCTTGATTTCACCGGATTCGGCGCCGCCCACCGAGCAGGTCGCTTTCCCGAACGCCGGCCCAAAGGTCGACACGACCAGGTTTTCCGTTCCGTTCGCGAGTCTGCTTTCGATCGCCGTGGCACCTGTTTCTTTCGTGCATTCGTCGCTTTTTTCAAGGCCCAGGACCTTGCAGGACACCTTCCAGCCCGGCGACCCTTTGCCGGTGCCGGTCAGCGTGTCCCGCACCGCTTTTTCTGTCGTTTCAGAGAGTTCCGTTTGCCACGGAAGATTGACCGCTTCCGCATTTTTGGTGACTGTTTCACAATTTTTCCCGGCCGTACACGCACCAACTTCGACGGTTTCGATCCGGTCGAACTTCCCCGGGCCGACGGTGCCCTTGAGTGTGTACGAACAGGAGACTTCGACCCTGCCAATCACCGGGATTTTCGTGTCGGCCAGCGTCAGCGTGCCGTGACCGATGGCTTTCTCAGTAGCTTTGACTTCCTGCCACGACCATTTGCCGCCCGATTCGACTTTGAGGCATTGATGTTCGGAGTATTTGGTCGTGGACCCCGCTTCGCCGCATTGTTCCCAGACCGGCGCCGCCGAGGCGCCCGCCGCCGTGGTCATGCCGATCGCGAACACGGCCACCAGGCAGAGTCCAATGATCTTCAGATGCTTCATCGCACTGCTCCTTTGCTCTTGAAGTCGTGGCCGACGCCGACGCGCCGATCCACAAAGCAAAGGCGCCCCCGATGCCGGCCCTATGTCTGTCTCGTAGTCCCTTCTCCATCCCGTGATCGAGGCCCGAGTACGGGCCTGTTCGAACAGCAAGGTACGCCTGGGCGCCTGAAGATTCGGGAGCTCGCACGCGAAAAGGCGCATTCGCCCACCGGGCGGGGCGCAAGTCCTCACAAAATGTCTCCGACTGGTCTCCTTCGCCCGCCGCGGTCAAGCAGTTCCAGTCCGGGCGCGTGGCAGATGCCGAAGCCGTAGGGCGAGTACCGTCGCACTGACCCGCGCAGAGCCGCATCGCGATGCCCAGATAGGCGCATCGCGATGCTATAATGTGCCGGTGCGCACCACCGTGAACCTTGCAGACGACGTAACCGCCGCGGTCGAGCAGCTGCGCCGCGAGCGCTCGCTCGGCCTGAGCGAGGCGATCAACGAACTGGCGCGCAGCGGCCTTGCCCGTCAGGGCGCCTCCCGCCCCGGGTTCGTGCAGCGCACCCACGGGCTCGGCCTCACGGTCGATGTGACGGACGTGGCCGAGGCGCTGGAGCAGATCGAAGGACCCGTCTGGCGCTGATGCTGCTCGACGCGAACCTGCTGCTGTTCGCGGTCGATCGAGAGAGTCCCTTCCACACGCCCGCCCGGGAGTGGCTCGGCGACGTCCTCAACGGCGACCGGCGCGTGGGCCTGCCGTGGCAATCGCTCGCCGCGTTCCTGCGCATCGCCACCCACCCGGGTGCCTCCAAGCGGCCACTCGGCCCCGACGAGGCGTGGCAGCAGATCGAAGAGTGGCTCGCGTGCGAGGTTGTGTGGATACCGGTGCCGACGGACCGCCACGCAGCGGTTCTCGGCGACCTCGTCAAGCGCTACCAGCTACGGGGCAAAGTAATCACCGACGCGCAGCTCGCCGCCCTCGCGCTCGAGCACGGCCTGACCGTCTGCTCGGCGGACACCGACTTCGCGAGGTTCACCGAGCTGCGCTGGGAGAACCCGCTGAAGGCAGCCCACGTCCCCACCGCAAATGAGCCGAAGAGCCTGCGCGGATCGGTCACCTACACCGTCACCGACGAGGAGCTCATCGAGCCGATCAATGTCGAATCGAACGCAGCCTCCGATTGATCTCCTCGACACGCCCAACCCCGCGCAACGAACGCCGCTGGGGCCGCCTCGGGGCGGCCCTCATCAAAAAATCGGCCTCCGGCCTGCCGCGCGCTGTGGTCCTCCGCTGAACGCGATAGAATCCCTACCTCAGAGCACGGGATTCAAGCGAAGGAGCACCATGGCCGCAACCGACACCGTCAGGATCACCAAGCCCAGCCCGATCGTCGAGGACGAGCAGGGGCAGTTGCGCGCGCGCCAGGGGATCTCGCGGGAGGTCGTCAGCGAGCTCTCGAAGATCAAGGGCGAGCCCGACTGGATGGCCGACAAACGGATCAAGGCGCTGGAGATCTTCGAACGCAAGCCGATGCCCACGTGGAGCATCGACCTGTCGGGGCTGCACCTCGACGACCTCGTGCTCTACTCGCCCCCCACCGCCGGGCGCTTCAACTGCTGGGACGACGTCCCCGCGGAGATGAAGCAGACCTACGAGGACCTCGGCATCCCCCAGGCCGAGCGCGAGCACCTCGCCGGCGTCGTCGGGGTGTGGCGCCAGGAGCCCGTGTACGAGGGGCTCAAGGAGGAGTACGCCAAGCAGGGCATCCTGTTCTGCTCGATGGACACCGCCATCACCGAGTACCCCGAGTTGGTGCAGAAATACTTCATGAACAAATGCGTCCCCGCGCAGGACAACAAGTTCTCCGCGCTCCACGGCGCCGTGTGGTCCGGCGGAGCCTTCTGCTACATCCCCAAGGGCGTCAAGTGCGACCTGCCGCTGCAGTCCTACTTCCGCATGGAGGGCGCCGGCGAGGGCACCTTCGAGCACACCCTGATCGTCGCCGACGAGGGCTCTGAGGTCAACTACATCGAGGGCTGCACCGCGCAGACGTACTCGGTCAACTCGATGCACTCCGCCGTCGTCGAGATCTTCGTGCACGAGGGCGCCAAGGCCCGCTACACCACGGTGCAGAACTGGTCCAAGGACGTCTACAACCTCAACACCAAGCGCGCCGTCGTGGACGCCGGCGGCACGGTCGAGTGGGTCGGCGGCTCGATGGGCGCCAAGTACGTGATGCTCTACCCCGGCTCCTACCTGATGGGCGAGGGCGCCCGCGCCGACCACCTCAACGTCGGCGTCGCCTCCGGCGGCGTGCACAAGGACACCGGCGCGAAGGTCGTCCACCTCGCGCCCAACACGACCTCCAACATCCTCGCCAAGTCGATCTCCAAGGACGGCGGCATCATGGGCTACCGCGGCCTCGTGCGGATGGGCCCCCACTCGGCGGGCTCCAAAGCGCGCGTGCAGTGCGACGGGCTGATGATGGACGGTCGCTCGCGCTCGGACACCTGGCCCGACATCCAGATCCAGAACCCCCACGTCACCGTCGCCCACGAGGCCACGGTGGGGCGCATCTCCGACGACCAGCTCTTCTACATGGGCTCCCGCGGCTTCACCGAGGACGAGGCCGCCGCGATGATCGTCAACGGCTTCATCGAGCCGGTCACGAAGGAGCTGCCGATGGAGTACGCGGTGGAGCTGAACCGGCTGATCCAGCTAGAGATGGTCGGAAGCATCGGGTAGCCTGGGCGTCGATGGCCGGCGGCTGGCGGCGTCCTCGATCGCTCGTGCGCTGAACACCCTTCGCTCACTGCGTCCTTGCCATCCTTGGCCCTCGACGCCCAGGAGGCGTGCGATTCGATCATCGCTTAGATGGGCGCGAGCTCCGCGTGGGTGCGCGCATCGAGCAGCCGCCGCAGGACCGGCGGGCCTTCGTCCTCGACTACAACGCACCCGCCCGGCCAGTAGGGGCTCTCGCCCGCGGTCGGGGTGAGGAAGTAGGAGTCGTACGTCCAGCAGCCCGCATTCGTCAGGCGCGCGCCGTCGGGCGTGCGTCCACTCGCTTGCGTCGTCGCGCGGCAGCGGGCCGGCGCGGTGGGTGTGGCCGAAGACGACGTACGCGGGTCGGCGGGGCCAAATCCAGGCGCGCCGCCACCTCGCCCATCGCGCGCAGGCCGGCGCGGCGCAGCTCTCCGCTCGACAGGTCCGTGCCCAGGGGGCCGAGGCCCGCGCGGTTGAGCGCCGCCACGCCGAGCTGGAAGGAGCCCGCGAGCGCGTGCCGGCGCAGCGTGCGGCCTAGGCCCGCCATGCGGTGGCTCATCCGTTGCGCGGCCGTGGGTGGGCTCCAGATCGTCGCCATGCCCCGCCGTCGCGGCGCCCCCGCCCCCCAGCGCGCGCCACGCGCGGACCGTCGTGCCGCCGTTGAGCGTCTCGCCGGTAGGAGCTTGGCGGGCGACCGCGTCGATCCACGCGAACACTGGGGTCATGACCGCCTCGTACTCCTCGGGGCCCGTGAGCGCGTCCGCCGGGCGGCGCAGCATCCGGCACATCGCGCCGATGCCGAGGCGTTCGAGCGTGGGGATCGTGAGGTGGCAGTCGAGGTAGTGGCCGTGGGTGACGTACACGTCGGGGCGCACCCACAGGCCGGGGTACGCGGCGCGTCAGACGCGCCGGGGCCGCCCACTGCGCCAGCTGGGCCACCATCGCGGAGGGGGTGGGCACTCCGGGCGTCACCGCGATCAGCTGCTCGGCGCCGAGCGGCGCCTGCGCGGGGAGTTCGCTGCGGCGCTCCAGCCACGGCTCGACCAGGGCGTGGTCGTGGTTGCCGGCGCACACGACGACCTCGCGCTCCGCGAGCGCCCGGCCGAGCTCTTCGAAGAAGGGGCGCGCCGCCGCCAGCGCATCGCGGCGCGGGCCGTGGCGCAGCTCCAGCACGTCGCCCGCCAGCACCACGCGGTCCGCGGCGCGCGCCTGCCTCCAGCAGCGGCTCGCGCAGCTCGGGGCGGCGCAGCAGATCGACGCCGCCGGCGCTCCCGAGGTGCAGGTCGGAGACGATCAGCGTACGCACGGCGCCACCCGCGGGCGCGCTCTGCCGCCCGGCGAACCTGTCCTGCCCGGGCGGGGCAACGCCGTTAAGGGCCCACGTCCCAATATCTGCCGGCCTGGATGCGGCCGCTCCGCGGCGGTCTGCGCCACCCGCGATGCTCGCCGTGCCACCAGCACGGCTGCGCTCACGTGCGTCGCATCCCATCCACGGATCGACCACCCCAGATCCGGCATCTATTGTGACGAGGGCCCTACGAGGCTCCCGCGGCCGCCACGGCCTCGCGGATCGGCTTGGGGAGCATGAAGCGGACGTCCTCGCGGATTACGTGGAATTCGGAGATGCCCTCCTCGGGCACGCCCCGCGCACGGAAGAAGTCGAGCAGCTCCACGCACCAGCTCGTCGGGGGCGCTCGCGCCGGAGGAGACACCCACGACGCGCCGGCCCGCCAGCCACTCCTCGCGCACTTCGCGGCTGTTGTCGACCAGGTACGCCTCGGTGCCGCAGTCGCGCGCGACCTCCACGAGGCGCACCGAGTTGGAGGAGTTGCGCGAGCCGATCACGAGCATCAGCTCGCACTGCCGGCCATCTGCTTGACCGCCGCCTGACGGTTGGTGGTGGCGTAGCAGATGTCCTCGGTACGGGGGCCCGCGATCTTCGGGAATCGCTCGCGCAGGCGCTCGACGATCGCAGCCGTTTCGTGCACCGAGAGCGTGGTCTGGGTGATGTAGGCGACGCGCTCGGGGTCCTCCACCTGCAGCGCATCCACGTCACGCTCGTTCTGCACGAGCACGATCCGCTCGGGCGCCTCCCCCATCGTGCCTTCGACCTCCTCGTGGCCGGCGTGGCCGACGAGCACGACCGTGTAGCCCTGCTCGGCGAAGCGCCGCGCCTCGACGTGCACCTTCGTCACCAGCGGGCACGTCGCGTCGATCGTCTGCAGCCGGCGGGCCTGCGCGTTGGCGCGCACGCTCGGCGCGACCCCGTGCGCGGAGAAGACCGTCACCGCACCCTCGGGCACCTCGGTCTCCTCCTCGACGAACACCGCCCCCCGCGCGCGCAGCTGGGCGACCACGTGCTTGTTGTGCACGATCTCCTTGCGCACGTACACCGGCCGCCCGTGCAGCTCCAGCGCGCGTTCGACCGTCTGCACCGCGCGATCGACCCCCGCGCAGTACCCGCGCGGAGCGGCGAGCAGGATCTTCTCCACCGTGTTGGGGGCCACCTTGGCCTTCTCGGGCACCACCGGGGATTGTAGGGCCGGGCAGAGCGTCCTCCCGGGTGTCGCCCACCCGAGGTCCGCCTGCACGCCTGCCCACCCACGCATCAGCGCGATCTCGCCACCGACCCTTGCACTTCCGATTCGGCCGGATACCCTAGTTCGCCATGCCCCAGCGTCACCTCGACAGGCTCACGGCGACCGACGCCTCCTTCCTGCTCCAGGAGGGCCCCTCCTCGCACATGCACGTCGGCGGGCTGACGCTGCTGGAGGGGCCCCCGCCGGCGCTCGAGGAGTTCCTCGAACAGATCCGCCGGCGCCTGCACCTGGTACCCCGCTACCGCCACAAGCTCGCCTCCACGCACACCGCGCTCGACGCCAGCCGCCCGGTGTGGGTGGACGACCCTAGCTTCAACCTCGAGTACCACGTGCGCCACACCGCGCTGCCGGCGCCGGGGGACTGGGAGCAGCTGTGCAACCTCACCGCGCGCATCTTCTCCCAGCAGCTCGACCGCTCCAAGCCGCTGTGGGAGATGTGGCTGATCGAGGGGCTCAGGGACGACCGTTTCGCGCTGATCTCGAAGACCCACCACTCGCTGATCGACGGCATCGCGGGCGTGGACCTCGCGACGGTGCTGTTCGACCTCTCCCCCACCCCGCCGCCGGTCCGCCACTCCGGGCGCCCGTGGCAGCCCCACCGCGAACCCGGCACCTTGGAGCTGCTCGCCGCGGGGACGCGTGGGGCGCTGCGCGCGGGCGCCGAGCTAGCTCGCGGGGGCGGCCGACGCGCTGGCGCACCCCGACCACGCGCTGCACTCCGCGCGCGAGGCTGCCGAGGGCGTGGGGGAGATCGTCTGGGCGGTTCTGAACCCCGCGCCGGCGACACCCCTGAACGTGGACATCGGCCCCCACCGGCGCTTCGTCGGGGTCGGCTCCCCGCTGGCCGACTTCAAGCTCGTCAAGAACGCGTTCGACTGCACCGTCAACGACGTCGTACTCGCTGTCGTGGCAGGCGCGCTGCGCGACTTCCTGATCGACCGCGGGGTGCGCACCGAGGGCCTGGAGCTGCGCGCGCTGGTCCCCGTCTCGGTGCGTGCCGAAGACGAGCACCACCAGGGGGGCAACCGCATCGTGGTGATGCGCGGCCCGCTCCCCGTCTACATGGCCGACCCGCTGCAGCGCCTGCGCTTCGTCAAACGGGAGATGGACGGCCTGAAGGAGTCCAAGCAGGCGCTCGGCGCGGAGGTGATCGCGGGCGCGCAGAACTTCGCCCCGCCCACGATCCTCGCGCAGGCCTCGCGGCTGAACTTCTCCACGCGCCTCTTCAACCTGATCGTCACCAACGTCCCCGGCCCCCAGTTCCCACTCTACGTCCTGGGCCGCCGGATGCTCGAGGCCTACCCGGTGGCGTTCCTGCCCCAGCACCACGCCCTTGCAATCGCGATCATGTCCTACGACGGGCAGATGAACTTTGGCCTGCTCGGGGACCTCGACGCGATGTACGACCTCGACCGCTTTGGGGAGCGCATCGCGGAGGAGCTCGCGGCGCTGGTCTCGCTTGCGCGCGGGGCCGCGGCGGCGCAGTCGGCGTAGTGCTTGAAAATCCGAGCGCGAACTTGGCGTCCTCGCTCATCCGCTCGGGCGACCACGGGGGCACGAAGATCATCTCGCACTCCACGGCCTGGACGCCTTCGAGCTCGCCCACGAACTCTTCCATCTGTTCTGTCACCTGCGGGCCGATCGGGCACGCCGGGGTGGTGAGCGTGAAGGTGATGTGCACGCTTCCGCCATCGACCTCCACCCCATAGATGAGCCCCAGTTCGACGAAGTCGAGGCCGAGCTCGGGGTCGATCACGTTGGAGAGCGCGTCGAGGACGTCGTCGGCCTCGACGGTCGTAGCGGCAGGTTCGGGCATAGCGCGAGTGTAGCCGTCGAGGATTCAAGAACCGTCTAGCAGGTCGCAGGGCAAGCGAGGCAAGGACGCAGGAAGCGAAGTGTGCTCGGCACACGAGCGACCGAGGACGCAGACCGATCGGAGATCAGATGCGCTCCCCGATCGGCCAGCGCCGCCATGCGGCCTGCTAGTTGTCGCAGCCCATGCGGTCCCAGATATACAGCTGGATGCACTCGTGGGCGAGCTCGTTGGCACGGCCCGCGGGAGAGCCGGGGCAGGACGGTGTCGAGCACCTGGTCCTCGGCAACGCCCTCCTGGAACGCCTCCTCGCCACGGAAGCCCGCCGCGATCTTCAGCGCCTCGCGGCGGTTCTCGCCGAGGCTGTGGAAGATGCCCTGCAGGAATGCGGTGTTCGCGATCGGCTGGCCCACCTCCAGCGAGGCGTGCCACGCGGCGAGCAGCTGTAGGTCGTCGTCGTCGAGATCCGCGATCGCTTTCGCGTAGTGCGACCGAGAGCTCCTGGTCGGGGATGTCGTCAACCCACGCCCGCACGACCTCGCCCACCAGCTGCCTGCGCGCCTCACGGCCGACCGACTCGGCGACCACCCGGATCGCGTCCTGCGGTTCGATGAAGCAGAGCGGCATCGCCGCAGACTGTAAGCACCGGTGTGGACGGCACTTTTCAGAGATCGAGCGCCGCGCGAGCGCGCTCCAGCGCGTGCGCGTCCAGCGCCTCGGAGGGGACGCCCAGCGTCGCCCGCTCGCCCGCCTCCCAGTTGGCGAGCGCCAGGTCGAGCGCTTCGATCGGCACCGACGCCGCTTTCGCCAGCTCCCGCGCGCGCGGCTCGAGGTGGATCGGGTCACCGATCCCGAAGACGCGCTTGGCGCCCAGCGTGGCGAGGTCGCCGTGCGCGGCGCCCGGCGCGTTCGTGAAGTACAGGGCGTCGGCGCGCAGCTCGCACAGCCCGACGCGGCCGATCGTGAGGAGCAGCTCGTAGCGGCCCATCCGCGCGAGGCCCGGGAGCGTGAGCCGCTCGAAGAGCCGCCCGAAGCGCCGCCCGGGGGTCCAGGCGGGGTCGCCCACGAACGCGGGAGCCCAACCGACGGTATCGACCACGGTTGCGGTGGGGACGACACCAACCTGCGGCCCGCCCGCCCCGACCACGTACGCGTGCCCCGGCGCCCCGAGCATGTGCCCGGGCGCCGCCACCGCGTTCCTCGGCGCCTCGACCGTGTGGTCCGGGGGCGCCCCCGACCCGTCGGCCTGCTGTGCGGAGCGGGCGGCCCACTGCAGGTAGGCGCGCAGCGTGGCGTCTCCCCGCGCGGGGTCGTGGGAGGTGCGGGGGCCGAGCGGGATCCCCTCGAGGTCGGGCAGCTCGCCGGCGCGCCAGTCGGCCTCGAGCGCGCGGCGGATGCCGACGAAGGGATCGGAATCCCGCCCACCCTCCAGCGGGCAGAGGTAGGCGCTCAGGAAGCACATCCACAGCGCCTGCTCGGAGTCCTCCTCCTCGCGCATCTCCCCGTAGAGGTCCGGCGGTGCGGTGGTGAGTGCCAGCAGCCGCCCCTCTGCGAACGCGATCTCCTCAGCCAGCCGCTCCGCGTCCTGGGAGGCGCGCAGCCCGGGCGTGAGCGGTGAGCGGTAGCCGTCGTCCTCGGCGCGGCGTTCGTGGCTGACGTGCAGCCCCGTGCCCCTGCGGCCCCGCACACCCCCACCACGACGCGCGCCGCCGGCGGCGGAGCCGTTAGCACTCCGTTTGGACCCCTCGGCGCCTTTCGCGCGCGCGCGTTTCGCCCCACCTTCGGGCGGGGCGATGCCCGGTACGGTCTCCCGGCAGATCGGGCAGCGCTCGATGAAGCGGTTGTGGCGGCAAAATCTCTCCACTCAGGCCAGTCTAGGATGCAAGCGCCGCCGTCTCCGCGGCCCGTGGGGGCAGCGGCAACGCGAAGCCCTGGGCCTGGGCTCGCGCGGCACCGGCGCGGCGCTCGTCGTCGAGCTCGACCATGTAGTTGGAGAAGTCCACCTGGATCGTGTGCCGCTTGGAGGCCCGGTAGCGGCGGCTCTGGCGGCGCAGCATCGTCTGCATGTCGCGCTCCATCTCCGCACGGGAGGGCAGCGTGTACTCGCCCGTCAGGTGGCCGGCAACGAGCCGGCTCTGCAGCTCGGCGATCGGCATGATCGCCCCCCACGGCTGGACGAAGCCGATGAAGTACAGCCCCGGGTGAGCGGGCGAGAAGACCCGCTTGTAGAGCACGAGACGGTTCTCGGGCGCCGAGATGAGGCGCTCGTCGAGGAACGGGAAGCTGATCCGGTAGCCCGTGCAGTACACGATCAGGTCGGCCTGCTCCTCGCTGCCGTCGGCGTAGCGCACCCGGTCGCTCGCGAGCTCGGCGATCTCCGGCTTGACCGTGATCGCGCCGTGCGCGAGCCGGTCGAGGATCCGCGAGGAGACCGTCGGGTGGGACTGCCCGAGGCGGTGGTCTGGCAGCGGCAGCCCGTAGCGATCCATCGGGCCCACCGTCAGGCGCGTGACGACCTGCATTCCGCGCAGTAGCCACGTGAACGGCAGGCGGCTCGGGCGCACCCCCGCGTCGAGCGGGCGGCCGAGGATGTACTTGGGCACCACGTGGACCCCGCGGCGCGCGACCAGCGTCGTCGAGAGCGCGTGGTAGGAGGCGTCCACGGCGATGTCCATCGCGGAGTTGCCCATCCCCACGACGACCACCCGCCGGCCCGCGAGCTGGCTCGGTTCCTTGTAGTCGTGGGCGTGGATCTGCTCGCCGTCGAAGGAGCCGGGGACCGCGGGTTCCGGCCAGCGCGGAAGCCAGTGGTGGCCGTTGGCGACGAGCAGCGCGTCGTAGTGGCGAGTCTCGTGGCCGCCCGCGGCGCCCTCGCCCTCCAGCGTCACCTCCCACACGCCGTCCGCGCGCGGGCGGGCGTGCTCCACCCCCGTGTTGAAGGTGATCCGCTCGCGCAGGCCGAAGTGCTCGACGTAGTCGTCGAAGTACCGCGCGATCTGGTCGTGGCGGGGGAAGTCGGGGTAGGAGGGGGGCATCGGAAAGTCGGCGTACTCCATCCGCTCGCGCGAGGTGTTGATGTGCAGCGTCGAGTACGACGAGGACATCCCGTTGCGGTTGCCGAACACCCAGTTGCCGCCCACCTTGTCGGACTTCTCGAAGCAGTCGAAGGGGACGTCCCGATCGGCGAGCGCCTTCACCGCGGTGATCCCGGAGGAGCCGGCGCCGATGACGCACACGCGGGGGAGCGCGCCCATGGAGGAGCCTCGGTCGAGCGCGCCGGAGGCGAGGTGTCCGTTCTGTGGCCCACTCATCGCAGCCTCAGCCTAGCGGTGCGGCATAGCCGAGATGGGAACGACCTCCTGGGAACCTGCCTTGAGGTTCCCAGAACGACGGAGCCCCAGGGGGATCACCGCCGAAGCGGGAGAGCCTTACCTGGGGCATACCCCAACTATTCTAGCGCGACAACCCCCCAATCTCCAGCCTTCGATGAAGCCCACACAAGCCACCAGATGGATCACGGAAGCGCGCTTTGCGCCCTACCTTGCCGAGGCCAACGACGATCACGAGCGGGCCATCGCGCTCTACGTCTGGAATGCGCGGGTCTCAGCAGCGATGTTTGAGACGCTTCATCACGTCGAGGTGGCGTTGCGCAATGCAATCGACGCTCAATTCGCCCCTGTCGTCGCCTCCGCCGCGGTGTCCTCGACCTGGCTCCATGATCCAGCGATCCTCAACGATACCTCGCGCAGGCGCGTCGAGGAGACGGTTTCACGCATTGAGCGGGAAGGCAGCGTGCCGACACGCGCTCGCGTCGTTGCGGGCCTAGCATTCGGATTCTGGCGTGCGCTCTTCGACAAGCGGTACGACCGGCTGTGGGTCTCTCATCTGCATAGGGCATTTCCCGACGGATCGGGCAGTCGCGCCGAGGTCGCAGCCCTGATGTCCAAGCTCGTGCCGTTTCGCAACCGTCTCGCCCACCACGAGACGGTCATCCGCAGGCCGCTCGCCGGCCACTACGACGATATGCTCGAGCTCGTTGGGCTCATCGACACCGATGCCCGCACGTGGATCGATCACGTCTCGCGGGTTGGCGCGGTGCTATGGGATCGTCCGCGAACTCGTGGCACGCCCCCAACGGCAAACCGCTACTCGACGCTGACCCCGCCGCTGACGTGCGGACGGCGGACCCTCCGGGCCTTCGTCAGCGGCGGCGTGGCCGGGTAGAGCCCCGTCCTCGGGCAGCAGCGCGGGTGGGGTCGCGCTCCCGTTGCGTTTGGAGGCAAGGAAGCGGTCGACCATCCGCGCGCACTGGCGGCCCTCGTTGATCGCCCACACGATCAGCGACTGCCCGCGGCGCGCGTCGCCGGCGGCGAAGACGCCCTCGACGGAGGTCGTGTAGGGCGTGACGGCCTTGACGTTGCCGCGCGGGTCCCGCTCGACGCCGAGCTGCTCGAGCAGCGCCTGCTCTGGGTCCGAGGAAGCCCATCGCGAGCAGCACCAGCTGGGCGGGCAGCTCGCGCTCGGTGCCCTCGCATCGGCGCAAACGGCGGCGCGGGCTGCGGCGCGGGCGAGGTGCAGCGCAGCCACGACGCCGTCGGCGTCGCCGCTGAAGTGCGTGGTCGTCACCGCGTAGTCCTGCTCCCCCACGCCCTCCTCGCGCGCCTCCTCCATCGCGTAGGAGAGGCGGTACTTCAGCGGCCACTCCGGCCACGGGGTGCGCTCGTCGGGCCGGTGCGCGGGCGGCTCGGGCAGCAGCTCCAGCTGCACGATCGAGGCGGCGCCCTCGCGCAGCGCGTTGCCGACGCAGTCCGCGCCGGTGTCGCCGCCGCCGATCACGACCACGTGCTTGCCGGCGGCGGTGATCGGCTCCGCCGCAGAGTCGCGGCGGTAGGCGCATCGGGATCGACCGGCCCCGTCAGGTTCGGCGGAGGCGGTGGCCCTCCGCGCGCAGGACGACCGTGGCTTCGAGCTCCCGCGCGATCGAGCGGTTGCGCTGGTAGAGGTAGTCCATCGCGAAGTGCACCCCCTCAGCTCGCGCCCCGGGACGGGCAGATCGCGCGGCACGCGCGAGCCGGTGGCGAGCACCACCGCGTCGAAGCTCGGCGCGCAGCTCCTGCACGGAGAGGTCGCGCCCGACGTCCACGCCGCAGCGCAGCTCGACGCCCTCGGCGACGCAACTGCTGCACGCGGCGCTCGACGACGCGCTTCTCGATCTTGAAGTCGGGCACCCCGAAGCGCACCAGGCCGCCGGCCGCCTCGTCGCGCTCGAACAGCGTCACGCGCGTGCCCGGCGCGGCGCAGCTGCTGGGCGGCGGCCATCCCCGCGGGCCCGGAGCCGACGACGGCGACGCGCCTGGCCGGTCTCACGGCGCGGCGAGGGGGCTCGGGTCTGATCCAGCCCTCCGGCGAAGGCGCGCTCGACGATGGCGTGCTCGATCTGTTTGATCGTGACCGCGTCGCCCTCGCGGATCTCCAGCACGCACGCCGCCTCGCACGGCGCGGGGCAGAGGCGCCCGGTGAAGTCGGGGAAGTTGTTGGTGGCGTGCAGCTGCGCGATCGCCTCGCGCCAGCGGTCGCGGTAGACGAGGTCGTTCCAGTCGGGGATCAGGTTGCCGAGCGGGCAGCCGTTGTGGCAGAAGGGCACGCCGCAGTCCATGCAGCGGGCGCCCTGCTCGCGCAGCTCGCGCCTCGGGGCGCAGCACCATGAACTCGCGGTAGTCGTGCGCGCGCTCGCGCGCGTCGCGGTAGGGCACGCCGCGGCGCTCGATCTGCAGGAAGCCGCCGAGCTTGCCCATCAGTGTGCAGCCGATCCAGCCGCCACCGGGGTTGCTCAGCCAGGCCACTGCGCCGCAACTCATCGACTGGGGCGCCGCGCCCCGCCCATCAGGCCGCCGCGACTCCCTCGGCCTGCTCCTCTTCGGCGGCGAGCTCCGCGAGCACCCGCCGGTAGTCGCGCGGGCATTACCTTCACGAACGCGCCCCGCGCGAGCAGCTCCTCCCACTCGGCGAGCACGCGCCGCGCGACCGGGGAGTCGGTGCGCTCGCTCGTGCTCGGCGACCAGCGCGCGCAGCTCGATCGCGTCCGCGGAGGAGCAGCGCTTCGAGGTCGACCATGCCCATGTTGCAGCGCGCCGGGAAGGCGCCGTGCTCGTCGAGCACGTAGGCGACCCCGCCGGACATGCCGGCGGCGAAGTTGCGCCCCGTGGAGCCGAGCACGACCACGCGCCCGCCCGTCATGTACTCGCAGCCGTGGTCGCCCGACGCCCTCCACGACCGCGCACGCGCCGGAGTTGCGCACGCGCGAAGCGCTCGCCGGCGAGACCGCGGAAGAAGGCCCTGCCGGCGGTCGCCCCGTAGAGCACGGTGTTGCCGACGATCACGTTGTGCTCGGCGACGAAGTCGGGCCGCCATGCCCGCGCGCGGGCGCACCGCGATCACCCCGCCGGAGAGGCCCTTGCCGGCGTAGTCGTTGGCGTCGCCGTGCAGCGTGAACGTCACCCCGGGCGCCAGCCAGCCGCCGAAGCTCTGGCCCGGCAGAGCCCTCGAAGTCGACCACGATCGAGTCGGCCGGCAGCCCCGCGGCGCCGTGCGCGCGCGCGATGTGGCTGGAGAGGATGCCCCCCACGCAGCGGTTGACGTTGCGGATCGGCAGCTGCACGGCGCGACCCGCTCGCCCGCGTTCGAGCGCCGGGCCCGGCGCGCTCCAGCCAGCTGCCAGTCGAGCGCGTCCTCGAGCACCGGCGGGGGCGGCTGCACCCGGCGGCACGGCTGCCAGTCGAGCGCGTCCTGGAGCTGGGGTTCACTGTCGGGCGACGAGGCTCCCCGTCGTAGCTCCACGTGGGTGAGGATGTGCGTGAGGTCGACGCCGCGCGCCTTCCAGTGGTCGATCGCGGGGCCGCCTCCAGCAGGTCCACGCGGCCGATCGCCTCGTCGAGCGAGCGCAGCCCCAGCGAGGCGAGCAGCTCGCGGACTTCCTCGGCGACGTAGAAGAAGAAGTTGACGACCTGCTCGGGCGTCCCCTGGAAGCGCTTGCGCAGCTCGGGGTCCTGGGTGGCGATGCCCACCGGGCAGGTGTTGAGGTGGCAGGCGCGCATCATGATGCAGCCGGTCGCGATCAGCGGGGCGGTGGAGAAGCCCATCTCGTCGGCGCCCGAGCAGCGCGGCGATCAGCACGTCGCGGCCGGTCTTCAGCTGGCCGTCGGTCTGCACCACGATGCGCGAGCGCAGCTCGTTGAGCAGCAGCGTCTGCTGGGTCTCGGCGAGGCCGATCTCCCACGGCACGCCCGCCGCCTGGATCGAGGAGAGCGGCGAGGCGCCGGTGCCGCCGTCGTGGCCTGCGATCAGCACGCGGTCGGCGTTGGCCTTGGAGACGCCGGCGGCGACCGTGCCGACGCCGACCTCGGAGACGAGCTTCACCGACACCTGCGCCCGCGGGTTGGCGCAGCGCAGGTCGTAGATCAGCTGCTTGAGGTCCTCGATCGAGTAGATGTCGTGGTGGGGCGGCGGGGAGATCAGGCCGACGCCGGGGGTGGTGTGGCGGATCGAGCCGATGTACTTGTCCACCTTGTGGCCCGGCAGCTGGCCGCCCTCGCCGGGCTTGGCGCCCTGGGCCATCTTGATCTGCAGCTCGTCCGCGTTGACGAGGTAGTGGATCGTCACCCCGAAGCGCCCCGAGGCGACCTGCTTGATCGCCGAGCGGCGGCGGTCGCCGTTGGGGTCGGGCTGGAAGCGCACGGGGTCCTCGCCGCCCTCGCCCGTGTTGGAGCGCCCGCCGAGGCGGTTCATCGCGATCGCGAGCGTCTCGTGCGCCTCGCGCGAGATCGAGCCGAGCGACATGGCGCCGGTGCAGAAGCGGCGCACGATCGTCCTTCGCGGGCTCGACTTCCTCCAGCGCGACGGCCCCGGCCGTCCTCCCCCTTTCCGCTTCCGCATCCCTCGCCGCCCGCGGAACCGTTCGCCCGCGGCGGCCACCCTCGCCGCGCAGCCGCAACAGCCCGCGCAGCGTGGCGCGGCGCGCGGCGTCCTCGTTGACCGCGCGCGCGTACTCGCGGTAGCGGGCGTAGGCGGGGCTCTCGCGCACGGACTCGTGCGCTTGGCGCGTCCCCCGCGAGCGCGGCGGCGACCTGTGCCGTCCTCGGTGGCGCGCACGGCGTGCTGCACGAGCGCGATCGTCTCGGGGTTCCAGATGTGGCGCTCGCCGTCGCGCCGCCACGCGTACACCCCGCCGACCGGCAGCAGGTCGTCGGTGCGGCGCCGGGCCAGGCGCGGGCGTGGCGCACCAGCGCCTCCTGACGGCGAGCTCGGGCAGGCCGACGCCGCCGATCCGCGAGGCGGTGCCGGTGAAGTGGCGGTCGACCAGCTCGCGGGAGAGGCCGACGGCCTCGAAGATCTGCGCGGAGCGGTAGGACTGGATCGTGGAGATGCCCATCTTGGAGATCGTCTTCAGCAGGCCTTTGCCGATCGCCTTGACGACGTTCTGCGACGCCTCCTCGGAGGTGGCACCGCGCCCTCGCCGTTCCGGCCACCCGTTCGAGCCGGCCCCCCGGCGCTCGAGCAGCCCGCGGAAGGCGAGCTCGTCCAGCGTCTCCAGCAGCAGGTAGGGGTTGATGGCGGACACCCCGTAGCCGATCAGCGTGGCGAAGTGGTGCACCTCGCGCGGCTCGCCCGACTCCAGCACGATCCCGGCGCGCAGGCGGGTGCCCTCGCGCACGAGGTGGTGGTGCACGGCGGAGACCGCCAGCAGCGAGGGGATCGGCGCGCGCAGCGGCCCGAGCGAGCGGTCGGAGAGGATCAGGATGTTGACGCCCTCGGCGATCGCCTCCTGCGAGTGCGCGCAGAGGCGCTCGAGCGCCCGCTCCATGCCCGCGGCGCCCTCGGCGATCGGCCAGGTGATGTCGAGCGTGCGCGCGGAGAACTCGTCGTGGGCGACGTGGCGCAGCGTCTCGAGCTCGCGGTTGAGCAGGATCGGTTGGCGCAGGATCAGCTTGTGCGCGTGGGCGGGCGTCTCGTCGAAGAGGTTGCGCTCGGTGCCGAGTCGAGGTCGCGAGGCTCATCACGATCTCCTCGCGGATCGGGTCGATCGGCGGGTTGGTGACCTGCGCGAAGAGCTGCTTGAAGTAGGAGAACAGCGGGGGCGCCTGGTCGGAGAGGACGGCCAGCGCGAGGTCGTTGCCCATCGAGCCGACCGGCTCGGCCCCGTCGCGCGCCATCGGCGTGAGCAGCACGCGCAGGTCCTCCTGGGTGTAGCCGAACGCGCGCTGGCGGGCGTGCAGCGGCTGGTCGGAGATCGTCACCGCCTCGGAGGGGGGGAGGTCGTCGAAGTGCACGGAGTTGCGCACGAACCACTCGCCGTAGGGCCGGCGGGTGGAGACCTCGCGCTTGACCTCGCCGTCCTCGACGATGCACCCCCGCTCGAGGTCGACGAGGAACAGCTTGCCGGGCTGCAGGCGCCCAAGACGCCGGATGCGCTCGGGCGCGATGTCGAGCAGTCCGCACTCCGAGCCGAGCACCACGAGGCCGTCGACGGTCTCCACCCAGCGCCCGGGCCGCAGGCCGTTGCGGTCGAGCGTCGCGCCGATCACGCGCCCGTCGGTGAACGCGACCGAGGCGGGCCCGTCCCACGGCTCCATCAGGCAGGAGTGGAAGGCGTAGAAGTCGCGCAGCTCCTGCGGGCAGGTCCTCGCGTTCGCGGAAGGCCTCGGGGATCATCATCATCACCGCGTGCGGCAGCGAGCGCCCGGCGAGCATCAGCAGCTCGAGCACGCGGTCGAAGGTCGCGGAGTCCGAGTCGCCGGCCTTGACGACGGGCAGGATCTTGGCGAGGTCCTCGCCGAACAGCTCGGAGGCAGCTCGGACTCGCGGGCGCGCATCCAGGAGACGTTGCCCATCAACGGTGTTGAACTCCCCGTTGTGGCAGACCACGCGGTAGGGGTGCGCGAGCTCCCAGGAGGGGAACGTGTTGGTCGAGAAGCGCGAGTGCACGAGCGCCATCGCGGTCGGCGCGCGGGTCGCGCAGGTCGGGGTAGAAGCCGGCGAGCTGGTGGGAGACCAGCATGCCCTTGTAGTTGAGCGTGCGCGAGGAGGACGAGGTCACGTACAGACCGGCCGCGGCGGCGGGATCGAAGCTCGCAGACGCGGCGGATCACGAAGAGCTTGCGCTCGAAGGCGTCCTGGTCAAAGTCGACCCCGCCGGCCCCGACCTCACCGGCCGCCGACCTCACCGGCACGGACCCCGCCGGCCCCGCGGGCCCCGACCCCGCCGGCTGCGTCCCCGCCGGCCCCGACCTCACTCGCCGCGTCCCCGCCGCCTGCGTCCTCGCCGGCCCCGACGAACAGCTGCCAGATGGCGGGGCGGCAGGCGCCGGCGGTGCGCCCGACGTGGGCGGTGTCCACCGGCACCTCGCGCCAGCCGAGCACCCGCTGGCCCTCGGCGCGGACGATGCGCTCGAGCAGCTCGCGCAGACGCGCACACTCCTCCGCGTCGAGCGGAAGGAAGCACATCAGCACCCCGTAGCGCCCGGGCGGCGGGCAGGTCGAAGTCGAGCACCGCGCGCAGCAGCGCGTCGGGCATCTGCATGAGGATCCCGGCGCCGTCCCCGGTGGTGGGGTCGGCCCCGGAGGCGCCGCGGTGCTCGAGGTTCTCAAGCGCCCCGATCGCCTGCGCGATCACCTCGTGGGTGGGGCGCGTTGTCCAGCCGCGCGACCATGCCCACACCGCAGGCGTCGTGCTCGAAGCGGGGGTCGTAGAGGCCGACGGCCTTGGGCGGCTGGCGGGTGTGCGAAGTCATGGCAGTGCTCACGGGAGGACGGTGCACTCCCGCACGGACGAGGCCTTCCGTGCAGGCGGTGAGGGCACCTGAGGCGGAGGCTGAAGCGTAGCAGTGGACCGGGGACGGAAGGCGGCGGCGCGCATCGCCCGTCCAGGCGCTCCGGCCCGCCCGACGGCCAAGCGTCCAGTCCGCCGGAACGTCCGCCCGCGTGGGTGCGTATGCTGCTCCTAGAAGGGCGTCCGCGCGAGCGGGCAACCGGTGCACCACGGACGGCCAGGGTGGGATGTGTGAAAACCGCCCCTGCAGGGCACCATCACCCAAGACGAGACCGCGCCTCGAGCGACCGCGCCCCCCGAGAAGAAGCAGGGAGAAGCAAGACACGATGACTCCCGACATGCAGCTCGCGCTTCCAGCACGCGCGGAGAACATCGCGATCGTGCGCCACGCCTTCGGCGCGCTGGGCGACGCGTACGCGCTCGACGCCCAGGTCCTCTCGGACATCCGCCTGGCGGTCACGGAGGCGTGCACGAACGTGGTCGTCCACGCCTACCCGGACGGCGGGGAGGGCCCGATGGAGGTGTGCGCGACCCTGCGGGGAGACGAGCTGAGGGTGGTGGTGCGCGACGAGGGCCGCGGGCATCGGCCCACGCCCCGACAGCCCCGGCCTCGGTCTCGGCCTGCCGCTGATCGCCTCGCTCACCGAGAACGTCGAGCTGGGACACGACGGGGAGGAGCGCACGGAGGTGCGCATGACGTTCTCGTTGACAGCACCCCTCCCCCACGACGGCGTCGCGGCGCGGCCACACGGTCTCCGGCACGGCCAGACGCCGCCCGACGGGCCCGTGAGCGAGTACGAGAGCTCGGCGTCGCTGCGCCTGGCCAACGGCCCGCTGGTGGGGCCGGTGCTGTGCAGGGTCGTGTCGATGGTGCTCGCGCGGGCCGACTGCCCGATGGACCGCATCGAGGACGCATGTCGGTGTGCGACACGCTCAGCGCACACGCGCCCGCCCGGGCAGAGAACAGCCACTCACGTTCACGGTGAGCGTGCACGGCAAAGCAGTTCGAGCTGCGCGTGAGCGAGCTCCCGGAGCAGGCCGCCAGCCGGCTGGTGCAGGACGCCGTGCTGCCCGGGGTCGGCAACGTGTTGGAGCGGATGACAGATGAGCTGCGCGTCGAGCCGGCGGCGGACGGCGCCGGCGAGGAGCTCGTGGTGGAGCTCGCGTTCTGACTAACCGCCCTGGGGCTGCTTCGTGCCCTGGGGCTGCTTCGGCTTGCTTTGGCTTTGGCGGGAGCCTTGCTTTTAGCTGGGGCCTTGGCGCGCTTGCCGGAGCCGGGAGACACTCGCCTTCGACCGATTGGGAGACACTCGCTTCGCTCGCATCCCCGCTTCGGACAGCGGGGGGCGCACCGTCTCCGTCACGGCGGGCGCGCACCTGGTCGATGGAGGCCTCCAGAGCGCTCATCAGGTCGGCGGCCTGCAACGGCTCCTCCGAACGGGGGGTTCCAGCACGATCTGCTCGCCGCCAGCCTTGCGGTCGATCAGCTCCAGCAGCGCCTCGCGGTAGGTGTCGTGGTAGTTGGCGGGGTCGAAGGGGCGAGCGATCGACTCGACGAGGCGGCGGGCGACGTCGAGCTCCTGAGCGCCCAGCTCGACCTCCTCTGCTTCCCGCAGCTCGCCGAGCTCGGAGGTGGGCTGGAGCTCGTCGGCGAACATCAGGGTGGTCATCATCAGCAGCTCCCCGCGCGGGTGGATCGCGACGAGCTGCTGGCGGGAGCGCAGCACGACACGCCCGATGGCGACCTTGCCGGTGTCGCGCATCGCCTCCAGCAGCAGCCGGTAGGGGCGGGCGCCGCCACGGGAGGGCGCGAGGCAGTAGGGGCGGTCGAAGAGGATCGGGTCGATCTCGTCGAGCTGCACGAAGTCCTCGATCTCGATGGAGCGCGTGAACGCGGGTTCCAGGGCGGCGAACTCCTCGGGCTCGATCACGACGTGCCGCCCGGGGGCGATCTCGTAGCCTTTGACGATCTCCTCGAAAGGCACCTCCTCGCCCTCCGCCGAGCAGAAGCGCCGTTGCACGATGCGCGCGTGGTCGGTGGCGTGCAGCTGGTGGAAACGCACCGAGCGGTAGACAACCGCAGAGTAGAGCTTGACCGGCACGGAGACCAGGCCGAAGGTGAGTGTGCCTTTCCACATCGAGTGAGGCATAAGCACAGTGTGACCGACACAGCCTCGAAGTCAAGCCCTGCACGAGGCGTCCCGCTCACCGGGGCGGGCAGGAGAGGAGGAGCCGCCCCCCGAGGGGCGGCAAGCGGCGTTCGCAGTGCGAACCCCGGCGGCGTGGAGTCCCTCCCGGGAGCCCAGCCGGGCGCCGAGTGCCTACCCGGGCTCCCCACCGCCCCCGGGCCCAACGCGCATGCGCGCAAGAGCCTGGCGGATGAGGCGCGAGACCTGCATCTGGGAGACGCCGATGCGCTCGCCGATCTCGGCCTGCGTGAGGTCTGCGCCGAAGCGCAGCTGCAGCACGACGCGTTCGCGGGGGGCCAGACGGGCCAGCAGCGGCTCCAAGGTGGCGCGCTCCTCGGCGCGCAGGAAGCCGTCCTCGTGGGCGCCGAGCGTGTCGGCCACGCTTTCCCCGGCCTCCTCGCCGAGAGTGGCCGAGCGCGAGGCGTCGAGCGAGGTCGCGCGGTAGGCGGCGGCGGCCTCCAGCGCGTCCAGCACCTGCTCCTCGGAGGCGCCGACGGCGTGGGCGATCTCGCTCACCGACGGCGAGCGGCGCCGGCCCACCGAGAGGCGCGTGACAGCGTGGTCCACGCGCAGCGCGAGCTCCTGCAGGTCGCGGGGGACACGCACCGACCAGGTGCGGTCGCGGAAGTGGCGACGGAGCTCCCCGAGGATCGTGGGGACGGCGTAGCTGGAGAAGACCACAGCGCGACCCGCGTCGAAGCGGTCGATCGCCTTGATGAGGCCCAGCGAGGCGACCTGCACGAGGTCCTCCAGCGGCTCCTCCGCGCGCTGGTAGCGGCGGGCGAGGCGGCGGGCGAGCGGAAGGTAGCGCTCGACCAGCAGCTCTCGCGCGCGCGTGTCGGCGTGGTCGCGTACACGGGCGAAGAGCTCCGCGTCGGAGACTTCCCCCCGCGTGTGCTCAACGGCCGCCGCCTGGGACGGGTGGGGTGGGTGAGCACCCAACCCCAGCGCGCCGCTCGCGGTGCCCTGCCTCATCACACGAGCATAGGGCCTATGCCGGGTAGACCCGCACACCTGGATGCGGCCGACCCAGCCCTTTGGGCTGTGTGCCCCCTTCGTGAGGCTTCATCCCTCCGGAACCCGTCACCGGTTGGCCCACCAAGCCCGGGTGGGTGGGCTCCGATCATCGCCTCACTCGACACTCGACCACCCCAGGCGCACGTCCTTACCGGCATAGGCCCTCCGCCGCGCGCAGAGACCGCTCGCGCAGCACACTGCCCACGGTCGCGGGACTGTTGAGCCAGCAGCGAACCTCCGCGCCGCCCCCGCCGGCCACGGGGAGGTCCGCCACCGGCCGCTCCAGCGTGCGAGCGAGCGCGGGCAGCTCGGGCACGAGCGCGGGGGCCAACCAATTGATGGGAGCCCGCCCAACCCCCCGCCCAGCCCCTTGCCCCGTCCCGTTGCCCGGGGTCGGCGGCCCACCGGGCGGGGGAGCAGCCGACAGACGCTCGAAGTCGCAGGAGCCGCTCAGCAGCAGGCGCTCGCGCGCGCGGGTCAGCGCGACGTAGACGATTCGCTCCTCCTCCGCAGCTTCCGCGTGGCGGCGCTCCTCACAGAGCTCCTCGTAGCGCAGACACCCCACCGGCGGGGAGCCGTCGAGGCTCGCGAGGCGCAGGCCGAGGCGCTCGCCGTCCACCAGCAGGTCGGGGGGCGTGCCGGCGGGAGCGCGGCCGAGGTCGGCGAGGCACACCACCGGGAACTCGAGGCCCTTGGCGGCGTGGACGGTCATCAGCCGCACCGCGTCGGGCTCGGAGCCCGTTGGGGCGTGGGGCTCGGAACCTTCGGAGAACGCCTCGCGGTGAGCGACGTGGTCGAGGAAGCCCCGCAAGTCGCGGCCCTCCGCGGCTTCGAAGCGGCGGGCGAGGCGCAGCAGCTTGTGGATGTTCGCCAGCCGCCGCTCGCCCCACGGGAGGGAGAGCACGTGGCGTTCGTAGCCGGAGTGGGCGACCACGCGCAGCAGCAGCTCCGCGAGGCGGCGCGCCGGCGCGGCGCGGCGCTCGGCCGCGAAGTGGACGGCGAAGCGCGCGAGGCGCTCGCGGTCGGGGGCGGGCAGGCTCGCGTGGAGCGCGCCCTCCGATCCACGACCATCCGCGCGCGGACCCTCCGTACCTACGCCCTCCCGGCCCGCGCCCTGCACACCGGCGATCGCCGCCCACGCGCCCAGGCCCTCCCCGCGGGCGTGGAGCGCCACCAGCGCAAGACCGTCGGAGGAGAGCCCGACGAGCGGGGAGGCGAGCACGGAGTAGAGCGCGAGCTCGTCCAACGGGTTGGCGAGCGCGCGCAGCCACGCCACCAGGTCGCCGACCTGCTGGTGGCCCCAGAAGCTGCCCACGGCCGCGAGCGTGCGCAGGCCGCACTCCTCCAGCGCGCGCTCGTACACCGGCAGGTCGCCCGCGGCGCGCAGCAGCACCGCCACGTCCCCCGCCGCGGCCTGCCCGGCGTCCACGAGCTCGGCGACGCGCTGGGCCAGCAGGCGCGCTTCGGCGTGGCGCCAGAGGGCCGCCGGCGGCAGCGTCCCGGCGACAGCCTGCGCGAGCGGCTGGGTGGGTGCTGACTGCCCCCCGCGCTCCGACCAGGCGCGTCGGTCGGTGAGCAGCAGCTCGATCACGGGGGCCTCGTCGGGGCCGTCCTCGTGGCGGCCCTCGCGGCGGCCCTCGCAGCGGTCCTCCCCGCCATCCTCCCGAGCGGCCAGCAGCGGCGTGTAGGCGTCCCCGAAGCGCTCGGCGAAGACGGCAGTTGACCGCGGCGATCAGCGGGGGGCGGCTGCGAAAGTTGTGCGACAGCGCGATGGCCGCTCCCTCGGCGTCCAGCCGGCGGCGGCGCTCGCGGAAGAGCTCCACCTCGGCGTGGCGGAAGCCGTAGATCGACTGCAGCTCGTCGCCGACCGTGAACAGGTTGTCGCGCTCCAGCAACCCCAGTAGCGCGAGCTGGCGGCGGTTGGTGTCCTGGAACTCGTCCACCATCAGCAGCTCCAGGCGCTCCGACCACGACGCGGCGCACGCCCTCGTGACGCTCCAGCAAGTCGCAGCGCGCGCAGCTCGAGGTCGTCGAAGTCGAGCGCCGAGCGCGCGCGCTTGAGCTCTGCGTAGTGGCGGCGCGAAGCGCTCGAGCGCCTCGCCCAACACGGCGCACGCGCGGACCGCCGCCAGCTCTAGGGGGTCGGCTGCGTGAGGGTCGGGCGAGGCGTGGGGGTCGGCAGCGTGGGAGTCAGCGGCCGGGGTCGGCAGCGCGGGGGTCAGCAGCGCGGGGGTCGGCAGCGCGGGGGTCGGGCGAGGCGGGG
This sequence comes from uncultured Solirubrobacterales bacterium, assembly GCA_963720795.1. Classification (GTDB taxonomy): domain Bacteria; phylum Actinomycetota; class Thermoleophilia; order Solirubrobacterales; family Solirubrobacteraceae; genus Palsa-744. The sequence continues at coordinate 754,320 of CAVRGU010000003.1, read as the reverse complement.
TGGGACTCGCCTGGGACGAGCGAGTGCGACTCGAGCACCGAAAGGGAGCGGGCGGCGTCGGGCAGCGTGGGGCGACTCACCCCGCGGCTGCGCAGCTCGGCGTACACGCCCAACACCATTCCGCCGCACACGGTCCGCGCCGTAGGCGGCGAGTAGTCGACGGCCTCCCCCCGGCGCTCTCCCGCGACCAGACCGGCGAGCGCGTGGCGAAAGGCGAGCTGCGCAGCCGCCCCGCGGAGGCCTCGTCGAGGATCGCGAAGTCGGGGTCGAGGCCCGCGGTCAGGGCGTGGACGCGCAGCAGGCGCGCGCAGAAGCCGTGGAAGGTGCCGATCGGAGCGCCCTCGGTGTCGCGCGCGGCCTCCCGCTCGCCTAGCTCCAGCAGGCGCGCGCGCACCCGCCCGCGCAGCTCCGCGGCGGCGCGCTCGGTGAAGGTGATCGCGAGGATCCGTCCCGGGGCGACGCCGTCCTCGCGCACGGCCCGCACGAAGCGCTCCACGAGCACCGAAGTCTTCCCGCTGCCCGCCCCGGCCGCCAGCAGCAGGGGACCGCGGCGGCGCGCGGCGGCGGCCTCCTGCTCGGCGGTGAGTGCGTCGCGACTCCCGGGGAGCTCGACGCCAGTTTGCGCCGCCGATCTGGCTTACCGCTCGCACCGGCAGATCGCGGGTACACGCACCCGGGCCACCGAACCCGCAGGTCGCGGGCCGCGCCTCCAGGGCCCCGGCGCGCGCCTGCGCGGCGGCGGCCCGCGCCGCCGCGACGATCTCCTCCACCAGCTCCCGCACCTCGGCGGGCTCACGCGCGTCGCCGCGCACGCAGTCGAGCTCCACCCCCTCCCCCTGGGCGAGCACCCCCCGGGCGCGCAGGTCGCGGCCGGAGAGCGGCTGGTAGAAGCCCCCGACCGCGTGCACGCCCAGCAGCTCCTCCACCGCGCGCATGTAGAGGGCGACCTGGAAGCTGCGCTCGCCACCCACCGGTCGGGCGGGGGAGCGAGGGCGCCCTTGTAGTCGTACACCACCGCCGCTCCCCCCGGCGCGAGGTCCACGCGGTCGATGCAGCCCGCGCACCTGCACGCCCTCGCCGAGGTCCAGCGCCGGCAACCCCCCCGGCTCGTCCGGAAACCCGAAGGGCAGCTCGAAGTGGGTCGGCTCCAGCGCCGCTCTCCCGGTCGCCCGCCTCCGCGCGCTCGCCGCCCCGCGGCGTGGGCCAGGTAGCGCTCCAGGTCGGCCTCCAACCGCCGGCGCACCCCCGGCACGCGCTCGGGCGCGGTGGAGAGCGGACGCTCGCGCGCGTGGCGGGCCAGTGCGGCGCGCAGCAGCTCGCGCGCGCGAGGCAGCCGCTCGGGGGTGAGGCGCGCGGAGCCCGTCTCCCGTCGCAGACCCTCCAGCACGTCGTGCAACGCCGCGTGCGCGAGGCCCCCGCGGGCCAGCGGCTCGGCCTCGGGCTCGAGGTCGCCCGCGCCCAGCAGCCGCTCCACGAACCACCGCACCGGGCAGCCGGCCCACGACTGCAGGCCCGACGCCGACCACAGCCGCCGCTCGCCCAGCTCCGCCAGCACCCGCGGATCGCCCAGCGGGGAGATGGACCCAGCCGCCAGTCCCGCGGGTGGGGCGCCCGGCCTCGCCACACGCGGCCCCCTCCCCTCCCCCACCTCACCCAGCGCTCGCCGGGTACGCGTCGGCGTGGAGGTCGCACGCGAACAGGTCGCACACGTCGTCCACGAACAGCGAGCGGGCGCTCGGCAGCCATCGTCGTCCGCGGTGTGCCAGCTCAGCACGAGCAGCTCCTCGCGGGCGCGAGACCGCCGCGTACAGCAGGTACCGCTCCGCTGCGAGAGCGTCCACCGGTCGCCCCAGCCGCAGGCCCGAGGCTTCCGCCAGCCCGCGGCGCTCCTCCTCGGAGAGGTACGGCTCGGGCCGCGCGGGTGCGGGGAACACGCCCTCCTGCAGGCCACACACGAACAGCGCGCGCACCCGGCGCGCACGCAGGGCGAGGGGGTGGAGCACCGCCACCGCCGGAGTCCCGGGACGTGCCTCCTCCTCCACCACCACCTCCAGCCCACGCAGGACCGCAAGGAGTCCGTGCGCGTCCGGCGCCAGCTCCGGCGCGGAGTGGGCCAGCTCGGCCAACTCCTCGAGCGCCGCGCGACCCACGGCCAGCGCACGCGCCTCGGGCGGCTCCACGGCCGAGAGCACCGCCCCGCCGGGAAAGAGGGTCTGCTGGGCGGGAGCGAGCACCTCCCCAGCAGACGCGAACCCCTCCTCCGCGGGCGGCCCCGGGGGGCACGCCAACCGCTCGAGCTCCTCCACCACCCGCGCGACCAGCGCCACGGGGCCTCGCCGCGCCGCCACCCCCAGCCGGTCCAGGGTCTCCAGCGGCCAGTGCACAGCCTCCCACAGCGCCCGCGCCTGCGCAGCAGTGGACGCTCCCACCCGCCGCGCACGCCGTTCGAGCTCGTCCGCGAGCTCGGGGCGGGCCAACACTCCGGGCGCCCGCAGCCACGCCAGGAGGTCGCCCCGCTCCGGCGTCCTCCCCGCCGGGGAGGGCCGCGGCGAGCAGACCCAGCAGCGCGCGGCCGGGGCGGTGTGCGCGAACGGCACGCGCCGCTCCAGCGCGAAGGGGACGCCACGGGCGCGGAAGACCTCCCCCAGCAGCTCCGCAACGCTCCCCGGGGCCCGGTGGGCCACGGCGATCTCCCCGGCCGGCACCCCGCGAGCCAAGAGACTGCCGATCTCCTCCGCGACGAGCTCCAGCTCCGCACGTTCGCCCCCACCCTCCAGCAGCCGCACCGCTCCCGCCGCGGGTACCACGGAGGCGTCGGGCTCGAACAGGCTGCGCTCCAGGTGGTGCAGCGCAGAGCGCGCAGGGGGCGCGTAGTAGTCCGCGCGGGGCCCCACGGGGTGGTAGACGGCCGCGAGGGGCGCCAGGCGCTGGAAGGTGTCCCCGCGGCCCGCAAACGCCACGCGGCCGGGCTCGTAGGCTAGCGAGACCGTCACCGGGGCGTCCACCTTCACGCCGAGCGTCTCCACCGTGTCCAACTGCAGCGCGCTGAGGTCGTCGAAGCCGTAGAGCAGCACCGGCGTGGCGCCCCACGCGGCGGGGGTGCGGCGCAGCGCGTCGAGCGCGAGCGCCGCGCGGCGCTCGGGGCCTGCGCGTCCAAGCTCCTGCTCGCTCGCGCGGCGGTAGTCCGCGTAGAGCTCCGCGAGCTCCCGCGCGCGGGGGGCGTGCGCGGGGTCCGCGGTGGCCCACGCTTCGAGCGCCTCGCGCAGGCGGGCGGGGGGCACGCGCGCGACCTCGAGCTCCCCGACGAGCGCCGCCAGGGCGCGCACCACGCCCGGGGTCGCGCGGACGGGGCTTGCGTGGAGTGGGTGGGAGCGGGTCCCTTGTGTGCGGGGCCCGCCGGGGGTGCGCTGGAGCGCCGCCTCGCCCTCCGCTGCTGCGCCCTCCGCTGCCTCGGCCTCCGTCGCCTCGCGCTCCGTCGCCCCTCCCCCGCGCGCGAGGGGTCCTTCGGAACGCGCGTGTTCCCATGCAGCCGCGAGCACCCGCTCGAGGGCGAACCGGCTGAGCGGCCGCCCCGTACCTGCCGGCCCTCGGGCGGCGGCGCGGCGGAGCACCTCGGCGAGCAGCCCTCCGAAGCGCTCCACCCGCACCCCCTCCACGAGCCCCCCGCGGGCGAGCTCGCCCCGGTAGCGCTCCACGTCGGCGCGGGTGGGCACCACCAGCAGCGGCTGCTCCCCGCGGGCGTGGTGGGCGCGCAGCGCGTCCATCACGACGCGGGCCTTGCCAGCGTTGGCGGGTCCGGTTACGAGGGTGATTGGCATGGGCGCCCATAGTGGCGCACCCACCCGACACCTCGTGCTCCACGCAGCAGACACCCTGAGCTGCTGTGACGCAATCGAGTGTGCCATCGCATACCGCCTGTAGTCTCGCCCCATGGCCTTTGCCCCACAACTGCTTGGCGACGAAGCCCACGCCGCCTCGTTGGCAGCGTCAACCCTCGAGGAGGGCCACGAGTACGGCGCCGTGTTCACACGGCGGTGGGTGGTCGAGCTGATCCTCGACCTGGTCGGCTTCATCACCGAGCGCGATCTGGCGCTGTTGCGAGCGATCGAGCCGGCGTGCGGGCGGGGGGCTTTTCTCGGCCCAATGGTTGAGCGGTTGTCGCGCTCCTGTCGGCTTCACGGGAGGCAGATCTCCGAGGCGGCCGACGCGATCCGTGCGTGCGACCTACAGCCGGTCAACGTCGCCGAGAGCCAGCGCGTGGTCGAGGAACGCCTGCTCGCAGACCGTTGGACCGTCGATGAAGCTCGTGCTCTTGCGGAGCGCTGGGTGGTGCACGACGATTTCCTCTTGGGTCTTCCCGAGGTTGGCACAGCGGACTTCGTGGTCGGCAACCCTCCGTACATACGCCTCGAGGCGGTCCCGGGACCGCGCAGCCAGGCATACCGCCTTGCCTGCCCGACGATGGGTGGACGAGCCGACGTCTACGTCGGGTTCTTCGAGGTCGGCTTGAACGCTCTGCGCCCCGGTGGAGCTCTCGGCTTCATCTGCGCCGACCGGTGGATGCGCAACCAGTACGGACAACGTCTGCGCAGTATGGTCGCCGCTCGGTTCGCCGTCGAGGCTGTGATCGAGATGCACGACGTCGACGCGTTTGACGAGGAGGTGAGCGCCTACCCGTCCGTGACGATCCTCCGTCGCCAGCCGCAGGGGCGCGCGATAGTCGCCACGGCGCACAAGGGTTTCGACGAGGAAGCCGCGCGCCGTGTGCGTATATGGGCAAGCCGCAAGGACGATCGCAGGCTGAGCGACCCCGGATTTGAGGCGGCACGTCTATCGACGTGGTTCGACGGCGTTTCGTCGTGGCCCACAGGCACACCCGAGCGGCTCGCCCTCGTGGCCCACCTGGAGCGCAGGTTGCCCGCCTTGGAGGATGGGAGTACCGGCACCCGTGTCGGCATCGGCGTTGCGAGCGGCGCGGACCGCGTATTCGTAGTCACAGACCCCACGCTTGTCGAGGAGGATCGACTGCTTCCTCTGGCGATGGCGCGTGACACCCTGACCGGACAGCTGCGTTGGTCCGGTCACTACCTCGTGGACCCGTGGGACGGCGACACTGGAGCGCTCGTACCGCTCGATGTCTACCCAAAGCTGCGCCGTTACTTCGAGGCCAACGTCGCAGCGCTGCGCAAGCGCAACGTCGCCGGCCGCCGACCGCAGCAGTGGTATCGCACAATCGACCGAGTCAGCCACGCGCTCACCGCCAAGCCGAAGCTGCTAATTCCCGACATCAAGGCGGAGGCCCATCCGGTACTCGACCCCGGCGGCCTCTACCCGCACCACAACCTCTACTGGGTAGCCAGCGAGCAGTGGGATCCCGAGGTTCTCGGTGGGCTGCTCCTTTCCGGTGTCGCGCAGATGTTCGTCGAATGCTACGCAGTGAAGATGCGCGGGGGATACCTTCGTTTCCAAGCACAGTACCTACGCCGGATTCGCGTTCCTCGCCTCGACCTGATCCCGAGGCGCACCGCGAAGGAGCTGGAGCGGTCCTTTGCTGCACGTGACGTCGAACGCGCGACCGCGGCCGCCCTCGACGCCTACGGCCTGCAAGAGCTTCCGAGGTAGGAGCTCGCGCTGGGACCGCGAACCTACTCTGCGGTATGGACCAAGGGGCATTTGAAGCGGCGGTTCGGCAGTACTGGCTGGTCCGCGAGGGCCAGGCGCACAGGCAGCGCGAATCCGGACGAGTCGATGCCGGTCTGCGTGGCGCCGTCACCGGCGGCGCTCACATGGATGCGATGGCCGAACTGATGGAGTCGATCTTCATCGACGCCGGCTTTGAACCCTCCAACATCAGACGCGGCTCGGCCGTCGAGCTTCCTGGGTTTTTTCGACCGGAGAAGAAGTGGGATCTCGTGGTCGTTCACGGCGACGCGCTGGCGGCCGCAATCGAGTTCAAGAGCCAGGTGGGTCCTTCGTTCGGCAACAACTACAACAACCGTAGCGAGGAGGCGATCGGCAACGCCACCGATGTCTGGACGGCATACCGGGAAGGCCGCTTCGGCTCCGTCCGTCCGTGGCTCGGGTACCTGTTCCTGCTCGAGGACGCGCCCGGGTCCACCAGGCCCGTGCGTGTCAAGCAGCCATTCTTCGAGGTCGACCCCATCTTCCTCGACGCCTCCTACTGCAAGCGCTACGAGATTCTCTGCCGCCGCCTCATCCTCGAGCGGCTCTACGACGCAGCTTGCTTCGTCACCGCCGCCGCTGACCCAACATCCCCAATCCATGAGCCGGCTCCCGACCTGGGCTTCGCAGCCTTCGCGAATGCGATCCGCGCGCGTGCCGTGGGGCTGCTCTCCGCCGAGTAAATGGCCCGGCGCCCCTACGCCACCGACTGAGCCGCCACGGCCTCGACCCCGCCCTCCGCGGGTACCTCAACCGCGGCACCCTCCCCAGCGCCCTCCTGGTCAGGCGGCTTGGCGCCCTCCTTCGCCCAAAGCTCATTGAACTCAACGCGCCATTTACCGTCGACACCCTGCTGAAGCGCAAGGTGGGCGCGGAAGGAGCGCCCCGAGCGCCCGCGAAAACCGGTGACGGGCCGGGCGGTGTAGCCGGTGCGGATCAGTTCGCGGGCGACCGCGAGGGGCAGCTGCTTGCCGGCTTTGGACTTCCAGATGACGAACCCGCAGCCGGGGTCGTTGCGCGCCCAGCAGGAAAAGCCCTTGCGGTTTTCCACGATGGGGTGCCCGCACACTGGGCAGGGCCCGAGCGTGGCTTTGGGGATGCGTACGTCTTTGAGCGCGTGGTCGAGCATTTTCACGGTCTCTCCGGCGAAGCCGGCGATGTCGTGCATGAAGTGCTCGCGGGAGTCCTCCCCGCGCTCGATCGCGTCGAGGCGGTGCTCCCAGCGGCCGGTGAGTTCGGGGGAGGTGAGCGGGTGGTGGCCGAGCAGGCGCACGACGTTGAGCCCCTTCTCGGTGGCCACCAGCGAGCGCCCGTCGCGCTCGATGTAACCGACCGAGATGAGCCGCTCGATGATCGCGGCACGGGTCGCGGGGGTGCCGATCCCGGACTCCTTCATCGCCTCGCGCAGCTCGTCGTCGTCGACGAGCTTGCCGGCGGTCTCCATCGCGCCGAGCAGCGACGCGTCGGAGTAGCGCCGCGGGGGCTTGGTCTCCTTGGCGAGGCTCTTGATCTCCCGTGTCTGCACGGGCTCGCCCTCGAGCAGGCGGGGCAGGGGCTGCTCGACGCCCTCGTCCTCCTCGGCGCCGGGGCCGCCTTCGCGGCCGGTCTCGGGGGTGCTCTCCCCGTAGACCCCACGCCAGCCGGGCACGATCAGGACCTTGCCGCGGGTGCGGAACACGTAGCGCCCGGCGCGCGGGCCCCCGGCGGCCGGGATGGTGGTCTCCACGCGGGTGTTCTCGAACACGGCCTCGGGGTGGAAGATCGCGAGGAACCGCCGGACGGCGAGGTCGTAGACGCGGCGGTCGTCGTCGGACATACGCTCGACGGAGTGCTCGGAGCGGGTGGGGATGATGGCGTGGTGGTCGGTGACCTTGGCGTCGTCGACCACGCGCGCGAGAGGCAGCTTGTCGAGACCTGTGACAAAGGCGGCCGCGCGGGCGTACTCCTTCTGGGAGCCCACCAGCTCGGCGGTGGGCTTGATCTCGGGGATCATGTCTTTGGTCAGGTACCGGGAGTTGGTGCGCGGGTAGGTGAGCGCCTTGTGCTCCTCGTAGAGGCGCTGCGCGGCGGCGAGGGTGCGCCGCGCGGAGAAGCCGAAGCGGGTGTTGGCGTCGCGCTGCAGCGAGGTCAGGTCGTACAGCAGCGGCGCGCGCTCGCGCGCCTCCTTGACCTCGAGCTTGGTGACGGTCGCCTCGCGCCCGGTGCAGGCCTCGACGATCGCGACGGCTTCCTCCTCGGTGGCCAGGCGTGGTTTGGCGCCGGCGTGGAAGCGTCCGGTGTAGACGCGCTCGCCGGGGAGCGCGCCGTCGGGGGACTCGGCCCCAGCCCCAGCCGCCTCCTCGGAGGACCCGGCCCCGACCCCGTTAATCGAATCCCCACCCGCCCCCGCGGCGAAGACGGCGTCCACGAGCCAGTACGGCTCGGGCACGAACGCTTTGATCTCCTCCTCGCGGCGGGCGACGATCGCAAGCGTGGGCGTCTGCACGCGCCCGAGCGAGACGGCCCCGTCGAAGGAGGAGCGCAGGCGGATGGTGGCGGCGCGGGTGGCGTTCATGCCGACGATCCAGTCGGACTCCGAGCGCGAGCGGGCGGCCTGCTCGAGCAGGGCGACCTCGGAGGCGGGGCGCAGCGAGTCGAAGGCGGCCCGCATCGCGGAGGTGGTCATCGAGTTCAACCACAGGCGCTGCACGGGCAGCGAGGAGCCGGCCTTCTCGTAGATGTAGGCGAAGATCAGCTCCCCCTCGCGGCCGGCGTCGCAGGCGTTGATGACCTCGCCGACGTCCTCACGCGAGAGCTGGCGGGTGACGACCGACATCTGCTTGCGCGAACGCTCGTCGCGCACAACGAGCTTGAAGCGGTCGGGGACGATCGGCAGGTCCTCCATACGCCAGCGCTTGAACCGCGGGTCGTACTCGTCGGGTTCGGCGAGCTGCACGAGGTGCCCGACGGCCCACGTGACGACGTACTCCTCGGCTTCCAGCCAGCCCTCTTCCTTCTTGAACGTCCCGGGCAGCACGCGCGCGAGGTCGCGCCCCACGGAGGGCTTCTCGGCGATCACCAGGGTCTTCGGCACGGAGGTCAGCCTAGCTGGTTGGTCTCACGGGGGGTCTTAGGGGATCGTCCACGTGGGTGGGTGCCGCCGCCGAGCGGGTGCGCGCTGGGCCTCCGTGCCCAGCGGCGGAGCGCAGTGCCCCGACGGCGCACCACTCCCCCCAGCCCTCCTACAGGGAAACCGGGCCCCCACCCGGCGCGGCACCCCCGCCCTGTGCGACGCCCACCCCCCAGCACCGACCCACCAGATTCCCAACGCCCCCGAGCGCGCGGGCGCTCACGCGGTGTCGCAGTGCCCGGTTTCGACCGGAGGCCCGCCCACGCCGACCGTTTCCAGGAGGTGGGCGACGGTGGCGTCGGCGACCCCGTAGCCGCCGGAGGGCCCAGCGCCGGTGGTGCCGGCGAAGACGGTGGTGAGGACGCCGCCCGCGGTGTCCACTACGGGTCCCCCGGAGTTGCCGGGGCGCACGAGGCCGCGCAGGGGGGTGAGCAGACGGGAGACGGGCCCCTGGCCGTAGGCGTTCTGGGTGAGCACCTGCTCGGAGGGCCCGATGCGCGCGGACTGGACGTCGAAGGGCCCGTTTTCGGGGTACCCGAGGATCGCCCCCGCGCGCCCCCCGGGGGGGTTCGAGACGAGGTTCAGCGGGGGGAGCCCGAGGCCGGGGACGCGCAGCAGCGCGAGGTCGACCGTGGGGTCGAAGGCGACCGCCTGCGCGGGGAGGCCGGGGGGTCGGCCGGCGACCTCCACGGTGGTGTCGTCCTCACCGGCGACGACGTGGGCGTTGGTGAGTACGACTTCGGGCCGCACGACCCACCCGGAGCCCTCGATCGCCAAGCCGCAGGCGGTGCCGAGTACGCGCACGACCGAGCGTGAGGCAGCCTGCACCCCGGGGGCGCCGGCGATGTGTGGCGGGGGCGGCGCGAGCGCGGGCAGCGGTCCGGGGATCGAGGGCAGCGGGTCCAGACGCGAGAGTGCGTCCAGGATCGGGCCGGAGGGCGGCAGCAGCCCGTTGAGGTCGCGCAGGATCGCCGAACGCTGGATGTCGGCGCGCAGCGTGGCGGCGGTGGGGATCTGCGCAGCGACGGCGGCGACGATCCACACGATCCCGAGACCCACCCCGGCGGAGAGCAGGGCGCCCAGCGCGCCGTCGAGCAGACCGAGGCCGGGAACCAGCCGAGTGGAGCTGCGCAGCCGCCAGCCGAGCCCCTCCAAGCCCGTGGCGAGGATCGCGCCGGCGAGGATTGCGCCGACGAGGCCGAAGGCGGGGGCGTAGGGCGAGGCGGAGCCTTGAGGCAACAGCAGCGGACCGACGCGGGTGCCGACGAACGCGCCGAGCGCGAAGCCCCCGAAGGAGAGCACGCCGACGATGAACCCTTGCCGCAGGCCGAAGAGGGCCAGGAGGGCGACGAACGCGAGGATGACCCAGTCGAGCGTCGTCATAGCCATGTTCTACCGTTCCGCAACGTGAGTACCTGCATTGGAGATGGGCAATGACTGCCGTATCGATCTCCAACCGGGGGGGCGAGGCACGGAGGGTGCGTCGGCGGCGCACGCGAGCGATGGCTGGGCTGGCGGCGGTGGCGTTCCTGGGGGGAGCGATCGCGGGGGCGGGGCACTCTTCCTCCTCCGCGGGCCCCGCGCTCGCGGCGCGCTTCACGGCGGCTTGGGCGCGGGGGGACTACGCGGAGATGTACAGCGAGCTGGCCCCCGCCTCCCAGCGAAAGGTCGGGGCGAGCGAATTCGCGCAGACCTACCGGGAAGCCCTGGCGACGGCGACCGCCACCGGCGAGCGGGTGACGGGCGCCCCCAGGGCCGCGGCGGGTGGCGTGGAGGTAGTGGCGGTGCGGGTGCGCACGCGACTGTGGGGGACCCTCGCGGAGAGCTTCAAGCTGCCGGTGGTGGCCGAGCCCGACGAAGACGGGGAGCGGGTGGCGTGGTCGCCCTCGCTGGCCTTCCCGGGCCTGCGGGCGGGCGAGGTGTTGAGCAGGCGCACGGAACTGCCCCCGAGAGCGGCGCTGGAGGCGCGCAATGGGTCGGCGCTGGCGGAAGGGCCGGCGAGCGCGGCGGGGCAGCGCAGCTCGCCGCTGGGGGCAGCGGCCGACGCGGTGGCCGGCGAAGTGGGGCCGATCCCCGCGGACAGCCGCCAGGCGCTGGAAGCACAGGGGGTGCCGGGTAACGCGGACGTGGGTGTGAGCGGTCTGGAGCTAGCGGAGGACGAACGCCTGCGGGGCACCCCGGGGGGCGAGTTGCTAGCGGGGCAGCGGGTGCTGGCGAGCGTCGCCCCACGCGCGGGGAGCACGGTGCGCACCACGATCTCCCCCACGCTGCAGAGCGCGGCGGTGAGCGCGTTGGGGGGCCAGTACGGGGGAGTGGTCGCGCTGGAACCGGCCAGCGGCCAGGTGGAGGCCGTGGCGGGGATCGCCCTGGAAGCGCTGCAGCCGCCCGGGTCGACGTTCAAGATGGTCACCGTGAGCGGGGTCCTGCAGGCGGGGGTCGCGACCCCGCGGAGCACGTTCGCCGACGCGACCGAGGCGACGTTGGACGGGGTGGAACTGCACAACGCCAACGGGGAGGAATGCGGGGGAACCCTGGTGGAAGCGTTCGCAGTCTCGTGCAACTCGGTGTTCGCCCCGCTGGGGGTGAAGCTGGGGGCGGCGCGGCTGGTGGCGACGGCGGAACGGTTCGGCTTCAACCACCCCCCGGGGATCGCCGGCGCGGCCGAGAGCACCCTCCCCCCGGCGGCGCAGATCCAGGGGGAACTGGCGGTGGGCTCCACGGCGATCGGCCAGGACCAGGTGCAGGCGAGCCCCCTGGAGATGGCGACCGTGGCGGCGACGATCGCCGACGGAGGCCGGCGGCCGACGCCGACCGTCGTGTTCGCACCCGGCGGGAGCCACCCCACGGTGCGAGCGGTCAGCGCCGCTACGGCGCACACGGTGCGGGGCATGATGATCGACGTGGTGCGCTACGGCACGGGCACCGCGGCGGCGATCCCGGGGGTGGTGGTAGCGGGCAAGACGGGCACCGCGGAACTCGGCAGCCCGACCTCGTGCGAAACGGGGGGCCCCGAACAGAAGCCTGCGGAAGGCGAAGCACACTCCTCCAAGGAACACCCCTCCGAAGCGAGCAGCTGCGCCGCCGAACAGAGCAACCCGCAGAACACCGACGCGTGGTTCGCGGCGTTCGCCCCGGCGGAGCACCCGAAGATCGTGGTGGGGGTGCTGATGGTGCGCGACGGCGCGGGTGGGGCGACGGCGGCGCCGGTGGCGCGGCAGGTGATCGAAGCGGCCCTGCAGCCGGGCGACCTCGGCTAGCGGGCCGCTAGACGTCCAGTTCCGCGGAGGCCGTCTGGGCGGCGTCGGCGGGGTCGATGATCTTCAGTGTGAGGGGGCGGTTGGAGAGCGAGAGGACTTTGATCTTGTACAGCAGCACCGCCCCCTGCGTGGGACCCTCGGAGGCGACGGTGTCGGGGGCGGGAACCCGGTTGTTGGCGGCCACGTATCCGGGGCGGTAGGCGAAGAGGTTAGTGGGGCCGGGGAGGACCGGGTAGTAGACGTTGCTTTCGGTGTCGGTGACCGTGAGCTCCGTCGCGACGGGGTGGGGCAGGTCGGTGTTGTTGTAGACCTGCATGAACACCCCGAACCACTCTTCCCCGGGGTGCAGCTGCCGCTGAGCGGGGGTGAGGCCAGCGAGGTAGGTGGAGTCTTCGGTGTCGTAGGGGTTCAGCTCGCGCGAGATCTGGACCTCGTAGACGAGCGGCCCCACGTTGAGGTAGGGGGCGTTCTTGCCGGAGGACCCGGCGTAGGTGCCGGTCGTGACCCGCGTGTGGGAGTCCCCGCAGGCCCCCAGCGCGAGCACCGCGAGCACCGCGAGGGCGGCGAGAAGGGCGTTGCGCGGAAGGCGAGGCATGCGACGCGGCAGTTTTACAGAAAAAAGAGGGGCCCGGCTCGCCGGCCTACCGGCCGACTGCGCGGGTGGGTGGGGACTCCATTACCCACCGGCGACCGTGACGCGCCGACCGCGCCCCTCTCCGGTCTCGATGATCGAGCGCAGGCGGCGCAGCGCCCGGCGGTTCTTGCGCCGCAGCCACCCGCGCGCGCCGAAGGACTCCAGGAGCCGGTCGGAGAGCGTGTGGGGCTGGGTCTCCACGGTGAACCGTACGCGCGTGGTGCCACCCGCGTCGGGGGCGAGCTCGTAGACACCGAGGGTGCGGACGCGGTTGTTCTTGCCGCCGCGGCCGACCTCGACGATGCGGTGCGGCGCGTCCACCTCCGCGAAGGTCACGTCGCCCCAGCTGAAGCGGTTGCCGGGGGCACCCACACGGAAGCGGGCTCCCGCCCCGCGGCCCACGGAGTTCTCGCGGGTGAGGTGCCAGTCGTGGAGGTAGTGGTCGGTGAACTCGGAGTGGTTGGCGAGGTCCTGCAGGTACTCGAAGACCCGCTCGCGGGGAGCGTCGATCAGGATCGACACGGTCACGGGGTCCATCGCGTGGGCAGTCTATAAGGGCCGGCGGCCCGACTACGCCGCAAGGGCCGGCGGCCCGACTACGCCGCGCGCGCAGCGAGGCGGACGCCGTGGCCACGCTCGGTGTGGCGCACCGTCTCGGTAGCCATGGGGGCGTCGCGGCGCTCGCAGCGGCACAGCTCGCAGACGACCGCGCCGCCGTAGAGGTGCACCCGCTCCCCAACCAGCGGGGTGCGCCCGCAGTCCGCGCAGCGGTTGCGGTCGGCCGTGAGCACCCCGACGCCCCGGCGCAGCAGGACGCGCTCGAACCGCTCGATGTCCGTGACCGTCGCGGGCGACATGCCACGGGGTTTCGCCACCCAGCGCCGGTCTCCTCCAGGCCAGCGCCAAAGCACCGGGCGGACAGGGGGAGAGCCGCCCACAACCGCCTCTGCCCCCTGCCGGCACCGGCCAGCCGCGAAGCGCCAGTTTGGAGGGAGCAAGCCGGGGGTAGAAGAACCTGGCTACCCACGTTCGGCCCCCGCCTCCGATCCGCCGAGCCCGCGAAGCGCTGCGGGCCTCCAGAAAATTACAAGCCTTTTAGACCTCTCGGGGAAAGTCTCGTTATGATCGCCACAAGGTTTCGCTGGCAAGTAGGGCGCCAAGACGTGAACCAACGGGAGAACAGGAGCGCTGAGATGGTGGAGTCACTGACCTCGGGCACGCTGGCAGGAGCGGGATCCTTTCGCTGCCAGCGCTGCGGTTACGTCCTGACCCTGGCAGCCTCGGACAGGCTGAGCGACTGCCCCGGCTGCGGGGGCGCGAGCTTCGCGCGCGCCTCGCTGTTCAGCGCTGGACGGCTCGGCGGGGAAGCCGCCACCGAAGGCGTCCACGCCGGCGCGGAGGGCGGCGGGCGGATCGCCGAGCAGGCCGACGAGCGCGAGGAGGCGTGGCTCGCCGAGGTCAGAGAGCGGATCGAGCAGCCGGGGGAGTACCTCGCCTACGAGGAGGACGAGGAGACCACGGTGCAGGCGCTGACTCACGAGTGGACCCGCGTGGGGCGCAGCCTCGCGGCGGACGTGCGCTTCGACGACCCCACTGTCTCGCGCCGGCACGCCCTGCTGGTGCGCCAGCCCGACGGGGTGCGGGTGCTCGACGATCGCAGCCTCAACGGCGTGTTCGTCAACGGCGAGCGGATCGAGTGGCGGATACTCCAGGACGGTGACGAGATCGTGGTGGGCCGTTACCGGTTGCGCTTCCTCAGCGTCCCCGGGCAGCCCACCGATCAACGCTCGACCGGCGACGCCGAGCCCGCCACGGATCGATCGACGATCAGCGGGATCGCTTGATCGGAGGCCCGCGAAGCTGATCGGAGGCCCGCGAAGCTGATCGGAGGCCCGCGAAGCTGATCGGAGGCCCGCGAAGGGCTCTTGACAAAGCGCTGGCGGGTGCCCTTGACAACCCGGTGCCCGCAGGACTACTCTGTACGGGGAGAGGAAACTCACAGTCCGGGATTCAGCGCCTGGAAAACGCGGCCTCAGCCACGGCCCGACCGGACCGGTCGCGCTCCTCCACCCGCTCCTTCGCCGGGCAGGGAGGGAGGAATGATGTTGCACAGCAGCCACCTCGGCGCCCCACGGGAGCCCACCGCCAGCCCTTCGCTCGCGGCGGCGGGCCGCTCCCCCAACCCCCGCATCCGCGTGCTCGACGCGATGATCGCCACGGCCTCCTACCGCGGCTACGATCGCACGACCGTGGAGCGGGTGCTGCAGACCGCAGCGGTCCCGGCGGCGCTCTTCGAAGAGCACTTCGCAAACAAGGAGGACTGCTTCCTGCAGGCGCTCGACGCGGTGATCGCCCGAACGGAGAGCAAGGTGCAGGAGGCGGCGGGGCGTACGGTGCCCTGGCCCGAGCGGGTCCGCTCGGGCCTGGAGGCCCTGATGAGAGCGCTCGCGGAGGACCCCGACGCCGCGCGCGTGGTGCTCGTGGAGTGCCTCAGCGCTGGCCCCGCTGCGTGCGAGCGCCACTACGCGCTGCTGAGGATCTTCCCGCCGCTGCTGGAGGAGGGGCGCTTCCACTGCGCCGACCCCGACCACCTGCCCGCCTGCATCTCTGAAGCAATGGTGGGCGGGATCGCCTCGGTCCTGCACCACCGGGCGCTGGCCGACCGCACCGGCGAACTGCCCCGCCTGTGCGGCGACCTCGCGTACTTCGCGCTGCTGCCCTACCTGGGCCACCACCGGGCGCTCGTGGCGGCGTACGCGAAGGGAGTGCCTGCCTGAGGGCCGTCGGCCCCTGAAACGCACCGGCAGTGCCCCGCACTGCGCGCCGACCGCGGCGCGAGCAACTCACCGAGCGCCCGCCACGTGGGGAGAGCAGTCAGCGGGCCGCACCGCGCCACCTACGGCGCGGATTGCGCCTACTTCGCCGCCGGCGGCGTGACGTGCGGGAACTGGCTTGTCACGCCTTCCCACGTGAAGGGGGCCTGCTGGTTGCAAGCGGGCGTCGCGACCGTGTTGGCCGTGCTTTCAGGTCCGTTGACGACAGCCGGCTCTTCCTGGTGGACCGGCGGTTTGCCGGCAGGCTTCGTTTCGGTCCAGCTCCCGGTCAGCTGTTCGATGATTTCTTTCGACACCACCGCGTTGGCCGACGACGGGTTGACTGAGGGCGCGGAGTCGGCGCAGGCCGCCGTGCTGAAGACCTGCAGGCCGCCGTTGCCCAGCGTGCGGAAGCCGCCGGGCTGGAAGTAGGGGTTGGCGCGGTTGGTGCCGATCCGCTTGTTGTAGACCGCGAGGCTTTCCGGAGTGATCGTCTGGAGGGAGCGCAGGTAGTGCTGGATCTGGCCGTTGGAGATGTCGGAATTTTTGTCGTGCGCCTCGGTGGCCGCGGTGACGTTGGCGACGAGCGACTGCAACTCGGGGATGTAGTCGCCGGCGTACTTCAGGAAGGGGTCGAAGTTGCGCAGCACGGGGCCGACGTTGCCTAGTAGTGGCGTGAGCAGGCTGAACGTGCGTTCGAGCGCCGGCAGGCCCTTCTTGGAGGCGCTCGTGAACGGGCCGAAGTCGGTGAGCAGGCTATTGAAGTCGGGGGTGAACGCCTGCACGCCTTCCAGCAGCGGCGTGAGCTCGCGCTCCCACGCGTAGGACTCTTCCAGCACCGGACTCGCGGCGGTCGTGAGGTTGTCCAGTTCGCGCAGCGTCGCCTCCCCGCGGTGCTCGAAGGTGGGCAGCTCACGGAAGGCATTCGCGAACTGGGCGCTGCTCTGGGAGAGCGCGTGGAAGGTGCGCTCGCCGTTGACGATGAATTCGCGCAGCTGGTTGTCGCGTTCGGTGAACGCGTCGAACACCACGCCGGTGTTGTGCACCGACGCGCGCAGCGCGCCTTCCTGTTCGGCGAGGATGCGCACCAGCTTGTTGGCGTTTTCCACGAACGGCTCGAATTCGGCGAAGTCCGAGTTGATCTGTTCCCCGCGCCCGTTGTACGCGGCGGCCGTGAGCTGCTGCCACGCTTTGAAGGCGGCGCGCGTGCGGGGGTCGAGCGCGGAGAGGATGTCGTCGAGCGTCACCGCCGGTTCGACCTGGCTGGCCGAGATCCGCCCGCCGTCGGGCAGCGCTCGTGCCGCGACGTGCTGGGGGATCAATTCGATGTAGGTCTCTCCCAGCAGCGTCTTCTGGCGCAGGATCATGCGGTCGTTGGTGGGCACCGGCGCGTACTGGTGGTTCATTTCGAGGGTCACGTCGGTGAACCCGTTCGAACCCACCGAGAGGCTCACGACGTGCCCGACTTTGACCCCGGAGATGCGCACGTCGGACTCTTCGCCCAGGGCTAGGGTGCGCGAGAGCTCGACCGAGAAGCGGTAGCCCTTGGGCTTCAGCGGCACCGGCCCGCCGAAGGACTCCCACAGGAACAGCAGCAGGCCGAAGCAGCTGAGCGCGAACAGCACGATCACGAGAACGTTCGCCAGCGTCGGGGCACGCTTCTGCATCTCAGCCACCCCCTCCCAGCCGGGCCTGCGCCAGCGCAGCAGCGTCGGGGCCCTGGCCAAAGACGCGGTCGGCCAGCCGCGCCGAGGAGCTAACGCCGTGCACGCTCGCGGCTTTGGCCGCTGCCGTACCGCTCGCCGCGGCCGATTTGCACAGCGACGCGCTCGGCGGATTGAGCAGGCCCAGGATCAGTTTCGCCGTCGGGTCGGCTTCGGCCACGCCGGTCAGGACCGGCACCAGTTCGCAGTTGAAGTACAGCAGCACCTGGCCGATCGCACCGTGTGCTTCGCCCTGGGAGACCACGCTGTCGAGGTCGTGGGCGCCCCAGTCCGCGAAGAACAGGAAGTTGGCCTGGTTGGGGCTGGGGTTGTAGGCGAGCTCGTTGAAGAATTCGCTGAGCACGGTGAAGCTCGTGGTCAGGTCGGGGGTGGCCTGCGCGAAGTCCTGCAGCGAGGGCTGCAGCTGGTTGATGACCGGCAGGATCTTGCGGAAGAACGGCCGGACTTCGTTCTTGAAGATCGGGGTGGTGGTGCGGAAGGACTCCTGCGTGGCGCGCTCGGCGGGCGCGAGCACCTTGGCGAACGGCTCCAGCGAGTGCAGCGTGGAGCCGACCACGCGGATCGAGCCGCCGATCTTGCTGAAGCCGTGGTTGGCCTGCTTCAGCACGCCGGGGAGCTCGCGGAGGGTTTCCTGCACCGCGCGGTCCTGTTCTGAGAAGGTCGCGAGCACGGCGTTTGAGGAGTCGACCACCTGGGCGAGCTGAGTGTCCTTGTTGCCGAGCGCTTCCAGCAGCAGGCGGAAGTTGTGGACCCCGTGTTCGACGTAGTACTGGCGCTTGGCGACCTCGCGGCCGATTTCCTGGAACTCGCGGGCGAGCGGGTCGAAGCGCTTGAAGGTGGCGGAGAAGTTGGCGCCGTTGCCGTTCAGCGCTTCGCCGGCCCCGGCCAGCAGCTCCTGCAGGTAGGCGCGCGTGTCGGTATCCAGCGAGGCGAGCAGTTCGTCGAGGTTGCCGTCCGGGGAGGTCTGGGTGATGGGGACCAGGTACCCCTTGGGCACCCGCCCCGCGGCGGGGGTGCCGGGGGAGACCTCGACCGTCTCGTCCTTGAGCCCCGTCTTGGGGCGCAGCAGCATCGTGGCGTTGCGGTAGATGTAGTGGGCGTACTTGGGCGTCACGTTCATGCTCACGATCGCCCTTCCGCCCACCAGTTCGACGCTCGAGATTTCACCGATCTTGGCACCCGCGATCTCGACCGACTGGCCCTGGCCGGGGGTGACCGCCTGGCCGGTCGTGAATTCGCCCTTCAACGGGAACGATTCGTGGCCGATGATCGGCACCCACGCGGGCACCGAGAGGCGCTCGTGGGCGAGGATGTAGCCGGCGGACCCGGCCGCGATCACGATCATCGCAACGATCGCCAGGAACGCGGTGCGGTAGCGCTCGATCTGGTCGCCGATCCCGCGCCCAGACTCGTGATCGATCTGCTGCTCGTCCGCGGCCGCCATCATCCACCCCCATCCGCGGGGCCGTGCGCCAACGGCCCGTTGAAGTTGGGCGGCTTCTGCGTGTAGCACGGCACGAGCGGCTTATAAGGCGGCTCGGTGCCGGGGAAGCGTGGGCTGGTCCCTTCCGGTGCCAGGGGGGTCTGGGCCACGAGCGGTTTGCTGCCGGGCGGCGCCCCGGGCTTGACGACCGTGGCCGGCGCGGAGAGGACCACGGTGCCGCTGCCCCCGGTGAGGAAGCGTCCCGCCGCGCCGTTGCCGTCGAAGTTCTGGCCGATGCCCGCCAGACCCGCCAGCGCGTACCAGAATTCCTTGTAGTTTTCCACGCCCGAGGTGTTGGCCCCGTCCTGGATCTTGGTGTAGATGGCGGGGTAGATCACCTTCGTAAGGCACTGGTTGAATTCGTTGAACTGGCGCTGGAAGGAGACCTGTCCGGCGGCCACCGAGGCGATCTCCGGCGCAGCGGTGCGCAGGCCCGCTGCAACCCCGCCGAGCTCGTTGGGCTGCAGCGCCCCCCGCAGCTGCACGATCCAGGGGAAGGCCGCAGTGGCCACGGCGGGGATCTCTTCGACGCCGGGGACGATGTCCTGCGCGAAGGTCCTGATCGAGGGGGCGGCGTTGTTCAGTCCGGCGAAGCCGCGCTGCGCCCCGCGCAGCGCGCTCGGCAGCTCGGCGACGGCGGTGCGCACGCTGGACGCCTGCGCGGCGAAGGGGTGGAAGAAGCCAGCGAAGTGGCCGAACACTTCTCCGAGCTGCTGCTCGTGCACGTTGAGCTCGGCCGTGACTTTTTCGATGCTCGCGAACAGCTTCGAGAGGTCGTGCGTTTCGGTGCCCGCGATCGCCTGGCTGATGATCGCGCCGTCGCGCAGCGCTTCGGGGCCGCGGTGGTATGCCTGGTTGATCGCCTGCGCGGAGTTCAGACCGCGCACTTCCGGGGCCTGTTCGGCATCCTCTGCGGCGGTCGGCTTGGCCGTGAGCGCAGCGCCGTATTCGACCAGGAAGGTCTGCAGGTTCGCGCGCGTATTGGTGTTGAGCGCGTCGAGCACCTGGTCGAGCTGCACCGGATCGGAGGTCTGCGTGACCGGGATCGTGTGGCCGGAGGAGACCACCGGGGCGGCGGGGCTCCCGGGCTGCAGTTCGACCCACCAGTTGCCTTCCAGGAAGATCCGCGCTCGGATCTTGAGCGTCGCGTCGGAGTGGATCGGCAGGCCGTTACCTTCGATTTCCATCGCTACCACCGCCGCACTGCCCTCGCGCGTGGCGGAGGTGACCTTGCCGACGTTGACCCCGGCGATCCGCACCGGCGAGCGGGGCTGGATGTCGACGGCCGAGTTGAAGACCGCGTTCAGGCGGAAGCCGTGTTTGAACGGGACGTGCTTGGTGAAGCCGAAGTACACGGCAATCGCGAGGACGATCAGGAAGATGATCCCGAAGCGCACGGGGTTGGAGCGTTTCTGCAGCTCGGAGACCGCGACCTCCCGGCGGCGCCAGAGGCGCACGCGGCTCACTGCCCCTTCCCCTTGCTCGTGCTGTTGCTCGTGCCACCGCTCTTGCTTGTGCCCTTGCCCGCCCCTGCCGTGGCCCCTTCCTTCGGGAAGGAGCTCAGCGTGGAGGCCGGGTACTTTTCGCCGAACAGGCTTTCGTTGCGCTTGGTCACGTCGTGGAGCGTGCCGAGGGTGGTCGAGGTGTTGCCGATCACCGTTTTGCCTTCCACGTATTTCATGTTGCCCGCTTCGCACTCCTTGGGCTGGCCGGGACCGCCGACGTAGGGGTAGGGGTTGTAGTGCAGGTGGTTGTCGGGAATTTCTTTGCCGCGGCCACCGGTCGTGGTGGTTTCGAAGTCTTTTGAGGGCCCGTTGGCTGGCGCCGAGGCCGGCAGGCCCTCGGCGTTGGTTCCGGACGGGCTGAGGATCGGCACCACCCGCGCGAGCGTGCCCACTCCGACGCTCTCGGCGAGCAGGTTGGCGACGTTGCGGAACGCCAGCGTGACGTAGTTGCAGGTGGTCTGCGCGGGAGCGAGCCCTTCCAGCAGCGGGGTGCCGAGCTGCGCGGTCTGCGTGAATTCTTCGAGACCGAGCCCGACGACCGGGTCTTCGGCGAAGACCTGGAAGGCATGCAGCGCGCTGGCCAGCTGCTTGTTCAGCGCAACGGCGGCGTACAGGTTGACGGCGCCGACTTCGAAGGCGTGGCCGAGTGGCGCCGCGGTGGTGCGCAGGATGTGCGCGCTCGGGCGTAGCAGGTGGAAGAACTCGGTGGTTTTGGCGAGAAACGGTTCCTCGTAGGGCAGCGAGTGGATCGCCTGGCGCAGCGCCGCCGGCCCTCCTTCGATCGTGCGTTCCAGCGAGGAGGAGGCGCCTGCGAAGGCCGTGAAGAAGGTGTCGAGCTCGACGAACAGGTTGGCCTGCGTTTCGGCCACCGGCGCGACCTGTTTGGCGGCTTTGTCGAGCGCCACGAACAGCTGGCCGAAGCCGGTCTGCGGCGAGGCGAGGTTGTGCAGCACGGGCACGGCGTTTTCCACGAGCGGACGCAGCGTGTGGAACGTTTCGTTCAAGCCGGGGCCGCGCCCGGCGAAGGCGTCCCCAAACGTGTTCGTGTTCTGCGCGATCGCGATCCGGGTCTTCTTGTCAAAGATGTTGAAGAAGTCCTGGATCTGCACCGGTTCGTGGGAGTGCGAGACGGGGATCGTGCCGCCTTCGGGGATCGTCTTCAGAGAGTGCCCGCGGGTCAGTTCCAGGTACTTCAGGCCGATCGTCGAGACGGACTCGACGAGCGTGGAGGTGTCGGCCGGCAGCGGCCCCGCGTGCTTTTCGAGCTTGAGGCTGATGATCGCCGTGACCCGGCCGGTGGCGGGGTCCTGGTGGGGTGTGAGCGCGCTCACGACCCCCACCCGCTTGCCGGCCAGCCGCACCTGGTTGCCCTTCTCCAGACCCGAGGCTTCCGGCAGTTCCGCCTTGATGTCGTAGGTGGGGGTGAACGGCAGCCCGTTGTTGGCGTTGTAGGAGATGTAGACCGCCACGGACGCGATCAGCACCGTGAGCGCCCCGATCAGCAGCGGGCTTGCGGCCAGGGAGCTGCGGCGACGTGGGTTCATCACGGCACCTGCGTGGGGTCGCAGCCAAGCTGGCCGTTGTCGGTGAAAGGCGCCGAGCCGTCGGCCGGCGGCGGCGTCGCCCCCGAGCCGGGGCAGCGCAGCAGTTCGTGGGTGTGCAGCCCTTGCAGCCCCTGCGGCGGGGTGACCGGGGTGAGCGTGTTGCCCGCGCCGAGCGTGAAGTTGTCGAACACGGGGGCCACGCGCGCGTAGTTGCCGTTACCGTCGTAGTAGCCTGCGCTCGTGCCGAAGTCGCGCACGGCGCCCTCCAGGTCGGGTGCGTAGGGTCCCCACAGAGCGGTCACCGGCACCGCTTCCTGCAGCGCCTTGACGGCGTTGGGCGAGCCGCTCTGGAGGATCTTTGCGAGCGTCGGAAGCGCGAGCGCGGCGTCGGTGAGGTCGTTGCTCGGCCCGGGGCGGCTGAGCGCGAGGCTGAGGTTGTGCAGCACGGGCCCCGCTTCGACCACCAGCGGCTCCAGCCGCTTGAAGAGGGGCACGAGCAGCTTGGTGTCGGGCCCGGCGACGTTCGCCAGGTGGCGCAGCGCCGCGAACGTCGAGGGCGCCTGTGCGAACGCGCGGTTGCCGGCCTGCAGCGTGGCGGGCAGCTGCGCCACCGCGCGCTGGAGGCTCGCCTGTTCGGCGCCGAGTGCCTGGTTGGCCTGGTTGCCGTTTTCGACGAACTGGGTGAGCGCTTCGTGGTGAGCGCCGAGCGTCGCGAACGCCTTGGCGGACTGCACGAGGAATTCGGTGAACGTGTGCTGGTCGCGCGTGAGCTCGGTGAAGATGTGGTTCGCGGAGGAGAGCGCGGGGCCGAAGTATTCCGCGGTGATACCCGCCGCCATGGTGGCGCCCGCGTACTGTTCGGCCGTGCCCACGAGGAGCTCCTGCAGCCCTTTGCGCGTGCGCGGGTTCAAGGTGTCGAACAGCTGGTCGAGGTCGGTGGTCCCCTGCGCGGAGCCGGGGGCCAGCGTCGCGCCGGCGGGCAGCGTCGGGCGGTTGTTGGGGCCCGGGGAGAGCGCCACGTAGCGCCCGGCGACGGTCGTCAGCGAGGGCACCCTGATCTGTGCGGTCGTGCCTTCGTGCAGTGGCACCAGCGAGCCTTCCACGTGGATCGTGACGAGCGCCTTGTAGTTGTGGGTGAGCGTGATGCCGGTGACGCTCCCCACAGGCACGCCGCCGACCTGCACCTGGTCGCCCAGCACGATCTGGCTGGCGTTTTCGAGTTCGAACTTGTAGCTGGCCCCGCCACCACCTGAGAACACGATGTAGGCGAGGACCCCCACCACCAGCGCCAGCGCACCGGCGGCGATCCAGCGGCCCACGCTCCGCGGAGGAGGTGTGACTGGCCGTGGCGGCCCGGGAGGGCCGCTCGGCGGCGGGAGCGGCCCTGGGGCCCCCCCGCCCGCGGAGGTGGCGTGGTCGTGGCCATCCTCAGCCACCTCCCGCTTCGTTGGAGGAGACCCCACTGCCGGGAGTCACAAGCCCGCCCGCCCCGCTTGTCGAGGAGGACCCATCCGCGGCGCCCGCGCCCGGCGCGGACTGCCCGGCGCTTGAAGAGCTGGGGCTGGGGGAGGCGATGCTCGGGTCCGGGATCGCGGCCGCGGAGGGTTTGTCCGACACGACCGGCTCGGGGATCTCGCCGAGCTGGGAGACCAGCTGCAACCACTGGCTGGGCGTGAGCGGCGAGGCGAGTGTGCCAGCCAAACGCACTCCGGCTGCGCGGGCGCCGGTGCGGGAGGAGACTGCCGCGAGCGGGGAGGTGAAGGCGACGTGAATCAGGCCGTGGTAGCCGGGCAGCGTCAGCGTGTTGTCGGTCCCCGGGTAGCTCTCCGCGCTGACGATCTGCGCGGGCTTCGCCGTGCCCTGCAGCCGCAGCAGCCGGCGCACCGCTATGTCAGTGAGAGAGCCCGGCCCTTCGTGCCCGACGACCGGGGTGCCGTCGATCGCCGAGATGTCCACCGCGTCGCCCGCGGCGGCGCCGATGGCGTTGCCGGCGCCGGCGGAACTCGCACTGTGGGCGCAGCCCGCCGCCGAGACCGTCGGGCTCAGCCCGGAGACCGAGAGGAACTCGAGCGCCGCGAGCACCCGCCGATCGACCTCGCCGGCCCGCACCTCGCCGCGCTCGCACCGGGGGAGGTGCACGCCGGGGTCGCGCAGTAGCAGCTGCTCGAGCTGCGGCTTGGACGCCAGCAGTACCTGACCCACAGTCGGCGAGGTCGCCAGGAACGGGTTCTCGCCCTTGGCCCTGAAGACCGAGGTCTCTTCCAGGCGCACCCACCCGTCGAGGATCGGCTTGGGGTCGATCAGCGGCGCCCCCGCGCCGGCGGGCCGGATCTGGAAGAGCATGTGCGGTTCGGCCTCCACAGCCAGACCGGGCTGACCGGACGCGGAGGCGGGCGCCGGCGTCGCTTCGTCTTCCCCGGACGCGCCGAGGTGCCCGAGCACAGTTCCGGCTAGTACCTGCACGCCGGGGACCAGCGGATGCAGGTAGACCTCGTCGGGTCCCGCGCGGAAGACTCGGGGCGTCGACGCAGATGCAGGAGGTGGGGTGGGGAGCGTAGGTGGTGGAGCAGGCGCGACCGGGGCTGGGGGCGGCGTTTCCAGAGCACTCGCCGCACCCAATGCCAGGCCCGAGCTCACGGCCCCTTCGGAGAGCGGTGAGTGCGGCTGCACGCCAGCGCTGGCGGGGGCGCTCGGCTTGGACAGGCTCGGGACCGGAGCCAGTCGGGGTGAGGTCCGGTCGCTGACCGCGGTCTCCACGCGCGATTCGAGCACCGGGTAGAGCGCGGCCACACTGCCCAGTTGCGCGTAGGTGTAGGTGTTGCCGTAGGCGTCGCGCAGCGACACGTACCGCCCGAGCCTCGGTGAGTCCCCGACGGCGGTCACCTCCCCATCCTGCACGGCGATCACCGGCGCCCCGCCTGCGAGTAGATCACCGTCCCCGCGGCAGCGTCACCCGCCGGTTGGATCCGGACCCGCCCGCCCGGCGGAACCTGGGAGGACGGGGAAGCCGTCGGTGAAGTGCGCCGGCGCATGCACCGGGAAGCGCGATTCGGTCAGGCCCGTGATCGCGCTCAGCAGTTCCGGTGGCGTGCCTTCGAGTAGCTGCGCGCGCAGCATCACCGATTCGACGTACTGCTGGGAGTGGTTGTAGGCAAAGATCGCCGCGCGGATGTGCTGACCACCTTCGGCGGTGCCCCGCCGCCGGCGGCGGTGCCCCCGCCGGCAGCCTGCAGGTAGCGGGCGGCGGCGAAGATCGCGTCGGCGGGGTTGTAGGGGTCCTCGTAGCCGTCGCCGTTGGCGTCCACCCCGTAGCGAGCCCACGAGGAGGGCAGGAACTGCATCCAACCCTCGGCGCCGGCGCTGGAGACGCTGAGGTCGCGCCCGTAGTCGGTCTCGACCTCGTTGATCGCGGCCAGCACCTGCCAGGGGATGTCGTAGGCGGTGCCGGCCGCCTGGTAGATCGGCAGCAGGAAGGGCGGGATGCGGAAGCTTTCGATGAAGAAGTCGGGGATCCCCGAGATCGGGGCGCCGAGCGCGCCGGGCAGCGGCGGAGTGAGCGCCGAGGGCGCCGGAGGGGGCGACGTCGAGGGCTGCTTTGCGGAGTGGTGACCCCGCCCACCCGGGGTGCTGGCACCGGCTCCGCCAGAGCTCCGGTGCGTGTGGCCGTGGTTGTTCGGATTCCCGCGCACCCCACCCGGCGTGCTCGCGGCCTGCGGGCCCTGGGCCGCGACTTCGGGCGCGGGAGTGCGTCGCGGTCGCTTCCGTGCTGCCCGCGCGCCCCGAGCCCTGCGCGGCCGGTGGGGTTTCGGTCGTGCTCGCCGGTTCGCCCACCTGGCCGTGCACGCCGGACGGCGCTTCGGAGCTGGGCGCGGTCGAGGTGCTCGACGTCGAGGTCGAGGTTTCCGAGCTTTCGCTAGTGGAGGAAGGCCCGCCCGTGCCGCTGGGCGCTTCGCCCTGGGCGACAGACGCACTCGCCGCGAGCAGCGCCAGCGCGAGCACTCCGGCGAGGGCCGGCCACGCGGTGGGCGCGCAAACTGCGGTCGTGGCGTGGTGGTCTCATCGCGGGATCAGTTGCCGAGCAGGTAGTTGAGCAGCAGCCCGCCGGCTTCGGTTTCGCTGCTGGGTGTGTAGTAGGTGGTGCCGGCGCTCGCGCCCCCGACAGGCTGGGCGACGGCCGGGGCGCCCGCGGTGAGCGAGGTCGCCGCACCGCCTGCCCCGAGGGGACTCGCCGCTTCCGAGCCGGGATACTCCGCGAGCGCCTGGGCCACGGTGGAGCCGTGCGCGAGCGCCGCGATGCGCGCTTCCGCGACGGACCCGCCACTTGCGCTCGGCACCGCGCTCGCCTGCGCGGACGCGGCGGAGCCGTTGAGGAAGTTCGCTTCGCAGCCACTCTGGGGGTGGACTTTTGTAGGCGTCGCAGAGCTTGCCGATCCCAACGGCTCGAATGAAGTGGCCGAGCGAGTCGTAGCCGTTGGCGGAGTTGGTGCCGAGGAAGATGAAGTCGAGCAGGCGCTCGAGGCCGCCCGGTGGAGCGGATGCTGGAGAGCAGCGCCGCGAAGTTGCTCGCGAACGGCTTCGCCGCGCCGCCGAGCGTCTCCAGTTGCGTCAGCAACGGCTGGGTGGCGACGAGCGCCGTGCCCGATCGTCTTGGAGGACTTGCCGAGGCTCTGGAAGTACTGCGTCGTGCTGGTGGAGAACGGCCCGAGTGTTCTCGAACGTGCGGTTGATGCCGGGGGCCGCGACGCCGAGGTCGGTGAAGGTCGGCGTCGCTTGGGCGGCGAACTTTTCGAGCTGTTTGAGGTAGGGACCGAGCTCGCGCAGGAAGACAGGGAGTTCGTGTAGACTTTCGGCGACCTCGCCCCGGTGGCGGGCGGTGGCGGTCGCCACGGTGTTGGCTCTGGGCGAAGAATTCGGCGAACTGCGTGGCGGTCGCGAGCGATCGGGACGAGCGCGCGGTCGCCTTCGACGGCGAGGTTGCCGAGCACCTTGTTCTCGGAGGCGAGGATGCCGAACACCTTTTCCAGTTCGCGCAGCGCCGGGTTGGAGCGGTGCAGAACCGCGTTGAGGTCGCTGCCCCGACCGGCGAGAGCCGGCGCCGAGTTCGTTGATGATGATCGTCAGGCGCTGGTTCTCGGGCAGGTGGCCGATGTCGTTGAGCAGGTCCACGTCGATCGGGCTGGAGGTGTTGGTCACGGGCAGGTACCACTGCCCCGCGCCTTCCAGTCCCGGCCGGGATCCGGTGCAGCGGCGGCGGCAGCGGCGTGCCTTCGGGGCGCGGCTGGGTGGGTAGGCAGTTGACGAACTTCTCCCCGATCAGCGCCTGCGGTTCGATCTTGCAGCTTGCGTCGGCGCGGAAGTCCTGGAAGCCCGGGTTTGCGATGTTCAGCACGACCGCCGCCTTGCCGGTCGGCGTGGGCGTGACCGAGCCGACCGTGCCGACCTTCACGCCGTCGATCTTGACGTCCTCGGAGGAGACGATGTTGGCGGCGTCTGTCGAAGATCGCGCGTACTTGTAGCCCCCGCTGGAGCCTCCGGCCGCCGTGGCGAGCAGGATCACGCCGGCCAGCACCGCGACGCCCAGCGCGCCGGCGATCGCCGCTACCGCACCCCTCCTCGAAGACCCTACGGTACTCACGACCGATCCTTCCTCCTCCGTCCTGGGCAGGGCGGGGGCGACCCCTCTCCGCCGGGTGCCCCGCCCCGCTGTCGTTTCAAACGGACGCCCGCCCCAGGCGGGCGTCCGTGGCTTGTCTAGCTCGTCGCCATCGACCTACTTCTTGTGTTTCGGGCAGGGCGCCTTGTATTCGGCCGCAACCACTTCGCCGCTCAGGAATTTGACTTCCGTCTTGAGCGGGAAGCCGCCCTTCGGGCACTTCGTGGGGACGGTGCCGTAGGAGATCAGCTTCTTGCCCTTCTTGTAGGCAGCGCCGACCTTGACCTTGATGTATTCGGCCGACCCGTCGAGCGCCCCGGGAACCGATTCGACCAGCGGCACTTCGGCTGTGAAAACATCGCCGAAGGGGCCGCTCGCGCCGCTGATGGTTCCCGTGGAGATGAGTTCGATCGAGGCCGGCGTGCTGCCGTCGGCCGCGAACAGCAGGCCCCCGCCGGGGGCGAAGAACGGCTGCACGGTCAACGTCTCGTGAACGCGCGTTTCGCCGAAGCTGACCGTACCCCGCGCTTCGCCCTTGGGGCCGGCGTACGACTTCTTCGGGCACCCTTCGGGGCCCTTTTCTTTGATCGTGGTTTCCGAGCAGGTGGCCCACCCCGTCGTGTGCAGCTTCACACCGCTGGGCACGAAGACCTTGACCTGCGTGATCGGCGAGGGGCTCGCCTGGGAGCCGGTGCCGTATTCGGTCCCGGTGATCGTGAATTCCGTTTCGATGGCGGCGCCTGCCCCGAGGATGTCGCCGGTCCCCGGGTAGGTGGCGCTGTGCGGGTTGGACGGGTTGATCGGG
This sequence comes from uncultured Solirubrobacterales bacterium, assembly GCA_963720795.1. GTDB lineage: Bacteria > Actinomycetota > Thermoleophilia > Solirubrobacterales > Solirubrobacteraceae > Palsa-744. The sequence continues at coordinate 726,111 of CAVRGU010000003.1, read as the reverse complement.
ATCGGGACGGCCGCCGCTTTGAGCGTGACCACTGGCGTCGCCGACGCGGCGGCCGGCAGAGCCAGCAACCCCAGGACGCAAAGGCCGAGCAAGGCCCCTCTAGTGGATGCAGTGCGCATCATCAGCTCTCTCTCCTCTGTGTATTTGACTTAGACAGGTCGCCTCGATCCGGGTAGCTCCGAACCGTGCTCGGCCCGGCGACATCGAGATCCCGGGCCTCCCAGCCCGGAGAACGATGGCGATTCTCCTTGAGACTCTATCTGTCGCGGACGATGGGTTCAAGTTCGAGCGTACGGACAGGCCGCGGGTAGGGTCCCAGACACACCAGACGCTTGTCCCTGTAAACATCGCTTGTCTCCATTGTTCGAACACCCGATCGGCCATATGAAACTAAAGCTGAAGTAGAGGGTTAGAATGCCCCAACTCATGGCCTCCCAGCCAGAGAGTCTTAGTTTGCTATCAGAGTGTACCAATAGGGGGAGGACTGCACGCCGGTTACCCGCGACCCACCCCAAACCCACGGCCCCTCCAAACCCAAAGGGAAGTCCATCGCGCAAGCCCAGCTCCAGCGACTCTACGGCAGGGCCAAGGGGTCGAGGATGGACAGCGGGACCCCAAAAGCTGCGGATGGAGTTTCATACAGACGACACCAACAGGAGGAGGACCGATGGACTTCCAGCCCAGCGCCCGTTGCCTCGAGTTCCAAGAGCGCCTGAGCGCGTTCATGGACGAGCACGTGTACCCCGCCGAGCCCGTCTACGAGCGCCAGCTGCGCGAGGCCGGCGGGACCGGGGCGAGCGGGAGCTCGATCCAGCCGCCGGTCATGGAGGAGCTCAAGACCACGGCCCGCGAGCGCGGGCTGTGGAACATGTTCCTGCCCGACCCTGACGACGGCGCCGGGCTCTCCAACAGCGACTACGCGCCGCTCGCGGAGATCCTCGGGCGCAGCCACATCGCCTCGGAGGCCTGCAACTGCGCGGCGCCCGACACCGGCAACATGGAGATCCTGCACCGCTTCGCCACCGCCGAGCAGCGCGAGCGCTGGCTGCAGCCCCTGCTCGCCGGTGAGTATCCGCTCCGCGTTCGCGATGACCGAGCCCGACGTCGCCTCCTCCGACGCCACCAACATCGCCCTGCGGATCGAGCGCGACGGCGAGGAGTACGTGCTCAACGGGCGCAAGTGGTGGATCTCCGGGGTCCTGCACCCCCACTGCCGAATCATGATCGTGATGGGCAAGACGCGCACCGACGGCCCGCGCCACAGCCAGCAGAGCCAGATCCTCGTGCCCCTGGACACCCCTGGCGTGCAGGTGCTGCGCGGGCTGCCAGTGTTCGGGTACTACGACCACGAGGGCCACGCCGAACTGCTCTTCGAGAATGTCCGCGTGCCCGCCGCGAACCTCCTCGCCGGAGAGGGCGAGGGCTTCGCGATCGCCCAGGCTCGCCTCGGCCCCGGGCGCATCCACCACTGCATGCGCTCCCTCGGCGCGGCCGAGCGCGCGCTGGAGGCGATGTGCCGCCGCGCGGTCTCGCGCACCACCTTCGGCCAGCCGCTCGCCGCGCGCGCCAACGTCCAGGACTGGATCGCCGAGTCGCGCGTGGAGATCGAGATGGCCAGGCTGCTGACGCTGAAGGCCGCGTGGCTGATGGATACCGTCGGCAACCGCAACGCCCGCACCGAGATCGCCGCGATCAAGGTCGCCGCGCCGACGATCGCGCTGAAGGTGATCGACCGCGCGATCCAGGTCCACGGCGGCGCCGGGGTCTCCGACGACACGACGCTCGCGTGGGCCTACGCCCACCTGCGCACCCTGCGCCTTGCCGACGGCCCCGACGAGGTCCACAAGCTCTCGATCGCCCGCCGCGAGCTAGCGCCCTACCTGCCGCAGGAGTGAGCGGCCGCGCAGGTGGGTACCCCAGGCCCCCACACCGCCCGCCCCCCGGCGAGCCGCCGCGCCCGGAGGAACTCGCCTCGCCACTCCCGCCTGAGCTCGCAACCTCGCACACCACCCCCCGCCTGCGGGGGGGTCCATCCAGCGACGGTGGGCGACCGCGCGCCATCGGCCGCCGGCTGGGAGCCTCCCTGCGCCGGGCCACACCCCGGCTTGCAGAGGGCCTGCTGACGCTCGCCGCCGGCCTGGCCGCCGCGATCCCCGTGATCGTGGCAACGGTCAAGGCCGTGCAGGCCGGGTGGGTGCCACTCGCCGACCGCGGGATCATCGCCACCCGCGCCCACGACGTGCTCACAGGGCACCCGCCGCTCGTCGGCCAGTACACGCTCGCCGGGGAAGTCACCGGCAAGGTCACTCACAGCCTCGGGCCGATGCTCTTCTGGCTGCTCGCACCCGCCGCCCACGCCGGGAGCACCGTGGGCATGACAATCACGATGGGCACCCTCAACACGGTGTGCATCGTCGGCTGCGTCGCGATTGCCCGCCGCCGCGGGGGGCGCGTGCTGATGGTGGCGAGCGCGCTCGCCATCGCGCTGATGTGCCAGTCGCTGGCGGCGGAGACGTTCCACGACGTGTGGAACCCGTCGGCCGGGCTGTGGCCCTTCACACTGACGATCTTCCTCTGCTGGTCGGTGGCCTGTGGCGAGTACAGGCTGCTGCCGGTGACGGTGGTGGTGGCGAGCTTCGCGGTGCAGACGCATCTCACCTACCTGCCCCCCATCCTGGCGCTGCTCGCCGTCGGCCTCGGCGGGCTCGCCGCCGGGTTCCTCGCGCGGCGCCGGCGCAAAGCTCCCAGCCTGCGGAGGCGCGCGAAAGTCGGGTGGGTCCTCGCCACGCTGCTCGCCGCCGCCCTCTGCTGGAGCGCCACCGTCGAGGGGCAGCTCACCGAACACCCGGGCAACCTGACGCTCGTGGCCGAAGCCGCCACCAAGCACAAGGCCACGCTCGGCAGCGAGGTGGGCTGGCACGCCGTCGTGCACGCGGTGGGGATCACTCCGTGGTGGCTGCAGACCCCCAAGAGCCGGTGGCAGCGCAAGCACGAAGTCCGCTCCACGCCAACGGCGCTCGCGAGGAGCTCCACCATCGCGGCGCTCGCCGCGCTCGTGACCGTCGCCCTGGTCGGGGCGCTGCGCCGCCGTCGCGAGGTGGCGACGCTCGCACTGACGGCGCTCGTGCTGTGTCCCGCCCTCGCCGCCGTGGCCGCCGCCACCCCTACCCCGCCCCTGCTCTCCGCCACGCTGGGGTACACGATGTGGTGGGGCTCCCAGGTCGGCATGATCGTGTGGCTCACCCTCGCGTGGGCGGGGTGGCTCGCGCTGGTGTGGGCCGCGCGAGGGTTGGCGAGGAGCGTGCGCCGCCAACGCGTGAGCACACCGCCCAGCCGTCCCGCGAACCTACCCCCCAGTCCCGCCGCAAGCACGCCCTCCGACCCGCCCAGGAGCAGGCTCCCCTCTCCTTCACGCACACCCCCCAACCGCCGCGCCGGAGCGCTCGCCGCGAGCGGGGCCGTGGCCCTCACCGTCCTCGGGATCGCCGCCACCGCCGCGGTGGGCAGGACGGTGGCCGCCAACGGCAAGCCCGACGAACACGCCCCTATATATAGGCCCGTAAAAGCGATCGATGCGCGCCTCGCCCAGGAGGTGCCCCGCGGGGGAACCGTGCTGCTGGAGGGGCAACTCGACGGCGCCACCGAACCCGTCAAACCGGCGGTGCGCTACTACCTCGTGGCTCGCGGCACCCGCGTGCTCGCCCCCGGTTCAGCCCTGCGGCTCGGCACGTGGTACGAGCTGTACAACCGCCCGTATCGCGAAGCCATATACCTCAGCGACGTCCCCCGCCCACCCGTCAAGCGCGTCAAGCTCGTCGCCCAAGCGAGCTTCCGCGAAGGGGCGACCGAGAACACGGTGTACGTGTGGCTCTCGCGCCGGCCGGGGCGGTGAGACCGCCTGCCGGGCCGTGAGCACCGCCTGCCGGGGCCGTGAGCACCGCCAGCCCGGGGCCGTGAGCCCACCGCGGCACACCACCTGCGCGCCGGGCGAGGACCCAAACGCGCCAACTTCGCCACGCAACGAGACAGCCGTCTGAGCGCTACGATGAGAGCGATGCGCGCACTGGTACTGGATCCTGAGACGTCGGGGCTCGAGGAGATACTCGCACGCCGGCGCCGCTCGGGGCTCGATCGCCTCGACGAGGTGTGGGACGGTGTGCTGCACATGGTTCCGGCGCCAAACTTCGCTCACGCAAGTGTCACGCATCAGCTGGCTGTGGTGCTCGACCGACCGGCCCGCGACGCGCAGCTCATACCTGCGATGGGCGACTTCAACCTTGGCGAGTCCGAACATGACTTCCGCATACCGGACGGAGGGCTGCATCGCGCCCGGCGCCGGCGGAACCTGGTTGGGTACGGCGGCGCTCGTGATCGAGGTCGTGTCCCCCAACGACGAGTCGTGGGACAAGCTCCCGTTCTACGCCGCCCACGACGTGGACGAGGTGCTGATCGTCGACCCCGCCAAGCGCTCCGTTCGACTGGCTGGCGCTGGCCGACGGCGAGTACCGACCGGTGGAGCACAGCGGGCTGATCGACCTCGGCCCACGCGAGCTCGCCGGGCAGATCAGCTGGCCGCCCGCCGAGTAAGCGCTACTCCCGCGCAAGCTCCAAAAGCCGCGTGACAGTGCGCCAGTTGCGCGACGTGGCAACCACCCCAAAGCGTCGCTCCAAGAAGGCGTAGGAGAGCTTGAGAGTGCGCACCCCATCGGGGCACCAGACGTAGAGCTCCCGCTCCCCGAAACCAAAGAGCTCGGGCTCGAAGTCCGCCGGGTCAAGTTCGCCCCGACAAAGCAGGGTCGGGCGGGGCGGAGAGAAAGGTGACCAGGAACCGCGAGGGCTCGGCGACCGCGGCGGGCAGCGGGTTGGCGTGCACCACCCGCGCAAGGTCGGCGGCGGTGCGGACGAGCACGCGAACGCCAAGCCCGAGCGACCGCGCAAGCTGGCCTTCGATCGCCTGCGACGCGACGTCCGGGAGCACGTCACCGGCGGTGAACACGGCGTTGCCGGACTGCAGGTGCGTGCACACGTCCTCGTAGCCGAGATCGAGCAGCAGCTCGCGCAGGTGCGCCATCGGCACCCGGTTGTGGCCCCCAACGTTCACGCCGCGCAGCAGAGCGATCTGGCGGGACGGACGGGCGCCTGACGCCTCACTCGCGCACACGGCAACACCGTAGCGACCGCGCGGCGCCGGCAGTCACAGGGTTAGCTGGCGCTCGTAAGGCCCGCGGCCGGTAAGGCAGAACGCGCCGCAGCGCGCCGCCAGAGCGAGTGCGTCGGAGACCGCGAGGCCAGTACCAAGGCCGAAGGTGAGCCCCGCGGCAAAGGAGTCCCCACAGCCGTAGGAATCCACGGGAGCACCGGGCAATGGGGCGGCGGCCCACGCACCCGACGCACCGGACGCACCGGAGCGACTACGAAAGGTGCCCCCGTGTGCGCCGGCGGTGAGCACAACCAGCTCGGCCTCACCCTGCGCGCGGGCGGCGTCCCCGCGCTCGACCGCGTCCCCCCCGGAGAGCACAAGCGCGTCCAGCGGGACGCCGTGCCCAAGGGCGTCGACCGCGCGGGGAGAGGCCACTAGAACACGCGCCGCACGCGCGGCCCGCAGCGCGTCGAGGTCACCGGCGGTGAAGTACACAGCGTCCATGTCCGCCAGCGCGTCCCACGGAACAGCCGCGTCACCTCCCAAGGGCTCCAGGCGCGACCCGAAGGTGGTGATGGTGCGCTCACCGGAGTCGTCAACCAAGGTCACGCCGGTGCGGGTGGGAGCAGCGCGGGGCGCGGCCCACACGTCGACGCCGAACTCGCGCAGGCGCGCCAGCGAGCGGCGGCCGTGAGCGTCAACGCCAACCGCTGTGACGAGCACCGCAGCGCCGGCCAGGCGGGCCAGCTGCACGGCAGCGACGGCGCCACCCCCCGCGGGCTCCTCGAAAACGTCACGCGCGTGCACGATGTCCCCAGCGCAGGGGACACGCGGCACCCGCGCGAAGCGCACCCACTCGACGTGGCCAACCACCGCCACCCTCGGCCGAGACGCAGGCACGGGCGCAGTCTCCCACAGGCATACACTCCGAGCGCGTGAACGTGTGGATCGCAGACCGGGAGGGTCGCGAGGCCGTCGGCGAACTGCCGGAGGGTGTAAAGCTCGGCCTGATCCCACGCGAGGGCCCGCTACCGAGCGCGGTGGACGCCGCGGAGTTCGTGGTGCCAAGCGCGCGCGACGCCCGCGTGCTCGAGGCGCTCCCCCGCTGGCCCGCGCTGCGCGTGGTGCAGACGCTGTCGGCAGGGGTCGACTGGTTGCTAGGAAGCGTCCCGGCCGGCGTGACGGTGTGCGACGCAGGCGGGGCCCGCGACGCGGCGGTCGCGGAGTGGGTAGTTGCCGCGACGCTCGCCTCGACGAAGGAACTGCCGGAGCTGCGCGACCGCCAGCGCGAGCACCGGTGGGAGTGGCAGCGGTCCAGAGAGCTCGCCGGCAGCACCGTCGCGATCGTCGGCTATGGCTCGATCGGCGCCGCCGTGGAGGCGCGAGTGGCCCCGTTCGGGGTCGAGGTGCTCCGGGTCGCAAGACGCGCGCGCGAGGGCGTGCACGGCGTCGAGGACCTCGACCAAGTGCTGCCACGCGCCGACGTGGTCGTCGTGCTGGTGCCGTTGACGCCCGCAACAACCGGCCTGGTGGGCGCCGCCCAGCTCGCGCGCATGCGCCCCGGCGCGCTGCTCGTCAACGCCGCGCGCGGGCAAGTCGTGGACTACCCAGCGCTGCTTGAGGAGCTCCAAGCGGGGCGGATCAGAGCAGCGGTGGACGTGACCGATCCGGAGCCGCTGCCCCCCGGGCACCCCCTGTGGGACGCGCCGGGCCTGCTGGTCACCCCCCACCTCGCGGGAGACACCGAGGCGGCAGACCGGCGCGCGTACGCGCTCGTCGGCGAGCAGGTGCGGCGGTACGTCCGCGGGGAACCGTTGGAAAACAAGGTCGAGCAGGGGTACTGACCGCTCGGCGACCGGCAGGACCAAAGTCCAGCGCTCCAAGAGTAACCATCAAGTCGAGGTAGAGGTTGAGGCAAGAGTCTGGGTAACCACCACCGGCACCGTGCGAACGCCCGCCCGCCACACCGCCCGGCCTGCTCGCACCTGCCCTGGGTCCGCCACACGAACGCCGCTGCGGCCGGAGGCCGCCATCAAAAGGTCGTTAGTCCCCGAGACCAAGCTCATCAAGCAGCGCCACGACGGCGCGGGCGTCGAGCTGAGAGCCGGCGACCCGAAGCAGCTCGCAGGCCGCCTCCGAACGCGTGCGCGCGGGACGGTAGGAGCGAGCGGTGACGATCGCGTCGAAGGTGTCGCAGGCCGCGATCAGCCGCGCCGCCAGCGGTATGGCCTCGCCTACGAGCCCGTCGGGGTAGCCACCCCCGTCCCAGCGCTCGTGGGAGGCGCGCACCGCGGGGGCGAGGTGGGCGAACGCGGGGATGCGGCCAACCAGGTCCCCCCCGACGGCGGCGTGGGAGCGCATGAGGACCCACTCAGCGTCGGTCAAAGGCCCGGGCTTGAGCAGGATCTCGGAGGGCACGGCGACCTTGCCGAGGTCGTGCAGAAGCGCCGCGTAGCGAACGTCGCGCGCCTGTGCAGGCGCCAGCCCCAGCCGCAGCGCGACCCGCTCGGCGAGCCCCGCGACGTCCTCCCCGTGGGTGGCGGTGTAGTCGTCCTTGGCTTCCACGGTGGAGGTGAGCGCCGCCAGGGTCGTGGTGAAGGTGCGCTCGAGGTCCGCGACCAGCTCGGCGCGGTGCAGGGCGGCGCCGAGCGAGGCGGCGACCGCCTCGACGAGCACCGCGTCGGCCTCGCCGAAGGCCCCGGGCCCGGGCGCCTCGAGGTTGAGCACCCCCCAGACAACGCCGTCCACGAAGATCGGGGCGGAGAGCTCCGAGCGGGGGTCGGTGAGCGGGTCGCGCACGATGTAGTCCGCGTCCTCGCGCGTGTCCCCCACAAGCGCGGTGGACCCCGAGCGGGCGACGCGCCCGTTGACGCCCTCAGAGACGGGCTGGGCGACGACGAGGAACTCGGTCATGACCTCCGCGAGCGGGCCAGCCCCCGCGACCAGCCGCAGCACACCGTCCCCGTCGAGGCGCTGGATGGCAGCCAGAAAGAAGGCGAACGTGCAGTGCAGCTCGTCGACAATCAGCCGCGCCATCTCCTCGACCTCGTGCGTGGCCGCCAACCGCGCGGTGAGCTGAGCGGCGACACGCAGCTGGGCGCGCAGGTAAGCAAGCTCGCCGGCGCCGGCCATCAGCTGCACGCGCGCGTCGGCGCGGTGGCGGCGCAGCGCCTCGGCACGCCGCTCACGCTCGCGCGAGGAGGCAGCACCAGACGACGAGCGCCCGGCAGGGCGAACGGGCTGAACAGACAGCTCAGGCATCGCGAACACATCGGCGCCAGGCCCCAAGCGCTTGAGAGATGTCTGCGACTGTCAACCGGTGTGGCAGAAGACCTTTTTGATTGATGGCGGCCTCCGGCCGCAGCGGCGTTCGCGTAGCGAACCCGGGGAAAGGTCCGAGCGGGCCAGGCGGGGCGGCGGACTACCGCGAGTGGGCCGCGGGAGTGTCCTGAGGCTACCGCCCCGAACCGGAGTCCCGCTCAGCAAGAAGCAGTCCCAGGGCACGAATTGCCAGCCGCATGTGAGCGGCGGTGTCCTCGAGCTCATCGGCCCGCCAGCGACGCTCCCAGGCACGCGGGGAGAGACCCGTCTCGCGTTCGAACTCGGTGCGCAGCCGGTCCACGTCCAAGTCCACCTCCCCCACCCCCACGTCGGGCACCTCACCCTGCTGCAGTCTGCGCAGGTAGGCGGCGAGCGCCACGCGAGAGACGCGCAGGCCACGCTCGCTGCGACGGATCGCCGGGAGCCGGCCCCGTTTGATGAGCTTGTAGACGCCGTCGGAGCTCATGGCGAGCTCGGCGGCGACCTGGGGAACCGTCAGGTAGGCACCCGGCATAACGAAGAGAGCGTAGCGCAGGCTGTCCGCTCTGTCCGCTTAGTCGCCTTCGTCGTGCGAGGCGAGAAAGCGCCGAAAGACGAGCTCCTCGATGTCCAGCACCCACCGATCGGGCGCGGGCAGGACCGTAACCGGCTCCCGAACCCCGTTCGGAAACCCGAAGGGGTGGCGGTGGAGCAGCAGCTCTCGCGGCTTGGTGCGGTCCACGTCGAGCCGCTCGGCATCCTCGGGCCGAGCGCCCCCGAGCTGCGCGTTCCACGAGCCTCCGCGCAGGTGGCAGCCCTCGGCCTCCAACTCCAGGCCGTCCGGGTCGGGCCCCGGCGCCCACAGCTCGTGGACGTCGAGAACCGCGGACACCTCACCGTGGGGAGCAGGGCGGCGAGCCCGCAGGGAGAGCTCACCAAGGAGCTCCGCCCTTCCCCGCTGACCGACGAGGTAGCCGTGCAACTCGAAGACCCCGACCCAGAGAGCGGCGCGGTGAGTGAGCAGACTGCTGACGGTCATCGAAAAGGTGCGCGGTCCACGCGTCTAAGGTTCGCCGGACCAACGGCGGTGACGGTCGCGCTATGGAAACGAGTCGGCAGGCTGACGTGAAAGCGGGATCCATCGAGGTCCTGCGTCGTCGACTGCCCCATCCTGGCCTACCCTCCCTCCGGTCGTCGCCTGCCTCCCCCGCGAGGCCCATGCTGCAGTTAGCATTTTTTGTTTCTGACTGACCTCAACATACTGGCCGGTCCAGGGCCCTGTGTCAAGGGCAAAGTCCTAAAACAATCTCAGAAAATAGGAGTCATAATCAACGGTGGGCTACTTATTATTCGTACTTTCTGGTCAGCCGACTCGTGCGAGCCCCACAACCGCCCGATGGGCGGGACGGAAACCCCGATCACACAGCCGCCTACGGCCCCAGCAGGCGAGCACCCGCGCCGGGGCGCACAGCGCGCGCCCCGGCGGGCGGGGAGACGCCGGGCGCAAAGAGGCCCAGCACCGAGCCCCCGAAGCCGCCGCCCACGACGCGCGCACCGGCGGCGCCGGCCCCGCGCAGCCGCTCGACGGCGGCCTCGACGGCGGGGGTGGAGACCTCGTAAAGGTCGCGCAGGCTTTCGTGGGAGGCGTCGAGCAGGCGGCCCACAGCCGGCAGGTCGTCCGCGCGCAAAGCCGCGACCGCCAGACGCACCCGGTCGTTCTCGTCGAGCACGTGCAGCGCGCGCCGGCGCAGGGGCTCGGGCAACCGCTCGACCCCCGCCCGACCGGCCTCGCGCAGCGAGTCAACTCCCAACAGCCGGCAGGCGCGCGCGCACTCGGCGCGCCGAGCGTTGTAACCAGAGCCGGCGTGCCGGTGGCGCTCGCCCGAGTCGAGCACGACCAGGCGCCAACCGCCGAGCCGCAGCGGCACCGGGGTCACCCGGGGCGTGCGGAAGTCGATGCACAGAGCGTGGTCGGGCGCGCCAAAGAGCGAGGCGAGGGGATCGAGCAGGCCGGTGTGAGCGCCAACCCAGTTGGCCTCCACGCGCGCACACAGGCGGGCGAGCTCGGTTCGATCCATCACGTCAGCCTCGCCGGGCCCGTCGCGCCCAAGGTCGACAAGCGCAAGGCACAGCGCGACGGCGAGCGCTGCGGAGGAGGAGAGGCCGGCGCCGAGCGGCAGGTCCCCGGCGATCTCCAAGCGGGCGCCGACGAGCGGGACACCGGCGCGAGCGAGCTCGGCGACGACGCCTCGCACGAACGCACGCCAGCCGTGCGCGGGCGTGGGGGCTGCCAGCGCAAACTCGTCGCGCTCGTCCAGGTCGCGCGCGTAAGCGTGCACACGCCCCTCACCGGGCGAGCCGCGAGGCGCGGCCTCAGCGCGCACCGTCACGCCCTCGGCGATCGCAAACGGCAGGGCCAGCCCGAGGTTGTAGTCGGTGTGCTCGCCGATCAGGTTGACGCGCCCGGGCGCGAACGCACCGGAATACTCACCCGGCACGAGCGATGGCCTCGCGCAACAGGGCAGCTGAGGACTCGGGCAGCGTGTCGGAGATGAACGTGCCGGCACCCTGCTCGGAGCCGGCCAGGTACTTCAGCCGGTCAGCCGTGCGCAGCGGCGGGTAGAGCTCGACGTGCAGGTGCCCCTGCCCCGCGGCCGTGGCCGCGGTGGTGGTGGGCGCCTGGTGGACGGCCAGGACGTACGGGAAGGGCCGGTCGAACAGCGCGTCGTAGCCGCGCACGAGCGCCTGCAAGGCGTCCGCCAGCAGGCGCAGCTCCCGCGGCTCGCAGTCGAGCAGGCTCGGCCGGTGCGCCCGCAGCACCACGTGGGCTTCGAAGGCCCAGCGGGCCGCGAAGGGGACGAACACGACCACACCGTCGTTCTCGTGCACGACCCGCCGCCCGTCGGCGAGCTCCCCCGCGAGCAGGGCACACGGCGCGCAGCCGCCGAGACGCGCGTCGGCGGCGAGCTCGAGCCGCACCACCGGGGGCAGGAACGGGTAGCCGTAGATCTGCCCGTGCGGGTGGTGCAGGGTCACGCCGACCTCGACCCCGCGGTTCTCGAAGATGAGCACGTAGTCGACGTCCGCGCGCGCGCCGAGCTCGGCGTAGCGGTGACGCCAGACCCACATGAGGTCCTCCGCGCGGGCAGCTGCAAGCGTGCCGAAGGAGGCGTCGTGGGCGTCGGTGTAGACGACGACCTCGGCAGCGCCGCGGGGCGACTCGAACGCGGGGAAGCGGTTGTCAAAGACCGCCAGCTCGAACGCCGGGAGGGGGATCTCGGTCTCCGGCCCTCCCGGCCGCGTGGGGCACAGCGGGCAGAGCGCGCGCGCGGGCAGGAACGTGCGGGCTTGGCGAGGGATCGCGTAGACGACCTCCTCGTCGCGCAGCTCGTTGCGGCGCAGGCTACTCACGCCACTCGTGCCCGGCGCGGGTGTAGAGCAGGAGCGCACGGCCGTCCTCTTTGACGTGACGCGCAACCACGAGCGGCCCCACCAGCTCGCGCGGCTCCTGCCCACCCTCCCGTCCGCTGCGGCCAACGTCAGGAGAGGGGGACGGCTCAGATGGTTGCTCGGCCACGTCCCGAGGGTAGCCAAGGCGCGGCTGCCCGCCGCAAACGAGACGAGGCCGCCCGCAGCAAACGAGTCGCAGTTGCCCACCACAAACGAGGCACAGCGCCCCCCGCATAGCGAAGGCGCAGCGGCCTCGCCGTGCGGACGTCGCCGTACCAGGTAGCCACACCCTCGGCGGGCGAGGCCATCTCACCCTCCCAGGCGCTCGAATGAGCGTGTAGCAAATGACTCAAGTGGGAAACCTAGAAGGTGGGTCCCCAGCCCCTACGGCCCAGCACCCCAAGCGAAGGAGGAGGAGATGTCCGACAGCGACGTGGCCCTCGAGGCGGTGGAGCGCCTGGAGCGCGCCGACCCATCCAGAGGCGAGCGAGCCCCGGGGTTCGACCGCCGCGCGTTCCTGCGCCGCACCGCGCTGACGGGCGCAGCGGTCGGCTCGGTGAGCGCACTGCTGGAGGCGTGCGGCTCGAGCGCGTGCTCCTCGGGCGGCAACTCCGCCTCGGTCGTTCGGCTCCCACCCGGAATACAAATTCGTGGTCGTCAACCACGTCACGACCAACTCGTTCTTCACCCCCACTCAGTACGGCATCGCCGACGCCTGCAAACTGCTGGGCTGCAGCTACGAGTGGACGGGCTCCGAAAGCGAAAACATCAACCAGATGGTCGACGCCATCAACACCGCTGTCTCATCCGGCGCCAAGGGGATCGCGGTGTCGCTGATCAGCAAGACCGCGTTCAACGTGCCGATCGAAAACGCGCTGAAGGCGGGCATCCCAGTCGTCGCCTACAACGCCGACGCCCCCTCGCCCCCCAACAAGCGCCTGGCTTACATCGGCCAGGACTTGAAACTGGCCGGCGAACTGATGGGCGCGCGGATCATCGCCGCCGTGGGCTCCGGCGACGTGGTGATCTTCACCGCCAATGCGGGCTCGGCCAACCTGCAGCCGCGCCTGGAAGGAGCGGAAAAGGCGATCAAGGACTCGGGCGCGCCGATCAACCTGACCACGATCGTGACCGGCTCCCTGGAATCGGGGGAGAAAACCGCGATCGAAGCCTACTGGACCGGCCATCCGACCACGAAGGGCATGTACGCCGTCGACGGCGGCGACACCGCGGAACTGGCAGGCGTGATGCAGAAGCTCGGGCTCACCGCCAAAGGCGTCAAGGCCGGCGGCTTCGACCTGACCGAAAAAACCCAGAAACTGCTCCACGAAGGCTACATCGAATTCACGATCGACCAGCAGCCCTACCTGCAGGGGTTCCTGCCGGTCGTGCAACTGTTCCTGTGGCAGGTCTCCGGGTCCCTGACGGGCCCGGCGGAAGTCGACACGGGCCTGAAATTCATCAACAAGGAAACCGTCGCCCCGTACGTCAACTCCAAGAGCCGCTTCGAGGGCACGTCCTCGGAACCGAAGGTGGTCCCGATCCCGGCGGGCACCGCGGCTTAGAGGGGGTCAGCGGCCGTGGACAGCGGCTCACAGGGGGGTCCGGCGCAGGCTTCGACGCCAGACCCTCCCGGTGTGCCGCGCACGCCAGCGGCCGATCCGGGCGGGAACCCCAGCGCGGAGCGGCCGGGTGCAGGGGGCGAGGAGCCGTCCGCGACCGACCCGGGCGCAGAGCACGCACCCGAGGGGCATCCCTCCAGGGGACGGCAACTGCTCGAACGCGCGCTGTCCCTGCGCGAGGGCAGCATCATCGTCGTCACGCTGCTGGTGGCGGTCTACTTCTCGCTGACCACTAGCACGTTCCTCACCACCGCCAGCTTCAAGACGCTGCTGCCGTTCTTCGCCCCGTTCGCGATCCTCGGCGCGGGCGAGGTGTTCGTGATGATCCTCGGCGAGATCGACCTGTCGATCGGGGCGACTTACCTGTTCGCGCCGCTGCTCTACTACAAGCTGGCGCAGGCCGGGATTCCGTACGTGCCGAGTGTGCTGATCGCGCTGGCCGGCTGCATGGTGGTCGGCCTCGTCAACGGGTTCTTCACGGCGGTCGTCGGCATCAGCTCGTTCGTGACCACGCTCGGGATGCTGTTCACGCTGGAGGGGCTGACGCTGATCGTCTCCCACGCCGAGCCGGTCCTCGATGCCGGGCGCACAGCTGACGACGACGACCGTCAGCGTCTCCCACGTGATCAACGGGGCGCACATCGTGCTCACCGAAACGGTCGTCCACGCCTCGACGTTCGCGAAAGTGCTCGGCGAGGGCACCTACTCGGAGCTGATCTGGGCGCTCGTGATCGTGGTGGTGGGGCAGGTCGTGCTGACGTTCACCCGCTGGGGCCTGTACACGGTGGCGGTGGGCTCCAACAAGCTGGCCGCCGCCGAGGCCGGGGTGCGGGTGCGCCTGGTGATGATCCGCAACTTCATCCTCTGCGCCACCGCCGGGGGCTTCGCCGGCATTCTCGAGGCCGTGCGGGCCACGTCGCTGCAGCCGGACGTGGCCGGGGCGAACGAAATCCTGTTCAAGGGGATCTCGGCGGCGGTGATCGGCGGCACGCTGCTCGCGGGTGGGTCAGGGACCGTCGTAGGCGCGCTGATCGGAGCGCTGTTCCTGGGCGTCCTCAACGACGGGCTGATCCTCAAGGGCGTCAACGCCGACTACCAGCTCTTCTACCTGGGACTGGCGATCATCCTGGCGATGACCATCAACGTGTACGTGCAGCGCGTGCGCAGGGGCTCCCGCAGTGGCTGAGCCGCCCGCACCCGCGGAGACGATCGTCGGGCCAGTCGCGGCTGCGGATGACGTGCTGCGCGTCGAGCACATCGCCAAGCGCTTCGGGCCGGTGACGGCCCTGCGCGACGTCAACCTGCACCTGCGCAAGGGCGAGGTGCTGGGCCTACTCGGCGACAACGGCGCGGGCAAGTCGACGCTGATCAAGATCCTCTGCGGCTTTCAGCGCCAGGACACGGGGCAGATGTTCCTGCACGGCGAGCCCTATCAGCCCAAAAGCGTCGACGACGCGCGCGCGAAAGGCATCGACACGGTCTACCAGGACCTCGCGCTGATCGACGAACTGTCGGTCTACCACAACCTGGCACTGCGCCGCGAGAAGGTGCACCGTCCGATCCCGTTCCTGGCCAACCGTGAGATGAAGCGCGACGCACGCCGGGCACTGGACGAGATCGGCATCAACATCCCGCGGATCGACGTCGCCGTCGCGCGTCTCTCCGGCGGCCAGCGCCAGGCGATCGCGGTGGCCCGCACGGTCAACTCCGACGCGGACATCATCCTGCTGGACGAGCCGCTGGCGGCGATGGGCGCCAAAGAGGGCGCGCAGATCCTCGACCTGGTCGCGCGCCTGAAGGCGGACGGCAAGGTCTCGATCATCATGATCCTCCACAACTACGTGCACGTGTTCGAAGCATGCGACCGCGTGAGCCTGATCCAGGACGGCACGATCGCGCTCGACAAGCCGACCGCCGAGACCTCGGTCGAGGAGCTCACGGAGATCGTCGTCAACGAGTATCGCCGCGCGCGGGCGGCGGCCCGCGAAACCACGACGGGCCCCTGAAGAGGAGCGACCCGCCGCGGCCGGGAGCGTCCAACCGCGCCGAGCGTTTACATCGTGAAGATCCAGTGATCGGTAGCCCGGACCCAAGAGAGGGCTGGTAGAAAGCGCGGGTCCAAAACCGACGATCGGAGATTCCGTGCGCCGTCTCAGTGCCCTGCTCGTTGCCGCTTGTGCGTTGGTCGGAACGAGTGTGACCAGCCTTGCCATGACCGCGACGGCCGCCGCAGAAGGCACTGCCTACACGCCGGAAGCCCCAGTCGTGGACACGATCTCCGGAGGGCCGTGGAACACCTCCCAGGGCGACGAAACAGCCGGCTCCTCGTACTACCTGAGCGGGGATCTGAGCCCCACGTTCCTGCCGGGCGGCCCCGAAACGACGCTCGGCGGCGTGAGCGAGCCCAACGTCGCGGTCTATCCCGCCGCCAAAGCCGGCGAAGCGCCGTTCACGCCGCCCTACCTGAGCGGCGTCGCCGGGACCCCCGGGCCGCTCGACGGGTACTGCAGCAGCCTCGGTGGGTATCCCGAGACCGGCTCGCCCGTTTCCCAGCCACCGAACACAGCGCTACCGTTCTCGCCCTACTACTTCCCCGACGTCGTGCGCAACGCCGACGGCTCGCTGACCGGCTACTTCGACTACCGGCCGAAGGATGCCGACGAGGCGATCACCGTCGCCAGGTCGACCGACAACGGCAAGACGTGGACCAGTGAGGGCAAAGCGCTCGAGCAGAACCCCGGCTACTGCCCCAACGCGGACACCAACGACGATGGTCAGGGTCACCCCTACGTGGCGTCGATCGGGGGCAGCACGAAGCTGTACACGCTGCAGCGCCCGGCCGGCGACTACGAAGGCGTGGGCCTGCTCGTCCACAACGTGGAGCCATCCGCGGCGAACCCACTTGGCTCGCTCGAACCCACCGAACCGGTCGGCATCGACCCGAACACGGACGCCGAATCCGAAGTCGAAGTCCCCACCAGCGGCGTCGGCGCGAGCATCCCCGTCTCCACGCTCGGCGAAGCGAACTCTCCCGAGCACATCGTCGCGGGCCCCTATGAGGACGATAACGCGGCGACGCCCTCGAAATCAGTCATCACCTGCAAAGCCACCAACGCGACCCCAGCCGAACTCACAGGGTGCACCGTCGCCGGGGGAAGTCCGCTGACCGTCAAAACCAAAGACGACATCGTGCAGGTGATCGCCACCGACCGCCGCGGCCAGCCACGATCCCCGCCGGACCGAACAAGCCCAACGGAGAAGGCGGGCTGGCCGAACTCAAAATCACGAACGGCAACTCCGTCGTCTCGCCCCTCACGACCTTCATCCTCAACGAAAACGCGCCCAACCGGCTGTACATCGACGGTGACACGGTCTACTGCAGCCAGTCGAACGCGAACCCGACCACGAAGATCGAGGACTGCACGAACACCAGCGGCTCGCCGCTGGCCGTCAGCGTGGGCAACGCGATCACCGCGGACCCGATCCTGCCGCCGAACGCGGCGGTCACGACCGGCCTGAAGTCGCCTGACGGCATCGTCGGCACGCTGCCGACGTATCCCGAGCGCCCCGAAAGGATCGACTGTCGTCCTCTACACGCAGAAGGTCCTCGCGTACTTCATCGTCGGCACGACGGATGGGTCGGTCAACAGCAGCAGCAAATACACCGCAGGAACCGTGACGCTCCCTCTGGCGGAGGGTCGGCGATCACCTACACGCCCTCGGTGCACCCGAGCGAGCCGCTGCCCGACCAGCGGCTCCTTCAAAATCTACCTCGGCACGAACATCGAATCGCCGATCCAGGAAGTGACGTGCACGGGCTTCACCGCGGCCAACCAGTCCGGTGTGCCGGCCGGCAGCGACAATCTCACCGGTTGCACCGGAGGCAAAGGCGACGTCGAAGAAGGCAACTGGGTCGGCGGGCCGAACGCCGCGATCGTGCCCTACTCCTCGCTGGAAAAGATCGGCGAGGGCAAGGACTCCGCGAAGAAGGGCCCGCGAAAGCTGTTCGCCAACAACGAGGACTACACGGTCCTGCGCGCGGCGTACACCGAAAACGGGATCAACTTCACCGACCTCGGCCCGATCAGCGGCTCGACGTCGGGGACGGGCAACAACAGCGGCTCCTACAACGACATCTCGAACCCCTACCAGCAGACGAACCCGTCGAGCACCGAACCAACGAACCTCGCCCCGGGGAGCACCGACACGACCGAGCTGCGCTTCGTCGGCTCGCGCGGAACGATCATCACCAACCCGGACGGCAGCTACGGCATGTTCCTGTCGGGCTCGTGGGCCAGCGACGGCGACAGCGACGCGTTCAACCAGATCTTCTACACCACCTCGACCAACGGCCAGTCATGGTCGGTGCCGAAGGTGGTGGTGAGCACCGACTACACGTTCGCGGCCTCGGCCGCGCAGGACAAGGCGCTCGAAGAAGGCAAAGACGAACCGCTGGGCACCAGCGCCTACTACTCCGGCCGCGCGTACGGCCCGGCCGTGGTGCAGAACCCAGACGGGTCGCTGACGATGGTGTTCTGCGGCTACCGCCTGCCCAAACCGGTCACCGCCGCCGGCACGGTGCTCGGCACCAACTCCTCAGCGAAGTACACGATCGGCGCGAAGGACCCCGCTCTGTACCGCAACATCCTGACGTTGCACCTGACCTCCGCCACCTCGCCGGGCGTGCCGACGAGCACCTCGGTGCGCTCCTCCAACGGCGGCGCCGGGCTCCCGGGAGAGCAGGTCACCTACACGGCGACCGTGGCCCCCGTCGCCGCCGGGCGTCGGCACCCCGACCGGCACGGTCTCGTTCGCGGACGACTCCGGGCCGATCCTCGGGTGTGCCGACCAGCCGTTGACCGGTGGCTCACCCGATACCGCGACGTGCACCACCCATCTCGCGCTCCCGGCGGGTGGCGACGAAGTCACCGCCAGCTACGAAGGTGACGCAAACTACGCGAGCTCGTCGGGCACGACAAGCGAGCTCGTCGAGGAAGCACCGGCGATCACCTCGGCCGACGAAGCGACGTTCACCGACGACGCAGCCGACACGTTCACGGTGAGCGCCACCGGCACCCCGGCGCCCACGATCACCAAGTGGGGCACGCTGCCGGAAGGGGTGAGCTTCGCGAACGGCGTGTTCTCCGGCACCCCGACGCAGACCGGCACCTTTCAGATCACGCTCACCGCCGCCAATGGGATCGGCGCCGACAGCACCCAGCAGTTCACGCTGAGGGTCGTGGGGTTGCACGTCACGACCAGCTCGCTGCCCGAGGTCACGCCAGGCGTGCCCTACAGCGCACAGCTCGAAGCGGTCGGCGGCCTCTCGCCGCTGAAGTGGAAAGTGACCGCGCACAGCCTCCCCGCCGGCCTCAAACTGAGCAGCGCGGGGCTGGTGTCGGGGAAAGTGGGCCTCAAAAAATACTCGCCCGGGACATCGTTCCCGGTCACGGTGACGGTCACCGACGCCACCAAACGGGTGCACCAGACGGCGACGGCGACGTTCACCGTGATCGTCTCGTAGAGCCCCGGCTAGTCGAGCTCGCTCGGGGCGATGACGCCGAGCTGCAGGGCCCGCTCCACCAGCGCCGCGCGCTTCTGGTTCTGGGGCAGAGGGGCAACGCCAAACTCGCTGAACAGGGCCCGCAGGTGCGTCTTGACGGCGTCCACGCTCAGGAACACCTCCTCGGCGATCTGCCGGTTGCTCGCGGGTGTGACGTAGGCGCCACCCTGGCGGTAGGGACGGCAGAGCGCAACGAGCACCCGGCGCCGGGTCGGGCTCAGCGTCGGCACTGCCAGCGCGCGCCCCGCCACAGTCGTCTGCGCACGCTCGGGGCGGCCGCCGAGGCTGAACGCGAGCGTCGAGCGCCCGACCCTCAGGCGGTCTCCGTCACGCAGCCGTTGGCGGGTGCCCACCCGGCGCCCGTTGAGAAAGGTGCCGTTGGTGGACAGGCCGTCGTCGAGGACCGTCCACTCCCCGCCCCGACAGTGCAGCTCGGCGTGCAGAGCCGAGACCTCGTCGTCCCACGCGATCGGCACGTCCATCTCGGCGCGCCGCCCGATCGTCAGGCTCCCCCGACGGGGGTCGAGCACGATCAAGCGCAGCTGCCCGTCCGGGTCGCGCAGAGCGAGGAAGGGCAGCCGCTCGTGCTGGACGGCCAGCAGCTGCTGGAGCTCTCGCGGCGAGAGCGAGTGACGCGCCAGCGGGTCCTCCCCGCCGGCGGGTCCGCCCTCTGTCTGTGGCCGGCTCGGTTCCAACGTGCCACCTGCGCCGAGCATGACAGATGCGACCGCGCGAGGGAGCAGACGAGCACGGCGCCGCGAGCGTCACAGCGGCGGAGGACCTCCCCCACCAGGGTGTCGTCCTCTAACACCTTGGGTGGCCGCGGTCGAGGCCCTGCGCCCGTCAGCATGGGTTTCGCAGCGTGAGAGCGCTGCAAGGAGCAGTGAGACCGGCACACGCGTGCCGGGCACTGCCGCCAAGTCAGGTAGGACGGGTCACGGACGACTACGAGTCAAGGACGACCCGCGATCCGGGCCCCATGTCCCGCACGGAAGCAGGCGTGGGGTCCGTGGTCGTGACGCGGTCCCGCCGACCGGGCTATGGCCGCCGTCAGTCACATGCTTGGGCCGGCCCATCAGTCTGCCCGACCCGCTGGATGAGCTCAGTTATGAAAGGCACGGCGCCTCTCCGTTCATAGAACGGGATCGCTTCGACGTTGGTCGCAATGACGACGATGGCCAGGTCGGGAATCCCCATCTGCCGCAACCGCGCTTCCACCTCCTCCATCAGCGCGGAGCCGATCCCCCGTCCGCGAAGCTCGGGTAGAACCGAGAGGGTTGCGAGGTCTGCCAAGGGGTCGGAGACCCTCCACGACTCGGCGAAGCCGGCGCCGCTACGGATCCGCACGAACGCGTAGCCCACGATCCGATCGGCCTGCTGCGCCGCGAGGACGAATGAGTCGGGCTCCGACCGGAGCCAGTTACTCTCCGTCTCCCGTCGCGACTGCCACGCCAACTCGAACGGACGGGACCGCTCGCGTAGGTGCGGCGTGACCTCGTTGTGGTGGTCGTAGAGCGCTCGCCAAAGCGGCTTCAGCTCGTCGAAGCGCTCCTGAGGGACGTCGACGATCACGACTTCGGCCACCCAGGAAGGATCGCAAACCAGCCGGACCACGAGCTTTACCGGACCCGCCCTGCCCCCCGGAAGCCGAAGCCGGCCCCCTTACCCGGGGCGATTCTTTCGACCTTGTCAAGATGGTGGACCTAATCGGAGTTCTATCGAACCACGATCTACAGGGGTCGTTGGGCCGTCTGGCCGAGAAACTGGCCGCCGTGCGGGCCAGCGGCGGGCCTCGGCGGCAGGCTGTGGCCTGCCGGCAGCGGCCTCGCCGGCCAGGCTGGGTGTTGAAGGTTGTCGTCCAAGTGCTCGGCGATCGGTGCGAACCGATGCGAGCCAAGGACATCCATGCGGCCGTTGAGACGTCGCTGGGGGCGCCGGTGGCGTGGTCTTCGGTCAAGGCTGACCTGGCTGCCAACGTCTCGGGTACGTCGCCCCGCTTCGTGCGAGTGGCGAGAGGCCAGTACGTGCTGGCGGGCCGCCGGCGCGCCTCCTCGTCAGCAGCACGACGCGGGAAGCCGCGCCTCAGCGATCGGATTCCTGACCGACAGGCGGTGCAGCGAGTAGCCAAGCATCGGGGGACGTGCGTAGGCTCCATGTAGACCACCGCGATGGCACGGACTCCAGACGCACTGATCAAGCCGGAACTACTCGTATGGGCGCGCCAGTCGGCGGGCCTAGGTCTCGACGTGGCTGCCGCCAAGCTGCGGGTATCCGAGGACCGTTTGCGCTCCTGGGAGGCAGGCGAGGCCCGCCCAACCATCGCTCAGCTTCGCACGGCGGCGAAGACCTACAAGCGCCCCCTGGCGATCTTCTATCTGCCGGAGCCGCCGCTCGACTTTCAGCCTTTGCGGGACTATCGGCGCGTGCCCGATGCCCAGCTCGGGCAGCTATCGCCTGAGCTGCTGGCCGTCATTCGCCGTGCCCACGCGATCCGCGAAGCCGCCCTTGAGTTGCGCGAGCTCGCCGACGAGCTGGTGGGACCCGCACCCAAACTCGATAAGGGGACCAGCGATCCCGAGCGGTTTGGCGTTGCTGCGCGCGCTCTGCTTGGCGTGACTCTCGCTCAGCAGGCGGCCTGGCGCGATCCGCGGCGGGCCCTCAACGCATGGCTCGACGCGGTTTCGGGGCTCGATGTTCTCGTTCTGCAGGCGCCGTCGATCCCTGTGCAGGAGATGCGGGGGTTCTCGATCTCGACCGATCGCTTGCCGGTCATTGTGCTCAACGGTGGCGACTTCCCGCGTGGGCGGATCTTCACGTTGCTTCACGAGTTCGCGCACGTGCTGCTGCACGCCGACGGGGTATGCGATGCCCTGCCGAGGCGTCAGGCGCACGGACCCTCGGACGAGATCGAGATCTTTTGCAACCAAGTCGCGGCCGCCGCGCTTATGCCGCTCGACGCTTTCCGCTCGGAGCCCACGCTCCAAGACCCTCCGGCCGATAGACGTTGGAGCGAGGAAACAATCGGCAGCCTCTCGGAGAAGTACTCGACGAGCCGAGAGGCTGTCGTGCGCAGGCTGTATTCGATCGGTCTCGCGGATTGGGACTTCTTGCAAGGGAAGGAGGCTGAGTATCGCGCGGCCTACGAGGCCTTCCGCGAGGAGCGGAAGCACAAGCGGCGCGAGGAGGAGCGCTCGGGTGGCCCGGGCTACTACCGCATGAAGGTCCGTGACCTTGGCCGCGGATTCATCGAGTCGGCGCTCGACGCCTACTACCGGCGCGCCATCACCGGGTCAGACCTCTCGGAGTACCTCGAGATCAAGCTCAACAGGCTCCCGAAGCTCGAAGCCGAGCTGGCGGCTACGGGCGGCGCCCGCGACTGATGGCCTACTGCTTCGACACGAGCGTCCTCATCGAGTGCTGGTCGCGCTCCTACCCACCCGATGTCTTTCCCGGACTATGGGTCAAGCTGGACGAACTCATTACCCAGCAACGGGTACTCTGCCCAGACGAGGTGCGGGTCGAGCTGGCACGACAGGAGGACGAGCTTTCCAAGTGGATCGGTGCGCGCCCGCATATGTTCGTACCGCTCGATGAGGCCATCCAGCGCGCTACCAGCGAAGTTCTCGCCCGGCACCCACTGCTGATGAAGGCCACAAAGAATCGCAACGGGGCGGACCCGTTCGTTATCGCCACTGCCCGGGTCAAGAGTCTCACGGTCGTCACCGAGGAGAAGGGCGGGACGACGACCAAGCCCAAGATTCCCTCGGTATGCCAGGCCCTCGGTGTGCCATGCGTCAACGTGCTCAGCTTCCTCCGAGATCAAGGCTGGAGCTTCGTGTAGCCAGGCGCGGGCCGGGTTTGGAACTCTGTGGTCCGGGGGGGAGCGGGTAGGATTTTGCGAGATGACTGCTGGTGCTCATTCAGCGCGCTGGGCAGGCCGGGTTGCGGCGGTCATCTTCCTGGCAATCGAGCCATTCGTGTTGATCGCGCTGCTGCTTGGCGCGGTCGCGGTGACGTTCTTGCTGACCGCACACGAGCCGTCCGCCCAGGCTGTGGATGCTGTGGCTGTGCCGCTGGAGCTTGCGGTAGCCTGTTGGCTGCTCAGCGCGCGTCTTGAGCGTCGCGCACGGGCAGAGGAGTATGCGCTTGTGGAACTGCTTCTCAGGTTCGGCGGCGATCTTGTGCATGCCTTCCCACGGCGGGCACACACCGCCCGCGAGCGCGTCGATGCTAGGACGCCGCTGCCGCAGTTGACCGCCCAGGATCTGCTGCAGATGGCTCGCGAGACGCCATGCAGGGCAACACGCGTCGCGGCTGCCTGGGTGGTGCTCGTGCTCGCGGTCACCCCAGTAGCGCAATGGATGTGGCATGCAATGCTGTACGAAGGTGCGGCGAGTGTGGCGACAGGTGCTCTGATCGCCGCGTGCCTGCTGCCGTTCGCAGTCGTATGGAGAGACCTGCGCCAGGGTCGAGTGCGCAGCCTGCGCGATCCGCGGCGGGCGCGCCTGTGGGGCGAGGGTTACCATCCAGCGCGCCCACCGTTGGTCTTGCCCAGCGTGCCGATGATGCTGATTATGCTTCTGCCCGCCGGGCTACTCGGAGCAAACTGGGCTACTGGAGCTTCGCTTGCGGGTCGCATCAACGTCACCGAGGCAGTGTTCGGCTTCTGGCTGCTGGCATGGAACGGGCGCGCTATCGTCGCGAGTGCGGCCTTCCAGCGGATGGAGCGGCGAACCGCGCCAGTGGACGATCTCATTCGCCGTTGCGTTACGCCCGCGTGGGAGCTGGTCATGCGCGCCTGTCGCTGTGGTGGCTGGGGCTCGGCGGCACTATTTGCGCTGGCATTGAGCTGGCCCAGTACGCTGGGCCCCGAAGTCCAGGGGACGCTTACCGACGTATCAGCTTGGCTTTTGACTGCCAGCCTGGCGCTTGGCTTGCCGATCGTGCTTCACTGGCAGCGGCCGGTGGCCCCGCGCACACGCTCGGGCGAGGAACTACTTGGCGAGCTGAGTGAGGCGCAAGTCCAACGCATCTCCGTCGGCTTGAATGTGGGACTCGCTACGACGATGCTGCTCATCGCTGTACTTGGCGGACTGGTCTAGGAGCACAGTCGCGCTCGCGTCGGTTGCCCTCGTGTAGCACGAATGGAGTCGCGGTACGAGCAGACGAGAGCCTACTTATGGAGACGGCGGGAGTCGAACCCACGCAACGTTCCCGCCGTGAATGAGTCGCGGGAGCAACGCCGGGCCTGAAGCAAGTATCAGTCGCCCGGCCCTGCCGCCGGATCGACGACAACCACACCCGCGGCATCGAAGTCGCGTCGGTTGAGGGTTACAACCGCCAGATCGTGCGCCAGCGCGGTTCCAGCAATGAGACTGTCCTTGATCGGCATCGCGCGCCCTACCGCGCGGAGTGTCGCGAGCAGCTCGGCCCAACGCAGACCCGTCGAGGCCTCCCATGGGATGCACTGCAACCTCTCCACACCATCCTCGAACCAGCGCTCCAGCCGGCTTCGGCGGCGACCGCGCGGGAGCAGCAGGATGCCGAAACGGACCTCACCCAGGATGATCGGATCGACAGCGACCTCGGGCTCGTTGTGCCCAAGCCACTCGACAACACGCTCGTCCGGGGCGGGCTTGGTCGCCTCCGAGAGAACGTTCGCGTCAACCAGAAAGCGCGCCATACAATCAGCTAGAGCGAGTCGGTTGACTCCGACTCAATCTCTACGAACCAACCGTCCTCCGGACACGACCGCAGCCAGTCGACCAAGCCGCGGTTCGGCGGCGGCGTTAGCCGGGTGAGCCGGTACTCATCACGACCGACTCGGTCGACCTCGAACTCCTCCCCCGCCTTGATGTCGTCCGCAGCACGAAGCTCCGCAGGGAGAACGATCTGGCCCTTCGTGGAGACGGTGGTGCGCATCGGCGTAAGATAGCATCTTACTGATCCCAGCGTCACCCTTGCACGGGGGCGATCGGCGGCGGCCGTCTTCTCCGCTACAACGGAAGCTTCTACGCCGCCTCCAGTGGCCCGCCGAGACCTCAGCTACCCCTGCCTCTTCGGCTCGCTTCGCGTGACCTCGGCGTCGAGTACGGCGAACTGGTTGGTATAGAGCACCCGCTCGCCAGCGAGTTTCTTATGGAGACGGTGGGAGTCGAACCCGCGTCCGCAGTCGCGTGAAAAGGCGGCTTCTACGAGCGTAGCCGGCGCTCTGGTCTCGTCCCCTGCTCGCCTCGCCGGCGGGGTTGCAGGGGACCAGCTCCCTGAAGTGTCCCCGGCTCGGCGAGAGCGGACCTCGCCGGGTAAGCCTGCTGTCTGATCCCGGTGATCCCCGCCGCAGGCTAACGGGGGCCGAGACCTCAGGCCTGGTTTCTAATCAGGCCGCGAGGGCAAACTCGTGAGAGTCCGCACTTATGGTTTTCCGGGTGATTTACGAGGCCTCCCGGAACCTCGGCTCGCCACCACCCCCACGAACCGACCGCGTCGAAGCCTGTCGTCCCCGGGGATGTTCTTACGCCTCCCAGTGTAGCGCGCACCGGCCGCACCATCGAGGCCGGGCAGCAGCTAAACAAGGCGACGCGGTCCCGGGCCACCCTTGAGGAACCCGCCTCGGCTGACCCTAGGGCCCTCCGGCTTGGGTGGCGCGGCCTCACACCTCAGTGGCCTCGCTCTTTGGCGGCTCGGTTCCGCGTCTAAATCCAACATACGCCGGTCTCGCGAAGAATGCAAGACCCTTTTCTGAGCTCTCCCCGCAATCTCCGAAAAAAAGTCGAGGACGTCGCTCGGGAGAGCTCTGGAGCGCTGCCCCGGAGCCCCCCGAACAGAACCTTAGGCGCCGCTTAGTGGGCCTGCCACAATGGAGAGAGCCATGGACGAGAACCCCATCGCACCAGCCGCCTGGCCCACCCTCGGCACCTACCCTTCGCACAACACCACCCCCCCGCCGGGGCCCGTGGGAGCCCCCGACGCCGCGGGGTTGGGCAGGGAGGGGGCCGGCGCCCCGAACGGCGGCGCCCCACAGGCCGCCGTCACCGTGAACGGCGTCCCGGTGGCCCACGCCGCCCCCCTCTGAGCAACGGCGCGACCGTGGACGGCGAGCCCTTCGGCCAGCCACGCCGGGGGCTGCGCAAGCGGATCGGCAGCGCGCTCGCGGGCGTCGGCGCGCTCGCCGCGAAGTTCGCCACGACGCTCAAGGCACTGTTCGTGGCGCTGCCCAACCTGAAGCTGCTCACCACAACCGGCACCGCGCTGATCTCCGTCGCCGCCTACAGCCTCTTCTGGGGCTGGGAGTTCGCCGCCGGCTTCGTGGTGCTGCTGTTCATCCACGAGATGGGCCACGTGATCGCGCTGCGCCGCGAGGGGATCCCGGCGAGCGCGCCGATGTTCGTGCCCTTCATGGGCGCCCTCATCACCGCCCGCTCGCTCGGCGACAACGCGCTCGCCGAGGCGCGCGTCGGGCTCGCCGGCCCGATCCTCGGCAGCGCTCGCCGCGGCCGCCGTCGCCGTCGTCGGGGAGCTCATCCACAGCGACATGCTGATCGCGCTCGCGTATGTCGGCTTCCTGATCAACCTCTTCAACCTCCTGCCGATCGTGCCGCTCGACGGTGGCCGCGCGATGGCCGCGATGGCGCCGTGGATGTGGTTCGTCGGCTTCGGCGCACTGCTCGTGATGCTGTTCGCGCTGCCCTTCAACCCGATCGTGCTGATCATCGTCCTGTTCGGCGGGCTTCGAGACTGTACCGTCGCTGGCAGCTGCGCAAAACCCGCTCGCCCGAGCAGGAGGCCTACTACCGCGTCGCCCCCCACCACCGGCTGCTGGTCGGCGCCGTCTACATCGGCCTCGCCGCCGCCCTGGCGTTCGGGATGGCCGAGACCCACGTGCTCGCCAGCGCCGGGCACAACTTCGGCCGGCTCTGAGTCGCAGCAGTCCAGTCCCTCAGCGCCGAGCAGCAACTCGGCCCGCCTCCGATCCGCGACGCTCCCAGCGTCGGCCCTCAGCGTCGCGCCCGCGTCACGCGTTCCATATCCCGCTTCATCTCCCGCTCGCGGATCGCCTCGCGCTTGTCGTACAGGTCCTTGCCCTTCGCCAACGCGATCTCCACCTTCGCGCGGCCCTCGCTTGAAGTACATCCGCGTCGGCACCACCGTGAGGCCGCGCTCGCTGACCCTCGCCGCCAGCCGCTCGATCTCGGTGCGGTGCGCGAGCAGCCGGCGGTCGCGCTCGGGCTCGTGGTTCTCCCGCGACGCCGGGCGCGTACGGGGGGATGTGCACGCTGTGCAGCCACAGCTCCCCTTCGCGGATCGCCACGTACCCCTCTTTCAGCTGCGCCCCCGACTCGCGCAGCGCCTTGACCTCGGTGCCCCGCAGCTCGATCCCGCACTCCAGGCGCTCCAGCAGCTCGTAGCGGTAGGAGGCGTAGCGGTTGCTCGCCACGTCCCCCGCGCCCACCTTGCGCTTGCCGCCTCGCGTCTTCGCCATCGTGTACCGAGCCTACCGCCCGCCGCTCCGCGCCCCGCTGGCCCTCGCGCCTGCGTCCCCGCGTCGGCCCCGCCCGCTGCTCGCGCCCTCCCCCGCCTCCGCCAGGTCGAGGTCCACCCGGCCCGCGCCGCGGGTCCACGCGCCCCACCCGCGACCGTCACGGGGTCCCCCAGGCGCAGCGTCGTCCCCGAGCGCTCGCCCCGCAGGACGGTGCCCTGCTCGTTGAGCTCCCACCACTCGCGTCCGCGCGCTCGTCCTGACGCGCCTCGTCGGCCAGGCGTCTCACCGGCAGCATCCCCTCGTACCGGTAGCCGCCCTCACCAGGCTCCACCCCCGCAGGAGGCCCGAACGCGACGAACGCGCCCGCGCCGATCAGGCCCACGACCTCGCCCTGGAACGGCTCGCTCCACTCCCCGCTCGAGCAGCTCGCGCTCCAGCGCGAAGCACCGCGCCACGTCGTCGCGCGTCGCGCTCGAGCTTCATCGCCGCGCGCTCGCTGCGCGGAGGTCCACTCCCCCAGCTCCTGCAAGGCCTCCGCGCGCGGTGCGCGCTCGGGCCGCCCAGCGTGGAGAGCAGCGCGCGGTGGCACACGAGGTCCGGGTAGCGGCGGATCGGGGAGGTGAAGTGGCAGTAGCACGCCGACCCCAGCCCGGCGTGGCCGAGGTTGCGCGGCGAGTAGTACGCCTGTTGCAGCGACCGCAGCACCAGCGCGCTCAGCGCCTGGCGGCCGCCCGTCGGCGCCGCGGTCGGGTCGCCCGCCTGCGCGCGCGCGACGGTGCGCTGCACGTGGGCCTCCACCAGGCGCGAGGCCTCGCCCACCACGCTCCGCCGCCTGCGCGGGGGACATGCTGCGCGCGGCACCGCCGGCGTGGCGACCCCCAGCGAGGCCAGCTGCTCGACGAGCCGTTCCACGGCCGCCGCCTGCGGGCGCTCGTGCACGCGGTACAGGCACGGCACGCCCCGCCGCTCCAGCTCCTGCGCGACGGCCTCGTTGGCGGCGATCATCAGGTGCTCGATCAGGCGGTGGGACTCCGTCTGCACGCGCGCCTTGATGTCGCTCACTTCCCCGTCGCGCGTCGAACGCGAACTCCGGCTCCTCGGACTCCACCGTGAGCGCGCTGCCGTGCCGCGCGCGCGCCTGCCCGAGCGCCGCCGCCGCCTCGCGCGCCGCCGCCAGCGGCTGCGCCCACGGCTCGCGCGCGGGCTCGCGCCCGGCGAAGATCGCGTCCACGCGGTCGTAGTCCAGGCGCTCGTCGGAGCGGATCGTCGAGCGGTAGAACGCGGTCGGCGCACGTCCGCGCCGTGCGAGCTCCAGCTCCACCGTCACCGCCGCCCGCTCGCGGCCCGGGCACCAGCGAGCACGCGTCGCCGGAGAGCGCGTCCGGGCAGCATCGGCTCCACCGCGCCCGGCACGTACACGCGAGGTGGCCCGCTCCCGCGCCTCCACGTCCACCGGGCGAGCCCTCGCGCACGTAGGCGGTCACGTCGGCGATGTGCACCCACACCCGCGACCCCCGTCCGCCCCGTCCCCGAGGCGCTCGGCGGAGATCGCGTCGTCGTAGTCGCGCGCGGTGACCGGGTCGATCGTGAACGTCGCCAGCTCCCGCAGGTCGCGCCGCGCCGGCGGCCCCGACCGCGACCCGCGGAGCGCTCGCGGGCGGCGCGCGCCGCGCGCTCGACCCCCTGCTCGAAGCGCGCGCGCGAGGCCGCGCTCGCGCATCAGCTCCTCGATCGCCTCGCGGGCGCTCTCGCGCTGCTGGGGCGGCCACACCACGCGTGCGTTGCCGTCCCGGCACCGCGTGCCCACCGGACCGCGAGCGCTCCCGCGCCCTTGCCCCCGCGCCCACTCCCACGAGCGGCTCCGCCGTCTGGCCGCGGCCCGTCCGCCTGCGCCGCCCTGCCCGCGGCCCCGACCGCCCGCGCCGCCCCTGCCCGCCCGCCTCCCGGGGAGGGTTGGCGGGACTCATGACCCGTGGACTTTGGCGGCGAGCGTTTCGAGCGCCACCGCCAGGCCGTGGGGAGTGTCCACGCCGCGGCGCACCGGCACTTCGGGGGTGATGCCCGCGCCCTCGCGCACGCCGCCGCCGCCGAGGTTGCGGCCGTTGGGCGTGAAGTACTCCCCCACGGTGATGTCCAGCGCGCCGCCGTTGGAGAGCGGCTGCTCCTCCTGGAAGACGCCCTTGCCGAAGGTGTGGGTGCCCACCACCGTCGCGCGGTGGTGGTCCTGGAGCGCCGCCCGTCACGATCTCCGCGGCGGAGGCGGTGTTGCGGTCCACGAGCACCACCACCGGCACCGTGGCCGGGATCGGGTCGCCCACCGCGCGCAGCACCTGCGTCGGCTGGACGCGCCCGCGCGTGGTGACGACCACCGCCCCGCGGGGCAGGAAGAAGGAGGCGATCAGCTGCGCCTCTTCGACCAGCCCGCCGGGGTTGGAGCGCAGGTCGAGCACCAGCCCGCGCGCGTGCTCGACGCTGCAGCTCGTGCTCGACCGCTTCACGCACTTCGTCGTGGGCGCCCGCGCTGAACGTCGGCGAGCGCCACCACCCCGAGCCGGACGCCGTGCACGGTGCGGGTGACCGAGGCCACCACCGGCTGGGAGATCGTGGCGCGGGTGAGGGTCACGGTGCGGAAGCTGGGGTGCCCGCCCGCGTGCGTCCGGCGGACTCGGCCCTCGCGCCCGTGCGGGAGCTCGCCCCCGTGGAGCTCGCGCCCGCGGCGTGGCTGGCGTGCGCGGGCGGCGGGGCTTCGATGCGCAGCGTGACGTTGGTGTCGGGGGGCCCTTTGACGAGGCTCGTCGCCTCGTCCTCGGGCAGGCCCGCGAGGGAGCGGCCGTTGACCGCCACGATCAGGTCTTCGGGCTGCAGACCCGCGCGCGCGGCGGGGGAGTCGTTGAAGACCTGCACGATCCGCAGCCCCCGCGGGTCGGGGTTGACCTCCACGCCGATGCCGCTGAAGGACCGCCGGGCTGCTCGAATTCGCTCAGTTCGGCGGGGGTGAGGTAGTGGGAGAAGCGGTCGTCGAGGCTCGCCACGGCGCCCGCGATCGAGGCGTCGGCGAGCTGCGCTTCGCCCACCGGGCGGTAGTAGTCGTGGTGGATCCGCGCCAGCGCTTCGTCCACCACGCGCGTGCCGCGGTTGGCGACGAACGCGCGCTGCATGAACCCCGGCAGGTCTTCGGGGTGCCCGCCCCACCAGATGCCCGCGGCCACCAGCGCCAGCAGCAGCACCACGAGCGCGGCGAGCGTGGCGCGGAAGGCAGGGGTCCGCGACGAGGTCATCGCCCCTCAGCCTACGAGGTTGTCACCCACCGGAGCGCGGCAGCAAGTACAATAAGGTAGGGCCATGGCGAACGTCACCACCACCACGGTTCCCGCCAACGGCCTGCCGGTGCACCGCGTCGCGGTGCCGGGCACGCGCGCGCTGACCGCGCTGGTGGCGTTCGACGCCGGCGCGCGCACCGAGCGCCCCGAGGAGAACGGGATGGCGCACTTCCTCGAGCACCTCGTGTTCAAGGGCGGCGAGAAGTACCCGACGTACACCGACGTCAACGAGACCGCCGAGCGCCTCGGGGGCGTGCTGAACGCGTACACCTCCCACGACCTCGTCGCCTTCCACATCACCGTGCGCGCCGAGTCCGCGCCGGCGGCGATCGACCTGCTGAGCGACTTCGTCGGGCCGCCCGCGGATCGACCCCGAGGAGCTCGACCGCGAGCGGGGCGTGGTGATCCAGGAGATCAACCGCGCCTACGACCAGCCCTCGACGGTCGCCGAGTACCTGATCGACCGCGCCGCCTTCGGCGAGCACCCGCTGGGGCGCACGGTGCTGGGCCCCGAGGAGAACCTGCGCAGCTTCACGCGCGCGGCGATCGTCGCCTTCCGCGAGCGCCGCTGGGCGGGCGCGCGCGGGGGCGCGTTCCTCGTGGGCAACCTCGACCACCTGCCCCCCGAAGCGCGAGCTGCACGAGTGCTTCGCGCGCTTCCCCGCGCTCGGCGAGCCCGAGCCCTACGTGCCGGCGCCCGCGTTCGCGCCGCAGACCGCGGTCGAGCAGCGCGACACCAACCAGTCGCACCTGCGCATGATCTACCGCCCGGCGGTGGACGTGCACCGACCGCCGCCAGCGCGCGGCGCTCGCGATCTACTCGACCCTGCTGGGCGGCTCGATGGGCTCGCGGCTGTTCGACGAGATCCGCGAGAAACGGGGCCTCTGCTACTCGGTGTACGCGCTCGACCACTCCTTCGCCGACGTGCCGATCCTGCAGCTGGGGTCGGGCCTCGACTCCAGCAAGTGCATCGAGGCGTACACCCGCATGCGCGAGATCGTGGAGGAGCTGCGCACCGACGGCCCCGCGCGAGGAGGAGGTCGCCCGCGCCCGCGCCTACGCCGCCGGCCGCGCTGGTGCTGGCCTTCGAGAACACCAACGCCGTCGCCCGCTACGCCGCCAGCCAGTCGATCGTGTTCGGCGAGGACGATCGACCCCGACGCAGCGATCGCCGCCCTCGACGCCGTCACCTTCGAGGAGGTCCGCGAGGTCGCCGAGGGCATCACCGAGAATCTCGCGGTCGCCTGCGTGGGGCCGCACGCGGCCGAGGAGTTCTAGGCGCGACTCGCTCGAGCATCGCGCCGCCAGCCTTCGGGCGCAGCGGCGGCGGCTCACCTTGTGAGCGACGGCCAGCCTATTCAGCGCGGTCAACTGTCTCGATCCGCGCGATCGTCGCCGACCATCTCGCGGATCCAATGGACTCGCATCGTCGACGTCGAGCGAGCGCGCCTCGACCATCGCCTCGATGTCCACCCAGTCACGGGCACGATCGAACATCGCCTTGAAGACCGCGAGCGCGGTACAGTCGAGCACCGGGATCGTGTGGCCCTCGAACGGGACGAGCCGCACGTGCGCTCTCGACGCGATCGTGGAATGGCAGCACGCTGAGGAACAGGTCGATCGGGGTGATCCCCCAGCGCAGCCTCACCTGACCGTCGCGTTCGGCCTGCTCGAGCTGAGCGCCGCTGACCTCGACTCCCGCCGGCAGCGCCGCGAACACCTCCCGCGCGCGCTCGGGGGGAACGAAGACGTTCACGTCCACGTCGCGCGTGCCGCGCGGCTCGAGGACGCAGTAGCCGAGCGCGATCGCGCCGCCGATTGCATGCGGGATGCCGGCGGCGGCGAGACCATCGTGAACGGCAAGCAGTTGGTCGCCGAGCTCGCTCATGAGCGACAGCCGGATCAGCGGTGGATACTCGAGCTCGCCTCTCCCCTTGAAGGGCAACGACCCGGCCAGATCCAGAACCATCGACAGGACCCGGCCGGAGTGCTCGGCCGCGGCGTCGTTGGCGGCAGGAACCAGGTCCAGCTCGAAGCCCGCTCCACGCGCTATACGCCCCAGGGCCGCAACGGACGGCTGCCGGCGGCCATGGGCGTAGGCGTTCAGGACCGAGCGGTCGATTCCCGCGCGCCGCGCAAGCTCGGCCTGGCTGAGTCCGCTCCTGGCGCCGATCTGGGCGATGAGCGTCGGCCGCAAGGTCGCCCTCTCTGGTGGGCATGCTCGGGAGCACAGGACATATGTTAGCGTAAACGCCCACAAACGTCAAGAAATGTTGGCGTATACGCCACATCTACCCGATCGCCACCATGCGGTCGATCGGCACCCGCGCGCGCTCCGCGATCTCCGGCGGCACGCGCACCTCGAACTTCATCTCCCTGCAGCGAGTCGCGCAGCTTGGGGAGCGTGATCATCTTCATGTACACGCAGCTCGCCTCCGCGTTGGCGGGGATGAAGTCGATGTCGGGCGCGGCCATCCGCAGCGGGTAGAGCATCCCCGTCTCGGTCGCCACCACCACCTCGCGCCGCTCGCCGACGCCGCTCTCGCCCGCGCCGCCATCACCATCCGCATCGTGGCGCCGCCCTCGCCGTCCACCCACCGCTCGACGCCCGCGCCCTCGACCGCCCCGGCCGCCGCCCGTGCTCGGCCTGCTCGGCGTACTTCGAGCATCCCGCCCGTCGAGAGCATGTGCACGCCCTCCGCGGCGATGTCGCCGGCGGCGAGGAACTCCATCACCGAGGTGGTGCAGCCGCACTCGGGGTGGATCAGGAAGTCCGCCCCGGGGTGCGCGGCGCGCGTGGCGGCGATGTCGGCGGGGCGGATGCCGGCGTGCACGTGGCACTCGCCGTCCCACACGTGCATCCGTTTGCCGAGCTCCTTCTCCACGTAGGCGCCCAGCCACATGTCGGGGCCGAACAGGATCTCGGTGTCGGGGCCGTGCGTGTCGTAGATGTGGCGTACGACCTGCACGGCGTTGGCGGAGGTGCAGCAGTAGTCGGTGAGCGCCTTCACCTCGGCGGTCGTGTTCACGTACATCACCACCACGCCGCTCGGGGTACTGCGCCCGCCACTGCGCGAGCTGCTCGGCGTCGATCGAGGCCGCCAGCGAGCAGCCGGCGTCGAGGTCGGGGATCAGCACGGTCTTCTCGGGGCACAGGATCGAGGCGGTCTCGGCCATGAAGTGCACGCCGCAGAAGACGATCACCTCGCCCTCGCGCGGCGGCCGCTTGGCGCGAGAGCCCGAGCGAGTCGCCCACGTAGTCGGCGACGTCCTGCACCTCGGGCACCTGGTAGTTGTGGGCGAGGATCACCGCGCCGCGCTCGGCGGCGAGCGCGCGCACCTCGCCCTGCATCTGTGCGATCTGCCTCGGAGTGCAAGCGTCCGGGGTGCGGTGCCTGGGTGGGGACCATCGGGCAGGTTCATGGCAGCGCCTCCAGGATCATCGAGAGGTCGAGCGCCGGCGCCGAGTGGGTGAGGGCGCCCATCGAGATCCATTCTACCCCGGTCTCCGCCCGCTCCCGGAGCGTCTGCAGCGTCACCCCGCCGCTGGCCTCCAGCTGCGCGCGCCCGGCGACCAGCGCCACCGCGGCGCGCAGCTGCGCGACGTCCATGTTGTCGAGCAACAGCCGCGGCGCGCCCGCGGCGAGCGCCTGCGCGATCTCCTCGGGGTTGCGCACCTCCACCTCCAGCGTCTGCGCCAGCTCGGGGGCCGCCGCGCGCGCGAGCGCCACCGCCTGCGCGATCCCGCCCGCAGCGGCGATGTGGTTCTCCTTGATCAGGATCGCGTCGTACAGCCCCACGCGGTGGTTGTGCGCCCCGCCCGCCGCCACCGCCGCCTTCTCCAGCGCCCGCAGCCCCGGGGTGGTCTTGCGCGTGTCGAGCACCCGCGCACCCGTCCCCTCCACCGCACGCGCCGCGCGCGCCGCCATCGTGGCGACCCCGGAGAGGTGCGCCGAGGAAGTTCAGCGCGGTGCGCTCGCCGGTGAGCAGCGCGCGCGCGGAGCCCTCGACGCGGAGCACCGGCAGAGCTGTGGTCCCGCCACCGCCGCGCTGCACGGGCGAGCCAACGTGCCCTCGCCGCCGCGAGGCGCGGGCCGAGCCAACGTGCCCTCGCCACCACGCGCCGACTCGCCCGGCTCGCGCCACACCCCCTCCGTCCACCAGCCGCTCGCAGCGTGCGTCGGGGTCGAGCTGCGCAAACACCGCCTCGGCGGCGTCCAGGCCATAGATCGCGCCGGGCGCCTTCTGCGTGATCAGCGCCCCAGCCCGCGCCTCGGCGTCCACCGTCGCGAGCGTCGTCACGTCGCCCGGCACCGACGTCCTCCTCGAGCGCCGTGCGCACGAGCGCTGCGATGTCGACGTTCAAAGTGGCGCTCACCGCGCTCAGCATAAGCATAGGATCAGCGACATGGCACGCGCGCCCCGCCGCAGACTCGCACGCCACGCTCGCCCACTGGATGGGGCCGCTGGACGCCAACGGCGCCGGCTTCGTGCACGGCGGCACGGTCATGAAGCTGTGCGACGAGGCCGGCGGGCTGGCCGCCGTCAAGCACTGTCGCAGCAGGGTCGTGACCGCCAGCATGGATCGCATGACCTTCAGGGTCCCGATCCACGTCGGCGAACTCGTCACATTCCAGGCCAGCGTCAACGCCGTCTGGCACACCTCGATGGAGGTCGGAGTGCGAGTCGACACGGAGAACCCGCGCACCGGCGAGCGGCGGCACAGCAACAGCGCCTATCTGACGATGGTGGCCGTCGACGAGCAGGGCAACCCGATGCCGGTGCCACCACTGCTCGCCAGCACCGACGAGGAGCACCGGCGCGAGAGCGAGGCCCAGCTGCGCCGCCGCAACCGGCTGGCCGAGCGCGAGCAGATCAAGGCGAGTCGCTGAAACGCCGTCTGAACGCTATCCGTGCGACGACGCCGTGTGCAGCAAGTACGCACGCACGAACCCATCGAGGTCGCCGTCGAGCACGCGCTGCACGTCGCCCATCTCGTGGCCGGTGCGGTGGTCCTTGACGAGCGTGTAGGGGTGCAGCACGTAGGAGCGGATCTGCGAGCCGAAGTTGACGTCCTGCGCCTCGCCCTTCTCGCGGGCGATCTCCGCCTGGCGTTCGCGCTCGCTGGCGTTCGAGCAGCTTGGCGCGCAGCATCGCCATCGCCGTGGCGCGGTTGGAGGACTGCGAGCGCTCGTTCTGGCACTGCACGACGATCCCCGTCGGCCGGTGGGTGATGCGCACCGCGGAGTCGGTCTTGTTGACGTGCTGCCCGCCGGCGCCGGAGGCGCGGTAGGTGTCCACCTGCAGATCGTCGTCGGCGATCTCGATCTCACCGGTCTCCTCGACGATCGGCGCGACCTCGACGCCCGCGAAGCTCGTTTGGCGGCGGTGGGCGGAGTCGAACGGGGAGAGGCGCACGAGGCGGTGCACCCCGCGCTCGGCGCCGAACAGCCCGTAGGCGTTCTCCCCCGCGGCGCGGAACGTCGCGGACTTGATGCCCGCTTCCTCGCCGGCGCTCGCCTCCAGCAGCTCGACCTGAAAGCCGCGCGACTCCGCCCAGCGCATCTCCATGCGCAGCACCATCTCCGCCCAGTCCTGCGCGTCGGTGCCGCCGGCGCCGGCGTTGACGCTCACGAGCGCGTCACCTGAGTCGTAGGGGCCGGAGAAGAGCCGCTGCTCCTCGAGCGCCGCGCAGCCGCGCCTCCACGGAGGCGATGTGCTCCTCGACCTCGCCCTCCAGCGACTCGTCCTCCTGCGCGAGCTCCGCCAGGCCCTCGAGGTCCTCGACGTCGCTCTCGAGCGCGCGGAACATCTCCAGGCGCCGCGCCACCCGCGCAGTGCTCGGCGGACACCTTCCCGGCGCGCTCGGAGTCATCCCAGAAGCCCGGGGCTTCCATCTCCCCCTCGAGCGCGCCAGCGCGCTCGCCCAGCCCAGCCGGGTCAAAGATAATCCGCGAGCAGCTTCAGCTGGTCGCGGATCGCGGCAAGTCTCTGCGGGACCGACTCGGTGGAAGCGGTGGTGGCCATGCTCCCACGCTACCAGTCGTCCACGGCGCTCTACGCGCCGTGGCACTTCTTGAACTTCTTCCCCGCCCGCACCAACACGGGTCGTTGCGCCCCACCTGGTGCTCGGCGTCCACCACGCGCTGCTCGACCACCGGCGCGAGCTCGCTGCTCCTCGCCGCCGCCGCCGTTGGTCGGCGTACGCCTGCGCGCCGGCGGCGCCCGCTTGGCGGCCGCGGCGCGCGATCGCGCCGGCGCCCATCGCGGCGCCGCCGCCGGAGTAGGAGACGCGCGCGGGGCGCGTGGAGTTGCCGGCCGCCGCAAACGCTGGGACTGGCGAGGCGCGCCGCCGCCGTTCTCGCCCTCGCACTGACCTGCACGTTGAAGATCAGCCGCGTGTAGTCGGCCCAGATGCTGTTGATGAGGTCGCCGAAGAGCGTGAACGCCTCGTTCTTGTAGGCCACGAGGGGATCGATCTGGACGAAGCCGCGCAGGCCGATGCCTTCGCGCAGATAGTCCATGTCGAACAGGTGCTCGCGCCACCGTTCGTCGATGATCTGCAGCAGCAGGAAGCGCTCCAGCTGGCCCATCAGCTCCTCGCCGAGCTCCTGCTCGCGCGCGTCGTAGCGCTCCATCGCCTGCTGCAGCACCGGCGTTCGCCGAGATGGGCGCGGTCGACCGCCTCGGGGTTGATGTCCTGCGGGCTCGATGTCCAGCGGGAAGAACTGCGAGAGCGCCCGTGAACGAGGCCGCCGACGTCCCAGTCCTCGAGGTAGTCGCCCTCGGTGTACTGCTCGATCGTGCGCTCGATCACGTCCGGCGATTTCGGTCGCGCGCCTGCTCGCCCATCGGCCGCCCCTCGAGCACCTGGTCGCGGTAGGCGTAGATCACGCGCCGCTGCTCGTTCATCACGTCGTCGTATTCGAGCACGCGCTTGCGGATCAGGAAGTTCTGCTCCTCGACCTTGCGCTGGGCTTTTTCGATCTGCTTGGAGAGCATCCCCGCCTCGATCGGTTCCTCGTTGCCCTCCGCGTCGACCCCGCCGAGTTTGTCGAGGATGCGGTAGATGCGGTCGCCCGCGAACAGCCGCACGAGGTCGTCCTCGGCGGAGAGGAAGAAGCGGGTCTCTCCCGGGTCGCCCTGGCGCCCGGCGCGCCCGCGCAGCTGGTTGTCGATGCGCCGCGACTCGTGGCGCTCGGTGCCGCAGATGAACAGGCCGCCGGCCGCCATCACGCGCTCGCGGTTTTCCTCCACCTCGCGCTTCGAGCGACGGGCAGCACCTCGGCCAAGCGCCGCTCGTACGCCCTCCGTCGCTCGGCGCCTCGCAGACCCTCATGCCTTCGCGGGCGAGCTGCTGATGCGAGAGGTGCTCGGGGTTGCCGCCCAGCTTGATGTCCACGCCGCGGCCGGCCATGTTGGTGGCGATCGTCACCGCGCCCGGCTGCCCCGCCTCGGCGACGATCTCGGCCTCGCGCGCGGCGTGCTCGGGCTTGGCGTTCAGCACCGTGTGCGGGATCCCGCGCTGCTTCAGGCGCTCGCCCAGCAGCTCGGAGACCTCCACGGAGATCGTGCCGACCAGCACCGGCTGGCCGTTCTCGTGGCGCGCCGCGATCTCCCTGACGACCGCGCTCCACTTGCCGTCCTTGGTCTTGTACACCTGATCGTTGCGGTCCGTCGCGCACCATCGGCACGTTGGTCGGGATCTGCACGACCGGGCAGCTCGTAGATCTTCATGAACTCCGTCGCCTCCGTCAGCGCGGTGCCGGTCATCCCGGAGAGCTTGTCGTAGAGGCGGAAGAAGTTCTGGTAGGTGATCGTCGCGAGCGTCTGGTTCTCCTCCTGGATGCGCACCCCCTCCTTCGCCTCGATCGCCTGGTGCAGGCCCTCCGACCAGCGCCGGCCCGTCGAGGATGCGCCCGGTGAACTCGTCGACGATCTTCACCTCGCCGTCGATCACCGCGTAGTCGACGTCGCGCTTGTACAGCGACTCCGCGCGCAGCGCCTGGTTGAGGTGGTTGACGAGGTGGCCGTTCTCGGCGCGGTAGAGGTGGTCGATGCCGAGGAAGCGCTCGGCCTTGGCGACGCCCTGCTCCATGACCGACACCGTCTTGTGCTTCTCGTCGAATTCGTAGTCGAAGTCGGCGACGAACTTCTTCTTCGAGCGCGGGTCCATCCCTTCGGGCGTCTTGCCCGGCGTTCAGGCGGGGCGCGAGGCGGGCGAACTTGACGTACAGGTCGGCCGCCTGTTCGGGGGCGCCGGAGATGATCAGCGGCGTGCGCGCCTCGTCGATCAGGATGTTGTCGACCTCGTCCACGATCGCGAAGGGGTGCCCGCGCTGCACCTTTTCGGCGAGATCCTTGGCCATGTTGTCGCGCAGGTAGTCGAAGCCGAACTCCGAGTTGGTGCCGTACACCACGTCGCAGGCGTACGCGCGGTGCTTCTCCTCGTAGGGCTGCATGTTCTGCAGCACCCCCACCGAGATCCCGAGCGCGTCGTAGATCGGGCTCATCCATTCCGCGTCGCGGCGGGCGAGGTAGTCGTTGACGGTGACCAGGTGCACGCCCTTGCCGGGCAGCGCGTTGAGCGCCACCGCGAGCGTGGCCGTGAGCGTCTTGCCCTCGCCGGTCTTCATCTCCGCGATGCAGCCCTCGTGCAGCGCCATCGCGCCGATCAGCTGCACGTCGAAATGGCGCATCCCCATCGTGCGCTTGCCGGTCTCGCGCACGACCGCGAAGCACTCGGGGAGCAGCGCGTCGAGATCCTCGCCGTTCGCGGCGCGCTCGCGCAGCGCGTCGATCCGCTCGCGCAGCTCCGCGTCGCTGTCGTGTTCGAGCTCGGGCTCGAACGCGCCGATCAGCGCGACGCGCTTCTCGTACTGCCTTGAACTTCTTCGCCTCGCCGACGTTGAGGGCGCGATCCAGGAGGGACACGCCCCCAGGGTAGCGCCTGGGGGCGTGTCCGGTGAGCGACGGCGCCGGACGACGCCCTCGGGACGCTGGTGCGGAGTACGGCTTCAGCGGGTGGGTGGGTCGACGGTGGCTGGCTATGGTCGGCGGCCGAGCTCGCGAGGCGGCTGCGCCGAACGTCGCGGTCGGTCAGGCCGGCGAGCGCCGCCCGTGTCTCGCGCCGGCGACGGCGGCGGACGCGGTGGCGCTTGACCTGGCGGGCGAGCTCGTCGACGACGAGGTTCAGCGAGTGCAGCATCTGCGGCGAGGCGTCGCGGGCGCGCAGCGTGGCGCCCTTCAGGTAGAGCGTCGCCTCGGCCACCTGACTGTCGGCGACCCGCGGGTTGCGCTCGCGCAGCAGCTCGATCTCCAGGCGCGCGAGCTCGGATACCTGCCGCGAGACCTTCGTCAGACGGCGTTCGGCGTGCCTGCGCAAATCGTCGGGAACCGGAACGTTGCGGCCCTTGATCTCGATCTGCATGTCGTGCCTCCTTTCGGTTCGGGGAGACTGTCTCTTCACCGATGCTACGCCTCTCGGCGGCGGTTGTCCATCGGCTTTTCGCGGATGTACGACCGCGCAGACAGCTATACATCACATGCACTTCGTCAGAGTGCCGTTCTGTCCAGAGAGCCCGCTTCGGCGGGCCCTCTTTTACGCCCGCCGCGGCCGCAGGCTCTCGAGGATCCCGGCGTGCCCGGCGATCGCGCCGATCAGGATCGCCCCCGGGGCGACCTCGGTGCCGGGGAAGAGGATGCTCTCGCGCAGCTGCGCCCCGTCGCCGACGCGCGCGCCGTCGCCCAGCACGAGCGGGCCCGTCAGCCGCACCCCGGCGCCGAGCTCGCACGTCGCGCCCGACCCACACCGGCCCCTCGACCTCCGCGTCGCTCCGGCAGCGGCGCTCCGTCGCCGCCGCCACGATCACGCCCGGGGCGACCTCCTCGCCGTCCACCTCCAGGTGCAGCTCCCCGCGCAGCGCGTCGAAGGTGCCCTGGCGCAGCTCCGCCAGCGAGCCGACGTCGTTCCAGTAGTCGCGCACCTCGTGGATGTGGAAGGGCACGTCGTTGGCCAGCAGCGCCGGGAACACGTCCTGCGCCCAGTCCACGAACGGGCGGTCGGGGAAGTAGTCGAAGATGCGCGGCTCGAAGATGTAGATGCCGCAGTTGCCGAGGTCCGACAGCGCCTCCTCGGGCTCGGGCTTCTCCTGAAAGCCGGTGATGCGCCCCGCGCGGTCGTGCAGCACGACGCCGTACTCGCGCGTGTCGGGCACCTGCTTGACCGCCAGCGTCGCCACGCCCCCCGCCTCGCGGTGGCGGGCGGCGAACGCCCCCAGGTCGATGTCGGTGAGCGCGTCCCCGGAGATCACCAGGAACGCCTCGCCGCCGAAGAACTCCGCGCACCCCCGCACCCCGCCGGCAGTGCCCAGCAGCTCCGGCTCGGTGCGGTAGGCCAGCCGCTCGCCGAAGTACTCGCGGATCGAGTCGGGGAAGTAGTGGAGGTTGGCGATCGTCTCGTCGAACCCGTGCCGGTCGAGCAGGTCGACGATGTGCGCCATCACCGGCCGGTCGAGCACCGGCACCATCGGCTTGTTGATCTCGTACGTCAGCGGGCGCAGGCGGGTTCCGAGCCCCGCCGCGAGGACCATCGCTCTCATCGCGCCGGCACGCTATCGCGAATCGCCAAAGCGGCTAGTAGCGGTAGTGGTCTGGCTTGTACGGCCCCTCGACGGGCACGCCGATGTAGGCGGCCTGCGCGTCGGCGAGCGTCGTGAGCCGGACCCCGAGCGCGTCGAGGTGCAGGCGCGCGACCTTCTCGTCGAGGTGCTTGGGCAGCACGTAGACGCGCCGCTCGTACTCGTCGTTCTTCGTGAACAGCTCGATCTGGGCGATCGTCTGGTTGGTGAACGAGTTGCTCATCACGAAGCTCGGGTGGCCGGTGGCGTTGCCGAGGTTCAGGAGGCGCCCCTCGGAGAGCATCAGGATCGCGTGGCCGTCGGGGAAGACCCACTCGTCCACCTGCGGCTTGATGTTGATCGCGCTCGACGCCCGGCACCTTGGCCAGGCCGGCGATGTCGATCTCGTTGTCGAAGTGCCCGATGTTGCCGACGATCGCCTGGTGCTTCATGCGCGCCATGTGCTCGGCGCGGATGATGTCGCGGTTGCCGGTGCAGGTGACGAAGATGTCGCCCTCCCCCACCACTTCCTCGAGGGTGCGGATCGTGTAGCCCTGCATCGCCGCCTGCAGCGCGCAGATCGGGTCGATCTCGGTGACGACCACGCGCGCGCCCTGGCCGCGCAGCGATTCCGCGCAGCCCTTGCCGACGTCGCCGAAGCCGCAGATCACGGCCATCTTGCCGGCGATCATCACGTCGGTGGCGCGGTTGATGCCGTCCACCAGCGAGTGGCGGCAACCGTAGAGGTTGTCGAACTTCGACTTCGTCACCGAGTCGTTGACGTTGATCGCCGGGAACAGCAGGGTGCCCGCCTCCGTCATCTCGTACAGCCGGTGCACGCCGGTGGTCGTCTCCTCGGTGACGCCTTTGATGCCTGCGCCGATCCGCGTCCACCGCTGCGGGTCCTCGCCGAGCGAGCGCTGCAGCAGCGAGAGGATCACCTGGAACTCCTCGGAATATGGACCCCCGTCCCGCCTCCCCGCCCGCCGGATCCGGGCACGGCGCCGGCGGCCTCGTACTCGGTGCCCTTGTGCATCGAACAGCGTCGCGTCGCCGCCGTCGTCGAGGATCATGTTGGGGCCTGCCGTCCCCGACGTTCCGTCCTCGCCGGGCCACCGCAGCGCCTGGTCGGTGCACCACCAGTACTCCTCCAGCGTCTCCCCCTTCCACGCGAACACCGGCACGCCGCGCGGCTCCTCGGGCGTGCCGTCGGGGCCGACCGCCACCGCGGCGGCGGCGGAGTCCTGCGTGGAGAAGATGTTGCAGCTGCACCACCGCACCTCGGCTCCGAGCGCGGTCGAGCGTCTCGATCAGCACCGCAGTCTGCACGGTCATGTGCAGCGAACCGGTGATCCGCGCGCCCCGCAGCGGCTGGGCCTCCGCGTATTCGGCGCGGGTCGCCATCAGACCCGGCATCTCGTGCTCGGCGAGCGTGATTTCCTTGCGCCCGAGCTCCGCGAGGGAGAGGTCGGCGACCTTGAAGTCGGCGTGGGCGGGGACAGCCTGAGTGGGCGGCACCTCAGTGGCAGTGGGCTGGGTGATGGTGGGGGTCACTGCTGACATGACGAGTCCTCCTGTCTGGTCAGGTGAGCGCCCTTGCTGCAGAGAAGACCGAGCGTGGCGGATCGCAGGCCCGTCGCAGCGCTCCTCGGCCGCCTCGGAAGGTATCACACGCTCCTGGCCGCCCAGAGGCCGCTTAGCGCTCTGCCAGGGCGGCCTTGAGCTCGTCCAGGATCCTCACGGGCCCGGGATCGACCCCGCGCAGCGTCGCCAGGTAGATCGAGACGAGGTCGCCGAGCAGCACCAGCGAGAAGACCCGCTCGATCGCGGTCTGCCCGCGTGTCTCCAGGCGGAAGCTGGCCGCGGCGTTGTCGGCGATCAGGCGCTCGGTCAGGTCCATCCGCTCCTTCACCCGCGGGTGGGCGTCGGAGTCATCGAGGAACACCGCCGAGAAGCGTCCGAGCTCCCGGCGCGCCCTCCCAGCCGACGATCTCGTTGTGGTCGAGCTCGGGCAGTTCGCTTGCGAAGCTCAGCTGCTTGGCGTTCTCGTTGATCTGTGTCTTCCAGCGGTAGGCGATCGGGTTCGTCAGCCCGGCTCCGGCGATCACCGGCGTGGTGCCCAGCAGGCCGCGCGCGATCGTCTTGGCCAGCGACTCCTCCGCCGCGTCGGGGCCCCACTCGGCGACAAGCTGCTCGGCGTGGGAGGCCGCGACGTCGATCTCCGAGGTGAGGCGAGGGCCGGCACCGCAGAGCGCGGCGACCTCCAGCGAGGCGACCACCATGTAAGCGACGGCGGCACGCGGCTGAAAGCCGCCGGGGAGCGGGATCACCGGCACCTTGTCCGCCCGTGCCAGCTCCGCGAGGCGACCGCCGGTGGTCACCACCACGCGCTGGGCGCCCAGCGCGCCGGCGGACTCGTAGCAGGCGAGCGTCTCCTCGGTGTTGCCGGAGTAGCTGGCGCACAGCACCGTGGTGTCCGGCGTCGTCCACGGCGGCAGCCCGTACGCGCGCGTGACGAGGATCGGCCGCGAAGCGTGGTCGCCCAGCGCCGCAGCCGCCAGCGCGCCGCCGATCGCGGAGCCCCCCATGCCGGCCACGACGAGCCCGCCGGGTGTGTCCCACTCGTTCATGATCGCGGACTCCACCCGCCACAGCGCGTCGCGCAGGTGCTCGGGCAGCGCGAGCACGTCGGCGAGCTGCCCGGAGCGGTCCACCTCCGCGATCGCCTCGCGCGAGAGGGTGGTCAGCGTGTTCTCGGTCACCGCCCCATCCTCTCAGGTGAGAGGGTCGCCACGCGCACACGCGGCGCGCGGGACGGTGCCAGCGGCGTTGCCGCGGGCGGCCGCACGCACGAAAGCCCACCACTCCGCGGGGTCACGAGAACCTCAGGGCTCCGTCGGGGAGGGTCACGCCCGGGAAGATACGCGCACCGCGGGTCACCATGTTGTGCGCCCCCACCGTGACCCCCTCGCCGAGCACCGCGGAGCCCGAGATGTGGGTGCCCTCCCCCACGCGGCAGCCCGCGGCAACGATGCAGTCGCGCAGCGTGCACCCCGCGCCGATGTCCGTGCCGTTCAGGACCACCGCGCGCTCCACGGTGGCGTCCGCGCCGACGGTGACCCCCTCGCCGAGCACCACGAGGCTGCCCACCTGCGCCCCCGCCGCGACGCGCACGCCGCGCTCGAGCACCGCGGGGGGCACCACGCGCCCCTGCACCCGCGCGTCGGGCGCAACCCAGAGGTAGTCACTGCCGACGAGCTCGCCGACCGCGGTGTGGACCCGGCCCTCGATGATGTCGAAGGTGCCCTGCAGGTAGCGCTCGGGGGTCCCGATGTCCAACCAGTAGCTCTCCGAGGGGTACCCGTAGAGGCCGTGGCCGATCAGCAGCGGCCACACCTCGCG
Organism: uncultured Solirubrobacterales bacterium; assembly: GCA_963720795.1. Classification (GTDB taxonomy): domain Bacteria; phylum Actinomycetota; class Thermoleophilia; order Solirubrobacterales; family Solirubrobacteraceae; genus Palsa-744. The sequence continues at coordinate 681,215 of CAVRGU010000003.1, read as the reverse complement.
CTCGATCGAGACGGCCCGTTCGGGGGGCACGAGCTCGAGCACCTCGCGCTCCAGCACGTACGCGCCCGGCGCTGATCAGGTTGGGGTAGGTGTGCAGCGGACGACTCCCGCCGCCGGGGACCGCCGTCCGGGCGCCACCCGTGCCGCCCTCCAACTGGTCGGAGGAAGGCTTCTCGACAAACTCCTCCACCGCGTGCTCCGGAGTGAGCCGCACGAGCCCGTAGGCAGTGGGGTCCTCGACCGGTACGAGCGCGATCGTCGCCCGCGCCCCGGTGCGCTCGTGCTGGGCGAGTTGGGCGGTGAGGTCGAGGTCGGTGAGCACGTCGCCGTTGAGCAGCAGGAAGCGCTCGTCGAGCATCGACTCGGCGAACTTCAACGCCCCCGCCGTGCCGCGCGGGTCGGGCTCCTCGACGAAGCGCAGGCGGATCCCGAACCCCGAGCCGTTGCCCAGCACGTTGCGCACCGAGGTGGCGAGGAAGCCGCAGGACATGATCACGTCCTCGATGCCGTGCGCGCGCAGCCATTCGATCATGTACACGATGAACGGCCGGTCCACGAGCGGCACGAGCGGCTTGGGCACGGTGGAGGTCAGCGGGCGCAGACGGGTGCCCTCGCCGCCGACGAGGATCACGGCCTGCATTACGACCGGAGCCCTTGCGCAGACACCCCGGCGCCCTCAGAGGGAGCGCCTGGTCCGACCGGACCCGCGGCGCTGCCCCTGCGCATCACGCGAACTCCGTCGTGGGAGCCCGCCCCGCGGGCTCGCTTGGCCGAGACCCTCGCCCGATCCCCTCGTAGACAAGTCCCGCGGCGCGCACGGCGTCGCCGTCCAAGGCGTTGCGACCGTCGATCACCAGGTTCCCGCGCATCGCCGCAGCGACCTCGCGCCAGTCCAACTCCAAGAACTCGGGCCACTCGGTGACGAGCACCACGGCGTCGGCGTCGGCGAGCGCGTCCGGACCCGACTGCGCATAGTCGAGTTGGGGCATCAGCTGACGGGCCTCGGCCTCGGCGATCGGGTCGAACGCGCGCACGTGCGCCCCCTCGGCCTGCAGGCGCGCGGCGAGCACCAGCGAGGAGGCCCCGCGCATGTCGTCGGTGTGGGGCTTGAACGCGAGCCCCAGCAACCCGATCCGCCTGCCTGCGAGCTCCCCGAGGTGGCGCTGCAGCTTCGAGACCACGCGCCGCTTCTGCAGCTCGTTAACCTCGATCACCGCGTTGAGCAGCTGGAAGTGGTATCCCGAGTTACCGGCCAGCAGCTTCAGTGCGCTCACATCCTTCGTGAAACAGCTGCCGCCGTAGCCCAAACCGGCCTGTAGGAACTTCGGGCCGATGCGTCCGTCCAGGCCCATCCCCTGGGCTACCTCGACCACGTCCGCCCCCACTTCCTCGCAGACGTTGGCGATCTCGTTGATGAACGAGATCTTGGTGGCCAGGAACGCGTTGGAGGCGAGCTTGACCATCTCGGCGCTCGCGATGTCCGTGCGCACCAGCGCGCCGGGACCCTCGCCGCCGTGGGCGGCACCAAGCAGGGGACGGTAGAGCTCGATGACCGCGTCCCCGGCCCAGTCACCGTCGTCGCCTACGACCACACGGTCGGGGTGCAGGAAGTCTCCGACGGCGGAGCCCTCCTTGAGGAACTCCGGGCAGGAGACGTAGCTGAAGCCGGCTTTGTCGCGCTCGCGGAAGATGCGCTTGACGTTGGCGCCCGTGCCGCAGGGGACCGTCGACTTCATCACCAGCGCGTGGCCATCGGGGGAGGGCATCGAGTCGACCACCGCGTGCACCGCGGAGAGGTCGGCGTCGCCGGAGTAGGTGGGCGGGGTGCCCACCGCCACGAACAGCAGGCGGGCGTGCTCGAGCGCGTCGCTCAGCTCGGTCGAGAAGTGCAGCCGCCCCTTGTGCGTGGCTAGCAAGACATCCAGGCCAGGCTCGTAGATCGGGACCTCCCCCTGGCGCAGGCGGGCGATCTTGGCGGCGTCGATGTCCACGCACCACACCTCCGAGCCCAGCTCCGCGAAGCCGGCCGCCGTGACCAGGCCCACGTAACCGGTGCCGATGACCGCAATCGGCTCGCGCTCGTGACTCATGTGGACGGGGAGGCTACCGGTCCTCGACGCTCAGGAACGCCTCGTAGCGCCTGCAGTCGCGCAGCGCGCGCGCCCGAGCCTCGCTGTCAGGCGCGGCCTGCTCGGCGGCGGTGCGGGCGTCGGCCAGCTGCGTCTGGAGGGCCGCGCGGTCGAGCGCCTCGGGGGCGAGCGCCTGCTCGACGAGTACCAGCGCCCGGTTGGCAGCGAACTGCAGGTAGCCCTCAGCCTGCGCGAAGCGCACCACGTCCGTCTCCGAGCGGTACAGCCGCAGCTCGGTCGGTTCGAGCTGCGCGAGCAGCGGCTCGTGGTTGGCGAGGATGCCGATCTGCCCCACGGCGGTGCGCGTGGAGAGCATTTCGATCTCCTCAGAGAACACCTCCCCCTCGGGGGTGATGACTTCGGCAGGGAACTTCGCGTGGGCCACTACGACACCCCTCTCAGCCCTCGCAGTTGACCACGGCGCATGCGCCGTGGTCCCGACGGGCGCATGCGCCCGTCGGCAGGGCCGCACATGTGCGGCCCTGTTCCATGGAATTTCAAATGCATCCCACCACGCTTTGTCCTCACCTCTTCGCCGCCGCGACGACCTCGTCGATCGTCCCCTTCAAGAAAAACGCGCTCTCGGGCACCTCGTCGTGCTTGCCTTCGATGATCTCCTCGAAACCGCGGATCGTCTCCGCGATCGGCACGTATGCACCCGGGGTCCCGGTGAACTCTTCAGCCACGAAGAACGGCTGGGAGAGGAACCGCTCGATGCGCCGCGCGCGCTGGACGGTCAGCTTGTCCTCGTCGGAGAGCTCGTCGATGCCGAGGATCGCGATGATGTCCTGCAGCTCCTTGTAGCGCTGCAGGATCTCCTTGACGCGGTTGGCCACGCGGAAGTGGTCCTCGCCCAGCACGTCGGCCTTGAGGATCGTCGAGGTGGAGTCGAGCGGGTCCACGGCCGGGTAGATGCCTTTCTCGGAGATCGCTCGCGAGAGCACCGTGGTGGCGTTCAGGTGCGCGAACACCGACGCGGGCGCCGGGTCGGTGAGGTCGTCGGCGGGCACATAGATCGCCTGCACCGAAGTCACCGAGCCCTCGCGCGTGGAGGTGATGCGCTCCTGCAACTGGCCCATCTCGGTCTCCAGCGTCGGCTGGTAGCCCACCTGGGAGGGCATCCGCCCGAGCAGCGCGGAGACCTCGGAGCCGGCCTGCACGAAGCGGAAGATGTTGTCGATGAACAGCAGCACGTCCTGGCCCTGGTCACGGAAGTATTCGGCCATCGTCAGCCCCGACAGCGCCACCCGCATACGGGCGCCGGGCGGCTCGTTCATCTGCCCGAACACGAGCATCGTCTTGTCGAGCACGCCCGACTCCTTCATCTCCAGCCACAGGTCGTTGCCCTCGCGCGAGCGCTCGCCCACGCCGCAGAACGCGGACAGCCCGCCGTGTTCCTTGGCGAGGTTGTGGATCAGCTCCTGGATCAGCACGGTCTTGCCCACGCCCGCGCCGCCGAACAGCCCGACCTTGCCCCCCTTGGCGTAGGGGGCGAGCAGGTCGACTACCTTGATGCCCGTCTCGAACATCTCGGTGGTCGGCGTGAGGTCCTCCGCGCGCGGGGCGTTCTGGTGGATGCCGCGGCGCTCGACGTCGGCGGGCAGCTCAGCGCCGAGGTCGATCGGGTCGCCGAGCAGGTTGAAGATGCGCCCGAGCGTAACCTCGCCGACGGGCACCGTGATGGGGCCGCCGGTGTCCACCACCTCCACGCCGCGCGCGAGGCCGTCGGTGGTGTCCATCGCGACCGCGCGCACGCGGTCGTCGCCGAGGTGCTGCTGAACCTCGCAGACCAGCACGTCCTCGTGGGCGGCCGCGATGTCCTCCTCCGCCTCGGCCGCCGCGGCAGCGGGCCGCGCGACGGTGATCGCGTGGTTGATCTCGGGCAGGCGCTCGGGGAAGACGGCCTCGATCACGACGCCCTGGATCTCCTCGATGCGCCCGACGTTGCGCCGCTCGCTGCCGGCTGTGGCCTCTGCGCTGATTGTGCTCGCCTCCATTGGTTTCTGCATCTCCTGTGTTGAAGTTCTAGCTCAAGCCCTCTGCACCCGCGACGACCTCCATGATCTCCTGGGTGATCTCGGCCTGGCGGGCGCGGTTCATCTGCAAGGTGTAGTCGGTGATGATTTCCCCGGCGTTCTCCGACGCGCTGCGCATCGCCGTCATCTGCGCCCCGAAGAAGCCGGCCGCGGACTCCACGAGCGCCCGGTAGACGGAGACCTCGAGGTAGTCGGGCACCAGGCGGCGGAGGATCTTCTCCGGTTCGGGCTCGTAGTCGACGGGCGTCGGGCGCCGGGCCGCGGGCTCGCCCTCCTCACCGGCGACCACCTCGTGCGTGAGCGGCAGCAGCGTCTGGCGCGTGACGTGCTGGGTGAGCGGCGAGACGTAGGAGTTGTAGACCATCTCGACGCGGTCGACGCGGCCATCGATGTAGGCCTGGATCACGTCGTCGGCGATCGTGCGCGCGTCCGCGTAGGCCGGTCGGTCGGCGAAGCCGGTGTAGGAGCCGCTGAGCTCGTACCCGCGGAAGGTCAGCGAGGAGACGCCGCGGCGGCCGGTCGCAAACCAGCTGCTGCGCAGCCCCTCCTCCCCGAGCTCGGCGGAGAGACGTACGCCGGCGCGGATGATCTGCGAGTTGAAGCCGCCTGCGAGGCCGCGGTCGCCGGTGACGAGCAGCAGCCCGACGTTGGTCTGGGACTCGTGCTCGCGCAACAGCGGCAGCCGGCCGGCCTCCGCGCCGGCCGCGAGTGCCGCCTGGCGGGTCATGCGCCCGAGCGCGTCGGCGTAGGGGCGCAGCGCAGCGATCCGCTGCTCTGCCCGCCGCAGGCGGGCCGCGGCCACCATCTCCATCGCCCGGGTGATCTTCTGGATGTTCTTCACCGAAGCGATCTTGTTCCTGACATCGCGCTGAGAGGCCATGGCTGCTCGTCCCGACCGGCGCTAGGCCGGCTGGGCCTCCCGCTCGCGCGCGCCCTCGCCCTGGGGACCCGCGGGGCTCTCGCCCTCGGCCCCGGCGCCCTCGTCCTGCCCGCCCCCGGCGGACTCGTCGGGGCGCAGCGGCGCGTCCTCGTCCAGCGACTGGCCCTCCTCGTCGAGGTCGTAGCCGAAGTCCCGCGCGAACGCCGTCGACGGTGTCGTGCACCGCCTTCTGGGTCTCCTCCGACCAGTCCCCGCCGTTGATCTTCGCGCGGAGCTCCGGGTGCTCGGAGTGCAGGCGTTCGGTCAGCGCGAGCAGGAACTCGCGGACGCGCTCGACGAGCAGCCGGTCGAGGTAGCCGTTCGTAGCGGCGAAGATCTGCACCGTCTGGTCCTCGACCGCCAGCGGCGCGCGCTCGTGCTGGTTGAGCGTCGCCACCAGGCGCTCGCCGCGAGCCAGCGTGCGCTGCGTGTCGGCGTCGAGGTCCGAGCCGAACTGCGCGAAGGCCTCCAGGTCGCGGTACTGGGAGAGCTCCAGCTTGATGCGCCCGGCGACCTTCTTCATCGGCCCGATCTGCGCGTTGCCCCCGACGCGCGAGACCGAGATCCCGACGTTGATCGCGGGGCGCACGCCCGAGTTGAACAGCTTCGACTCGAGGAAGATCTGCCCGTCGGTGATCGAGATCACGTTCGTCGGGATGTACGCCGACACGTCGCCCGCCTGCGTCTCGATCACGGGCAGCGCGGTCAGCGAGCCGCCGCCGAGGTCGTCGTTGAGCTTGACGGCGCGCTCGAGCAGGCGCGAGTGCAGGTAGAACACATCGCCGGGGTACGCCTCGCGGCCCGGCGGGCGGCGCAGCAGCAGCGACATCTGGCGGTAGGCGTAGGCGTGCTTGGTCAGGTCGTCGTACACGCACAACGCGTGGCCGCCGTTGTACAGGAAGTGCTCGCCCATCGCGCAGCCGGCGTAAGGCGCCATGAACTTGATCGGCGCCGCCTCATCGGCGGGCGCAGCCACGATGATCGTGTTCTCCAGCGCCCCGTACTCCTCGAGCGTCTGCGCGAGCGCCACGACGGTGGACATGCGCTGCCCGATCGCGACGTACACCGACACCACCCCGGTGTCCTTGTTGTTGATGATCGTGTCGATCGCGATCGCGGTCTTGCCGGTCTGCCGATCCCCGATGATCAGCTCGCGCTGGCCGCGGCCGATCGGGATCATCGCGTCGATCGCCTTCAGGCCGGTCTGCATCGGCTGCTTGACCGGCTGGCGCTGCACAACACCCGGGCGCCTTGAACTCCGCCGGGCGGGTCTCCTGCACGGCGATCGCGCCCTTGCCGTCCAGCGCGCGCCCAAGCGGGTCAACAATCCGCCCCAGCATCTGCTCACCCACCGGGATCTCCAGCAGCGAGCCGGTGCGCTTGACGGTGTCGCCCTCGGAGACGCGCTCCCAGTCGCCGAACAGCACGGCGCCGACGTTGTCGGACTCGAGGTTGAGCGCCAGCCCAGTGACGCCGTGAGGCAGCTCGAGCATCTCAAAAGACATGCAGTTCTCCAGCCCATGCAGGCGCGCGATGCCGTCAGCGACCGACAGCACAGTGCCCACCTCGGTCAGCTCGGCCGCGCCGGCGTCGAGTCCCTCGATGCGACTCTTGAGAATGCTCGTGATCTCGTCTGGGTTGATCTGCATGGCTTATGAGACTCCTTGGGCAACCTGCCTTCGCAGCTGCTCCAGTCGATTACGAATAGAGGCATCGAGGATCGAGTTGCCGACCCTGAGAACGATGCCCGCCGAGGATGTCAGGGTCCACGCGCGCCGCGAGCTGTACCTTGCGCCCGGCGCGCTCGCCGATCGTTTTGCCGAGGCTCTCGGTGGTCGCCTCGTCGAGCGTGATCGCGCTAGTTGATCTCCACGGGCAGAGTCTTGTTCTCCTCATCCCACAGCCGCTCGTACTCCTGACGGATGCGGAAGATCACCGGCATGCGGTGGTTTTCGATGAGCAGTGAGAGGAAGTTGAGGAAGTTCTCGTCGGCCCCCTCCAGCAGCTGTCCCGAGTGCCTGCTGCTTCTCGGTGCTCGAGAAGTAGGGCGAGAAGAAGAACACCGCGAGTTCGCGGTTCTTGCCACGGCATCGGCGAACTGGCCGAGCTGCTCGCGCAGCACGTCGAGCTTGCCCTGTTCCAGGGCCACCTGGAACAACGAACGGGCATATACCTGGGCGAGCTCGTCCATCAGGGGCACCCTCGCGGCCCGCTCGCCCGCGCGTGGATCAACCAATCCAGCCTGGGACGGCGAGTCGAAATGGGAAGTACGATTGGCGAGCGGGCCGTCATATCGATCTCAGTTCTGGCTCCCGAGGAGAGCCCGGAGAAGTCCAGTTCGCTGAGCGCCTCCTCGACCAGCCGTCGCTGGTCGGCCTCGTCGAGCGTCTTGCGCATGACCTTCTCGGTGGCCAGGATCGTCAGGTCGGCAACCTCGCGGCGGATGTCGTCGAGCGCCCGCTTGGTCGCGGCCTCGATGTCGCGTTCGGCCTTCCGGGCGGCCTCGGCGACGAGCTCCTGCCCGCGCTCCTTGCCCTCGGCCTTGTGGGTGTCGGCGGTCTCTCGTGCGCGCTGGACGATCTCTTCGGACTGGGTGCGCGCCTCCTTCAGCCGCTCGCGGTACTCGGCGAGCACCTTGTCGGCCTCGGTCCGCAGGTGCTCGGCGGCGTCGATGTCGCCCTCGATCTTCTGCGCGCGTGCGTCGAGAGCTTGGCCTATCAGAGGGAAAACCCACTTGCGCAGGATGGCCAGCGAGATGGCGAACACCACGATCGTCCAGACCATCAGCCCCACGTTGGGGCTGATCAGGAACGATCCGCTTGCGAGGGGGATGTTGGCGGCGAGGTGCATCGTGGCCTACAGGAAGAAGGCGATGAACCCGCCGACGAGGCCGTAGAAGAAGCACGCCTCGGTGAGCGCGAAGCCGAGCCACTGGTCGCGCTCGACCTCGGCGCGCAGCTCGGGCTGGCGGGTCTTGGCCTGGATCGAGGCGTTGAATACCGCACCGATGCCCGCGCCCGCACCGGCTGCGCCGCCGCCGGCGCCGACGCCGAGCGCGATCGCCCGACCGGCGTCCTGGCTCTGCTTGATGATCGGTTCCACGGTCAGCATCAGTGGGTGCAACACACTGAAAAGGTGGAGAAACTCCATTGCTCGATAGCTCCCTTGTTTGTTAGTGGCTCGACGACCGCGCCACCGAGATAGATGGCGGTCAGGATGGAAAAGATGAAGGCCTGCAGGCCGGCGATCAGCACGGCCTCGAACAGGAAGATCGCGACCCCGAAGGGCAGCAGAAACCAGGACACGACCTGCAGCCCGACGAGCACCCCCAGCTCCCCGCCCATGAACGCGATCAGCATGTGGCCCGCGAGCAGGTTCGCCCACAGTCGCACCGTCAGCGAGATCAGCCGCAGGAAGTTTGAGAGGATCTCGATCGGGTAGATGAGCAGGACGATCGGGCCTTTGACGCCGCCCGGCATCAGGCTTTTCACATAGCCGACCGGTCCGTGGTGCCTGATCCCCTCGTAGGTGAAGAGGACGAACACGCTCAACGCGAGGATCAGCGGGAAGGCGACGTTGGTATCGGCCGCGTAGATCTGCAGCGACGGGATGTGCGCCCCGAACACGTTGAAGCTCTCGCCCGAGTCGACCGGCAGCGGGATGTAGCCGATCAGGTTCGAGACGAGGATGAACACGAAGATCGTGGCGATCAGCGGGAAGTACCTCCCTTCCATCTCCGGGTTCAGGTTTTCCTGGGAGATGCGGCGCATGAAGTCGTAGTACATCTCCACCGCGACCTGCAGGCGCCCGGGGCGCTGCTGCAGACGCCGGGCGACGTAGAACATCACCCCGAGCGTGATCCCGACCGTGAGCAGCAGGTAGAGGATGGCCTTGTTGAACGCGATCGGCCCGACCTGAAACCAGGTGTCGAGTTTGAACTCGTCGGTCGGCGAGAAGGCGCCGCTGGCGACGGCCGGGGCCTTGTGCGCGGTGGCGCCGAACAGGATCACGAACAGGACGATCCCGCCGAGCCAGACGCCGAGCGAGCCCGTAAATGACCTTCCGTGCCTGGCTCATCCCCTGCTTCTCGGGCTGAGGGGTGGACGGGGTGGACGGGGTTCCCATCCGGGGGGCGATCGGCGGTGCCCCTGCGACGGCGCTCATCGCTCGAAGCCCTGTCGTCCGCTGACCACGCGCATCGCGAAGGCCACCGAGTAAGCCGCGAAGATCGTCAAGGCCGCTGCGAGCCCGTCGGCGCGGCCGCCGACCACGCCCGCGAGGACGATCGCCCCCGCCAGCAGCCAGATGCGCCCGAACGCACTCGACGAGACCGAGCCGAGCCGGCCCCCGGCGCGCGCGCGTGGGCGATCCACCGCTGGTCGGTGTGCGCGAGGACCCGCTGCACAAGCCACGCGCCCACGGCGATCAGCAGGCCGAGCGCGGGCGCGCCGAGCGCCAGCGCCACCGGGACGGCAAGCACCAGAAGCACGACGTCGAGGTACGCGCAGCAGCTCGCATCGGGGATCGCTCGACAACCGGGCTCGCGCCGGCGCGCAGGGTGGCAGAGGCCATCGGTTCTGGCTCGGAACTGGGCATGGACGATTGACTGGGACCCTACAGATGAAAAGACCCGTGCGCCCGCCCGTGTGGACTTTGCCCCGAGCCTTCCTCTGACCATCTGGGGTAGCGCGGCGAAGTCTACCTGATCGAGGACTTCGTAACAATTTGTGACATGCGCCACGGGGACCACGTAGCGACCTTGGCGGTACAACGTCAGTTTTGGGACCTGCATATAGGGCCGTAAAAAAGCAAGTCCACCGCCACGCGCACGCCACGCCACTTCGAGGCGCGTACGAGCAGCGACGGCCAGCCCCGCGGTCGCCACGCCCGCGAGCACGTCGAGCAGGTAGTGGTTGCCGGTGGCGAGCACCGCCACGCAGGTCACGCACGGGTAGAGCACCGCCACGGCGCGCACCCATGTACGTCTCGAAATCGACCACAACACCAGCGAGCACCACACCGCCCATGCCATGTGCAGCGAGGGCATCGCCGCGAACTGGTTGGCGACCGTGGCGAGCGGCCCGGTGTGCCAGCCGCCGAGCGCGTCGGTCGAGGCCACCACGTCGTCGAAGCCGCTGCCCGCGAGCAGCCGCGGGGGAGCCGTCGGGTACAGCCAGAAGACGGCCAACCCGATCACGTTGATCGCGACCAACGTGTTGCGCAGCGGCCGGTAGATGTCCGCCCGCCGGTACCACAGCCACCCGAGCAGCCCGAGCGTCACGACGAAGTGGGCGTTGTCGTAGTAGTCGGAGAGCAGCAGGCCGAGCGTGTGGTGGCTCGCCAGCCAGCGGTTGAGCGCGACTTCGGGGTCGAGGTCCGAGCGAGCGCTCCAGGTGCAGCACGCCCCAGCCGTGCGCGAGCGCGGCGTGCAGGCGCAGCGGCGCGAGGTTGTTGATCGCGTCGTAGACCCAGCACAGCCACACGATCACGAGCGCCTCGACCCACCAGCGCGTGCGCGGCGGTGCGATGCTGCCGGCGGCCGTCGGCGCCGGTCGGGCGGACGGCGTCGGAACGTGGGGCAACGCCGGAGCGTGCGGCAGCGTCAACTCCCCAGTGGCTGTCTCCAGCTGGACGCCCGAGGCCATCGCGCGATCTTAGGGCGCCGCCGGCTGGAGCCCGCGCTCGCCGAGTGTCTCCAGCACCCGCGGCAGCGCCGCGACCGTGCGCCGCCAGGAGCCGGGGGCTGAGTAGTCGTCGGCATCGTGCAGCAGCAGCACCGGCACCGTCGCCAGCGCCCGCGGTTACCAGCGCGGCGATCGACTCCGCCGTGGCGCGCGCCTCCCAGTCCCGCCCCCAGTGGCTCCACAGCAGCGTGCGCCACCCGCGGCGGCGAGCCAGGCGCGATGGCTGCGGCGTTGATGATTCCGTAGGGCGGCCGGTAGAGCGTCGGCGAGCGCCCGGTGGCCTCCTCGATGATCGCCTGCGCTCGCAGGATGTCCTCGCGGACTTGCCACGGCGTGAGCCGCAGCAGGTTGCGGTGTCGGTGGCAGTGCAGGCCCACCCCGTGGCCGGCCGCGCTATCTCCCCGGCGAGCGCCGGGTTGCGAAGGATCTGCTCGCCGACCAGGAAGAACGTCGCCCGCACGCCCGCCGCGGCGAGAAGCTCGAGTACCGCGGGGGTGCCCTGGGCGTGGGGGCCGTCGTCGAAAGTCAACGCATACCCCTGACCGCTGGCGGTGCGGTCCTCGATCTCCCAGGGGTCCGCGCAGCGCACGCAGGTAGAACGCGAGCGCCGGGAGGGCAGTAGCCGAGCGCGGCCGCGCTGGCCACCGCGCCGGCCAGCGGCGGGAGAAGGCTGCGATCATCGGGGGCGCGCATGGTCGAACTGATCTTGGGCATCATGGCGGCGGTGGGGGCCTCGACCCTCTACAGCCTAGGGTTCGCCTACCAGGCGATGGAGGCCCGCAGGCCCCGCGCGGGAGTACCTGCGCGTGGCGCTGGCGCTGCGACCTGATCAAACGCGGTGCGCTGGCTGTTTGGCACGGGCCTCTCGATGCTCGGCTGGCCGCTGCAGCTGCTGGCGCTCTGCTGGCGCCGCTGGTGGTGGTGCAGCCCGCGATGGCGCCGGCCTGCTCGTGCTGATGGTGATTGGCGAGCGGATGCTGGGCGAGCGCGCGGGGCGGCGCGAGCACCTGGCCGTGATCGCGATCGTGGTGGGCGTCCTCGGCGCGGCGCTGTGCGCCCCCCCGCGCACCGACACCCAGGCGTCCGACACCGTGATCGCGATCGTGTTGAGCGCGCTCGGTCTGGCGAGCCTGCTGCCGTACATCATGCTGCGCTTCTTCCGCCGGCCGCCGGCGATCGTCACGATCTTCGCCGCAGGTCTGGCGTACGGCTGGACCGGGGTGGCCACCAAGCTCGCCTCCGACGACCTGGGGTACGGGTACATCGGGTGGCGGTCGCGTGGGGCCTCGCCACGGCGGCGGTCTCCGCGATCGCAGCGCTCAGCGAGATGAGCGCGCTGCAGTCGCGCCCCGCGATCCAGGTGGCACCGGTCGTGTTCGTCATGCAGACCGCGGTGCCGGTCGCGCTGGCGCCCGTGCTGTTGGGCGAGCACTTCACCGAAACGCCGCTTGGTGGGGTGGCGCTGGCGGTGTCGCTGCTGGTCCTCCTTGGGGGCGCCGCGATGCTAGCCCGCTCGCCGCTGCTGCTCGCGCTGATGGAAGTGGAGCCGGCTGCCGTCGCGAAGGCCGACCAGGGGAGCGAAGCGGCCGCGCCGGCGGGCGCGGAGGCCGAGCCAGCCGAGGCGCTGGCGGCGGCGCAGGACGGCCGGGCCAGCGCGGTGCAGGACGGGCGGGCCGGCCCTCAGCGCGAGCGGGTGAGCGCGGCCAGCGGCTCGGCGGAGAGCCCGTCGGCGCGCAGCCACGAGACGAGCCGCTCGACGCCGAGCACCGAGACGCCCGATCCGTCGGCGCCCACCACGAGCACGTCGCCCGCGCGCGTGGGCCGCTGAGGCAGGGGCCCGCGGGCGAAGAGCCGCAGCGCGCCGCTCACGGGAGTCGCGCCGGCGGAGCTCGCGAGCACGAGCTGCCCGACGGTGAGCCCACCGGTGCGCCCGCCGCGGGGCGCGACGAAGTAGAAGCGGTGGTGCAGGCCCAGCGCCCGGGCCTGAGCGTGCAGTGTGCCGCTGGTGCGCATCCACCGCAGCAGGCTCGAGCCGGAGGGGATTTCGGGGAGCAGCTCGTCCCCGAGCGCGCGCAGCGCGGCGATCGTGGCGGGCGCGTGCACCCCGCCGTCGGCGAACGAGGCGTGGATGCCCTGCGCAGCGAGCGCGCTCGCCACGCGCACGATGTCGTCCGCGGGGGCGCGCACGATTACGCCCACGTCGGGGCGGTCGGTGCGCACCTGCGAGAGCGTGTGCACGTGCAGGATCGCCGCCGCCACAGCGGATACCTCGTCGGTGGACATCGTCCACATCCCGACGCCCAGCAGCACCACGAGCTGGACGCAGAACGCGGCCAGCCGCAGGCGCCAGAGCGGGATCGGGTTCACCCGTCGGGGGGCCCGCAGCACGACGTCCACGGCGTGCGGGTGCTCCTCCTCGGGGGCCGGCAGCGCAGGCACCGACCCAACCGAGGCCTCCTCCGCGAAGCTCGCCTGCACGTGCTGGCGCAGCTCGCCGGTGTCGTTGGCGAGGCGCAGCAGGGCCAGGTCGGCCATCGCACGGGTGTTCAGGCGGGCGTGGCCGACGGGCAGGCCGTAGGAGACGACGGGGGTGCCGGTGGCCTTCGCCTCCAGGCAGGTGACCCCGCCGGTAGAGTGCACCAGCGCGTCGGCGGCGGCCAGCAGCTGGGGCATCGCGTCGGTGAACCCGTACACGTGCACGCGGGCCTCCCGCGCGAAGGTGGCGGACAGGCGCGCGTGCAGAGGCTCGTTGCGCCCGGCGAGACAGACGATGCTCGAGACCCCGGGCACCCGGCAGAGCTCGCGCACGGCGCCCTCGACGTCGCCCACCCCCCAGCCGCCGCCGGAGACGACGACCATGCGGCCCTCCGCTGGCAGCCCGAGCGCGCGCCGCGCCTCCAGCGGGCAGCGCGGCTGCAGGAACTCGGCGGAGATCAGCGGGCGCACGAGGCGCGCGGAGCCTGCCCCGGCGATACGCTCGACCGAGGGCATCGACTCGCCGTACATCACGAGGTGCATGTCGATCCCGGGCTGCGCCCAGAAGAACAGGCCCGTCAGGTCGGTGATGGTCGCCACGGTGGGACAGCTCACCGCGCCGGTGCGGCGCAGCCGCGCGAGCACGACGGTGACGGCGGGGTAGGTGGAGACGATTACGTCGGGGTCGTACTCGGCGATGCGCCGCGCGAGCGGCCGGGCGCCGAACAGGCGCAGCTGCCAGCGGGTCAGCCAGCGGACGGGGGGCACGCGCTCCAGCAGCCAGTAGACGAGCGAGTAGCTCCACGGCAGGAAGCGCAGCTGCACGCGGTAGCCGTCCTGCACGACTTGGCGCAGCACGCGCCCCATCGCGGCGAGGCCGTCGATCACCGTGACCTCGGTCTCCTCGGGGGAGGCTTCGATCTGCTGGGCCAGCGCGCGGGCGGCGGCGGCGTGGCCCTCGCCGACGTCGGCGGAGAGAATCAGGACACGGCGGGGCCCGCCGTGGCTTGGTAGTGGTTCGTGAGGGTGTCCCATAGGGCTAGAGCCCTTCCCGCTCACCGGCGGAGGGCGCGGCTCTCGTGCGCGCCCGTGGGTGGGCACCTCGTCTCGGCACCCGCCCGGCGCAGAACGCGAGCTGAAGCGTACCGGCCACAGAGGATGAATGCACCCTCGCGGGCCGACAGAACGCTGAAACAACACGATCTCAACCTTCGCCGGCAGCGGCCGGCGTCCTGCGTCCCCGCGTCGTCTTACCCCCCGGCGCGGTTCGCCGAGGCGAGCAACGCCCGCGCGGCGGGTGTGGAGGGGAGCTGCCCGAGGGTGTGGAGCTCCTGCACGAGCACCCAGAACGCGGGTCGCGGCGTCCCGTGGGCCCCGAGCAGGGCCGAGTCCCACGGCTCCGGACGGTGGGTGCCGGCAAACCACTGGTAGAGGTACACCCGCGCGATGCGCCCGGAGAGGCGGGCGAGGCGGTCGAACACGAAGCGGGTGACCACCGCGGCGTGGGCGGGCGATTCGGGGAAGTCGTGGGCGGAGTGGTTGTGGCGGGAGACCACGCCGCCGGTCTCGGTGAACCAGATCTGGCCGTGCGTGGCCCGCAGCAGCGCGCGCGTGGAGGCGGTCGAAAGACGGTTGGCGCCGAGGTAGTTGTGCAGGCCCCAGACCCCCGGTTCGTAGCCGAGCGCCCGGCGCTCCTCGCCGACCCACGTGACCATGCCCCCCACGTCGAGCAGTTCGGCGGCGAGCACGGTGCACGTGGGGCAGGCGCGGCGCAGCTGCGTGTAGTAGGCGGCCACCAGCCCGGGGGAGTGGCAGGTCGGCTGCCCGCAGTAGTTGGCCTCGTTCCAAGTCGCGAAGTCGGTGACCCACGGCCAGCGCGCGTGCAGCACCCGGAACTGGGCACCGAGCTGCGCGGCGCTCGGCGCCCGCCGGTGGCGCCCGGCGAGCCAGGAGTGTTCGAAGGCGATCAGCGGCTGCACGCCGTCGGCATGGGCGGCACTCAGCCACCTCGCGAGCGCCCTGCTCTGCGAGCGGCTCTCCAGCGCGTCCCAGCCGATCGAGAGGCGCGCGTAGCGGATGCCGAGCGCCTGGAAGCGGGGGTCGGAGAACATGAAAGGCTCCTGCTCGCCGATACCCACCGCCAACGCATGCGCGCCCGCGGGGAGGGCGAGCACCAGGGCGAGTGCAAGCACGCTCACGAGGGGCCGGAGGCGCTTCACGAGGACACGACCTCGTACTCGCCGGTCTCGAAGTCCTGGGCGACGTCGGACTCGATCTGCGCGGGGGTGGCCTCAGGCCGCAACCGGCGTAGGCGGATCGAGTCGAGGCGGCGGAACTTGAGGATCTCCAGCACGTACACGAGGTACACGGAGGCGACCGCGACGACCAGCGCGAGCGCGGCCATCACGAGCGTCCAGCCGAGGTAGAGGTGGCCCTGGTGGTCGGAGTAGGGGACGAACCGCAGCGCGAGCGCGAAGCCGGCGAGCAGCAGCGTCCACCCGTAGAGGTAGGCGATCGTGCGCCGCCGCGAGAAGCCGATGCGGGCCATGCGGTGGTGGAAGTGCTCGGAGTCGGAGGCATAGATGGGGCGGCGGTACTTCAAACGCTTGAGCACCACAAAAGTAGTGTCGAGGAACGGTACGGCGAGCAGGATCAGCGGCAGCACGAAGGAGAGCACGACCTCGGTCTTGACTGCGCCCTCGACCGTGAGGCAGCCCATCAGCAGGCCGAGCAGGTTGGCGCCGCAGTCGCCCATGAACGAGGAGGCCGGGGGGAAGTTGTAGAGCAGGAAGCCGAGCGAGGCGCCGGCGATCAGCGCGGCGAGCACGCCGGGCCCCCAGCGGCCGAGGTCGAACGCGATCACCGCGAGCGCGACGGCGATGATCGCGCAGACCCCCGCGGCGAGGCCGTCGACGCCGTCGGAGAAGTTGACGACGTTCATCAGCGCCACCAGCCCGACGACGGTGATCGCGCCGCCCGGCGTTGGGGAAGTGCAGCGCGCCGACGAACGGCAGCGTGAGCAGTTCGACGACGATGCCGAAGTGCACGACGATCAGCGCGGCGGCCACCTGCCCGACGAGCTTCACCAACGGCGGCAGCTCGAAGCGGTCGTCGATCGCCCCGACCACCGTGATGAACGCGGCGGCGAGGAACATGCCGTGCCAGATCCGTTCGTCGGGCAGCCACATCAGCCCCGCCACCAGCGTCCCGGCGAAGATCGCCAGGCCGCCGAGCAGCGGGGTGGGCCGCTCGGAGAGCCCCCGCTCGCGCGGCTGGTCGATCGCCCCGACGGCCACGCGCGAGGCGCATCGTGAGCGGCGTCAGCAGCGCCGTCGACGAACGGCGGCGGCGAGGAAGGCGTACAGCGCGTCGAGCTCGTGGGCGCTCATAGCCCGCGGACAGCATCGCAGGCGGGGAGGTCGTGTGCGCGCGGTGGATTACGCGTGCACGCCGGCGGGGAGCTCCTCGTACAGCGGGTAGCGCTCGACCAGCGCGCGCACCCGCTCGCGCAGCTCCTCGGCGCGGGCCTCGAAGCCGGGGGTGAGCGCGACGGCGAGGATCGCGCCGACCTCGACGAAGTCCTCGTGCTGGAAGCCGCGGGTGGCCAGCGCGGGCGTGCCGATGCGCAGCCCCGAGGCCTGCATCGGCGGCCGGGGGTCGAACGGGACCGCGTTGCGGTTGACGGTGATGCCGAGCTCGTGCAGGCGGTCCTCGGCGGCGCGTCCGGTCAGCTCGGGGACCACGTCGCGCAGGTCGGTGAGCACGAGGTGCACGTCGGTGCCGCCGGTGAGCACGGAGACGCCGTGCCCGGCGCCGAGCAGCTGGGCGGCCAGCGCGCGGGCGCCGTCGAGCGTGCGGCGCTGACGCTCGCGGAAGAGCTCGCTTTTGGCGATCCGCAGGCAGACGGCCTTGGCGGCGATCACATGCTCCAGCGGCCCGCCCTGCTGGCCGGGGAAGACGGCGGAGTCGATCTTCTTCGCGAACTCCTCCTTGCAGAGGATCAGCCCGGCGCGGGGCCCGCCGATCGTCTTGTGGGTGGTGGTCGTGACGACGTCGGCAAACTCGACGGGGTTGGGGTGCAACCCCGCCGCGACGAGCCCGGCGAAGTGCGCCATGTCGACCATCAACAGCGCCCCGACCTCGCGCGCGATGGCGCGAAAGCGGGGGAAGTCGAGCTGCCGGGGGTAGGCCGACCAGCCGGCGAGCAAGAGCTTCGGCCGGCGCTCACGGGCGATGCGCGCAACCTCGTCCATGTCGATCAGCCCAGTCTCGCGCGAGACCTCATACGCGGCGATGTCGTACAGCCGCCCGGAGACGTTGAGGCGCATCCCATGCGTGAGGTGCCCGCCGTGCGCGAGCGAGAGCCCCATGATCGTGTCGCCCGGCTGCAAGAGCGCGTGGTAGACGGCGGTGTTGGCCTGCGCCCCGGAGTGGGGCTGCACGTTGGCGTGCTCGGCCCCGAACAGCGCCTTGGCTCGGTCGATCGCGAGCTGCTCGGAGACGTCGACCCACTCGCAGCCGCCGTAGTAGCGCCGCCCGGGGTAGCCCTCGGCGTACTTGTTGGTCAGCACCGACCCCTGGCATTCGAGCACCGCGCGCGGCACGAAGTTCTCGGAGGCGATCATCTCCAGGGTGTCCTGCTGGCGGGCGAGCTCCCCGCGCAGCGCTTCGGCGACCTCGGGGTCGACTTCGGCGAGCGGACGGTTGAAGTAGTCGGGACTGAGCTCGGACATGGGGCACTCCTCGGGGACGAAAGCGGAAGGGTGCCCAGGCGCGCGGCTGCTCTGCTGCGGCCTAGCCCGCTCCCCGGTGGTGTGCTCCACCTCATCCGGCGCCAGTCGCGGAGGCCAAGTCGAGGCTAGCACGTGGCGGAGATCACATGCGCGCACGGAGAGGAGTGTTCATTTGGGGCGCATCCGCGCAGGTCCGGACACGTCCCGCGGCCGTGTGCGCGGGGCTTCCGTGCCCCGCGTCGGCGCTCCGATCCTGTGTGCGGGTACCGACCCGTCCAGCTCTACCCCGCGTCGGCGCGCTGACGATCTGCTCAACACGGTTGTGCTACCTTGATGTACATGAGTGCCACCGTCGGGGTCGCCGAACTGCGTCAGAACCTCAGCCGCTATCTGCGACGTGTGGAGCGCGGTGAGCGCCTGGTCGTGACCGACCGCAACCGGCCGGTGGCCGAGCTCGGCCCTCCGCCCGCGACGGGCGCCGCGCTGGATCGGCTGATCGCCGAGGGGCGGGTGTCGCGCCCGCTGCGGCGCAGCCTGCCCAAGCCGCTGCTGCTCAGCGGCGACACGCGGGCACTCAGCCGCGCGCTGGATGAGATCCGCGGCGAGCGCTGAGCGTGGCGCTCTTCTACGCCGATGCGTCCGCACTCGTCAAGCTCGTCCGCGGGGAGCCCGAGAGCCCGGCTCTGAGCGCCTTCCTCGACGGCGCTGACGTCGTCTCCAGCGAGCTGGTCCTCACCGAGGTCCCGCGCGCGATCCGCCGCGCGGTCGCGCACGACCCGCAACTGCCCCTCGACACGCTCATGGAGCAGACTGCCGAACTGCTCGACACCCTCGCCCTGCAGCCGCTCGACCAGACCATCCTCCTCGCCGCGGGAGCGCTGCAGGAGCCCACACTGCGAGCACTCGACGCGATCCACGTCACCGCCGCACTGGCGCTCTCCCCGGTGGACGCATTCGTCAGCTACGACGAGCGCCAGAGCGCCGCGGCCCGCCTCGCGGGCCTGCGCACGATGGCGCCAACCGCACCCGAGCCGACCGGCGACGCCGATCCCCTCGATGAACACCCTTCTCAACCGTAGAGGTCCCGATCGATCGTCTCGACAGTGGAGTCGCCCGAACCTTCCGCGGGCGGCTCGTCGATCAGGTGGGCGATCAGTGGATCGCGGAGCGCCCGCTCGAGGTCTGCCTGCCCCACCGGCCCCGCGCGCACGATGTTCCATCGCCCATCGCGCTCGTAGTCGCGCAGGTCGAGGACCGTGGAGGCGGTTCCCGGCAGCTCGCCGCCGTCGAGGATCAGGTCGGCGCCCTCCTGTAGCGCGGGTGGGATGTCGGCCAGGCGTCGCGTGTCGGGGCCGCCGGAGAGGTTGGCGCTCGACTGCATCACCGGGTCCGCGACCGCGCGTAGGGCCGCCAGGCGTTCGGGGAGCAGCGGCACGCGCAGGCCCAGGGTGTCCGATCCGCCCGTCAGCGGGTAGCGGCCCTCGCGGTTGGGGAGCAGCACCGTCAGTGGGCCCGGCAGCAGCGCCTGCAGCGCCGCGCGCTCCCGCGCGCCCAGCTCGGGGAGCGCCTCGAGCGCGGCATCGAGCGTGAAGAACATCACCGCCGCCGGGCGCTCCGGGGGGCGGCCCTTCAGCTCGTACAGCCGCTGCACCGCCTCGCGCCGCAGCGGGTCGCACGCCAGGCCATAGACGGTGTCCGTGGGGAGCACCGCGACGCCTCCGGCGAGTAGGCATTTCCGCAGGCGCCGCGCGCCCGCCGCATCGGGCGCGATCTCCTGCGAACTCCGCACCACTCCCATGCTAGCTGATCGAACTCGGCGGGACACTCCGCAAAGAAGCCTGAGCACAGTGCCGGCCAGCCCCGAAGGGCCGGCCGGACTCGCGCTATGGAAACAGGAGGTTGGGGATCGCGTGCAGCGTTATTCGGCGGTCACCGCCCACAGGCCGGTCCCGAAGCTGCGTTCGGTTTCTTTTTCCTGTCTGAATACAAGCAACGCACCGGATATCCCGGCACCAGGCCTAACTTCCTCCTCCGGTCGCGACACTTCTACACGTGTCTTGAATTTATTCAAGAATTCACCCGTATGTTCGACGTTGCTGGTAGGTGTCATGAACCCTTCGTAGACACACAGATACCCAGGGGCAGCCTTCGGTACGATACTGCCTTCTATCCCCCCAATTAGTTCACCAGGACATGCGGCCGGCGCCGTTTTTTCAAGAGCTTCTTCGAAAGAGACGGAGATCACGTGGTTTTCATCGAGCCCGGCTTTCAACGGGATGGGGAACGAGATAGACGTGTATGGCATACTATTGCCAGGCCCCGTCGAGAAACTCCATGTTCCCGTCTCAGTCGCTTTGGACGGCAGCGTGGCTGTGAAGCCTGTCTGTCCCTGTGGGCCGGTTGGTCCCGTTGGTCCCGCCGGACCCGTTGGACCCGATGGGCCAGTAGGGCCGGCTGGGCCTTCTTTCCCTGGCTGTCCGACGCCCGATTCGCCTTTCGCGCCCGCGGGTCCGGCTGGACCGGCCGCGCCCGCTGCGCCCGCCGGGCCGACGGCGCCGCCCTTGCCCGCCAACGCTTTGAGCACCTTCGGGCTGATCTGCTTCGTCGACGTGATCAGGTACCTGCCAGCGGCGTACGCGCCACCGCTCATCGCGAACACCAGGATCAGCGTCAATACCACGTTCGTGTACGAGACACGCTTACGGATTCCACCAAACATTGGTCCATCCCCTCTTTTCTCTGTTTACAGTTACCGGCGCTCTGGGCGCGCTTCTTGCTACTTTCGTCCTCCACGCTTGCGCTTCGCCCTCGATTTCGCCTTTCGCTTCCTGGGCTTGTGTTTGTGTGACTTGGAGGATGGTTTGCTGCTTTTGCCGCTTGCTTTACTCGTTTCACCCATGGTCTGTGTGAAACCAGGTGGCTCCTGGATCAGCGCCGCGGGATAGGAGGGTGTCGTGAACGACTCGTCCACACCATAGGTCGTACCGTCTTCGTTGCCGGCCACGAGCCGGTAGTGGTAGGTCGTGCCCGGTGATAGGTTCGGGACGCCGATCGCGACCACCTGGCTCGTGTCGGCGCTGCCCGCATAGACTTGCAACACTGGCCACGTCGACCCGTACCCTGTGCTCGTACCGTATTCAAACCGGTACGTGCTCGGCAGCCCTTCCGGATCGACACTGCCTGTCAGCGTCGCCGAGGTCTGCACGAGCGCTTCAGCAGCGCTCGTGCTGACCAGCGGTGGGACGAGTGGACGCGTCGTGAACGTCGCGTCGGGACTCGCCGATTCCCCGTCACCGAAGTTGGTGGCGCTCAACGCGAAGTGGTAGGTCGTGTCCGGCGTGAGACCCGTGAGGGTCTGCGAGACCGTCTGCTGAGAACCGATACCCGCACCGGCCAGTCCTTCAGGCCACATGGACCCGTAGGAGCTTGTCAGTCCGTACAGGAAGCGGTAGCCCGGAGAGACGTTACCCGGGTTGATCACGCCGGTCAGCGTCGCCGAGAACGACGTGATCTCAGACGCCAGCACCGAACCGACGACCGATGGTGCGGTGACGAACGTTTCGTCCTGGCCGTAGACCGTTTCGCCTTCTTCATCGCCGACTGCGAGCCGGTAATGATAGATCGAACCGGGGACCAGTCCGCTCGCGGGGAGGCTGGCCGAGACACCCACGGGACTTGACCCCGAGGCGGGGAACGACGAGCAAGGAACCTGCGACCCGTACGAGTTGCTGAGCCCAAACTCAAAACGACAAGCCGTGACTTTCGCCCCGAACGGATTCACCGTCCCGGACAACGTGACACTCACCCCTTTGCCTGACGCCTGGTTCGTGCTCACATCAGGCAAATCGATGTTCGGCCCAAACACATCAACAGCGTGAGTGCCTTCGTCGGCGACGTACAGATCACCGTTGGACCCCACCGTGATACCGGTCATCTTGCTGAACGGCCCACTGGGTGTACCAGCAACTTCACTGAGATATTCACCATTCGCCGTGAACTCGTACACAGCATCGCGTTCCTGATCAGCCACATAAAAATCGCCGCTGGAGCTGTCCGCCGCTACACCCACAATCGCTCCTGCAGCGTTTGGGTTTTCGCTCTCTCTGAACCTCAGGCCATTGGCGTCGGCAAGTTCGAATAGGAATTCATACTTGCCAGGCGCCGTCGGCTTGAACACCCACACGACGTTTTTTCTTCCTGTACCGATTATAAGGTTACCGTTCGTGTCATCGACCACGGCCGTGGTCACAGCCTGGATTTCGAATTTCGGTTCCCGCGGGACCCCAGACAATTCCGTTACGTATTTCTCTTTACCAGATGCTTCCGGCTTGAAGACATCCACGAAGCTACGCACAAATCCCCCTACGACGATGCTCGGCACCGTGACATATACATCTCCAGCCGCCGGATCTGCGGGGTTTGTCGAATTATCTATGGCGATTTGGGCCACGCCTTCGCCAAATCCTTGAAGCGATGTGTCGCTCCCGTTCCACGAGTTGAGGTATTCACCCGTCGCGCTGAAAACATCCACCCCGTGGTTCGCGATATAGATTTCACCAGTCGCCTGACTAACCGCTATCCCCCCGTTCACGTTTGCCCCTAATATCTGTTTGGTGAACGTGTTTGTGGTTGTACTGAACTCGTCGATGGCGCTGTTGGTGGAGTCTAAGACGTAGAGCGTGTTGGAGTCTGTGGCGAGCCCGCTTGGCTTACCGAACGGTCCGCTGGTCACACCTGGTTCGACAGGGACTTCCGCTATTTGAGTGATATATTTGTGTACATAGCCTGCGTATGCGCTTGGTGCGAGCACGAGTATCGCGGTGAGGGTGAGCGACGTGAGTAGGGTGGTTGTGAACCTGCGGGTGGGCATGATCATCGCTCGTTCCTTTTGCTCGCGTGGTGATGCTTTTTGCTTCTCGCTGCTTTCCCGTTCCTACGCTTGGTTTTCGCTGTGTGTTTCTTGGTCTTCTTGTGCTTCACGGTCGGGGTGAGCGCGGTGGTTTGTGGCTCTGTTGGGAAGGTGACGGCGGGTACACTCAGCAATGGCGGTGTGGGTGGCGTTGTGAGTGTCTCTGTGGAGTACACACTGGTCGTGAATGTCTGGTCGGCACCGTAGGTGGTACCCCCGGCGTTGGTCGCGAGGAGCCTGTAGTGGTAGGTCGTCGTGGGCTGTAGATCGTTCAGCGTGAGCGTGAATGGTTCCGGTTGCGTCCCGCTGCCGGCGGACCCGAAGATTTCCACGCCATAACCAGTGTCCACACCGAACTGAAACTCGTATGTCGTACGCGACCCTTCCGGGTCGACAGTGCCGGTGACCGTCGCGGTGTTCTGTTCGATGCTGCTCGCGCTGCCCGTCACGACCAGCGGCGGAGGAATGTAGATCGGGGTCGTGAACAGCCCTTCCGCGCCGTTCGCCTGCTGCCCGCCCTGTAGCCCGCACGCGCTTTGCGTGGTGCCTTCTTCGAGATCGTTGACGCCTACCAGCCGGTACCGGTAGGTCGTGCCCGCTGAGAGGCCCGTGAGTCGCGCGTTGACGGGCACCGGGGTCGTGCCGCTCCCCGCGTCCAGGGCTACCGCGGGGACCGACCCGAGGCTATACCCGCCGGTGGACCCCACACCGTATTCAAAACACCACTTCGTATCAGACGATGCTTCGATGCCGTTCGGGTCGACCGTCCCGGTCAACGTCGCCCCATCAAACACGACTTCCCTCACGCCTTCAGTACTCACAGCCGGCAGTGGCGGTGGCGTCGCCAAAGCGGTGGCCGACCCCGCCAGCAAGATGACGAGTGCGCCCAACGCGGCACGCGCGCACATCCACACGACCGGCCGTGAGGCACTCGACCATACCGGCAGGCCGACAGCCGGCGCGTTCGCTGCTCGCAGTGTGCTCATCGTCCGCTCCTCGCTCTGCTCGCCTTACGCGCCGCTCCCGGCTCGCGCGCCGTTCGTGCCTTGTTCGCCTTGCGCGCCGCTCGCGCCGCCCGTGCAGCCTTGGCACTCGTGCCGCACCCGGTGACCTGGATGGGAGTGTTCTGTTTCAGTTGCGCGCCGTCTTGGGCGGTGAACAGTGTCGGCATGAGGAGTTTCTTTGTGCAGAGGTTCCCGTTCGCTGCGAGCGCGGAGTCCGGGCCCTCGGGCAGGTACAGCTCGAAGCTGTTGACCTGCACGTCGGGGACGTTCGCGAACGTGCTGCTTGTGATGCCCTGCTTGCTGATGAACGTTTCGCCGTACAGATCCACCCGCACCCCATAGCCCTCCAGCACAACGATCAGTTCGGGGAACTTCGCCCCACCGTGGCTGACGAAGTACGCCGGGCCCTCAAGCGTCACCGGGAGGATCGGGCTATCAGCACGCGCGATCCCGACGACCGAACCAGCCGGGCACCCCGCCGGGTTCGCTTCGAACACCGCGATCGTGCACGCACGCTGCAGCGTCGAAAGACGCGACGGCAGCGCTTTGGGCAGTTCCACCTTGACGTGCGCGATGTTCGACTGCGGGCCACTCGGGAACGACAGGCGCACATCAAGGCTGGCCCCATCAGCCCTGGAGGCCTTGGCGGAGGTGTAGGCCTTGAACGTCGGGCCGAAATGAAGACCAGCGCAACCGGAGACCCCGAACGGCACCGACACGTTGGTCTGTGACCCCTGCGCACCGCTGATCGTCGCCGTGATGTGCTGCAACGCGCAGTCGGTGGGGTTGAAGATGAACCCCGGCCGGCCGATCGTGACGTTCGCGGTGCGCAACCGCAGGGGGATACCGTCGATCACCTGCGGGAACGGGTCGCTCGTGACCGTCAACGCCGCTGTCGTCGGATCAACCTGGATCCTCGCGCGGACCACGACGTTACCGAGGTTGAACGGGCCCGCTACGGTCGGCACGACGATCGAGAGTCCGAACGGCGCACCGCCATACGGCCCGGTCAGGTAGATCTCGCCTTTCTCATAGAACGGATGCGCTCCCGGGCCCGCAGCGACCGTCATCGTCCCGATCAACGACGCCTGAGCACAGGTCCCCAGCGATGCTTCAGGCTCCCCGCACAACGGGACCCCCGACAATGAGCCAAGCAGACCGGGCGGCATATGCACCTGGATCCCAGCCAAGTCCTGTTCGCGGTCTTCACGACCGAACGTCAACGTGAACGGGCTGAACTGACCAGCATTCGGGTTGGACGTCCCCGCACTGAACGACGGGGAGAGCGGCGGAACGGCCGGACACGCGGCACCGTTGCCGTCCCAGCTGACGTTGAACTGGGAGCTCGGGTTCGCATCCGGTGTCACCGGGCTGCTCCACGGTTCCAGATCGCTCGTCGTCGTCGCCGTCCCGCATGTTTGCGGGGTCGCGAGTCCTGCGCGTAGCCCGCTCTTGAAGTCCAGTTCGAGGTTTTCAAAGGGGTCCTGGGGGTTGTTTTCAAACTTGCTCGTCAACTGGCCGGTACTCGGGTTCAGGTACACGCGGCCTTCCTTCTTCAAACGCACCCCCGAACCACTCCCTTCGATGAACAACCGGATCATCCGCCCATCCGCCGCATCAGCCGCGGTGCAAGGGTTGCATTCCGGTTCACCCAAGAACACCTGGCCTTCCAACGGTGATTCGAGCAACGGCACGCTGACCTTGATCGTTCCCAGCACGGACGCCTCGGGACACGAACCAGCTTCGATCGACGCGATATCGATCTGCGCGCTACTGCACGCACCCAGCCCGTCAGCCGCGGACGGCGAGAGCGACAAGCCCGCCGGCAGCGTCACGGTCGCGTCCTTCAACTCCGGTGTCGCGAGCTCGCCCAACCGGTCAGGGGACTGCGGGACACGCAGATCGACGTTCACACCGGTCGGTTCGTCAGCCCGTGTCGTGCTCGGCGTCAGCGCGATCGACGGTTCGAACTGCAACAGGTTACAACCAGACAACGATGGGTACATCGTCGTCGTGTACGTCTTCCAGTTCGGGTCGGCGAGGTTCGGTGACCCGTCCGGCAGATAGCTACCCGGACTCTGCCACGAGTCAACACTCACCCTCGCGTGCAAGGGGCCTGCGCTGCAATCCACAGGGTTCTGCAGGAACGCCAGCGGCTGCCCTACACCTGCACCACGATTATAAATATCGTGATTGGTAGCCGGTTCGCCGAAGAACGTAATCGACGATGCGTTGAATTCGGCTTCCCTTGGGATGTCGGATACTGTGACGCGGATTGCGTAATTGGTTTCCTGGTTCGCGGTCGCGACTAGCGTCACGGGAACAACGTCGAAGAACTCGAACTGGGCGGCGGCGCCTCGGCCGGGCTGCACGTTGTAGACCGGCACTACGTTCTCGCTGAGTAGCGGTTCATGCGAAAGATTACGCAGACCTAGACGAGCGACACCTATCTGGGAGCTGGGCGGACACTGCGGCCCACCCGGTTCCGGCCTGGTGCTGGCCAAGATCTGGCTGCACTTCTGAACCACCTGGGGGTTACCGACGAAACCAGGGGGGAGTTCCGCCACGACGTCCTTCGTGTCCTCCGGTGTTTTCGCTTTCGCGTATGGCCCCTGATACTCCTCACGCGTATTCAGATAGAAAGTCGTCGTGAGCTCGTAGGGATGCCCGCCGGCTTCGGTATCCTCAGCCCCATCCGCGCCGGCAGGCGCAAAGACAAGGCTTTCAAACCCAAACGGGAGAGCTCCAGCCTGGACCGGCGTCGAAATGCTCGAAGTCTGCGCCGAAGCGCCACCACCACTGACCGCCGCAGTATTCACCACCGCCTGCCCTTCGGGTATTTCGGACGACACCTTGACGGTGATACTGACTGTGAGTGTATCACCCGGCATCACGACACTCCCATCAGTACACGTGACAGAGTGCAGCTTGAGTTCACATTTCAACGCCACCGGTTGCTGCTCATTGATGAACTCTTCCTTGGACCCGGGGCCAAGATCATAGCCGACCACTTCGGTAGCGGTCACGCCTTCGGGTAGCGTGTCGGAGATCGCCACCGGCGTGCCATCCGTGGGCTGACTACCCGCGTTCCTCACGACCAATTCGTAACCATCAGGGAACCCTTCCGTCGGATTCGCGGAGAAATTACTCGGAACCGCACGCGAAAAGATTTCCCACCCAGCCGCAGGTTCGCCCGCCCACGCCTGACCAGCCAACACCGACAACAAGACCACGCCCGCCACACACGCCGCTGACACGAATCTCCTCATCACGACCGACCCCCCCCTCCGTGAACACGACCACGCTTCCTGGCAGCACGCTTCGCCCGCCCACCCGTCTTACCCGTACGCCGCTTCGCCTTCTTCCCGCTCTTCTTCGCCTTCTTGATCTTCAGCTTCGCTACCGGCGCCAGGGGCACAAGCGGCGGATTGCCGCCAGCTTGAAACTCGCTACCCGGCGCCAACAGTACCGGCGCCGCACCCAGCACACCCTGACATTCATCCCCCGCACACTGCTGCTTCACCGCAGGCGCAGGGAAACCACCATCCACACGCGCATCATAGACATCCACGTTCGAATCGATGTCCGAAGGGGCAAGCGGATCAGCCGTCGAAAAGAACACATCAGCACCAGATTCATCAGTCCCAAGAAGACGCACAGATTCCGACAGGTCGCGACCATCGGAAATCAAATAGACGTACCCATCGTGATACTCATAAACATTCTCTGCATATATCTTTGTGCCTTTTTCTTCACCGATAACGACCTGATTGAGAGCCTGCGGCGTCAAGCCATCGGCGCTCTCGAAAAACACGTAAGAACCGTCCGCCGATACTGTCATATAGGTGCTGTAGGTGACTGGATCTGACGTTTCGTAATAGAAAGGACTCAGTATGCTCGCTTCAGCCGTGTTCGTATTACCGTTATCGTTATAACCGTCCCGGCCGATCGATATGCGCGTCAAGCTACCCGTTTCGGCGTCATACTCAAACACCTGAGCCGCGGTGCTCGTATCGTCAGGCGTGAGATGTTCCGTCGTGCTGGTAAAAACAAGGAAACGACCATCGGGCGTTATGTTAGAAAGAACCACCACCGTGCCCGCGACATGACCCACAAGAGTCCACAGTTCCTGATCGCCCTGAGAGAGATCCGCGATAAAGACGGTCCTGCCCGACGGGTACTGCGCGTCGCGCTCGAACAGGTACATGTTGTTCGCACCGGCATGCGCAACCTGACCCTGAGCGTTCGGGTTCTTGGTCAGTACACCTCTCGCGACGAAGTAGACATGGGAGCCATCCTGAGAGGTCTGTACTATTCCCTGCACTTCAGCAGTAGGATTCGACACGGTCGCATCGCCGCCGGAGACCCGGATAATCTTTTTACCGAGCGGCGCGTCGAAGTCGTACTCATAGATGTTCGCGCTTTCATCACCACCAAGAAGCGGCTGCTGAGTCACGAAGAACACCTTTGAGCCATCGACCGACGCGCCCTGAAAGAACGCGGGATGCCCAGAGACAGCACTGGTATCACAGGCGGCACAATCACTTGCTGAAGGCTCAGAAATCGCGACAGTATGAGCACCCGGCGTACCATTGCCCACCCGTGCAAACAGCTCGTTGGCCGCAGGCGCAGAACCACACGCGGCGGCCGTGAAGAACACTGTTTCGCCATCAAGGGACATCGCGTTGTGAAGCGCAAAACGCTGGTAGCGGTCCATGGGGGCTAGGAGGCTTCCGGCACCGAGCTCGGTACCGCAATCACTGATCAGCTTACTTTCATTGTTCACTCCCACGAGCATCGGCGCCGAATTATTTCGGCCGACAAACTCATACAAGTCCTCTACCTCGGGGAAGAAGTCCGTTTTTTCTTCGTCAGGCGTTTCCCGGGTTTCATCGAAAGGCCAGAAATGAAATCCCCCGGCGAAGAAAGGTGCAGATTGGTAGAGAATATGCGAAAAATCGGCCGACTCGCCGACGGCGTGAATTGACAAGCCTTCAAGGTTTGTGATTTCGTGGAGTTCAACGTCCGGGGTATCCGGTGGGGTAAGCGGTCCGACATCTTCAACAACACCACCCGGGCCCGAAACCCAAAAATCAGCACGATTTTTGGGTTGACCGACACGCTGTCCCTGCCACAAAACCAAACGACCGTCGAGGCTCTCACCCAAATATGTAGTGAGACCACCCGCGACAAAGGTCGTCTGATATTCCGACGCGGGCGGCGGCAACGGCGAGGTTACCCACCCCGAAGCGGTGCGTCCGATCGAATAGAGCGCCCCTTCGAAGCCATTATCATCCTGTACTCCGTCGATCCCCGCGAAGCTGCTGACGACAACATTGGGGGTGCCTTCGGACCCCGGACCCATTGCGATCTTTCCGAAGAGCCCGCCTTCCTTTTCGACCGGTGTGACCTGCTCATACGCACGACAGTCGGGTAGGTTCGCGGACGGTCCGACACGGTACTGCGCGTTCGGGCACGTTTCAGCCGAAGCGAGCGACGGCAACACGACAAGCGCCGCCACGCCCCAGAGCGCAACAGCCAACACACGGGCAAGCTTCAGCACGATTCCCTCCCCAAAGAGTGGTCCACATGAGATGACCCGCGGGATTGCGGGTACGACAAAGCGGTTGCGGGCACAGGACTCGCCCCGACCACGACGGCAGCTCGCTGACGACGACATCACGCAGCCTCCCGCCTATGCGACGCGTGCACGCGGATACTCCGCGCGAGGAGCTCGCCCCTGGGCGTGAGCGTCCACGCGTTCGGCTCACCCATGCTGTGACCCAACCCAGAGTTGGCGAGCAACCCCGCCCGCTCCAAGCGCGCCAGCAGCTTTGAGATCTGCCCCGGGTCAGCGACCCCCGCGTAATCGGCGACCGTGCGGTTGCTCGCACCCGGATGCTCGGCGACGCCCTCCAGGGCCCGCGCGGTGCGATACGTCAAGCGCACCGGCACACCCCGCAGCGGGTCCTCCGCACCCTGCACACCACCCGCGCTCTGCGAGCCCGCCGCCGGGGGGAGGGCAAGGGCGGAGCGAGCCTGCTCACGGCGCGCCACCGCCAGGCCAAGATAGGGCAGCACGATCATCCCCGTCAGCTCCCCCAACAACCCCACCAGCGGCGTGCGCTCACCCCGCAACAACCGCGCGTAGACGATCGCGACCGCCGCGCCGACCAGCCCCTCCGCCGTCAAAGGGGTGCACTCCGCTCCGCGCTGGCCCTCGCTGCGGCCCTCGTCGATGACGGCCGCGAGACCCGCGAGGATCTCCTCCCGGCGCCCCAACACCCGCGGGCCGCCACGCAACGCCTGCACCACACATACCCGCGCGAGCGCCGGCTCGCGATCGAACAGCGAGAGGATCACCCAGAGTCCCGTGCGGACCCGCTCACGCCACGGCAGACCGTCGATGTTCGCCGCGGCGAGCTCATCCCCGATCTGGCCGACGAGCTCCTCCAGCACCGCCGCCAGGCAATCTTCGCGATTGGCGAACAACTCGTAGAACGTGCGCCGCGAGACACTCGCGCGACGCGTTATATGGCCGACCGTGACCTGCGCATAGCCGAGCTCCTCGATCGCGCAGACCGCACCCGCGATCAGCCTTGCGCGCTGAATCTCAACCAGCTGCGCGCCCTGCGTGCCGCGGTCTATCACCGTCGTGTGCGTCCGCTGGGCGAGACCCGAGGACTTGACACCCGGGGCCGTCGATACACGCGCGCGCGAGGGCATCAGGCCGCCCTCCCCGCGGATGGGGCTTCGGGCGCGTGTCGATGGGGGCGTCTGGAGGCTAGGCCGCTAGACGAAGAGAGAGAGAGAGAGAGAGAGATGCGACAGCGCCAAGCTGGCGCATCTAGCAAGGCACCCTCGTTGGGCGACAGGCATCCCCATCACGTTATTCCCTCTCAAAACCACGCTGAATCCACTCCTCACCATTCGAGACGATGGTCCCTCTCCCGAACATCTCAGACCCTGCTAGCGCTTGATGTCAACCGCAAGGCGCGTCGACCCAAACCCGACCCTATGTCTGCAAGGCACCCCACAGGGATGACCTTGACAATGGCAACCGTACACTAGTCGCCTATCCTTGTCAAGACCCAAGGGCTTCTACCCGACACGGCTGGGGGTACCGGCGCCCGGCGCGCGATGACCCAGCTACGCCGCCAGCCGCATCACGAACCTCCTCGTACAAGGCTCGCCGCCGTAGCTCCGACACACCACGGTTTCGGTCCGCTCTATACCCACGCGGGTCGCAAACAGCCCAGGTCAAGGATCTCCCGGCACGAGTGGGACCTGGGGCATAACCTGTGGGTTATTATGGGTCTATGTCCGACCCTGCCACACTGCTCAGAGACGCACGCCGCCAAGCGGGACTGACGCAGCGGCAGCTCGCGCTGCGCCTGGGGGTCAGCCAGGCGGCGATCGCGAAGCTGGAGCGTCCGGGGGCGAATCCGACCTTCAAGACGCTCGCGGGCGCCCTGTGGGCGACAGGACACCACTTGGAGCTCGAGGCGCCGGCGCAGCACGGCGGCGTGGACGAAAGCCTTATCCGGCGGCAGCTCGAACTATCGCCCAGCGAGCGGCTGCATGGACTCGAAGCGATGTACGCGCAGGCGCGCGGGCTCGCTCTGGCGGGCGCGCGGAGTCGCGGTGAGCACGCCTGAGTCCTGGCTCGACCAGCCGGCGTTCAAATTGGGCAACCTGCTGCGCCGTCTGACGGAGGCGGAGGTTGACTTCGTGATCGTGGGCGGCGTCGCGGTCGTCCTCCAGGCGAGCCCGCGCTTCACCCGGGACCTCGACATCTGCTACGCCACGGCGGCGGCGAACCTCGAGCGGCTCGCCGGAGTGCTGGTCGATCTCGACGCGATGCTGCGCGGCGTCGACGAGGATCTGCCGTTCGTGCCCGACGCGCGCACGCTGCGACGGACACAGATCCTGACTCTGAGCACCGGCGAGGGCGACATCGACCTGCTCGTCGACCCCGACGGATCACCGGGGTACGCGGCGCTCCGACGCCGGGCGGATCGCATGGACCTCGACGGCCTCACGGTCGCCGTCGCCTCGATCGACGACCTGATCGAGATGAAGCGCGCCGCCGGCCGCCCACAGGACCTGATCGACCTCGAATCGCTGCAGCTCGCGCGGCGGCGGCGCGAGTGAGCGCCAGGGGTCCAAGCTGCGCCGCCAGTCGCACTGCGGGCCCCGGTCCCTGCCGCAGGGGCTCCCCCGGGCGAGCGTCCGCAGAGTAGATGCGGCGCGACGCCCGGGGAGAGGACCCGTACGGTGGAAACCAGACCCTCCTATTCCGCGGTCACCGCCCACAGGCCATAGCCGTAGCTATTTTCGTTTTCTTTTTCTTGCTGGAATTCGAGCAGAGCACCAGCAGTACTTGCACCCGGGCCACCAGAATATTCAGGGTCCAATACCGTGATTACAAGCTTGAATTTATTGCCGGGGGAACCCGTATGCTGAACGTTGCCACCGTACGTAAATCCTTCGTAGATACACAGATACCCAGGGTCGGCCTTCGGGACAATCTTGCCGGTCGTCGAGTTTTCGTTAAATTCACCAGGACATTCCGCCGGCGTTTTTTTTTCGAGCATTTCTTCATACGAGACGAAGATCACATGGCTTCTTTCGAGTCCCGCTTTCAACGGGATCGGGAAGGAGATCGAAGCGAACGGGATTTGTGTATGTTCTGAGGTCCCTGTCGAAAAGCTCCATGCCCCCGTCTCCGTCGCTTTGGACGGCAGCGTCGCCGTGAAGCCTGTCTGTCCCTGTGGGCCGGTTGGTCCCGTCGGGCCAGCTGGACCAGTAGGGCCAGCTGAGCCTTCTTTGCCTGGCTGCCCGACACCCGATTCGCCCTTCGCGCCCGCGGACCCTGCTGGGCCGGCCGAGCCCGCGGCGCCCGCTGGGCCGGCGGCGCCGCTCTTGCCCGCCAACGCTTTGAGTACCTTCGGGCTGATCTGCTTCGTCGAAGTGATCAGGTACCTGCCGGCGGCGTACGCGCCGCCGCTCATCGCGAACACCAAGATGAGCGTCAATACAACGTTCGTGTACGAGACACGCTTACGGATTCCACCAAACATCGATCCATCCCCTCTACTCTGTTTACAGTTACCAGCGCCCCGAGGCGCACTCCTCCCTACTACCTTCGTCCTCCACGCTTGTGCTTCGCCCTCGACTTCGCCTTTCGCTTCCTGGGCTTGTGTTTGTGTGACTTGGAGGATGGTTTGCTGCTTTTGCCGCTTGCTTTACTCGTTTCACCCATGGTCTGTGTGAAACCAGGTGGCTCCTGGATCAGAGCCGCGGGATAGGAAGGTGTCGTGAACGACTCGTCCGCACCATAGGTCGTACCGTCTTCGTTGCTCGCCACGAGCCGGTAGTGGTAGCTCGTACCCGGCGACAGGTTCGGGACGCCGATCGCGACCATCTGGCTTGCGCTGGCGCTACCCGCATAGACCTGCAGCACAGGCCACGTCGACCCATACCCTGTGCTCGTACCGTATTCAAACCGGTACGTGCTCGGCAACCCTTCCGGATCAACACTACCCGTCAGCGTCGCCGAGGTCTGCCCGAGCGCTTCAGCAGCGCTCGTGCTGACCAGCGGTGGGACGAGTGGACGCGTCGTGAACGTCGCGTCGGGACTCGCCGACTCCCCACCACCGAAGTTGGTGGCGCTCAACGCGAAGTGGTAGGTCGTGTCCGGGGCGAGGCCCGTGAGGGTCTGCGAGACCGTCTGCTGAGAACCGACACCCGCACCGGCCAGTCCTTCAGGCCACACAGACCCGTAAGCGCTTGTCAGCCCATACAGGAAACGGTAGCCCGGAGAGACGTTACCCGGGTTGATCACACCAGTCAGCGACACCGAGAACGACGTGATCTCAGACGCCAGCACCGAACCGACGACCGACGGCGCGGTGACGAACGTTTCGTCCTGGCCGTAGACCGTTTCGCCTTCTTCATCGCCGGCCGCGAGCCGGTAATGATAGATCGAACCGGGGACCAGTCCGCTCGCCGAGAGGCTAGCCGAGACACCCACGGGACTTGACCCCGAGGCGGGGAACGACGAGCAAGGAACCTGCGACCCATACGAGTTGCTGAGCCCAAACTCAAAACGACAAGCCGTGACTTTCGCCCCGAACGGATTCACCGTCCCCGACAACGTGACACTCACCCCTTTGCCTGACGCCTGGTTCGTACTCACCTCAGGCAAATCGATGTTCGGCCCAAACACATCAACAGCGTGAGCGCCTTCATCCGCGACGTACAGATCACCGTTGGACCCCACCGCGATCCCTGCCAGCTTACCGAACGGCCCGCCGGGCGTACCAGTGATTTCGCTGAGATATTCACCATTCGCCGCGAACTCGTACACAGCATCGCGTTCCCCATCAGCCACATAAAAATCGCCACTTGAGCCGTCCGCCGCTACACCCACAATCGCCCCTTCAGCATTTGGGTTTTCGCTCTTTCTGAACCTCACGCCATTGGCGTTGATGAGTTCGAATAGGAATTCATACGTGCCAGGCCCCGTCGGCTTGAACACATACACCACGTTTTGTCGCTCTGTACCAACTATAAGGTCACCCGTCGCATCATCGACCGCGACCGTGTCCACAACCGCGAGACCAAATGTTGGTTCCCGCGGTACTCCCGACAATTCCGCCAGGTATTCCTCTTGGCCAGACGATTCCGGCTTGAAGACATCGACACGACTACCCAACGTCCTCAGGGATGGCGCTGTGACATAGACATCCCCAGCTGCCGGGTCCGTCAGACTCGTGGAGTTGTCTACAGCCACAAACCCACGTTCTGCGCCCAATTCTTGACTAGGTGTGTCCGCCCCACTCCAAGAGTTGAGGTGTTCACCCGCTGCCCCGAGCACCTCAACGGTTGGGCGTGCCCCGTTTTCGTCTTCGAACTGACCGGGAGACTTTTCATACCCCTGGTTCACGACATAAATTTCACCGGTCGACTGGTTCACTGCTATGCTATTCGCGGTCACAAAGGGATTCACTTTCCCTGGTTCGAATTCGTGTGCACCTGGCCCGAACAGGCCCGCCCCCGAGAGTTGCTTAGTGAATGTGTTTGTGGTTGCGTTGAACTCATCGATCGAACTGTGGGAAGCGTCTAGGACGTAGAGGGTGTTAGAGTCTGTGGCCAGTCCCAGGGCGCTACCGCAATCACGGCATCCACCGAACGGTCCACCGAACGGTCCGCTGGTGACGCCCGGCGCGGCGGGAACTTCGGTTATTTGCGTGATGTACTTGTGTACGTAGCCTGCGTATGCGCTTGGTGCGAGCGCGAGTATCGCGGTGAGGATGAGCGACGTGAGTAGGGTGGTTGTGAGCCTGCGGGTACGCATGATCATCGCTCTTTCCTTTTGCTCGCATGGTGACGCTTCCTGCTGCTCGCTGTTTTCCCGTTCCTACGGTTGGTTTTCGCTGTGGTCTTCTTGGTCTTCTTATGCTTCACGGTCGGAGTGACCGTCGTGGTTTGTGGCTCTGTTGGGAACGTGACGGCGGGTACACTCAGCAACGGCGGCGTTGGCGAGGCTGTGAGTGTCTCTGTGGGGTACTCGCTGGTTGTGAATGCCTGGTCTGCACCATAGGTGGTACCACCAGGGTTGGTCGCGAGGAGCCTGTAGTGGTAGGTCGTCGCGGGCTGGAGATCGTTCAGCGTGAGCGTGAATGGTTCCGGTCGTGTGCCGCTGCCGGCCGATCCGAAGATTTCCACGCCATAACCGGTGTCCACACCGAACTGGAACTCGTATGTTGTGCGCGAACCTTCCGGGTCGACGGTGCCGGTGACCATCGCGGTGTTCTGTTCGATACTGCCCACGCTGCCCGTCACGACCAGCGGCGGAGGAATGTAGATCGGGGTCGTGAACAGCCCTTCCGTGCCGGCCGTCTGCTGTCCGCCCTGTATCCCGCACGCGCTCTGCGCGGTGCCTTCCTGGAGATCGTTGACGGCTACCAGCCGGTACCGGTAGGTCACACCGGCCGAGAGACCCGTGAGTCGCGCGTTGACGGGCACCAGGGTCGTGCCACTCCCAGCATCCTGCGCTACCGCCGGCACCGACCCGAGGCTATACCCGCTGGTGGACCCCACACCGTATTCAAAGCACCACCTCGTATCGGATGCTACTTCGGTGCCGTTCGGGTTGACCGTCCCGGTTAATGTCGCCGCGTCAAACACGACTTCCGCCGCGCCTTCAGTACTCACGGCCGGCAGCGGCGGTGGCGCCGCCGAAGCGGCAGCCGACCCCGCCAGCAAGATGACCAGTGCGCCCAACGCGGCACGTGCGCACAACCACACGGCTGGCCGTAAGATACTCGACACCAGCGGCAAGCCCGCAGCCCTCGTGTTCGCTGCTCGCAATGTTCTCATCGTCCGCTCCTCGCTCTGCTCGCCTTCCGCGCCGCTGCCGCCTCGCGCGCCGTTCGTGCCCTGTTCGCCCTGCGTGCCGCTCGTGCCGCTCTTGCGGCTCGTGCCGCTCGTGCGGTCCTGGCGCTTGTGGCGCACCCGGTGACCTGGATGGGAGTGTTCTGCTTCAGCTGCGCGCCGTCCTGGGCGGTGAACAGTGTCGGCATGAGGAGTTTCTTCGTGCAGAGGTTCCCGTTCGCTGCGAGCGCGGAGTCCGGGCCCTCGGGCAGGTACAGCTCGAAGCTGTTGACCTGCACGTCGGGGACATTCGCGAACGTGCTGCTTGTGATGCCCTGCTTGTTGATGAACGTTTCGCCGTACAGATCCACCCGCACCCCATAGCCCTCCAGCACAACGATCAGTTCGGGGAACTTCGCCCCACCGTGGCTGACGAAGTACGCCGGGCCCTCAAGCGTCACCGGGAGGATCGGGCTATCAGCACGCGCGATCCCGACGACCGAACCAGCCGGGCACCCCGCCGGGTTCGCTTCGAACACCGCGATCGTGCACGCACGCTGCAGCGTCGAAAGACGCGACGGCAGCGCTTTGGGCAGTTCCACCTTGACGTGCGCGATGTTCGACTGCGGGCCACTCGGGAACGACAGGCGCACATCGAGGCTCGCCCCATCAGCCCTCGATGC
Organism: uncultured Solirubrobacterales bacterium; assembly: GCA_963720795.1. Lineage (GTDB taxonomy): Bacteria > Actinomycetota > Thermoleophilia > Solirubrobacterales > Solirubrobacteraceae > Palsa-744. The sequence goes on along the minus strand of CAVRGU010000003.1, from coordinate 644,262 downwards.
TTTGGCGGAGGTGTAGGCCTTGAACGTCGGGCCGAAATGAAGACCAGCGCAACCGGAGACCCCGAACGGCACCGACACGTTGGTCTGCGACCCCTGCGCACCGCTGATCGTCGCCGTGATGTGCTGCAACGCGCAGTCGGTGGGGTTGAAGATGAACCCCGGCCGGGCGATCGTTACGTTCGCTGTGCGCAACCGCAGGGGGATGCCGTCGATCACCTGCGGGAACGGGTCACTCGTGACCGTCAACGCCGCTGTCGTCGGATCAACCTGGATCCTCGCGCGGACCACGACGTTACCGAGGTTGAACGGGCCCGCGACCGTCGGGACCACAATCGAGAGGCCAAACGGCGCACCGCCATACGGCCCGGTCAGGTAAATCTCGCCTTTCTCGTAGAACGGGTGCGAACCAGGGCCCGCAGCGACCGTCATCGTCCCGATCAACGACGCCTGAGCACAGGTCCCCAGCGATGCTTCAGGCTCCCCGCACAACGGGACCCCCGACAATGAGCCAAGCAGACCGGGCGGCATATGCACCTGGATCCCAGCCAAATCCTGTTCGCGGTCTTCACGACCGAACGTCAACGTGAACGGGCTGAACTGACCAGCATTCGGATTCGACGTCCCAGCACTAAACGACGGCGAGAGCGGCGGGACCGCCGGACACGCGCCACCCTGCCCGTCCCAGCTGACGTTGAACTGGGAGATCGGGTTCGCATCCGGCGTCACCGGGCTGCTCCACGGTTCCAGATCAGTCGTCGTCGTCGCCGTCCCGCACGTTTGCGGGGTTGCCAGCCCTGCACGCAGGCCGCTCTTGAAGTCCAGTTCGAGGTTTTCAAACGGGTCCTGGGGGTTATCTTCAAACTTGCTCGTCAACTGGCCCGTCGAAGGGTTCAAGTACACGCGGCCTTCCTTCTTCAAACGCACCCCCGAACCACTCCCTTCGATGAACAGCCGGATCATCCGACCGTCGGCCGCATCGGCGGCTGTGCATGGGTTGCATTCCGGTTCACCCAAGAACACCTGGCCTTCCAACGGCGATTCAAGCAACGGCACGCTCACCTTGATCGTTCCCAGCACAGAGTCCTCGGGACACGAACCGGGTTCGATCGACGCGATATCGATCTGCGTATCGCTGCACGCACCCAACCCGTCAGCCGCGGACGGCGAGAGCGACAACCCCGCCGGCAACGTCACGGTCGCGTCCTTCAACTCCGGTGTCGCGAGCTCCCCCAACCGATCAGCCGCTTGCGGGACACGCAGATCGACGTTCACACCCGTCGGTTCGTCGGCCCGTGTCGTGCTCGGCGTGAGCGTGATCGACGGTTCGAACTGCAACAGGTTACAACCAGACAACGACGGGTACATCGTCGTCGTATACGTCTTCCAACTCGGGTCAGCCAGGTTCGGCGACCCATCCGGCAAATAGCTACCCGGATGCTGCCACGAGTCGACGCTCACCCTCGCGTGCAGCGGACCCGCGCTGCAATCCACAGGATTCTGCAGGAACGCCAACGGCTGCCCCACACCGGCACCACGATTATAAATATCGTGATTGGTGGCCGGTTCACCAAAGAACGTCAGCGACGACGCGTTGAATTCCGCTTCCCTCGGGATATCGGACACCGTGACCCGGATCGCGTAATTGGTTTCCTGGTTCGCCGTCGCAACCAGCGTCACAGGAACGAAATCGAAGAACTCGAACTGGGCGGCGGCGCCTCGGCCCGGCTGCACATTGTAAACCGGCACCACGTTCTCGCTGAGCAGCGGTTCATGCGAAAGATTACGCAGACCCAGACGAGCGACACCTATCTGCGAACTAGGTGGACACTGCGGTTGACCCGGTTCCGGCCTGGTGCTGGCCAAGATCTGGCTGCACTTCTGCACTACCTGCGGGTTACCGACGAAACCAGGGGGAAGTTCCACCACGACATCCTTCGCGTCCTCCGGTGTCTTCGCTTTCGCGAATAACCCTGGGTATTCCTCATGTGTATTCAGGTAGAAAGTCGTGGTGAGCTCGTAAGGATGCCCGCCGGCTTCGGTATCCTCGGCCCCATCCACGCCGGTAGGCGTAAACACAACGCTTTCGAGCCCAAACGGGAGAGCACCAGCCTGAACCGGCGTCGAAAGGCTCGAAGTCTGCGCCGAAGCGCCACCGCCACTGACCGTCGCGGTGTTCACGACCGCCTGCCCTTCGGGTATTACCGATGACACCATGACGGTGATACTGACCGTGAGCGTATCACCGGGCATCACGACACTCCCATCGGTGCACATAACAGAGTGCAGCCTGAGTTCGCACTTCAAGGCGACCGGACTCTGTTCATTGGTGGCCTCTTCCTTGAGTCCGGGGCCAAGATCGTAACCCACCACTTCGGTAGCGGTTACACCTTCGGGCAGCGCGTCGGAGATCGTCACCGGCGAGCCATCCGTGGGCTGGCTGCCCGCGTTCCTCACGACCAATTCGTAACCATCAGGGAACCCTTCCGTCGGATGCGCAGAGAAATTGCTCGGAACCGCACGCGAAAAGATTTCCCACCCAGGCGCAGGTTCAACCGCCCACGCCTGACCAGCCAACACCGACAACAAGACCACGCCCGCCACACACGCCGCCGACACGAACCTCCTCATCACGACCGACCCCTCTTTCCGTGAACAAGCCCACGCTTCCTGGCAGCGCGCTTCGCCCGCCCGCCCGCCTTACCGGTACGCCGCTTCGCCTTCTTCCCGCTCTTCTTCACCTTCTTGACCTTCGGCTTCGCCACCGGCGCCGGGGGCACAAGCGGCGGATTGCCACCGGCCTGAAACTCGCTACCCGGCGCCAGCAACACCGGCGCTGCACTCAGCACACCCTGACATTCATCCCCCGCACACTGCTGCTTCACCGCAGGCGCAGGGAAACCACCATCCACGCGCGCATCATAGATATCCATGTTCGAATCGATGTCCGAAGGCGCAAGCGGATCCGCTGTCGAAAAGAACACATCGGCACCAGATTCATCAGTCCCAAGCAGATGAACAGCCGAAGCACCGAACGCCTCCGACAGGTCGCGACCATCGGAAATCAAATAGACGTTCCCATCGTGATACTCATAAACATTCTCCGCATATACCTTTGCGCCTTGTTCTATGCCTTGTTCTTCACCGATGATGACCTGGTTGAGAGCCTGCGGCGTCAAGCCGTCAGCGCTCTCGAAAAACACGTAAGAACCATCCGCCGATACCGTCATATAAGTGCTGTAGACGATTGGGTCTGACGTCTCGGGATAGAGAGGACTGAGTATGCTCGCTTCAGCCGAGCTCATATTACCGTTATCGTTATAACCATCCTGACCGATCGATACGCGCGTCAAGCTACCTGCTGCGGCGTCATACTCAAACACCTGAGCCGCGGTGCTCGCATCGTCAGGCGTGAGATGTTCCGTCATGCTGGTAAAAACAAGGAAACGACCATCGGGCGTTATGTTTGAACGAACGACCTCCGCACCCACAACATTATGCGCAACAGTCCACAGTTTCTGATCGCCCTGAGATAGATCCGCGATAAAGACGGTCCTGCCGGACGGGTACTGCGCGTCGCGCTCGAACATGTATAGGTTGTTCGCACCGGCATGCGCAACCTGACCCTGAGCGTTCGGGTTCTTGGTCAGGACACCGCTCGCGACGAAGTAGACATGAGAACCATCCTGAGAGGTCTGTACTATCCCCTGCACTTCAGCGGTGGGATCCGACACGGTCGCATCCCCGCCGGAGACACGAATGATCTTTTCACCGGGCGGCGCGTCGAAGTCGTACTCATAGATGTTCGCGCTCCCGTCACCACCGAGAAGCGGCTGCCGAGTCACGAAGAACACCTTCGAGCCGTCCGTCGACGCACCCTGGAAAAACGCAGGCTCTACAGAGACAGCACTGGTATCACAGGCAGCACAATCGCTTACCGAAGGCTCAGAAATCGCGACAGTACGAGCACCCGGCGTACCATTTCCCACCCGCGCAAACAGCTCGTTAGCCGCAGGCGCAGAACCACACGCAGCGGACGTAAAGAACACCGTTTCACCATCAAATGACACCGCGTTGTGCAACGCAAAATGCTGGTAGCGATCCATGGGCGATTCGAGGTCGCTGCCAGCACCAAGCTCGGTACCACAATCACTGATCAATTTACCTTCATTATTCACTCCCACGAGCATCGGCGCCGAATCGTTTCGACCGACAAACTCATACAAGTCTTCTACCCGAGGGTAGAAGTCCGTTTTTTCTCGGTCAGATGTTTCCCGTGTTTCATCGAAAGGCCAGAAATGAAACCCAGCGGCAAAGCTAGGCGCCGTTTGATAGAAAATATGCGAAAAATCAGCCGACTCCCCCACGGGATCAATTTTCAAGCCGGAGAGGTTTGTGATTTCGTTGACTGTATCGTCTGGTGTGTTCGGTGGGGTAAGCGGTCCGACATCTTCAACAACACCGCCCGGGCCCGAAACCCAAAAGTCAACACGATTGTCAGATTGACCGACACGCCGCCCCTGCCACAAAACCAAACGACCATCGAGACTCTCACCCAAATACGTTAGGGTACCACCCGCAATAAGGGACGTCTGATATTCCGACGCGGGTGGCGGTAACGGCGATGTCGCCCAACCCGAAGCGGTGCGTTCGATCGAATAGAGCGCCCCTTCCAAGCCATTATCATCCTGTACTCCATCGATCCCCGCGAAGCTCCTGACGACAACATTGGGAGTACCTTCGGACCCCGGACCCATAGCCGTCCCTGTGAAGAGCCCGCCTTCCTTTTCGACTGGTGTGACTTGCTCGTATGCGCGACAGTCGGGTAGGTTCGCGGACGGTCCGACACGGTACTGCGCGTTCGGGCACGTTTCAGCCGAAGCGAGCGACGGCAACACGACAAGCGCCGCCACGCCCGAGAGCGCAACAGCCAACACACGGGCAAGCTTCAGCACGATTCCCTCCCCAAAGAGTGGTCCACATGAGATGACCCGCGGGATTGCGGGTACGACAAAGCGGTTGCGGGCACAGGACTCGCCCCGACCACGACGGCAGCTCGCTGACGACGACATCACGCAGCCTCCCGCCTATGCGACGCGTGCACGCGGATACTCCGCGCGAGGAGCTCGCCCCTGGGCGTGAGCGTCCACGCGTTCGGCTCACCCATGCTGTGACCCAACCCAGAGTTGGCGAGCAACCCCGCCCGCTCCAAACGCGCCAGCAGCTTTGAGATCTGCCCCGGGTCAGCGACCCCCGCGTAATCGGCGACCGTGCGGTTGCTCGCACCCGGATGCTCGGCGACGCCCTCCAGGGCCCGCGCGGTGCGATACGTCAAGCGCACCGGCACACCCCGCAGCGGGTCCTCCGCACCCTGCACACCACCCGCGCTCTGCGAGCCCGCCGCCGGGGGGAGGGCAAGGGCGGAGCGAGCCTGCTCACGGCGCGCCACCGCCAGGCCAAGATAGGGCAGCACGATCATCCCCGTCAGCTCCCCCAACAACCCCACCAGCGGCGTGCGCTCACCCCGCAACAACCGCGCGTAGACGATCGCGACCGCCGCGCCGACCAGCCCCTCCGCCGTCAAAGGGGTGCACTCCGCTCCGCGCTGGCCCTCGCTGCGGCCCTCGTCGATGACGGCCGCGAGACCCGCGAGGATCTCCTCCCGGCGCCCCAACACCCGCGGGCCGCCGCGCAACGCCTGCACCACACATACACACGCGAGCACCGGCTCGCGATCGAACAGCGAAAGGATCACCCAGAGTCCCGTGCGGACCCGCTCACGCCACGGCAGACCATCGATGTTCGCCGCGGCGAGCTCATCCCCGATCTGGCCGACGAGCTCCTCCAGCACCGCCGCCAGGCAATCTTCGCTATTGGCGAACAACTCGTAGAACGTGCGCCGCGAGACACTCGCGCGACGCGTTATATGGCCGACCGTGACCTGCGCATAGCCGAGCTCCTCGATCGCGCAGACCGCACCCGCGATCAGCCTTGCGCGCTGAATCTCAACCAGCTGCGCGCCCTGCGTGCCGCAGTCTATCACCGTCGTGTGCGTCCGCTGGGCGAGACCCGAGGACTTGACACCCGGGGCCGTCGATACACGCGCGCGCGAGGGCATCAGGCCACCCTCCCCGCGGAGGGTCTTGCGGAGGCCGATTTTTGGGGGCGTCTGGAGGCTAGGCCGCTAGACGAAGAGAGAGAGAGAGAGAGAGAGATGCGACAGCGCCAAGCTGGCGCATCTAGCAAGGCGCCCACGTTGGGCGACAGGCATCCCCGTCACGTTATTCCCTCTCAAAACCACGCTGAATCCACTCCTCACCGTTCGAGACGTTGGTCCCTCTCCCGAACAATCTCTGACCCTGCTAGCGCTTGATGTCAACCACAAGGCGCGTCGACCCAAACCCGACCCTATGTCTGCAAGGCACCCCATAGGGATGACCTTGACAATGGCAACCGTACACCACTCGCTTATGCTTGTCAAGACCCCAACGGCGAGTGGTCCTTGTTCTAGCGACGGGAGCTTGACCAGCGAGGGGCCTTTCCAGCGAGACCCAAGCAGCGAGGGGTTCTTGTTCCAGCGACAGGTTCTTGTCCAGCGGGGGGCCTGTCCAGCGAGGGGGCCTGTCCAGCGAGGGGTCTTGTTCCAGCGACGGGAGCTTGTCCAGCGAGGGGCCTGTCTAGCGAGGAGTCTTGTCCAGCGACGGGGCCTTGTCGTGCTCCAGCTACGCCGCCAGTCGCATTACGGACCTACTCGTACAAGGCTCGCCGCCGTAGTACCGACATGACCAGGGTTTCGGTCCGCTCTATACCCACGCGGGTCGCAAACAGCATAGGTTCAGGAGCATCAGCTTCGGCGCCCCCTACTGCTTCTACGGCTTGCATAACCTATGGGTTATCATGTGGCCGTGACCGATCCTGCCACCTTGCTAAGGCACTCGCGCCGCCGCGCCGGGTTGACGCAGCGGCAGCTCGCGCTGCGCCTGGGGGTCAGCCAGGCGCAGATCGCGAAGCTGGAGCGTTCGGGGGCGAATCCGACGTTCGAGACCCTCACGAGAGCCCTGTGGGCCACCGGACACCGCTTGGAGCTCGAAGCCCCGGCGCGGAGCGGCGGCGTGGACGAGAGCCTTATCCGCCGCCAGCTCGAACTCTCGCCCAGCGAGCGGCTGCACGGACTCGAAGCGATGCACGCGCAGGCGCGCACACTCGCGCTGGCGGGCGCGCGGAGTCGCGGTGAACACGCCTGAGTCCTGGCTCGACCAGCCGGCGTTCAAATTGGGCAGCCTGCTGCGCCGCCTGACCGAGGCGGACGTCGACTTTGTGATCGTTGGAGGCGTCGCGGTCGTCCTCCAGGCGAGCCCCCGCTTCACCCGAGACCTCGACATCTGCTACGCCACGGCGCAGGCGAACCTCGAGCGGCTTGCCGGAGTGCTCGTCGATCTCGACGCGATGCTGCGCGGCGTCGACGAGGACCTGCCGTTCGTGCCCGACGCGCGCACGCTGAAGCGGACACAGACCCTGACGCTGAGCACCGGCGAGGGCAACATCGACCTGCTCGCCGACCCCGACGGATCACCGGGCTACGCGGCACTCCAACGCCGGGCAGACCGCATGGACCTCGACGGCCTCACGGTCGCCGTCGCCTCGATCGACGACCTGATCGCGATGAAGCGCGCCGCCGGCCGCCCCCAGGACCTGATCGACCTCGAATCGCTGCAGCTCGCGCGGCGGCGCCGCGAGTGAGCGCGCCGTTAGCGTTTTAGGACGTTTGTGCTTCTTCTTGTTCTCGTGGCGTAGGATCTCGGGGGCAAGCATCTCTCGCTCGACCACTCGACTACCATTGTTGTGGTATGCTTCTACCATGCAGGTGTCAATCGATCGTGCGGGGCGGGTGGTGGTTCCCAAGCGCATACGAGAGGAGCTCGGGTTCTCGCCGGTGAAGGGGTCCCTGTAGGTGGTCCAGGGTCTATGCGTGGTCTGGTTGGTGTTGGTTCTCTTTTGCTGCGTATTCGGCGGGTGTGAGTCCGCCGAGGGCTGAGTGTGGCCTGTAGGTGTTGTACTGGATGCGCCAGTCCTCGATGATGACCTTCGCCTCGGTGATGCAGGCGAACTCTTCAATGTTCAGCAGCTCGTCGCGGAGGCGGCCGTTGAAGGACTCCACGAACGGGTTCTCCCACGGTGATCCTGGCTCGATGTACGCCGTTTCGGTGCCGGCGAGGCGGCAGTAGTCACGGAGGGTCCAGGCGATCATCTCCGGGCCGTTGTCAGCCCTGAGGTATGTGGGGGCGCCGCGGTCGGCGACGAGTCGCTCGAGGATGGTGATGACGTCCTCGGCGGTGCAGTTGCGCGCGACCCTGATCGCCAGCGCCTCGCGGGTGTACTCGTCGACGATGTTGCAAAGCTTGATCCTGCGGCGGTCTGAGGTCTCATCGAACTGGAAGTCAAAGGCCCACACCTCGTTTGGCCTGCTCGCTCTCAGACGCGCAGCCTGCCCCGTGGCAAGACGGCGGCGCTTACGGGTCTTCACGGGCCGCCGCAGGCCCTCCTGGCGCCAGATCCGGCGGGTCCGCTTGCGGTTGATGCTCCAACCCTCCCGGAGCAAGATCGTGTGCGCCGTCTTCCAACCCCACCGTGGATGGTCCCCCGCGATCTCCCGCAGTCTGCCCGCCAGGCGCTCATCCTCACGGCCTGGTGGCCGCGGCTGTTTGCGTTGCGTGGAGCGGTGCTGGCCCGCGACACGGCACGCCCTGCGCTCTGAGACCCCGAAGCGCTCCTGCAGGGTGCCGACGGCCCTACGCCGGCGCCCCGGGGTCAAAAGTTTCCCTCCGCCAGCTCCTTGAGCATGTCGATATCCAGCGCCTGCTCCGCGACCAGCTTCTTCAACCGCTGGTTCTCACCCTCCAAGTGCTTCAAGCGCTTGGCTTCATCAGCCTTCATCCCACCGTACTGCGCACGCCAGCGGTTCCACGTCGCCTCACTGACCTCCAGCTGGCGCAGCACCTCCACGAGCTCGCGGCCCTCGTTCAACAGCCGCTCGCCCTCCCTGATCTTCCTGACTGCCTGCTCCGGCGTATGCCTGTGCCGCTTCATGATCGTGTCCATCCTTCCATCCCATCACGGGAAACACGACCACGCCTCCAGCCTGAACCACTTCAGAGGGACCCCGTCAGCGGACAAGCCTCTGGAGGCCGAGGTGGTCGACGGGCGGCTAGAGCTCTCGGCGCCCCACGAACCGGCAAAGGTGGTCTCCGGCCCCTACGGGCCGTCGTTTGCCGCCACTGGCACACCGATCACCGACGAGGACGTGCGGCGCACGCTTGAAGCGGTGCGCGAGCGCCGGTGAGCAGAGCAGCCGACAGCAGCATCGCAGTCGCTGCGCTCCTGAACGACCATCCCGCTCATCAAAGCTCGGCTGAGGCGCTCGCGAGCTGCACCACCACGATCGCCCACGTCGCGGCCGAGACCTACAGCGTCCTCACCCGGCTGCCGCCGCCCAACCAGGCCGACGCGACCACAGCCGCCACGGTGCTCGGCGAGCGCCTGCCAGCGCCTTTCGCCGCACTGAGTGGGAGCGACTACGCGAAGGCCCCCGCCCGCCTTGCCGCGGCCGGCATCGGCGGCGGAGCCACCTACGACGGCCTGATCGCCCTGACCGCACTGGAACACGATCTGGAGCTGCTCACACGCGACGGGCGAGCCGAGCGCACCTACCGCGCACTCGCAGTGCCCTACCGGTTGTTGCGGTAGCAGGCGGGTTCCGGCTACGCCGCCAGTCGCACCGCGGGCCCCGTGTTGTCAGCGTTTATGGCGCTTGTGCTTCTTCTTGTGCCGCTTGGACTTCTTCGACGTGGCCTTCTTCGCCTTGGGGCAGCCGGTCACGTCGATCTTCGTGGACTGGTCGATGACCGCGCCGTCCTGCGCTACGAATTCGGTCGGCATCGCTAGCTTCGTCGCCTTGCAGAGGTTCCCGACCGCTGTGATGGCTGAGAACGGACCCTCGGGGAGCGTCAGTTCGAACGACGTGATCGGGACGTCCGGGACGCTCTTGAACGTGCTGCTCGTGATCCCGGCCGGATTGATGAACGTCGAGCCTTCCAAGTCGATCGTGACCCCATACCCCTGCAGCACCATGATCAAGCTCGGGAACGCTTCCCCACCATGCGAGACGAAGTACACCGGGCCACTCACCGGGACCGGCAACACCGGAGTGAGCGCGATCGCGTGCCCGACCAGCGACCCCGCGGGGCACCCCGCCGGGTTCGATTCGAACTGCGCCGCGGTACACGCCTTCTGCAACGTCGTCAACCGCGACGGCAGCCGCTTGGGGAGTTCGACTTTGACGCTCGCGATATTCGACTGCGAGCTCGCCTGGTTATTCCCCGGCGTCACATTCGGGTAGAGGATCTTCGCGGTCAGGCTCGCACCGTCCGCTTTGGAGGTCTTCCCCGAGGTCGAGACTTCGAAGTCCGGCGCGAACTTCAGGCTCTGACACGACCCCACCTGGAAATGACTTTCGATCGCAGCCGTCGCACCTTCCGTGCTCGTCGCGGTACCCGAGAACGACTGCGGACTGCAGTTCGTCGGGTTGAACATGAATTCCGGACGGTCGATCACCGCGTCGATCGACCGCAGATCCGCCGGGACACCATCGATGATCTGCGGCAACGGGTCCGTCGTGACCGTCAACCGAGCCGTCCGCGGGTCCACTTCGATCCTCGCCCTGACCACCTGCGTCTGCAGCGTGAACGGGCCGACCACCAGCGGTACGACGATCGACAGGCCATACGGAGCGCCCTTATACGGGCCCGTCAGGTAGATCGGCGCCGGGGGCTGCCCCGGCTGCGGCACGACCAGCGGGTAGGGGCCAGGGCCGGCCTCAACGACCGTGTGCCCGATCTGCGACGCACTGGAGCACGTCCCTTCGCTCGCCTGCGGTTCCGGGCACAACGGGACCTTCGAGATCATCCCGAGCAGGCCCTCCGGTGTTTTGAACTGCAGGCCCGAGATGCGCTGCTGGTCATCCGGCCGCGTCAAGAGCAGCGAGAAATCCGTATAACCCGCCGCCTGGTCAGTCGTTGACCCCGCGACCAACTGCGGGCTGAACGGCAACGGTGTCGAGGGGCACCCGGCGTCAGCGGTACCGTGTTCGATCGCGAAGTCGCTCGTCGGGAACACGTCCTGCACCAACGGTGTGCTCCACGGCGTGAAATCGCTCGTCGTCGTATACAACCCGCACTGCGTCGGGGTCGATAGCGCCGCCTGCGCACCACCACTAAAGGACAACCGGAAGCTCGTGAACGGTACCTCCGGTGTTTCACTGAACGTGCTCGTCAAACGACCCGTCGTTTCATCCAAGTGCACGTCACCGACGAGCTTCAGGTTCACACCCTCTCCGGACGCCGTGACGAGCAACTTCAGGTTCGGCGGGTTCGACTGCAGCACGTACACGCTCCCCACAAGCGGTTTAGCGAGCAACGGCGTTTCGACTTCATCGGTGCCTACCCTCGACGCGTTCGGGCACGACGCCGGACCTTCAGTACCCACACCGTCTTCAGAGGCCTGACACGCCTGAAGCCCAGCAGCCTGACCCGGATTGATTGCCACGCCTTCCGGCAATGTGACCGTCGTGTCCTTGATATTCGACATCGCGAGACCTTCGACGTTTGACAGGCCTTCCTGGGGCGTGCGCAATTCGACCGTCAACCCCGCCGGGGTGTCCGCATACGACGTGTCCGGAGCCACGCTCAACGACGGGCCGAACCCCAGATGATCACAACCCGTGAAGCCGGCCGGGTTGCCTTCGCTGTCGTGTGTCGGGAAGCTCACTTCAGTGGTCGGGCCGCGCCAGGAGTCTGCGTCCGCGGACCATGCCGGCTGCCCAGAACACGACGTAGGCAACGTCAAGAACGGTGTCGGCGGGGCACTGGAAGAAAAGCCGCAGGCTTCCGTTCCGTTGATTTCTCCGCAGCGTTCGCCATCATGGCTCGCTTCGGAGGGAACGCCCCACAGCGTCGTGCTACTCCATACGATCGTCCGCTGCGGAATGTTATCGACGTGCTCTGTGATCCCATAATCCCCGCCGCTGCGCACACTCGCATCCAGGAAGACATGGACACCCAGGAGAGTCAGCCCAAACTGAGCCGCCAATCCCGGCGGCGGCGTGATGTTGTACAAAGGCAACCGCAGCACGAATGTTGGCGTCCTCGGTTCTATTTCTGGACCGAAAGCCGCCCTGACCATGCCCACCTGAGTCGAGGGCGAGCAGTCCCGGTCATCGAACTGCTGGCGCGCGCAGCGAGGGACCGCTTGGGGGTTGCCGATCAAGCCCGGCGGTGCGTTGACCGCCAAGTTCCTGACTTCTTCCCGATCGGCGGGCAGGTCATAAGCTTCTCTGCTCACATTGTTTTCGGTGTTTAGTTCCCAGTTGAACGTCAGCTCGTAGGGGTGCGAGCCCGCCTGCGTGTCGATCGTTCCGTTCGCGTTGCTGACCCACGCATCGACACCAGCGAACCCGAAACCCGCCGGTTTCGAGCTGATCGTCAACATGTTCGACGCGCTCGCCGTGCTCGGCGCGCCACCACCAGACACAGTCACCCGATTGGCGACCTGCCCTTCCGGCGCGTCCGCTTCGACGTTCACTTCAAGTTCGGTTTCAACCCGGCCAGTGCCACCGACACCACCCAGTTCCAGCGTGCACACATCGGGAGCGCTCCCCGTGCAACTCCAACCCCTCGAGGACACACCGACCACACCATCGGGCAGCGTGTCGGTCACCGTCGCAGGCGATTCGCTGCCCCCCGCCCCGATGTTATACACGACGACCGCGACCAATCCGTTTGAGCCCGGCGCAAGATTCGTCGGATAGCTGTGCGAATCGATCTCCCACCCCGGGCCTTCGCTCGCCGCCAACGCCGGCGCACACACGACCACAAGACCGCACACCGCGAGCAGCAACGCCACATATCCCCTGAACATGTTATTTCCTCCCCTTCGCCGAGCGCTTGGCCTTCGAGCCTGCTCCATAGTGTTTCCTTGCCTGGGCTTCGCACACGGTCCGCTTGCGCTTCGACTGCTTCCCACACGCCCTCAACGCCCTCGCCAGCTTCTGCGCACGAGTAGGTGTCTTGGCCTTTCCTTTCACGGCCGTCGTGACCGGTCCCGAGAAGTTCCCTACCCCATTGAACGTCACGCTCGACGGCGTCGCGAACACCGGTGGCGCACCAGGCACTCCCTGACAACCAGTGCCGGTGCACTGCGGCGGTGTCGGGGGTGGCCCGGCGCCCACGCGCGCGTCGAACATGTTGAAGTTTTCATCCTGATCCTGCGGCACGAGCTGCGCACGCGTAACCATGAACACGTCTTCACCGCTCACGCTCGCATCCGCAAAGAACGAATTGTCCGTACTCGTACCCCCCGACAGTAGATAGATACAACCCTTTTCGCGCTTATCAGCGCTTTCAGAGACGCTTTCCCCACTCGCTTCGGTACAACTGCCCGTGCCGTCCTGCTCCCACTCATACACATCCAACAGCCCGTTCGTGTCCTGCGGCACCAGCGCATCGATGCTGTCGAAGAATACGCGCGTACCATTCGCGGACATCCACCGCGGTATGTATGTATTACTGTTGCTCGGCTGCAGAAACGCCGAATACCGGAGCAACTGTTTCGCTGAGGCTAGCATCGGCGGTTCCCCGCTCTGCTTGCACGACGCGCAGAACAACCGGCCCGCTCCTTCGGCATCATACACATACACCTCCGGCAGGCCCTCGCTTTCATAACCCGTCAGGTTCGCGACGGACATGAACACCAGGTGCGCACCGTCGGACGTCGCCTCAGCTGTACGGTTTCCAAGACCCGGACGCCAATCACCAGATACCTGCAACGGTTCCACTTCGTTGTCGCGACTCGACAATCGCGCAATGAACCTGACCGGTTCGCCTTCGTGCAAGACATACAGGTTGCACCCAAACGCAGGATCTTCAGGCTCCTGTTTTTCGAACTCACCTCTCGCTTCTCTGGCGTTGCATTCCCGCGGTTCGGCGCCGGGCGCGAGCGCTCCCTTTGCCACGAAATACACATAGGAGAGATCTTCGCTCGTCGCGGTCACCCCGATCACTCCCCCACCAGGGGTCAGATCGGTGCTCTGGTCCGTGTTCACATCGTACTCGTACAGATCGCCGGCCTTCCTGTAGAGCACCTTCGACCCGTCCGGTGTCGCTGTCCAGAACCGTGCGCCTTCGGCGATCAGCACCGTGCACGCATCGGCGGGCACCGTGCATTCGCCTTTCTCACCCAGGGGACTTTCGGGCTGAGTATCGTTCTCCCGGACATACAGAGCCTTTGGCAGCTCGTGTTCTTCTTCGCCCACTTCCAAGGTCGTCCAGAAGACCCGCGAGCCATCTTCAGAGATCACGTGACTGAAATCTGGTGCAGCTTCTCTCGGGATTTCGTTGAAGAAACCTCCTTTTATCGATTCGTCATGCGGTGACGCGACCGGCGCGCCAAACACAGCGTTTGGCGCCGGCGCGCCACCGGGCGGCACGTTCACCAGATACGGTTGCCCTGCAACCGAATCGTACAGATCGTTTTCATCTTGTTCGGGAGGACTTGCTTCCGCGACCTTCGTCAACGCGTCGTTGGCCTCGAACAGGACATGTTCGAAGTTCGACGAAGCGCCTGCATACACAAGACCATTGACCGACTCCCTGTGTTGGACTTCATAGGCTTCGAATTGTTGTGGTGTACGTTTAGGCGGTGTCGTCGTAAAGAGCGGGTGGTAACTCCCGTCCCCACTGGTGCGCGTGTAGAGCACGTTGTATTCGCCGCCCAGAGCACCCGCCGTCAGCGGTTCCAGACCATTCCAATCGAGGATACCCACCGACAGGTCGTTCGAGAAAGCCTCATAGAGCGGTTCTTCGAAGACACTGGCGGCCGGTGGCGTGATGTTCACAGCCGACCAACCGCCGGAGGGCGAACGCGCCGCCAGGTACTCGTTTCTAGCTTCTCTGCCCTCACTGCCGCTACCGCTCGTCGCGGACGGCCCAGCCACATACACGATCGCATCGCCGTCAGCGGCGGTCTGAAACGGTAGCGGAGTGCTTTCCTCGGAGAGACTGTTGTCATAATTGAATGGTTCGTAGACGTTGCTGTCGGCGTTCGTCAGCGGCGAGACCATTTCGTAGCCGCGGTTGTCCGGTAGACCGAGGATCTCCAACTGCAATGTGGAGAACGACGCTTCGGTGCTTTCGGCGGTGCCGTCTGAGCTGGATACCACCAGTCGGAAGTCGTATGTGGTGCCGGGCTGCAGCCCGTTCAGGTGCGTAGATATGCTCGTGTCGGTCTGTCCGGAGACGCTACCGGGTGGCTGGGGTGTCTTGGTCCAGTGCACCCCGTCGCTTGAATATTCAAACCGGTAGCTGCTCACAAGACCACCAGGATCGACCCGCCCGCTCAACGTCGCACTGCTGGACCCCACATCAGCGAACGACACCCCTTCCATCACCGGCGGCAACGCAGAAGTCGTGAACTTCACAGGGGGCCCAACCGCGGTTTCGCCCGCCCCGTTGCGAGCCAGCAGACAGAACGAGTACACCGTGCTGGGCAGCAGTCCGCTCACCTGGGCTGTGACCGCTTCTTTTGCGCCTCCCAGCGCGCTCCCGCCGGACCCGCCTGCTCCTTGGCATTCGGTTGTGGATGCCCTGTAGAGGAATTCGTAGGTACCGGCTTCGCCCGGGCTACCAGGGTTCAGGACGCCTTCGAGCGTCGCCGTGGTGGCCGTGACCCCTGTCGCGGGTTCCTTGGTCATTGGCGCTTCCAACACCGGGGCGGTCGTGAACGTCGTCACGGGACCCACGCTTTCTTCGCCCTTGGAGTTGCGCGCGAGCAGACACACTGCGTACTCGGTGTTGGGTTCCAGGCCCGTCAATCCTTCCGCGACTTCTTCGTGTTCGAAACCCAGCATCAAGCCCGGCGATTCGGGTGCGTGGCTTTCGCCTTCGCAGGTCAGAGACACCTTTTTGTAGAGGAATTCGTAGGTGCCCGGATGCCCTTCCGCATTGGGGCTCAGGACACCGTGAACGGTCGCCCTCGTCGCCCCCACCGGGCTCACCGAGACGGGTCCCGGGGCTTCAGGAGCCGCCGCCAACGCCGCAACGCTCCCAAACACATACACCGCGAACAACGCGCAGAACACCGTCAAGACCCCCAACCAAAGCCTGCGAACACTCATCTAAACCAACCCCTCCCTCTCCTCAATCCGCTGAAGATCAAATAGCGCTGCCGGCGCATCACGCGGCCTCCTGCCGATGCGGGGCGTGCACGCGGATACTCCGCGCGAGGAGATCACCCTTGGGCGTGAGCGTCCAAGCGTTCGGCTCACCCATGCTGTGACCCAAACCGGTGTTCGCGAGCAGCCCCGCCCGCTCCAGGCGCGCCAGAAGCTTTGAGATCTGCCCCGGGTCGCCGACGCCCGCGTACTCGCCGACCGTGCGGTTACTCGCGCCCGGATGCTCGGCGACGCCCTCCAACACCCGCGCAGTGCGATACGTCAAGCGCACCGGGACGTCCCGCAGCGGGTCGCCCGCGCCCCGCGCACCACGCGCGCTCTCGACGCGCGCCGCCCCCGACGCGGGGACGGGACGGGCCTGCTCGCGGCGCGCCGCCGCCGGGCCGAGATAGGGCAGCACGATCATCGCCATCAACTCACCCACCAAGCCCGTGAGCGATCTGCGCTTGCCCCGCAACAGCCTGGCATAGACGATCGCGAACGCGGCACCGACCAATCCCTCCGCCGTCAAAGGGGTGCACTCCCCACCGCGATGACCCTCACGGCGGCCCTCGTCGATGACGGCCGCGAGACCCGCGAGGATCTCCTCACGACGCCCCAACACCCGCGAGCCACCACGCAACGCCTGCACCACACACACCCGCGCAAGCGCCGGCTCACGATCAAACAGCGAGAGGATCACCCAGAGTCCCGTGCGGACCCGCTCACGCCACGGCAGCTCGTCGATGTTCGCCGCGGCGAGCTCATCGCCGATCTGGCCGACGAGCTCCTCAAGGACCGCCGCCAGGCAATCCTCGCGATTGGCGAACAGCTCGTAGAACGTACGCCGCGAGACACTCGCGCGACGCGTTATATGACCGACGGTCGTCTGCGCGTAACCCAGCTCCTCGATCGCGCCCACCGCGCCCGCGATCAACCTTGCGCGCTGAATCCGCACCAGCTCCGCGCTCTGCGTGCCGCGGTCCCTTACAGATGCGCGCGTCCGCTGGGCGAGACCCGAGCCTTTGACACCCGCGGCCCCCGATACACCCGAGCGCGAGGACATCAGGTCGCCCTCCCCGCGGATGGGGCTTCGGGCGCGTGTCGATGGGGGCGTCTAGCGGCTAGTGCCGAGACTGAAGAGAGAGAGAGAGAGAGAGAGTGCGACAGCGCCAAGCTGGCGCATCTAGCAAGGCGCCCTCGTTGGGCGACAGGCATCCCCGTCACGTTATTCCCTCTCAAAACCACGCTGAATCCACTCCTCACCGTTCGAGACGTTGGTCCCTCTCCCGAACAATTTCTCTGACCCTGCTTAGCGCTTTGGATGTCAACCGCAAGGCGCGTCGACCCAAACCCGACCCTATGTTTGCCAGGCATCCCAGGGGATGACCTTGACAATGGCAACCGTACACCAAACGCTTATGCTTGTCAATACCTAACCCGAGAAGGCTTTCATCCTCATCCCTCGGCGGCACCCTGCGCCCGGCCCAGCTCGGCCTTCCCGGCGGTCGAGCGCCGCAGCCTCAGCGGTCGTAGGCCCTGCCACGCGGCAAAACGCGATGAACGATGACCTGTCTGCGCTCCGAATCGGTCGCGAAGATCACACGCCAGTCGCCCACGCGGATCCGGGAATCGGCTCGACCGGTGAGCCTGCGAACACCGGTATGCTCGCCGGGACTGCTTGCAAGATGATCGAGCGCACTCACGACACGCTGCTTGATCTGAGGATCGAGACGCTGCAGATCCTTCTCACCACGCCTGGTGAAGCCAATGGACCAAGGTCCCTCGCTCACGCGAGGCCGTACTTGCGCTTGACGTCCTCAAGCGAGATCAGCGGCACCCCGGCGGCAATTTCGTCGCGTGACTCCTGAACCGCGGCCTCGTCCTCTTCGGTCCAGGGCTCGTCGTCCTCAGGCGCGTCGGCGAGCGCCTGTAGCAGCGGGTCGGCATGTCGGGAGACGATGAACTCGAGTACGGGTTCCACCTCGGACTCGGGCAGCTCGTCCAGCAACTTGTGGGCCTTCTCGCGCGTGGTCATCCCCAGATTCTACCCCCGCTCCCCCGCCACCACGCGCTCGATGTCCGCTAGATCGCGCTCGGTTCGCACCTTGGGGAAGCCGGCCTTGCGCATGAGCTCGCTCACCGCCTCGGCCTGGCCGGCGCCGACCTCCAGGGCTGCGAGGCGGATGCGTGGGCGCTCGGCCAGTTGGGCCAATAGGCGCCGGATCGTTTCCAGGCCGTCGGGGCCGGCGAACAGGGCGCCTGCCGGCTCGTGACGGAGGATCTCCGGGGCGAGCGTCGCTCGCTCGGACTCGGCCACGTATGGCGGGTTGCTCAAGACCGCTTCGTACTGGTCGGGGATGTCGTCCAACAGGTCGGAGCGCAGCCACTCCACGTCCAGGCCGAGCTTCGCTCCGTTCTCACTCGCCAGTTGGAGCGTCTGCTCGCTGATGTCGCTGCCGGTCACGTTTAGGTCCCTGCGCTCGTGCTTGAGCGCCAGCGCCACCGCTCCGCTGCCGGTGCCGACGTCGAGCACGATCATGGCCTCTGGCAGTGCGATCCCGACCTCCACGAGCAGCTCCGTCTCGGGACGCGGGATCAATGCGCGGTGGTCCACCTTCAGGTCTATGTGGCGGAAGCCGCGTCTGCCCGTGATGTAGGCAACCGGCTCGCGCTCCACCGATCGGCGGCGCACGGCATCCTGATAGCGGCGCACCGCGGGGCCCTCCACCGTCAGCTCGCGGTCCACATATAGGCGCGCGCGGTCGATGCCCATTGCGTCTGCGAGCAGCACCTCTGCGTCCAAGCGCGGGGTCTCCACGCCCGCCGCGGTCAGGGCCGTCATCGCGCCCTCCAACGCGTCCCGCACCGGGACACCCCGCCTCACCACTGCGCGGGGACCCTGCACGCCCCCTCGGAATGCACTGCGAACGCCGCTGGCGGCCCCCGGAGGGCCGCCCATCCGAACCCCTCCCGACAGCAGGTGCGATGCACGCTCACACCGCTGTCTGCGCCTGCAAACGTCGGCGCTTCTCGTCCGACTGCAGCGTCTCGGTGAACTCCTCCAGCTCGCCCTCCAGCACCTGGTCGAGGTTGTGCGTCGTCAGCTTCACGCGGTGGTCGGTCACGCGCCGCTCGCCGTAGTTGTACGTGCGGATCTTCTCCGCGCGGTCGCCCGTGCCCACCTGCGCTCTGCGGTCCGCCGCGAGGCTCGCCTGCTGCTCGGCCAGCGCCCGCTCATACAGGCGCGCGCGCAGGACACGCATCGCCTTCTCGCGGTTCTGCAGCTGGGACTTCTCGTCCTGCATCGCGACCACCACCCCCGACGGCCGGTGCGTGATCCGCACCGCGGAGTCGGTCGTGTTGACCGACTGGCCGCCCGGCCCCGTCGAGCGGTACACGTCGATCTGCAGGTCGTTCGGGTCGATCTCGACCTCCACCTCCTCGGCCTCTGCCAGCACCGCCACTGTAGCCGTCGAGGTGTGCGTGCGGCCCTGGGACTCCGTCGCGGGCACCCGCTGCACCCGGTGCGTGCCGCCCTCGAACTTGAACACCGAGTACGCGCCCTCGCCCTTGATCGCGAACGTGAACTTGCCCTCCCCCGCCTCCAGCGGTTCGGCCTGAAAGCCCCGGCGCTCCGCGTAGCGGCTCAACATCCGGTAAATGTCGCCCGCCCACAGCCCCGCCTCGTCGCCGCCCGCGCCGCCCTGGATCTCGACGATCACGCCCTTCTCGTCGCTCGGGTCCTCCTCGACCATCGCTAGGCGGATCTCCTCCTCCAGGCGCTCGATCCGCTCGCGCGCGCCCGTCAGCAGCTCGCGCACCTCCGCGTCCTCGCCATCCTCGCTCAGCAGCTCCTCCGCACCCGCCGCGTCGTCCTGCGCGCGGCGCCACTGCGCCGCCAGCTTCGCCGCGGGCTCCAGGCGGCGGTACGCGCGGCCGGCCTCCGCGTAGCGCGCTCGGTCTGAGATCACCGCGGGGTCGGTGAGCTGCGCGCCGAGCTCGGCGAAGCGCGCTTCGATCTGCTCCACTAGGTCTTCGATCATCTTGACCAGTCTATGGGCGACGCCTCCCCACAGGGCCAAGGTTTCGCCGCTTCATACCCGCGCGGGTCGCAAACGGCGTAGGCGAGGGTTACACACAGGCTACGTCGAGCACGGCGACATCGTAGCGGCGGATCGCTTCATCGGCGGTGGCGAGCGTCAAGCCCTCGACCCGCGCCTGGGCGACGAGCATCCGGTCGAATGGATCTCCGTGAAGGGGCGGCAGGCGCCCCGCCTCGCGCGCGTGCTCGAAACCGATCGCGAGCGGCTGGAACCCCGACTGCTCCACGAGTCCCGCGACGTCCTCGGGCGCGTGCAGCCTGCTGAGCGCCCGCTTGATCTCGATCTCCCAGACGGTCGCGGCACTGACGAAAACGGCATCGGCCCCCTCTTCGATCGCGGTCTGCGCGTCGCTCTTCAGGCTCCCTGCCGCCGCCCAGATCAGGGTGTGGGTGTCGAGCAGCAGCCTCACTCTCCCGCGCCTTCGAAGCCTCTCTGGATCTCCGCTGGCAGCGGGTCGTCGAAGTCCTCGCTCATCCACACCCTGCCGGCCCACAGCCCGAGCCTGCGGGGTCTGCGCTCCTCGATCGGCACGAGCCTCGCCAGCGCGTGGCCGTTGCGCGCAATCACGATCTCCTCCCCCTGCGCGGCGCGCTCGGCGAGCCGCGAAAGGTGCGTCTTCGCCTCGTGCATGTTGTATACGCTTGCCATGGCTTAGTCCAGCTTAGCAGGGACAGTGATCCGCTTCGTACCCGCGCGGGTCGCTTCGTACCCGCGCGGGTCGCAAAATGGCGTGGGGGCTTGAACGCCCGGGCTGGTGTTGTACCCAGCTACGCCGCCAGTCGCTGCACAAACCTCCTCGTGCAAGGCTTGCCGCCGTAGCATCGAGGGGACCAGGGTTTCGGTCCGCTTCATACCCGCGCGGGTCGCAAACGGCGTGGGCTTGTTCTTACCGGTACGGAATTGGGCGCTTACGCCACGACCTCGACGCCGACTAGGTCGGCTGCGCTTAGCTCGCCTGGGGTCTCGTGCTCTAGGACGGCCTTCAGGGCTGCGATTGCTACCGCTAGCTGGCTTAGGTCTGGCTCGCGGGTCGTTAGGAGCTGTAGCTTGAGGCCTGGCCACATCAGGGCTCGTACCCAGCCGCGGCGGCGGTTGCGGCCGGCGAACTTGATGATCTCGAAGGAGATGCCGGCGATTAGCGGGACGCCGAGGATGCGTGTCGCTACTAGCCAGTACCAGGCGGGTAGGCCGATCGGGGCGAATACGAAGATCGCGACGATCATCACGACTAGCAGGAAGCTGGTGCCGCAGCGGGGGTGCAGGCGTGAGAAGCGCTGCGCGTTGGTGGGGGTGAGGTCGAGCTGTGCCTCGTAGCAGGAGATCGTCTTGTGCTCTGCGCCGTGGTACTCGAAGACCCGGCGCAGGTCGCGGATGCGCGAGAGCAGCAGCATGTAGCCGAGGAAGATCGCTGTGCGCACTAGTCCCTCGATTAGCCAGAAGAGCACTGAGGAGCCGCCGAGCTGGCCCTTGACGAGGCTCACGAGGCCCACGGGCAGTAGGAAGAACAGGCCGATCGCGAAGACTACGGCTACGACTACCGTTCCGGCCCATACCGCGCCCGGGATCTCCTGGGGCTCCGCCTCCTTGCCCTCCTTGCCGCCCTCGCCGTCGTCGCTGCTCTCGCTCGCGGGGAGCTGCGCGTTCGCGGAGACTCCCAGTGCGCGGAAGCCGATCGCCAGCGACTCTCCGAGGGCGACCACGCCGCGCACGATCGGTAGGCGCAGCGCGCGGTGGCGGCGGATCGGAGAGCTCAGCGGGAAGTTCGTCACCTCGATCTCGCCGAGCGCCGCCTCCTCGGGGTCGATGCCGCCGTGCTGCAGCTGCTCGGCGCTCGGCTTGCGCACCGCCACCGCCCAGTTGGCGACCCCGCGCATCATCACGCCCTCGAGCACCGCCTGGCCGCCGAGCGGGGCGTCGCGCTGGGCGACCAGCTCGCCGTCCTCGGCGGGTGTGTAGGCGGCGTTGGTCTCCTCGCCGCCCGGTGCGCCTCCGTTCAGCGCTCGACCCGTGGGCGGCGTCGCCGTGGACGGGCCGGCGAGCGCGCGCGAGGACATCGCTACTCGGGCGGTGTCTGACTCTGTGCGCCGGCGCCCGCCTCGGCCGCGAGGGCGGGGCTGGACGGTGCGCTCTGCGCCTGGCGCACGCGGCTCTTGGCCACCCGGCGCTGGAAGCGCTCCACGCGCCCGCCCGTGTCCACGAGCTTCTGGCGGCCCGTGTAGAAGGGGTGGCAGTTGGAGCACACCTCCACGTGCAGCTCCTCGCGGGTGGCGCGCGTGGTGAACTCGTTGCCACACGTACATCTCACGTGGGCCAGCACGTAGTTGGGGTGGATCGCGGTCTTCATGCTTCAGGCATTGTAGCGGCGGGCTGCCGGCAGATGGGGGTGCGCCGCAAAGTGGTCCTGAGGACGTGGCCCCGTTCGTCGAGCCAGCGGTACTGCACCAGCGCGCGGAAGGCCGCCGGGGCGGGCAGGCCGGTCACCTGCCGCACGTACTTGTAGATCTTCAGCCCCACTTCGGAGCGCTGCCACGTGGCGGGGCCGGCGGCGGCGAGCGTGTGGAAGCCCGATTCGCCGGGTTCGTGCTCCTGCACGACGATCTCCATCGCCATCCGGTGGGCGCCCGGGAGTGTTTCCATCTGGCCGGTGAACGTGACCGAGCGGTCGGCCTGGGTGGTCGCGGTGACGCACTGTTCGACGTTCGCGCCCACCGCCGGCGCAGGGGTCGTCGTGCCCGCTCCGGGGAGCGTCGCCATCAACGCCAGGGTGGTCAGGGCCGTAGAGAACACGCTCTTCCCTAACACTCAAATAGCGTGTGGGTTTCGCAACCCTAAAGAATCTGGTACAAGGGCCCGTCGCCCCCCTCTGGGCGTGGTGAGGCGCCCGCCCTTCGCGGTGATCGCGCCGCACTGCACGCAGTTGGTGTAGTTGACGGTCACGTCGACCATGCCGGATTTGTCTCCACCCTCCCCGTCCTCGGGGATCTCGTAGACCCCCGCGGGGCACATCCAGCGCCACGTCTCGGCGATCTCGCGGGGGACGTGCTTCTGCACGCGGATGTGGTTGGGGGCGTCGTCGCGGGTGGCGTTGCCGGTGATGAATACCGAGGAGAGCTTGTCGAAGGTGTATTTGCCGTCGGGCTTGGGGTAGGAGTCCTTGGTGTCGCCGATGAACATCGGCTTGGCGTCGTCGCGGTGCCACGCCTGCCGGCCCGGCGGAACCTTGCCCTTCGACATGATCGACGGTCCCGCCAGCAGGCTGCCGACGAGGAAGCCCTTCTGAAACGCCTGCCGTGTGTTGCGCACCTGGTAGAGCTCGGTGCCGATCGTGGATTTCTCGACCATCTCCTCGTAGTCGGACAGGTCGCTGCTGCCGCGCTTGAGCGCCGCGTAGATCGACTCGGCCGCCAGCATCCCGGACTTGGATGCAGTGGTGGACGCCCTTCAGCGCCGCCGTGTCGACCATCCCGCCGGCGTCGCCGACGAGCACCGCGCCGGGCATCGAGAGCTTCGGCATCGACCAGTAGCCCCCGCCCGGCAGCGCCTTGGCGCCCCACGCGACCCGCTCGCCGCCCTCGAGGATGCCCTTGACGAGCGGGTGCGTCTTGAACGTCTGCAGCAGGTCGTGGGCCGAGGTCGTCGCGTCGCGGTAGTTGAGGTCGACGACGAACCCGATCGAGACGAGGTCCTCGCCCGTCTTCTCGTCCTTCATCGGATACAGCCAGGTGCCGCCGAGCTGACCGTACTTGGCCGCGACCTTCAGCGGCCACGGCTGCACGAACGTGTGGATCACCCGGTCCAGCGGCTTGCTTGACCTTCCACACCTCCTTCACGCCGAGCTCCCACACCTGCGGCTCGCGGCCCTCGGCGAGGTCGAACTCTTTGATCGCGGCGCCGGTGAGGTGTCCCCAGCAGCCCTCCGCGAGCACGGTCGCCTGAGCCTTGATGTCGGTTCCGGGCTCGAAGTTGCCGAGCTGGCTCGCCGTCCTTGCCGCGGCCCTTGTCGCCGGAGCGCACGCCGACGACGCGGCCGTCCTCGACGATCAGCTGCGTCGCTGCGGTCTCGGTGAGGATGTACGCGCCAGCCTCCTCCGCCTCGCGCTGCTGGTAGCGCGCGAGCGCGGAGACCGACACCACCTCGTTGCCGTGGTTCTTGAAGTTCGGCACCGCCGGGATCGGGACCGGGAGCTTGGACTTCGGGCCGGTGAGCATGTACACCGACTCCTTCTTGACCTCGCCGAACGCGAAGCCCTCCTGGCGCCACTGCTCGCGCGTGAGCTCCGGGAACAGCTCCTGTAGCGGCCCGGGGCGCATCACCGCACCGGAGAGGTTGTGCCCGCCGCAGGTCTTCGCCTTCTCGACCACCGCCACCGGCACTTCGCCGAGGCGCTCCATCGTCTCCGGGTCGTCGCCCAGCAGCTGCAGCAGGCGGTTGGCGCAGGCGAGGCCCGCGGTGCCGCCGCCGACGATCGCCACGCCGACCTCGATCAGCTCGTCCTCGGGGTCGAGGCCGCGCTTGACGAACTCCTTCTGGGGGTCCACCGGCGGCGGGTAGGCGGCGGGGACGACCCTGCCGTTGTGAGAACCGTTGTGGGAGGACATACCAGCGCTCCTTTCGCGTTTACGCGTCCGCTCCGCCCTCGCGCACCGGCCCACGTGCGCTCCGCTGGCCGAAACGGGGATGCGAGCCGAAGGCGAGTGTCTCCCGGCTTCGGTCGTCTGCGCCGCTCATCCGCTCCTCTGGGCCGCTCATCCAAGCACCGGCCTACTCCGCCCGCTTCGCCTTCACGGCCTCGGTGAGCTTCGGCAGGATCTTGTTGAGGTCGCCCACGATGCCGAGGTCGGAGAATTCGAAGATCGGCGCGTTGGAGTCCTTGTTGATCGCGACGATGTTCTCCGAGGACTGCATCCCGACCTTGTGCTGGATCGCCCCGGAGATGCCGGCGGCGAGGTACAGCTTCGGCGCGACCGTCTTGCCGGTCTGGCCGATCTGCGCGGCGTAGGGGTACCAGCCGGCGTCCACCACCGCGCGGGTGGCGGCCACCGCGGTGTTGCCGCCGAACGCGCCGCGGCGAGCTCTTCGCAGAGCTGGAAGCCCTCGGCCTTGCCGAGGCCGCGCCCGCCGGCGACGAGGATCGAGGCGCCCTCGATGTCGACGTCGGCGCCGCGCTGTTCGCCGCGGGTGAGCATCTTCGCCTGCGCGGCGTGCGGGGACGAGCTCGAAGGAGAGCTGCTCCACCGGCGCGTCGGCGCCGCCGGCCTCGGCGATCTCAAACGCGTTGAGGCGGCCGATGATGATGCCGACGGGCGAGCGGTACTTGATCTCGGAGATCGCGGAGTCGCCGAGGATCGGGCGCTCGGCGATCAGCTCGCCGCCCTCGGCACGCACGCCCGTGACCTCCATCGCCACGCCCGCGCCGAGCCGCGCGGCGAGGCCGGCGCCGATCTCGAAGCCGAGCAGGCCGCCGCCGAACAGCGCGTACTTGTAGTCGCCGCCGGAGATCGCCGCGGCCATCGCGTCGACCAGCGGCTGCGCGAGACCCTTCGGGGCCCTCGGCGACGAGCACCTTCTTGGCGCCGTACTTGCCGAGCGAGGCCGCCAGCTCCTGCGGGACGCCCTCGCCGAGCAGGATCGCGTGCGCCTCGCCGCCGAGCTCCGCGGCGAGCTTCGCGCCCTCGGAGACGGCGCCGAGCGAGTTCTTGTTGATCGCGCCTTCGTAGTGCAGCGCGTAGACCAGGATGTTTGCCATCTAGATCAGCTTCCTCTCGTCGAGCCAGGCGACGATCTTTTCGACGGTTTCGCCGGTGTCTTCGTCCTCGATGATCTCCCCGGCGGCCTTCGCGGGCGGCGCCTTGGCGGCGACCCACTGCGCGGCGGAGTTGCTCGCCTCCGACTTTCGAGGCGTCGATGCCGACGTCGCCGACGCCGACCGTGTCGAGCGGCTTCTTCTTGGCGCCCATGATCGCCTTCAGCGAGGGGTAGCGCGGCTCGTTGATCGCGTCCCCCACGGAGATCACCGCGGGCAGGCCGACCTGCACGGTGTCGTAGCCGTACTCGGCCTGGCGCTCGCAGCGCAGCGCGCCGTCGGCGACGTCCATCTTGATGACCTGCGTCAGCGAGGGCATCCCCAGGTGCTCGGCGACGACGGCGCCGATCGTGTAGCACTCGCCGTCGTCGGACTGCTGGCCGAGCAGCACGAGGTCGGGGCTCTCGCGCTGCGAGCGTCTGCGCGAGCGCGTAGCCGGTGGCGGCCACGTCGGAGCCGGCGACCGCCGGGTCGGTGAGGTGCACCGAGCGGTCGGCGCCGAGCGAGACGGCCTTGTGCAGCGCGCGCACGGCGCTCTCGGGGCCCATCGTGACGGCGACGATCTCCTCGACGGGCGCGGCGCCGCCCTCGCGGATCTGCATGGCGGCCTCGATGGCGTGGGTGTCGTAGGGGTTGAGGTTCTTCTCCCCGCTGCGGTCCATGCGCCCCGTCGAGGGGTCGATGCGCTTCTCGACGGCGGCGTCCGGGACCTCCTTGACAAGGACGCAAATCTTCATCTTCTGCCTATCTCCTTGGTGTCTGGACACAAGCCTGAAAAACGATGGGCCCGGCTCGCCGGCCTGGCGGCCGGCTGCGCCAGCCCTCGTAGATCCTACCGCTTCGCGCGGTTGACTGACGAGTCAATCAATTGTCGGCCACGCCGGCGCGGATGAAGTCCACGATCGCCTGCGTGGGCGCGCCGGGCGTGAAGACCTCGGCGACCCCCAGACGCTTGAGCTCGGGGATGTCTTCGGCGGGGATCGTGCCGCCCACGGTCACGAGCACGTCGTCGACGCCCTGCTCGCGCAGCAGCGCCACGACGCGCGGCACGAGCGTCATGTGCGCGCCGGAGAGGATCGAGAGCCCGACGGCGTCGGCGTCCTCCTGGATCACGGTCTCGACGATCTGCTCGGGGGTCTGGTGCAGGCCGGTGTAGATGACCTCCATGCCGGCGTCGCGCAGCGCGCGCGCGATGATCTTCGCGCCGCGGTCGTGGCCGTCGAGGCCGGGCTTGGCGACGACGACGCGGATCTTGCCGTGGGTGGGTGCGGAGGGACATCGCGGGGGATTATGCCCGCGCGTGCGCTCGCCTGCACGCCCTGGCTCGCCCGCGCCCACCGCACGACGCCTCGCCGAGGCCGGCGAGCGAGAGCGCCCGGCGGAGAGCGCCACGGCGATCTTCAGGCGCCGCCCGAGGCGGTCGAGGCGCAGGACCTCCCAGCCCTCGCTCGGCGGCGATCCGCGCGAGCTCGGGGTCGGGGTTGACGACCACCGGATGCCCGACGGCGCGCAGCATCGGCAGGTCGGACTCCGAGTCGGAGTAGGCGAAGGAGGCTGCGAGGTCGATGCCCTCCCGCGCGGCGAGCTCGCGCAGCGAGAGCACCTTGCCCTCGCGGTAGTTGAACGGCCCGTCGGCGCGACCGGTGTAGCGACCGTCGCGGACCTCCAGGCGCGAGCCGACGCCGCCGTCGAAGACGAGCACGTGGGCCATCAGGTCGGCCATCTCCTGCGAGGCGGCGGTGACGATGTAGACCGGCCGCCCGGCGTCCTGGTGGGCGTAAGCGCGCTCGAGCATCTGCGGGTAGAGGCGCGGCAGCACCCCGGCGAGCACGCGCGGAGACATGCGCTGCAGGTCGCGCACGGCGACGCCCGCGAGCATCTCGCCGACGCGCCGGCGCACCGCGTCAGCCCAGTCGTCGGTGGAGCCGCGCAGGCGAAAGCGCAGGTTCTGCCAGAGGTCGCCCGAGCAGCCGCCCGCGCGTGATCATCCCCGCCTCGTAGGCCGCGCGCGCGAAGAAGATGCCGGAGGAGCCGGCCATCAACGTGCGGTCGAGGTCGAAGAACGCCGCGCCGCGCGAACCGTGGGCGTCCAGGTGGTGCGCATCCGCGCTGGCCGAAACGGGATGCTCGCCGGAGGCGAGTGTCCCCCGGCTTCGGTGGGCTCTGCCTCCAGGCTCGTGGGCGCCGGACCTCCTGTCCCGCGACCCCGCGGCGTGTCTCCGACGGGGGCGCGCCCATGCGGCTGGGGCTCAGACGCGGACGATCACCGCGTCGCCCTGCCCGCCGCCGGAGCAGATCGCCGCGCAGCCGAGACCGCCGCCGCGGCGGCGCAGCTCCAGCACGAGCGAGCCGAGGATGCGCGCGCCGGAGGCGCCGATCGGGTGGCCGAGCGCGACGGCGCCGCCGTTGACGTTGACGCGCTCCTCGTCGATGCCGAGCAGCGCGGATCGAGTTGAGCGTGACCGAGGCGAACGCCTCGTTGATCTCCCACACGTCGATGTCTGTCGCGCTCAGACCGGCCTTCTGCAGCGCCTTCGTGGCGGCCGAGGCGGGCGTGCGCGCGAGGTAGGCGAAGTCGTCGCCGCTCTGCGCGTGGGTGACGATCTCGCCGAGCACCTCCCGGCCGTTGGCGGCGGCCCACTCCTCGGAGGAGAC
The DNA here is from genome assembly GCA_963720795.1 of uncultured Solirubrobacterales bacterium. GTDB lineage: Bacteria > Actinomycetota > Thermoleophilia > Solirubrobacterales > Solirubrobacteraceae > Palsa-744. The sequence continues at coordinate 615,439 of CAVRGU010000003.1, read as the reverse complement.
CACCAGCGCGCCGGCGGCGTCGTTGACGCCGGGGGAGTTGCCCGCGGTGTGCGAGCCCTCCTTGCCGACCAGGCCGGGCAGCGCGGCGAGCTTCTCCAGCGATGTGTCGCGGCGCGGCCCCTCGTCGACCTCGACGACGGTGTCGCCCTTCTTGCCCTTCACGGTGACGGACACGATCTCCTCGGAGCAGGCGCCCCTCGTCGGTCGCGGCCAGCGCGAGCTCGTGGGAGCGCAGCGCCCAGCGGTCGAGGTCGGCGCGCGTCAGCTCCAGCTCGTCGGCGACCGCCGTGGCCTCGACGAACATCTGCTTGCCGGAGAAGGGGTTGGTGAGGCCGTCGTGGACCATCGCGTCGAGCGCCTGCACGTCGCCCATGCGAAAGCCGAAGCGCGCGCCGGGCAGCAGGTAGGGGGCGCGGGACATCGACTCCATGCCGCCGCCCGACGCCGACCTGCACGTCGCCGGCGCGGATCGCCTGGTCGAGCATCACGGTGGCGCGCAGACCGGAGGCGCAGACCTTGTTGATCGTCTCCGAGGAGACCTCCTTGGGGATGCCGGCTTTGATCTGCGCCTGGCGCGAGGGGATCTGCCCCTGCCCGGCCTGCAGCACCTGGCCCATCACGACGTGCTCGACCTGCTCGGGCTCCACCCCGGCGCGCTCCAGCGCGGCCTCGATCGCGATCGCCCCGAGCTCGGTGGCGTCGAGCGTCGACAGGCCGCCGCCCATCTTGCCGATCGGCGTGCGCGCGGTGCCGAGGATCACGGTCTTGGCCATGGTGGTGAAGCTCTCCTAGAGTCGCATGACGGAGGTGGGTGCCGAGCAATGCTAGTCGAGGCGGATAAGGTTCGCGCGGGATCAGTGGACATCTCAGCAACAACTGCAGCCCGCGGGCAAGCACCGACGCCGACACGATCGCGGTCGGGATCTTCGAGGGCGAGGACGCCCCGCGCGGGCTGCCCGCCGAGGCGGCCGCAGCTGATCGCCGTCGGGCGAGGCGCGCGGCAACCCGAAGGCGCTCGCGGTCGCCCACGCCGACGGCAAGCGGTGGCTGCTGGTGGGGCTGGGCAAGCGCGCGGACTTCACGCCCGAGCGCGCCCGCGCGGCCGCGGCCGGCGCGCACGCGCGGGCGCTGGAGCTCTCGACCCGCACGCTCTGCTGGCAGGCGCCGAGCGAGCTGACGGCGGTCGACGGTGTGCGCGCGCGCTGGTGGAGGGCACGGCGCTGGCGGACTACCGCTTCGACCGCCACCGCTCGGCCCCGCCGCGACGGCGAGGACGCCGCGCCCAAGCACCTGCAGGCGCTGATCTCTCAGCGCGCCCGGACGCCGACGCGCAGGAGCTCGAGCGGGACGGTCGCCGAGGCGGCGACCGTGGCGGCGGCGGTCAACGCGGCGCGCGACCTGCAGAACCGGCCCGGCCAACGACCTCACCCCGACCGCGCTGGCCGACGCACGCCCGAGCGCTGGCGCAGGAGGTCGAGGGGCTCACCGTCGAGACGGAGGGACGCGCGGAGATCGTCGCGCGCGGCATGGGCGCGTTCGCGGCGGTCGCGCAGGGCTCGGAGCAGGAGCCGGCGCTGATCGTGCTGCGGTATGACGGGCACGGGCGGGCGGCGTCCACGATCCAATGAGCGGCCCCTGCTGGGCCTCGTCGGCAAGGCGGTGACATTCGACAGCGGCGGCATCTCGCTGAAGCCGGGCGCGAAAATGGCCGAGATGAAGTTCGACATGTCCGGCGGCGCCGCCGTGGTCGAGGCGGTCGGCGCGATCGCGCGGCTGCGGCTGCCGGTGCGCTCGTGGGAGTCGTCGGCGCGACCGAGAACCTGCCGAGCGGCCGCGCGGTGAAGCCCGGGGACATCGTGACGGCCGGCAACGGCAAGACGATCGAGGTCAACAACACCGACGCCGAGGGCCGACTCGTGCTGGCCGACTGCCTGCACCACGCGGTGACGCTCGGGGCGGAGCGGATCGTCGACCTGGCGACGCTCACCGGCGCGGTGATCGTCGCGCTCGGCTCCACGTACGCGGGCGTGATGTCCAACGACGACGAGTTCGCCCAGCGGATCGCGGCGGCCGGCGAGCGCAGCGGGCGAGATCGTGTGGCGGCTGCCGCTGCACGAGGAGTACGACGAGCTGATCAAGGGCAACTACGGCGACCTCGACAACGCCCCGGAAGCGCGCAAGGCGGGCACGATCGTGGGCGGCGCGTTCCTCGCGAACTTCGTCGGCGAGACCCCCTGGGCGCACCTCGACATCGCCGGCTCGGCGTGGGACTCGGCCGCGCCTACGTCGGCAAGGGCGCCTCGGGTTAGGGGTGCGGCTGCTGGTCGAGCTCGCACGCTCGTCTGCCAGGGCGGCCGCGACCGAAGCCGGGAGACACTCGCCTTCGGCTCGCACCCCCGTTTCGGCCAGCGCGCTGCGGCGTCCTCCCTCGCTCGTGTCAAGCACACTTCCCTCGGTGCGTCCTTGCATCGCTTGCTCATCGACCACCCTGGGGAGCCTCTGAAGATGTTGGTGACTTCGACCTCTCCCCCGACCACGAGCTGATCCGCCGCACCGTGCGGGAGTTCGCCGAGGGCGAGGTCGCGCCCGTGGCCGAGGAGCTCGACCGCACGAAGGCGTTCCCTTACGAGATCGTCGCGCAGCTGGGCAAGCTGAACCTGATGGGGATCCCCTTCCCCGCAGGAGTACGGCGGCGGCGGCGGGGACACGCTGGCGTATGCGCTCGCGGTGGAGGAGCTCGCGCGCGTGGACTCCTCGGTGGCGATCACGGTGTGCGCGCACACCTCGCTGGGCACCCAGCCGATCTACCTGTTCGGCTCCGAGGAGCAGAAGCGCGAGTGGCTGCCGCAGCTGTGCTCGGGCGAACGGCTCGGGGCGTTCGGGCTGACCGAGCCGGAGGCCGGCTCGGACGCCGGCAACACGCGCACCCGCGCGCGTCTGGAGGACGGCGAGTGGACGATCGACGGCGCCAAGCAGTTCATCACCAACGCCGGCACGAAGATCTCGGGGGTGGTGTGCATCACCGCCGTCACCGGCGAGACGCGACGGCGCGGAGCCCGCGCGACGGCGGCGCGAGCAGGGAGATCTCGAACATCATCGTGCCCAACGGCACGCCCGGGCTACGAGCAGGGCGAGCCGTACCGCAAGATGGGCTGGAACGCCTCGGACACGCGCCCGCTGAGCTTCACCGACTGCCGGGTCCCCGAGACCAACCTGCTCGGCCCCCGCGGGCAGGGCTTCAAGCAGTTCCTGCACATGCTCGACATCGGGCGCATCGGCGTGGCGGCGATGGGCGTGGGCCTCGCCCAGGGCGCGCTCGACCAGGCGCTGGCCTACGCCAAGGAGCGCCGCGCGTTCGGCAGGCCGATCGCCAAGTTCCAGGCGATGCAGGGCAAGCTGGCGGACATGTCAACCGAGATCGCGGCCGCGCGCCTGCTCGTGCACAAGGCGGCGCGCGAGAAGGACGCAGGGAGCGACTTCACGCTGACCGCCGCCCAGGCGAAGCTCAAGACGGGCCGCCTGGCGGTGCGCTGCGCGGAGGAGGCGGTGCAGATCCACGGCGGGTACGGCTACATCGAGGAGTACCCCGTGTGCCGCTTCTACCGCGACGCGAAGATCCTCACGATCGGGGAGGGCACCGACGAGATCCAGCAGATGGTGATCGCGCGGGCCCTCGGGGCGTAGGCGAGCTCGGCCCGCCGCGCGACTGCTGCTCCGGCGCCGCAGCTCGGCAGGGCGCCGCGGCCAGCGGAGCAGGCCGGCAGCAGCGGGCGCAGCAGCCGATCGTCCGGCGGGCGAGCTCGCCAGCGCCGTGCCAACCGCGCTGCGCAGGCGCGGAGCTGTCAGCGCTCACGGCGGGGGCTGGGGACATCCCAGTCTTCAGCGCAGCTGCGATGCGCTGCGCCGTGGTGGTCACTTTGGGGCCGAGTTCCTTCAGCAGCTCGCTCGCGGCGTGTAAGCGCTCGCGGGAACCGCCAGCTCGACGGCCGCGACCGCGGCGCCCTCCCCGTCCACGACCGCCGCGGCGATCGCGCGCCGGCCGGCGAGCAGCTCCTCGTCCTCGACCGCCACCCCGCCGCCCGGCGACGATCCGCTCGAGCTCGGTGCGCAGAGCGGTCTTGGTGGTGATCGTCTTGGGTCCGCGCTTGACCAGGCGCAACTTGCGCGATCGACTCCCGCTGCTCCGCCTCGGGCAAGCGCGCCAGGAGCGCCTTACCCGCGGCGGTGCAGTGGACGGGCAGGCGCGTGCCCAACCCGATGCCCGCATCGACCGCATACTGCCCTTGGCGGGACCCCTGCCAGCGGTCGATGTAGGCAACCTCGGTCCCCCCAGGACCCCCAGGCTCGCGGTGCGTCCGGTCCGCGCGCGCAGCTCGCGCAGATGCTCGCGGGCAACGCGGCGGACCACCATCGAGTCCAGCAGCGAGAGCCCGAAGTCCGAGACGCGCGAGGAGAGCCGGTACTTGCGCGAAGGCCCCTGCTCGAGGTAGCCGAGCGTGACCAGCGTGGTCGCGTAGCGGTGGGTGGTCGAGCGGCCCAGGTCGAGCTCCTCGGCCATGTCGGCGATCCCACGCACGGGGTGTTCGGCGGTGAAGCACGTGAGCATCGCCAGGCCGGCGACCAGCGAGGAGGAGAACCTGCCGGGGTGCTCGGGATCTAGTGGCTTGGACATGGCTTGGGTTAGTGGTGGTGGTAGTGGTTAATGGCGAGCGACGGTCGTGACCGGCAACCCGCGGCGGTCGGTTGGATTGCAGGCTGTGAGTGACGTGTTAACGATGCTGTGGTATACGGATTGTTCCCCGAGGCAGGAAACCTCAACCGCCTGCCTGCGCGGGCGGTCGGTGCAACCGACCCGCTGACGTCTACGGTAGTTGCCACCCGCCCACCGGAGAGCCGGGCGGCCGAAGCGATGGAGCACCCAATCGTCTGTTGTTGAGTCAATCATGACCGTCCGCGCGCCGCACGATGAAAGTCGCAACAAGAATGGTCGCGTTGCGAGTAATTCTGCCCGGAGTCGCGCGCTTCGAATCTCCCGACTCATGGGACTCGACGCCTACTTCCGGCTCGTCGCCGACCAAAGACGACTGCCCCGTCCGACGCCGGCGGCGCACTCAGGCGTCCGCCCCTCCGCCGCGCGAACTCCACCTCCCGGCCCGCTGGCTCGCCCGGCGGGCGGCCATCACCAGCATCGTGGGCGCCGCAAGCCCACCGATCGCGTTCAGCACCGAGCGGGCGCTGAGTACGCGTGGGCCGGCGGCCTCGGGCGTCGAGAGATAGTGGCCGGTCATCCCCGCAAGCAGCAGCATGTGCTGGCGGCCGGAGGGGAGCGCCCGGACCCGGCTGCAGCGACTCCGACGGCGAGCACCCCAGGCGGGCGGCGGCCTCCTGCGGGGAGGCGTAGTAGTCCAGCAGGCTGCGTTGACCCGCCGCGGCGTCCTCCTGGCGGTCCACGAGGCTGTCCAGCAGCAGGTGCAGCGACCGACCCAGGGGAAGTAGGCCGCGCCTCGATGGCAGCCTCTCCTCGATCGCTCGCGGCGCGCGCCGCCGCGGCAGCGATCAGCACAGAATCGCCATCGAGGAGCCGGCGGAGGCCGCGGTCTCCCACCACCGCAGATCGGTGCCCGCTGGCGTCTCCGCGCGCGCCCAGCGCGCCAGGGCCGCGTGGTCTCCCCGCGACTCGCTGAGGTTCATGCTCTGATAGGACGCCATCCGCGCCGCGGCTCTCCGCGTACACGCCGGCGACCGCCGGGTAGGCAGGCAGAGCGCTGACGGCAGAGCGGCAGACCTCGACGATGCCCGTCGCAGGTAGCCGCCGTCCTCGCGGCGGGGGTGGTGTGCGTAGTAGTCGAGCCGCGGGTCGCGGGGGTCGAGCGCCGCGCCCAGCGCCCGGTGCAGCCGAGCCCGTTGCGCACCGGGTCGCGGCACGGTTGCTCGGAGAGCGTGTCCACGTAGTCGTAGGCGACCTGTAGGGCGACCTGGGCGCGAACCACCGGCAGGCGCGGCACGGGCGACGAACGCGGCGAACGCCGCCGCGCCCTCGAGGTGCAGCCGGCCCTCGTTCAGGTTGGCGAGCGCCGCGCGCCGGAGCACCGGGTCAGCGATCTCCGTGGCCCGCCGCCGCCATTGCGCCGCCTCACGGCGGACGCGGGAAAGACCCCGAGCCAGTAACGCCGGGCGGCCCCGGCGAACGCAACTCCCAGCGTCGCGCGCTTTTCAGGATGTGCGAGCATTCCAAAAGCTTTGCGCGCACCAGGGACGTCATAATTGCGCGGAAGCTAACTGCCTGCGGGAGACGGTGGACAGATGTCACGCCAGGCCCCTGTGGGGCTTGTTCAAGCGCTCTCGTTTTGTTTCCGACTTAGAGCCCACGAATCGCGGGCCCTTCATGCGGGTGCGCCCGCACGGGCGCCTGCGCCGCCCGCATGCCGGCGGCGCTCATGACACGCACCCCTACTCCTGCAGGCCCACCTGCACGGGCACCCGCGCCGCCCGCAGACCGGGCACGGCGATCACAGCCGTCACCATCGCCGCGACCACCAGCAGGGTGCCGAGCACCTGCACTCCAGCGAGCGAGAACGGCGCGGGAAAACCAGTAGTCAGCTTCAGCCAGCGGCTCGCCAGCGCGTGTCCATACACGCCCATGAGCACCCCGTCACAGGCGCCCACCCCCAGCAGCACGAGACTCTCCAGCAGCAGCGCCCGCCACAGTTGCAGGTAGTCAAACCCCTGGATGCGCAGGGACGCGAGCCGGGGGCGTCGCTGCCAGATGACGGCGGTGAGCGCGGACGCGACTGAGAGGGCGGCGGCGATCAGCAGCAACGTCGAGATCTCGCCGAGCGTGCGCAGCCCCTGCCGGGCGCTCGCGTCGCTTTCGGACGCGCGTTCGGAGGCGGTGCGCGCCAGCAGCGCGCCGCCGCCGCCGAGCGCCCCTTCGACCAGCCGCCTGACGATCGCCGCGTCGGCGCCCGGCGCAAGCGTCGACCTCGAGCGCCGTCGGGTCAGACGTGCGCCAGTAGCGGCTGTAGTCGCGGGCATTGAGCGTGATCGCGCCCGGAGGCCACCCCGAGTTCGTCATGATCGCGGCGACCCCGAAGCGCACCGAGCCCGACGGGGTGGGCAGCGACACCGAGTCGCCCACCCGCAGGTGGTGTTCGGCGGCGGGCCGCTGGAGATCGCCAGCCCACCCCCCGCGGCGGATCAGCGCCGTGGCCCGCGCGAGGTTCCCGCTCACCACCTGGCCCGCTTCGAGCATCGCCGGATCGCCCGGCGGACGGGCGCGCACCCACAACCGGCGCGCGCCGACGTCGAGCAGCCCGCCCTGGTAGGCGCGCACCGGCGCCACCCCAGGCACGCGCGCGATCGCGGGCGGCGACGCCGTCGCCGGCGAAGGCGTTGGTGTTGAAGATTTCCTGGTCCACCACCACCCACACGGGGGCGGTGGCGAAGTAGTGGTTGATCGCGCCGTCGATGCCGTGCAGCAGGTCCGCGCGCGCGCCCCCGATCGCGACAGAGCCGTAGACCGCCAGCGCGGCGACCCCCGCCAGCGCGATCGAGCGCGTGGCGGTCGAGCGCAGTTCGCTCACGGCGATGGCGAGCATGCTGCCGGGTATGCGCTCCGCTAGGCGCCACAGCAGCTCGCCGAGGAGCCCGAAGGTCACCGGGATCAGGCAGATGGCCGCCAGCGCTAGTGCCATCGCCGCCGGCGATCGTCAGGCGCGGGCTTACGCAGCACGAGCACGGTCACCGCCGCGACCAACACGAGGCCGGCCCCGCACGCCCACAACGCGGCGCGCCAGGCCCACCCCGGCCTCGCTGCGCGCCGCGCGGAAGACCGCGTCGGCCGGCCGGCCCCGACGCAAGTCGAGCAGCGGGGGCAACGCGGCGATCAGCGTCGCGCCCACACCGGCTGCGACCGCCAGCAACACGGTGCCCACGTGGACGACTGTCCGCGCCGCTGAGCGGGAAGGCCACCGCCAGGTAGAGCGGCACGCGGTGCAGCAGCGTGTGCGAGAGCACGTGCCGAGTGCGATACCCACGAGCGACGCCGCCACGCCGAGAGCCAACGCCTGAAAGCCGAGGATCAGCAGCACCTGGCGGGAGTCGAAGCCCTGCATGCGCAGGTCGGCGATGAAGCGCCGGCGCTCGGGGACGGTCAGCAGCATCGCGTTGAGCGCGAGCAGGAAGCCCACCATGCCGCCGATCGCGGCGAACAGCGTGGTTGACTGGTCGGTCGGCTTCGCCGCGCTGCGCAACAGCCGCAGTTCTTCGCCGGCCGGCTCCACGTCCAGCCGCCCGCCGGCCAGCCGTCGAAGCTCGCTGCGCGACGAGCGCGTTCGTCACCCGGGCCGCGGCTCGACCAGCACCTGCGTGATCACGCCCCGCTTCGCCCGTGAGCGTCTGGGCGAGCGGCAGCAGGGTCGACGCGACGGTCCCGCCCCTGGTCGCCGTCGCGAGCTGGCCGGCCAGCACGCCCTGACGTGCGCCAGACGCGCGCGCCCGTCGGCGAGCAGCGTCACGCGGCCCCCCTGACCGACGCCGATCGCCGTCGGCCACTTCCGCCGGCACCCCCAGCCCGCCGAACAGCAGGAGCTCCTACGGTGTCGGTTCCCGCTGCCCCAGGACTCCCGAGCTGGATGACATTCGGGGTGATGCCGATCAGCTGCATCGACTCGCGACCCCGCGGCCCGACGATCGTCACCTGTCTGCGCAGCAGCCCAGCCGCGGCCTGCACGCCCGGCAGTCGCACGAACCCTGACGGCGAGCCGCTCGTCGAAGCCCTCGCCGGAGCGCGCCACCAGCTGCAGGCGCGCCGAGCCGGCCAGCCCGTGCAACAGAGCTGCCCGGCGGAGCCGATCAGACTGGTGTAGGCCACCAGCACCCCGAACACCAGCGCCACTCCCACCGCGATGCCGCCGCCGGCGAGCAGCTCCGGCATCGTGTGGCGGCGCAGGCGCCAGGCGTAGAAGCGCAGCAACATGCTCGAGCGCACGCCGAGGATCGTCGGGTTCGAGCGGAGGCCGGCTCATCGCCTGGGCCTATCCCGGTAGGTCCGCACGCCTGGCTGCTCCGCTGGTCGGCGCATGACGTGAGGCGCCGCCAGGACATCACGACGCGGTCATCGCCAGCTCCGCGTCGAGACCCTCGTGCAGGTGCCCGTCACGCAGCGTGTGCACGCGATCCGACGAACGCCCGCGCCTGGGGGTCGTGCGTGACGAGCAGCCCGGGGATGCCGCGTTCGTGGCAGAGGTCGCGCAGCAGCCCGAGCACCTCGCGGCTGCGCTTGGAGTCGAGGCTGCCCGTGGGCTCGTCGGTGAGCAGCAGGCGCGGTTCGGCCGCCGAGCGCCCGCGCGATCGCCACCCGCTGGCGCTCGCCCATCGAGAGTTCCGTCGGGCGTGTGCTCCGCGCGCTCGCCCAGACCCACGCGCTCCAGCCACGGTCGGGCCGCGCGGCGCGCCTCGCGCAGCGTCCACCCGTCCCCGAGCAGCTTCAGCGCGGCGTTGTCCAGCGCGCGTGGCGCCGGCCATCAGGTGGAAGGACTGGAACACGAAGCCGACCTCGCGGCGGCGGTAGCGGGCGCCCTGCGCCAGCCGGTAGAGGCCGAGTCACCTCGCGCCCGCCGAACCACACGCTCCCCTGGTCGGGCGTGAGCAGCCCGGCGGTCAGCAGCAGCAGCGTGGTCTTGCCCGAGCCGGAGGGCCCGTACAGCGCCAGCAGCTCGCCGGGGGCGACCGTCAGCGAGACCCCGTCCACGGCCCGGACGACCTCAGAGTCGCTGACGTAGTGCTTGACGAGCTCGCGCAGCTCCAGCCGAGCTCGCTCACGACCAGAAGCGCTCCAACCCGCCGCCGCCGCGGAGTGCCGCGTGCGGAAACGGCACGACGACGCCGGGCTCGCCGCCGGTGCGCACCAGCTCGCCGCCGCCGATCGACATCAGCACGTCGGTCCCACGCGTGGCCTCCGAGTCCTCGGAGGCCACCACCAGCGTGGCGCGCGTACTCGCGCGCACCGGCGCGCAGCAGCTCGTACAGCTCGCTGCGCTCGTTCAGGCTCGGCACCACCGCGGGCTCGTCGACCAGCAGCAGGCGCGGCTCGCGCACGAGCGCCCGGGCGAGCATCGCCCGCATGCGCTCCCCCACCGCGAGCGATGCGGCGAGGTCGTCGGCGTACTCGGTGGCGCCCGCCCAGTTCAGCTTGCGCGCGTGCCCGGCGCTGCGCCTCGTGCATGGTGGCGCCGTCGCTCACCAGCGGCAACGCCACGAGGTCAACCACCCGCTCGCCCTTCGCGGGATGCCAGTCGTCACTCAGCCAGCAGCCCGATCCGGTGGCGCAGCAGCCGCTCGCGCCGTCATGCGCGGCATCCGCGCCAGCGTCGGCGCCTCGAAGGCGACCCGCCCCTCGTCGGGCGCCTCGAGGCCCGCCGCCAGGCGCAGCAGCGTGGACTTGCCCGCTGCGCCGCGAGCCGAGGATCCCGATGTGCTCGCCGCGGTGGACCTCGAAGGAGGCGTGCTCGAGCACCACGGTCTGCCGCCGTCCGTCGGGGTAGGCCTTGCTGACCTGCTCGAAGCGGAGCAGCGGCGCGGCCGGCGGCGCTACCGCCGCGGCCCGGCATGCTCCTCGATTCGCCGGCGCGTGCGTTTGGCCCACTCGACCTCGCGCGCGCAGCTGGGCGTCGGAGGCGTCGCGCACGATCTCCATCACCAACCCCATCCACGAGCGCACCGGCAGCGGCGGGCCGGCGCTCTGACGCAGCAGCTCCAGGCACTCGCGCTCGTACTGGCGCAGCGCGAGCAGCAGCTGGGGCGCGTCCTGCTCGCGCGCCGCCGCGACCTTCGCCTGAATCTCTGCGCGCGTGGGCTCGCGGGGGGCGAGCGTTTCCAGCCACAGCCGCAGCGCCTCGGGGGCGAGGTCGGTGGCGCTGTAGACGGTGCGGTGCTGGCGCGGGTTCTCGGGGTCGCGCTCGACCGTGCCCGAGATCAGACCCGCCCGCTCGAGCTGGTCGAGCATCCGGTAGAGGCGCTTGGGGTCGATCGCCCACGTCGGCCCCAGGCGCGCGCCCGAGGCGGGCGCCCAGGTCGTAGCCGTGACCGGGACGCTCCAGCACGAGGCCGAGGATCGCCCCCTTCAGGGGCGAGGACCCGCGCATCCACGTGCGGTCGCCGGCTGCCGCCTCGCCGGCTCCGGCGCGAGCTCGTCATCGACAGCTGTCGAGTTGTCTCTGTGGACATCGTCTCCCGGTCGTCCCTCCGACGACCGCTCCGGTCCACCGCCGCAACGTTACACCAAACTGCTCCCAAGTGCAGCGCACTTAAGAACCTTTCAAATAGAAGGGAGCTACCTGACGCTGCCGCCGAAGGTACCGCCTGAGTGCGGCTCGCAGGCGCGCCGGAACAGACGCTTTCCAGGCGTGCGGACCTACCTGGGGGTCGCTCACGCCGGCTCGCTCCCAGCGTCTTCCCGCCACCGACCCCGGCTCGCTCGAGCAACGCCGTCGCCGCGCTCGCCGGGTCGAGACGGCGCTCCACGACCTCGTCCAGCAGGCGCTCGAGCTCGGCGTCCCCTTGCAGTGCGAGCTCCAGGCGGCGGCGCATGCGGGCGCTCGCCAGCGCCAGCACCTCGCTGCGCAGGTTGCGCCGGCGGCGCTCCGCGAGCTGACCGGCGGCGAGGATGTGCGCGCGGTGCTCCTCCAGACGCTCGACCAGCTCCTCCACGCCGCGGCCGTGCGCGGCCTCGGTCCTGACGATCGGCACGCGCCAGTGCGCCGCGCTGCCGCTCCGTCGCGCCGTCGCGGTCGGAGGTTGGCGAGCGAGAGCACGCCGCGGATCTCGCGCACCATCGTGTCGGTGAGCGGGTGGTCGGCCTTGTTGATCACGATCACGTCGGGGATCTCCATCACGCCCGCCTTCAGCGCCTGGATCGAGTCGCCCGAGCCGGGCATCAGCACGAGCACCACGGTGTCGGCGTGGTCGATGATGTCCACCTCCGCCTGCCCGACCCCCACGGTCTCCACGAACACGTCTTCGCGGCCGGCGGCGTCGAGCAGCAGCGCGGCCTGCAGCGCCGCCTCGGAGAGGCCACCCAGCGCACCGCGGTTGGCCATCGAGCGGATGAACACCCCCGGGTCCAGGAAGTGCTCGCCGAGGCGGATGCGGTCCCCGAGCAGCGCGCCGTGGGTGAAGGGCGAGGAGGGGTCGATCGAGAGCACCCCCACCGTGCGGCCCGCCTCGCGGCGCACGCGGGTGAGCGCGCCGATCAGCGTCGACTTGCCCACCCCGGGAGGCCCGGTGAAGCCGACCACGGCGGCGCGGCCGGTGTGGGGGTAGACCTCGCGCACCAGCTGCCCACCCCTCCGGCGCGGTTGTCCTCCACCAGCGAGATCCCCCGCGCCAGCGCGCGGCGGTCGCCGGCGAGCAGGCGTTGGGCGAGGCGGAGGGCATAGCGAAGTACGTCGGGACGGCATCCAGCCGTCCCCTTGCATGTATGGGAGCTCCCAGGCTCCTGACCGGGCCTTCGTCCTAGGATGCCCGCTCGTGACACGGACCCGGGAGTGCCTGCGCACGTGGCGGTGGATGCGCGCGAACAACATGGTCAGCCGCCACTACGCGGTGCTCGGCGCGCGATGGCTGTGGCTGAAGCTGCGCTGGCGCGGGCGCCTGCAGACCGACGGCATCTGCTTCGTCTGCCCCGGGCGTGCAGTTCGAGATCGGCCGCCACGCCAGGCTGCACATCGGGCGGTGGGCGTGGATCGGGCACGGCACGCAAGCTGCGTGTGCACGAGGGCGAAGTGCGGATCGGCGCGAAGACGGTGATGGGCCAGGAGTGCACGATCTCCGCCTTCCAGCACGTGTCGATCGGGCGCGAGTGCATCGTCGCCGACCGCGTGATGCTGATCGACTTCGACCACGGCATGGTCGAGGTCGAGCGCCCGATCCGCCTGCAGGGCATCTACAAGCGCGACGTGCGCGTCGGGCACAACGTGTGGATCGGCTACGGCGCGTGCATCCTGCGCGGGGTGACGGTCGGCGACAACAGCGTGATCGGCACCAGCGCCGTGGTCACCAAGGAGGTGCCCCGCCAACGCCATCGTCGGCGGCGTCCCCGCGCGCGTGATCCGCATGCGCGAGGCGCCCCGTACGCTGCGCTGGGAGTGAGCAGCAGGCTAGCAGCCCGCAAGGATCAGGAGGCCAGCAGCGCCCGGGGTCGGCAGGGCCAGCGGCGCCCGCGTGATCAGCAGGCCAGTAGCGCCCGTGATCAGCAGGCCGCAGCGCCCGCATCAGGCGCCAGCAGCGCAGCGCGATCGGCATACACCGCGAGGTTGCGCACCCACCGCGTCGGCGTCGGCGCCGGCCGCCAGCGCCCGCTGCGACGCCCGGGCGGTGAGCCGCGAAGCGCTCGCGCGCGTAGGGCACCGCGAGGCCGCGCGAGACCATGAAGGCCCAGTCGCTCGCCTGCAGCGCCAGCAGCTCGCGCACCGCCGCGGCCCCCGCGCGGGTGCCGGCGCGCACCACCTCCAGCTCCGCGGCGCGCGTGGCGAAGGCGAGCTCCGCGACCGCCGGGCCCGACCAGGTCGAGAGGTCGCCGCCCGCGCCCCAGGTGCTCACCTCCCACTCCTGGCGCAGCCTCGTCCGAGGCGGCCGGCAGCTCCCGCACCGGCTCGGCTGGCGCTCCAGCGCGTCGTCGAGGCGCACCAGGGGCAGGCCCTGGCGCGCGCACTCCTCCACCACCGCGGCCAACCACGCGAGACCCTCGTACCACCAGTGGCCGAGCAGCTCGGTGTCCAGCGCGCACACGACCAGGCCGCCGCCGGGCAGGCCGGCGCCGTCGCGGCGCAGCCGCTCGCGCGGTGCGGGCCACGAAGTCCGCGGCGTGCGCGCCGCGCGAGCGCGCAGCGCGCGCTCGTGGTCGTAGGCGCCGCCGTCGTTGGCCCACGGCTGGTGGTGGTGGATCGTGTGGCGGTGGTAGTCGCGGTAGCGGCCGTGCGCGGGGTAGCCGCCTCGCTCCACACCAGCGCCGATCGTGGCGCGGTCGATCGGCACGAGCACCACGCCCGACGTCCCCACGCAGCGGGCGCAGGTGCGCGGGCGCGCCCAGGCCGAGGCGGCCGGTCAGCTCCACGCAGGTGGCGCGCGCCCCGCGCCTCCGCCAGCGTGGGCTCCAGGTAAGGCGGCGTGGGCGCACTCCGGCAGCCAGAAGCCCCCCCGCCAGCCCGGCGCCGAAGCGCGCGCGGTGGGACGCGACGCCGCTGTGCACCTGCAGCTCCAGCCCCGCCTCGCGTGGCCAGCAGCGGCAGCACCGCGTGGGTGGCCGCGGAGGTCCACTGCGCGTGGGGGGCGAACGCGCCGAGCAGGTCGCCGCCGCGGCGCTCGAAGTCCTCCAGCGCGCGCTCGTAGTCCCCCCACGCGCGCTCCACCTCGCGCGCCAGCGTCTCGTGGCCCCCCGCGCGCAGCCCGCGGGCGTCCTCGGCGTGGGTGTAGCGGCGGGTGTCGTCCACGAACCGCGCGAACCGCTCGCCCACGCCCGGCGGCCTCCAGCTGGTCGCACAGCACCGGGGTCAGCGACACCGTCAGCGGCGCGCCCGCGCTCCAGCAGCTCCAGCAGCGGCAGGTAGCAGCGTGGCGAGCGCCTCCCACAGCCACTCCTCCCCGAACGGCCACGTCCCGAAGCCCTCCACGTAGGGCATGTGGGTGTGCAGGACGATCGCCAGCTCGCCCCGGGGTCGTGAGCCGGCTCGACGCGGAGTCGCGACAGCCCCTCCGCGGCCACCGCCCTCCCGCCGGTCCCACCCGCCTGCCGGGCGGCGCTCACCGGCTCGGGCCCGGCAGCCCGCTCACGCCCGGCACACCGCCACGAAGTCGAGCGCCCGGTCGAGGTCGGCTTGGCCGCGGGGGCGCAGCGCGAAGTCCGACAGCGGAGATCGCCGGGGTGAACCACCCGTAGAAGCGCTCGGTGAGGCCCAGCCGGGGGTGCACGCTGTCCCAGCCGGCAGCGCAGCGCGAGCTCGTGCGCGCGCAGCCGGCGGGCGTGGAAGAGGCCGAACAGCGCCACCGAGGAGAAGTGGGCGCGGCAGAGCTGCTCGAACTCGCGCGGCGCGGTACTCGTGCACGTGCCACGGGTTGTCCGAGCGCGGCGGCCCCTTCGGGGCGAGGGTGAGCACGTTGGGGCGTGGACAGGTACACCACGCCGCCGTCGCCCACCAGCCCCGCGGAAGTGCTCGAGCGCCGACGCCCGGGTCCTGCAGGTGCTCGATCGTCTGCAGGAACACCACCGCGTCCGCGGGCGCGGAGAAGCGTTTCGATCAGGTCGCGCTCGAAGCGCAGGTTGGCGCCGCCGGTAGCGCGCGCGGGCGTGTGCGTGCGCCTCGCGGGTTGGCGTCCACCCCGACGACGCTCGCCGCCGACCCCGCGAGCACGTCCGAACCGTAACCCTCCCCGCAGGCCATGTCGATCACGCGCAGGCCCCCCACGCGCGCGGCGATCCACTGGTAGACCACCAGGTGGCGGCGGAACCAGTAGTTCTCCTCCGGCACGTCCGGGAGCGTGCGCTCCCCCGTCAGCGCGAGCGGTGGAACCCCGTCGGGCTGGTCGCGCTGCCGGTAGAGGGACGCCGACACCGCGCGCGAGTATATGGTCCCACCCGCGGCTCTCGGGGGTACCCGCCGACACGCCCGACACTCGCCGGGCACCACGAGGGCCGCCGGCCGGCCCTGTGAGCGCACCTCACCAGACCCCACCTGACCACTCTCTACCCGTGACCGCCCCCGCCCACCCATGACCGCCCCCTTGACCCCCGAGGAGATCCGCGACGTCAACACGCGCTACCACGACGTCGCCGCCGGCCACTACGACGCGAAGTGGGGCATCGACTTCGGCGACGTCGGCCTGCGAGCAGGTCACCGCCAAGGTGCGCAAGGCGCTCGGCGGACACCTCGGCCACTACCGCCGCTCGCTGGAGATCGGGGCGGGGACCGGGTACTTCACGTTGAACCTGCTGCACGCCGGGGCGATCGATCAGGCCACCTGCACCGACATCTCCCCGGGGATGCTCGCGGCGCTGAGCGCCAACGCGCAGCGCCTCGGCCTGCGGGTCGAGACCGTGCCCGCCGACGCCGAGCGGCTGCCGTTCGAGGACGGCAGCTTCGACCTCGTGCTCGGCCACGCCGTGCTGCACCACCTCCCCGACCTCCCCGCGTCCTTCGCCGAGCTCGCGCGCGTGCTCGCACCCGGCGGGACGCTGTTGTTCGCCGGGGAGCCCTCCCGCTACGGCGACCGCCTCGCGCGGGTGCCCAAGCGTTTCGCCGGCGCCGTGGCCCCCCTGTGGCGCGCCGCGCTACGCGCCCGCCCGGCCGGGTGGGCGGGGACCGAATCCGAAGGCGCGCCCGACGCGGCGCTGGAGAGCGTAGTCGACGTCCACGCCTTCGCCCCCGGGGAACTGCGCGAGCTGGCGCACGGGGCGGGCCTGCAGCAGGTCCGCGTGATCGGCGAGGAGCTCACCGCCAACTGGTTCGGTTGGACCAACCGCACGCTCGAGGCCACCGCCGAGCCCGCGGACGTCCCGTGGGCGTGGCGCCAGTACGCCTACCGCGGGTACCTCGTGCTGCAGGAGCTCGACCGCCGCCTGTTGGAGTCGCGGCTGCCCGCCGCGATCTTCTACAACCTGATGCTCTGCGCGCGCAAGGCCTGAGGGCCTAGGCCCTAGTGACCGGGTACTGACCATTACTGCACCCGTCCAGGTTCGTCAACCCCAGACAGTTCATCCCCTTAGACTCTGCGGCGTGAGCGACCGCAAGCACCGGGGTTTCCCGCTGTTCCCGCTGGGCATCGTGGCGCTGCCGACCGAGAACGTGCCCCTGCACATCTTCGAGGACCGGTACCGCACGATGATCGAGGAGTGCCTGGAGGAGGGGCGCGAGTTCGGGATCGTGTGGATGGCCGACGACGAGCTCAAGCCGGTCGGCTGCGCGTGCACGGTCGAGCAGGTACTCGAGCGCAAGGAGGACGGGCGCATGAACATCCTCGTGCGCGGCACCCGTCCGTTTCGCCTGCTCGAGCGCCAAGACGACCTCCCCTACCCGGCCGGCGTCGTGGAGTTCCTCGACGAGCACGACGAGCCGGCCGACCTCGAGATCGTGAACGCCACCCGCGAGCTGTACGCCACCCTGGTCGAGCAGGCGACCGACAACGCCCTGTCCGCCGAGGAGCTCGAGGCGCTCGACGCCTACCGGATGGCCGCCACGGTGGAGTTCGGCACCGACGCCAAGCAGGAGCTGCTCGAGTTGCGCTCCGAGAACGCCCGCCTGCAACTGCTGACGATGCTCTTCCGCGCCGCCATCAAGCGCATGGAGCTGGTGGAGCGCGCCCAGGCGCACGCGCAGTCCAACGGGAAGGTGCGCTTCGGGTAGGGCCTTCCGCGAGGACTCCCTGCGGCAGGCCGCACGCAGGCCGCATACCGACGCTCACCGCGGCAGGCCGCACCCAGGCCGACACCGACGCTCACCGCGACAGGCCACACCCAGGCCGACACCTACGCTCACTGCGGCAGGCCGCACACCCGCTGGGCCACTTCCAGCACGAAGAGCGCCAGGTGGTGGAAGACCGCGGGCTGGCCGGCGGAGTTGTCGGAAAAGCGCACCGCGCCTTCGGGGTCGCGCACGGAGTAGCGGAACACCGAGCCCGGGCGCGGGGGCAGTGAGACGCGCTTGGCGGAGGGTTCTTGGAGTTCTTCCTGCAGGCCCCGCGCCTGCACCAGCTGGGGGTCGCTCAGCTGGTGCGTGGCGTGTGGGTGGGTGGGGTGCGGGGGCTTCTCGGCGCAGCGCACCCCGCCACCTTCGTTGACCACCATCGTCAGCCGCTCCCCGGGCGCCCCCCCGGTGCGCTGCACTACGAACAGGTCGGGGAGCACGATGTTCTCGCCGCAGCCCGCCACGGTGGCCATCACCAGCAACATCCCGGCCAGCGCACCCGCCCGCGCCACCCGCACGGAGGGGGGCATCCGCCCAGTGCTACCCGTACCCTTCGCAGATGAGCTCACCTGCAGGGAGCATATGCGCCGCAGGCAGGGGGCAACCCGCGTGAGCGCACCCGAACGGGGCTGCGTCGCCGCCGGGCACCCGCTGACCGCGCAGGCGGGGGCGCAGGTGTTGCGTGAAGGGGGCAACGCGGTGGACGCCGCGGTGGCGGCGGTGCTGACCTCGTTCGTGGCCGAGCCGCTGCTGACTGGCCTGGGCGCCGGGGGCTACCTGATGGTGGCGGGCCCGGAGTGGGAGCCCACCCTGCTGGACTTCTTCGTGGAGGCGCCCCCGCGCGCGCGCGACGGCTCCGCGGCGGAGCTCCAGGCAATCGACGTGTCGTTCGGGGACGCGGAGCAGACGTTTCACATCGGGCCGGCCTCCTGCGGGGTCTACGGCACGCCAGCGGGGGTGTGCGAGGCGGCCGCGCGGTGGGGCACCGTGCCGCTCGAGGCGCTCGCGGCGCCTGCGGCCCACCTCGCGCGGGCGGGGGTGGAGCTCAACCACGGGCAGGCGTACGTGGCGGAGATCCTCACCGAGCTGCTGCTCTCGACCCCGGAGTGCGCCGCGCTGTGGGCGCCCGCCGGCCACGTGCTGCGCGAGGGCGAGGTGCTGCACAACCCCGAGCTGGGGGACGCGCTGGAGCGCCTCGGCCGCGACGGCGCCGAGCCCTTCTACCGGGGTGACTTGGCGGGCGCCGTCAGCGAGTGGGTCGGCGCGCGCGGCGGCTCGGTGACGCGCGCGGCGCTCGCGGCCTACGCGGCGCAGCTGCGCGAGCCCGTGCGGCAGCGCTACCGCGACCGCGAGGTGCTGACCAACCCGCCGCCCTCAGCCGGGGGCACGCTGTTGGCGTACGCGCTCGGCCTGCTCGACCGCCGGCCGGGGCCGCCAACGCTGGAGCAGGTCGTGGGGGCGATGGAAGCCGCCCAGGCGGAGCGCACCCCCGAGTTCGTCGAGGGCCTCGCCGAGGAGGGCTTCCTGCAGCGGTTCCTCGCGGAGCGCCTGGGCAGCGCGGGCAGCCACCTCGGCGCGACGACCCACATCTCGGTGCTCGACGGCGCGGGGCGGGCGTGCAGCGTGACGTGCACCAACGGCGAGGGCTCGGGCGTGGTGGTGCCCGGGACGGGCATCCACGTGAACAACATCATGGGCGAGCAGGACCTCAACCCGCTGGGCTTTCACCTGCACCCCGCGGGCCGGAGGATGCCGAGCATGATGGCGCCCTCGGTGGTGCGCCGCGCGGGCGAGGTCGAGCTGGTGCTCGGCAGCGCCGGCTCCAACCGCATCCGCTCGGCTCTGCTGCAGACGATCGTGGGGGTGGTCGACCACGGCCTGCGTGCCCCCGAGGCGGTGCGCGCGCCGCGGGCGCACTACGAGGAGGGCGTGGTGTACGCGGAGCCGGGCGTTGACGCGCGGGCTCTGGCGCGGGAGGGCCGGCGGGTGGTGAGCTTCCACGCGCTCAACCTCTACTTCGGGGGTGTGCAGGCGGTCCAGCGCACGGACGGTGAGCTGCTCGGCACGGGCGACCCCCGCCGGGGCGGGGTGGCGGTGTCGGTCTGAGGGAGTCGTTTACGCCGCCTCGGAGGGAGCCATGTTATGTATGCTGTGGGTATGCTCACGACTAGGCTTCAGATTCTCATCACCCCCGAGCAGAAACGGCGGCTGGACGCGGAGGCGACTGCACGCGGGGAGTCCGTCGGCGGCCTCGTGCGCGAAGCGATCGACGAGCGCTACGGCCGACGCTTCACCAGGGAGGAGCGGCTGCGCGCGGTGCAGGAGATTTGCGCCATGCCACCCGCGCCGTTCGTCGCGCCCGAAGAGCTCGGTCGGATGCACACGCAAGAGATCGAGCAGGAGCACCCAGAGCTCTTCCCCCCTGTCGAGTCTCAGTGAGCTTCTTCCTCGACGCCAACGTACTCGTGTACGCGGCGGGCAACTCCGATTACACCGCACCCTGTCAGCGCGTACTCAGTGCGATCGCGCTCGGCGAAGCCGACGGACGAACCTCGACCGCCGTGCTCGAGGAGGTCTGGCATATCGAGCTCTCGGCGCGCCTCGGCCCCGGCACGCTGCAGGGCCTCACGGAGCGCGCATACCGCATCCTCACGCCCCTGTTGGCGGTGACTGACGAGGTCTTCGGCAACGCCCTCGCCCTGGCGGACGCGCCGATCGGCGCCAACGACCGCCTGCACGCCGCGACCTGCCTTGCCAACGGCATCGACACGATCCTCACCGCAGACCAAGCGTTCGACTCCCTCCCCAGCCTGCGGCGCATCGACCCGCTCGACGAGCCCAAGATGCGAAAGCTCCTCGGCGAGTAGCAAGCCAAGCCGTAGGAGCCCGCTCTCGAGACCCCGGCACGGACCCTCCCTGCGCCGCGCTGACGCGCCTCAGGCTCGGGGCATGAACTCGGGGACGTCGAGCTCGTCCACGGCGAAGCCCCCGCGGCGTTCGCGGCGGCCCGTGTCCCCGGAGCGGCCCGCGCGCTGCACTCTCGGCTCGCCCGCGCGGCTCCTCCAGGCGGCCGCGGGTGGGGCAGGCGTCCGCGCTTCTCCTCGTAGCCGGTGGCCACGACCGTAACCCACACCTGCTCCTCGAGCTTCTCGTCGACCATCGCGCCGAAGATGATGTTCGCGTCCGGGTGGGCCGCCTCGGAGACCGCCTTGGCGGCCTCGTTGACCTCCCACAGGGAGAGGTCTCTGCCGCCGGTGATCGACAGCAGGATCGAGCGCGCGCCCTCCATCGAGGTTTCCAGCAGCGGCGAGGCGACCGCCTGCATCGCGGCCTCCGTCGCGCGGTGCTCGCCGCCGGCGCCCATGCCGATGCCCAGCAGCGCGTTGCCCGCGCCGCTCATGATCGTGCGCACGTCGGCGAAGTCGAGGTTGATCAGGCCCGGCAGCGTCACGAGGTCGGAGATGCCCTGCACGCCCTGGCGCAGCACGTCGTCGGCGACGCGGAACGCCTCGACCATCGAGGTCTGCTTGTCGAGCACCGTCAGCAGGCGGTTGTTTGGCACCACGATCAGCGTGTCCACCTCTTCGGCGAGCGCCTGCACGCCCTGCTCGGCCGCCTCGGCGCGGCGGGAGCCCTCGAAGCCGAACGGCTTCGTGACGATCGCGACCGTCAGCGCGCCCACTTCGCGCGCGATCCGCGCGATGATCGGGGCCGCGCCGGTGCCCGTGCCGCCGCCCGCGCCCGCGGTGATGAAGATCATGTCCGAGCCCTTCAGCAGTGCCTTCGCGCGGTCGTAATCCTCCATCGCCGCCGCGCGGCCCAGGTCCGTGTCCGAGCCCGACCCGAGGCCCCTCGTCAGCTCGGCGCCGATGTGCAGCGTGATGTCCGCGGTTGACTGCTGCAGCGACTGCAGGTCGGTGTTGATCGCGAGGAACTCCACGCCCGCGACCTCGGCCTCGACCATCCGGTTGACCGCGTTCACGCCGGCGCCGCCGACGCCCACCACGCGGATCACCGGCTGGATCACGCGCCTGCCCGCCGACTTCCGGCCGCTGGCCGATCTCCGATCGGTCCTCGCGCGCATACACATCGTCGTCGTCGGCGTCGGCGTCGGCTGCCGCGGCGGCGCCTTCTCGCTCGCCGCCGCGGCCGGCCTCTCCATCATGTTCGCGGGGATCTCCGCGGAGAACACGTTGCGCAGACGCTCGCGCGGGCTGGGGACGGTGGTCGTCTCCTCCTCCTCCTGAACGACCTCGGCCTCGGCCTCGGCCGCCTTCGCGACGGTCTGCGGCTGCTCCTCCACCGCCTCGGGCTGCTCCTCGGGCGCCTTCGCCGGAGGCTCCTCGGGCGTCTTCGCGGACGGCTTCTCAGGCTCCTTCGCCTGTTCCTCCTCGGTCTTACTGAACAGCGCCGCCAGGGGGCCCTCCCTCATGCTTGCGCGTTTACTCTGGGCCACGGGCGAGGACCTCCTGGGCGTCGGGGGCCGGCGTCTGCGCGGGCCGGCGCCGGCGCGCCCTGCGCGATGTGGCCCCGCCGCACTGCGATCTCGCCCGCACTGTGCGCGAGGGCCTGCTCCTCCTTCACGCCGTGCATGAGCACCTCCTGCGCGAGCTGGCGGTAAGACTGCGCCGCCACCCCGTGGGGCTCGTACTTGAGCACCGACATGCCCTTCACCGGCGCCTCGGCGAAGCGCACCGTCTTGCGGATGCGCGAGGCGAACACGCGGTCGCCGAAGTTCTCCTCGAGGATCTCGATCGCCTCCTTCGCGTGGATCGTGCGCGAGTCCACCAACGTGGGAAGGATACCCTCGATGTCGACGTCCGGATTGAGGTTCTCGCGGATCATCGCCAGGGTGTTCTGCAGCTGGATCAGCCCGCGCATCGACAGATACTCGCACTGCACGGGGACGATCACCTTGTCGGCCGCCGTCAGCGCGTTGATCGTCAGCAGCCCCAGGCTCGGCGGGGTGTCGATGCAGATGAAGTCGTAGTCCTCGCGGATCGGCTCGAACGCCTTCTGCAGCGAGCGCTCGCGGCCGATCATCGTGGACATCGCGATCTCCGCGCCCGCGAGGTCGATCGAGGCGCAGGCGATGTCCACCTCGCGGCGGCGGATCACCTCGCGGATCGAGGTTTTGTGGACCAGCACGTCGTACATCGATTTCTCCAGGCGTGTCCGGGTCGATCCCCTGGGACATCGTCAGGTTGCCCTGCGGGTCCATGTCCACGCACAGCACGCGGTGGCCCTCCTCCGCAAACGCGGCCGCCAGGTTCAGCGTCGTCGTCGTCTTCGCCACGCCGCCCTTCTGGTTGGCGAACGCTATGACCTTCGCCCTTCCTTGCACGGCAGGCTCCGTCCTCGCTGTTGGTGGGGCCCACCGATGGGGGAAACCCGTCGATGGGAAGCCGTCGGGTGGGTATTCGCACGTGGCGGGCGGATTCCTGCACGGGGCGGCGGGCGGGGGTGTGTGTTCTCTTTTGGGGACCTATCATATAGGGGCCGGCGGGGGACTCCATACCATCCCCCCGTGCCCCCGCGCCACGTCAAGCTCGCAGCGGCGACTCGCCGGGCAAGCAGCGTCTGCGTCTGCGCCGGCCCCGGCGGGGTGGGCAAGACCACCACCGCCGCCGCGCTCGCGCTGGGGCTCGCCCGCGAAGGGCAGCGCGTCGCGGTCGTCACGATCGACCCCGCCCGGCGCCTGGCGAGCGCGCTCGGCATCGACGAGCTCGACAACGAGCCGCGGCGGATCGACCCCGCACTGCTCGCCGCCCAGGGGATCGAGCTGCGCGGGGAGCTGTGGGCGACGATGCTCGACGCCAAGCGCACCTTCGACGACGCTGATCGCCCGCCTCGCCCCCGACGAGCGCGCGCGCGAGGAGGTGCTCTCCAACCGCATCTACCAGGAGATCTCCTCAGCCGTCGCCGGCACCCAGGAGTTCTCCGCGATCGCCAAGCTCTACGAGCTGCACCGCGAGGGCGGCTTCGACACGATCGTGCTCGACACCCCGCCCTCGCGCAACGCGCTGGACTTCCTCGACGCGCCCGGCGCGCATGACCCGCTTCCTGGAGGGCCGCGCGCTGAAGATGTTCCTCGCGCCCGGCACGCTCGCCGCGCGCGTCGTCGGCCGCGGGAGCGGCCTCGTGCTGTCGTCTTCTCGCGCTTCACCGGCGTCGACCTGATCGGCGAGCTCTCCGGCTTCTTCGGCGCGCTCGCCGGGATGCTCGACGGCTTCCGCGAGCGCGCCCGCGCGGTCGAGGCAGCTGCTGCGCGACCCCGCCACCGCGTTCCTGCTCGTCACCTCGCCCGAGCCCGAGCCCGCGCGCGAGGCGCCGCCTTCGCCGAGCACCTCGCCGCCGCGGGCATGGACCGCGCCGGCGACTGATCGTCAACCGCGTCCACCGCGACGGCCTGGAGGGGCACACCCCCGCCGCAGGTGCAGGCGCTGCTCACCGGACGAGCTCGGCGAGCGGCTCGCCGCGCGCGTGGCGGCCAACCTCGCCGACTTCGACGTGCTCGTGCAGCGCGACCGCGCGAGCGTCGCGCAGCTCTCACGGGCGCTCGGCGACCCCGACCCGATCCTCGTGCCCCACCTAGACGGGGACGTTCAGGATCTCGCCGGTCTCGACTCGCGTCGCCGACGTCCTCTTCTCCTGAATCCGCTCACGGGACGGCCCCTCCTGCCGGCGTGCCGTCACTTCCTCGGTCGTCTCCCTAGACGGGTGACCCGGCCCGCGACGCGCGGTCACTTCCTCTGTCGTCTCCCCAGACGGGTGACCCGGCCCGCGACGCGCCGTTAATTCCTCTGTCGTCTCCCCAGAGGGGCGACCCGACCCGCGCCGCGCGGTCACCTCCTCGGTCTCCTTCGTGGGGCGGCCCAGCCGATCCACGCCGCACCGTCACCTCCGGCGGCGCCGCCAGCGCGTCGGCGAGCGTCACGAGGTCGGGGGGCAGGTGGCCGCACACGACGTCGCGCAGCAACGCCCGCAGGTGGCCCGCGAGCTCCGCCACCAGCGCCTCGCAGCTCGTGTGCTCCAGGCGGCGCCGGCGATCACGGCGCGCTCCAGCGCGACCGCCTGCGCCGTCCGCCGCGTCAGGCCGGCGCGCTCCGCGGGCGTCGCGCAGAGCGCCGCAAGCCGGCCGGCGAGTCAGCCCGGAGGCAGGGCCCCTCCGGCTCGAGCAGCGCCCGCAGCGCGAGCAGGTGATCGCTACAGCGCCTCCAGCTCCGAGGCCCGTTCGCAGCCCATCTCGAAGCGCGCCAGCGCCCACGCGAGCTCGGGCCGGCCGATCGCCGGCGCGCGGGCCCCCGCGAGCTCGGGCGCGACCGTGGAGAGGCCGTGCAGCGTCTCGATCAGCGCCGCCTCGCCGGCATTCGTGGAGGCCGCCTCGTCCAGCTCCTCAAGCGCCCGGCGCAGCCGCTCCCCGTCGAGCACGAAATCGGTCTGCTCGGCGAACACCGCCTCCAGCAGCGTGCGCGCCACCACGTTCGCTCGCGCCCGCCGTGCGCCCCGTCCGACCCGCACGTCCGCACGCAGCAGGTAGCGCTCGAGCCCCTGCAGGCACTCCAGCAGGCGCTCCGCCGCGGCGTAGCTCTCCAGGCCCGTGAGCGCCGACCAGCGCTCGCCGATGAACGCGCCGGGCAGCGGGCGGTAGCTGTACAGCGCCGGGCGCCCGCGCACCGCGGTGGCCGCGAGCTCGAACGGCACCTCCGCACCGGCGTCGAGCTCCGCCTGCAAGTGCCGCGCGGCGTCCTTGACGAACTGCGTGAGGGCGGTCTCGAGCTGAGGGGAGCGCACGGGAGGCAGTTCGCCGGCGCTCCCCGCGCTCCTGCGGACGCAGGGGGTCTTGCAGGCCTACGCGACGGCCACCGCAATCGGCTGCGCCAGCTTTCGTAGGCCACGGTGTGTGTACACTGTCAGGACGACACGTTCCACAGGAGTCACGATGCCCACCACCACCAACCCCCGTTCTCGCCGGATCGACGTGCGCGTCACCGACGAGCAGGACACCCTGATCCGACAGGCCGCCGCGCTCAATGGGCAGACCGTAACGGGGTTCCTACTCGACGCAGCCCAACAGCGCGCGCGCGACCTGCTGGACGCGCGCCGTCACCTGGTGATGAGCGATCACACCTTCGATCGATTCGCAGCCGCGCTCGACGCGCCCGGCGAGGTCGTGCCGGAGCTGCGCGAGCTGTTCAAGCTGCCCCGTATCGCGCACGAGTGAGCAGCGCCCCACGGCTCGTGCGACTGAGCGCCGATCACGACCTCACAGCTTTCGACTGCGGCACCTCAGAGCTCAATGCGTGGCTCATCGATCACGCGCTCGCGAGCCACCGAGCCGACCTCGCACGGACGTACCTCGCGCTCGAACACCGCACGCTCGCTGGCTACGTAAGTCTGACCACTGGGTCAGTGCGCCGTGAGGATGCTCCACGGCGCCATACACGCGGGATGCCTCGATACCCGATCCCTACGATCCTGATCGCTCGTCTCGCGGTCGATCGCCGCCACCAGGGCGCTCGCCTCGGAAGCCGCCTGCTTGCCGAGGCGCTGCGGCTATCGGTCGTCGCCAGCGACACTGCCGCCGCACGACTGGTAGTCGTGGACGCGATCGATGACCGCGCCGCCACGTTCTACCGCCGCCACGGCTTCCTCGACACTCCCGAGAACCCGCTACAGCTCTTTCGCAAGGTCTCCGACATTCGCCGCTCGATGGAAGACACCGCACCTGACTGAATGGACCCATCCCACTCGCTGAACCTTGCGGTTCATGCGACCGCGAGGGGAACTCCGGGGGAGATCGCAGACCTCACCCGGTCCTCGCAACCCTGCACGATCCACCGCTCGCCGTAGATGCGCATGTCCTCGATGATCGGCAGCAGCGCGGAGCCCTTCTCGGTCAGCGCGTACTCCACCCGCGGGGGCACCTCGGAGAAGGTCTGGCGCGCGACGATGCCCTCCTCCTCCAGGGCGCGCAGCCGCAGCGAAAGCGTGCGCGGGCTGATGCCCTCCAGCGAGCGCTCCAGCTCGCAGAAGCGCGAGCGACCCTCGGCGAGGTCACGGATCAGCAACAGCGTCCACTTCGCGCACACGATCTCAGCCGTGCGGCATACCGGACATGTCTCATCGACGGCCACCCCTTTACTTTACCAAATGAAGTATCGGCCCCCGCTCAAGCCGTCCTTCTACATCTTCTAAAACATCGCTTAGAAGAGAGAGAAACTGACCTCCGGCTGCCAGAAGCGGGCATCGACTCCTTCCCGGCGTTGGATGTAGCCCCCCTACGCGACTGTCAACGGCGGGCGGGCGGCGGGAGCCGCCTCCTGCAGGGGCTGCGCGGCGGGTGCGCCGTCTGGGGACGCGGCAGGGGCGGTGGGCCGTTCGCCGCGCTGCTCGGACATCGAGGCGACGTCCTCCATCGTCGTGCCGCGGCGGCCGTCGGCCTGCACGAGCAGCTTGAAGTCGTGGGGGCTGGAGGCCACGCGCATCGCGTCGTCGAGCGTGACCCTCCCGGCCTTCAGGTGCCCGAAGAGGGCCTGGTCGAAGGTCTGCATCCCGTAGTAGCCGCCGGAGGCGATCACCTCGTGCAGCTTGCCCGTCTGGGCGGGGTCGATGATCATGTCGCGCACGCGGCCGGTCATCCGCAGGATCTCGCACACCGCGACCCGGCCGCCGTCGGCCCCCGGCACCAGGCGCTGGGAGATGACGCCCTTGATCGTGCCCGCGATCATCGAGCGCGCCTGGGCGTGCTGGTGGGGCGGGAAGAAGTCGAGCATCCGGTTGATCGACTCCGCCGCGTCGACCGTGTGGATCGTGGAGAGCACCAGGTGGCCGGTCTCGGCGGCCGACAGCGCGGTCTGGACCGTCTCCTCGTCGCGCATCTCTCCCACCAGGATCACGTCGGGGTCCTGGCGCAGCACGCGGCGCAGGGCGCGCTTGAAGGAGGCGGTGTCCATCCCCACCTCGCGCTGGTTGATGACCGAGCGCTTGTCGCGGTGCACGAACTCGATCGGGTCCTCGATCGTGACGATGTGCTTGGAGAACGTCTCGTTGATGTGGTCGATCATCGCCGCCAGGGTCGTGGACTTACCCGACCCCGTGGTGCCCGTGAGCAGGATGATCCCGCGCTCCTCCTCGGCCAGTTCCCGCACGACCGGCGGCAGCGTCAGCTCGTCGATCGTGGAGATCTTGTGGGGGATCGCGCGGCACGCCAGCGAGATCACCCCGCGCTGGCGGAAGGCGTTGATGCGATAGCGCGCCACGCCGGAGATCTCGAACGAGAAGTCGACCTCGTGCTCCTCGGTGAATTCGTGCAGCTTCGTCGGGTCGTGCAGGAGGTCGTGCAGCGCCCGCTCGGTGTCCTCGGCGCTCAGCGTCTCGCCGTGCTCGTCGTGGGTGAGCACGCCGTGCACCCGGTACAGCGGAGGCGAGTCCACCTTCAGGTGCAGGTCCGAGCCGTGCTTGGAGACCAGCTCGCGCAGCGCTGACTGCACGTCGAACATGCTCTCCGCATCGGCACCGCCCGCTCAGGGCTTGAGCGCTGAGCGGAGCGCTAGACGGAGCGTTACGCCACGTCGCGGAGCTTCTGGGCCTCCGCGAGGCTCTGCAACTTCTTCAGCGACTGGTTCTCGATCTGGCGGATGCGCTCGCGGGTCACGTTGAAGGTGCGCCCGACCTCGTCGAGGGTGCGGGGGTGCTCGCCGCCGAGGCCGTACCGGAGCTCGAGCACGCGCCGTTCGCGGTAGGAGAGGTTCTCCAGCGCCTCGCGCAGGGCCTCCTTGGTGAGGATTTCGGCGGCCCGCTCGTACGGCGACTCGGCGCGCTCGTCGGCGATGAACTGGCCGAACTCCGACTCCTCCTCGTCGCCGACCGGCTTCTCCAGCGACACGGGGGCCTGGGCGGAGCGCTTGATCGAGTCGACCTCTTCGGGGTCGATGCCCGTCACGTCCGCGATCTCCTCGGCGGTCGGTTCGCGGCCGAGCTCAGTGACCAGCTTGCGCTCGGCGCGGCCGATCTTGTTGAGCTTCTCGACCACGTGCACCGGGATGCGGATCGTGCGCGCCTTGTCCGCCAGCGCGCGGGCGATCGCCTGGCGGATCCACCACGTGGCGTACGTGGAGAACTTGAAGCCCTTGCGGTAGTCGAACTTCTCCGCCGCGCGCACCAGCCCGAGCGTGCCCTCCTGGATCAGGTCGAGGAACGGCAGGCCCTGGTTGCGGTAGTTCTTGGCGATCGACACCACCAGGCGCAGGTTGGACTCGACCATCTTCTGCTTGGCGTCGAGGTCCCCGCGCTCGATCCGCTTGGCGAGGTCGACCTCCTCCTGGGCGGTCAGCAGCCGCACCTTGCCGATGTCCTTGAGGAACAGCTGCAGCGAGTCGGTCGTCATGTCCGGCTTGAGGTCGAGCGTCGCTTTCGCTTTGCGCCGGCCCCGTTTGTCCGGGGCGCGCTCGACCTGCGAGGCCGCCGCGGTCGCCGGGTCGATGTCCTCGACGAGCTCGATCTCGGATTTCTCGAGGAAGCCGTGCAGCTCCTCGACGTCCGACTCGTCCAGGTCCAGCTCTGAGGTGGCGGTGGAGATCTCCGCGAAGGTCAACACCCCGATCTGCTGGCCCTTCGCCAGCAGGCCCTTGATCTCATCCAGCTCCTGCAACTCGACTACTGACATCGATTCCCGTTTCCGTTGACAGCGCTTCTCGAAGTTTCCCTGGCCGCCCGCCCCGTCGCACCTGAGGCGACCCTGCCGGATGCACCGAGGACCTGCACCCGCCCGGCTGCGGCCGAGGCTCGCCACCTTACAACCGAACGTGGACCCTATGCTAACGCTTCGCCGCCGTGTGTCCTTATGCGCGATGATGGCGACCGCATGAGTCCTCCCACCGCAACCGACGGGCCCGAGCGAGACAGTCCGAGCGTTTTGGGGAGCCTCCCCAGCACCCGCCCCCAGCGCCCTAGCGCACGCAGGGCGAAGGCTCGCGCCAAACGAGGGACGACCACCCCGACGGAGCCGGCAACGAACGCGCGCCCAAGGCGGGGCGCGAAGGCCGCCCCCAGACCGGTCGAGCGCCCGGTGCCCCCGCAGGGCTTCGAGGCCGAGGAGCAGATCGAGCCGGGGCGTGCCGTGCAGCCCCCGAGCAACACCGAGCTGGCGACCTCGGTGGCGGAGCTCTTCGGGGAGCTCGCCCAAGCGGGGGTCTCCGCCGGGGAGCGACTCGTGAAGGACGCCCTCCGGCGGCTGTCGGGCTGAGGCTGTCGGGCACGAGTCGCCGGGCTGAGTTTCCGCAAACTGCGGGCTCCTGGGCCGCTTCGACTGAGCGCCCCCTCTACTGGACAGCACACCCGTCCGCGAGCCCTATATACTTGCCTGCACGCCGAACCTCTGCGGCCCAGGTCGCGGAGGACGGGGGACCCATTGTGGACCGAGCGTCGGTCCACGGGGGCGAATCGGTCCGTCCGGGACCGTAGCGCCGTGAGGCGCGAGCCCGTCAGCTCACCCCGTAGGCGACGACAACCATGCGCACCGCTTTCTTCAGGCACGCCCTGTTGGCAGGGCTTTTGACCGCGTCGCTCGGCGCGGGCGCCCCTGTGGCGAGTGGCTCGCCCACCCCCACCGGCGGAGCGGCAGCCCCCACACAGGCCACGCCGGCCTCCCCGGGCAAGCTCACGCTGGCGACGTGGTTCGGCCCCGGCTTCTACGGCCACGCCACCGCCTGCGGACAGACGATGAGCCCCACGATCGTGGGCGTCGCGAGCCGCACCCTGCCCTGCGGGACGCTCGTGCAGATCGGCTACCGCGGCCACCTGCTGACGGTGCCCGTGCTCGACCGCGGGCCCTACGGGCACAACGGCGCCACCTGGGACCTGACGCAGGGCGCCGCGCAGGCGCTCGCAATCAAGGAGACGGTGCACGTCAGCACCCAGATCGTCGGCCACGTCGCGAACACCCCCACGCTCGGCGAACCGGACCCGTCCGCGTCGGGCACGCCCTCCGGTCCGCTCGCACCCGCCCCCGCGGCCGCCACCACCGGCGGGGCGACCGCGGGCTGAGCGGCCCGTCGGCGCAGGCCCAGCGGGGGCGCCTTGCCCCCCGGGGGCTGGTCGGGAGCCAAGCGCGGGGGCACCTTGCCGCCCGGAGCTAGTCGGGAGGAGCCGGTCGGAGAGCTGGCCTCCGCCGGGGCCGTCGCGACCCCGAAGTAGCCTGGGAGACACCGTGGCTGACGCCCGCATAGCCAACCTGCGCGACCACACCACCGTGGACGAGCGCACCGGAGCGATGCGCTCAGTGCAGTCCGCCGACATGCTGCTGAGCGAGCGGGCGCTGAGCGCGTTGTGGACCCCCGAGAACCTGGAGCGGCTCGCGCGGACGTACTGGCGCTTCCTGACCCGCGTGACGCTGGGGCTCGTGCGCGTGCGCTACACCGCCGCAGAGCGCTTCGTCGTCCTGCTCTTCCGCCCCCTGACGCTGCTCGTGTTCAGCGCCCCGGAGTACGAACTGGAGCCCGACCACGGCGTGGTGCGTTGGCGCATCGTGCGGGGGCTGCTGGTCGCCCGCGCGGGGCGCGCGAGCAAGGGGCACCTGCAGATCGACGTGCGTCGCGTGCAGGGCGGGGGCTTGGAGGGACCCCACCTGCACGTCGAGGTGGAGGTCGCCAACTTCCACCCCGCGATCGCCTCGGGGCTCAGCCTCCGCCTCTACAACGCAACCCAGTCGCGCATCCACGTGTTCGTGACCCACGGCTTCCTGCGCTCGCTCGCGCGTCTGCGCCGCGCGGAGTCGCGGGTCGGGAGCCTCGCCGAAAGCGACGGAGCGCAGAGGTCCGGAGGCGACACACAGGACCACGGAACGGTCCTTCCCGGTTGAACGCGCCCGCGACAGCCGAGCGGGTTTCCGCGCCCAGAGCCTGAAGTCGGTACGGGAAGTCCGTACCGTTTGGTACGCTTTCTCCGTACCATGGCGAACCCGTTCCTCTACGACCGTCCGCTCCCCCCGCGGGATCTGATCGACCGCGAAGAGGAGCTTGCTCTGCTGACCTCGCTCGCCGACAGCGGGCAGTCGGCACGCCTGACCGGTCCGCGGCGCTACGGCAAGACCACCCTGCTCGGACGGCTTGCCCAAACAGTGCGCGAGGAGCACGGCTTCGCCGTCGCGACCGTCGACCTCTCCCGCGCGACCACCGTCAGCGACGTGGTCCAGCGAATCGGGGCCGCCTACGACGAGGCGTTCACGGGCAAGCTACGCCGGACCTGGCACTCCCTGCGCCGCCGCATAGACCCCAGCGCCACACTCGGCCTCCCCGGCATCGCGTCCGTCGGACTCGCGACGGCCGAGCGGGGCCCGGACCCACTCCCCGCGCTGCACGAACTGCTCGAGGCACCCAAGCATCTGCACGAGCGGACCGGCTCCCGCAGCCTCGTGTCGTACGACGAGTTCCACGAGATGCTGGCAGCCCAGCCTGACCTCGACGGCGTGCTGCGCAGCCACATCCAGCACCACGCAGGCGCAGTCTCCTATGTGTTCGCCGGCAGCCACGCGGGAATGATGGATGCCCTCTTCGGCGACCGACGGCGACCGCTGTTCGAACAGGCCCGCGCGGTGCGGGTCGGGCCGCTCG
Organism: uncultured Solirubrobacterales bacterium; assembly: GCA_963720795.1. Taxonomy (GTDB): domain Bacteria; phylum Actinomycetota; class Thermoleophilia; order Solirubrobacterales; family Solirubrobacteraceae; genus Palsa-744. Next base: position 583,371 of record CAVRGU010000003.1, on the reverse strand, counting down.
CGAGCGCGGACGTGGCGGACTTCATCGAAGAGCGCTTCGCCGACACGAACCGCGCCCTCGAGCCCTCGACCGCGGAGGCGCTCGCCCGCATTGCCGCGGGCCACCCCCAGCGGGCCATGATGATCGCCCACTTCCTGTGGGACCAGGCTGAACGAGGCGCCGGGTCGGCGCAGCTGCAGGCAGCTTGGAGGGAAGCGACCGCAGAGGCCGCAGACGGCCTGCAGCGCACGTGGGAACTGCTCTCCTCAAACCAGCGCAAGCTCGTCAAGGCCGTCGCCGCCGGCGAGGACCATCCGCTGCGTAAGGCCGCCCTCGACCGAGCGGGGCTCGTCAAGAGCTCCGCCGCCGACGCACGGGACGCGCTCGCCGCCCAGGGCGACCTGTTCATCTACAGCCACGGTCAGGTCGCGCTCGCCGATCCGTTCCTCGCCACCTGGGCGCTGCGAGGCGGAGAGGTTCCGGGTCGATCCCGCCCGGGCGAGGGCGAGGACTCGAAGGGCCGCGCTCCGCGCTACCCGAACCGCGCGTCGCCGTAGATCTCGCGCAGCTTCGCGCGATCGTGGCGCGCGTGGACGCGGCGCACGGTGCCCGAGCGGGTGCGCATCACAAGCGACTCGGTGGTCGCCCCGCCCGCGGAGGGGTAGCGCACGCCCTGCAGCACGTCGCCGTCGGTGATGCCGGTGGCGGAGAAGAACACGTCCTCGCCCGCCACGAGGTCGTCGCGGTCGAGCACCCGCTGCAGGTCGTAGCCGGCCTCTAGCGCCGCGGAGCGCTCCTGCTCGTCGCGGGGCCACAGCCGCCCCACCAGCTGGCCGCCGAGGCACTTGATCGCCGCGGCGGAGATCACCCCCTCGGGGGTGCCCCCGATGCCCCACAGCAGGTCCACGGGAGAGCGCTCGGTGACCGCCAGCAGCGAGGCGGACACGTCGCCGTGGGGGATCAGCCGCACGCGCGCTCCCGCCTCGCGGATCTCCTTGATGCCCTGCTCGTGGCGGGGACGGTCGAGCACGACCACCTTCACGTCCCCGACCTCGCAACCCTTGCGCTTTGCGATCAGCGCGACCGTCTCGGCCAGCGGGCGGTCGAGGTCGAGCAGGTCGGCCATCTCGGGGGCGCCCGCCATCTTCTCCATGTACACGCACGGGCCGGGGTCGAACATCGTGCCGCGGGCCGACAGCGCGATCACCGCCAGCGCGCTCGGCATCCCGTGGGCGGCGAGCGTGGTGCCCTCCAGCGGGATCCACGGCGATGTCCACCTCCGGCGGGGAGCCGTCGCCGATGTGCTCGCCGTTGGCCAGCATCGGCGCCTCGTCCTTCTCGCCCTCGCCGATCACCACCACGCCGTCCATCTGCACCGACTGCAGCGCGTAGTGCATCCCGTCCACGGCGGCCTGGTCGGCGGCCTCCTTGTCGCCTTTGCCGACCAGCCGCGCGGCCGCGAGCGCGGCGGCCTCGGTGACGCGCACCAGCTCCAGCGCGAGGTTGCGGTCGGGGCGCTGGTGGGTGGGGTCGGGGCTCAAATGGATACCTTTACGTGCGCGTGTGCCTGCAACCTACACCAGAGGAGGAGTTGTGAGCCAGATCGGGTTCGTCGGGATGGGCAGGATGGGCGGCGGCATGGCGCACCGCATCCTCCGCGACTCCGCGCACGAGGTGGTCGTCTACGACGCCGACCGCGACGCCGTCAAGCGCGCGACGGCCACCGGCGCCGTCGGCGCGGCCTCGCTCGCCGACGCTCGTCAAACGCCTGCAGCCGCCGCGGATCGTGTGGGTGATGCTGCCCGCCGGCGAGATCACCCAGCAGACGATCGACCGGCTCGCCAAGCTGCTGGACCGCGACGACACGATCGTCGACGGCGGCAACACGCAAGTGGACCGAAGACAAGCGCCGCGCCGGGGAACTCAAAAAGAGCGGCATCCACTACGTCGACGTGGGCACCTCCGGGGGGGTGTGGGGCCTCGAAGTCGGCTACTGCATGATGGTCGGCGGCCCCACCCGCGCGGTCAAGCGGCTGGCGCCGTTCCTCGACGTGCTCGCGCCGCCCGACCAACTGAGGAGAGCCTCGCCGCGATCGGCCCGCGCGGGTGGCTGCACTTCGGGCCCGCCGGCGCCGGGCACTTCGTGAAGATGGTGCACAACGGCGTCGAGTACGGCCTCATGCAAGCCTACGCGGAGGGCTTCGACCTGTTCGACAAGTGCGAGTACGAGCTGGACAACGCGAAGATCGCCCACCTCTGGGGGCAGGGCTCCGTCGTGCGCTCGTGGCTGTGCGAACTGGCCGCGCGCGCGTTCGAAGCCGACGGCAACGACCTGCACGCGCTCACCGGCTACACCGAGGACTCCGGCGAGGGGCGCTGGACGATCGCGGAGGCCACCGCGCGCGACGTGCCCACCCCCGCGATCACCGCCTCGCTGTACGCGCGCCTCTCCTCGCGCGGCAACGGCGACTACGCCAACCGCGTGCTCGCCGCGCTGCGCAACCAGTTCGGCGGGCACGCGGTGAGGAAGAGCGGATGAGCACCCTCCGCACGGCGCACCAGTTCGGCGGGCACGCGGTGAGGAAGTCCGGATGAGCGTGCGCGCTCGTGGAGCGGGACACGGAGGTCCCGCGCGTACCTCCCCCGGTGGACGCACCGACACGCGCGGACGATCACCCCTGCTCACCCCCCGTACACCACACACTGCGGGCGCACGCACCCGCCGGTCGGCTCTGAGCACGCTCGAGCAGGCGCCGGACAACCCGCTCGTCGAGGGTCTGGAGCGGCTGCCCGTCGCGCCCGACCACGCTCGTGATCTTCGGCGCCACCGGCGACCTCGCGCGGCGCAAGCTGCTGCCCGCGCTCTACAACCTCGCGCACGAGGGGGCGCTGCCCGAGCGCTTTCACCTCGTGGGGGTCTCGCGCAAAGAGAAGGAGCGCGACGACTACCGCGCCGAGTGCGAGCAGGCGATCCGCTCCTTCTCGCGCCGCACCCCCGACGAGGACGTGCTCGCGGGACTGCTCGCGCACGTCAAGTACGTGCCCGGCACGTTCGACGACGACCGCGTCTACCGCGAGCTCGCGTTCGTGCTCGACCGCTTCGACGAGCGCGCGGGCGAACCGCTCAACCGCGCCTTCTACCTCTCGACCGCGCCCGAGTTCTTCCCGGTGATCGTCGAGGCGCTCGGCGCGCAGGGCCTCAACCGCCGCGCCGGCGCCGAGGTGCGGGTGATCATCGAGAAGCCGTTCGGCACCTCCCTCGCCGAGGCCGCCGAGCTCAACCGCCGCGTGCTGGACGTGTTCGACGAGACCCAGGTCTTCCGCATCGACCACTACCTCGGCAAGGAGACCGTCCAGAACATGCTGGCGTTCCGCTTCGCCAACGGGCTGTTCGAGCCGCTGTGGAACCGCAACTACATCGACTACGTGCAGCTCACCGCCGCCGAGGACATCGGCATCGGCTCCCGCGCCGGCTACTACGACCACTCCGGGGCGCTGCGCGACCTGATCCAGAACCACATGCTGCAGCTGCTCTGCCACGTCGCGATGGAGCCGCCCGTGAACTTCACCGCCGAAGAGGTGCGCAACGAGAAGGTCAAGGTGCTGCAGGCGATCCACGCCCCCACGGCGGCGGACATCGCCGAGATGGCCGTGCGCGCGCAGTACGCCGCGGGGCACTGCAGGCGGGGAGGACGTGCCCGGGTACCTGGACGAGGAGGGCGTGCGGGAGCGCTCGATCACCGAGACGTTCGCCGCGCTGCGCCTGGAGGTGGACAACTGGCGCTGGGCGGGGGTGCCCTTCTACCTGCGCGCCGGCAAGCGCCTCGCGCGCAAGATCACCGAGATCGCGATCACGCTCAAGCCCGTCCCCCACCTCGCCTTCGACCAGACGGGCTCGCTCGGCATCCGGCCCAACCAGCTGATCCTCACGCTGCAGCCCAACGAGGGCGTCTCGCTGCAGCTCGGCGCCAAGATCCCCGGCACGCGCATGATGATCCGGCCCGTCAACATGGAGTTCCTGTACGGCACCTCGTTCCTCTCGCAGTCCCCGGAGGCGTACGAGCGGCTGATCATGGACGCGATGCGCGGCGACCCCACGCTGTTCACCCGCAACGACGAGGTCGAGGCGCAGTGGGACATCTGCGACCCCGTCGTGCGCGCCTGGGAAGCCGCGCCGGGGCCGCTGCCGCAGTACGAGGCCGGCTCGCAGGGTCCCGCGGAGGCCGCGGGCCTGCTGCGCGAGGGCCACGCCTGGCGCGCGATCTGATGGGTGCGAGGCTCCCCTCGACGCACCCGCGGCAGGCTCCTGGACCGGAGGGTGCGGGACGGCGTGCGCTTAGGCGCGGGGGGGGCTGCTGATGCCCGCGGTCTCCGACGCGGTGTGGAGCGCCCAGGGCACCACGCCCGACGCGATCGAGGCCGCGCTGCGGGCGATGCTCGCCGAACGCCACGCCGAGCACGGCGGCTACGTTCCCGCGCGCGCGCTCAACATGATCGCGTTCGTGGACCGCGCCTGGAGCGGGGAGATCGCCAACCGCCTGCGCGGGGTCGGGCGCTTCCACGCCTCGCGCCTGGTCGTGCTCTCCTACGAACCCGGCCGCACCGCTCTCGACGCGCGCGCCACCGTCGCCTCCGAGGGCGACCCGCGACCGGGCGAGCTCACCCTGCTGCGCGAGACGGTGGTGGTGGAGCTCGGCGACCGCCACCTCGACGACCTCTACACGATCGCCGACCCGCTCGTCGTGTCCGACCTGCCCACGCTGCTGTGGTCCCCCCACGGCCACCCCGAGGTGGCGGACGAGCTGCTCGGCGCTCGCCCAGGCGGTGCTGGTCGACTCCGTGGACGAGCCCGTCTGGCGCGACGCCGTCGAGCGCGCCCGCACGCTCTCCGAGCGCGCCTACGTGGTGGACCTCGCCTGGCTGCGCTCCACCCCGTGGCGCGAGCGCCTCGCCACCGCCTTCGACCCCCCGCAGCTGCGCCGCGAGCTGTCGCTGCTCGCAGCGCTCACGATCCGCCACCACCCCGACTCCACGATCTCCGCGCTGCTGCTCGTCGGCTGGCTCGCCTCGCGCCTCGGCTGGGACGTGCCCCCGCTGACGGTGCGCGAGGACGCGCTCACCGGCGTGGGCCAGCACCCGCCGCCAGGACGTCGCGCTGCGCCTGCTCGCCGCCCCCGAGCTGCAGGTGCGCGGCCTCGCCGGCCTGGACGCTCGAGACCGCCGGCGGCTGGCGGCTGCGCCTCGACCGCGGGCCCGGCGGCCTGCACGCCTTCCGCTCCGACCCCCGGGGGGAGGAGCGGGAGTGGACGCTCCTCGGCGCCTCCCGCGGCGAGGCCGGCATCCTCGGCGAGGGCATCCGCCAGGCGCTTCTGCGCGACCCCACCTACGCGCCCGCGCTCGCGGCGGTGGCGCAGATGGCGCCGTGACCCGCCTGCTCACCTTCGCCGACCCCGAAGCGCGGCCGTGCACGCCGCGACGGAGCTCGCGCGCGCGCTGCAGGAGGCGCGTGGACCTCCGCGGGGTCGCACACCTCGCGCTCGCCGGCGGCTCCACCCCGCGCTACACCTACGCTCTGCTCGCCGGGCTGCTCGAGGACTGGAGCGCGGTCGAGCTGTGGTACGGCGACGAGCGCTGTGTCGCACCCGAGGACCCGGAGAGCAACCACCTGCTGGTGGCCTCCTCGCTGCTCGCTCGCCTCCCCGACGCGACCGGAGGGCCCGTGCGAGCACCGCGTCCTCGGCGAGCTCGGCCCCGAGGCGGCCGCGCGCGCGTACGAGGCGCTGCTGCGCGGACGGGTGGCCCCCGCCGAGGAGGGTGGCCTGCCCGCGCTCGACGTCGCGCTGCTCGGCCTTGGCGAGGACGGGCACACCGCCTCGCTGTTCCCCGGCTTCCCGGAGGTGGACGACGACTCCGGCGCGCTGTGCCTGCCCGTGCGCGACGCGCCCAAGCCCCCGCCCGAGCGGGTGACGCTCAGCCTCCCCGTGCTGCGCGCCGCGCGCTGCTCCCTGCTGCTGGTCACCGGCGCCGGCAAGGCCCCCGCGCTCGCCGTCCGTGTTGGCCGGGACCCGACCCCCGGGTGCCCGCGAGCCTGCTCGCCTCCGAGCGCCTGCTGGTCGTGGCTGACGCGGCCGCCGCGGGCGCTTCCTGACGTTCGGAACGGCGGTGGGGACCAGAGCCGAGACCCGGGGTGAGCCAAACGGACGCAAACGTCGTACTCTGGGTAGGCGCTCGGACCCCATGGCCCGCACCGTTCCCCCCCACACCGTCGCGCCCGACCCGCTCGCCGCAGAGACGCTCGCTGCGCTGGACGGCGTGCGGCGCGACACGCTCGCGCTCGTCGCACACCTCTCCGACGAGGCCCTCGAGCGCGTGCACTCGCCGCTGCAGAGCCCGCTCGCGTGGGACCTCGCGCACATCGCCGCCTACGAGGACCTGTGGCTCGCCCACCGCCACGCCGGCCTTCCGCTGCTGCGCCCCGACCTCGCCGAGCGCTACGACGCGTTCGAGACCCCGCGCGCCGTGCGGGGGTCCGTCGAGCTGCTCGACGCTCCCGGCGCGCGCGCCTACCTGGAGGACGTCCGCGAGCGCGTCGTGCTCGCGCTCGCCCGCGACGGCGTCGGCGTCGGCGACGGCGTGCTGCACGAGCTGGTACTGCGCCACGAGCTGCAGCACACCGAGACCATGCGCCAGACGCTGGCACTCGCCGGGCTGCTCCCACCCGGGGAGCCCCGCCTGGCGGCGCTCGACGGCGCTGACGGCTGGCTGGAGCTCCCCGCCGGCGCCTTTTCGATGGGCGCCGGCCCCGAGGGTTTCGCGTACGACAACGAGCGCCCTCGCCACCTCGTGCAGACCGGCGCGTTCCGCATCGCCCGCCGACCCGTCACCAACGCGAGCTGGCTGCGCTTCGCCGAGGGCGGCGGCTACGAGCGGCGCGAGTGGTGGTCCGCGGAGGGGTGGGCGTGGAAGGAGGAGTACGACCTCACACACCACGCCGCCGCCGTGGCCTCTGGCGACGCAGGGTGGCCGCAAGGGACGGGCGGGCTCCAAGGGGCGGGCGGGCTCCCAGTCGTTCACGTCAGCTGGTTCGAGGCCGACGCCTTCGCCCGCGCGCACGGTGCGCGGCTGCCCACCGAGGCCGAGTGGGAGCGGGCGGCGACCTGGAGTCAGCCGACGCTGGAGGGCGTCGGGCAGGGGAACGGTAGCGGGGCTGTCCGGGGCGCCGGCTCGGAGGCAGTGGGGCCCGCCGACGGGGTGCTCGAGGGCATCGGGCAGGTGTGGGAGTGGACCGCCAGCCCCTTCCGCGGCTACCCTGGGTTCGTGGCGTACCCCTACCGGGAGTACTCCGAAGTGTTCTTCGGCGAGGACTACCGAGTGCTGCGTGGCGGCTCCTGGGCCACGAGCCCGCGCGTCGCCAGCCCCACCTTCCGCAACTGGGACCTCCCCCTACGACGGCAGATCTTTGCGGGCGTGCGGCTGGCGCAGGACGTCCAGACACGTCCTCAGGACGGAGAGGCGTGATGGAGCCCGTTCGCGACCCCACCGACTCGCGAGCGCTCGCCCCGGAGGAGGCTGCCGGGGGCACGAACGGGGACGCCGTCAACGGGAACGCCGCCGCCGGGGACACTCCGGAAGCCGCAGACATCCAAATCGACTCCCACCTCGGCGGCGCCGAGGAGCGCACGCTCGCCGAGGACGTCCTCGACGGGCTCACCCGGCCCTTCAAGGAGCTGCCCCCCAAGCACTTCTACGACGCCCGCGGCGCGGAGCTGTTCGACCGCATCTGCGAGCTGCCCGAGTACTACCCCACCCGCACCGAGCGCGGCATCCTGCACGACACCGCCGACGAGCTCGCCGCGCTGACCGGCGCCGTCGAGCTGGTCGAGCTCGGCTCCGGCACAGCCGCCAAGACGCGCGTGCTGCTCGACGCGCTGCACCGCGCCGGCACGCTCGAACGGTACGTGCCCGTCGACGTCACCGAGCAGATGGTGCGCGACTGCGCCGACGAGCTCACGCTGGAGTACCCCGGCCTGCGCGTGCACGGAGTAATCGGCGACTTCGAGCGCCACCTCGACCGCGTGCCGCCCGCCGCCGGCCCCCGCCTGGTGGTGTTCCTCGGCGGCACCATCGGCAACTTCCCCCCCGGCTCCCGTCGGCGCTTCCTGCGCGAGATCGCCGGCCTGCTCGGGCCTGAGGACCACCTGCTGATGGGCACCGACCTCGTCAAGGACCCCGACGTGCTCGAGGCCGCCTACGACGACGCCCAGGGCGTCACCGCCGAGTTCAACCGCAACGTCCTGCACGTGCTCAACCGCGAGCTCGACGCCGACTTCGAGCCCCGCGACTTCGACCACATCGCGCTGTTCGACGACCGCCACGAGTGGATCGAGATGCGTCTGCGCGCCCGGCGCGCGCACACCGTCACCGTCCGCGCCCTGGAGCTCGACGTGCACTTCGACGCCGGCGAGGAGATGCGCACCGAGATCTCCGCCAAGTTCACCCCCGCCCGCCTGCGCGGGGACCTCGACGCCGCGGGGCTGGAGCTGGTGCGCTGGCTCACCGACCCCAAGGACCTGTTCGCGTTGACGCTCTCGCGGCCGCGTCTTAATGTAGGCTCCCCGCCGACCATGCAGATCGAGGGCACCTCAGCGATCGTCGTCGGCGGCGCCTCCGGGCTCGGCGAGGCCACCGTGCGCCGGCTGCACGCCGCGGGGGCGCTCGTCACGATCGCGGACGTCAACGCCGAGAAGGGCGGCGCGTTGGCCTCCGAGCTGGGTCTCGAGTTCGTCGCCTGCGACGTGCGCGAGGAGGCCCAGGTGCAGGGCGCCGTGGAGCGCGCCGCCGCCGTCGAGGGCGGGCTGCGCATCGCCATCTGCTGTGCCGGCACCGGCTGGGCGCAGAAGGTCGCGGGCTCCAAGGGACCCCACGCGCTGCTGCCGTTTGAGACGATCCTCCAGATCAACCTCATCGGCACCTTCAACGTGCTGCGCTTCGCCGCCACCGCGATGCTCGCGCTCGACCCCCTCGGCGAGGACGGCGAACGCGGCGTCTGCGTCAACACCGCCTCCATCGCCGCCTTCGACGGCCAGGTCGGGCAGATCGCCTACTCCGCCTCCAAGGGCGGCGTCGTCGGGATGACGCTCCCGGCGGCCCGGGACCTCGCGCAGTACGGGATCCGCGTCTGCACGATCGCCCCCGGACTGTTCGACACCCCACTGCTCGCCGCGCTGCCCGAGGAGGCACGCCAGAAGCTCGGCGCCGGCGTTCCCTTCCCCCAGCGCCTCGGTCAACCGGATGAGTACGCGCTTCTTGCCGCTCACATCGTTGAGAACCCGATGCTCAACGGCGAGGTCATCCGCTTGGATGGGGCGCTGCGGATGCCCCCGCGCTGAGCTTCAGAGAGCCTGTCAGTCGAGCAGCCGCCGGCAGCGTGTGGCGCGTTCAGCGACCAGCTTGACCAGCTTGCCGGGTAGCTTGCGTTTGAGTCGCTTGACCTCCTGCGCGCCGGCGGCGTCCGCGAATGCGTCCGGCGCGCGGTCGGCGAGTTCGATTACGCGCTCGACGAGCGCGCTCCCGTCGAGGCCGAGCTCTCTGGCGGCCACCGGCCAACGGTTGTTGTATGGCAACAGGCGGTAGTCCCCGCCGATCTTCATCGCCAGCCGCAGCCTGTGCTCGTGCGTGCCGTACGGCAGCGCGGAGGCGACGTCGTAGAGCGGCGCGAGACGGACCTGGTTGCCCGCCAGCAGCAGCGAGTAGTTCTTGGCGTGGGCGTCGGTGCCGGCGATCAGCCAGTTCCAGGCGAGCGCGTCGGCGAAGGCCCAGACAGCCGCCTGTGCTACGCGCGGAGGCATCGCGCGGCGCAGCAGCGCCGCCACCTCCGAGACTCCCGGGCCGCCTTCGTTCTGGTACTTGCGGGCCGGCGGGACGGCGAGCGCTTGGCAGAGATCCTCCTGGTGCACGCGAGTGACGTGCCCGCCGGCGAGGCGTCGGTCATAGCGGGTGACCACCACCGCGGTCTGCTCGGCGAACCTTGCGATCCGGGTGTGCGCCGCGGTCAGTCCGGCACGGCGGGCCGCGTCCAGGCACAGGTGCTCATTCAGGTCGTGCTCGTCCAGCCCCGCGACGGCCGGCTTGAGGATGTGGGTCGTCGCGGCGGCCCCGGACGGGACGCCCCACCTGCCGTCGCGCAGGAGCAGGGCGGTCTTGGCCTGTGCGCCGGCGAGGCTGAACTGGCCGGTGAACGACTCGCCCAGCCACGCGGTCGAGTCCTGGCGCAGCTCCGCAAGCCGCTCCGCGACCTGCTCCTCCGTCAGCCAGCTGACCTCGCCGGGGCGCCGCAGCGCACGCTCCACGTTCTCGGGCGCGGCAAACCTGACGGCGCCGGAGCAATCCTCGCCGACCGGGGTTCCGAGCAGCGAGAACGGCGAGCTCGCCGACACCTGAAACTCTCGCCCCCACCGGCGCAGGACCGCGTCGTTGTCCGGCAGCAGCCCCCACAGCCACGCTGTGACCACCTGGTCGGGATGCGAGAGGATCTGCGTTGGCATCGACAACGACAGCGGCGTCGCACCCTCGCGGGTGCGGTACTCCTCGCTGTAGGTGAACGTCAGTCGTCCACCGCGGGCTCGCACCACCGTGCCCGCGACCTGGTCCTCCATGAGCACCACGAGCGAGTCCGTCATGGGCCGCGGTGCTCGTCCAACACTGCGTCCAGATCGACCGAGACGGCCCCTCGTCCCTCGCTCCCCCGGACGGCGAGCTCAATGTCCAGCTCAAGGGCATCGAGCAGGCCCAGCACCAGACCGAGCTCGGCTGTCGACTTCCCCAGCTCCACTTCGCTGACCCACTGGCGGGATACACCCGCGCGGGCCGCGGCCTGCTCCTGGCTGAGGCCCAAGCTGAGACGGCGGCCACGGATCGTGGCCGCTATATCGTTGATCGAGTTGACGCGCATACCCGCTCCGCGTTGTTGTCAGCGTACGCTGTCAATCGTATCATGTCGTCGTACGGTGTCAGTACGCTCTTGTCGGCGAACGCTGACATATGCGGTTATCCGACTGGACAGCGCGCCGCATATGGCACCTCGATAGATATCTTGCCGACATTAGTCTGAGCCAGTCGGGCATCTTGGATAGAATGAGGCTGTGAGCACTCCAGCCAAGAACCCCTCGAAGACCCCTCTGCTCTCGCCCGGTCACGAGGTAGAGTGGGCTGCGCTCAACGAGGAGAAGCGCCACGCCCTTACGCCACCCGCAGATACGCCAATCCGCGAGCTGCTCAGGCGCGGGCAGCACCTCTCAGCCCAGGCGGCATGGCTGCTACGAGCCGTCGAGCGAGCCGATGGCAGCCCTCGATCCTGAGCTCGACGTTGCCGTCGCCGCAATGGTCGCCCAGGACGCCCGCTTCGTCATAGTCGGCGGCTTCGCCCTTACTGCCAACGGCTACGTCCGGGCGACCCAGGACATCGACTTCCTGGTCCCAGACGACCCCGACAACGACCGGCGTGTGCTGGCCGCCCTGCTCGAGCTCGACGGCGTGCGCCTGCGCGATGCTGCCCCGCTTCGCGAGGAGCACCTGCTCGACCAGACGCATCTGCGAGCGAAGACGCGCGCCGGCGTGATCGACATCATGCGCGGAGGGCTGCCCCGCTCGACTACGAGACCGTCGAGGCACGCGCGATGCGTGCGGCGGATGACGGGTTCGAGTTCCTGGTCGCCGGCTTGAGCAGCATCGTGGGCTTCAAGCGCCTTGCCGGTCGCCCCCGGGACCGCAACGACCTGATCGGTTTGGCGGAGATTCACGGCGAGCTCCCGATCGAGCCGATCCCCGGACTCGATACCTGAGCCTCCGCGCTGCGTGTCCTCTCCGCGCAACGCGACCCGCGCGGGCCGCCCTCAAGGCGGCCCTCATCAAAAAAACGCCCCCCGCGCAGCACCTACCCGGGCATCACGCGGGGGCTTACCAATAGAGGCTCAGCCCAACCGCTCCACCAGCATCGCCATGCCCATCCCCCCCGCGACGCACATCGACTCGATGCCGTAGGTCCCGTCGAGGGTCTGGAGGTCGTTGATCAGCGTCGTCATGATCCGCGCGCCGGTCATCCCGAAGGGGTGGCCCAGGGCGATCGCGCCGCCGAAGGGGTTGAGCTTCTCGTCGTCGATGCCCAGCTCCTCTTTGCAGGGCACGATCTGCGCGGCGAACGCCTCGTTGATCTCGACCACGTCGATGTCGCTCATCGACATGCCCGTGTTCTTCAGCAGCTGCTGGATCGCGGGGATCGGGCCGAGGCCCATCACCTCGGGGCGGATCGCCACCACCGTGGAGGCGAGGATCTTCACTTTCGGCTTCAGCCCCAGCTCCCGCGCGCGCTCCTCGGAGGTGACCAGCAGCGCGGCGGCGCCGTCGTTGAGCGGACACGCGTTGCCGGCCGTCACCGTCCCGTCCGGCTTGAACGCCGGCTTCAGCGACGCCAGCTTCTCGAGCGTCGTGCCGGGGCGCGGGCCGTCGTCCTTGGTGACCACCTGCTCGGGGATCTCGACCTCGTTGCCTTCGCGGTCGGTGTCTTTGTGCGCCGGCGCCGTCACTGGGACGATTTCCACGTCGTAGTGGCCCGACTCCTGCGCCGCCACCGCGCGGTTCTGGGAGACCACCGCCCACTCGTCCTGCGCCTCGCGGCTGACCTTCTCCGCTCCGCCACGTTCTCCGCGGTCAGCCCCATCGGGATGTACACGTTGTACATCGACCCCTCCGAGCCGTCCAGCTTCGGGTGGAACTCGAACTCACCGCCCTGCGTGGCGCGCGAGACCGCCTCCACACCGCAGGCGATGTAGGTGTCGCCCTCGCCCGCCTTGATCGCGTGGAACGCCATCCGCGTGGTCTGCAGCGAGGAGGCGCAGAAGCGGTTGACCGTCGTGCCCGGCACGTGGTAGTCGATGCCCGCCAGCAGCGCCGCGTTGCGCCCGATGTTGTAGCCCGACTCGCCCTCGGCGAAGCCGCACCCCATCATCACGTCCACGATCGAGCTCGACTGCAGCTGCGGGTTGCGCTCCAGGATCGCCTTCAGCGGAACCGCCGCGAGGTCGTCGGCGCGCACCGATTTGAGCGACCCCTTCACCGCCCGCCCGATCGGCGTGCGTATGGCGTCAACGATTACGGCGTCAGGCATGCGAAGCTCTCCTTGGTCGTTTTTGGCCCCGGCAGCGGCCCCGCCTCCCCTTGCGGCGGCACGCATCCTATGCCACCTCGCCCTCTGGCGTTCGTGGGCCAAGCGAGGCAAGGACGCAGTGAGCGAAGTGTGCTTCAGCACACGAGCCCTCGAGGACGCAGCCTCGCGCCGCGCCCACGGGACGCCAGACGCCGTGCCCACGGGCGCCAGATTCAGAGATCGAGGCGGCTGACGCCCAGCTCGTCGAAGCCCACGTGGTGGGCGAGCTCGTGGCGCACCGTTTTGACGACGCGCTCGCGCAGCAGCTCGGGGTCGTGGCCGAAGTCCCGCCGCAGCGTGTCCCTGAAGATCACGATGCGGTCGTGGGCGGGCGGCCCGAGCATCCGGTCCTGCATCTGGCCGCCCTGGTAGAGGCCGTACGCCCCCGCCTGGCGGCCCTTGTCGGAGATCACGACCGCCACGTGGCGCAGCGCGTTGCGCAGCAGGTCGGGCAGGTCGTCGAGCGCGTCGCGCACCAGCTCTTCGAAGTCCTCGTCGTTGAGCGGGTCGAGCTCCATGAACTCCGCTTCGTCGGGGTCCACCGCCAGCCCTTCGCGGCCGAGTTCCTCCGCGCGGCGCACGATCTTTTCGAACTCCTCCTCGGACTCCGGGTCGCGCCACCCCGCCATGCGCACCGCCACGAACGCGATCGCCGTCTCAGCAGCGCGACCGCGGCGATCCCGAGGACCAGGTCCTCCACCACCCGCACCGCCCCCACGGTGCTGAAGCCCTCGCCCAGCGACGATCACCACGAGGCCCAGCGACGAGCGCGATCAGCGCAGCCAGCCCGACCTTCCCAGCTGGGTGGCGACCTGCGACTTCGACGAGCGCACGGCCCGGCCCCCGCCCACTCACTCCTGCTTGAGCGTCCGGGCGATCACGAGTCGCTGGATCTCGTTGGTGCCCTCGTAGATCTGTGTGATCTTTGCGTCCCGCATCATGCGCTCCACCGGATACTCCTTCACGTAACCGTACCCCCCCAGCACCTGCACCGCCTCGACTGTCACCGCCATCGCGGTGTCCGAGCAGAACACCTTCGCCATCGAGGAGTACTTCGCACGCTGTGGATCGCCGCGATCGGCCATCGCGCACGCCTTGTACAGCAGCTCCCGCGCAGCCGCCGTGCGTGTTTCCATATCGGCCAACTTGAACTGGATCGCCTGGTGCTCGATGATCGGCTGACCGAACTGCACCCGCTCGCGCGCGTACGCCGACGGCGTAGTCGGTCGCCCCCTGGGCGATCCCACCGCCTGCGCCGCCGCCCCCAGGCGCGTGCGCTCCAGCGTCGCCGAGCGCCACCCGCATGCCCCGGCCGACCTCGCCGATCACGTTCTCCTGGGGCACCCGCACGTCCTCGAAGATCGGCTGGCCCGTCGGCGAGGCGCGGATCCCGAGCTTGTGCTCGAGCTTGCCGACGCTGAACCCCGGCCGGTCGGCCTCGACCACGAACGCCGTGATCCGCCGGCTCTCGCGGTCGGTGACGGCGAAGCAGACGTAGAAGTCCGCCACCCCGAGGTTGGAGATCCAGTTCTTGGTGCCGTTGATCACCCACTCCTCGCCGTCTTTGACCGCCGTCGTCCTCATCCCCGCCGGGTCCGACCCCGCCTCGGGCTCGGAGAGCGCGAACGCGGGCGACCACTCGCCGCTGGCGCACCGCGGCAGGAAGCGCTCCTTGAGCTCCTCGGAGCCGAACAGCTGGAGCGGCAGCGTCCCGAGCTCCTGCACCATCAGGATCAGCGCGCACGACGCGTCCACCTTGGCGATCTCCTCCACCGCCATGTTCAGCATCAGCGTGCCGGTGCCCGTGCCCCCGTACTCGATCCGAACGGCAGGCCGAGCACGTCCTGCTCGGCGAGCACCTTGCGGATGTCCCACGGGTACTCGGCCTGCTCGTCGGCCTCGGCCGAGCGCGGCGCGATCTGCTCCTGCGCGATCTGGCGGATCGTCGCGCAGAGGTCCAGGTGCTCCTGGGGGATCGTGTAGACCTCGCTCACCGCCTCCATGTGATGGATGCTAGTGCCTTCGCCTTGCGGTGGGGAGCCGGCCGCGCGCGGGCGCCGAGCTCCCCTGGTGCTCGCGGGCGCGGGCGCTACGCTCCGTCGGTGAGCTCCGCCCACTCACCCTCCGGGCCCGCCGCCGCCGCCGAGATCGCCCTCGAGCCCGCGCAGGTCGCAGAGTGGCGCGCCCGGGACCCCGACCTGCAGCTGATCGACGTGCGCGAGGACTACGAGCGCCAGGCCGGCCACATCGAGGGCAGCCGCCACATCGAGCTCAACCTGCTCACCGCGCAGGCCGCCACGATCGCGGCTGACCGCCCCGTTGTCTTCTACTGCCGCGTAGGCTCCCGCTCGACATGGCCGCCCAGGCGTTCCGCGCCTCGGGCTTCCAGGCCCACTCGATGAGCGGCGGCCTCGTGCGCTGGGCGCAGGAGGGCCACCCGCTCTCACCCGAGGGCGGACACGTCGCCGACCACTGACCCGCCCCGCGTTCACCGCCCACACCCGACCCCTGCCACCCACACACAACACCCCACCCCACCCCAGAGGAGACCCCATGGAGGCATCCACGAGTACCCCACAGTGACCGTCGGCGAGGGCTACGCCGTCGGCGACCTCGACGCGCTGGGCGAGGGCCCCGGCTTTCGCAAGGTCCGCAAGGGCCTCGGCGTGACCGCGTTCGGCGTCAACGCGATCGTCATGCCCCCCGGCTACCAGACCGGGCGCCACTACCACGACACCCAGGAGGAGCTCTACTTCGTGCACCGCGGCGCGATCGAGATGCAGTTCGGCGACGGCTCCGCGCACCGCCTGGAGGAGGGCGGCTTCGCCCGCGTCGACGCCGCCACCGTGCGCTCGTGCGCAACGTCGGCGAGGGCGAGGCCATCTACCTCTGCGTCGGCGGCAAGGACGGCTACGTCGGGCGCGACGGACGCGCTACCCGAGGGCGAGGAGCGCGTCAGCGCGGGGACCGCCCGGCGCGGGGTCGCGCACTGACGTTCAACAAGCCGTTTCACTTCGATGCTGGTGCGACTGCCCGAGGGAGGTCTTGTCGGCCGCAGGCCGATCGCGTTGTCCATCGCCGTCGCCGAGGGCATCCACGTGAGGACCAGGTACGCCCCCACCGCCAGCGCCGTGCGGCGCAGCGCGCGCGAGCGTGAGAGCGCCGCGAGCGGCAGCACCCACAGCACGTACCACGGCAGCACCCAGCTGAGCGTCACCAGCAGCGCCACCGTCGCCCAGCCCGAGGCGCTCAACGCGTCCCGCCGCCGCCACGCGAGCACGAGCAGCCGAGCACCGCCCCGCCAACACCGCGCTGAGCAGCAGGCGCATCGTGTTCGTCTCGCCCCCCTGGCCCAGCACCAGGCCCACCACGTTGGGCAGGCTCATCGGGATCACCAGGCGACCCTGGGTGCCGAGGTTGGGCAGGTGGAAGCCGAACGCCACCACGCTGCACACCCCCCAGCACGGCCCCGCCTGCCACGACCCCACCACCACCTGCACGAGGCGGCGCGGGGCACGCAGCAGGCCGGCCAGCACCACCGGGACGAGGATCCCCGCAGACGCCTTCAGCGCGATCGCGCTCGCCAACGCGAGCCCCGCCGCCACTTCCGGCGCCGCCAGCGGCCAGAGCCACCCGCGCACTGCTCCAGGCGGGTCGCCCGCACGCGCGGGGCGGTCGCGGTCGCGGAGGGGTCTGCGGTCCCGGAGATCACCGTCCCTGGGGCGCCGGCGGTCGCAGGGGGGTCGGCGGTCGCGTGGCGACCCCCGGCGTGATCGACCTCGGCCGCCAGCGCCGCCAGGGGGTCGTCGGCCGCGGGCACCACCCCCGCCGCCGCGCGCTCGGCGGAGACGTCCAACTCCGGTGAGATGCCCGGTGCGCGCGCGCGCAACAGCAGGTAGAAGGCGAGCACGATGAAGAACACCATGAAGAAGTCGTTGTGGTCGCCTCCCAGGCCCCACACCAGCACGATCGGGTTGAGGCCCACGAACACGATCGCCGCCACCGGGTCGCGGCCGAGCAGGCGCGCGCACCTCCACACCAGCAGGATCGTGGCGAGGCTGCCACCATCAGAGGCCTTGCAGCGTCCACAGCGAGGCCGCGAGCCCGAGCGGCACCACCGCGTAGGTGATCAGCGTGAACGCGGCCCGTAGGGGCTCAGCAGTTGGTGCCAGTTGCTCAGCGCGTAGCTCGGGTCCGAGTGGGGCTCGAGCGCGGGGATCGTGGTGTAGGGGTCGAGGCCGTGCAGCATCCCCATGCGCCCGTAGTTGATGTAGTTGAACACGTCCGTCAGCGACAGCGGCGGGGAGAGCAGCAGCACCACGTGCACTCCCGACGATCGTCGCGACCGCCCACCGCGCCCGCAGCGCCGGCACGTACCGCAGGCCCACGAGGTACGCCACGTACATCACGAGCAGCGCCCCCGTGAACAGCGACTTGATCGCTTGCGGGCTGCGCGTGAACCACGGCCACAGGCCGCCCAGCGGACCGGCCATCCAGCGCGGGGAAGAAGCCGTAGTGGGTGGGCGCAGGAGAGGAAGCTCGGACGGTCGGCCGCCGCCAGCACGATCAGCGCCACACACACTGCGATCGTGGTCAGCGCCGCGGCCCCGATCGCCGTCTCGGTGCGCGTGCGCGTCCGCGCGGCGCCGAGCAGCTCGCCGGGGGGTGGCGCTGCCTCCCGCGAGCGCCACGTCCCCCGCCGAGGCGCGCTGCGCGGGTCGTCCAGCAGCGAGTCCCGCAGGGGCAGTGTGGTTGCGTCGCTAGCCATACTTAGGGGACCCGGCTGTAAACCGGGTCCTCTAACGAGTACTTGTCCTCCTACGCCTTCAGGGCAGCGTCCTAAATGGCGTGAGACGTTGACGGCCTTGGGCCCCTTGTCGCCCTGCTCCGCGTCGTAGGACACCTTGGCGCCCTCCTGCAGCGAGCGGTAGCCGTCGCCATTGATGCCGGTGTGGTGGACGAAGAGATCCTTGTCCCCGTCGTCCGGGGTGATGAAGCCGAATCCCTTGTCGTCGCTGAACCACTTCACTGTGCCAGTAGGCATGTGACATTCCTCCACGATTCGTGCGTGCTGCTGCGCGGAGGATGCTGCAAAGAGCTTCGACCTGCGAGAGCTTGCACTACTTTTAGTCGGCCTAACGCCGACCCAACGAAAACGACGGTAGCACGTGCAGCGGCCATTTTGTTCTCAAGTTGTTGCACTCCCCGGCTAGGGTTTTGCCCATGAGACCCAACCCGCAACCAGCCGTGCTGACACCGCTGTTGGGTGCAGGCTCACGACCCCTGAGCGCCGAGGAGGTGCTCGAGCGGCTGCGGCTTTGGGAGCTCCCGCCGGCGGACGCGCCGAGCGGACGACCGCGGGTCCTGCTCAACATGGCGTGCACCACGGACGGGCGGGCCACCGTCGGGGGGCGGTCCGGGCCGATCGGCAACCGCGCCGACCACGAGCTGTTCCACGCACTGCGCGCCGCCGTCGACGCCGTGCTCGTGGGCGCCGGCACCGTGCGCGCCGAGCGCTACGGCCGGCTCGTGCGCGACGAGCCGCACCGGCGACTGCGAGCGGCGCGGGGGCTGGCCGAGGAACCGCTCGCGTGTCATCGTCTCCGCCAGCCTCGACCTCCCGCCTGACATCCCGCTGCTCGCCGACCCCGCCGCGCGAATCGCAGTCCTCACCCCCTCCCCCACGGGGGAGCTCCGCGGGACGGCCGCGCCCGTCGAGTACGTCCGGGCCGCCCGCGAGGGGGCGCTCGACCTGCCCGCCGCGCTCGGCGAGCTGCACGCGCGCCTGGGGGTGCACACGCTCCTGTGCGAGGGGGGACCGCACCTCAACGGGCAGCTATTCGCCGCCGGGCTCGTCGACGAGCTGTTTATATCCCTCGCCCCGAAGCTCGGCGGGGGCGGGCCACCGGGGAGTCGCCGCGGATCCTCGCCGGCCCCGAGCTCGAGCCGCCCCTCGAACTGGAGTTGCTCGGGGTACTCGAGAGCGAGTCCCAGCTACTGCTGCACTACCGCGTGGGGGGTTGAGGAGCCCGCCCACCCGCGCGGTAGCCGGCTGCGGCGCCCGCACGGGGCTCCTCCGCGGCTTGCCCCTCCTCGCCCGAGCCTGCCTCTCTGGCGCCCACACTCCCGCTGTGCCCATCGCCGAGGCGGCCCTTCCCGGTGTGGACCGCCACCGCGAGCACAACGCTATTGGGCACCAGCACCGACCCCTCCGCCGTGGCGAACGTCGTGTACAGCAGCCCCAGCGAGCTGACGACTCCCTCGATCTGCCCGGCCAGCGGCCCGCCCTGCAGGCGCACGTGGTCGCCCACGCGAAACGGACCGGCGGAGAGCAGCACGGTGCCCGCGATCAGGTTGCCCAACGTCTGCTGCGCCGCGAGGCCAAGCACCACGGCGGTAAACGCCCCGCCGAGGGCCAGCGCGCGAGCTTCGACCCCCGCCACGCCCAGCGCCACCAGCAGCGCGAGCACGGCCGTCGCGAGACGCACCAGGAAGCCCACGGTGCCCGCGGTCGCGGGGTCCATGCGCCGGAACAGCGCGGGCCCGAGCGCGCGGCCGGCATCGCGCGCGATCGCCCAGCCGAGACCGAGCAACGCAAGCACCGTAAGGATCTGCACAAGCGTGTTGACTTCCGCGGCGCTGCCCCGTGTGTCGACCGAGAGCAGGCTCTGGCGGTGGTCGTAGACGACCACGACCACCACGAACAGTACGGCCAGCACAAGCCCCTCCACGCGCGCGCGCCTAGCCGCGCGCGGGGAAACCTGGTGCAGCAGACCGACCTCCTGCCACGCCTGGCTGCGGGTCTCGAACATCTTCGAGGGGCTCTTGGGAAGGGGTGGGGTGCGGGGCATGGGCTGCAGGACTCGCGCGAGCCCGCCTCACATGATGGCGGCTGCGTCCACGGCAGCCAGCCGCTCGGCCGACGGCGCTGACACCCGACGTCGGTTACACCAGTCGTCGGCTACGACGGCTCACCCTTCCAGCGCGAACACCACGGTGCAGACCAGCCCGAAGCCGATGCAGTAAAACCCGAACGGAGAGAGGCGGTTGGTCTGTAGGAAGCGCAGCATGAACTTGACGGCCAGGAACGTGGTGAGCGCAGCACAGAGACCCGCGACGAGCGCGGGGCCGCGCACGCCGTCGCCCTGGGGGCCGAGCAGCTCGGGCAGCTTCAGCACCGCGGCGGCGAGGATCACGGGGGTGGCGAGCAGGAAGCCGTAGCGGGCGGCGTCGTCGTTGGAGAGTCCGGTGAGCAGGCCGCCCCCCATCGCGAAGCCCGAGCGGGAGATGCCGGGGATCAGCGCGGCGGCCTGCGAGGTGCCGATCGCGACGGCCTGACGCCAGCTGCGCCCCGCGATGCGCGCGTCGGCGTCGCCGAGGTAATCCCCAGGCTGCGGGGGGCGCCGGCGCAGCCGCTCGAACACGAGCAGCGCGACCCCGTTGACGATCAGGAAGGCCGCGGCGATGGACGCGGAGGCGAACAGTTTGCGCAGCGGTTCCTGCAGCAGCAGCCCGAGCAGCCCCGCGGGGATGGTGCCGACGACGAGCAGCCACCCGAGCCGCGCGTAGACGTCGTCCTCGCGGATCTCGCGCGCCCGCAGCGAGCGCAGGAGGCCGCCGACGATCAGCACCCAGTCACGCAGGAAGAACAGCAGCAGCACGAGCGCCGTGGCGAGGTGGGTCGCGACGAGGAACGTGAGGAAGTAGGGCGAGCCCTGGTGGATGTTCCAGCCGAGCAGCCGCGGCAGCACGACCGCGTGCCCGAGGCTCGAGATCGGGAACGGCTCCGAGACGCCCTGGGTGAGCCCGAGGACCACCGCCTGGAAGTAGGAGATGGGGTGCACCGGCGCGAAGCTTAGGGGGCGGGCCGGCTGGGACGCCGCGCCAGGGGGCCCGAGGCCGAGCCCGTCCTGCCGGGCGGGGCGCCGCGTCAGCAGTGAGCACCGGACGGCAGTTCTGGGGATGGCCTTCGGCAGCGGGTCGCGCAGTGGTGTGCCGGCGGGCTACCATCGACACAGCCGGTGGCCCTCCCGTACTCTCTGCCCCTGCGTCGCAGCCTCGCGCACGCCCTGCCCGAGCGCCCGTTCAACGTGCGGTTCTGGGACGGCGGCACCGTCCCCGCGACGGTGCCAGCGGCGCCGACGTTCTGCTTCGAGCGCCCCTCGGCGCTCGCGCACCTGCTGCGGGCGCCGGGCGCGCTGGGGCTGTTCCGCGCGTACGTCGAGGGCTCGCTGAGCGTCGACGACCTCGACGCGGCGTTCCTCGTCGTCGACGACTGGGAGCCGCCCCCGGTCTCGACGCTCGACCGCGTGCGGCTGGCGGTGGGCGTCGCGGCAGCGGCGCTGCCGGGCGGGGTGCCGCGGCGGCCAGCGCTCGAGTTGGGGCTCGGCGGCGAGCGCCACACCCTCGAGCGCGACGCGGCCGCGGTGCGCTACCACTACGACGTCGGCAACGACTTCTTCGCGCTGTTTCTCGACGCAACGATGACCTACAGCTGCGCGGTGTACTCGCGCGGCGCGAGCACGCTCGAGGAGGCGCAGGCGACCAAGCTCGACCTGGTCGCCACCAAGCTCGCGCTCGCCCCCGGCCAGCGCGTGCTCGACGTCGGCTGCGGGTGGGGCAGCTTCGCCATCCACGCCGCGAGCCACTACGGGGTGCGCGTCACCGCGATCACGCTCTCCCCCGAGCAGGCAGCGCTCGCGCGCGAGCGCGTCGCGGCCGCGAGCCTGAGCGAGCGCGTGGAGGTGCGCGTCGCGGACTACCGCGAGCTCGCCGAGGAGCAGTACGACGCGATCGCAAGCATCGGCATGGTCGAGCACGTCGGGGCGAGCAGGATCGACCGCTACGCGCAGACGCTCGCAGGGCTGCTGGCCCCCGGCGGCGCGCTGCTGAACCACGGGATCGCCGTGACGAACCCCGAGGACGACCCACTCGACGACGAGGTCACGATGCGCTACGTGTTCCCCGACGGCGAGCCGCTGCCCTACTCGCGCGTGCAACTCGCGCTGGAGCGCGCCGGCCTGCACACCGAGCACGTCGAGGGCTTCCAGCGGGACTACGCGCAGACGCTGCGCCACTGGCAGGAGCGACTCGACGCGCACCTCGGGGAGGCCGAGCGCCTCGCCGGCGCCGAGCGCACGCGCGTGTGGCGGCTGTACCTGCGCGCCGCCCGCCACGGCTTCGACGTCGGCTACACCCGCGTCTACCAGGTCCTCGCCCGCCGCCCCGCCGTCACCTCCCAGCCGGGCGCCGCCCGCCGGGGCGCGTCGCGGACGCTCGCCTGAGCCCGGGTCGGCCCCACCGCGTCCGGGAGCGGGCACGGAACCGGGGTTCTTTGAAGGGATGGCCTTCGGCAGCGGGTCGCGCAGTGGTGCACCCGCGCGCGGGGCGAGTCGAGGTGCTGCGCACGCCCTGTCCTCGCACTTGGCCAGGTTGGTCAAGCGCCGCTATCATCGAGGCGTGTCGAGCTACAGCATCGGCGAAGCCAAGACCCAGCTCTCGAAGCTGGTGCACCTGGTCGAGGACGGCGAGGAGGTCGTACTGCGTCGCGGTCGCCAGCCGGTCGTGCGCCTCGTGGCGATCGGCCCCGGGGAGGGCGGGGTTAGACGCAAGCCGGGTCGGATGCGCGGGCGGATAACGGTGCCAGAGGACTTCGACGAGTGGCCGCCGGACGTCGCCCGCGCCCTCGGCGCCCTCGGTTGACGCGCGATGCGCCTGCTCGTGGACGCGCACGCGCTGCTGTGGTGGCTTGGCGCAGACCGTCGCCTGCCGGCGTCGGCCCGTAAGGCCATCGAGACGGCAGACGATCCGCTGCTCGGCGCTGGCACGCTCATCGAGATCGCCGTGAAGCGTTCGATCGGCAAGCTGGCGATCGACGCGGACTGGCCCGCCCAGGCCCGCGCCGACGGCTTCGGCGTGCTGGCGGTCACCTGGGGCCACGTCGCACGGCTCCAAGAGCTCCCCTTTCCGGAGCTGGCCGGTCGCCCCCACCGCGACCCATTCGACCGGCTGCTCGCCGCCCAGGCGTTAGTCGAGGGACTCCCGGTCGTCACACGCGACGCTGCCCTTGCCGCGTACGGTGTACCGGCCGTCTGGTGACGCAGAGCGAGCGTCCCAACACAAGCCTCACGGCGACCGACCGCTGGATCAGTGAGCGGCCGTTTTTAGATTTCTCTTTGCGCGGGCCTCAAGGCCGTGCCTCGAGGATCAGGTTGAACGGTGTTTCGGTCGCACGGCGCACGCGGGTGAATCCGCCCTGCTTGAGCACGTCGGTCAGGCGCGCCTCGCCGGCCTGGGCGCCGAGCGCGAGGCCGACCTCCTGGTCGAGCGACGCCGGGGTGCAGATCACGGTCGAGGCGCCGTAGAAGACGCGCCCGACCGGGTTGAGGTTCTCCTCGAGGCGGTCGTTCGCGAACGGCTCGACGACCATCCACGTGCCGTCTGAGTCGAGTGTCTCCAGAACATGCGCAGAGGCGCCCACCGGGTCGCCCATGTCGTGCAGGCAGTCGAATACGCACACGAGGTCGTAGTTCTCACCGGGAAAGTCCTTGGCGGCGGCGACCTCAAAGGTGATGCGCTCGGCGACGCCCGCGTCCTTCGCCGCTTCGCGTGCGCGCTCAATCGACGCGGCGTGGTAGTCGAATCCGAAGAACTGCGAGTTCGGGAACGCCTGCGCCATGATGATCGTCGACGCCCCGTGGCCGCAGCCTACGTCAGCGACCTTGGCGCCGCGCTGCAGCTTCTCCTGGACTCCGTCCAGGGCCGGAATCCACTCAGCGACAAGGTGGGCGCGGTAGCCAGGCCGGAAGAATCGCTCGGTGCCACGGAACAGGCGATGGTCGTGCTCGTGCCAGCCCATCCCCTCGCCACTGCGAAATGCCTCGACGAGCTGATCTTCGTCGGCATACAACGACGCGATCAAGTCGTAGACACCCAGGATGTAGAACGGGCTGTCTTCGTCCGCCAGCGCAAGCGCGTGCTCGTCCGGCAGCGTGTAGCGGTCGCTCCCGCGGTCGTAGGTGACGTAGCCCCCCGCGGCCTGGTTTCCCAGCCACTCGCGAACGTATCGCTCGGCCGCACCCGAACGTTCCGCGACTTCCTGTGAGGTCAGCGGCCCCGCGTGAGCCATCGCTTTGTAGAGCCCGAGCTTCTCGCCGATCAGCATCAGCGGGCCGCTGATGATTGCGCCCATGTCCGTCACCGCCTGCCCCATGAAGGCTTCGAGCTTGCCCTCGTCAATCTCCGTCGCGCCCATCAGAACACCTCCAAAGCTCGTGACGACCGCCGGGTTTGGGCCGTCGATACGACCAAGCAAACCACAGCAGCCACCCGCGTGCCGGGTCGGCGCGGATGAGCTGCTCTGGTGTCGCGTCGCGAGCCGTCATGGCGCTTGTCATATTACATCGACAGAAGCGAGTGTTATTGATATAAGTAGATTGATGCCCGTCGATTTGGAGCTGTCCCCCAAGCAGAAGCGCGCGGCCGGTGAGCGCTGTTGTGAGCCGGTCGTCTACCCCGACGTGGCGCGCGAGGATGCGCTGCGCATGGCGGAGGTCGCCAAGGCCCTCGGCGACCCGATCCGCCTGCAGCTCGTGGACGTGCTGCGCAAGCACGCCGGGAAGGTCTGCGTCTGCGAGCTGGTGCCGCTGTTCGACATCGCTCAGCCGACGCTCTCCCACCACCTGAAGAAGCTCCGCGACGCCGGGATCGTGGACTCCGAGCGCCAGGGCCTGTGGGCCTACTACTACGTCATCCCCGACACACTGAAGGAGCTATCTGTATGGCTGAGCTGACCGCAACGACCGCCGATCAAGCCAGAGTCACGCGCGTCCGCGAGGTCCTCGACGACGATGCCCACGTGGTCCATCCGCTGGATTGTCATGCGCTCGATGGTAGGCACGCGACCCGAGCCCGTCGGTGAGCTATCCCGCGGGACGGGACCCAGGCGGCGCTCGGGCGCGGAGGCCGCGCTAGCTGGAAAGAAAGGAGACGATCTCAGCGAGCGCCCGCGGATCCTGCAGCACGAACAGGTGCCCGCCCTCGTAGCGTTGCAGCTCGCTGCCGGGGATCCGTGACGTGATCGCCTCGGAGTTGGCCGCCGGCGCCAGGCCGTCGTAGCGCCCGCAGGCCACGAGCGTCGGGCAGCGGATCCTCTGCAGACGCGACCAGACGTCGTGGCCGCTGCGGGCCTGCAGCTGCAGGCGTGCACCCTGCCTCTGCTCCGGCGTCACGGGGCTCGCCTCTCGTGCGACCGCTTGCTCTACCAGCGCCTGGTCACCCGGGTGGGAGCTCAACCACTGCGGCGAGAACCGCGTGTCGAGGTTGCGAAGCCAGATGCGCGCCCGCTCATCGGGCGCCACGCTGTCGAGCTCGTGCAGCGGGTAGCTGCTCCCGCCCTCACCGCCGGGGGAGGTGCACAGCAGCGCCAGCCGCTCGACGCGCTCGGGCCAGGTGACGGCGAGCTCCTGGGCCACCATGCCACCAAAGCTGATGCCGAAGACCCGCGCCGTCGGCCAGCCAGCGTGGTCGAGCAGCGCCGCGCCGTCCGCGGCGT
Source organism: uncultured Solirubrobacterales bacterium (assembly GCA_963720795.1). GTDB lineage: Bacteria > Actinomycetota > Thermoleophilia > Solirubrobacterales > Solirubrobacteraceae > Palsa-744. The sequence goes on along the minus strand of CAVRGU010000003.1, from coordinate 557,638 downwards.
AGGACGCCATCGTGAAGCCCTCACGCGATGAGGGCAAGCCGGTCAGACCGAGACCGCGCTGGTCGTGCACCAGCACCTCAAAGCTCTGGGCCAGGAAGTCGATCAGAGGTCGCGCGGACGCGATCGTGGCTCCCGAGCCGTTGAACACGAGCAGGCGTGGACCTTCGCCGAGTACCTCGTAGTGGATGTCAAGATCGCCTACGGCGAGCGTGGCCACTCGCGCATTCAATCAACGCGACGCCCTGGACGCCAACGCGAGCGGGTGCTCTGAAGGCGCCGGAGAGGTCGAGCGCACGCCCCACGAAGCCCTGAGGGTCGTCGTCGCCAACCGTGTCCCCTCGGATCGGCGGAGAACCTCGAAGCGCTGCACTACCCGACCTCGCCCGTTCACCAACCCTTCACACGGTGGTGCCCGGCTGGTTACAAGAACCCGCAATTTGCGGCCGAATCTCTTTGTTATGGATACGGAGAGCTCGACCGCCCCGGAGCGAGACGGGGGTACCCACGGCGGCGGCCCCGAGGAGGAGCGCCTGCGCGAACGTGTCGGGGAGGAGCACGCCACGTTCCTCGGGTGGCTGCAGGGGGAGGCGCTGGCGCAGGCGTACGCGAGCGCCGACGTGTTCCTGTTCCCCTCCGCCACCGACACCTTCGGCCAGGTGATCCTGGAGGCTCAGGCCTCCGGCGTGCCGGTCGTGGCCGTCGCCGCGGGCGGCCCCCTCTCGCTCGTGGAGCACCGCGTCAGCGGCCTGCTCTGCAAGCCCGCCCCGGACGCGCTGGCAGAGTGCGTGCTGGAGCTGGCCGGCTCGCCGCTGCTGCGTCGGCGGTTGGCCGCGGTCGCGCTGAGCGGAGTGCGCGCCCGCACGTGGGAGGCCGCGATGACCCGCCTCGCGGAGGGCTACCGCCGCGTGGTGGCAGCGCCGCGGAGCGCCTCCGACACGACCCCGGGGGCGCGGCGTGCGGCCTAGCGGTGCACACCTTGGCGGCGCGTGGCAGGGCACGGCCGCGAGGCCGGCGGGTAGGAGGCCGAAGCCGGGAGACGCCCGCCTTTGGCGAGCATCCCCGTTTCGGCCAGCCGCGCACCCGCGTGGTGGCGTGCTCACACACGTGGACGATCCCCCCCCGACACCCCCCCGTTCGACACCCCCCCGTTCGACGCGCGCTGCGGCTCGCACGCTGGCGGTCGCGCTGCACGACGTCGAGCCCGCGACGTTCGAGCGCTGCGTCGAGGTGCGCGAGTGGCTGGAGTCTCGCGGCGTGTCCCGCGTGACGCTGCTGGTGATCCCCGCGCGCGACCTGCACCCGCTGGGTGAGCGCTCCCCGGAGCTGACCAGCTGGCTGGCCGCCTGCCGCCGGCGCGGCGACTCGCTTGCCCAGCACGGCTTCCAGCACGAGCAGCTTGGGTGCGCGCGGTGGACGCGCCGCCTGCCGACGCCCGTGCGCAGCCGCCGCGCCGCGGAGTTCGCGGGGCTCGACCGCGACGAGGCCCGCCGCGCGGTGGAGGCGGGCTGGCGCCTGCTGAAGCTCGCGGGGCTCGAGCCCGACGGGTTCGTCGCGCCCGCCTACGCCTACACCCCCGCGCTGCGCAGCGTGCTGAGCCCCCGCTTCCGGTGGTGGGCCGACGCGGTGGGACTGCACGGCGGGTTCGGCGGCGACGGGCTGGGCCGTGGTGGGACCGCTCGCGGGGGGCTCGACCCGCACCGCGGCAGGACGGACCGCCCCTGGTGGAAGCTCGCCCCCGCGTGGGGCCCGGCCTCCGTGGGCGTGGGGTCGCTGCTGGCCGGGGCGACCCTGCGGCTGGACGTCTCCCCCACGTGCCTGCTGCGCCGCCGCCACGCGCGGGCGCTCGAAGCGGCGCTGGACCGCGCGGGCGAGCGCCGTCGCGCCGTCACCTACGACGAACTGGCCCTGGCCGCGCTGGGGACCGCCGCGCCCACCTACACCGCGTCCCGCGGTGCCTCGGCGGCGCTCGCGCCCTCGAGCGCCGTGGCCGCCACCGCGCTGCGCCACGGCCGCGTGTAGAAGAGCCACCACGTCGCGCCGGCGAGCAGCACCGCGCAGAGCGTCCACCCGAGCTCGGTTGTTCCGAGCCCCACGTACTTCAGGCCGGACGCGAAGATCACAAACGCGATCACGGGGCGGATGTAGCGGTCGGGCATGCTCGAGGAGAGCCGCGAGCCGACGTACACGGCGGGGACGCTGCCGATCACCAGCGACGTGGTGACGCCGAAGTCGACGTGCCCAAACGCGAGCGCGCCGAGCGCGGCCGCGGCCGTCAGCGGGACGGCCTGGGTGAGGTCGGTCCCGACCAGCTGCTTGGCCCCGATCGCGGGGTACAGGAACAGCATCAGCACGATCATCAGCGACCCCGACCCGACCGACGTCATCCCGACAATCAGCCCGCCCACGACGCCGATCGCCACCGTCGCCGCCGGCCGGGGGACGATGCTGTGCACCGCCGCGCTGCGGGTGTTGCCCGCGCGGCGGTCCAGCACGAGGCGCAGCACCATCGCGGCGGCTCCCACGAGCAGCGCCGTCCCGAGCGCCACCTCGATGTTTTCCTGTGATGCCTTCGTGCTGCCCATCAGGTGCAGCAGATACGCGCCCGCGAACGCCGCCGGCACCGAGCCGAGCACCATCCACTTCACCAGCTGCAGGTTGACGGTTTTGGCGCGCATGTGTACACCCGCGCCGATCGGACGCATCAGCACCGCCGCCACGAGGTCGCTGGAGATCGCCGTCGACGGCGTGACGCCGAACAGCAGGATCAGCATGGGGCTCATCAACGCCCCTCCGCCGGCCCCGGTCATCCCGACCAGCAGACCCACGACCGCTGCTCCCAGAACTATGTACGGATCCACGTGCACGTTTCGCCCTCTCCAATCTACGTTCCCTGTCAACCTGACTATTCCAGTCGAGAATAGCCGATTTCGGAGCTGCCAAGCTCGGGGTCGCGAGTTCGACCTCGTCCGCCGCCTTTGGTCGCGGGAGCCGTTTCAGCGGTGCCCCCAGCGGGGGTCGGAGACAGCTGGTTGGCCATGGCGCCGGGCGCATCGGACGATCGCGCAGAGCGGGTTTGAATCCCCTGCCTACCTCTGATAGAACCCTCGGAATGTCCCGTGTACTGGAACTGGTGGTGGGGGTCATGCGGTTAGCCTTGGCATGGCTTGCGATCCGGCCGAGACGGCGGGGTCGGGATGCGTGCCCGCAATCCGTGCGGAGCGTAGTGGTGCTGGGCGCTTCGCAAGCGGCGCTCTTGACAGCCTCGCAAGCCGTAGTGTTGGCGGTGGCGCCGTCGGGAATGGTGGTGCCTGATGTTGCGGCGGCTGAATCGGTCTGCACGGATGCTTTTGCGGTGAGCGAAGGGGAATGGTCGACGCCGGGGAACTGGTCGGAAGGGCGGGTGCCGGGGTCGAGCGATGTGGCGTGCATCGGGTCGGGGAAGACGGTCAGAGTGGGGGAAGGCACGAATCACACCGGCGTAGTGCAGGGCGAAGGGACGCTGGCGTTCGTGGGTGGGTCCCTTGAAGTATCGAACGCCTTGGAAGTGTCGAGCCTGCACGCGCTGACCCTCAGCAGCGGGACGTTGACCGGCGCGGGCACCGTCGACGTGACCGGGTCACTAACCTGGGAAGGCGGCGGGATGGCAGGCTCAGGGTCTACGGTTATCGCGTCCGGCGCTACTGCCTCGCTGAGTAATGTCTACATCGAAGGGTCGCGTCTGGTGGTCAATGAAGGCACGGCGACACTGGGCTCGAATACCTTCACGATGTCGGAAACCGGGGTGTTCAAGAACGCGGGGACGTTCAAGGCGAACTCTGAAAGCACTCCGCCAGTGTTCAGGGTGCAGAGCGGCACACCGAAGATCGTGAACACCGGCCTGTTTGAGAAGACGGCGGGGACCGCGCGGACGGAAATCGGGGTTCCTTTCGAAAACGAAGGGACGATCAACGGCGAAAGCGGCGCGTTGCGCTTCGTGGGCGAAACGGCAGTGCAACTCGGCGGGAGCGTGCTCGAAGGCCTGATCGAAAACGACGCTACGGTGACGGCCGGCGCATTGAAAGCATCGCATGCGACGGTGGTCTTGGCCGGTGGCTCGTTCAGTGTGTCGAGTGGGAGTACCGCTACGATCGGGACCTTGGAACAGGTTAATGCGAGCGGCATATTGACGGGCGCAGGCACGGTCGATGTGTCTGACTCTCTGACCACGAACTTCGGTGTGATGAAGGGGTCCGGCAATACCGTGGTCCTTCCGGGCGCCACCGCGACGCTTGGCGATACCTACCTCCAGGAAGCACGGCTACTGGTCAATGAAGGCACGATGACCGACAGCTCGGGGGACTTCTCTATGTCGGAAACGTCCGAGGTGAAGAACTTGGCGACGTTCAAGGCGAACACGGAATCGAGTCCCCCGGTCTTCAGGATAGGGCCCGAAGGTGGCAAACCAAAGTTCGTCAACAGCGGCCTATTCGAGAAAACGGCAGGGACAGGCAAAGTGGAAGTCGAACCGGACTTCGCGAATCTTGGAAGCATCAAGGAAGAAACCGGTAAGCTCGATTTTCTCAAACCGGTCAAGGCCGAACCGGAAACGCAGTACGGCGGCTCGGAAAACCCGTCCGCGCCGGGGCAGGCACCGCTGCCGGCATGCGTTGACCCGGTGGATTGCGCGACGGGGGACTTCTCCGAGAAACAGACCGATCTTGCTGTCGGGGGCCGTGGTGTCGGGTTGATTTGGACGCGCTACTACAACTCGCAGGCCGCGGCGGCGGCGAACACGAAGGGCATGTTCGGCTATGGGTGGAGCAGTTCGTTCAGCGATCATCTGGTGGTCGAAGCGGGCACGAAAGCTATGTTGGTCCAGGCGGATGGGAGCACGGTTCCGTTCACAGACAGTGGCGGGAAATACACCGGTCCGGAATGGTCGGAGGATACGTTCGGCGGCTCGTCGTCGGGCTATACGTTGCGATTGGCGAACCAGACGATGTATAAATTCAACGGGAGCGGCAGATTGGAAAGCGCGATTGACCGCAACGGGAATGAAACGACGCTCACGTATAACGGAGCAGGGCGCCTGGAAAAAATCACCGACCTCTCTGGCCGTAAAATAACGCTTGCATATAACAGCGAAGGACTGGTGGAAAGTGCGAAAGACCCGATGGGTCATACCGTGAAATATGCGTATGAATCGGGTGAGCTTTCGAGCGTGACGGAGCCGGGCGAATCGAGCGCGCGATGGCAGTTCAAATATAACGCGTCGCACGAGATAACCACAATGACTGACGGCCGGAGCGGGAAAACCGTCAATGAATACAACGGCTCCAACCAGGTGACCTCGCAGGAAGACCCGATGGGTCATATCACGACGTTCGAATACGAAGCCTTCCAGACGAAGATCACGAACAAAGCGACGGGCGATGTCACCGACGAGCAATTCGACAGCAATGGTCTGCCATTCGCGGTCACGCGGGGCTACAGCACGTCGAGCGCTACCACTGAGACCTTTACGTACAACACGATGAACGAGCCGCTGACCGTAACTGACGGCAATGGGCATACGACCGAATATACGTACAACGGTGTTGGGGATCGGACGAGCAGGACCGACACCGATCACGACAAAACGGAATGGACATATGATAGTACCCACGATGTCCTGACGGTGCAGACGCCAAAGGGCGAGCTCACGACGATCAAACGCAACAGCAGCAATGGCAATGCGGAAACGATCGAACGACCTGCCCCTGGCGGCAAAACCCAGATCACAAAATATAAATACGGCAGCCACGGGGAAGTGGAAAAGGTCACCGACTCGTTGGAACATACATGGACGTATGGGTACGACACCGAGGGCGACCGGGCCTCGGAAACGAGTCCAGAAACCGAGAAGCGAACGTTCGGCTATAACGAAGACTCGCAGGAGGCCTGGACGGTAAGCCCAAGGGGCAACGCCAGCGGCGAATTGACGAAGTACATGACAGGCATCGAACGCGACGAACGGGGCCGCCCCCTGAAGGTGACAGACTCGCTCGGGCATACCGCCAAATACGTCTACGACGGCGATGGAAACATCGAAACGATGACCGATGGGAACGGGCATAAAACGACGTACACCTATAACGCGAATAACGAGCCAACCAAAGTCAAAGAGCCAAATGGAACGGTGACCGAAACGGAATACGACGGCGCCGGCCGTGTCATCAAGCAGATCGACGGGAACAAACACGCGACCGAATATATTCGTAATGCAGTTGGTGAGGTCACCGAAGTCATCGACCCCCTCAAACGCAAGACCAAAAAGGAATATGACGCGGCGGGCAACCTGGCGAAATTGACCGACCCCGAAGGGCGCACCACGACCTACGTCTACGACGCGGCCAACCGCCTCAAAGAAATCACCTATTCCGACGGGAAAACACACTCGGTCAAATACGAATATGACGCAGACGGGGACCGCACAAGCATGACCGACGGCACCGGGACGACAAGCTATACGTACGATGGACTCGACCGCCTGACCAAAACCGAAGACGGCCACGGCGATAAAATCAGCTACGAATACAACCTCGATAACGAGCAGACGAAGATAACCTACCCCAACGGTCAGGCCGTCATGCGGACCTACGATAACGACGGGCGACTGCAGAGCGTCAAGGACTGGTCGGCACGCGTCACGAAGTTCGCCTACAACGCCGACTCCGACATCACGGCGACAATCTACCCCGAAACCAAAGGCGAAGCCGAAAACAAAACCGAAGACGCCTACACATACAACGAAGCCGACCAGATGACCCAGGTCAAGATGACCAAGGGCACCCTCTCACTGGCGCAGATCAACTACACCCGCGACAATGACGGCCAGGTCACCGCCAACACCGAAAAAGGGCTCCCCAACGAAGAAAAGCACACATATACATACGACGAAAACAACCGCCTCGTCAAAGCCAGCGGCACCCACGAATGGGAATACGACGACGCAAACAACCCAACCAAGATCGGCACCCGCTCCTACGCCTACAACGCCGCGGACGAACTCGAAACACGCAACAGCTACACATACAACGAAGAGGGCGCACTCACCAAGACGAGCCCGACGAAAGCCGCAGCGACGACCTACGGCTACGACCAGGCCGGCAACCTGATCTCGGTCAGTCGGCCTGAAGAAGGCGGTACCAAAGGGATCAGCGACACCTATACCTACGACGGAGATGGACTACGCGCCAGCCAGGTCAACAGCGAAGGCACCAAGTATATGGCCTGGGACGTAGCCGAAAGGACCCCCCAGATCCTCAATGATGGCCAGAACAGCTACATCTACGGCCCAAATGGCATCCCGATCGAGCAGATCAACAGCGAAGGCAAGGCGCTCTATCTCCACCACGACCAGCAGGGTTCGACCAGACTACTGACTGGATCAACCGGTATAGTGGAAGGTGCCATGACCTACGATCCCTATGGCAACCAAATCGCCAGTTCGGGCACCAAGACGACCCCACTCGGCTATGACGGCCAGTACACCAACACGGATACGAGCCTGATCTACCTCCGTGCGCGAGAGTACGACCCGGCGATTGACCAGTTCATCACCGCTGACCCGATCGAGGGACTAACCCTGGCACCCTACTACTATGTCAACGATAATCCCCTCAACTACAACGATCCGAGCGGTCTAATATTTGGGATATCAGGCACACCATCCACGAGCGAGATCGCAAGCACTGCCGAGAGCGCTGTCGAGAGCGCCGCAAGCAGCGCAGCCAGCGCGCTGAATACGGCCGGCAAAGCAATAGACAGCGTGGCTCATTACGCAGCTCCTGTCGCTGACGTTACTGCCGCTGGCTTGTGCATCATCGTTACTGACGGAGCATGTGGCTATGTACTCGCTGCAAACTTCGCTGCCCAGCAGGCACTTGTCATAGACCAGATGATCTTCACCCCAAATTACTCGCCGGGTCTAAGTGAGGCGGTCATTTTCGCGGGCACCGGACTGGGCACGACAGGACTAGCTGCAGTTGTTTATTCTGGGCTAGAAGACCTAGGTCGAGTGGTATTGGCGGCGGGCCTAACCTCTCCGCAGTTTCTACTTGACGCCGCCCAGTACCTTTCCCCCGAAGAACCCACCACCCTAGCTTGCCAGTGAGCGGACGCCACTATCGAACGCGACGGAATCTCGTCGCGATTTATCCTTTTGCGACATTGGTGCTCTTGCTCGGCCTTCTGCTGGTCTTTGTACCTCGCGGTGGGTTGGTGGTACACATTGGGGCCGTAGTATACGTAGTGTTGATGGTGTGTCTCACGAGAAACGCAGTTAGGTTGGGAGTAGAAGTGAGGCAGGACGCAATGGTCGTATATGGTCCTTTTGGCTCCCGGCGCGTTGAGTGGAACGATGTGGCCGGCCTTAGCACTCATCGCTGGAGTATTAATAAAATCGTGGATATCACTCTTGTGGATGGACGTACCCTGAACACAAATCTAATTCAAGGTGCCCCCGTTATTTGGACTGGAGGCAAAACGAAGGACATTCTCTCCGTGCTACAAACGGAGTTGGATGCTCGTGGCGCGGGACCTTCTGTACAACCCTAGACACCTTACGCCCGCAGGACCCGGCCAAATCGTATCACCCACTGTACGCCGAAAACACCGACGCTTCGAACGCACCGGCGTGGGGACTGGCGGCGTAGCCGAGGGGGGGAAGGCCGAAGAGGTTCTCAATCGTGCGAAGCAATGAGAAGTCGTTGAAAGGTTCCTGGTCGTACGTGCCCGCCTTGACGAAGGGCGAGATCAACAACGCGCCCACCTGCCCGCCCCCAGAGGGAGGGAGGGTCACCCCTGAGGGAGAAGTCGCGGCGGGCGTATTCGTCGCAGTGGGGGTGATGGGTGATGTCGTCGCGGGCGCGGGAGTCGTAGGTGTGGTCGTCGTCGGAGTCGTGATTGCCGGAGCCGTCACGGCCGGAGCCGTCACGGCCGGAGTCGTCCCGGTCGGAGTGGTCGGCGTCGTCCCGGATGGCGCGCTAACAACCGTCGGCGCAGGGAAGCGCGGCTGCTCACAGCAGGAGCTGGAGTCGCCGTACTCCCCGCTGGCGGGGGCCTGGTCGGTGGTGACGACCAGCAGGCCACTATGCCGGTAGGCGGGCGAAGCGAGGATCTCAGGGACGACGCCGCGCAGGAACGTTTCGGCGGCCGGCAGGCCGGAGGGCGCGCCGGGGGTGCACGGGGTGGGGCGCCCGTCGTGGCAGAGGTCCGGAACGATGTAGGAGAGGGTGGGCGTGCTCTTGGCGTTTCGCAGGTCGCCCGCGAGCCCCCCAAGACCAACGTCCTCGTGGGAACACGCGGGCGAGTGGAGCACGCCGTCGAAGTAGGTGAAGGGGTCGCGGAAGGTGGCGAATGTGGTCCCTTCGGGCGCCTGCGAGGTCGGGTCGGCGGCGCCGAATTCGGGGTGCTGGCAGCCGGAGGCCAGCCCTTCGGCGTACACCTTCCACGTGAGCCCCTTCGCGGTGAGCTGTTCGCCGACGGTCTGCGCTTCCCTCGGGTAGATGCAGCCCTGCCCGGTGTACTGCCCCTTGGAGTTGGCCTCCCCGGGGATGATGTCTGTGAAGGTCGGACAGTCGTCGCCGGTCTGCGGGGTCGGCCCGAGACCGCTGACGAGGGCGACCTCGTTGGCCAGCTCTTCGTGGGCGACGGCGTAGAAGCGCACGAGCAGCTCGCCGCGGTGCTCGAGCGTGTGCGCGATGTAGGGCGCGGGGGATTCCGGCCCGAAGGTCTGGGCGTAGGGCTGGTCGGCTAGCACGATCAGGAAGACGTGCTTGACGGGCGGCAGGTGGGAGCCTCCCGCGCCCGCGCCCGTGGACCCGCCGGAGCTCCCACCCGACTTCTTGTGGGCGGGGGGGGAGGCGGACGGTTCGGAGGAGGTCGCGGGCGTGGACTGCGTGGCGGGCGGAGCCGCGACGGGTTCGGGCGTGGAGGTCGCTTCCACCGGCGGTGGCGCGGCAGCAAGCGTTGTGGCAGCCGGGGCAGGGGCGGGGACCAGCAGCGTGAGCGGCCCGCGGCGCAGCGTGCGCAGTGCGCCCGAGGGGTTGGAGGCGGCGGCGCCGGTGAGCGTGCCGAAGGCGAGCATCGCGAGCGTCAACACCGCGGCCGTGCGCGGCCCGGGCAACCCAGCCGGCCAACCGCTGTGCGTCCGCCGTGCGGGGGGGACCGGGACCAAGGGCGGGACCCGTGCCCGACCCCCCAGGTCCACCCCTGCTCCCACGCCCGCCCGCCGGGGCGCAGTTCGGCGAGGATGCGTTCCAGCGCCGGCGGGCGCGGGCCGCAGCGGGCGCCGCAGCTCAGGCAGTAGCGCTGATCGGCGGCCAGCGCCGAGCCACACTCCGCACAGGCGTTCGCAGCCCTCCTCACCGATAGGGGCCTCGGCAGGGTGCTCGGCGGGGTGCTCGGAGCCGCCGGGCTCGCTCGCCGAGCCGTTCGCGGCGGCGCTCGGGACGCGCTCCATCAGCACCCGGCCGCACTGCCAGCAGTAGAGCGCGCCGCGGCGCGTGGACCGCCCCGCAGTCAGGGCACGTGCCGGCCCCGCGGACTCCTGGAGGCTGAGCACGCGTTCGAGCTCCCCAAGCTCGGCGTCGCGCTCCTGTAGCTCGGCGGCGCGGCGCACGAGCACGTCGAGGCGGAAGTGGTCGCGAATCGCCATCTCGTAGGCGAGCCCGCCGAGGTCCCAGTGCAGCTCTGCGACCTGCGCGACCAGCTCGTCGCGGCGGCGTTCCAGGCTGGCGCGCCCGTCTTCAGCGGGGGAGGGAGCAAGGGAGGAGGAGAGCGAGCGCGAATCCCCCCGGAGGCCCGTTGGTCGGCGTCCGCGTCGGGGCGGGTGAGCAGCGAGTCGAGGATGCCCATCCGATGCCTCAGCCGGTCGTCACCACGTTGGGGATGTTGCGCGTCTTCTGCTCGGCGCTTTCGCCTCCGTTGGAGACTTCGACTTGGGAGTGGAGGTCTTACTCGAACCACCGCTGCTCGTCGAAGACCCCGAGGAGGAGGAGGAGGAGGAGGAGGAGGAGGAGGAGGAGGAGCCTTTGCCGTTGGTGCTCGAGCTCGACGAGCCGCCGCCCTTGGGAGCCGGCACCGGCGGCAGGAGAGCTCCCCGTGGGCGTGGTGAGCGCCGGAGCGGTCGCTTCCGCCCGACGCCTCGGCGCCGGGGGCGGCGACCGAGATCACCTGCGCCGGCGTGGTGACGGTCTTGCCGCCGCCGGCGCGGCCGATCAGCACGCCGACGCCCATCGCCAGCAGCAGCACCCCCACGCCGGCCACAGCGGTCGCGCCCGAGGAGCGCCCACCCCGCGGCGCCCGCCACCGGCCCGCTCGACGGGGGGGCCGGACGGAGACCGCGGCAGGCGAGAAGCGCTCCAGGAACTGGCTGCGGGCCTGCACCTGGCGCCCACCGCACTCCAGGCAGTAGCGCTGGTCGTCGGCAAGCGAGGCGCCGCAGTGAGCGCAGGCTTTCATAGGCCCGCATCATAAGGACCTCCCCCGGCGGCGAGTGGTGACGATTCGGTGAACAGGCCCCGGACCGCCCCGGCGTGCAGTGGTGACGATTCGGTGAACAGGCCCCGGACCGCCCCGGCGTGCAGTGGTGACGATTCGGTGAACAGGCCACCCGAGACCGCCCGGGCGTGCAAAACTCGCTCCGCGCACGCCTGGCGTGGGCAGCCGTCACAAACCTTTCACACACACGGGTCCCGCGGTGGGACAGCTCAGAGCCTATGCCACAGCCACGGACCCAGCTCGCCGATGCGTCGATGACGACCGAGTCCACCGTCCTAGCCCCGCGACCCGTGGAGGTGGAGTCGACGCCCCCGACTCCGCAGCCTCCCGCCACGGGTGGGCGGGCAGTCCGAGACCGGGCCGACCAAGACCAGGTCGAGGACCGGGCCGACCGGCAGACCAGAACCTTCGGCAACCTCGAGCTGCGCCCCGACGAGATGCAGGCGCTCGTCGCCGGCACGCGGGTGGGCCTCACCGTGCGCGAGTTCCAGGTGCTCGCGGTGTTAGCCGATCGCGAGGACCGCGTGATGCGCCGCGCGGAGATCTACCGGCAGGTGTGGGGCGGAGAGATGAAGCACCGCGACCGCGCCGTGGACGTGTTCGTGCGCAAGGTGCGCACCAAGCTCGCCGCGGTGGCGCCCGAGTGGGCCTACATCCATACGCACTTCGGGATCGGCTACCGCTTCGCGCCCGAATCCGTCACAGAGGGGGAGTGAGCGAGCACATGAGCAGACCCGCCGGCCGTGGAGCGGCCTTGACCGGAGCGCTGGTGGCGAGCGTCGCGCTGGCACTGCCCCTCTCCGCGCCGGCGACGAAAACACCCAAGCCCAAGGCGCCGCACGCCTCCACCGGGAGCGCCCGCCACGTGAGCGGCGCCACCGCCGAACTCACCGGCAACGTCAACCCTCGCGGTCAGGAAACGAGCTACTACTTCCAGTACGGCCCGACCATCGCGTACGGGATCCAGACAGCCACCACGGCGGCGGGCAGCGGGACCGGGGGGGTCAAGGTGAGCCAGGCCATCTCCGGCCTGCAGGTCGGCGCCACCTACCACTACCGCGTGGTGGCGGTGAACGCCGCCGCGGAAACCACCGACGGACGAGACCGCGTGCTCACCACTAAGGCCCCGACTCGCGGCCACGGGTCGACCCCCAAGCCACTCGCGCTGAAGTTCGTGGTCCCCAAAGAACGCACGGTGGAGCCCTATCGGCAGCCCGTTCTCGGTGGCGGGCACCCTGTCCGGCCCTGGCGGCGCGAACCAGCAGGTCGTGCTGCAGGCCAACCCGTTCCCCTACCGAGGGCGACTTCAGCAACCTCGGCAGCCCCGCTACGACCAGCACCCGCCGGCGCCTTCTCCCTCCCGCGTCCCGGGCGAGCAGCAGAACACGAAGCTGCGCGTGAGCACGCTCGGCTCGCCCACCGTCTACAGCCAGCGTGGTGACCGTGCAGGTATCGCGTGCTCGTCACGCTCCGCGCGCAGCCGGCCGGACAGGGGCTGGTGCGCTTCGGGCACGGTCACACCCGCCGAGGCCGGCGCGCCGGTGAGCTCCAGCTGCTGCGGCCCGGACGGCGCCCGTCGAACGTGGGGAGCACGACGGTCACCCGGGGCACCGGGCGCCTGCGCGCTTCAGCGCCCTCGTGAGGTCCGCCATTCCGGCCCCTACCGCGCGCTGGTCAAGGTGAGCAACGGCAAGCAGGTGTCGGGCCACAGCCGCAGCATCCCCGTCCAGGCGGTAGCGCGGAGCCGCAGGCGGCACAAGTAGGCGCCGCACCGCCGGACGTAGGTGACGCACGCGAGGAGGGGTGCTCGTGGGGGATCGTCCACGCGGGTCGGTTCCCTGACACGGCCGTGTGCGCGGGGCCTCCGTGCCCCGCGACCGCGCGCACGCGGCCCAGAGCGCGCCGACCGCCGGCCTGTAGAAGAGGATCAATGAGCTGTCAACGAGGGACCCGCGACACGAGCTCGACCGCGTAGGCCCGCGTGCTCGGCGGGTCCGGGGCCAGCACGCGGACCGTCAGGCTCGCGCCCAGACGCCCGCGGTCGGCGTGCAGGCGCGTGCGGCCCGTGGCGTCGAGTCGCAGCTTGACGCTCGCCGTCCGGTCGGCCGGGATCGAAAAGCTCACGGTGGCGAGCGCGACCGTCGCAGGAGCGTCTTGCAACCCTCGCCCGCGGCACGCGCCTGAGCGTGAGGCGCCCGCGGCAGGCGACCGAGGCCGTGCACCGGAGCACCACGCTCGCGCGCCCGCTGCGCACGGTCACGCGCCGGCCGACGAGCACGACCCCGCCACCTGCGACCTTGGTAGGCGCCCACGCCCTGCTTGGCCCGCGGGGTCACGCCCGGCGGGCTTCCGGCGGGGGCCTGCGTCTGCGTGCCCGAAGCGGGTTCGCCACCACCGGGCGTTCCGCCCGAAGGCCCGTCACCGCCAGGCGGCTCACCGCCCGCGAGGGAGGGGTCGGCGAACGCCCACGCCGCTCCCGTCTTTGCGCCGTCGCCGATGCCGCCGACCAGCGCGGTGGCGCCTTCGCCGGAGAGCGCCACGCTCCAGCCGAATTCGCCGCTGCCACGCTCTTCGCCGCCGGTCAGCTTCGAACCCTGCTGCGCCCACGCCGCACCGGCACGCGCGAACACCCACGCCGCGCCGGCCCCGCCGCCGTCCTGGAGGCCCCCGACCAGCGCCGTGGCGCCGTCGTGCGAGAGCGCCACGCTGTCGCCGAAACTCACCCGCGCCGGCCTCTTCGCCGCCGGTCAGCTTCGCGCCCTGCTGCGCCCACGCCGCACCCGAGCGTGTGAAGACCCACGCCGCGCCCACCCCGCCGCCGTCCCCGCGGCCCCCGACCAGCGCCGTGCCACCGTCGTCCGAGAGCGCCACGCTGTCGCCGAACTCACCCGCGCCAGTCTCTTCGCCGCCGGTGAGCTCTGGCGCCCTGCTGCGCCCACGCCGCGCCCGAGCGCGTGAACACCCACGCCGCGCCCGCGCCACCGTTGTCCTCGCGGCCTCCGACCAGCGCCGTGCCGCCGTCGCCCGACAGCGCCACGCTCCAGCCGAACTCGCCCGCGCCGGACTCTTCCGCGGCCGGTGAGCTTGGCGCCCTGCTGCGTCCACGTCGAGCCCGAGCGCGCTGAACACCCACGCCGCGCCGATGTCGCTGTGGTCGACGTAGCCGCCGACCAGCACGGTGTCGCCGTCGGCGGAGAGCGCCACGGAGCGCCCGAACCAGCCGCTTGCCGCTCTCGTCGGCGCCGGTGAGCTTCGGCCTGCTGCGCCCACGTCGCGCCCGAGCGCGTGAACACCCACACCGCGCCCAGCCCGGAGTCGTCGCGGGGCGCGCCGACGAGCGCGGTGTCGCCGTCGGCGGACAGCGCCACGGAGCGCCCGAAGCAGCCCGCGCCGAGCTCCCCGGCGCCGGTGAGCTTCACCTGCTGCGTCCACGTCGAGCTCGATGCGCGTGAAGACCCACGCCGCGCCCGCTTCGCCGTTGTCGCGGGGGCCGCCGACGAGCGCGGTGTCGCCGTCTGCCGACAGCGCCACGCTGCGCCCGAAGCGGCCCGCGCCGAGCTCTTCGCCGCCGGTGAGCTTCGCGCCCTGCTGGACCAGTGGCGCCGGCGCGCTGGCCAGGCCGTTCGAGAAGCCCGCGCCGAGCAGCACCAGCGCGAGCAGCGCGGCCACCGACGCGACGCGCCGAGGCGCGCGTGTGTGTCGAATCCAGGTCACCTTCACACGCATCTAACTGCACACCCTCTCCGGTACACATAAGCTTCACGGGATGTTCACACGACGGGACCCAAGCAGGGCGGGCCCCGAAAGAGGCCCACGGACACGAGCAGCCTGGAGCCCAAAAAGGGCGGGAGACGGGAGGCTCGCTGCCGACCCGTCTCCCGCCCCAGTGAATCGCGTGGGCTATCCGCCCACGCGCCGGGCGGCTATTCGAAGCCGAGGTTGCCCGAGGGCACTTCCACCTGCAGCGCGCCGTGGTAGCGACCGCCTTTGCCTTCAGTGTTTGCAAATTCTTCACACAGACCGGCTTCTTCGATCCCGTATTCGATGCCTTTGAATTCGTTTGCGATCAGCAACTTCTGCTGGAAGCCACTCGGGAACGGCTTCAGTTTTGTCGACGCGACCGCTTCGGGGGTGAAGGCCGCCTCCGAGTATTCTTCGTTCGGCTTGGTTTCCGCCTTGACGGGAACCGTCTGCTTGGGCAGCAGCACCTTGCACCCGCCGGTGTGAGCGATCGAGAGTTCGACCGTTCCCGGGCCGACTTCCACCGTTTCGGGTTCGCCCCCGTACCGAGCACGACGTAGCCGTTGGGGTGGTAGACGTATTCGACCTTCGACTTGAACCGCACTTTCGGCGATATTTTTTCGCCGATGAACGTGAGTTCGTGCGCTTCGCATTCCTTGTATCCGACTTCCACCTTCAGCAGTGGCGAGGGAGATTCCGCGATCGTGCCTTTGGCCGTCGCCACTTCACAGGCGATTTCGATTTTCCCAAATTTGAAAGTCTGCGCCCCAACGCCCACGCCCTTGGTCTTCAGCGGGAACACTTTGTTTATGGCGCCGGCTGTGAACTGGTGGGCCGAGGCCGGCACCGCGGCGACTGCTAGAGCACACACCGCGAGAGCGGGCACACACACAATCCTCAAGCGTCTCATTCCCTGGGTCTCCTTTGATTTGAAGTTGTTGTCCTCGACGTTGACTGGTACGACCTCGCCGCCCGCCCGGCGCCCACCGCACAAGATGTGAACATCTTGTGTCAAACTGGTACTCGTCCTGTGTCTGCCTGGAGTCCGCCCCGGCCGTCCCGCACGACCGACGGGTTACATTACACGAAAGCATGGACACATCCTTCTTGGGTACGGAATGCGCCACCTCGATCTGAAGCCACTCGGCGAACCCTCACAGCAGCCCGCCGAGCCGGCCGACGAGGCAGGGGGCCGCCCGCGTGTGGCGATGCTCGGGCTGGGCTGGTTTCCGGCAACGCTCGGCGGGCTCGACCGCTACTACCGCGCCCTCTTCGAGCAGCTCCCAGAGGCGAGCGGCGTGGTGATCGGCCCCGCCGCGGACGCGCCCCGCGCGATCGAGGTGGTCGACGGCCCCGACCGGCCGCTGCCACGCCGGCTGCTCGGCTTCTGGCGCGCCGCCCGCCGCGCGGCACGCGGCGCCGAGGTGGTGGACGCCCACTTCGCGCTGTACGCAGCCGCGCCGCTGCTGCTGGGCCCGCTGCGCTCGCGCCCGACGGTGTGTCACTTCCACGGACCGTGGGCCGAGGAGAACGTCGCCGCGGGCGACGCGTCGGACGTGAGGCTCACGCTGCGACGGACGCTTGGAGCGGAGGGTGCTCCGACACGCCGACGCCCACGTCGTGCTCTCCGGCGCCTTTCGCAGGCTGCTCGTCGAGCGCTACCGCGTGCCCCCGTGGGAGATCCACGTCTGCCCGCCGGGGGTCGCGCTGGAGGCGTTCACCCCGGGGGACCGCGCCGCGGCGCGCGCGCGAATGGGTGTGGACCCCGCGGCGTTCGTCGCCGTCTGCGCCAGGCGGCTCGTGCCGCGCATGGGAGTCGACATCCTGCTCGACGCGTGGGGCGCGCTCGCCGAGCAGCTGCCGGAGGGCTCGACGCTGCTGGTGATCGGCGACGGGCCGCTGCGCGAGACGCCCTGCTCGCACGCTGCTCACGCCCGCCGCTGGCCGGCCGCGTGCGCGTGGAGGGCCGGGTCTCGGACGCCGAGCTGGTCGACGCCTACCGCTGCGCCGACGTGGCCGTCGTGCCGACCCTCGCCGTCGAGGGCTTCGGCCTGGTGGTGCTCGAGGCGGCGGCGTGCGGCACGCCGAGCATCGTCAGCGACGTGGGCGGCCTGCCGGAGGCGGCGGCGGCGCTGGACCCCTCGCTGGTCGTGCCCGCCGGCGACGCCGCAGGCGCTGGGCGAACGCCTGCGGAGCGCCGCGCGGGGCGCCCTTCCGACGCGCGACGCCACGCGCCGCCACGCCGAGCGCTTCGACTGGCCGGCGGTCGCCGCGCGACACCGCGCCCTGCTACCGCCGCCTGGGGCGCGGGGAGCGCGAGGCGCGCCTGCGGGTCGTCTACCTCGACCACGTCGCCCGGCTCTCCGGGGGCGAGATCGCGCTGCTGCGCCTGCTGCCGCACCTGCGGCGCGTGAACGCCCACGTGATCCTCGGCGAGGACGGGCCGCTCGCGGCTCGCCTGCAGCAGGCCGGCATCTCGGTCGAGGTACTGCCGATCGACGCGGCGGCCCGTGAGCTGCGCAAGGACACCGTGCGCCTCGGCGGAGCCCGCGGGCGGGAGGGAGGACGAGAGGACAACGCGATGGGCAGCGCGGCGCTTGGCACAGCCGCGTACGTCGCGCGGCTCGCGCTGCGCCTGCGCGCGCTGCGACCCGACCTCGTGCACACCAACTCGCTGAAGGCCGGCGTCTACGGCAGCCTCGCGGCGCGGGCGGCCGGGCGTGCCCGTGGTGTGGCACGTGCGCGACCGCATCGCCGAGGACTACCTCCCGCGCCCGGCGGTGCGTTTCGTGCGGGCCCTGGTCCGCCATCTCCCCGACGGCGTGCTCGCCAACTCCGAGGCCACGCTCGACACGCTGGGCGCCGCCGGGAGGGCGCCGCGGTGGGTCGTCCCCGACTCCGTGGAGCTCCCCACGCACCTCCGGAGCCCCGCCACACCCGGCACCACCCACCCGGAAGCCCCGCCGCGCCCGCCACCACGTTCGGGATCGTCGGACGGCTCGCCCCGTGGAAGGGGCAGGACCTGTTCCTGCGCGCGTTCGCCGCCGCCTTCCCCGACGGCGACAGCGGGCGGTGGTCGTCGGCGACGCCGATGTTCGGCGAGGAGTCCTACGAGCGCGAGCTGCCTGCGCTGGCGGCGCGCCTGGGGCTCGCCGAGCGCGTGGAGTTTCGCGGCTTTCGCGAGGACGTGTGGGCGGAGCTCGCCGCGTTCGACGTGCTGGTGCACGCCTCGGTGATCCCCGAGCCCTTCGGCCAGGTGGTGCTCGAGGGCATGGCGGCGGGCCTGCCGGTGATCGCCCCCGACGAGGGCGGCCCCGCCGAGACGATCGCCGACGGCGAGACCGGCCGCCTCTTCCGCAGCCGCGACGCGGGGGCGTTGGCGGCTGCGATGCGGGCCCTCCGCGAGGACCCCGCCGAGCGCGGGCGTCTGGGAGCCGCCGCGCAGCGCGCCGCCGAGCGCTACCACCCCGACGCGGTCGCCGCGCGGTTGGAGCAGGTCTACGAGCGGGTCGTCCGCCAGACCGGGCGTCGCGCTCCCCGAAGCGCTGCTTGACCTCGGCGCACGATCGCGCCGACCCGTCTCCTCGTCGCACACGACATCCGTCCAGCGCGACGTACATCCGTCGAGGACCCGGGGGGACACCGCCGATCGACTGGCGAAGCGAAGTCCCAGCCCCCGACCACCGACGGCGGTGATCTCCAGAAATGCCCCGCGATCTTCGCCTGCCTCGCCGGGCGCTGCCACTGCTCGGCCTCACGCTCGCCCTCGGGCTGCTCGCGCCACTCGCGGCGCCGGCGGGACAGAGCCGCCACGCCTCGCAGCGCGCGAGGGGTCACGCGAGCATCGCCCGCGGCCGGTGCGCGCTCAAGCGGCGCAATAAACCCTCCAGCCGCGCCTCGTCCACCAACGCCTCATCCAGCCACGCCTCCTCCAATCGCGCCTCATCCAGCCGCGGCTCGTCCACCCGCTCCCCACGCACCCACCAAGTGTGCGCGAAGGGGCGTCCCATCCCTTCCAGCCGCGCGCTCGCCAAGCGGACCTCTCGGCCCTCCAAGACAAGGAGGCCCCGCGAACCGCCGGCGGCCCCCGGGGCGGGCACACCCCCCGCCACGCCCTCCCCGCCGGTCGCGCCCTCGCCCGCGCCTGAAGGCGCCGCCCCGTCGCTGTTTGCGCCCGGCGGGGCCGAAACCGACCCGATCGACCCCCGCTACCTGACAGCCACGCCGTTCGGGACGAGCTCGTTCTGGATCCAGCCGTGGCGGGCGTACCTGGACACGTGGCCGGCCTCGCGGCTGCTCGAATCGCTCGGGATCAACTTCAACGTGCACGCCGCCGAGGCCGAAGGCGACCGCCCAACTGCTGCAGGACAGCGGCTTCAAGCTCGCGCGCATCGGGATCAACTGGGACGCGCTCTCCTACGAAGACCCGACCAGTTCGTCAACGAAGCCGACATCCGCACACGCCTCGTGGCGCTGCACAAGCACGGCCTGCGCCCGCTGATCCTGCTGGACGCCAACAGCACCGGCCCGGCCCCGGCCAAGCAGGTCACCCTGAAACGACTCGCCGCCGCCCCGGCCGGCGCCCAGACGCGTGACGCTGAGCGCCGCAAGCGCCGCCGAGGTCGTGCCCGGCAAGACCGGCTTCGACGGGCTCTCCTTCGGCGGTGACCCGGACATCCTCATCACCTCGGTCCAGCCGAGCGGCCTCGCCACGCTCTCCCGACCGCTGCTGCAGCCCGCTGGCGGCCGGCGAACACAAGGGCGCGACGCTGCTGTACGCGCCGTTCGCCGCCCCCACGCTCCCGAACGGCGAACCGAACCCGGCCTTCCAGGAAACGCTCGCCGGCTGGTTGAGCTACGTGCGACGGTCTGCAAAGAGGCCGCGAGCATCTTCGGACCCGAAGGCTACGACCTCGAGGTCTGGAACGAGCTCGGCTTCGGCTCGCAGTTCCTGAACTCCGAACACTACTACTCCTCCGCGGGCGAAGGCGAAGCGGCGGGCGAAGCAGGTGAAGAAGCCACGGGCGAAGAAGGCGCGGAGGCCGAAGAAGGCTCGAAAGCGCTGGAAAGTGCGGAAACCGAAGTCGAAGAATCGCAGGCGCCGAGCAAAGCGCAGGTGACCAAAGCGGTCGTCAAAGCGCTGCTCGACGAAACGGTCGCCTACGTGCGCGACCCCGCCAACGGCATCTCCCCGGGCGTCGGCATCACCGACGGCTTCGCCAGCCAGACCCCGTTCCCCTCCGGCGCGCAGGCGCCCCGTCGGGCTCACCGCGCTCAGCAAGCACCTGTACGAACGGCCCCAAGAGCTTCCCCGCCGCCTACCCGGAAAGGTCGATCCGCCCCGCTCAACGCGCTGGGCGAGCGCGACACGCTGCCCAGAGAGCTTCACGCCGCTGTTCGTCCCCCACTTATCAGTCGCTGTTCCCCGAGTACTACCTGACGGCGACCTCGACCGAGACGCCGTCCGCGACCTCGCGCCCTTCACGACCGAAATCTACGGGCTCCCGCACGGCCGCAGACGTCGGCCCGCCGGGGGGCGCGCCGGTACAGAAGTGGATGACCGAGTACAACCTCAGCACCGCGCAAAGCGACGCGTGCTCGGCCCCGACGAGAGCACCCCCGCGACAGGACCCGCAGCCCAACTCACACCCGCCGACAAGGCCCACTTCCAAGCCAAGGCGCTCCTGCGCAGCCTCGTCGCGATGGTCAACAAGGGCATGACCCGCGAGTACTTCTTCGCACGCCGCACCCGGCGCCCTCAGCCTCATCAACGAAAACTTCTCCACCGCCCTCGCACGCCCACCCCAGCACCTACCCCGGCGACGCAGCCGGCGGCGAAACGATGACCGCCTTCCACAACCTGCTCACCCACTTCCAAGGCCCCGGACCCAGCCGGCACACCCCGCCAACTAACAGCTCCTCTCGATCGCCCAAGACGGCAACCACGCCCAGTTCACCGGCGACGGCACCACCGCACACCCCAGCCTCTACGACCGCGAAGTGCTCGCCGTCCTCCCCTTCCAAGCCTCCCCCACCCGCTTCGTCATCCCCGTCTACGTGATGACACGCGACCTGCTCACCCTCTACGAACCGACCGCCCCCACCACCGACATCCACCGCTTCGACCTCCCCAACGAGACCTTCCGCATCACCCTCGCCAACCTCCCCGAAACCGCCACACCCCCCACCATCACCGCCTACGACCCGCTCCGCAACGAAACCACCCCCGCCCAGCTCGCCTCGCTACACCGGCCAGCACCGCCACCATCGAAATCGCCGCCACCGACTACCCCCGCCTCCTGACACTCGAATTCACCGGTCCGTAACACGAGTGGCGGGCTGCGCCGGCACGGCGACTGCCACGATAGCGCCGCGTGCCTCGGAGAATCGCAATCACCGGCGCTGCGCCACGTGGTGCGTCGGTGCGTGGCGGCGGGCCGCTTGGCTTCGTCGCGGCCCTCACGCCGCCCGCCGCGGCCACCAAGACGCTCAACCCTCACGCCCGCCGACCGGCGCTTCGTCCACGGCCGGCCCCACATCCGCCGGCTCGCACGCCGGCGGAACCCTGAGCTGCGATCCGATCGACCCCCGCTATCTCACCGAGCTGCCGTTCGGCAAGAGCTCCTTCTGGATCCAGCCGTGGCGGGCGTATCTGGACACCTGGCCGGCCTCGCGCCTGCTCGACGCGCTCGGCATCAACTTCGACGTCAACGCCAACGAAGCGCAGGACGTGGCGCAGCCTGCTGCACGACAGCGGCTTCAAGCTCGCGCGCATCGGGATCAACTGGAGCGCCCTCTCCTACGAAGACCCGACGCGGTTCGTCGACGAAGCGGACCTGCGCACGCGCCTGGTCGCGCTGCACGAGTACGGCCTGCGGCCGCTGATCCTGCTCGACGCCAACAGCACGGCGCCGTGCCCGGCCAAGCGGGTCACGCTGGACATCGGTGGCGCCGGCGCCCGTGGGCGCCAACACCGTCACGCTCGACGCCGCGAGCGCCGCGGAGGTGGTGCCGGGCAAGACCGGCTTCGATGCGGTCGTGTTCAGCTCCTCGAAGCACGCCCGCAGGCGGCGCGGCAGGCACAGCAAGCGCGCCAAGGCGCGCCGTCGAGCTCACGCCCGCACAGCGCCTGGAACGCCGCGAAGCGCGGCGGGCAGAGACCCGCGCGGGCCTCACCGCGGCTGGTGCGCGAGGGCAACCCCGCGATCCTCATCACGAAGGTGAGCGCCACCGGCACGTGGCGACCCTCTCGCGGCCGCTGCCGGTCGCGCTGGCGGCCGGTGAACACAAGGGGACGACGCTGCTGTACGCGCCGTTCGGAGCGCCGACGCTGCCCGACGGGGCGCCGAACCCAGCCTTCCAGGCCACCCTGAGCGGGTGGCTGAGCTACGTCGCCACAGTATCCAGGGAGGCGCAGAGCGTCTTCGGCCCCGGCGGCTACGACCTCGAGGTCTGGAACGAGCTCACGTTTCGGCTCGCAGTTCCTGAACGCCGAGCTCTACTACGCGCCCACCGGGGAACGCAAGCGACACACCGTGACCAGCGAAGTCACCAAAGCGCTGCTCGACGCAACCGTCGCCTACGTGCGCGACCCCGCCAACGGCATCTCCCCCGGCGTCGGCATCACCGACGGCTTCGCCAGCCAGACCCCGTTCCCCTCCGGCGCGCGCACCCCCGGGCTGACCGCGCTCAGCAAGCACCTGTACGTGGGCGCGAAGATCTTCCCCGCGGACTTTCGCGTCGGGCACGGCAACGTGCCGCTCAACGCGCTCGGCGAACGCGACACCGTCGGCCCGCGCAGTCCGCCGGCGGCCTCACGCCGCGGTTCGTCCCCCACTTTCAGGCGCTGCTGCCCGAGTACTCCCTGACGGCGCTGCAGACGGCGAGACGATCGTGCGCGACCTGGCTCCGTTCACGACCTACATCTACGGCGCTCCCGCACGGCCGCTACGTCGGCCGCGCCCAGCGCCGCCGCAGGTGTGGATGACCGAGTACAACCTGAGCGCCTGCGAAAGCGACCGTGCTCGGCCCCGACGAGAGCACCCCCGCGACAGGACCCGCAGCCCAACTCACACCCGCAGACAGCGCCCACTTCCAAGCCAAGGCGCTGCTACGCAGCCTCGTCGCGATGGTCAGCAAGGGCGTGACCCGCGAGTACTTCTTCGCACGCCGCCACGCCGGCCCCCTGAGCCTGATCAACGAAAGCTTCTCCACCGCACTCACCGCCCACCCCACCGCCTACCCCGGCGACGCAGCCGGCGGCGAAACCATGAACCGCCTTCCACAACCTGCTCACCCACTTCCAAGGCCCCGGACCCAGCCGGCACACCCCGACAACTAAAGCTCCTCTCGATCACCCAAACGGCAACCACGCCCAGTTCACCGGCGACGGCACCGCCGCACACCCCAACCTCTACGACCGCGAAATGCTCGCCGTCTTCCCCTTCCAAGCCTCCCCCACCCGCTACGTCATCCCCATCTACGTGATGACCCGCGACCTGCTCACCCTCTACGAACCCACCGCCCCCACCAGCGACATCCACCGCTTCGACCTCCCCAACGAGACCTTCCACATCACCCTCACCAACCTCCCCCCCACCACCACACCCCCCACCATCACCGCCTACGACCCCCTCCGCAACGAAACCACCCCCACACACCTCACCACCTACACCCCCGGCACCGCAACCATCGAAATCGCCGCCACCGACTACCCCCGCCTCCTCACCATCCAGTACCCGAGCGAGGCAGCCCACACACACGGCTCGTCGGCCACCGGCTGACGCGCCATCCAACCCGGAGCTGGCGGGACCGCTCGTCAGGGTCCGCGCGGAGGGCGCACGAGCCCCCAGCTGACCTCGTAGCGGTGGATCGCGGGGTCGGACAGGACTCCGCTTGCCGCGTAGTCCAGGCACGGCAGCTGGGTCTCGTAACATGCCATCGCCGCGAGCTTTGCGGACGCCACGTCATCGTCGAGCCGCTCCACG
The DNA here is from genome assembly GCA_963720795.1 of uncultured Solirubrobacterales bacterium. Classification (GTDB taxonomy): domain Bacteria; phylum Actinomycetota; class Thermoleophilia; order Solirubrobacterales; family Solirubrobacteraceae; genus Palsa-744. The sequence continues at coordinate 533,387 of CAVRGU010000003.1, read as the reverse complement.
CGGGCGGAGCGCAGCGCGGGCAGCTCGGGCAGGCCCCGCAGGAACGACAGCCAGAACGCATCGACGTTGCGGTGGGGGTCCGGCTCGCGGCCGTCCACCCACACGGGCCACCCGTGCAGGACGCAGTAGGGCAGCTCGGCGTAGGCGCTCACCGGGAGGCCTGCTCGCAGCAACGCACGTCCGTAGCGCCGGGTGAGCAGGTGGTCGGGGTGCCCGCCCAGGCCGGCGGGGACGTGGACGCGCGAGGCGCCGCCGGTCACGGAACTCAGCGCAAGGTCAAGCTCATCGAGGCTCGGAGCGGGCGGCGGACGGCGGTACTGGGCGTCGAGGAACGGCAGGTTCACGGGGCTGCGCCCGGCCTGCCCAAGCGCACGCGCGTCCTCGGCCACCCGCGCGCGGACGCGCTCTGAGGAGTCCCGGGCGCCGGTGATCGCGTCCCACTGCGCCAGCCGACCGGCCGCGGGAACACCGGTGAAGAGGTTCACCACCCGCACGTCGCGGTCGCTCGCAAGGAGGCTCCAGCAGTCGAGGACCGCGTCGTCCAGGTGCGGGGAGAGCAGCAGCTCCGGCCCCTGCGGGTCGAACCGCAGGCGCGGGCGGAAGCGGCGCTCCCGAGCGGCTTCGCGCAGCGCCCGCGAGCGGCGGTAGAGCCCACGCGGGGACAGCCGGCGCTCAGTCGAGCTCGCCACGGCCCCGCTCACCCGAGCTCGTCGTAGCCCCACAGCGACACGAGGTCGCGGCCCAGGTACTCGCTCAACGCCTGCACCTCTCCCTTGAAGCGGCGGCGCAACTCGAGCATCAGCTCCGCGTCGGGCGGGCGGGCCGCGGTGTACACCAGCCGGCCCCACACCGAGCGCACCCTGTCGCTGCGCTTGAGCACGGGGGTGAGCGCCCCGAGCGTACGGGCCACGGGACCCACCGCCTCCGGGTTGCGCCGGGCCACCCGCGCGGCGTAGGCCAGTTGGTGCAGCGGCCCCGAGCGCACCGCCGGCAGCGTCGCCGTGCGCACCGTCTCGACCGGCGGAGTGTCGTCCACCTCCAGGAAGCGCAGCACCCGCCGCAGCGTCGCCTCGTTCGCAGCGCGGAAGTCGTCGTAGATCAGCACCAGCACCTGCTCCGCCGGAAACGCCGCGTGGAAGCTCTGCAGCTGCTGGACGTACCGCACGTGGTCGGAGTACAGCAGCGCCTCCACCGAGTGCGAGCGCCGCGGGATCTGCCTTCCCTCGCGCCTGGCGCCTTCGAGCGCGAGCGCCTTGCGTAGGTCGGTCTCGGTCTCCAGGTGGTTGTGCACGTTCTGCAGGTGCAGCGAGCGCAGAAAGTCCGTGGGCTCGCGGAGGATTGCGATGACGCGCGCGGCCGGCGCCACCTCGGCGATGCGCGCCGCGGCGCTCGCCGATCGCAGGTACGTCGGCGTCGCCTCGCCCGTGCGCTGCTCGGGTCGCGCCGGCGCGAACAGCGCCAGGTAGTCCTCGAGCGTCTCCGGCAGACGGCTCTGGCGGCGGCGCTGCTCCGAGCGGGAGCGCAGCTCGGGTGCGAAGAAGCGCGGCTCCTTGAGCTCGGGCATGAACACCTGCGGGTGACGCTTGAGCATCAGGTACAGCGCGGTCGTCCCACACTTCTGGTGCCCGACGATGAAGAAGTCCGGGACTCTCCCATCGGTAGCAGCCTCCACTGTGCCCACCGCCTGACCCACGCCGAGCGCCGCCTCCACCGTGCCCACCGCGTGACCCACGCCGGGCGCTCCCATCACCGGCGCCTCGCCAACACCACGAGGTCCCACGGACGTCCGACGGGCAGCCGCCTGTCCGCGTGGCCCCACGCGAGCACGGCCAACCGCGGCATCACGCTGCGCCGGCCGCCCCCGAGGCGCTCGTGCTGCCAGCGCCACGCGAGCACGAACCAGCGCATGAGCAGGTGAAAGCAGTGGCGCTCCCACACGACCTCCAGGCCCCCCTGCGCCAGCAGAGCGCGCAGCTGCGGCGAGGTGTACCCCTCGCGCACGTCCGCGGAGACCCGCGGCGCGGGGGGTGTGGGGACACTCACCAGCGCGTGCCCGCCCGGCTTGAGCACCCGGCCCAGCTCCCGCGCGACCGCGCGGTCGTCGGGCACGAACTCGATCACCTCGGTGCACAGCAGCCAGTCGCACGACCCGTCCGCGAGCGGCAGCTCGGTCAGCGAGCCGGCCACGTCGGTGTGCCGCGGGTCGGGGCGGCGGGCGGCGATCTGCGGCAGCGCCACGTCCACGTTGACGATCTGCTCGACCGCTGTGAACGACTCGAGGAACCTCGAGTACAGGCCCTCGCCGCAGCCCGCGTTCAGGCAGCGGCCGAGCGGTGCAGCCACGGCCGCCGCCTCGTAGAGCACCGGCTCCTGCGCGACTCGGCGCGCCTCGTCCGGCCAGCCGGGGCGCAGCAGTGCAGGCACGAGCCTGCGGAGCGCCGATCGGCGGGTGTCCGGCAAGGCGGCTACTGCGGCAGTCGCGGGAGGATCGCCCGCCACGGCAGCTGCAGCAGCGTCGTGATCGGCGACGTGCGGGGCCGCGCGCGGGGCTCGCGTTCGAGAGAGACGACCTCGGAGAGGATCAGTCGGTTGCCGTGGTAGGGAGTGCCCGTGCTGAGACATGTCAGGTCCGGGATCGCCGCGGGTGAGCCGATCCGATCGAGGATATCCTGCACGATCGCCTCCGGGCTCGCTGTGAAGTCCTCGTAACGAACGAACAACCGCCGCTCGCGCGGATGGCGCAGGAAGACGAGCACCGAGAGCAGGTGCGTTAGCCACAGGTAGGCGTTGGTGGCCAGCGCCGAGAACCGCGGCTCGGGGAGGCCGGGGCGATCCCACGAGGCGACGACGCTGCGCGGGTCGCGGACCAGGAACAGGAGGTACAGGTCGACGCCGCCGAGCGACTGAAGCTCCTGTGCCCGCAGCGGCAGGTGCGAGCTATCAATGACAAAAGCGGACTCCGTCCTGTCCACGATCGCGCGGTAGAGGTCCTCCGTGACACGGCGATAACGTCCGCGCAGACGGCGTCGGGCACGCCACCTGCCTGGACGAAACAGCGCGGAGGAGTGCTCGATGTAACGCCGCGTCTGCCTGCCGAAGAGGCCCTCAGCGCCCACGTCCTCGCGCACGAGACGCCAGAGGCCCCGATCGCCACGGGCCTGTTCGCCGTGGCCGTGATCGCCGCGACCCCGATCGAGGTCCGCTCCGTGATCCCCGACCAGGCCGGCCCGCTCGTGCATCGAGACACCGGACATCAACAGCCACTTGTCGAGCTCGCCCGCATAGAAGAGGTTTTCACAGTTACCCAGTGTCACTCCGAGAATCGTGCTGCCGCTGCGGCCGGCGCCCATCACGTAGATCACCTTCGGCCTGTCGTCGCGGCTCGGAGGCGGAGGTGCGGACACCGCCGGCTCTGGCGTTGAGCGCGCCATGACGGCGGTAGCCTATCATGCGCCTTCGATGCGGCCGGACTCCGTGCTCCTGGTGACACCGCGGTGGACAAGGGACGGCGGGGTGGGTGCCCACGTCGAGGCGAGCGCAACCATTCTCGCTCGGCAGGGTGTGCGCGTGGGGGTGGTGGCAGCCCAGGTCAACGCGCAGCACAGCGTCCCCGGGGTGAGCATTTTTCACAGTCCCGCGCTGTTTGACGTGAACGCCTCGATGGATGCGCGGCTCGGTGAGTCGGCGTCGTTCAAGCCAGAGGTGATTCACCTTCACCAGGTCGACGACCCCGCCGTGGTCGAGCGGCTGCGCGAGAGCGCCCCGGTGGTGATGAGCGCACACGGTTACACGGCGTGCACCTCCGGCGTGCACTACTTCCGGCCGGGCCAGGAGTGCACGCGAGCCCACGGTCCGGGGTGCCTGCCCAACCTCGCGGCGCGGGGTTGCGCGCACACGCGCCGCCCGCAGACGCTGCCCGCAGCCTACCGGCGCGCCGGTCGGGGCCTGGCAGCGCTCGAGCGCGCCGACCTCGCAGTCAGCTACTCCAGCGCCGTCGACCGTCACCTCGCCGCGAACGGGCTAGCCCACCGGGCGGTGGTCCCGCTGTTCAGCACGACGCCTCCGGCGAGCGGCTCCGGGCACGCCGGGCGCCGGCGGGTCGTGTTCGCCGGTCGCGTGGTTGCCCCCAAGGGAGTGGCCGTCCTGATCCGCGCCGCCCGTGCGGTGGAGGCCGAGTTCGTGATCTGCGGGGACGGCTGGCGGCTGGCATCGATGCGGAGGCTTGCGCGGCGCCTGGGGGTGCAGCGGCGCGTCGACTTCAGAGGCTGGGTCGGCCCGCGGGAGCTCGCCGAGGAGCTGGCGAACGCGTCGGTCGTGGCGGTGCCGTCGCTGTGGCCGGAGCCGTTTGGGCTGGTCGGCATCGAGGCGCTGGCCGCCGGCCGGCCGGTCGTCGCCAGCGCGACGGGAGGAATCGGGGACTGGCTGCAGGACGGCGTCACCGGAGTGTCGGTCAGGCCGGGGGACGCCGGGGAGCTTGCGGAGGCGCTGGAGGAGCTGCTAGGCGACACCGCGCGCCAGCACGCGCTGGGGCTCGCCGGCCAGAGGTTGGTCGCGGACCGGTTTTCGCCGGGGCATCATGTGGCGGCGCTCACGGACGCCTACCGCAGCGCGCGGGCGAGGTGGGAGTCCGAGCGCGGCGCCGGCCGCGTGTGACGCTTACCTGACAACATCGTCGAGCAGCTCGCGCACGACCTGCGCGCTCCGCACGACCCCCATGCTCTGCTCCGCGAAGGCACGGCCGCGCGCGCCGAGCGCCTCGCGCGCTCCCTTATCGGCGAGCAGCGCTGCCACAGCGTCCGCCAGCGCGGGCGCGCTCGGCTCCACGACGTGCGCAGCGTCGGCCCGAACGAGCGCCGACCACCGCCGCGGGCCGTCGGTGGCGATCAGCGGACGGCCGGAGGCGAGCGAGCCGGCGAGCGTGCCCTTGCGCGAAGACGGACCGGCCGTGTCCGCGAACAACAGCACGTCGCAGGCCGCGAGCGCGTCCGAGAGCTCCTGAGCCGGGAGGGGGCCCGCGAAGGACAGCGCGCCGGTCAGCCCACGGGCGCCCGCCAGCCGCAGCCAGGTCTCGGCCAGAGGCGATCCACGGCCGGGCGCCCCAAGCAGCGCCAGCTCGAAGTGCACGCCCCGGTCTTGCAAAAGGCGGGCCGCGTCGAGCACGAGCGCAATCGAGCGCTCGTCGTAGGAGTAGCCGAACAGGCCGAGGACCGGGGAGTCGCGGTCCAGGCGCGTGCGCGGGGTGGGCGGCGGCAGGTTCGAGAAGACGGGGGCGACGCCGAGCGGGCGCCGAGCCAGCCACCGCCGCGAGGCGAGCCACTCGGCGCGGAAGTCGGTGGTGACCACGACCGCAGCGCAGGCGCGCACGACATCGATCAGGCGCGCCCGCTGGGCGAGCGCCCACACGTCGCCACGCCGACCTCCGAGTCGCCACGGGTAGACGAGCTCGTGCATCAGCGCCACCACCGGCACCCCGGCACTGCGCAGCGCCGACAGCGTCGGGCCGACGAACACCGGCAGGCCGCGGTAGGAGTAGGCGAAGATCGAGTAGTGCCAGAGGACAGCGTCGGGCCGGCCGTCCTGCAGCTCGACGGCGAGCGCTCGTGTCCACGCTCGGACCTCCGCCCTCCCCGCGCTCAGCGACCCCTGCTCGCGCGAGAGCCAATGCCGTGAGCATGTGACCTGCTCGCGGCCCAGCGCGTCGGCGAGCAGCTCGGCGTGAGCCCGCACGCCACAGGTGCGACTGACCGACATGCCCACGACCGCGATCCGCAGCGGGCGTACTGCCTGCGAGGCAGGTAGGCCACTGCCATCGCTCGCCGCGCGCTCCGCAGTCGAGGCTCCGTCGGGCTGAGCCACTGTCGCGAGCTCGGCCGCTGTCGTGGCCTCAGACACCGCGCAGCTCTCCGCGGTACGCGCAGTCGATGGCCTCCGTGAGCGCGTCCAGGTCTCCCGTCGGCAAGACCAAGCCGTCGCGGGCGGAGCCGACCAGCTCCTTCATTCCCGTGTCCTCGCTGACGAGGACCGGCAGTCCGCAGGCGAGCGCCTCCGCCGGGGCGTAGCCGAAGCCGTCGGTGTAGGACGGGTGGACGTACAGGCGCGCAGCGCGCAGAACCGGCAGGGGATCCCCGGGCAGGACCTCGATGCGCGGGTCACGGGCGCGGGCGCGAGTGAGGAAGCGGTGCATACCGCGCGTTTCCGCTCCCCCAACCAACAGCAGGCGCATGTCCCCGTGTGCCAGGCGGTTGAAGGCGTCGACCAGCAGGGCCACGCCCTTGGCGACCGACAGACCCCCGACGTACACCACGTCGAACCTCGACGAGGGGTGCCGCGCGGGAGCAGGGTCGGGCGAGAAGCGAGGAGACGGGGTCAGCGGAAAGAGCGACAGCCGCTCCTCGGCGACGCCCTCCGCGAGGAACGACTCCCACGCGTAGCGGGAGGACACGTGGATGCGGTCGGCGTGCGCGTACTCGCGCAGGTTGCGCTGCAGCAGCCGACTCGCCCAGGAGCGCTCGAGCGGATGGAGGGCGTGGGCGCGAGCGTGCTGGCGCACGACGCTGCGCAGGTGCGCCGTGGCGGACATCAGCCCGAGCCACTCCATGCCCGCCCGCCGCGCCACGCGGAACTGCTCCAGGGCCTGGCCGTTGAAGGCGATCAGGTGCTCGGCCGGAGGCAGCCTGCGCGCCGCCGCGGCGTCGAAGGCGACGCACGTACGCCACGCCCGCCACCCCGGGGAGAGACGCGCCGCAGGGGCGGCCGCCCACAGGCCGGCGCGCGTGCCCAGGCCCGTCCACGCGGCTGCCGACCCCGCGGGGTCGAACGGCTCACAGAGGCAGCTCGCCTGCTCGCCGCGCCGCCCGAGCGCGTCGAGGGTCTCCTGCAGGTGGCGTCCGAGGCCGCCCCGGCCGAGCGGAGCCGCGCAGGACACCACGGTCGGCCCGGGCCGCAGAGCGGCCTCCTGGAGGCGCTCCCGCGTGGCGCGCCACTCTGCGTCGAGCGGCCCGCGGGGAGTCCCCGCGGAGCGGGGCTGCTCAGCCGAAGGCGTACCGGCCGAGCGGGGCTCCCTAGTCGACAAGGTCATAGCCCCACTCACTGACGAGATCCCGGCCGAGGTACTCGCTCAGCGCAACCACCTCAGACTTGAAGCGGGAGCGCAGCTCCAGGGTGAACGCCTCGTCCGGGGGCCGGGGGGCGCCGTAGAGCAGGCGGCGGCGAACCGCCTGGAAGCGCTCGCCGTGCCAGCGGCGCGGGGTCAGCGCCTTGATCGTCCGCCTGAGAACCCGCGAGCGACCGCCTCCTGCGTACAGCGAGCGCACGAGGCGGTCGAGCCCCACCGAGCGCACGTGGACCGTGGGGTTGGCCTCGACCGCGCGCAGCGCGACCCCGTCGTCCACTTCGAGGAAGCGCAGCACCCGACGCACCGTCGCCTCGTTGTCGGCGCGAAAGTCGTCGTAGATCAACACCAGCACCTGCTCGGGCGCAAACACCGCGTGGTAGCGACGCAGCTGCTCGACGTAGCGCACGCGATCGGAGTAGCGCGCGGATCGGTGGGGCGTAGTCGGGCGTGCCCTCCGCCGAGCGCCTCGAGCTGCTCGCTGGCCATCGCCCGGCGGAAGTCGCGCTCGCTCTCGATGTGGTTCTGGACCAGCTCCAGATGCAGCGAGCGCAGGAAGCTGACCGGCTCACGCAGGATCGCCATGATCCGCGCGGCCGGCTGGACGCGCGGCGATCAACTCGGCGGCGGCGCGCGACATGAGGTACAGCGGCGAGGCCTCCCCCACCCGCTGGTCGGGCCCGGCGGCGTCGAACAGAGCCAGGTACTCCTCGAGCGTCTGGGGCAGGGCCGACGGGCTGCTCGGGTCGGGCGCGCGCCGCTGGAAGCGCACGCGCAGGTCGCTGGCGAAGAACCGCGGCTCCTTCAGGTCGGGCATGAAGATCTGCGGGTGGCACCGCAGCATCTCGTAGAGAGCCGTCGTGCCGCTCTTGGGGTGCCCGACGATGAAGAAGTCGGGCACCCGGCCCCAGCGCGGGGCGCGACCGGTGAACCCCCGCTCGACTCAGCCGCACTGCCCGGCCCGACGGGGCCGTCCGGCCCGACCGCGCAGCCCAGCTCAACCGCACCGCCGCTCGCCACGGAGCCCGGCTCACCCGAGCTGGTCATAGCCCCACAGCCCCACCAGATCGCGGCCCAGGTACTCGCTCAGCGCCACCGACCTCCGCCGCTGAAGCGCCGACGCAGCTCGCAGCATCAGCTCCTCGTCAGGGCGGCGGCGGCGCGCGAGCACCACGCGGCGCTGCACCGTTTCGCAGCGCCCCCCTGCGCAGCCGCGCGGGGGTCGAGCGCCGTGACCGACGCCTTCAGCGGCGCGCGCGACCGGGCCGCGGCCCGTGACGCAGCGAGTGCACGAGCTCGTCGAGCCGCAGCGAGCGCACCCGCACCGTCGGGTTGGCCTCGATGGGCACGACCGGCACGCTGTCGTCCACGCCGAGGAAGCGCAGCACCCGGCGCACCGTCGCCTCGTTGTCGGCGCGGAAGTCGTCGTAGATCAGCACCAGCACCTGCTCGGGCGCAAACACCGCGTGGTAGCGGCGCAGCTGCTCGACGTAGCGCACGTGCTCGGAGTACAGCAGCGCCTGCGGGCGCCGGCACCGTCGCGGGACCCGCTCGCCCCGGCGCCGAGCGTCCTCGAGCGCGAGCGCCGCGCCGAGGTCGGCCTCGGTCTCGTACGTGCGACTGCAGGTTCTGCAGGTGCAGCGAGCGCAGGAAGCTCGCGGGCTCGCGCAGGATCGCGATGATCCGCGCTGCCGGCTGCACCTCGGCGATGCGCCGCGCCGCGCTCGCGCGACCACAGATACGATGGCCGAGGCCTCGCCGATGAGCTGCTCGGGGCGTGCGTCGGCGAACAGCGAGAGGTACTCCGCCGAGACTGGCCGGCAGCTTGGTGCGGTGGTCCTCGCGCGGCAGCTCGCTCGCGAAGAACGCCGGCTCCTTGCAGCTCGGGCATGAAGATCTGCGGGTGCTCGGCGCAGCATCTCGTACAGCGCCGTCGTGCCGCTCTTGGGGTGGCCGACGATGAAGAAGTCGGGCACCCGCCCCGCTCCCCCGCCGGCGCGCCCGGAGCGTCACGCCGAGCTGCGTCATAGCCCCACAGCGACACCAGGTCGCGGTCCAGGTACTCGCTCAGCCGCCACACCTCCGGCTTGAAGCGGCGGCGCAGCTCAACCATCAGCTCGCGGTCGGCCGCCGCCGGCGGCGCCGTAGACCACGCGGCGACGCACCACCTCGCAGCGCGCCGCGTCGCAGGCGTCGGGGTGCGAGCGCCTTGACCGACGCCTTCGCAGCTCGCGACAGCGGCCCGCGACCGACCGAGACCGAGTGCACCAGTTCGTCGAGGCGCTGCGAGCGCAGGCGCACGGTCGGGTTGGCCTCCCGCACGAGCGACCGACAGGCGGTCGTCCACTTCAAGGAAGCGCAGCACCCGGCGCACCGTCGCCTCGTTGTCGGCGCGGAAGTCGTCGTAGATCAACACCAGCACCTGCTCGCGGCGCGAACACCGCGTGGTAGCGGCGCAGCTGCTCGACGTAGCGCACGCGCTCGGAGTAGCGCAGCGCGTCCGGTCGCGGGGAGCGGGGCGGTACGTGGCGCCCTTCCGCTCGGGCGCGCTCAGCGCGATCGCCCTGCGCAGGTCCCGCTCGGTCTCCACGTGGTCCTGCAGTCAGCTGCAGGTGCAGCGAGCGCAGGAAGCTCGCGGGCTCGCGCAGGATCGCGATGATCCGCGCGCGCGGCTGAAGCTCGGCGATGCGCCCGGCGCCGGTCGGGACATGAGGTAGGCCGAGGACGCCTCCCCGGCGCGCTGGTCCGCCCGCGCGGGGGCGAACAGCGCCAGGTACTCCTCGAGCGTGCCCGGGAGCGCACCGGTGGCCGCCCGCTGGAAGCGTCGCGGCTGGTCGGGCGCGAGGAACCGAGGGCTCCTTCAGGTCGGGCATGTAGATCTGGGGGTGGCGCCGGAGCATCTCGTAAAGCGCGGTCGTGCCGCTCTTGGGGTGCCCGACGATGAAGAAGTCGGGCACCCGCCCCCTGGCGCGCTCCCCAGTCGAGGGGGCACCTCCGGGCGCCGGCGTGCCGTCTAGCTGGCTTGCACCGCCCAGCTCAACCGTGCCCCCCGCGCCCGCGGCAGCCGCTCGCCCCTTCTCCCGCGGGACACCAGGCGCGGAGCGATCAACCAAGCTCGTCATAGCCCCACAGCGTCACCAGGTCGCGGCCCAGGTACTCGCTGAGCGCCTGCACCTCCCCCTTGAAGCGGCGGCGCAACTCGAGCATCAGCTCCTCGTCGACCGGCGGGGGCGCAGCGACCACCACGCGGCGACGGACGAGTTCGAATGCCTCACGTGCGCAGGCGCCGCGGCGCGAGCGTCTTGACCGAGGCCTTGACCGCGCGCGCAGCCGGATCGCGCGGGCGGGTCACCGCGTGTACCGCCTGGTGCAGGCGCTTTGTAGCGGATGCCGACCGTCGGGTTCGCCTCGACGGCCTCGATCGGCGCGGTGTCGTCCACGTCGAGGAAGCGCAGCACCCGGCGCACCGTCGCCTCGTTGTCGGCGCGGAAGTCGTCGTAGATCAACACCAGCACCTGCTCGCGTGCAAACACCGCGTGGTAGCGGCGCAGCTGCTCGACGTAGCGCACGTGCTCGGAGTACAGCAGCCCCTGCGGGCGCGGGGAGCAGGGCGGGATGTGCTCGCCCCGGCGCCGGGCGCTCCTCGAGCGCGAGCGCCGTGCGCAGGTCGGCCTCGGTCTCGACGTGGGTCTGCACGAGCTGCAGATGCAGCGAGCGCAGGAAGCTGGCGGGCTCGCGCAGGATCGCGATGATGCGCGCGGCGGGCTGCACCTCGGCGATGCGCGGCCGCGGCGCGACGGGACCGCAGATACGACGGCGAGGCCTCCCCCGCGCGCTGCTCCGGGCGGGCCCCGGCGAACAGCGCCAGGTACTCCTCGAGGGTCTCCGGGCGCGGGCCGCCCGCCCTGCGAAAGCGCGAGTGCAGCTCGGGCACGAAGAACCACGGCTCCTTCATCGGCATATAGATCTGTGGGTGGCTGCGCAGCATCTGGTACAGCGCGGTGGTCCCGCTCTTGGAGTGGCCGACGATGAGGAAATCGGGGAGCCGCCCCTGCGCCTGCCCGGCGGGCAGCTCCCGGAACTGCTGCGCGGGGAGCAGCGCCTGGGCCTGCGCCGCGCAGACCGGAGCCTGCTGTCCAGGGAGCGGCCCCTGCATCCGCTGCCCTGTGGACGGCTCAGTCGACACGGTCGTAGCCCCACAGACGTCACGAGGTCGCGGCCGAGGTACTCGCTCAACGCCGCCACCTCTCCCCTGAAGCGCCGGCGCAGCTCGGCCATCAGCGCTCGTCGGGCGGCGCGCGGCTCGCCGAAGACCACGCGCCGCCGCGTCACCCGCAGCGCCTGGCGGCGCAGGCGGCTGGAGGTGATGCCTTGATCGCGTGCTTGGCCGCTCGCGTGAGCGGGCTGCGGCCCGAGCGACAGCTCGTGCGTCAGCTCGTGCAGCCGCCGGTAGCGCACACGCACGGACGGGTTGGCCTCGACCGCCTCGACGGGCGCGCCGTCGTCCACCTCCAGGAAGCGCAGCACCCGGCGCACCGTCGCCTCGTTGTCGGCGCGAAAGTCGTCGTAGATCAACACCAGCACCTGCTCGCGTGCAAACACCGCGAGAAAGCGGCGCAGCTGCTCGACATAGCGCACGTGGTCGGAGTACAGGAGCGCGTGCGGGCGTGCGCAGTGGCGCGGGATCTGCTCACCCCCCGCCGTCGCCGGCTCGAGCGCGAGCGCCGTGGCGAAGTCGGTCTCGGTCTCGACGTGGTTGCGCACGCACTGCAGATGAAAGCGAGCGCAGGAAGGCCGGCGGGCTCGCGCAGGATCGCGACGATGCGCGCGTGCGGCTGCACCTCGGCGATGCGGCGCTGCCGCCGTGTGCGACATCAGGTAGGACGGCGAGGCCTCGCCGAGCACGCTGGTCCGGACGCGCGGGCGCGAACAGCGCGGTGTACGCTCGAGCGTCTCTGGGCGCAGGTCGCTGGGCTTGCGGTTGCGCGAGCGCAGCTCCGGCGACGAAGAACCACGGCTCCTTGGTGTCGGGCATGAAGATCTGCGGGTGGCGCCTGAGCATCTCGTACAGCGCGGTGGTGCCGCACTTGGGGTGCCCCGACGATGAAGAAGTCGGGCACCCTGTCGGCGCGGCGCGACCGGCTCAACCGACACCGTCGTACCCCCACAGACTCACCAGGTCGCGGTCGAGGTGCTCGCTCAGGGCCAGCACCTCTCCCTTGAAGCGGACACGCAGCTCCCGCATGAGCTCCCGATCGTCGGCGGTGGCGACGGCGGGCGCACGGTAGAGAACGCGCTGGCGGAAGGCGTGGAGCAGACTCCGCGCGCAGTCCATCCGGCGTCAGCGCCTTGACGGCGGCCTTCACCGTCCGCGAGGCCGGGCCCCGCCCAACCGACACGGCGTGCACCAGCCCGTGCAGCCGCTGTGAGCGGGGGCGGACCGTCGGGTTAGCCTTGCACGGGCTCAACCGGAGCCTTGCCGTCCACCTCCAGGAAGCGCAGCACCCGCCGTACGGTCGCCTCGTTGTCGGCGCGGAAGTCGTCGTAGAGGAGCACCAGCAACTGCTCCGCCGGGAACTGCTCCTCGTAGCGGCGCAGCTGCTCGACGTAACGCACGTGCTCGGAGTAGAGCAGCATCTGCGGCCAGTAGGCGTGCTTGTCGAGCAGCCCGCCCCCGCGCCTGGCGTCCTCGAACGACAGCGCCCTGCGCAGGTCGGGCTCGGTCTCGATGTGGGCTTCCAGGAACTGCAGGTGCAGCGAACGCAGGAAGCTCGCCGGCTCGCGCAGGATCGCGACGATGCGCGCGTCCGGCTGCACCTCGGCGATCGCGCCGGCCGCAGCGCGCGACCACAGGTACGTTGTCGAGGCCTCGCCGAGCCGCTGGCCGGGGGCCGCGCCTGCGAACAGCGCGAGGTACTCCTCGAGCGTGTCGGGAATGCCGACCGGCTTGCGTGGCGGCGCGCGAAAGCGCAGCTCCGGCGAGAAGTACCACGGCTCCTTCTCCACTGACATGTGGATCTGCGGATGGCGCCTGAGCATCTCGTACAGAGCCGTGGTCCCGCACTTGGGGTGGCCCACGATGAAGAAGTCGGGAACCCGTGTGGCCGGCGTGGGGGCGGTAGCGACACTCACTGCCCAATCCACCTTCTCGCCCACCCCCTGCGCGTCGCGCCCGCCGCAGGCCGGGCCAACACAGCCGTCGCTTGACGGTTACCGGCGGTGAGCTGAGAGGCGGAGCGGTAGTAGTCGTTCTCGCTCTCCAGGAGCTCGGCGGTGTCGAATCCCACGAGCCGGCCATCGAGGACCACCATCACGCGGTCGCAGATGTCGAGCGTCGACATGCGGTGCGCGACGATGAACAGCGTGAGCTCGTGCTTGAGCGCCGTGAGCGACTCCTGGATGAGCGCCTCCGACTGGGGGTCGAGGGCGCTCGTGGGCTCATCGAGCACCATCACCTCGGGGCGGGCGGCAAGTGCGCGCGCGAGGCAGATGCGCTGCTGCTGGCCGCCGGAGACGGCGTCGGCGCGCGGCCCGACGATCGTCCCATAGCCGGCGGGCCACTTCACCACGTCGTCGTGGATGCGCGCCAGGCGCGCGGCGTGCTCCACGTCCTGCTCGGAGATGGTGCGGAAGTAGCGGATGTTGTCCGCCACCGAGGCGTGGATCAGGCGCGGTTCCTGGGGGACGTAGGCGACGAGGCGCTGCCAGTCCGCGCGCGCGAACTCCCCCGCCGGCGCCCCGTTGACCAGGTAGCGGCCGTGGTCGGGGCTGCGCAACTGCAGCAGGATCTGGACCAGCGTCGACTTGCCCGCCCCCGACGGGCCGACCACCCCGACGGTTTCGCCGCGCACGACCTCGAAGGTGACGCCGGAGAGCACCGGCCGCTGCGGTCGGTAGGCGTAGCCGACGTCTTCGAACGCCAGGGTCCGCACGCGTCGCAGCGGCGCGTGACCCTGCGGCGGAGCGCTCTGGGTATAGCGGCGCGCGGCGTCCTGCGTGCGCTCGATGAAGGGCAGTGACTGGGAGAGTCCCTGGTAGCTGGCCTGCGACTGCTGCCCGTACTGGGCCGCGCGTACGAGCAGCAGGAAGACCGCGCCGAGCGCCGCCGCGTGGCCGGTGCCCGACTCGTAGATGCCGAACAGGCCCACCACGAACAGGACGTAGATCAGGCTCTGAAAGAGGTTGGGGATCAGTTTGGCGAGCACCTGCGTCATCAGGAACAGCCGTCGCGCGTGTGCGACGAAACCGTCGACGCGCTCGCGCTGCGCGGCCCCCGCGCCGAACACCTGTGTCTCCTCGGCCAGCCGGATGGCCTCGCTGATGCCGCCCGCGTACTGCACCTGCGCCCGCGAGAGCGCGCGAGCGCGCCGGACCCCGATCGAGCGCAGCGGGCGCAGCGCCGCGATCAGCAGCAGCGACACGGCGAGCACGAGGGCTGCGGCCTGGGCGTTGAGCGCCAGCGCGGTGGCGATCAACACCAGGAAGGTGAACAGCGAGGTGATCAGCGACGTCGCCTGCAGCGCACCCGAGGTCGCCTGCATCACCTGACTGGTCATCGTCTCCTGCAGCTGCCCCTCGCGGTCGCGCGACTGCACCTCCCAGGAGGCGCGGGTGAACGCGTGAAACAGGCTCTGGCGCAACTGCGACTGCACGTCGGCGGCGATGCGCGCAGGGAGGATCGAGATCGGGAACTGCAGCGCCAGGCGCAGCAGGGTGACGGCGAACGCGACGGCCAGGAGGGTGCCCACCCCCGCGACGAGGTGCAACGGGCCGACATGCATGTGTACGCGCTTGGTCCCGTTGGCGAGTGCGACCGCGACCTGCGCGACCACCGCCAGCGTGGCGGCTTCGGTGAGACCGGAGAGGATCGAGGTCGCTCCGAGCGCCAGGACCAACCCGCGCCGCTCGCCCAGCAGCGCGCCCAGCCGTGCGCGGCGGGTGGACAGCGAGGAGGCGCCCCGATCCGCCGGCGGCTCGGGCCTCACGGTGTCTGCGCGCCCTTCACGATCCGGGGCCTGCCCCTGCCCCACGATGCCTGCGCGCCCCTCCCCAGCCGCACGCCACGCCCGGGGCCGGCGAGCCAGTAGGCAGCGACCCCCACCGCGAACCAGAAGTAGGGCCCGGCCGACGAGGTGTCCATGAACGCGCCGCGCAGGCCCATCACCGCGAAGGCGAGCACCGGCGCGAAGACGGCCGCCAGCTCGATGCGCACGTCGGGGTCTGGGACGCGCGGCAGCCGGCGCACGACCAGCACGCCCAGCTCGAGCAGCAGCGCGACGAACAGGATCAGGCCGGGGGCTCCGAGTTCGTCGACGACGTAGTTGTACTGCGTCTCGGCGGTGATGCCGTGGCCTTCCAGCTCTCCTGAGACTTTCCCGCCGAAGGTCGACGCCGGCCCGGTGGTCGCAAGCCCAAAACCGAAGGGCGCGCTGGCGATGTAGTGGGGTATCAGCCCGAGGCTCTTTTCCTTGTAGCTGGTGGACGTCGTCGTCACGTTTTCCGGGGCGATGCTCGTGTACCGGGAGAAGACCGCACCGCCCTCGGCGGCCGCGAGCACGACGGCGAAGGGAAGTGCCAGCGCGAGGAACACCAGCAGCGCCCCCAGCGGGCGCGTGGCGCGGCGCCCGGCGCTGAGCGAGAGCAGTGCGAACGCGACCAGGGCGACCACCCCACCGACGACCTGCAGGCGCCCGAGCCCGGTGGCGATCGCGAGCATCGCGCCGAGGCAGAGCGGGATCGCGAGCCATCGTCGACGTCGTCGTCCGATCGCGAACAGTGCGAGCGCCCCGGGCAGAGCGAGCACGCCGACGCCGGCGCCAAAGCCGCTGTCCGAGCCGAGGCCCGGCGGGCGGACCAGCGTTTCGCCGTTGCTTGCGCGGTAGCGGCGCGCCGTGAGCGTTTCGCTGCCGTTGACCCGTTCGGCGTAGCCCGGCCCCCAGCTGGCCAGCTGAGCCGGGGTGAGCCGCGTCTGGTAGGCGCTGACCAGGCCGTTGGCGAGCGCGATCACGCCGAGCACGACGAACAGCGCTCGCAGGCGCTCCTTCGAGCGCATCAGCAGGTAGCCGAAGAAGAAGAACGGAACCCACTCCAGCTGCTGCCTGAAGCCGCCCACGACCTTCAGCAGCCCGTGGGTGTCGGGGTTGAACGCCTCAGCCACCACGAGGACGACGAACGCGAGCACCCACCCGCACAGCGGCGGCAGCCGCACTCGCTCCCGCCTGGAGAGCAGGCGGACGATCGCGCCGAGGCTGACCGCGCCGATCAGCAGGTCGCGCACGCTGGAGGCCGCCTGGTTGACGCTGAGCAGCTTGACCGGACCGTCGAGACACCCCAGGTAGAGGGCCAGCAGCACGACGGTCACCTCCAGGCGCGGGCTGACCGCGAGCGCCACGAGACCGAGCACTCCGACGCTCAGCGCGAAGAGGAGCAGGAAGTTTGGGCTGGGGACGTTCAGCGAGATGCCGAGCGCGATCGCCAACGCCGCCGAGGCGGCAACCCCGCTCAGCAGCAGCGCGCGGACGTTGGGATCGAGCGACCCACCCGGCCAGACCCCACCCGACCGAGGCCCGTCGAGCGGACTGAGCGGACGCGGGTCGCCGGGTGTCATCTTGCGCGCAGCGCAGGCCAGCGCCGCTTCCTGCCGGACGCCGAGGAGAAGCCGTACCTCCTGATGTCCGCGCGCGACGCACAGTTGGCGATGACTCCGAGCACCGGCGCGGCGGAGGTCCGTGCCAGAAGCTGCGCCAGTCGTTCAGCCGACGCCTCGCGCGTGTGCTCCAGGCGCCCCACGACCACCAACCCGTCGACGGTGCGCAGCAGGGGCATGACGTCGCTCACCAGCAGCGGCGGAGGCGCGTCGACCAACACGTAGTCGTACTCTGCGGCTGCCGTGCGCAGGAGCTCCTGCATCGCCTGGCTGGCCAGCAGCGCCGGGGGGTTGACGGCCGGCCCCCCGCCCGCGAGCACCGACAGCGAGCCGGTGGGGGGCGAGCGCACCACTGTGGAGACTCCCGCGCCCGACTGCGGCGAATCGATCTCCGCCGCCGCCGGCGGGGCCGTCGCTCCCACACGCTGCGCAGCGCCCTCGAAGGAGACGGCTCCCGCAAGCACCTCCACCAGCCCGCTCGGAGCGCTCACGTCGAGCAGCCGCGCCTGCGCCGGCTGGCGCAGGTCGGCCTCGATCACGGCCACCCGCGCGCCCGCGTCGCGCTGGACGAGCGCCAGATCGGCGATCAACGTCGAGCGCCCGTCGCCCGCGTCCGGACTGACGAACAGGATCAGGCGCGGCGGCCGCTCCCGTTCGGGCTCGACCGCGTCTGCCAGCTGCAGCGAGGCGTGCAGCCGCCGCAACGGCTCGAGCAGCAGCGCCGAGGGCCGTGGCTGGCCGTCGCGGCGAACGATCGGCCCCTCGAGCGGGGGAGCGCGGCGAGCACCTGCGCGTCGAAGATCGCTTCGATCGCTCGCAGCGAGCGCACGCGCCGGTCGAAGTCGGCTGACTACGAAGACTGCGATGGCCGCGAGCAGGAGCCCCACCACGAACCCGAAGATCGGCGTTCTGTTTCGGCTTGGGGGACACAAGGCGCGCGGTCTTGGTTGTGGCGGGGCTGATCTCCTGCATGCCCGAGACCTCGAGATCTGATTCGAGCTGGTTGATCTTGCTGGCGAGGTTGGCGGCCTGGATCACCGCCGAGCCGCCGGCCGCGGCCCGCCCCGAGCCGGAGGACCCTTTCCCGGAGCTCCTGTGCTGAGCGGCGCTCGCGGACGCCGCCTGCGCCGCTTCGATGCGCCCCAGCTGCCGGCGCGTGCTGGCGATCGCCGCCTCGATCTCCCGCCGGTAGTGGGTGCGCTGCCGCGCGACGTACGCCGCGCGTAGTAGTTGGCGAGCCGCGCCGCACCCTTGGCGCTGCGCGCTTCGGCGGTGATCGTGATGAAGTCGCTTTCCGACGGCGCCTTCGCGTGCGCCTTGCCGAGGCCGCTTCGAGTGGTGTGTTCCGCGCTGCAGGCGCGCGCGGACGGCTTCGGCTACGCCGCTGGAGGTGATCACTGCCGCGGGTCGGCGACGTGTGACTGCTCACTGCGTGCGACCCTGGGTGCTGTTGACGCAGCTCCGCGCTTCCGAGCCGCTACTCAGATCCATCTGCGTGCTCGCGGTGTAGAGCGTCGGCTGGTGCTTGTAGTAGAGGTAGGCCGCCGCCGCGACGAGCACCGCGACGGCGAGAATCAGCCACTTACGCTTCCAGAGCGGAGCGAGGATCGCGGCGGCGTCGGTCGTCTCGTTCATCGCTTATGGTTCACTCACGTTCGATGGGCGGCCATCGCAAGCTCGACGGTGGATGGGTGGGTGGCCGTCTCGGATGGGTGGCCACCGCAAAGACCGACTTCACCATCGTGGCCCCCAAGACCGGCACAAAGCATCAGGCATCGGGGACAGCCGGATGTGAAGCTCTTGTAAACGGTGCTGCGATGATCGGAAACGATTCAGACACCGGCGCGGTGCGCCGACGACGCCTCTTGGTGGTCAGCCACCCCGCGGTCGTGAGTGTCAACCAGGAGGTCTACCGGGAGCTGACCCGGCGCGCGTGGGACGTCACGATCGTCGTGCCCAGCCGCTGGCGCTGGAGTACTCCGGCGCGGTCATGGCCCCGCAGGCCCTCGAGGGCATGGAGAGATCGCTGCGCCCCACTCCTGTGGTCCTGGGTGGCCGCCCGCAACGGCACCTGTACCTGACGAGGTGCCGTGCACTGTGCGCCCGCGTGCGCCCCGACGTCGCCTTCGTGGAGGGCGAGCCGTACTCACTCGCGGCGACGCAGTGGGGCCGCGTGTTCACCCGGCTCGGGGTGCCGTTCGGCGTCCAGTGCTACGAGAACATCGACCGGGACCTGCCCCTGCCGGTACGGCGGCTGCGCTCGCGCGTGCTACGCAACGCCGCCTTCGTGGCCGCCCGTTCGGACAGCGCCGGGCGGCTGGCGCGCGCGTGGGGCGCGCGGGGAGAGGTCGAGCTCGCTCCCCCAGCCGTTCCGGCGTGGGAGACTGCTCCCACACCGGCGCAGCGGCCCTTCACCGTCGGCTACGCGGGCCGGCTGGTCGAGAGCAAGGGACTCCTGGACCTGCTGGCGGCGGTGCGGCGACTGCAGGCGCCGGTGGAGCTGCTGCTGATCGGGGACGGCGAGCTGCGCGCGCGACTCGAGGGCCAGCCGATTCCCGGTTCGCACGTCCGGGTCCTCGACGGTCTCGGACACGAGCGGATGGCCGAGGGGTACGCACAACTCGACGTGGTGGTGCTGCCCTCCCACACCACGCCCACGTGGAAGGAGCAATTCGGGCGTGTGATCGTCGAGGCGCTGTGGTGCGGCGTGCCCCTCGTCGGCTCAGACTCGGGCGAGATTCCCTGGCTGATCGGGCTAACCGGTGGAGGGCTCGTGTTCCCCGAGGGCGACGACGCAGCGCTCGCCGCGGCACTCACCGAGCTCCGGGACGCCCCCGAGCTCCGTAGGCAGCTGGCTGACGCCGGACGAGCAGTGGTCGAGCGGCTGTTCTCGGTGCCCGCGGCGACGGACGCGCTCGAGCGGTTGCTCCTACACGCGTCCACCCCCGCGGGTGCGCCGGGCTGAACCTGCGCCTGCGCGCGCTCGCTCGTGGGACTCGGTGTCGGGCGCGGGCGCCGGTGTGGGTGCCCATTCCGATGCCGTGTCAGTGCTGGTGCCAGTGCCGGTGCCCAGGGCGCTGTACAACTCGTCGTGCTTGGCGACCATCGCCTCCCAGGTGAACGCGAGCGCCGACTCGCGTGCGGCGCGCCCGAGTCGCCTCCTCAGCGCCGGATCGGCGGCGAGCCGCCCGAGGCGCTCGGCGATCGCTGCGGGGTCCGCCGCGATCAGGAACCCGTTCTCCCGGTCACGGAGGAGCTCGCGAACGCCGCTCACGGGAGTGACCAGGATCGGCAGACCGCTCGCCGCCGCCTCGAAGGTCACCAGCGAGAACGTCTCGTAGCTCGAGGGCAGCACGAACGCGTCGGCCAGTTCGTAGACCACCTGGATGTCGCGCACCACTCCCAGCCAGTGCACGGCCTTGGAGACACCAAGTGCGTCGGCCAGTTCCCGGTAGCTGCGCACGTGCCCGCGTCCAGCCACGACGAGATCCCAGCCGGGTGCTCGAACGAGGCTCTCGATCACCTGGCGCAGCCCCTTGTTGCCGTCGCCGACGAACGCGACCACCGGCCGCCCCGGCGGGATGCCGAGCTCGGCGCGCAGCGAACGAGCCTCGCGCTCGCGTACGCCCGGCGCGAACGCCTCGGTGTCCACCCCGTTGTGAATAGTGAGAACGCGGTCCGCCGCGTCGGGGAAGTGCTCGCGAACCTCCGCGGCGACACCCTCCGATACGCACACGAACGCAGCCGGGCGGTTGGCTCGGTAGCACAGCCTCTCAGCGACGCGTGTCAACAGGCCCACGGCGGTGACGTAGCCTCGGAAGAGCATGCCGGCGCGGCTGGGCTGCGCCCGGTAGACCTGGTGACAGCAGTGCACCGCGACGGCGTCCACGCGATTGAGCACGACCGCCCCGGTGGCCTGGACCACTCCTCGCCGCCACCTTCGGACCGCCAACGAGCCGGCGAGCACGAACCACGGGTAGGCCAGGAGGAAGGGCCGGCTCGGGCCACGCACTCGGTGAAAGCTCACGCCTGCGTCGGCCGGCAGCTCGCACGTGCGAGCGATCACCGTGACCCCGTGACCCAGCCCTCGCAACCCGGTCACCAGCTCCGCGAGCTGGCGCTCCATCCCTCCCACCGAGCCGACGTCGTGCGCGACGATCGTCACCTCGCACGGGGAGCGAGACCGACCGACCGGCGCGCCGCCAGGACCGGGTTGCGCCGGCGGCGTGGAGTCAATTCGGTTAACTCGCAAACCGCTCATGCAGGCGTCGCAGAGCGTGCCGGCCGCTCTCCAGCCAGTCGCTCGAGCTGACCGAAGAAGCGCTCGCGCAGCGCCACGTCGGTGAAGTCGCGCAGGAACCGCTCGCGCCCGGCCTCGCCGAGCTCGCGACGCAGGGCCGGCGAGGCCAGCAGCGGCTCCAGCGCGTCGGCGAGCGCCCGTGGCTCACCCGAGGCCGCGAGCATGCCCGTCCCGCCGTGCTCGATGAACTCGGCCGGCCCGCCCGAGTCGACCGCGACGACCGCCACGCCTCTTGCCATCGCCTCCAGGAGCACGATCCCGAACGGCTCCGGATCAGATGCGTTGACGAGGATGTCCATGCGCTCGATGAACGGCCCGGCGTCGGGCACCTGGCCGGTCATCGTGACCGAGTCGGCCAGTCCCAGACGGCGAATGAGCGGCGGCAGCGAGCCGGCGTACTCGGGGGAGAGCTCGTACGCGTCACCCCCGACGATGACCGTGTGAAAGCAGTGTCCCCGCTCGTGGAGCAGGACCTGAGCGCCGAGCAGGCGATCCTGGCCCTTCCAGGGCTGCAGCCGTCCCACCAGCCCGACGACCGGTGTGCCCGGCGGCAGATCGAGGGCCGCTCCCGCCGCCTCTGCGCCGGCGGGGGGCGCGTCTGCGAGGTTTGCGCCGGCGGCACGCGCATCGGCGAGGTCCGCGACTGCGGCACCCGCATCGGCCAGGTCCGCGGTTGCGACACGCGCACCGGCAACGTGCGCGCCCGCCGAGACGACGAAGGTCGCCCGCGAGGGCCACAGCCGCGCCTGCGCTCGGGCCGCCGCGTTGGAGTAGCAGCCGACCGCCCGGGCGGGGAGCGCGGTCGCACAGCGATCGATCCATTCGCCCGTCGGAATCCCCTGCTGCCACCATACGACGCGGCCGGGCATCCCCGCGAGCACGGCCGCCGGTGAGCCGTACAGCTGTGTCTTGGCAGCCCAGTTGAGGATCAGATCGGGCTGGCGGCGGCGGAAGATCCGTGCGAGCCGCAGAACGGTCACAAGCCAACGGTGGGGGTGGCGGAGCCGCCCAGCGGGGACCACCTCGACGCGAAAGCCGGCGTCGATCATCTCTGCAGGCCACGGTCCTGCCTCGAAGAACAGAAGCTCGAGCTCGTGGCCGCTTTCGTGGGCCCCGTCGAGCACCGCCTGCAGCATCGCCTCAGCGCCGCCCAGGCGCCGACCCCACGGCAGCGTTACCAGGATCCGCAGGGAGCGCCCCTCGTCGACCAACCCGTCGCCTCCAACCCCCGTAGTCACAACCGGAGGGTACCCAAGAGCTGGGTCTCGGGGCCAATCCAAGAGCGGGTCGTGGGGCATTCGAGCGCCCACCACACGCCCCCCAACATTTTCACATCTCCCTCCGCCGCTGGGGGATAGGTTGCTCGCACCGGCTGGGGATAAGTTGCGCAGCGCTCGGCCTGTGGATCGACTGTGAGACCACGATGAACCGCTTATCCACTTCTTCACCATCAGCAGGGTCCGCCGCCGAGTTCACCCGCAGCGCTCCTTCCACCGCCCTCCCTCAGACCGGACGTGGTGGCCTCACCCACAGCCCGTTATCCACTTCTTCACCATCAGCCACTGTCACCGAACTCACCCGCGGCCACCCTTCGGTCGCTTCACCACCGGGCGCGCCCGCGGGCCTCGCCCACGACCACCTACCCCCGGCCTCACCAGCCACCTGTATCAGCCTTGCCCACGACTACCTGCTGGTGATGCGCGGCGCCGAGCGCACGTTTGCTGCGATCGCGGACCTCTACCCTCAAGCTCCGATCCTCACGCTGCTCTACGACGAGCAGGGCACCAACGAACGCTTCGCGGGCCGCTCGATCCACACCTCGCCGCTCCAGCGCCTGGGCGTCGGGCAGTCCAAGTTCAGGCGCCTGCTGCCGCTTTACCCACTTGCCGTCGAGCGACTGAAGACACCGCAGTCAGACGTGGTGCTCAGCAGCAGCAGCGCCTTCGCGCACGGCCTCCCCACGCCGGAGGGCGCGGTTCACATCTGTTACTGCTACACGCCCTTTCGCTACGCGTGGGACGAGCAGGATTGTGCCCTCGACGAGGTCTCACGCCTGCTGCGTCCGCTACTGCGCCGGCAGCTGCGTCGCATCCGCAGGTGGGATCTCTCCGCAAGCCACCGGGTGGACGCGTACATCGCGATCTCCGAGCTCGCCCGCGAGCGGATCAAGCGCTGCTATGACCGCGACGCCACAGTCATTCATCCGCCGGTGGAGACCCACCGCTTCGCACCGGGCGAACCCGGCGACTCGCTGCTGGTGGTATCCGAGCTGGTGCGCCACAAGCGCGCGCACGTGGCGCTGGAGGCGGCCCGCCGAGCGCACATCCCCATCCGCGTGGTCGGCAGCGGACCCGACCACGCGGCCCTCGCCAAGTCTTACCCCGAGGCTGAGTTTCTCGGGCGCGCGGGCGACGAGGAGCTCGTCGAGCTGTACGCAAGCGCTCGCGCGGTGGTGGTGCCGAGCGTCGAGGAGTTCGGCATCACCGCGGTCGAGGCCCAGGCGGCCGGGCGGCCGGTGATCGCCGCCGCCGCGGGCGGAGCGCTCGAGACAGTGCTCGACGGAGAGACCGGGCGGCTGGCAATCCCCGACGACGTCGAGTCCTTCACACGGGCGATCGGCGAGCTCGACGAGCTCGACTTCGACCCCGCCCGCGCAACCCGCAACGCCGAGCGCTTCTCGGTCGCAGCCTTCCAGCGGCGCCTCTCGGCACACGTGACAGACGTGCTGCAGACCCGCGGCGAGCCCCCTATGGGTGAAGCTCTGAAGGTACGATCCATCTCGACCGCTCTGACCCGGGTGGGTCGCGCTCGCGGACCGAGGCCCTACGAAGTTGAAGCCGGCGAGACCCGCCGCAGCCGAGCCGCGGTCTAGGCGCCCTACCGATGAGGTTGCACGCAACGCCCACCCGCGGCGTGCAGCGACGGGCGCGTCAGTGGAGCTCGTGCGCGGAGCTCACGCGGGGCGCTCGGTCGGCTTGCGCGCGCGCACGATCGCCGAGGCGGCCTGCTCGTGGACGCGGTGGGTCTCGCGTATCTCGATGTCGATCAGGCCGGCGTCGGCGAGCGCGCTTGTGAACTCCCGGTGGGTGAGCGCTCCGGCGATGCAGCCGGTCCACTGCTGCATGTCGGCGCGGGTGGCGTCGTCCATGCCCTCGTCGGCGATCACGTCGGAGATCGCGAAGCGTCCGCCGGGGCGCAGAACCCGCGCGACCTCGCGCAACACCCGCGGCTTGTCGCCGGAGAGGTTCAGCACGCAGTTGGAGATCACCACGTCGACGCTGGCGTCCGGGAGCGGAATCGCCTCGATGTAGCCCTTGTGGAACTCGACGTTCTCGACGCCCGCCTGCGCGGCGTTGCCGCGGGCGAGGGCGAGCATCTCCTCGGTCATGTCCAGGCCGATCGCCCTGCCGGTGGGGCCGACGCGCCGCGCGGAGATCAGCACGTCGGCACCTGCCCCGGAGCCCAGGTCGAGCACGGTCTCGCCCTCTTTCAGGTCGGCGACGGCGGTGGGCACGCCGCAGCCAAGCGACGCGGCGACGGCGGTCTCGGGCGCGTCAGCTGCCTCGCCAGGCTCGTACAGCGCGCCGCCGAACACCTGCTCGCCCGAAGGCGTCGGTGCTGGACACGGCGGGGCCGCAGCATGAGGACGCATCGCCGCGGTCGGAGTGGGTCCGCCGGAGGACTGGTGCTCGGCGACGGCACGGGCCGCGGCGGCGTAGCGCTCGCGTACGGTCTCGCGGATATCGGTGGGGTGCTCGGTCAGGGTGTCTCATCGGTCAGCTCAACCATGCGGATAGCTCCTTCAGTGCGTTGGGGATGACGTAGTAGTAGGCCCACAGCCCCTTGCGCTCGGAGTCCACGATCCCGGCGTCGCGGAGCTTCTTCAGGTGGTGGGAGAGCGTGGGCTGGGAGATGTCGAACAGGGGCACCAGCTCGCAGACGCAGACCTTGCCCGCGTGCTTGCGCAGCACGTCCACGAGTGCCAGCCGGATCGGATCGCCGAGCGCCTTTGCGACCTCGGCCATCCGCAGTGCGTCCTCACGCGCGACGTCGGGGTAGACGACAGGCTCGCAGCAGCGCTCGCCGGCTGCGCGCTTCTGCTTGGGCGCCAGCTCCAGATCGACGGGCATCTATATACGTATATCAATAACACTCATGCTTGTCGATGTAATATGATCTGCGCCGTGTACGCAGGCGATGCACCCATAACCGAGCCGCTGCCCGGTGAGCGCCCGATCCGCTATGTGCTGTTCGTCTGCAACCACAATGCCGGGCGCTCGCAGATGACCCAAGCGTTCTTCGAACGCTACGGCCCCGATGACGTGCACGCCGAGTCCGCCGGCACCGAACCCGCCCCAGAGATTTGCCCGACTGTGGTCGAGGCGATGCGCGAGGTCGGCTTCGACCTTGCCGGACGCAGGCCCAAGAAGCTCACGATTGAGATGCAGCTTCACGCCGATTGGGCGATCACGATGGGCTGCGGCGACGCCTGCCCCTACGTGCCGACCATCGTGGAGGCGTGGGACATACCCGACCCGGCCGGCAGGCCAATCGAGGATGTGCGAGCGATCCGAGACGGGATCGAGGCGCGCATACGCGAGCTGATCGCCGTTCGCCTCGATGCGATTCGCTCTGACCGCACTGCCCACCAGCTACGCCTTGCGCGGATGTTGCCGATGCTCGCAGAGGAGTTCGCCGCGACCAAGCCCGCCGCGGAAATCCGTGCGTGTGCCGATGCGGTTCTCGCAGGCTTTGACGGGGCGCGCGTGCGCTCACACATCGTGACGCTCGCGTACCGTCGGACGCGCGAGTGCCTGCGCGAGGAAACCTGCGAGCTACTTCCCCAGGAGGATTCGTGAGTCGGCATCCGCACATGGCCCGATGAGCGCACGCGTGGGCATCAACGGCTTCGGCCGCATGGGACGGCTGGCGCTGCGCGCAGCGTGGGGCTGGCCGGAGCTCGCGTTCACGCATGTCAACGAGCTGCACGGCGACGCGAGCACGGCCGCCCACCTGCTGACGTTCGACTCGATCCACGGGCGCTGGTCGCAGGACGTGCACGGCGACGGCAACGTGCTCGCCGTCAACGGGAGCACGCTCGGCTACAGCGGCGCCGCCGAGCCCGCGGATGTGCCGTGGGGCGAGCTCGGTGTCGAGATCGTGCTCGAGTGCTCGGGCAGGTTCCGCACGCCGGAGGCGCTCGACGCGTACTTCCGGCAGGGCGTGCGCAAGGTGATCGTCGCCGCGCCGGTGAAGGAGCGGGCGCTGAACGTGGTGGTCGGCGTCAACGACCACCTCTACGACCCGCATCGCCACCATCTGCTGACGGCGGCCTCGTGCACGACCAACTGCCTCGCGCCCGTGGTGAAGGTGATCCACGAGGGCATCGGGATCCGGCATGGGCAGATCACGACGCTGCACGACATGACCAACACGCAGACGCCCGTCGACGCCCCGCACAAGGATCTGCGCCGGGCGCGCGCCGCGAGCGTCTCGCTGATCCCCACCACGACGGGGTCGGCCACCGCGATCGGGCTGATCTTCCCCGAGCTCGAGGGCAAGCTGAACGGCCTCGCCGTGCGGGTGCCGCTGCTCAACGCGTCGCTGACGGACTGCGTGTTCGAGGTGGCCCGTCCCACGACGGCGCAGGAGGTCAATGCCCTGCTCGAGACGGCGGCCGCCGGGCCGCTGGCGGGCATCCTCGGGTGCGAGCGGCGCCCGCTCGTGTCGGTCGACTTCAAGGACGACCCGCGCTCGGCCATCGTCGACGTCCCTTCGACGATGGTGACGGACGGGACCCAGGTGAAGATCCTTGCGTGGTATGACAACGAGTGGGGTTACGCCAACCGCATGGTCGAGCTCGCTCGCACGGTCGCGGACAGCCTTCCGGCGGACGAGCGCCCTGCCGGCTCCCCACAGTGGGCGATGGCTAACGGCACGGCAGCGCCCGCCGCAGGTATCGCGCCACAGCCGCGTGGCGACCTGCGCAACTACGTCCTTGTGACCGGGGCGTACTGGGCGGACACGCTCGTAGACGGGGCGACTCGCACGCTCGTCCTGTTCTACTTCGACCAGCTCGGCTACACGCCGCTGCAGGTCGCCTCGCTGTTCGTCCTCTACGAGATCGCGGGCATCGTCACGAACCTCGTCGGCGGCTGGCTCGCAGCCCGCCTGGGGCTGAAGGTCACGCTCTTCATGGGACTCGCGGTGCAGGTGCTGGCACTCCTGATGCTGGGCCTCGCCCCGGCGTCGCTGCTGGTCGTGCCCTACGTGATGGCCTCCCAGGCGCTTTCGGGCATCGCCAAGGATCTGACCAAGATGAGCTCCAAGAGCGCCGTCAAGCTCGTCGTACCCGAGAACGACCAGTCCTCCCTCTACCGCTGGGTCGCGATCCTGACCGGATCGAAGAACGCGCTCAAGGGAGTCGGCTTCTTCCTCGGCGGCCTACTGCTCACGCTTGTCGGATTCCAGGCCGCCGCGCTCGCCATGGCGGCGTTCGTGCTCATCGCCCTGCTCGCCACCTCGAGCCTGATGCACGGACACCTCGGCCGCCCGGACAAGACCGCGAAGTTCACCCAGATGTTCTCCAACAACCGTGCGGTCAACGTACTCGCCGCCGCGCGCATCTTCCTGTTCGCCTCCCGCGACGTGTGGTTCGTCGTCGGCCTGCCGTTCTTCATGTACTCCGTCCTGGGCTGGAGCTTCTGGCAGGTCGGGACGCTCCTCGCGGTATGGGTCATCGGCTACGGGGCCGTACAGGCCGCCGCACCACGATTCGTGCGACGGAAAGCCGCCCGCTCCGGGAGCGGCGAGCCGGACGGCACGACCGCGATCTGGCTGGCCCTCGTCCTCGCCGCGTGTCCCGCGGCGATGGCCGCGGCGCTGGGCGCGAACGTGGACCCGACGCTCACGATCATCGCCGGACTGATCCCCTTCGGGATCGTGTTCGCGATGAACTCAGCGGTGCACTCCTACCTGATTCTCTCCTACGCAGACAACGACAGGGTGGCGATGAACGTCGGCTTCTACTACATGGCCAACGCCATCGGACGCCTCGCGGGCACCGTTCTGTCGGGGCTGCTCTACCAGTGGCACGGACTGACCGCGTGCCTGTGGACATCCGCCGCCTTCGCGCTCGCGGCCGGCCTGCTGTCGCTCCTGCTGCCGAGCGAGGTCCCTACAGCCCGCGCCGCCCGAGCACGTGGGGTACGGTCCGCAACAGGATCTTGAGGTCCTTCCAGAGCGACCAGTCCGCGATGTAGTGGTGGTCGATCGCGATCATCTCGTCGAGGGGCACGCGCGCGGGACCGAGGATCTGCCACGGACCCGTCATCCCCGGCATCAGATCCAGGCGCCGTCGGCGCCACCCCTCGATCCGCCGGTCCTCTTCGACGATCAGCGGACGCGGCCCGACCAGGCTCATCTCGCCTTTGAGGACGTTCAGCAGCTGAGGCAGCTCGTCCAGGGCGCTGCGGCGCAGGAACCGGCCGACGCGGGTCACACGCGGATCCTCGGCGATCTTGAAGAGTCCTCCCTGCGCCTCGTTGCGGTGGCGCAGCAGCTCCTTCAGGGCGTCGGCCTCCGGGACCATCGTGCGGAACTTCAGCATCTGAAAGTGCCGTCCGTGGCGCCCGACCCGCCGCTGGCGGAAGAGGACCGGCCCACCGCCGTCCAGCTTGATGGCCACCGCGACGGCGAGCATCAGCGGCAGCACCGCCAGCAGCCCAAGCGACGTAGCCAGCAGATCGAAGGCGCGCTTGAGCACAGCCGAGGCGCGGGGCACCTCCCCGCTTCGCGGTGCCGCGATACCCCGCCGGCGTGGCGGGCCGATGACATCGGGCAGGACAGCCGGCGATCGCTCCCACGGAATCGGCTCTGCCCTGCTTCCCGTCTCGACACCCATGTGCTCCGGCTCCTTGCTCGCGGACGGCCCCGCGCCGTCATCGCCACCCACATCGTCTCGCGGCCCACCCGAACAGATGTCGAGATTCGGTGATTAAGGGTTCGCGACAAAGTAGATGGCGGGATCGGGGTGGTCGATTCGTGGATGGGATGCGACGCACGCGAGCGCAGCCGTGCTGGTGGCACGGCGAGCACCGCGGGTGGCGCAGACCGCCGCGAGGCGGCCGCACCGGACCGTCAGATACTTTGTCGTGGGCCCTAAGCTCAAGCGCCGCGCCCCTCTGGTGTGGCGAGACGCGGGTGGCACGAGGCCGCTTCAGATCATCAGATCTTCCTGCGTGAGGCCCCCGCAAAACGAGCCGGGCCGCCCCATCCTTGGGGCGGCCCGGCAGGCGTCCTTCTGTGCGTCGGTCCTCACACCGTCACGACCACCTGAGCGGTCGCACCGGGGAGTAGGCGGATACCACTAGGCGTCCGCGTACCCGACTCCTACCATTCGATTTCCTTGATGCCTTTTTCGGCCTCTTTGATGACTTCTTTCGGCAGGGCTTCGTAGTCGTGGTCCTTCAACGCCTTGCCGCCGGCGCCACCGTTGACCTCGTACAGCAGGTAGTTCTCTGCTGTCGTCGCCCGTTCCTCGCCTTCTTTTTCGGTGATGCCGGGGTCCGACAGATTCAGGAACGGCTCGTACTGTTTGAATGACAGGTCATACGTCAGACCACAGATGACGTAGTGTTCCTCGACCAGCGCGGCTTTCGCTTCGCTCCACGAGACGAGTGTGCTGGCCGGCGGGAATTCATTACCGCCGCCTTCGACGTAGTGGGTGCCCTTGCAGTCCGACGAGCCGAGCTTTTCGGTGTCGAACGTGCTCGACGGATCGGTGAATTCTTCATCCGGTTTCGTCGGGTTGTTTCCGTTCTGGAGCTCAGCCCAGAACCTGGTGTTCTGTTCGCCGCGTTTGCTGCTGCCCCTTTTGTTTTCGCCACCGCTGCCGGTTTCGAGTTTTTTGGTCAGCGGGTTTTCCCGAGAGAAGCCTTTCTTCGAGAAGTATTCGTATTCACGCGCCACGGCGATATCGGCGTAGCCGAGGCTGCTCGGAGTCGCGCTGACCTCGTCGATGACCCCGGGGTTTCCGGATTCGGTGGGCCTCAACACTTCGGCCGCCTTCGGCCACCGCTGATTCTGACATCCCTCGGCGACTTCGGCCCACGTCTCTTCCTGTTCTGCCAGGGGCCCACCACAGCCGGTGTTCTTACCACCGACTTCTTCCGGGAATTTTTCCATCAGCAGCTTTTCCGACACGTTGACCTGCTGGAGGAACGCCTTGAAGATGTGCGTCGTGCCGGAGCTGTCCTCGCGAACCACCGGGTGAATCCGGTCTTCCGCTTCGGTGCCCGAGCATTCCAGTTCATCTTTGCCGGCGCCCACGCTGGCAGCCAATTCCTTCCAGTTCTTGATCTTGCCACTGTAGACACCTTCGACCGATTTCAGGTCGAGCACCAGGCGGCCCAGTAGGCGCTTTTTGCCTTTTTCTTCGACTTCGCTCTTCGCCTTGCACCCTTCGGGCAGGTGAATGATGATCGCCTCGGCGCCCTGGGCGACCGGGATGGTCTCCAGCGATTCGCCGTTGGCGCCGCCTTCGCGGTATTTTTCGATTTCGCCTTTCTGCGTCGGATTTGGAGCTTCGTCCGTGCCGCAGGTGGTGAAGATGTTGGTTTCCGGAGCGTTTTTGGTGTTCGCGCCAAAGGCGTGCAGGCAGGCGCCGCTGCCCTTGGTTGTCTGGGTCTGTTCGTAGACGACTGAGGGCTTGCCTTTGCTTCCCTGCGTCCCGCTACAGGCCAGTTTGTTGGTCTGGGTGCCGGCGTTGAACGCGAGCGGGTTTGTCGAACTGGTCTCCCACTGCAGCTGCGCAGTGTTCTGGAACGTGGAGCCGTTCATCTTGATGCTGGCCCCCGCGCACTGTTCCAGGCGCTTGGGCGTAGTAGTGGCACTCGCCGAGGCCGGCACCAGGGCGAACGCCCCGACGGCGGCCGCCAGCATGCCCGCCGAGATCACTCGGCCTGTAATTGATGGGCGTAGTCGCACTTTCGTGCTACCTCCTTGTGTGTGATTGACAGCGGACTGGGGGAGCTTTTAGGTCCCACGATCATGAATCATCTCGCCGCATCACCGGACGGGTGTTATGATTCTGGTCCCGCGGCCCGCACTTCACCGGTCATTTACAGCTTGCTTCACCGGTCGTTCACCGCTTGGAACAGAGATCTTTACTACTTCCGCTTGTGCTTCTTGGCCTTGCTCTCGTACTTCTTGCGTGCCGTAGCTTCGCACTTCGTGCGCTTCTTCTTCGGCCCGCTCTTACAGACCTTCAACGCTTTTGCCAGCAGTTGGGTGCGCGTCAGGGGTTTTGAAGATACTTTGGATTTGGTTTCTTCTTCCGCCTTGTGCTTAGCCGCTTCTTCTTCGGCCTTCTTGCGCGCAGCTTCTTCTTCGGCTTTGTGTTTCGCCGCGGCTTCCTGTTCAGCCTGTTCGCGCGCTTTCTGTTCTTCTTCGGCTTTGTGTTTCGCGACTTCCGCTTCTCGTTCCCGTTCTTCTTCGGCTTTGCTCTTGCCCACCACGATCTCCGCTGTGGCTGCGCCACGCGCTCCGGCTTCGTCGCTGACTTCCAACGTCACCGTGCACGGGGAGCACGGCGCCTTGTACGCGTATTCGGCTGTGATCGCCTTTTCGGTCGTGGGACCGATGCGGGATTCCGCGCCGTCCCCGAACTTCCACACGTACGTCAGATGTGGCGTGGCTTCGTTGCGGTCGACCACTGACGCTTCGAATTTCCCGGCCTGTTCCGCGGGGAGCGACGAGGGCGCGGTGAGTTCGACTTCCAGCGGCAGCAGACCGACGGTCACTTCGCGCGTGACTTCGATCTTGGGCGAGGCGAGGTCGTCGGTTTCGATCGCCTCCGTGACCTTGAACTCGCCTTCGGATTTAAACGCGTGTTCGACGCTGACGTCACCGATTTCTTCTCCCTGAGTGCATTCGGCCGGCCATTCGGCCATAGCACCGGTCTGCTTTTTGTGCGGACAGTCCACCACCACGGGGGTTTCGGCTGTCTTCGCGGTCAGGTTTTCGAAGCGCCATTCGATATGCGTCACGTCGGCCGTGCTGACTTCCGAGGAGAGCGTGGCCTGTTCGCCGGGCTTGAGCTTGGAGACGTGCACCGCTCCCACTTCGATGACCGGCGTAGTGGCGGTCGCGTGCGGGCACTTCGCGCCTTTGCCGCCCAGCCCGAACTCGAACGCCTCGGTGGACCGCTGCTCTGTCGCCGGGTTGTAGAATCTGTCGAACGCGACCACGCCTTCTTCGCTCGCCGATATCCGAAACCCGCCGAGTAGGATCGACCCGCTGCCCACAGGCGGCGGGATTGCGCATTCTTCGCTCTCCCCGGCTTCGCTGACACCGCCGGCTGTCCACCCGATCGCCTTTGCTTCGGCCGGCTTGTCGGGTTCCGATTCCGTATAGCGCAGGGCCAGCGCGATCGGCGGCACTTTCCCTCCGGCGCCCTTTGGGCGCCGGGTCACACCGGCGAGGTAGATCTTGCCCGTACTCGCTCCTTCGGGTACGAAGGACATCGTCGGCCCGGCGGATTCTTCCGCGCCGAACTGCACCAGCGACTCTTCCTGATCAAGCGTGAAGAGCAGCGCCGGCGTCGTGTCCAGTTCTTCGCCCGGCGTTCCCGCCGGTTCGTCCTTGACGGGGATTTCCCAGACCTGGTTTTCGTCCCCTTCCAAGCCGATGTTGACACCATTTTCCGCTTTCACCTCGGCTAGAACTCTGCCGCCGGACGTGACGACCGGCGAGTAGGGCAGGGCTTCGTCTTCCAGCGTCTCCGCGGCGCCGCAGGTCGCCTGCTCCGGATCCAGAACGTTGGCTTTGTCCACGTAGCGGCGCCCGAGCAACGCCTTGATCGTTTTTGCGTGCGTTTCTTCGATCGTCACCAGCTGGGCGGCCCCGCGACATTCCTTTTCGCTTTCCGCTTTCTCCACCTTGAGATTGTCTTCCTGTTGGTCCTCATCGCCGGCGATCACGACGTCGCCGGTTACGGGATTGACCGCCAGTCCCCGGGGATTGAGGAGCGCTTCCTTCGGTTCTTCGCCCTGGTCCCTGAGGCTGTTCGAGCCTTTTTCCCCGAGGATCGGCGCCGTAACCCCTGTTTCCGTCTTCATCGAGACGAGTTCCTTGACTCCTCCTTCACCTTCCTTGTATTCGAATCCATACAGATCGGCGGCGGCGAGTTCTTCGGAGTCGAGGGGGTTCCTTTCATAACATGTGGTGGGGTGTTCTTCGCATTCGTTTTCTTCTTCGTGTTCTTCTTTTTCGCTCTTCCCGCGACGCGCGTAGAGCAGGAGCGCATAGATGCGATTGCGCACGGGATCGACGGCGATCTGCATGCCCCCCTCGCCCAGCACTCCACCCTCGGTGCCCACGTGCTTGGCTTCGGACGGCTTGAACGACGTCGACGCCTGGAGTTCGCCCTTTACGTTGAACCTCTGGATGCGAAACTCGCCCGCTTCCGGTTCATCGGCGACGTAGAAGCTCCCTTCGCTCGAGTCGACTGCAAACGAGTCCACTTCTCCATTGGGATTCACCTGCCCAGGTTTCGTGCCGACCGCGAAGGGAAAGCGGCCGAGTTCGCCGTATTCGGCGGCGTGCGCGGCTGTGGCAAGCACAGCGAGCTGCAGGCACACGCCCACCAGTGCGAGCGAGAGGATGCGGCGGCCTCGATGACGGGCAGGAATCATCGCGCGAACTCGCACAGCGCGAGTCTCTCAGGTCGCGCCCGCGCGCGTGTTGTCATCCTGTGAACGCGCACAGGGACCTCATACTGTAATCAGCGGGAGGACGCCGTCAGCCATCCGCGGCCGGCTCCGAGCAAGGTCGTCAGCGTAGAGGACGCCGGCCGTCAGCTCGACCACCGGCTGTTCCGCGGGGGACTTCACCGACTGGGCCGCCGGCCGGGTGCCATCCGCCGCTGGCTGCGGGCGCTCGAGAGCGTCGCCGGCGCGACACGCACCTCACGCCGGCCGCGGCGCGGGCGGCGGCGAGTCGAGGCGCCCGCGAACGCGGCGAGCACCACGATCCCGAGCAGGTACGCCGGCGCTGGCTCGTGTTCGGAGACGCGGTAGGCCACGCGCCTGGTTGCTGACCGACTCGGTCGCCTCCTCCTCCTCCTCTTCCTTCTGCGCGGCCTCGACCGGCGAGGTGACCGCCGAGGTGCCGCTCGGCGGGGTGCGGGTTGGCGGCCGGGGGGCAGCGGCGGCGGCACGAACGCCGCGACCGCCAGCGGGGGTGACCAGGGGCACGAAGAACGGCGGCGGCGGCGGAGGCTGGCGCACGGGGCTGGGGTCGGGACCGGCGGGCGGCGCCGGAGCCGGCAGGGGCGGCAGCGGGACCGGCGGTGGCGGCGAGGACGCCGGCGTGACGCCCGGCGCGGCGCGGGCGCGGGCGTGGGCGCCGGGATCTGGCTTCCGTCCTGGACGGCGGGGAGGTTGTGCAGCCGCACCGTCCCGCACGGCTCGCGCACGCTGCCGGCCTGCACGGTCACCGGCAGCGAGTGCGGACAGGCCGCCGGCGCTGATCGTGACGGTCGTCGTGCCGGCGTTGTACGCGCAGAAGAGGCCCGCCTGGGGTTCTGTCGAGCGGCTTGCCCGCCTCGGGTTCGTCGGGGATCGGTTCGCCCTTGGCGTTCTGCAGCACGGCGAGGGGGTCGTTCGCAGCCGCCGTGTTGCGCTCGACGAAGCTGGCCGACTTCCGTGTTCGAGGAGCTGAATTCGTATTCGGGGAACAGGCCGGCTGGCAGCCTTCGCCGACGCATTCCGCGGGAATCGGCATGTACTGGTCGACCTGGAGCGGGGCGTTGTTGCCCGAGCTCGCCGCTTCGCCCAGGTCGCCCGCGCGCGGGCGCCGCGCCAGCCCTTCGAACAGCGCCGGCTGCTGCGGCGCAGCAGCGTCCCGTCCTTGGCTTCCAGCGCCAGTTCGCCGATCACCGGGATCAAACGCACCGTCACCGGCGCTCGGTTCGTCTGCGCTTGCGCGCGCGACGAGTTCGACTTGGCCAAGCAGGATCGCCGCTCGCGCCGTGGAAGTTCGCCGCAGCCTCTCGGAGAGGACTTGCACATATCCGAGCGTGCCCGGACCCGAACGTCGGCGATCTGTTCGTCCGTCGATCCGCAGGGGCTTCGTCGACGTTTTCTTCGGGCGAGTCGTAGAAGTAGGCCGAGGCGACGCGCAGCCCGATTTCGTGGCGCATGGATCCGCTGATGCCCGGGTGCCGGCGACGAGCAGCCCGGGCGAGTTCGGTTGCCCGCCCGCGCCGGTGGCATGGGCGGCGTCGAGATCGCCGTTGGCCGACGACGATCGCCGGCTTCGCTCGGCGCTCCGGCCGCCCCGCAGCTCGCCTTCCAACCACTGCGCTGCGCCTGGTCGACTTCGCCGGCTGCGAGTCGTCCAGCACGAGCACCCACACGCCTTCCTGTTCGTCGGCGCAGTAGGCCGACTCGCAGCCGCCGATGCGCCGCAGCGCGTCGGTCCTTCGGACGGGGCCCGCCGCGCCCGCGTCGCCGAACGGTCGCGGGAAGCGGCGAACGCCGTTCCCACGTGCCCTCGCTGCCTCCTGCTCGGGCGCGCGTCGAGGTCCTGGGGCGATCGTGTCGACACGGGGATCGCCGAGCGCCGGCGAAGATCGAGGCGTAGCGTTCGAGCTCGCCCGCGAACGGGATCGGGCAGGGTTCGGGGCCCGCCGACCTTGCCCTGCGGTCACGGTCGGGCCCGGTGTCGAAGAACGCCCAGGCGCGCCGATTCCTGACCCGGCCGGCGAGCGCCAGCGCCGAGCGCAGCCACACCTGCGGGCCCGACGCCCGCGATTTCGCGCGGTCGGCGCAGGGCGCCGCGCACTGCGCGTCGCCGCCGAACGCGAACGTCGCGTGACTCGGTGCGAGGCGGCACCGGCGGCGCGGCGCCGGAGCGCGCCACGGCGCGTCGTCACGCCGTCGGCCGGGTAGCGCTCGACGTCGGCGGTCTCGAGCCGGTTCTTCGGCTGTTGAGCGATCCCGCCGACCGCCCAGCCCTGCGTGCCGGTCGGGTCGACCAGCACCGCGAAGATCGGGTCGGGCCGGTAGGGGAGGTCGCGGTAGACGTAGTACGCCTTCCGGCGCCGCCGACCGGGTTCAGTTCGTGGCTCTCGTCGCGCCAGCCGGTCGCGGTCTGGCGCAGCACGCCGCCGCTTTCCGGACCGCCGAGGAGAGGCCCGCCGGTGGGAGCCAGCGGCGGCGGGAACCCCGGCGGGGCGAGCTGCTGCTCCGCGGAGAGGCCGTCGCCCGCCGGCCGTCACGATCGCGCGCAGCGCGCCGCCTTCGCGGAACAGCGCGAGCGACCCGCGCCGGCGAGCCCGGCAGCGGCGTCGGCGCCGCCTGCCAGGGCGCGCCGGCGCGCTTCGCGCTCGTACACGCTGCCGCCCTTCGCCGCCGGCTGACCACGAACGCGGCGCCGCCGTCGGGCAGCCCCGCGACCGCCCGCGGGACGCGCCGGCCCCAGCGACCGCTTCCGCTTCCTGGTCGACCCGCCAGCCGGAGCCTTCGTTGACGAGCAGCCCGCCGACGAACTGCGTCGACCTGCGGGTTGGGCTGCTTGCTGTAGGCGACGATCGCCTCCGAGCCGGCGAACGCGATCGCGTTGAAGGCTCGCGCCCTGCGACCTGCGGGGGCAGCGCGGTTTCTTCGGTCCAGGTCTTGCCGTAGCGCAGCAGCACGCCACCCTGCCCGACCGCGGTCGTGCCCGACCGCGTACCCGCGCGCGGGGTTGTCGGGGTCGAAGGCGATGCCGAGCAGGTTGGCGCGGAAGTTGATCGGCGTCGCCGGATCGCGTTCCCACAGGCCGGTTTCGCCCGCCACAGCCACATCTCCCCTTCGTCCCCGACCGCGTAGGCGCGCGTGCGGCGTCGGCCAGGCGACCGCGCGCAGCCGCACGTTCGTTTCCACGCGCCCGCCCGGGCCCGAACAGGCTTTCCGGCAGCCAGCCCTCGCCCGGGCTTGTAGCGCGCGACGGCGCCGTCTTCGCCGACCGCGAGCGCTTCGCTTGCGAGCGCGCCGACGGGCGCGCCCGGCTGCGGCGCGATCGCCAGCAGCGGGTGGCGGAACGACACCGGCCAGGGCGCCAGCCTGCTGGGCTGCGGGTTGCGCGTCAGGTGGACCGGCATCGCGCTCTCGCCCAGCCAGCCCTCGGTGGGCGTGGAGAAGGCCGCGCCAGTGCCGTGCCCGGGTCCAGGCTGCCGTTCGCCGCCGCCCAGCGCGAGCACGCGCTTGAACGATTCGCCTTCCAGGCGCAGGCTCACGCCTTCGGGCAGGCCGGTGATCACGCGCTCGCCGAATGGCGACCGCGCTTGGCCCAGGCGATGCTGCGGGAGGGCCGATGCGGCAGCGGCTCGGGCAGTTCGTGCGTCGCACGGCGGCGTCCCCGCGGGCGCGCCGGCGGGCAGCCAGCACCAGCTCGCCTGCACGCGTGCCTCCGCCGCTGCCTTCCGGCTTGAAGAACAGCGTCGTGGAGGCCGGGGCGTGCGACGCGTGATGTCGCCGCGCGCGCCGTCGATCCAGACCCCTTCGCTCGTGACGGTCAGCAGCTGCGCCCCGATCGCCGGCGCTCGCCCGCGCCGGGCACCGTGAAGCGGCTCGCCTTCTGGCGGCGCGCCGGGTCCGCCGACCGGGCACGGTGAGCGGGTGCGCTTCGCCGTCGCCCGCGCCGGCGTTCAGCGCGACCGGCTTCCAGCTCCAGCGCCCCGGCGCTTCTTCGCACGCGGCGGAACAGCGCGACCGCGCCAGCCGGGTAGGAGTTGCGCGGACGAGCTGCGCCAGCAGCCAGGCGTTGCTGGGTGAGCTCGCGCCGATCGCCAGCACGCGGAAGCCTTCCGTGCTCTTCGCCGGGATCTCGATCGGCTCGCCGCTCCAGTGCGTGCCGTCCCAGTGCAGCACCTCGTTCTCGACGCGGGCCGGATTCGCTGACGGGCACCACCAGCGCCCCCGCTTCGCCGCCCGCTTCTTCCAGCGGCGCGATCATCGGCGCGCGGCTCGGCTGCCGAACAGGTGCTTGCCCTTGCTCGAGCAGCGGTTCCGCCCTGCTGGGTTCTTCGCCTTCGACCGGCACCGGCGCGGTCTCTGGAAGGCGCCGCCCGGGCTTGCGCACGAGCACGACCTGCCGCTTGGCTCGTGCCGTCGTGCCCGCGAGCACCCCGGAGCCGCCGGCGCGTCAGCTCGCCTGCGAGCGGGCTCGCGTTCGAGCTTGAAGCGCGAAGCCCCGGGCAGCGCCGGCCCGAGCGTCCAGGTGCCTTCTTCCGCTTCGCCCGGCCGTGGATGGACGTAGTAGCGCACGAGCACGTGGTCGCCTTCGCCCGCGTCCTAGCCCGACGCCCCACGTCTCGTCGGCGCCGGGCGCGCCGGGTTCTTCGGGTGTCGCGCCGATCATCGTGACGCCGGCGTGCGGGCACCGAGGCGTCGGTCTGGGGCGTCGGTTCGGACGCGCGGCGGGCTGCGCGGCCGCGCGAGACGCCGCGCCGCGCTGCCGAGCGGAGGCCGATCGGCGCGACGCCAGCGCGAGCGCCGCCGCGAGCGCGCCCGCGAGCAGTGCCCTCCGGCGGGCGCGTCCGGTGCCTGTGCACGGGCGCGAGCCTCAACGCAGCGGTTCCGATCCTGCGAGCAGAGGCGAGGAGCCGGGCGACGAGGACGTGCCGGCGAGTACAGCCAGGCCCGTGGTGATCGTGTTGGCGCCGGCGCCCCCGCCTGCGGCCGGCATCAGTCGGCAGCTGGGCGAGCGCGTGGGTCTGCAGCGAGAGCTTCGTCGGCCAGCTGCGCGCGGTTCAAGCGCAGCAGGAGCCTGCGGTTGCCCGCGGCCAGCGTGCGCGTCGGCGTGGACGCGACGACGCTCCTGCGGCGCTTGGCGAGCAGGCGCATGCGCGCCTTCACCGCGAGGTGGAAGCTCAGTTCGAGCGTGCTGCCGTGGATGAGGCGGCTGTGCAGGTGCGAGAGCAGCGGCACGCCACCCTCGCTTCGGTCTTGGCGAAGGTCGGGTTCGGCGAGATTTTGCCGTACGGCGGCGGGCCTCTTCGTCCAGCCCGGAGGTCGTCGGGCGGCGGGGCGTCGGCGACCACCTGCGGCAGGCCCTGGTCGGGCGGGCGGTAGGTGATCAGGCCGCGCGAAGCCCGGGTTTCGCGTGGTCGCGGCAGCTCCGCTCGCCTGCCGGCGCGAGGTGGAACAGCCAGCCCTGCGTGGTCGCCAGCCAGCAGTCTTCGGCCGCCGGACAGGCGATCCTCGCCGCGGCGCCCTTTGGCCCGATGCCCTGCGCCGCTTCGTCCGCCGAGGGCAGCGTCTGCTCTCCCAGCACGGCTGCCCTCGGCGGAGATGTGCACGAGCACGGCGCGCTGGGCGGCCTTCGCGCGGCGCCGGTCGTGACGGGCGCGAGCGCCAGCCACGCGTCTCGGTGCCCGGTTCGGCGGCGATCGCGCTCACGGACGCCGTCTTCGCTTCGCCGCCGAGGAGCTCCTGTTCTTCGGCCCGATCGGCCGGGAGGGATCGGGTCCGAGGGGGTGTCCCGAGCCGATCAGCTGGGTCCAGCTGCGCCCGGCGCGGCGCACGACCGTCACCTGGCCGGGTTCGCCGGATCGGGGATTTCCGCTCCCGCGGCGCCCCACAGCGCCCCTTCGGCCGCGGAGAGGTGCAGGAAGTCAAGCGCGTCGGCGAGCTCGTCGCCGCCGTACAGCGGCAGGCTCCGGTTCGGCTTGGAAGCGTCGGCTGCACGCCTTCGGGGTTGATCGTGTGCAGGACCGGGCAGTTCGACTCTGTTCCGGTTGGCGACGGGATCGCCGGCGCGCGACGCGCACGCTCTCGTAGAGGTGCGCCTTCGAACGCGCTGCATGTCCTCCACGGCGTGGCCTTCGCCGGGTACGGTTCGGCTTCCAGCGCGCTGCCGTTCCAGTGCAGGTGGAAGGCGCCGATCTGCGGTTCAGGCAGCGCGTCGCCGCCGAACCAGCAGTCCGGTGGGGCCCGATGCAGGCCGCCCGCGTGCATCGCCTGGTAGGAGTCGGCTTCGAAGGCGGGGTGCGCGTAGGAGGCGACCACCTGGCCGCCGGCGAAGTGGCAGAGCGTGTTGTCTTCGAGCGGCGCGCCTCTTCGAATGCGCGCCGTTGAGCTCGTCGGCCTGCCCCGGGCGCCCGTCGGAGACCGTCCAGAACTCGTCCGGCCCGGCCCACGCGATGCTCCCGTCGGTGGCGCCGCAGACTGTCGGCGAGCTCGTGCCATTCGGCGCCGTTGTAGGCCCACACGCCCGGGGGGATCGTCGGTGCCGTTGCCGCGCGTGATCAGCAGCCCGCGGTTGGGTGCCCAGAACTCGATGTCGCCGATCTGCCCGAGGCCGATCGGCAGCGAGGTGCCGAGACGCCCGGCGGCGGTTCGGGGGCAGCGGCTGTTCCAGGCGCCACTCCAGCGTCGCCGCCTTCGGCGGCGGCGGGCGCGGTGCGCGGCGGCGCACGCGAGGCACGCGACGAGCGCCACGGACGCCGCCGCGACGGCCGCGACCGCGCCGTCGGCAGCGGTCATCGGCGGCGCCCTCCGGCGGCGTACGCTCGCCCGGTCACCGCGCGCAGCGCGCGCGCGAGGCGGTGCGCACGAACGTGATCTGGATCGACTGCCGCAGCGCACGGTGGCCGCGACGCCGTGAAGGTCAGGTCGGCGCTCGCCGACGAGCCCCCCGCGCGCGCGGCGAGCGCGGCGTAGGGCTTGCGAGCCTCAGCATGAGCTGCACGACTTCCCCGCCGCCGGCGCTGCGTGAGCCTGCTCGCGGCGGCGACGGTGCGGGTGGCGACCGTCTCGCGTGGGCGGCCCCCGCGGCGTCGAGCGGGCGCCGCGTGCGCGCGCCCGGCCGAGCGCGCGGACGCGCACACGACCCGCACCCCGCCGCGGCGCGGCCGCGTACAGCGTGCCCGGCGCCGGGCACCTGCACGTAGAGCAGCGACGCTGCCGTCGGCGCGCGAGAGCGCAGTCACGCCCAGGGTCCACGCGCGGAGTGGCGTTGTCCGACGGCGCCGGGGAGATGTACTGCGGCGTGGGCAGCGGGGCGAACGCCTCGCGCTGCACGACGAACGCGTCGCTGCCGTCGGCGGACGGTGGAGCGGCACTTTCGGCCGGGGGGGTGTTGCCGTCGCCGTAGACGAGGTTCGAGGCGGTCGAGGAGAACGCCAGCATGTCGCCGTCGGCGGAGAACGAGGGCGAGAGCGCGCCGGCGCTGGGGGTCGATAGTTCGTACTCGTAGACGTCTCGCCCTCCCTTGGCGCCGTCGATGGGTGGGGCTGTTCGCTCGGGCCGCCGTCGTATCCGTGGGTGACGCGCGTGAGCGTGCCGTCGCGCGAGATCGACGTCGAACAGTTCGGTCAGCGCCCGGTTCCGCCGCCGGGGCGCTGACGTACGCGGGCGAGCCGAGCGGGAACTCGTGCGCGCGGTGGTGAACGCGACCTGGTCGCCGTCGGGGGAGATGTCGAAGTCGGCGATCGCGCGTCGTAGGCGGCTGTCGTCTGCGCCCCCAATCTCGGTCAGCGGGGTGAGCGCCTGATCGCGGGTGAGGCGCGGGGTTCGGCATGTCG
The DNA here is from genome assembly GCA_963720795.1 of uncultured Solirubrobacterales bacterium. Lineage (GTDB taxonomy): Bacteria > Actinomycetota > Thermoleophilia > Solirubrobacterales > Solirubrobacteraceae > Palsa-744. The sequence continues at coordinate 491,758 of CAVRGU010000003.1, read as the reverse complement.
ACCACGTAGAGGTCGCCCGGCTCGCCGGCATTCGCCGTGGCCGAAGCCGGCGCCGAGTCGCCACCGGCAGCGCGGAGCAGATGAACGCCACCGTGTTGCCGTCGGCGCTCAGCCGCGGCACGGAGTCGCCCGCCGCCACCGCCGGCTTCGCTCCAGGATCCCGGTGGTGCTGTCCCCGCTTCGGATGGTTGTAGAACGGGCCCTGGCACGGGTCCGACGGCGAGGCGGGTCCGGCAGCCGAGCTCACCGCCCGCCACGCACGGCGGGTTGCTGCGGGTCCGAGCCGCCCGTCACCCGCTCGGTGGGCGTTTCCGAGCCCGGCGCGATCCGCCGCCACAGCGGCTCGGTGTAGCAGCGGCGAGGGCGATTCGCCGGGGAGCATCTGCGCCTGCTCGCCGACGTCCTCGCCCATCCACGCGACGGTCGATCCGTCGGCGCTGAGCGAGGCGCCGGGGGACCATCCTGCCACCCTCCGTTGGCGGGAGGCGGGCCGAAGCTCCGTGCGCGCCCGGGTAGACCGCGCCGAACTGGACACCGCCCGCTTCGGCCGACACCGGCCTTCCGTCGTCTGCGCCGGTGAGCGGTTCGTAGCGTCCGCTGACCAGCGGTGGTTTCCTCGGCCGGGATGTAGCGCACCGCCACCTGAAACGCGGGGGTGCTGCGTGACGGTTCTTCGCCCGCGTTCTTCTGCTTCTGCTCGGAGGCGACGAGGTCGGACACGGCGGTCGTCACGAACGCCACCTCCTGCCCGTCGGCGCTGATCGCCGAGCGCCCGGCGGCGACCGCGCCGTACTCGGTTCGTCGCCGGCGCCATCGCGTAGGTCGAGCGGCCTTGGCGGAGCCGTTGACGCCGAGACCACGGAAGGCACTCGGGTTCCGCCCGGCGCCGGCCCCATGTTGCGCACGTACACGTTGACCGCTTCCGCTTGGGACGCCGTCGGGCTGCTCGTCGGTGATCGCGGCGAGGCTCGCGCCTTCGTTGGTGGTGAAGCTCATGTACTGCCCGTTTCGCTGATCGAGGGCAGCTCGGCGTCGCCGCCGGCGACCTGTTCGATCGCGCCCGCTCGCAGCAGGTCGCGCCGCCACACGCCGGTGACCCCGCCGACCGAGCCGTCGAAGGCGACGTACCGGCCGTTGCCGGAGATCGCGGCGTCGTGCGCGTATTCGGCCTGCTGGGGTTCGTCGCCGCCAAGAGCGCCCGCGGAGACCAGCGAGATCGGCCCGAACACGTCGGCGCCGCGCGCGGCGACCGCGCAGCAGCCGCAGCAGCGCCAGCGCGCATGCGCGCGAGCACAGGAAGCGCGGCGGCGCGAGTCCCGCGGCGATCATCGCACGCTCACCCACTGGCTGCACGACGCCGCTCGTTGCCGAGCTTGTCGCGCACGTGCACGATCACGCGGTACACGCCCGGCGTGGCGTAGCGGTGAGCGAAGCGCGTGCGTCCATGCGCGGACGCGCCGTCGCCGAAGCTCACGCTCACCGCGCTGCGCGTCGACGCCCGAGTAGCGGTCGCTGCACCCGCACGCTCACCGCGGTCCCCCGTCGGCGCGGCGCGATCCTGCACGGTGGGCGGCACGCCGTCGATCAGCAGCGTCGAGGGCGCCGAGAGCGTCGACTCGCCGTCGCGGTCGGTGGCGAGCACCTGCACGCGGTGGCGGCCGGAGCCCAGACCGCGCGGGTCGAGGCGCAGCGCGAGCGCTGCCCGCGGGCACGGCCAGCGAGCGGCCGTCGAGCACGACGCGGTAGGTGAGCGGCCCGTCGGCGCTGCCGGCGGGCTGCCAGGAGATCACCGCCTGGGAGGGCTTCACCCAGCCTTTGGGGACGTCAGGACGAACGCGACGGGCGGCGCGGTCGCCTGCGCCGCGACGATCGCGGCGTTGCCGAGCTGGCCCCTGGCGGAAGGCGACCAGGCCGTCGCCCGAGCCCGGAGCGCCCGACCGCGAGTTCCGCCGACTTCGCCGCCCGCGCCGCCGCTCACGAGCGCCGGTCTGCACGGCCCCGCCGGGGAAGTCCTCGCGCACCGCCACCGCGGGGTGCCCCTGCGCGTCCGCGCTCGGCCACGCCGAGACGCCGCCCGCCTGCGGGGTTCATGACGCTGGCGGCGGACGGTTTCGCCGCCGGCGAACGGCGGCCCCAGCGAGAGCGCCCCGCGCCAGCCCGTGGTCGTCGCCCTCGATCACGCGGGGCGTGCCGTTGTTGTCGTAGAGCAGGCGCAGGTCGCGCTTTTCGTCGATGTCGACGCTCGGCGGCCCGACGCGTCGCGCCCTGCGCCGCCGGAGACGCGCCGGCGTCGGCGACGCTCGCGCCCTGAACTCGGCGCCGTTGCCCGATTCGCCGTCGGGCAGGGTGTTCACGAAGATGCGCGGCCCCGGCAGCGGCGAGCCGAGCGCCCAGCCGCTCTGGCGGTAGGCGACCTCGGCCTGACCGAGCCGCGAGACGGCGACGCTCGGCGCGTCGGCGTCGTCGTGATCGGCGCGCCGTTGAAGCTTTCGGCGGTGACGGGCATCACGTAGTCGAGGCTGCTGCCCGAAGATCCGCCTGGCCCAGATGCGCGCGACGCCTTCGATGTCGGGCTCCTGCCACGACGACGACCCCGTTGCCGGTGGGGCCGATCGCGATCCTGCGGCGCGTTGGCCTGCGTCGGCGGGCGCATCGAGACCCCGGGGTCGCGATTGATCGCACCCAGGTTCGACCAGCGCTCGGCCGTCGAAGTGCGCGACGCGGACCTGCTCGACGACGTCGCCGGGCCGCAGCAGCGGCGCACGCTGGTGACGAGTGCTCGACCACCCGGTAGACGACGTCGGCCTGGCCGGTCGAGCTGACCGCGAGGTCGGGGCTGGTGCCGGTCGCTTCTTCGATGTCCGGGTCGACGATCGATCGCCGGGCCGAAGCGTTCGGCGCCGGGGCCGAGCTCCGCGCCGAGCAGCTCATACGACGGGCTTGCCGTTGCTGTGGTGGCGAACGGCGTGGCCCACACGACGATCAGCTCGCCGCCTTCGGCCGCGCCGATGCGCGGCCAGCTGGCGGCGAACGGCTCTTCGGTGTCGACCCGGATCGGCGCCAGCCAGTGGCCTTCGACGTAGCGCGAGACGAACACGTGGGGCGACGCCTTCGACGCGCTTCGAGGTACACCACCCCGCCGCTGCCGTCTTCGGCCATCGCCGACGCCGCCGAAGCCGACGATGCTCTCGCTCGGGCCGTCGATCGTCGTCGCCGGCAGGATCACCGCCAGCGCGGAGCAGGGAGTGCAACAGCGCGAGCGCCGCGAGCCGCGAGCAGCGCGCCGCGACCGAAGCCGGGTGAGCACTGCCTTCGGCACTGGCCGATTCGGGATGAGCGCAGCAGGTCCGATCGGCCCCGTCGACCGGCATCTCATCAGAGGTCGATTTGTTGAGCGCGCCCGGCGCCGGGGCGTACGCGCAGCGGAAGTTCTGCGCTTCGGAGACCGGCTGCGAGCCGGCGAAGCCGCCCTTGGTGCCGTTGGAGTACACATCCACGTACTGCAGCGATTCCGGCAGCGGGTTGGCGGGCAGCGGGATCGGGTTGGGCTGGCCCTGGCGGGGGTCGCCGGTCGCGCCTTCGCTGACGCCCTCGAAGCCGGCGGCCGCCGAGCCCGCTTCGGTCGTGACCAGCGTCGAGCTCATCTCGCGTTCGTCTTTGAGGCCGCGCGTGGGGTCGAGGTTGATCGTCGCGGTCAGCGGCGAGTCGTGGATCGTGGACTCGAGCTTCACGCGCGCGGCGGCGCCGAGCAGTTCGGCGGCCGAGGGCAGCCAGCCGCCTTCTTCCTCGCACTTCTTGGAGGCCCAGATGAAGTTGTTCTTGCCGAGCATCCGCGTTGGTGAGCGGGAAGGGCGTCGATTCCAGGCACCAGGTGCCGAGGTCCACGGTGTCGGGCGGGCAGGTGGCGCACGAGTCTGCTTCGGCCGTTTTGCCGTCGAAGCGCTTGGCGTTCTCGGCGGTGCCCACCGTGGGGATCGCCGCGGCGGGGAACTTCCCGTTGCGCCCCAGCGCAGCAGCGCGCCGGCGACGGGGCTTGGAGCTGACCGGGTGCCCGGCGATCGCCGCCACCACCGCGTGGCGGGCGGCGTCGGCGAGCCCGGTGGTGGAGAAGACGAGCGCGATCAGCGCGACGACCATCGCGGGGGAGGGCAGGCGCCGCGCGGCGCCTCTCACCCCGCCTGCTCGCGGGTCGGCTGCGCTGGTGAACGCGCGGTGGCGTCGTCGGTGGAGGTCGCGGCGCACGTCGCGCAGCTCCTCGAGCGTCACCTCCTGCACGGTGGAGAGCACCGCCTCCAGCGCCACGCCCGAGAGCGTCTCCTGCTCGAGCAGCGCGGTGCGGTCTCCTCGACCGTGGACCAGTTGCGGTCGAGGACCACCGCGGCGCGCGCCTCGGCGTCGCCGACCAGCCGCTCGACCTCGTTGTCGATCACGTTGAGCGTCTCGCGGCCCGACCGAGCCGAGGTCCTGCAGCGAGGCGCCGAGGAACACCTCGCCGCCCTTCTCGCCGATCGTCACGAGCCCGAGCGCCTCGGACATCCCGAACGAGGTGACCATCGAGCGCGCCAGCGCCGTGGCGGCGTGCAGGTCGTCGTTGACGGAGGTCGAGTGGTTGCCGAAGGCGATCCGCTCGCCCGCGAGACCGGCGAGGATCGAGATCAGCTGGCGCTGCAGGTCGGGCTCGCTCATGATCACCTGGTCGCGGTCGGTGAGCATGTGCGCGGCGGTGCCGAGCTGGCGCCCGCGCGCGACGATCGAGAGCTTGCGCGTGGAGGTCTTCTGGCCGAGCGCGTCGGTGACGACCGCGTGCGCGGACTCGTGGATCGAGATCAGCCAGCGCTCCTCGGCGGTGAGGATGTGGCGCTTGGCGGGGCCGGCGACGACGCGGTCGATCGCCTCCTCGAGCGTCGCCTGGTCGATCTCCACGCGCCCGTCGCGCACGCTCAAGAGCAGCGCGGCCTCGTTGATCACGTTGGCGAGCTCGGCGCCGCTGAAGCCGGGCGTCTGGCGCGCGACCTCCTCCAGCGAGGCGTCGGGCGCGAGCGGGCGCTTGCCGCCGTGCAGGCGCAGGATCTCCAGGCGCCCGTGCACGTCGGGCGTGTCGATCACGATCTGGCGGTCGAAGCGGCCGGGGCGCAGCAGCGCGGGGTCGAGGATGTCGGGTCGGTTGGTGGCGCCCATCACCACCAGCCCGCCGTCGCCGGCGAAGCCGTCCATCTCCACGAGGATCTGGTTGAGCGTCTGCTCGCGCTCGTCGTTGCCCTGCCCGATGCCCGCGCCGCGCTTGCGCCCGGCGGCGTCGAGCTCGTCGATGAAGATGATCGCCGGCGCGGCTTTGCGCGCCTTGCGGAAGAGGTCGCGCACGCGCGCCGCGCCGACGCCGACGAGCGACTCGACGAAGTCCGAGCCCGACAGCGAGAAGAACGCCGCGTCCGCTTCGCCCGCGACCGCCTTGGCGAGCAGCGTCTTGCCGGTTCCCGGCGGGCCGACGAGCAGCACGCCCTTCGGGGCGGCGGCGCCGACGGCCAGGTATTTCGGCGGTTCGGCGAGGTAGTCGCGGATCTCGCGCAGCTCGGCCACCGCCTCGCCCGCGCCGGCGACGTCGGTGAAGGTGATGCGGTCGGAGGTGCCCTTGCCCTTCTTCTTGCCTTTGCCGGCGAACTGCGAGAAGCCGGCGATGCCGCCCGCGGCGCCTTCGGTGCCGAGCCGCATGAACAGCGAGAAGAGGCAGACGAGCAGCAGGATCGGGATCAGGAACTGGACGATGATCGTCTTCGTACCCTTGCCCGACTGCTGGTCGACGGCTGACGACCGCGCCGCGCGGCTTCCAGTTCGTGCTGGATCGTCTGCGTCAACGCCCCGGAGGCCGCGTACGCCGCCCACACGACCTCGTCGCGTGCCCACGCCCGGCGACGGCCGGCCCCGGTGGCGCGTGGCGTGGTGACCGGCGACACCTTCCGCTTGCCGTCGGTGCACGATCGTCGTGGTGCTCGACCAGCGGCGCCGCGCGGTGTGACCAACTCGACGCGGTTGTCGTGGTCGAGCAGCAGCGCGTTGTGGACCTGGCGGTCCTTGGCGAGCGCGGTGCACTGTGCTGATCGGCACCTCGCGGCCGGCGCTGCTGGGGGCGATCGAGCCGAGCAGCGTGGCGAACGCGATCGCCAGGCCGATCGAGGCGAGCAGCAGGAAGGTCGCGACCGGGTCGCGCAAGCACCAGGCGCCGGGCGGTGCGGGCGACCTCGCCGAGCGCCACGAGCAGCGGGCTGCGCCGCTGCGCGAGGCCGGAGCGCACGGTGGGTGCGGCGGGTGGACGGGCACCCGATCCCCGGCCGTTGGCGCGCCCGTTGTCCCCGGCGGGGTCGCCGGGCGCAGGCGTGGGGGAGCTGGAAGGGCTTGGCTGGTCGGTCATGGCTGGTCGCCTCGGCCGGCCGAGGCCGCGGTGAGAGACGAAAAACAGCGCCGGGATCGACGCCGGCCACCACCCTCGCAGTCGCCACGGGCCAAGGGAAGGGGCTTTCACAAAAAGGACACAAGACGGTGACCGGCCCGCGGTTAGCCTGCCCTCCGCCCCCCCGAGCAAAGGAGTCTCCGTGCGCGCAAACCGCACCCTCGCCATCTCGCTGGTCCTCGCCCTGATCATCGCCGTACCGGCAGCCGCGGCGGGCAAACGCCTGATCGTCGGCGGATCGACCTCCGTGCTGCCGCTGATGCAGAAATTGGCAGCCGCCTACCACCACGCGTACCCCCGCATCCCTGAACCCAAGGTCGAGGGTGGGCAGTCCGACATCGGCATCGAGGGCGTGGCCAGCGGGCGCTTCGACATCGGCGACTCCTCGCGCGACCCGCTCAGCACCGACCCCAAAAACGTCAACTCGTGTGGACGAAGATCGCGCGCGACGGCATCTGCGTGGTCACCAACGACAAGAACCCCGTCACGAACTTCTCCCAGGAAGAGGTCCAGAAGATCTTCAGCGGCTCCGATGCGCGACTGGAGCGAAGTCGAAGGCGCGACGGTCTCCGGGCCGATCGACCTCTTCGACCGCTCCAGCGCCTCCGGTACCCAGGACGCCTTCCAGAACATCTTCATGGGCCAAGACCTGAAGATCTCTCCCAGCGCCAGCACCGAGAACTCCAACGGCGAAGAGCAGAACGCCGTCTAGGCCGACGCCAACGCGATCGGCTTCGTCTCCTTCGCCTACACCACCGGCCTGCACCCGGCCGACTACCAGGGCGTCGCCTGCAACCTGCGCAACGCCCGCTCCGGACAGTACAGCGGCGTGCGCAACTTCTGGATGGTCTCCAGGGAACCCCTCAAGGGCGAAACGGCCAAGTTCGTCAAATGGGTCACGAGCGGCAACAAGACCACCAAAAACATCATCAACTCCAGCTGGATCGCGATCTATTAGCGGCACCGCCCACATGAGGGACGCGGCCCGCGACCGGCGCGTCGAGTTCGCGCTCGGCGCGCTGGCCGCGGGCACGCTGGCGCTGATCGCGGCGATGCTGGTGACGGTGCTCGTCAACGGGTGGCCGTCCTTCTCCAGCCAACGGCCTCGGCTGGTTCGGCCCGGCGAGCGGGCGACCCCGTCCTCCAGTTCCGCGCGATGCAGACCGGCATCCGCGCTGCCCGGCCACCCGCTGCTGTACTTCAGCGCGTGGCCGCTGATCTGGGGGACGCTGCTCAGCACCACCGGCGCGGTCGCGCTCGCGCTGGTCGTCTCGACGCTCGCGGCGATCTTCCTCACCGAGTTCGCGCCGACCCCGGTGCGGCGCGTGCTGGAACCGGTCGTGCGGCTGCTGGCGGGCGTGCCGTCGGTGATCTACGGGCTGGTGGGCCTGCTGCTGATCGCGCCGTGGGTGAGCGAACAGCCTGATCAGCACCGGGCGCAAGGAATCGGTGCAGTACGTGGTGCAGCTGAGCGGCGAGAGCCTGCTGACCGCGACGCTCGTGCTGACGGTGATGATCCTGCCGATCATGATCGCGCTCACCTCGGGCGCGCTCGCGGCCGTGCCGCCCGCCTGGCACGAAGGCTCGGTCGCGCTCGGCGTCAACCGCTGGCGCACGATCTGGCGCGTGTCGGTGCGCGCCGCGCGGCCCGCGATCGTCTCCGCCACGGTGCTCGGCACCGCGCGCGCGCTCGGCGAGGCGATCATGCTCGCGATGCTCGGCGGCGGCCGGCCGTTCGCACCCAACCCGCTCGACGGGCTGACGTTCCTCTTCGAGCCGATCCAGCCGCTGGCGGCGTCGATCGTCAAGGAATTCGGCGACAACCCCAACACCCCGATCGGGCACACCGTGTACGCGATCGGCGCCGCTGCTGCTGTTCAGCGCGGCGCTGCTCTCGCTCGCCGGGTGGGCCGTGCAGGCAACCGCTCAAACGGTACGGGATCGGCGTATGAACGCCCATGGCCGCGCTGGATCTGCGTCCTCGGTCGCTCGCGTGCGAAGCACGCCACGCTCCCTGCGTCCTTGCCCAGCTTGCCCTGGACGTCCATACGGAGGCCTACGATGAGTGCCCCCGCCGCTCAACCCCCCGTGTCGGCATCGTGCGCCCGCGCCGCGAATCGACCTCCTCGTGGCCGCTCGATCGACCGGCTGGCGTACGGGCTGTGCTGGGCGGTCGGGATCGGGCTGTGCGTGGTGGCGGTGGGGATCGTGCTGTTCATGTTCGTCAAGGGGATCTCGGCGCTGCGCCTGAGCCTGTTCGTCGAATCGCCCTCGACCGGGGTGCTCGCGGAAAAGCACTCCGGCGGCTTCCTCGACCCGCTCGTCGGGACGTTCATCGTCACCGCGATCGGCATCGCGATCGCCGCGCCGGTCGGCGTGGGGATCGCGGTGTGGCTGGTTGAGTACGCGCGGCCGCGGTGGCTGGCGCGCGCGGTCGAGTCGGCGATCGAGACGATCGCCGGCATCCCCAGCATCGTGCTGGCGCTGTTCGGCCTGCTGATCTTCGCGCGCCCGCTGTTCGCGTTCCTCTCCGGCAGCGCCAGCAACGGGACGGTCAGCGGCCAGTCGTTCCTCAACGCCGGGATCATGATGTCGGTGCTCGCGCTGCCGCTCGTGGTGGTCGCCACGCGCGAGGCGCTGCTGCAACTGCCGGCGCGCATGCGCGAGGCGTCGTACGCGCTCGGCAAGACGCGCGCGACCACGATCCGGCGGGTGCTGCTGCCCTCCGCCGCCCGGGGATCGCCAGCGGCGCGGTGCTGGGGATGGGCAGGATCATCGGCGACACGGCGATCATCGTGATCCTGCTCAACACGCTGAAGCTCGAAGGGGCGGGCGGGGCGCCCGTGCTCAGCACGCTGCGCGGCACCGGCTCGACGCTCAGCTACTACATCTACTACTACGCGCCCACCGGCGACGGCAACTCGCCCCAGAAGGCGTACGCTGCCGGCTTCGTGCTGCTGATGATCGTGCTGGCGCCTCAACGCGCTGGTGACGCGCCTGAGCAGAGGGACTCTCGCTGGGCACCGTCGGCTGGACGGCCAAACGGTGAGCGCACTCCGCCTCAAGGAGGTGCATGGAGCCCTGATCCCCCCACCCGTGCGCCGCATCGCCGTGGACCGCCACCCGCGCGTGGTCACCGCCCACGCCGCCCGCCGACGGCTCGGGCAACGGCGCGGGCTCGCCGGCCGCGCGCCAGCCCGGCGCGCGCTCGCCGCCGGGCGCCGCGCGCCCAGCGACGCACGCCACCCCCCGGGCGAGCGCATGCGGATCGAATCCGTGTCGCTCGCCTACGGCGAGCGGTGGGTGGTGCGCGACGTCACGCCTGCCGGTGCGCCGCGGCGAGGTGCTGGCGCTGATCGGCGCGAGCGGCTCGGGCAAGACGACGCTGCTGCGCTCGCTCAACCGCCTCACCGAGATCACCGCCGGGGCCGGCCGCGCCGGGCGGATCACGCTCGACGGCGAGGAGATCCACGAGATCGAGGTCAACGCGCTGCGCCGCCGCGTGACGATGGTCTTCCAGCAGCCCAACCCGTTCCCGATGAGCATCTTCGAGAACGTCGCCTACGCCCTGCGCGAGGCCCCCGGCCGCCGCCGCCGCGCGCGGCGCAGCCACGCTGGAGCCGGAGGTGCGCGAGGCGCTGCGCCGGGCCGGGCCTGCACGAGGAGGTCGCCGAGGACCTCGACCGCCCCGCGCTGTCGCTCTCCGGCGGCCAGCAGCAGCGGCTGTGCATCGCCCGCGCGCTGGCGGCCGACCCGGAGGTGCTGCTGCTCGACGAGCCCTGCTCGGCCCTGGACCCGATCTCCACGGCGGTGATCGAGGAGCTGATCGTCGGCCTGCGCGAGAGCGTGGCGATCGTGATCGTCACCCACAACCTCCAGCAGGCCCAGCGCGTGGCCGACCACGTCGCGTTCATGCACCTCGGCGAGCTCGTCGAGTACGGCCCCGCCGAGCAGGTCTTCGAGGCGCCCCGCCAGCAGCGCACGCGCGAGTACATCAGCGGGGCCTTCGGGTGAACCGGGGATGAGGGGAGGAGCGGCCTCCGGCCGCGGGCGGCGTGCTCTCGGCAAACCGGGCCGGGTGGCGCTCCCCGACAGGCCGCTGACGCCCCTCCTCGTGCTCGCCCTGGCGCTCACCGCGGGGGGCTGCGAGAGCAGCCAGGAAAGGAGCGCGCAGCTCGAAAAGGCAGCCAAGCTCGCGCAGGCCGCGCAACCCGACGCACAGGCCAGCCAAGGGCCTGTCGATCACCCAGCGCCAGCAGCGAGGTGCGGGTGGTGGCCACGCAGGCGGTGCATAGCTCCGAAGGCACCGCCGCGGTCGTGACTCTGCGCAACACCTCCCCGCACGCGCTGCGCGACGTGCCGATCGCGATCACCGTGAAGAGCGCCCACGGCGCCACGCTCTACCAGAACAACGCCCCCGGCCTGGAAGCCGCGCTGACCTCCGTACCGCTGCTGGCGGCGGGCGCCGACGCCACGTGGATCGACGACCAGGTGCAAACCAATGAAGCGCCGGCGAGCGTGAGCGCGGTGGTGGGCGAAGCCCCACCGGCCTCCGGCCCCATCCCCCAGATAACCCTCACGGGCGTGCACGCCAACGAAGAAGGCGGCAGCAGCGGCATCGCCGGCACCGTCCACAACGACTCCGCCACTGCGCAGCGCGAGCCTCGTCGTCTACGGCCTCGCCCGCCGCGGCGCGCAGGTCGTCGCCGCCGGCCGCGCCGTATTGAGCGAAGTACCGCGCCCACGGCTCGACGCCCTTCCAGGTGCTGCTGATCGGCAGCGCGGCGGGCGCCAAGGTCGAAGCGAGCGCGCCTCCGAGCACGCTCTGACGTAGCCCGCGGATACATCGAAGACAGCATGTCACCACAACGCGTGTACAATATGCTTCCATCATTCCACTTCGTGGGTGTTGCCAATTTCGGGCGGTCGGGCGCCCGGCACGCCGCGCGTGACTGGATTCGCATATGCCGTCAAACAGACCTCTCAACGTCGACCAGTGGCATCCAGACGTCCACAAAAAATGGGCGCACGAGGAGCTCTACTTCTGGAAGCTCGGATTCACTCCGATCTACAACCGCGACCAGATCGTCAAGGGCATTGAGGACGCACTGGCGAAGCAGGTCGCCACCTCGTTCACGATCTATGAGCTGAAAGCCGGCCCCGAAGACATCATCGTCCGTGTCTGGTTGCCGACAGAGGCCGAACCCTTCGACGACGCAGTCAGAGAGTGCTTGAAGCGATACCGCGTAAAGGCTGACAGCTTTCGCGTCGAGCGGATCATTGCTCACTGGCCGTGGCAAACCGAGTCAGACGTCCTCGCCGTCCGCCCCGTGTTGGAGAGGACGCTGAATGAACCACGTCCCGACGAGGAGATCCTGAAAATCAACACCCGCACGCCGTCGAGGGCATTGCGCAAACGGTACGAGGCCCTCAAGCTGATCGCGCGCTCGCGCTCGAGGAAGGGCGTTACCTTCTTCACGGTGATAGGAAGACTGGACCGCGCCCGCGACCAAGACAACAGGCAAACCCTCGAGGAACACATCAAGAGCGTCCTGCGCAACGCCGCGTCGATCGATGAGAAGTCACTCTATGCCGGCAGCGGCTCCGGCGAGTATCTCCTGGTGGGGCGAGCGCGCGAGTACTTTGCGATTGAGCGTGAGATCACGAGACCGCTCAACGAAAAAGTCGATCCCGGCATTGACGGCGCGCGCACGATGACCTTCCCGACCTCTCGCCCCAACCCCCTCGCCACTCGCGACGATCTCAAAGTCGATGGGAGGCACGTATGGTAGCCCCTGCCGTCGGTGGCGACGCCTGCGGGGCCGTGTGCATGGCATCCCAGAGAGCGTCGAAGGTCATCGTGGCGTGCGGGCCATCCGATACGAAGTAGCGGCGCATGCGCCTCGCATCTTCCATGAGAAAGTCCCGGTCGGGACCGGTGATCGCCTGTGCCACAGCTTCCAGCCAGTCATAGACGGCCCCCGCCGACACGTCGTAACGGAGATGCACGCGCGCGAGCAGATGGACCAGATAGCGCCAACCCGCGGCGTCGATGAAGGGCGCGAGGGCCACGTGGCGCGGCACGAGACCAGGAGGCAGAGCGGGTCGCTCGATCAACAGCGGCGGCGGGGGCACCGCGAGCGGCTGAGCGAGGGTGTCCTGGGGCCGCGTCTCGTGGTCGAAGTCGAGCACCAGGTGCAGCCGCGCCGACGGACCGATGACGCCGCCCGAGTGGACTCTGCGCGCGTCCAGGAACCACGCTTCCCCGCGGCGCATGTGAAAGCAGACATGATCCTCGACGCTCCGCGCCTGCGCGACATCGGTCACCAGCGGCACATGCACACGGGTGAAGCCATGCTCGTGCTCGAGATCAGTCGACGTGGGGGATGATGAGCGCGCCGTGGCTTGCGCGCACGAGACGAACGGTTCGAAGCGAATCCGTCGTGAAGTGAGCCCTGACGAGATGGTTGATCCCATCGAGGCCCGCGGCTGCGGCGATTGGTCGTGCGGGCTCGTCGTGTTCGCGACTGGAGCCGCTGTCGTCAGCGGTCGAATCGCTCCAAAGGGGTGCGAGCGCCCAGAAGCCGACGGAATACTCGTCGTACGTCGAGACGTAGGAGTGCAGGCCAACCCTCAGAGCATCGGAGGCTGCGGCGTCAACCACGTCATTCGGAAGCAGCCCAAGCGCGCAGGCGCCAAGCGCCGGGGTCCGCGCAACCGATATGGCCATCGATCCTCCTTCTCGGTCATCGGTGTTCCGCGGCCTGGCCGCAGACGCGACTGCGGAGCCAGACGAGCAGTATAGGTCGCGCTGCCGACAACCATGGCCGACGTCAGGCGAACAGCTCGGCCACCGCGACGTGGAAGCCCGGCACTGCGTCGCTCAGGTCGAGTGTGTCCTCGGCGACGTGGACGTGCGCGTCCCCCTGCCCGCGATACACGGTCGCAGTTTGCTTGGGCGGATCGAGCACGAGCACGGCGATCGCGCCGGACTGCAGCCATTCGAGGGCCTTCTCCTGTACCTCGTGGAAGCTGTCGTCGGGCGAGACGACCTCGACGGCCAGGTCAGGTGCGCCCGGCCAGTACTTCGCTGTCCTCCCGACCGCCTCAGCCCGCTCCTTGGTGATGAACGCCGCATCGGGAGCGCGCACGGTGTCTGGGTTCCTCGCCAGCACGAAGCCGGTCTCGGCGGCAACCGTCACACCGCTGCCTGTCTGGCGTGCGTGAACTCCCAGCAGCACCCCCATGGTTGCCGCGACGCGGCCGTGCTCGAAGCCGGGAGGCGTCATCGTCCGCAGCTCTCCGCGCACGAGCTCACGCCGCAGCCCATCGCCGGGCATGCAGAGAAGCTCCTCGGCAGTGGCGACGGGGGATGCGGTGATGGCCACCCCACGGAGGCTATCGCACCGGTATGAGTCACAAGCGGCCACCCAGGTCTGGCGGGGCCTGCGAGGCGGGCGGGCACCGCGCCCCCGCGTGGCTCGCAACAGCCTCGGGGGCGCGGATCGCGATCGGCGTGCCAGGCCTGCGGCCGCCGATCAGGACCTCGGCAGCGTCAGGCGGTGCGAGCGGGCGATCTGCTCGGCCATCCGCTCGTCGACCCCGACCTCCTCGGCGACCCCGGGCCAGCCCGCGACCACGTCGCGGACCTCCGCGAGGATGGCCTCGGCGCGGCCGCGCTTGAGGCCCGCCACGCGGGCGACCGCGCGCAGGTCGGCGACGGTGAACCCGTCGCGCTTGCCGTTGATCGATAGCTGGTGGCTGTCGAGCCAGCGGTTGCCGGGGACTCCAGGCCCAGGTCACGTCGTAGGCCGGGGCCAGCGACCACGCACCGGCGCGGTCCATCAGGAAGGCGACGTTCTTGACGTGGTCGTCCTGGTTGCGGGCGACGACGTTGAAGACCATGCGCCGGAACTGCTGCTCGACGACGGGCGTGCTGAGGCCCAACCGGCGGATCAGCAGCAGGAGCTGCTCGTAGCTGTAGGTGCCCGGCTCGTTGTAGCTGACGTGCTCCAGCGCCCCGACCGTCTGCATGTGCAGCTTGCCGCCCGCCCTCGGGTCGGTCGAAGCGGCGGGTCATGAAGTGCCGGCGGCCGTGCTCCTCCAGGAGGCGGCACTCGGTCATCTCGATGCCGGCCGCCCGCGCCATCTTCGAGTAGGCGTACTCGACCGCGCCCCACCCCTGGGGGTCGGCGAGTCCGTGGTCGCCGGCGCGCGAGACCCCGTCAAACTTCAGCAGCCACTGCCGAAAGCCCTCGCCGACCTCGACCTGTCCCGAGCGGACCTGACCGGTGGCGTCGTTGTAGGCGATGAACGCCTTCGGGCGCGCGCCGCCGGCGGAGCTGCCGACGGCGAGGATCGCCTTCATCGCCTCCTCGTCGGGGTTCTCGCTCAGCTCGGCCACGAACTCCGCGCGGTGCGGCGAGCACCTCGCTGGCGAGCCGCACGAGCGCCTCGACCTGGAGTCTCTGCCCCGCCGGCGACGGTCGGCTCGTGGGCGGGCTGGAACTCCAACGCACCGACGCCGCGGGTGCCGACGTAGCAGAGCCGTTGTACGACGTCGAAGCTCGACTCCTCGCGCCCCTGCGAGGCCAGCCAGGCGTTGACGAGCGCCGTGCCCCACCGGTCGGGCAGGGAGTCGGCCAGCAGCCCGGGCAGACCTCTGAACGCGTCGGCCGGCAGACCCGGGAAGGTGTAGGGCTGCGCGCGCGAGCGGCATCCGGATCGGCGCGATCTCGATGCCGCTGCGCACGAACGCCGGGTCGTACTGGAACGTCGCGTAGCGCGCGCCCCCGTCGATCGAGACCGCCGCGATCCGCGCCCCCCATAGCGTCACCGCCGCGACGGTCATACGCCCGCACCCGGCTCCTCGCCCCACGTCCACTCCGTGGAGCTCGGCGGCGCCGCTGACCGCGACCCCGCGCCCGCCGGCGCGCGGGCGCTGCTCGCGTTCCAGCTGGGCGATCGGGAGGTCGATCGCCTCGGGGACGGCGATGTCGAGACCGCCCAGCAGGCCCAGCGCTCGCAGCAGCTTGACCATCGAGGTCAGCTGCACCGACTCCCCCCGCTCGGCGCGCTGCACGGTTGCCTGACCGACCCCGGCCTGGGCTGCCAGCTCAGCCTGGGTCCAGTTGCGCTCTACGCGGTGACGTGCCAGCCTGCGGCCGAACTCGGCGAGAACGGCGGCGTCGGTCATTAGCTCATCAAGGTGCATCAATTCTGATGTGTTAGTGGTGAGTACAGCGATAATACATCGGATCTGATGCAGAGCATAGCACAGTCCGCGGCAAATGGACCATCATTTATGATGCGTTATCCCATTTTTTCGCGATAAGCCATCACTATTGATGTATCTCTGTCCGTGAGGGCGCCTGCTGCCGAGTCCGGAGTCCCTGGCGGCCCCCCGCTGCGGCGTGGAGCGTGCGCCCAGGGCTAGACTGCCGCGGCCATGAGAAGCCCCGCACGTGTGCGGCTGTCGCTGCTCGGCGGCCTCAACCTGGGGGCTCTCCGCCCCGCGCGCGTGCCGCTGTCCCTGCTCGGCGGCCTCGGCCTCGGGGCGCTGCTGTTCCCCGCGAGCGCCGCGGCGCACGGGATCGTCGGCAAGGCCGACCTGCCGATCCCCCCCTGGCTGTTCAGCTGGGCGGCGGCGGTCGTGCTGGTGGTGTCGTTCGTGGCGCTCTCGACGCTGTGGACGCGCCCGCAGCTGCAGCGCCAGCACCGCCGGGCGCTGTTCGCGCTGCCGCGGGTGGTGGACGTGCTCGGGAACGTCGTGGGTGTGGGGCTGTTCGCGCTCGTGGTGTACAGCGGCTTTGCGGGCGCCCAGGTATCGACTGTGAACTTCTCGGTGACGTTCGTCTACGTCGTGTTCTGGGTCGGGCTGCCGGTCCTGAGCGTGCTCTTCGGCGACGTCTTCCGGGCGCTCTCCCCGTGGCGCACATGCGCGCGGGTGCTGCGCGCCGGCCTCGACGCGGTGGCACCGCTGCGCGCGCGGACCGCGCCGCTGCCCTACCCACGGTGGCTGGGGGTGTGGCCGGCGATCGCGACGCTGGTGGGGTTCGGGTGGCTGGAGCTCGTGTACCCGATACCCAACCGCGACCAGCCCTCGCTGATCGCGGCGCTGTCGCTGGGGTACTTCCTGTGGAGCGTCGCCGGGATGACGGTGTTCGGAGTGGACGGCTGGGGGGAGCAGGCCGACGGGTTCGGGGTGTACTTCAGCCTGCTCGCGCGCCTCTCCGCGCTAGTGCGCGGGGAGGACGGCGTGGTCTACGCGCGCCGGCCACTGAGCGGGCTGACCGACCTGCCGCAGCGTCGCGGGACGGTGGCGCTGATGTGCACGATCATCGGGGTCACCACGTTCGACGGGTTCAGCAACGGCATCTACTGGCACGACTCCGAGCCGTGGCTGCAGAGCCGCTTCGCCGAACTCGGGCTCAGCCAGATGGCCGCGCTCGAGCTGGCGTACTCGGTGGGGCTGCTGTTCTGCATCGGCGTGATCGCGTGCGTGTACCGGCTGGGGGTCCTGGGGGTGCACAGCGTCAGCGCCCGCTACGACCTGCCCCACCTGATGCGCACGTTCGCGCACACGCTCGCGCCGATCGGGTTCGCGTACGTGCTGGCGCACTACTTCTCGCTGCTGATCTGGCAGAGTCAGGCGATGGTCTACCTGGCCTCCGACCCGCTCGGCAACGGGGCCAACCTGCTCGGCACCGACAGCTACCAGATCCACTACGGGATCGTCTCCTACGCGGCCATCTGGTACGTGCAGGTCGCCGCGCTGCTCGCCGGCCACGTCGGCGGCCTGACGCTCGCGCACGACCGCGCGCTCGCGCTCTACCGCGACCCGCAGGAGGCGCTGCGCAGCCAGTACTGGATGCTGGCGGTGATGGTCGCGTTCACGAGCTTCGGGCTGTGGCTGCTCTCGGCGGTGGGGACGTGACCTCCCGCCGCCTCGCCCTCGCCGTCGCGCTCGGCGCCCTCGCCCTGGCGCCGGCGCTCCCGGCGCGCGCCGCGAGCATCACCCACCCCGGCGCAAGCCCGCCGAACCCCACCCAGGAGAGCGGCAACCCGATCAACGACCAGGGCAGCAGCTACCACTACCGCACCTACATCACCCGGGTCGTGCCAAGCGTGCCGGGCCTCACCCTGCACGTGCTCGAATTCGCCGACCGGCTGATCGTGCTCAACCACACCGGCAGGACGGTGACGGTCTACGGCTACCAGAAAGAGCCGTACGCGCGCGTGCTGGCCAACGGCACGGTCGAAGTCAACCTGGACTCACCCGCGTACTACCTCAACCAGAGCTTCTACGGCGACGTGACCGTTCCGGCCTCCGCGTCCCCCGGCGCCACCCCGCGGTGGAGCGTGATCGACCGCACCGGGCAGTTCGAATGGCACGACCACCGCATCCACTGGATGTCGCCGCTGCTGCCGCCCGAGGTCACCAACCAGGCCAAGCGCACGAAAGTCTTCGAATGGGAAGTGCCAATCCGGGTGGGAGCGCAGCCGGCAACGATCTACGGGCAGCTCTTCTGGGTCCCCGAGGAAGGCACCAGGACGCCCGTCGCGGCGATCGTGGCGCTCGTGGCGATCGTGCTGGGCGGGGTGGCGCTGGTGGTCGTGGTGCGCCGGCGCCGGAAATCGAGAGCCCTGTCGACTCCGCCCGGCGAGCCGGGCGGAGAAGACTGGTGAGCTCACATCAGACGGTGGCGGCGACCCGGTCGGCCAGCGTGGCAGGCACCGACACGCGTTCGGTCTGCCGCGCCGCGCGCGGTAGGGGCATCAGCGTGAGCGCGAGCAGGACGAGCAGCGGGCCGGTGTTGACGTCCGTCGCCTGCCCGGCCCAGAACGGGCCGCCGAGGCTCTGCCCGAACACCCAGTAGGCGAGCGAGAGCACCGCCCCGAGAGCGAGCGCGCCGGGGCGCCACTGCGTCCAGACGCCGAGCGCGATCAGCACCGACGCGACCGCGAGCAGGGTGGCGACCGTCACGCCGTGCCCCTGGGAGGCTTTCGCGACCGAGTTCTGTGTGGTGGCCAGCCAGTGGGGCGCCGCGCTGGCCATGCCCGCGATCTGTTCGTGGATCGCGCCCTTGGAGCGGTCGACGTTCAGCAGCCACAGTACCGCCGCCTCGAGCCACAGCAGTGACCAGACGGCCAGCCCGCCGCGGTCGCCGAGCAGCCCGCCGTCGGCAACAGAGCGCTCACCCTCAGCGTCCTTCGGCCACACGAGCAGGCCGATCAGCCCGTACACGAGCACCGCGCCGGGTGCGCCCATCAGGGGCGAGACGGGCGCACCCGAGAGGATCGTCCCGAAACCCTCGCCGAACCACCAGACGACAAACGCCCAGGCGAAGGAGACGAGCAGCGCGGGGCGCACCGCGCGAGCGCTGAGGATCAGCCCGAGCCCGATCGCGCACTGGATCTCCGCCGCGAGCGTGTTCCACAACGTCAGGTCGTGCCCGTAGAAGTGCGCGAGCGTGAGGATCGGGTCGGAGATGAACCCCGGCTGCCCCTTGGCCGTCGGTTCGATGACTTCGGCGACGAACGCATGGCTGTACATGTAGCTCTGAAACTGCAACAGCCCGTCCAGCAGCCAGATGCAGCCGAGCGCGATCTGCAGCCCGCGCCGCGTGATGCGCAGGCGACTTCGCAGCCCCTCGCCCACGGGGGGCGCGAGCTCAGCGGCCCGCGCAGTGTCTTCTTCAAGCATGGGTCAACTCCCATCGCGTAGCGGACTCCGCGACGCACGCGCCGACGGAGGTCGAGGTGGTCCCGCCACCAGGGCGGGCTCAGGCGATCGGGAACGCGGGCTGCGCCCGTTTCAGCAACAGCCCGCCACAAGCGGCGGCGCGCGTCCGGCGAGCGAGACGGCGATCAGGCGTCCGCCGCGCCGGTGCGCGCGCGGACTCTGACGTGGACGCGGGGCGCTGACCGCACGCGCGCGCGGTCGAGTCGCACGCGCCTCGCGCAGCCGCTCGATGATGCGCTCGCCGGGGTAACGGCGGCCGAGCATGACAACCGCCAGCACCAGCGCCGGCGCCAGGTACATAAGGCCGTCGAGGGAGGCCCCGGAGCCGTGGCCCAGCACGACGGCGGCGCACAGTGCGAGGGCGGCGAGGAGCGTGAGCCGGATGACTCGCGGGCCCGCGAGAGCACAGCCACAGACTCTCATCGCAGCGCGAGAATACCACCGCTCACGGGGAACGGAGACAGTTCGTCGCGCAGCCGCGCGGGCAGTGATACTCTCGCCGAACCGATCCACCTGCGCCACTGAATCGAAGGAGGCAGCACCGTCATGGGCAGCAGCCAAAGCAACGCGACCGGGCACGCCGCTATGGGCACAACCCACTCCGCCGCGATGGGCACGCACTCTTCCACCATGGTGATGAACGGGATGTCGATGGGCGCGACCCACGCGACCAAAACGGCGATGGGCGGGATGTCGATGAGCGCGCCCCACGGGGCGACCAACATCCTCCCGAGCTGGCTCGCGGTGCTCTGGACGCTCGCCTTTCTCGTCGTCCTCGTCCTCCACGCCCGCCACGTAGCCGAGACGCGCGAGGGGCGGCGGTGGTGGCACTCCGGCCACGTGCTGATGGCGCTCGGCATGGTGTTCATGTTCGCGCCGGCGTCGCTCGACCACTTCAACATCCCCACCGGCTTCTGGCAACTGCTATTCGCCAACGCCGCCGGGGTGGTCGTCGCCTGGATCATCGCGCAGGCGCTGAGCGGCCGCGCGGTGAACGTGCTCTGGGTGGTGATGGCGGTCGACCTCGCGGCGATGGTCTACATGTGGTCGCCCTCCGGCTTCGTCGCGCCCGTCACGTGGCTGCTGGTCGCGTACTTCACCGCCCAGGCGCTGCTATGGGCGACGAACTCCTACCGCCGCCTCGACAACCACGCGATCGGCGCCGGCCATACGGTGAACCCCGACGGCACACTCACCGCGAGCGCCGTGCAGCCGCTGATCTGCGAGCGCGACCTGCGCCCCTCGATGTTCGTGATGACGCTCGGCATGGCCTACATGTTCGCTGCCATGCAGTTGCTGAGCTGAGCCTCGACACCGATCGCGGAGTCGTGCCAGCTGAGGGCCACTGGCGCGAGCTCTGACTGGTGCCCACGCCCTGAGCGGCGCGCGGTGAGCGCACGTCACGACGGCAGAACCTTGAGCTTGGCCCCATCATAATCAAGGTTTTCCGCTAACCTTGATTACATGCCGGAGGTAATCAAGCTTAAGTGGCTGCCGCACCCATCCTCCGGACTGCCACGCAGCGCACGCCGCGGATGCGAGTACGAGGCATACGTTCCCGACCGCTTCGCCGACCGCGCGATCACACTGAGCGGCAACACGGCAGCCGACGTCGCCGACGCGGAACGAGCCGTCGAGCGCCTCAACCGAGACGCCAGCAGCCTGGCCGACTCCGAGGCAATCGCGCGCCTGCTGCTGCGCGCTGAGGCGGTCGCGTCATCAAAGATCGAGGGACTAGAGATGGGCGGGCGGCGACTACTAAAGGCACAGTTGGCGCTCGGGCTCGACGAGGACCCCTCCGACCTCACCGCCACAGAGGTGCTCAACAACATCGAGGCGATGCGGTGGGCGGTGGACACGCTCGACACCGCGCACGGGCTCACGGTCGAGCACCTGCTTACGATCCACGAACGGCTCCTGCGCGACACGGCCCTGGCGCAGCACGCCGGCAAGCTCCGCGAGCAGCAGAACTGGATCGGCGGCAGCTCCCACAACCCCTGCTCAGCGGCGTTCGTGCCGCCGCCATTCGAGCGCGTCCTGGAACTGCTAGAGGACCTCTGCGCCTTCTGCAACGGCGCAGACCTGCCGGCGATCGCGCAGGCCGCCCTCGCCCACGCGCAGTTCGAGACGATCCACCCGTTCATCGACGGCAACGGGCGCACGGGACGCACCCTGATCCACGTGATCCTCCGCCGCCGGGGGCTCGCACCACTGGCGGTCCCGCCGATCTCGCTTGTCCTGGCCACCTGGTCACGGGACTACGTGAACGGCCTGACCGCCACCCGCCACCGCACCGAGCCGACCGCACCAGACGCGCTCGCCGGGCTGAACGCCTGGATCGCCCTGTTCGCCGCGGCCACCACACGGGCGGTGGCCGACGCCGAGACCTACGAGCGCCGAGTGGCAGAGATCCAAGCGCAGTGGCGTACCCGCCTGCGCCGCGTGCGAGCCGACTCGGCGGCAGACCGGCTCATCAACGCGCTACCCGGCGCGCCCGTGATCACGGTGCGGAGCGCCGCGGCGCTGATCGCTCGCAGCGAGCAGGCAGTCAACGAGGCCATCCCCCGCCTCCTGCACGCGGGAGTACTGACTCAGACCACGATCGGTCGCCGCAACCGCGCCTTCGAGGCCCTGGAGCTGATCGACGCCTTCACGGACCTCGAGCGCCAACTCGCAAGCCCGCATGGCGACACCCGACGCTCGCCACTTGGGCGCCCGGCGCCACGACAGCGAGCAGAGCACTCGCCGAGCGCTAAGGGCCTATCCCGATAGGGGCGTGCGGCTGGGGCGGTCGAGGGTCGAGCGAGGCGCAGACGCAAGGCCGAAGGCGTGGTGGGCCCACGTCGAGCCCGCGGTGACGGGTCCCGAGAAGAAGTCGCCCCCGCGAACGCCAATGCTCAGCAGCGCGCGGACTCGGCGGCTCCTCAGTCGATCGTGATCGTGAACGAGCCGCTGAGCGGGTGGTGGGCTGCGTCGGCGCCAGCGATCCGGAACGTCCACGTGCCCCGCGTCAGCTTCACTTCGCCGATCTCGTGCGCGGGCCCGGCTGGGAAAAAGCGGGGCGTCGCGGTGGCGCCGGTCGTGGAGGTGCCCCGCATCGCGATCGTGGCGATGCTCGGCTGGGTGCTCCCCGCGCTCACCAGGTAGGTGTGCAGATCGACGGTGCCCGCCTGGAGCGGCAGGGCGGTGATGTAGAGGCTCTCGCCGGACGGCTCGCGCACGATCCGGTTGGCCGTCGGCGGGCCGACGAACGTGTTGGGGTCGGCGAGGACGAGCCCGCCGAGCAGCAGGGCCGGGGCGACCGCGGCGAGCGCGACGCCCGCCACCCGCTCGCGGGCGGAGCGAACCGGGGTCGGGCGTCCCGGGCCTCCGAAGCGGCGCAGGCGCAGGCTGTTGGCGACCACGCACACGCTCGAGAGCCCCATCGAGACGCCGGCGAGGGTCGGGCTGAGCAGCCCGGTGATCGCGAGTGGCAGGGCGATCAGGTTGTAGCCGAGCGCCCACCCGAGGTTCTGCAGGATCACGTCGTACGTCTCGCGCGCGAGACGCAGTGCGCGGGCGACGCCCCGCAGGTCCCCCGAGAGCACGCTGATGTCGGCCGCCTCGACCGCGACGCCGACGCCGGTCCCCATCGCGATCCCGAGGTCGGCCTGGGCAAGCGCCGCGGCGTCGTTGACGCCGTCGCCGACCATCGCGACCCGCTGTCCGGCGTCCTGCAAGCGCGCCACCTCCGCCACCTTTCCGGCGGGGCTCACCTCGGAAAGCACTCGGGTGATGCCCACCTGCGCGGCGACCGCGGCCGCGGCGCGGGCGTTGTCCCCGGTGAGCAGCGCGACGTCGAAGCCCATGCGCTGCAGCCCGCGCACCGCCGCCTGCGCCTCCGGCTTGACGGTGTCGGCGAGCGCGATCGCGCCGAGTGTGCGCTCGCCGCGCGTGACGAGCACTGCCGTCCTGCCGTGCCGCTCCCACTCCTCGAGTACCGGCGGTCGCTCGCCCTCAGGCGCGGGCCGTCCGACCCACACCGGCTCGCCCGCCACGGTCGCGCGCACACCCTGTCCGGGGAGCGAGCGGAACGCCGTCACCGGCGTGAGCTCGAGCCCGCGCTCACGCGCGGCCCGCACGATCGCGCCCGCCACGGGGTGCTCGGAGCCGGCCTCCGCCGAGGCGGCCAGCGCGAGCAGCTCGTCCTCCCCGACGCCAGGGGCGCTCCACAACTCGGCGACCGACAGCTCGCCGGTGGTGACGGTGCCGGTCTTGTCGAGCACGACCGTGTCGATCTCGTTGCTGCGCTCGAGGATCTCCGCCCCCCTGATCAGCAGCCCGAGCGTCGCCCCGCGTCCGCTGCCCACGAGGATCGCGACCGGGGTCGCGAGGCCCAGCGCGCACGGGCACGCGACGATCAGCACCGCCACGCCGGCGAGGAACCCGCGTTCGGACTGTCCCGCGAGCACCCACCCCGCCGCGGTGAGCGCGGCGAGCACCAGCACACTCGGCACGAACACGCCGGCGATCCGGTCGGCCAGCCGCTGGATCTGGGGCTTGGACGCCTGCGCGCGCTCGACGAGCGCGACGAGCTGCGCCAGCGCGGTGTCGGCGCCGACCGCGGTCGCGCGTGCGCGCAGCGCCCCGTCGACGTTGAGCGTCGCGCCGGTGAGCAGGGAGCCTGCGTGCTTCTCGACTGGGAGCGACTCACCGGTGAGCATCGACTCGTCGACGGCGGAGTCCCCCGCGAGCACGATCCCGTCGACGGGCACCTTGTCGCCCGGGCGCACGAGGAACACCTCGCCGCGCCTGACCTGCTCGACCGGCACGAGCCGCTCCGGAGCAGTGGGGTCCTGCTCGTCGAGCAGCCGCGCCTGCGAGGCGCCCAGCCTCGCCAGCTCGCGCACCGCCCGACCGGCCCGGCCTTTCGCGCTCGCCTCACACCAGCGGCCGATCAACAAGAAGGTGACGATCATCGCCGCCATGTCGTAGTGGAGGTGGCCGCTCATGAACTCCCCCCCGGCCCGCCGTGGTCGTGCAGGTTCGTGGCGGTGAGGAGCTCGACGGTGGAGTAGGTGAACGCCGCAAGCGTGCCGAGCGCGATCAGCGTGTCCATGTTCGTCGTGCGCGCCCGCGCGCGCACGAGCGCCCCGCGCAGGAACGGCCCCCCGCACCAGAACTGGACCGGCACGGCCAGGGCGGCGACGATCCAGCGCGCCGTCTCGTTGTGGGGCCACGTGTAGGTGAGCACGACGATGGCCGTCGTCAGCGGCACCGCGACGGCGATCCGACGCAGCCAGCCCGCACGTTCGCGCGCCTCGGCCGCGTCGAGCTCTTCGGCCGCGCGCGCCGGCGTCTGCGAGGCAACCACGGGCGCCGCGCCGTAGCCCAGCCCCTCGACGACCTCGACCAAACGCTCGGGAGCAACGGCGCCCGCCGCAGTGTCCACCGTCGCGCGGCCGGTCGCAAGGTTGACGACCGCGTCCAGCACGCCCGGCTCGCGACCAAGGGCGCTCTGCACCCGGGCGGCGCACGACCCGCAGTGCATCCCGCTGACGTCGAGCTCGTACACCCCGCGCCCGTCGCTCTCGGCGGACCTGGAGGCGCCGTTGGCAGGTGCCCGCTCAGTGGTGGAGACCGTGCTCATCGCCACCCATTTCAGCAGGTCCCCGGCAGTCTCAGCGTCGGCGCCCCCGCTGCTTGAGCGTGATGCCCTCCAGTACGTGGGCCACCGTCTCGCAGGCGTCGACCGCCGCCTCGAGGGACTCGAAGATGTCCTTCCAGCGGATCACCACCATCGGGTCGATGCCGCCCGCGAACAGCGAGGCGACGGCGTCGCGCTGCAGGCGGTCGCCCTCGTTCTCCAGGCGGTGGATCTCCACGAGGTGGGGGGCAAGCTCGGTGCCCGTGCGCAGGCACCGCAGGGCTCTTGCGATCTGCTCGCCCGCGCCCACGAGCACCTCCGCGAACTCGACCGACTGCTCCATCGGGGCCTCCACCCCGTAGAGCACCATCTGCGCCGCGCCGTGCTCGGTGTAGTCGACGATGTCGTCCAGCGCCGTCGCCAGCGCGTAGCCGTCGCCCGCCGCGAACGGGGCGCGCACGCGCCCGCCGCCGGTGAGGCGGTGGATGATGTCGTGGGTGATGCGGTCCCCCTCCTGCTCGCACACCTTCAGGTCGCGCGCCAGCGTGGCGTGCTCGGGGAACTCCGCCAGCAGGTCGCGCAGCAGCAGGCCCGAGCGTTGCACGTTGCGCCCCGCCTCCTCCAGGAGGTCCATCAGGGCCCCGTCCATGCCGCGGCGCAGGAAGCTCATCGGAGGAGGATATGTAAGCCGCCCGCCGGTGAGGGGGGCCGGGGGCGCGGGCGGGGAGGCGCGGGCGGGCTGGGGGTGCCCCATCAGACCTTCACGTCTTTTTCACGAATGCGATCACGATTTCGCAACCCGCCCGCGGGTCGGGTGCTCGATTCTGCCACCCTGTGGAGGAGTCTCGCGAGAACGGCGGCGGCACCCTGTACGCGGGCGAGCTCGAGATCCGCCCCGGCGAGGGTCTGGCGCTCGCCGACCGGCCAGGCGCTGCGCTGTCGGTGCGCGAGTTCGAGCTGCTGGTCGCCATGGCCAGGCGGTCGGGGCGATCCTCTCGCGCGAGGAGCTCTACAGCGCCGTGTGGGGCGGCGAGCTGCGCGCCGGGGACCGCTCGGTCGACGTGTACGTCTCCAAGCTGCGCACCAAGCTCGAAGCCGCGATGCCCGACCGCCGCTTCATCCACACCCACCCCGGCTTCGGCTACCGCTTCCAGCCCCAGCCCCTGGCGGGAGGGGGGCCGTCCCTCCGCTCCCCAGCATCGGCACATACACCTCCGAGCGGGCAGCCTTCACGAAATTTTCACACGGCACGCCGTCGTGGAGTAGGACAGTAGGGTCGGCCTCGCTCGGGCAGGGTCGCCTTGCTGCGCCTCGCTCTGCCCCTGCTCCGATCCCATAACCCCAAGCCAGAGGGAGACTCAGTAGTGATCACCTTGCAAAAGACAGCCGCGACGGCCCTGGGCGTCGCGGCGCTCTCGCTCCTCCTCGCCGCCTGCGGCTCCAGCTCCAACACGACGAGCTCACGGCACCGCCAACGCCTCGAGCATCCGCCACCGATCTCCGGCGCCGGCTCCACCTTCGCCGCGCCCGTCTACGAACAGTGGGGCTCGTCGAGCTGGCGGTCTCCGGGCTCACCGTCAACTACCAGGCCGTCGGCTCCGGCGCCGGCATCACCGCGCTGGAAGGCAAGACCGTCGACTTCGGCGCCTCCGACCCGCCGCTGAAGGCCCCCGAAGCAGCGGCGCTCGCGAAGGTCGGCGAACCGGTGCAGATCCCGATGTTCCTGGGCGCGATCACGGTCTCCTACAACCTCCCCGGCGTCAAAGCCGGCCTGAAGCTCGACGGCACCACGATCGCCGACATCTACCTCGGCAAGATCAAGACCTGGAACGACCCCGCGATCGCGGCGCTCAACCCCGGCGTCACGCTGCCGAGCACCGCGATCACCGTGATCCACCGCTCGGACTCCTCGGGCACCTCCGCCGGCTTCACCGGCTTCCTCGCCGCCGTGGACCCCGAATGGGCGAGCAAGGTCGGCTCCGGCAAGATCGTCCCCTGGCCGGTCGGCACCGGCGCTAAGGGCAACGCCGGCGTCGCCGGCGCGGTCGAACAGACCACCGGCGCAGTCGGCTACGTCGAGCAGGCCTACGCGCTGCAGCACAACTTCACCTACGCCGACGTGAAGAACAAGGCGGGCAACTACGTGGCGCCCACGCTGGCCTCCACCAGCGCCGCCGCGGAAGGCATCGTGGTGCCGGCCAACCTCGGCTTCGCGATCAAAAACCCCTCCTCCCCGCAGGCCTACCCGATCACCTCGCAGACGTTCGTGGTGGTCTACAAGGACATGTGCAAGGCGGGCGTCCCCGGTGGCAAGAGCGGCGGCGGAAGGCGTCGTGAAGTTCCTCAACTACGGCCTCGGCGCAGGGCAGGCGATCCTCGTCCAAGGCCGACTACGCCGCGCTGCCGGCCGCGATCCTCGCCAAGTCCAAGGCGGCGGTCGCGGGACTGACAGTGCGAAGGCGCGCCGCTGAGCTAGCTGGCTAGCCTGAAGGGCGCCTTGGAGGCAGCCATCGATTCCCAGGCGGCGACCGCTCCTGCTCGAGCGGTCGCCGCTTGCGCGCCTGCCCGACCGCGCCCTGCGCTACGGGCTCACCGCGCTCGCCGCGCTGATCCTCGTCCTGATCGTCTACTTCTTCGTGCGCCTCTTCGGCGAAGCGCGCCCCGCGTTCGCCGCCTCCGGCGTGTTCGGCTTCGTCTTCGACAACGACTGGAACCCCGCCGCCGAACACTACGGCGCGCTGCCGCTGCTGCGTGGGGACGCTGCATCACCTCCGGCCTCGCGCTGGTGATGGGCGTGCCCGTCGCGGTCGCCACCGCGCTCTACCTGACCGAGCTCTGCCCGCGGCGGCTGCTCTCGCCGCTGACGGTGCTCGTCGAGCTGCTCGCCGCGGTGCCCTCGGTGGTGTACGGGCTGTGGGGCATCTTCTTCCTCGCCCCCAAGCTCGAGCCCGCCGAGGAATGGGTCGCCGACGCGCCTCTCCTTCATCCCCTTCATCGGCGGCGGGCCTCGTCACGATCCCCAACTGCTTCATCGCCGGGTTGATCCTCGCGATCATGATCCTGCCGATCGTCTCGGCGATCGCCCGCGAGGTGATGAGCACCGTGCCCCTCGACCACCGCGAGGCCGCGCTCGGGCTCGGCGCCACCCGCTGGGAGATGATCCGCATCGCGGTGATCCCCTACTGCCGCTCCGGGATCGTCGGCGGCGCGATGCTCGGGCTCGGCCGCGCGATCGGCGAGACGATCGCGGTCACGATCGTGATCGGCGACTCCCCCACGCTCGCCCACCACCTCTTCGGCCAGGGCTACACGCTCGCCGCGGTGATCGCCAACGAATTCGGCGAGGCCACCGGCCTGCACCGCTCCGCGCTGTTCGCCGCCGCGCTCGTGCTGTTCGTGCTCACGCTGCTCGTCAACGCCCTCGCCCGGCTGATCGTGCTGCGCGCCTCGCGCTCGGGCCGGCCCGCGCCGGACCGGGCGAGGGCGCGGCCAACCTTGGCGCCGCCGCGGCGGCGGGGGCATGAAACCTCTGCACGACTCAGAGCCGCGGACGCGGGGCACGAGGCCCCGCGCACACGCGCCCGGTAGCCGCACCCACCCACGCGGACGATCCCCCCTGCACACCCTCTCTATCTCGCTACGTGAGGCCCGGCGGTGAGCGCGCACGGGGCCACACCCGACCGCCTCGCGCGCTTCGCGGTCAGCCCCCGGCGGCGGCGCACCGACCGCGCTCGCGCGCGGGCTGCTGCTCGCCGCCACGCTGGTCGCGCTCGTGCCGCTCGTGCTGATCGTCTACTACCTGCTGCGCAAGGGCCTCGGCGCGTGGAGCTGGAGCTTCTTCACCACCGACCCGACGGGCTCCACGTTCTTCGGCGGGCTCCTCGATCGGCGGGATCAAGAGCGCGATCCTCGGCACGCTCGAGATGGTCGCGCTCGCCTCCGCGCTCGCGATCCCCGTCGGCGTCGGGGTCGCGCTGTGGCTGGTCGAGTACGGCCGCCCGCCTGGTTTGCGAACACCGTGCGCTTCTTCGTGGACGTCCTCACCGGGGTGCCCTCGATCGTCTTCGGGCTGTTCATCTACATCGTGCTGATCATCGGCACCGGCTCCACCTACGCCGGCTACAAGGGCTCGCTCGCGCTCGCGCTGCTGATGCTGCCCGTCGTGATCCGCTCCGCCGAGGTGATCCTGCGCTCGTGCCCGGCGCGCTGCGCGAGTCCGCCCTGGCGCTCGGCGCCGCCCGCTGGAAGGTGATCTTCCGCGTCGTGCTGCCCACCGCGCTCACCGGGATGCTCACCGGCGTGCTGCTCGCCGTCGCGCGCGCCGCCGGAGAGACCGCGCCGCTGCTGTTCACCGCCGGGCACACCAACAAGACCACGCTCAACCTCGGGCAGTTCATGAACTCGCTGCCCTACCAGATCTACAACGACGTCACCTCTCCCACCACCGCTAGTGGTAAACCGTGCGTGGGGCGCCGCGCTCACGCTCGTCGCGATGATCCTCCTACTCAACCTGCTCGCCCGCCTGATCGCCCGAAGGAGCCGCCTTGCATGAGCCCCGACGCACCCTCCCCCCAGACTGCGCGCGAGTCGCCTGAGCCCATGCCTCAGCCCTCCCGTCCTCCCTCCTCCTCGAGCCGCCGGCCCCTCCGCCGGAGGGTCCGCTGCCAGCCGCTGCTGCTGGCGGCGGCGGGCGGGCGAGCGAGGTCTCCTCGGTCCGGGTCGCACCCGAGGTCCGCCTGGAGGGGCTGCGCGCCTTCTACGGCTCCTCCGAGCAGGTGCGGGGCATCGACCTGCGCTTCCCCCCCAACCAGGTCACCGCGATCATCGGCCCCTCCGGCTGCGGCAAGTCCACGATGGTGCGCTGCATCAACCGCATGCACGAGGAGATCCCCGGCGCCCGCGCCGAGGGCCGCGTGCTGCTCGACGAGCTCGACATCTACGACCCCGTCCGTCGACGTGATCGCCGTGCGCCGCGCCGTCGGGATGGTCTTCCAGAAGCCCAACCCGTTCCCGACGATGTCGATCTTCGACAACGTCGCCGCCGGCCTGCGGCTCACCTCCCGGGGCCGCGGGGCGAGCTCGCCACCGCGTCGAGGCCGCGCTGCGCGGCGCCGGCCTCTGGGAGGAGGTCTCCGGCCGCCTCTCCTCCCCCGGCGTCGGGCTCTCCGGCGGCCAGCAGCAGCGACTGTGCATCGCCCGCTCGCTCGCCGTCGACCCCGAGGTGCTGCTGATGGACGAGCCCTGCTCTGCCCTCGACCCGATCGCCACGCTGAAGATCGAGGAGCTGATCGAGCAGCTCAAGCAGCGCATCACGATCGTGATCGTCACGCACAACATGCAGCAGGCCGCGCGCGTCGCCGACCGCACCGCGTTCATGCTCGCCGGCGAGCTCGTCGAGGTGGGGCCGACCGACGAGATCTTCACCAAACCCTCCGACCCGCGCACCGAGGAATATGTCACCGGCAAGTTCGGCTGAGGGGTGGCCTCCCGGCCCGGAGGACGAGGAGTCGGACCCCTCCGCTCCACCCGACTCCCCTGGGCGCGCGCCGCGCCCTCCGCACCCACGGGGGGCCGCCGGCGCAGGCGCCGGGGCGGCCCGGGGGGCCGGTGCGCTTGCCGCCTCGGCGCACACCCCCCGCCAGCACTTCCAGCAGCAGCTGCGCGAGCTCGAGCGCCGCGCCCTCGGCGGCCTCGACCTCGTCGTCGAGCAGCTCGACCGCGTGCTCGAGGCGCTCGAGCACCAGGACGTCGAGCTCGCGGCCAGATGGTGATCGCCGACGACGACCGCGTCGACGGGCGCTACCTGGAGATCCACCAGGGCATCCTCTCGCTGCTCGCGCTGCAGGCCCCCGTCGCCGGGCGACCTGCGCGTCGTCGCCGCGCTGCTGCACGTGATGAAGAACATCGAGCGGATGGGCGACCAGTGCGTCAACATCGCCAAGCTGATCCCGCTCTCCGGACTACGAGCCCCCGGTGCGCCGCGAACTGCTCGAGGCGCTCTTGAAGATGGGCGCCCTCGCCCGCTCGGAGGTCACCCAGTCCAAGGCCGCCTTCGCCGCGCGCGACGTCGGCCTCGCCGAGGACCTCGTCCGCCAGGACCGCGCGATCAACCGCCTCAACCGCGACATCTTCCGCATGGCGCTCGACGTCGGCGACGACCCCGACACCCGCGAATGGGCGATGCACATGATCCTCGTCGCGCGCGCCTTAGAGCGCGTCGGCGACAACGCCGTCGACGTCGGCGAGCAGGTCGCGTTCGTCGTCACCGGCCTGTTCCGCGAGTTCTCGGACTCCTCCCACCCGCTCTCCCGGTGAGAGCCTGCGAGCTGACGGCCGCTCCTAGCGTTTTTTCGTGTGACCATCCTGTGACCGGACCACACCACGACCGCCACTTTGCTTAGACTGAGGCCCGCGATGAGGGAAACCACCCGCGCCGCGCCGGGGGCCGTACAGGACGCACGCAACGCTTCCGCCACTGGCACCCAACTACGCATCGCCGTCCTCGACCGCGACAGCGGCTTCATCCAGGTTCTCTCCAAGCGACTCGACCGGCTCGGCTGGGAGCACCGCGTGCTCTCCAGCCCCGTCCCCCCCGACGCGATCGCCTCGATGCGCCTCTCCGCGCTCGTCGTCGACCTCGCCGATCCTCGGTCCCCAAGCGTGGGCGTGGTTGGAGCGCCTCTGCGGCGCGCTCCCCGAGCTCGGGATCGTCGTCTGCACCGGCCCCTCCACCGTGGCCCAGCGCGTGCGCGGCCTGCGCCTCGGCGCCGACGACTGGATCACCAAGCCCTGCCACCCCGAGGAGGTCATCGCCCGCGTCCAGAGGCGTCGTACGCCGCCGCCGGCGCTCCGCCGGACGCGCCGAGCTCAAGCCCGTCACCGCCGGCGAGGTCGAAATCCGCTCCGACCGTTTCCAGGCGTTCGTCTCCGGCCGCTCGACTCGACCTCACCCGCCGCGAGTTCGAGCTGATCGAGCTGCTCGCCGCCGCCGAGGGGCGCGTTCTGGAGCGCGAGGACATCTACTCCCGGCTCTGGGGCTACGCGATGGTCCGCGGCGACCGCTCCGTGGATGTGTTCGTGCGCAAGCTCCGCCAGAAGCTGGAGCAGGCCTCGCCCGATTGGCGCTACATCCACACCCACTTCGGCATCGGCTACCGCTTCGCCGCCGAACCTGCCGACGGCTCTGTGGTCGCCGTGGATGGTGTGGCGAGCGAGGTTGTCGTCGCGGGCGACGGTACTCCCGCTGTTACGCCCTCTCCCGCGCTTGAGGCGCCAGTGATGCCGCCACCGTCGAGCGAGAGCGGGTCGAGGCGCTGGTTTAGGGCATATCCCGATTGGGGCGTGGCGGCTGGCGCAGCCGAGGGCCCCTAGCGGGACTGCCCCCTCAGCGCCTCCAAGTCCGCCCGCACCATCCGCTCCACCAGCTGCTCGAAGCTCGATGCTGGGCCGCCACCCCAGCCGCTCCCGCGCCCTGCTGGGGTCGCCCACCAGCGGCGTCGGCTCCGGCGCGCGCACCAGCTCGGGCGCTACGCGCACGTAGTCGCTCGGCCTCCCGGCCCACGCAGGCGAACGCCGCCCGCGCCCACTCCGCGACCGTGTGGGGCTCGCCGCTCGCGAGGACGTAGTCCTCGGGCTCGTCCTGCTGGAGCATCAGCCACGCGCCGCGCATGATGTCCCCCGCGAAGGACCAGTCGCGCACCGCCTCGAGGTCGCCCAGCTCCACCTCGCTCGGCCAGCCCCAGCTCAACCGCCGCCGCCGCGCGCGTGATCTTGCGCGTCACGAACTGCTCGGGGCGGCGCTCGGACTCGTGGTTGTAGAGGATCCCCGAGCACGCGTACAGCCCGTCGTGGGCGCGCATCGCCCCCACGAGCTTGTGCGCGGCGAGCTTGGCGATCGCGTAGGGGCTCTCCGGCCGGCAGGGCGTCTCCTCGCGCTGGGGGCTCTCCCCGGCCGCGCCGAACATCGCGCCGAGTGCCGGCCGCGAACACGCGGATCGCCGGGTCCACCGTCGCGCACCGCCTCCAGCAGCGCCGCCGTCGCGCTCGCGATCGCCGCGCAACGTCTCCGCCGGGCGCTCCCACGAGGCCGGCACGAACGAGGGCGCCGCCAGGTGGTAGAGCTCGTGCGGGCGCACCTCCTGCACCGCCGCGCGCAGGCTCGCGGGGTCGAGCAGCTCGCCCGCCACCGCCTCGCACCTCGCCCGCGCAGGTGCTCCGCCGCGCCGAGCGAGGCCCGTCGCGGCCCGCCCCGCGCACCACCCCCGTCACCGCGTACCCCTCCGCCAGCAGCAGCTCCGCCAGGAACGAGCCGTCCTGGCCCGTCAGCCCGGTCACGAGCGCGCGGCGCGCCGGGCCCATCAGCCGCGCTCGCGCCGCTCAGCAGCTCGAGGTCGGCGTCGACCATCAGCCGGATCAGCTGCTCGAAGCTCGTCCGCGGCTCCCACCCGAGATCCTCGCGGGCCTTCGTGGGGTCGCCGATCAGGTGGTCCACCTCGGCGGGGCGCACCAGCGACTCGTCGATCACCACCCGCTCGTCGATCTCCAGACCGGCCTGGTCGAAGGCGACCTCCAGGCACTCGCGCACCGAGTGCGCGGTGCCCGTGGCGATCACGTAGTCCTCGGCGCTGCTCGCGCTGGAGCATCAGCCACATCGCCTCCACGTAGTCCTTCGCGTAGCCCCAGTCGCGTTCGGCGTCGAGGTTGCCGAGGTGCAGCTTCTCCACCAGGCCGAGCTTGATCGCCGCGGCGTGCCAGGTGATCTTGCGGGTCACGAACTCCAGCCCGCGGCGGGGCGACTCGTGGTTGAAAAGGATCCCGCTGGTCGCGTGCAGCCCGTAGGACTCGCGGTAGTTGACCGTGATGAAGTGCCCGTACGCCTTCGCGACCCCGTACGGGCGAGCGCGGGTAGAAGGGGGTGTGCTCGGTCTGCGGGCACCTCGCGCACCTTGCCGAACATCTCGCTCGAGGAGGCCTGGTAGAAGCGCGCCTCGGGGCACACTTCGCGCATCGCCTCCAGCATCCGCGTCACGCCCACCCCCGTGAACTCGGCGGTGAGCGTCGGCTGGATCCACGAGACCGCCACGAACGACATCGCCGCGAGGTTGTAGATCTCCTGCGGGCGCGCGGCGCGCAGCGCGTCCACCAGCGAGCGCTGGTCGAGCAGGTCGCCCTGGTGCAGCGTGATGCGCTCGCGCAGGTGCTCGATCCGCTCGAAGCGCTCCGTCGAGGAGCGGCGCACCATGCCGTGCACCTCGTACCCCTTCTCCAGCAGCAGCTCCGCGAGGTAGGAGCCGTCCTGGCCGGTGATTCCGGTGATGAATGCGGAGCGTCTGTTGGCCACGAGCGGGACCCTATCGCGCGGGGCGGTCTCAGTCCGTCGTGCGGTGCGGTCTCAGCCCCCTCCGCGATCAGCGCCAGCTCGGTCGGGGCGCAGCAGCACCACCAGCTCCCCGCTGGCGCCTTCGACCCTCACCACCGCCAGCCCGCCCTTCTTGAGGTCGATGCGCGCCCCCGTCAGTTCCGCCACCACGGTCGAGAGGTCCGGCTCGTGGCCGACGAGCAGCACCCGCGCGGCCCCCGTCCGGCGCCCGGGCGACCAGCCAGCACCGCCAGCGCCTGCCGCGCGTCGAAGCCGCCCGCCAGCGGCGCGTGGACCTCCAGCCTGCTCGCGCTGTCGCTCGCTCCACGCCTGCGCCGCCACCGTCGCGGTGCGCAGCGCGCGCTCCTTGGGGCTGCTCAGCAGCGCCTCGAACTCCACGCCCATCAGCGCGATCGCCTCACCCGCCAGCCGCGCCTGGCGCTCGCCCCGCTCGGTCAGGCGCCGCTCGGAGTCCTCGCGGGTTCCGTGCGGCTCGGCGTCCGCGTGACGTAGCAACCAGAGCTGGCGAGCCATCTCCCTCGCGCTTCACAGTAGCGATATGTTCAGGGTGTAGCGTTGAGGGTCGTATGAGCATCGATCAAACCCAAGCCGAGCGCGAGCCGGCGCCCGACCCGTCGCCGGCCGAGGGGCGCCGAGCTGAGCGACCCCTCGCTCTACCTCAACCGCGAGGTCTCGTGGCTGGACTTCAACGAGCGCGTGCTGCAGCTCGCCGAGGACGAGGAGCTGCCGCTGCTGGAGCGCGTGAAGTTCTGCGCGATCTACACCACCAACCTCGACGAGTACTACATGGTGCGCGTCGCCGGCCTGCACGACCAGATCGAGGCCGGCGTGGAGAACCCCTCCCAGGACGGGGCTCACCCCCTCCGCAGACGATCGGGCTGATCCGCGAGCAGGTGCTCGAGCTGGGTGGGCGCCTCACCGCCTGCTTCGAGCAGCGCCTGCGCCCCGCGCTGGCCCGCCACGGCATCCACCTGGTCGGCTTCGAGCGAGCTCGACGAGCACCAGCGCACCCACCTGGCCAGGCACTTCCAGCAGGTCATCTTCCCCACGCTCACCCCGCTCGCGGTCGCGCCCGGGCGGCCCTTTCCGTACATCTCCAACCTCTCGCTGAGCCTGGCGGTGCTGGTGCGCGACCCGGTCACCGACCAGACGGTGTTCGCGCGCGTGAAGGTCCCCACCGAGATCCTGCCCCGCTTCATCGAGGTTCCACCGCCGCGTAGGCGCCACCGGGGGCCGCGAGGGCGCCACCGCGGGAGCCGCGAGGGCGCCGCCGCCGAGGCTCGCGAGGGTGCGCCGCCGGGCCGCGAGGGCGCCGCCGCGGAGGGGGTCACGCTGGTGGCGCTGGAGGAGGTGATCGCCCACCACCTCGGCGCGCTGTTCCCGGGGATGGAGATCGTCGACCACCACCTCTTCCGCGTCACCCGCGACGCCGACCTGGAGGTCTCCGACGACGCCGCCGACCTGCTGCAGGCGGTCGAGGACGAGCTGCGCCGCCGCCGCTTCGGCGAGATCGTGCGCGTCGAGCTCGGCGCCCACTGCTCGGCGCCGCTGCGCAGCGAGCTGGTCGGCCTGCTGGGCGTCGCCGAGGAGGAAATCTACCCCGTCGACGGCCTGCTCGACATGGGCTCGCTGTGGCAGATCGTGCGCCTCCCCGGCATGCCCGAGCTGCGCGACCCGCCGATGAGCCCGATCACCCACCCGCGGCTGCTGCGCCACGAGGGCGAGCGGCCCGACGTGCTCGGCCGCGATGCGCGAAGGCGACATGCTCGTGCACCACCCCTACGACTCCTTCTCCACCTCGGTGGAGCGCTTCGTGCAGCAGGCCGTCGCCGACCCGGACGTGCTCGCGATCAAGCTGACGGTGTACCGCACCTCCGACGACTCGCCGCTGGTGCCCGCGCTGATCGACGCCACCGAGAGCGGCAAGCAGGCGGTCGCGCTGGTGGAGCTCAAGGCGCGCTTCGACGAGCGCATGAACATCCACTGGGCCAAGGCGCTGGAGGAGGCCGGGGTGCACGTCGTCTACGGCCAGCCGGCGCTGAAGACGCACGTCAAGTGCGTGCTGGTCGTGCGCCGCGAGGGCGAGGGGGTGCGCAACTACGTGCACATCGGCACCGGCAACTACCACTCGACCACCGCGCGCCTGTACACCGACTTCGGGCTGTTCACGACCGACCCGCAGATCGGCGCGGACGTGACCGACATGTTCAACTACCTCACCGGCTACGGCCGCCCGCTGCACTACCGCAAGGTGCTGATCGCCCCCGCGCAGCTGCGCGACGGGCTGATCGCCGAGATCGAGCGCACGATCGCCGCGCACTCCCCCGAGCACCCCGCGCGGATCACGATGAAGATGAACGCGCTGGTCGACGGCCCCTGCATCCGCGCGCTCTACCGCGCCTCGCAGGCCGGCGTGCGGGTCGATCTGAACGTCCGCGGGATCTGCTGCCTGCGCCCCGGCGTGCCGGGGATCTCCGAGAACATCCGCGTCATCTCCGTGGTGGGGCGGCTGCTCGAGCACTCCCGCGTCTACGCCTTCGAGCGCGCGGGCGAGCAGCATCGTGTACATCGCCTCCGCCGACCTGATGCCGCGCAACCTCGACCACCGCGTCGAGCTCGCCGTCCCGATCGAGTCCCCCGAGCTGCGGGCGGAGCTGCTCGACGTGCTCGAGCGCGCCTTCCACGACAACCAGAACGCCTGGGAGCTCGGACTCCGACGGCGCCTGGCGGCGGCTGCATCCGAGCGCCGGTGGGCGGGCGCCTCGCTCCATGCAGCTGGAGCTGATCGAGATCCACGCGCGGCGCGCGGTCGAGGAGCGGCCGGGGGAGCGCGAGGAGGCCGAGGCGCTGCCGCACTGACGGCCCTGCGCGGCGGGCTGCGGGTTGGGCGGCTCGCGCCCCTCGCTTGTCCTAAGTGTATACTTAGTTGAAGTCAATTCACCCTGAGAAGGAGATGAGTTGTGTCCGATGCCGGGCTTCCTCCAGATGCGAGCGATGCGACGCCCCTGGGCGACGGCATCGGCCGTGGGCGCCTGCGGCGCACCGCCCCGCTGGTGGGTCTGACGGCACGCACCGCCGGGGAGGCCGTCGTGGTCGGGCCTACGCAGAAAGCTGACGGGCGCCGACACCACCGAGTTTCATGTCCGCACGGCCGAGCGCTACACCGAGCTGCTCGGCCGCTCCAAGGGCGCGCTGATGAAGGCCGGACAGATGCTGTCGTTCGTCTCGGCCAGCCCTGCGGTCCCGGCGGAGTTCCAGTCGATCTACCAGTCGGCGCTGCATGCGCCTGCGCGATGAAGCGCCGCCGATGGCGCCCGAGCTTGCGCGCGCGGTGCTGGAGCGAGAGCTCGGCCAGCGAACCGAGAGCGCGTTTGCCGCACTTCGAGTGGGAGCCGCTCGCGGCGGCCTCGATCGGCCAGGTGCACGCCGCCCGTCTGCACGACGGTCGCGCCGTCGCCGTGAAGATCCAGTACCCGGGGGTGGCGGCCGCGATCCACGCCGACCTGAAGAACACCGAGCTGCTCTCCACGTTTCTCGCGACTGACTGTTCGGCCTCTCCCCGAGGAAAGCTGAGCTTCGACATCAAGGGCGCGGCGCAGGAGATCGGCGTACGCATCACCGAGGAGCTCGACTACAGGCTCGAGGCTGCCAACCAGGCCGAGTTTGCCGAGCACTACCGCGGACACCCGTTCATCCACGTCCCGGAGGTGATCGGCGAGCTGTGCACCGGTCGTGTGCTGACCCAGGAGCTCGTGCAGGGCAAATCCTGGAGTGAGGGCTCGCCTGCGAGCAGGAGCTGCGCAACCGCTGGGCGGAGGCGATCCACCGGTTCGTCTACGGCTCCAACCACCGCTTCTGCCTGTTCAACGCCGACCCGCACCCCGGCAACTACCTGCTTCCACGACGACGGGAGCGTGAGCTTCCTGGACTTCGGCTGCATCAAGCGCTTCGCGCGCGAGCAGGTCGAGATGATGCAGGCGATCGGGCGCGCATGCTTCAGGGGCGACGTGCCCGGGACCTGGCAGGCAAGCGTGGAGGGCGGGTTCTGGCGATCCACAGATCCGGTCACCCCCGAGGAAGTCTTCGCGTACTGGCGGGAGCCCTGGGAAATGTGGTGGGCGCAGCAGCCGTTCACGGTCACCCCGGAGTACGTCGTCCAGGTGGATCGAGCGCAAGTTCTCACCGACCGGCCCGTCGGCCAACGCCTTTCGCCACCTCACCGCCTCGCCCGAGTACACGATCATGGGCCGGATCGAGATGGGCGCAGCATCCCTGCTCGCCGAGCTGCGCGCCACCAACGACTGGGCGATCGATCGCGGCCGAGTACTTCGAGGGCGCGGACCCGCTCACCGCGATGGGCAAGCTCGACCACGCGTTCTTCGAGGACCGCCAGGCGGCGGGCAGTCATGCCTGACTGGGCAGCCTGGCCGTTCTCGACCGAGGATCCCTACCCCGCCTACCACGCCGCCCGCGCCCAGGCGCCCGTGCAGCGCAACGAGCAGCTCGGCGCCCCGCTGGTGCTCTCGCACGAGCACGCGGCAGCTGTCCTGCGCAGCCCCGAGTGGAGCTCTGACCCGCGCAACAGCCCCCAGCTGCTCGCCTCCCTCGGCGGGCCGGGATCTGGCGCCGAGCTGTGGAGCGAGTCGCTGCTGATGAGCGACCCGCCGACCCACACACGGCTGCGCAGCACCGTCAACCGCTTCTTCACCCCGCGCGCGGTGCAGCAAATCCGCGAGCGCGTCGCCGCGATCGTGGATAGCGCGTTTGAGCCCCTCGCCGAGGGAGAGTCGATCGAGGTGATGAGCGAGCTCGCCTACCCGATCCCGCTCGCAGTGATCGCCGAGCTGTTCGACGTCGGACTCGAGGGCGCGGAAGTGATTCGCGCAGAGACCCCGACGCTCGCGCGGATGCTCGAGCTCGACCCCACGCCCGAGGAGCTCGAGGCGATTGGCACAGCGGCGATGACGGTGATGCTGTTTCTCGTGCCGCTCGTCGCGCAGCGGCGCGTGAGACCCGGGCGAGGACCTCTTGAGCGCCCTGATCCACCCCCCCGAGGGCGGCGTCGCACTGGAGACCGACGAGATCATCACGATGTGCCTACTGCTGCTCGCCGCCGGCCACGAGACGACCTCGAACCTGATCGGCAACGGCACACTCGCCCTCTTCGAGCACCCCGACCAGCTCGACTGGCTCGCGCAGCACCCCGACCTCTCCGCTCCAGGCGGTCAACGAGCTCCTGCGCTACGACAGCCCCGTCCAGGTCGCCTCCCGCGTCGCGCTCGCCGATCTCGTCCTCGGCGGAGTCAGGGTGCGCAAGGGACAGCAGGCGCTCGTCGTGCTCGGCGCCGCCAACCGCGATCCCGCGCGCCACCCCGACCCGGACCGGCTTGACCTGACCCGCACCGGGCCGCCCCACCTCGCCTTCGGCAACGGCCCGCACTTCTGCGTCGGCGCCGGGCTCGCCCGACTCGAGGCCCAGGAGACGTTCACCCGCCTCGCGCGGTCAACGTTGAGACCGGGGGCCGGTAGCTGGTCGCATAGCCGGGAGGGCTCGCGCACCTTCCGGCGTCTGCGAAGCCTGCGCATCGCAGACGGCCGGCCTCCCCGTCCTGAGCACGCGCTCGACGCCGCGCCTTCGCTGTAGGCGCCCGATCAGGCCGTGCGCTCGGATGTCGGGCCGGACAGTGCGCGAACCATAAGCTGTACCCACGTGTCGACGAGCGTCTCGTCGTCGACCTGGGCCGGGATACCGAGGACGTCGCGCAGCAGGCGGGAGGAGAGCAGCGACCCCAGCCCAAGCGCCGCTGTCGCCGCCGCCTCCTCGCTGGAGATCGGACGCTCCGAGCGTTCGGCGATCCACGCGGCAAAGCCTTCGAACGTGGAGCTCACAAGCTGCTCGACGGCGGCCGTCAGCAGCTGTGGTCGGGTGCGCGCTTCGGAGGCGAGGATGCGCAGCAGCTCGGACTCGCTGTCGAGCTCGGTGAGCACGTAGCGGGCGGTCAGGGTCAGCTCGGCTTTGAGGTCTCCGAGGGGAGTGAGGACGCGGCGGATCTCGCGCAGCGCGTCCAGCCGCGCGAGCTGGCGCTCGATGCCCGCGGCGAGGACGGCTTCCTTGCTGTCGAAGTGGTGGTACAGCCCGCCGGCGCCCGGCGTGAGTCCCGCGGCGGCTTCGATCTTGGCGATGCTGGTGGCGGCGTAGCCGTGCTGGCTGAACAGGCGCATCGCTTCGTCGACGATGCGCTCGCGAGTCGTGCTTGCCATGGCCCTCCCAAGCATACACTTAGCTGAAGTCAGTGCTGGGGAGCGAGGCGAGACAGGGGTTTTGCTTGGGGATCGTCCGCGTGACGTGGCGCTGCGGACACGCGCGTGCGCGCGGGGCCTCCGTGCCCCGCGTCCCCGGTTTGGGCTTTA
Source organism: uncultured Solirubrobacterales bacterium (assembly GCA_963720795.1). Lineage (GTDB taxonomy): Bacteria > Actinomycetota > Thermoleophilia > Solirubrobacterales > Solirubrobacteraceae > Palsa-744. The sequence continues at coordinate 451,152 of CAVRGU010000003.1, read as the reverse complement.
TTGGGACTTGACGAGAACCGGGTCGGAGACAGCAGACCGGGTTGGATGCCGGTAGATCGGACGTTTGCGCAGAGTCATTTGAATCCTCCGCCTGCCTCTGATAGAACCCTCGGAATGTCCCGGGTAATGGAACTGGTGGTGGGCGTCGTGCGGTTAACGTGGGCGTGTTTGGCGATCCGGCCGAGACGGCGGGACCGGCGTGCTCGCGCGCGAGCCGCGAGAAATGTGGCGCTCGGGGCTTCCCAAGTCGTGCTGCTGACCGCCTCGCAAGCCACGGTGTTGGCATTGGGGCCGTCGGGGATGGTGGTGCCTGAAGTGGCGGCGGCTGAATCTGTCTGCACGGATACGTTTGCTGTGAGCGAAGGGGCATGGTCGACGCCAGGGAACTGGTCGGAAGGGCGGGTGCCGGGGTCGAGCGATGTGGCGTGCATCGGGTCGGGGAAGACGGCCAGAGTTCTCGAAGCGGGCAGCCAGGCTGGTGTGGTTCAGGGCGAAGGAACGCTTGATCTCGGGAGTGGGTCTCTTGAAGTGTCGGACGCGCTGGAAGTGTCGAGCCTGCACGGGCTGAGCCTCAGTGGCGGCATCCTGACCGGCGCGGCGACTGTCGATGTGTCTGGTTCGTTGAGCTGGGAAGGCGGGGGGATGGCGGGCTCCGGGTCGACGGTCATCGAGTCCGGAGCGACTGCCTCGTTGAGCAATGTCTATATCGAAGGGTCGCGTCTGGTGGTCAACGAAGGCACGGCGACACTGGGCTCGAATACCTTCACGATGTCGGAAACCGGAGTATTCAAGAACGCGGGGACGTTCAAGGCGAACTCTGAAAGCACTCCGCCAGTGTTCAGGGTGCAGAGCGGCACGCCGAAGATCGTGAACACCGGCCTGTTTGAGAAGACGGCGGGGACCGCGCGGACGGAAATCGGGGTTCCCTTCGAAAACGAAGGGACGATCAACGGCGAAAGCGGCGCGTTGCGCTTCGTGGGCGAAACGGCGGTGCAACTCGGCGGGAGCGTGCTCGAAGGCTTGATCGAAAATGACGCTACGGTGACGGCCGGCGCATTGAAAGCGTCGCACGCGACGGTGGTCTTGGCCGGTGGCTCGTTCAGTGTGTCCAATGGGAGTACCGCTACGATTGGGACCTTGGAACAGGTTAATGCGAGCGGCATACTGACGGGTGGGGGTACGGTCGATGTGTCTGGCTCGCTGACGACAAACTTTGGTGTGATGGAGGGGTCCGGCAAGACCGTGGTCCTTCCGGGCGCCACCGCGACGCTTGGCGATACCTACCTCCAGGAAGCACGGTTGCTGGTCAATGAAGGTACGATGACGGACAGCTCGGGGGACTTCTCGCTATCGGAAACGGCCGAGGTGAAGAACCTGGCGACGTTCAAGGCGAACACGGAATCGAGTCCCCCGGTCTTCAGGATCGGGCCTGAAGGCGGCAAACCGAAGATCATCAACAGCGGCCTGTTCGAGAAAACGTCGGGGACAGGCAAAGTGGAAGTCGAACCGGATTTCGCGAATCTTGGGAGCATCAAGGAAGAAACCGGCAAGCTCGATTTTCTGAAACCGGTCAAGGCCGAACCGGAAACGCAGTACGGCGGCTCGGAAAACCCGTCTGCGCCGGGGCAGGCGCCGCTGCCGAAGTGTGTGGACCCAGTGGAGTGTGCGACAGGGAACTTCTCGGAGGCGCAGACCGATCTTGCTGTCGGTGGGCGTGGTGTCGGGCTGGGTTGGACGCGCTACTACAACTCGCAGGCCGCGGCGGCGGCTAATACGAAGGGGATGTTCGGGTATGGATGGACCAGCTCGTTCAGCGACCATCTCGTGGTTGAAGCGGGCACGAAAGCGATGCTGGTTCAGGCGGACGGGAGCACGGTTCCGTTCACGGACAGTGGCGGGAAATATACCGGTCCGGAATGGTCGGAGGATACGTTTGGCGGCTCGTCGTCAGGCTATACGCTGCGATTGGCGAACCAGACCATGTATAAATTCAATGGTAGTGGGAGATTGGAAAGCGTGATCGACCGCAATGGGAACGAAACCACGCTCACGTATAGTGGGGCTGGTCGCCTGGAAAAAATCACGGACCCTTCCGGCCGCAAAATCACGCTCGCGTATAACGGCGAAGGATTGGTGGAAAGCGCGAAAGACCCGATGGGGCATACCGTTAAATATGCCTATGAATCGGGTGAGCTTGCGAGCGTTACGGAGCCGGGGGAAGCGAGCGCGCGATGGCAGTTCAAATATAACGGGTCGCACGAGATCACGACGATGACCGATGGCCGCAGTGGGAAAGTCGTCAACGAATACAACGGCTCCAACCAGGTGACCTCGCAGGAAGACCCGCTGGGGCATATCACGACGTTCGAATACGAAGCTTTCCAGACGAAGATCACGAACAAAGCAACGGGGGACGTGATCGACGAGCAATTCGACAGCAACGGTCTGCCGTTCGCGGTCACGCGAGGCTATGGGACGTCGAGCGCGACGACCGAGACCTTTACGTACAACACCATGAACGAGCCGTTGACCGTTACCGACGGCAATGGGCATACGACCGAATACGCGTACAACAGCGCTGGGGATCGGACGAGCATGACCGACCCCGATCACGATAAAACGGAATGGACGTACGATGGTACCCATGATGTCCTGACGGTGGAGACGCCGAAGGGCGAGATCACGACGATCAAACGCAACAGTGGCAATGGCAATGCGGAAACGATCGAACGGCCCGCCCCTGCCGGCAAAACGCAGGTCACGAAATATAAATACGGCAGCCACGGAGAAGTGGAAAAAGTCACCGACGCTTTGGAACATATCTGGACGTATGGATATGACAGCGATGGGGATCGGGCGGCGGAAACGACGCCGGAAACCGAGAAGCGGACATTCGGGTACAACGAAGATTCGCAGGAGGCATGGACGGTCAGCCCGCGGGGCAATTCCAGCGGCGAACAGACGAAGTACATGTCAAGTATCGAACGCGACGAACAGGGCCGTCCATTGAAGGTCACCGACCCGCTCGGGCATACCAGCAAATATGTCTACGACGGAAATGGGAACATCGAATCGGTCACCGATGGCAATAGCCACAAAACGACATACACCTATAGCGCGGACAATCAGCCGATCAAAGTCAAAGAGCCCAATGGGACGATCACCGAAACGGAATACGATGGCGAGGGCCGCGTCATTAAGCAGATCGACGGGAACAAACACGCGACCGAATACATTCGCAATGCGGTCGGTGAGGTCACCGAAGTGATCGACCCGCTCAAACATAAGACGAAAAAGGAATACGATGCCGCGGGGAACCTGACGAAATTGACAGATCCCGAAAAACGCGTCACGACGTACACCTATGATGCGGCGAACCGCCTCAAGGAAATCAGCTACTCGGACGGGAAAACGCACTCGATCACTTACGAATACGATCCTGATGGGGACCGTACGAGCATGACCGACGGCACCGGGACCACGAGCTACACGTACGATGAACTCGACCGATTGACCAAAAGCGAAGACGGCCATGGCGATAAAATCAGCTACGAATACAACCTCGATAATGAGCAGACGAAAATCACCTATCCCAACGGCAAAGCGGTCACCCGATCCTACGACAACGATGGACGCTTTCAGAAAGTCACCGACTGGTCATCGCGCATTACGACATTCGCATATGACCCCGACTCGGACCTGAAATCCACGACATACCCCGAAACAAAAGGCGAAGCCGAAAACAAAACCGAAGACGCCTACACCTACAACAACGCCGACCAGATGACCCAGGTCAAGATGACCAAGGGCACCCTATCGCTAGCGCAGATCAACTATACCCGTGACAATGACGGCCAGGTCACAGCCAACACCGAAAAAGGTGTCCCCAACGAAGAAAAGCACACCTATGCCTACGACGAAAACAACCGGCTCGTCAAAGCCGGCGGCGCCCACGAATGGGAATACGACGACGCAAACAACCCCACCAAGATCGGCACCCGCTCCTACGCCTATAACGCGGCGGACGAGCTCGAAACGCGCAGCAGCTACACCTACAACGAAGAGGGGGCGCTCACCAAGACAACGCCCACGAAAGCCGCAGCGACGACCTACGGCTACGACCAGGCCGGCAACCTGACATCGGTCAGTCGGCCCGAAGAAGGCGGCACCAAAGGCATCAGCGACACATACACGTACGACGGAAATGGCCTCCGCGCCAGCCAGATCAACAGCGAAGGCACCAAGTACATGGCGTGGGACATGGCCGAAGAAACCCCCCAGGTCCTATATGACGGCCAGAACAGCTACATCTACGGGCCGAATGGCCTGCCGATCGAGCAGATCAACAGCGAAGGCAAGGCGCTCTACCTCCACCACGACCAGCAGGGCTCGACCAGACTACTGACTGGATCAACCGGTATAGTGGAAGGCGCGATGACCTATGACCCCTATGGCAACCTGCTCGCCAGTTCGGGCACCAAGACCACCCCCCTCGGCTACGACGGCCAGTACACCAACTCCGATACGGGACTGATCTATCTCCGCGCGCGGGAGTACGACCCTGCGACCGATCAGTTCCTGAGCGTCGATCCGCTCACGGCAATCACAGAAGAACCCTACGACTACGCATACGACGATCCCCTTAATGCTCTCGACCCAACCGGACTCTCTGGGTGCGGCAGCATCGTGGTCATCTCATCCGTCTGCAATGGGCTACAGGAAAGCGGAGTCTCCGAAGCGGCCGCCGGTGCTCTCGGTGCCCTCACGTTGGGCGCCAGCACCGAAATCGCGGGCGAAGTCTTCGGCTTCAACTCGGAATGTGCGAACTTCGGCACGGGCGGCGAAATTGGCTCGGGACTAGCGGTCGGTGCCGGACTGTTCAGTGGCGAGACAGAGGTGGAGGCAGTCGGAGAGGCCGCCGAGGAGGGCGTGGAGACATCGTTCGTCGGGTTTGAGGACGGCCCACCCGTAATTGTGCCAGACGGGGCGAAAGGACCGACTTCGACCAGAGCACCTGGTATGCAGTACACTGATGGAACCGGTGGTCATGGGCTCGACAATCAGGTCACGGGCGTTCGAGTTATGGACGAGACTACTCAGCATCCACCGCGTGTTGTCTATATGAATAAGCAGGGTCAGTCAGTCAATCCCCTGACGGGCGAAACTGTCGATCCAAGCAATCCGTGGGCGCATCTGGGCTAATGAAGGACGTGGCTCAGTTCCACGACTTGACGGGCTGCGAGCTCAGCGCGGTGTGCTTCGTGAGGAATTACGTCGAGCTCCATTTTGACGGTCCGGTTCTTCGCTGTCTCGCCCCTCCGGCGGTAGCTCGCGGAGAACGCGTCCTCCAGTTCCCTGAGTCCGGTTCGCGCGACGGTCTTTGCGAGTTGATCGGTCTCACGGTAAGCGAAGTTCAAGACGTCCCGGACAGCCTACTGGTCCACTTTGCCGACGACACAAAGCTTGAGATGCTTAAGGCCAGTCCGGGAACAGGCCCCGAGGTGGCGCACTTTGTTCCTCTGGTTGATGGCCGCCGCGACGTGGCGTCGATGTCGATCTGGGAGAACTCAATCTCGTCCCGAGACGACTGAGTAGGCTAGCCATGTACCGTGCAGACTGGGGATCATGGGGCGATCGTGAGTGCGGATGGGGCCATGGATGACAACTGACATCTGCCAAGTCGAGGAGACGTTACATGGCGTTCTCAGACGCGAGTTCGACGCTAGGAGCACCGAGTTTCGTGACGCCGGTTTGCGGGTTCAACTCGATCCCATCTCTCGCTCGGGCAGTGGGTCGAACTATAAATCGTTTATTGAGGCCATCGTGAGGTATCCCGACCACGATGTGCATGACATCGTGTTCTTCTACGTTGCATGGGAAGGTCGCCTGGTGGCGGACCCTACAACGATGCCAGAGTGGATCACCAAGACGATCAATGAATCACTCAGCAAAGAGTCGGAATACAAACCTGCTTGATGCCTTGGGGAATGACGCCCACGACGGGGTGGCGCGAGTGGTCACCCCGGCGTGAGCTTCGCCCGGTCTCCTCCCCACATATCCGACCACGCGCAGCACGACTCCCCGCGACGGACTCATACTGCCCCCGGCGCCGCACGCCGTCGGTGTCTATGAGGCCCGCCACGCCTCGTGGAACACGGTCCGAAAGCACCCACGGCCCGGCCCGACGCGTTGCGCCCGCACAGGCGGGCGGCATTGAGCGCTCGATCCTCCGCACCAAATGCGCCCAGCAACCTCTCTGTGCTCGCCGGCCTGTTATGGGGCGGGCAGTGAGGACGCCATGCGAACGCCGCTTGCGAGCGGAGCTCGCTCATCATCCAAATCTCCCGCATCTGGTCGGCGCCGACCGAGAATTCGGGCACGACATCTCCCCAGATTCGTGCTATTGTGCTAGATCAATCGGACTGTAGGTGCAGGGCAAGGAGGAGCGATGAGTTGCGCGGCTCGCATGGCTTCTTGGGACGTTGACGGCCTCGTAAGTTCGTGTTACTGTGGGTAATATGAAGATAGGAGGGCGGATGCCTCTCGCGGTTCGAATCCTTCTCGGGGCCATCCTCGCAGGCGCTGCGCTGGCCGCGACCGGACAGGCCCAGACGTCGGCACCCCCCCAGACCTCCGCGACGATCGCGCCGTCCTTCTCCCCCGACAGACCCGGCGCGAAGGCCGCCCTCACCTTCACGATCCAGTACGCGGGCGGCGAATCCGGCGTGCCCTCCCCCGTGCACAAGTCGGTCCTGCGGTTCCCCGCCGGGTTGACCCTCGAAGTCCCCAGCCTGCGCAGCTGCTCCGCCGCGCGCCTGCTGGCCCGCGGCCCCGGCAGCTGCCCGGCGCAGTCGAAGATCGGTAGCGGCCACGCGCTCGCGGAGGTAACCGTGGGAGCCCAGCTCGTCGCCGAGCCGGTCACCGTGTGGGCGTTCATCGGCCCGCCACAGAACAACGTGCCGACGCTCGAGCTCCTCGGCGAAGGCTCCACTCCTGTCCCCGGGCAGGTGGTGGTCACCGGGACGGTGGTCCCGGCCCGCGCGCCCTACGGGGAAGAGCTCGTGATCCCCATCCCTCCGGTTCCCACGCTGCCCTCCAACCCCGACGTCTCGATGGTCAACCTCACGCTCACGATCGGCGCGGGCCCGCGACACCGCCCACGTGACGCGAACACGGTCCTCGTGCCCTCCAGGTGCCCGGCGGGCGGCTTCCCGTTCGCCGCCGAATTCACCTACGCCGACGGCTCCACCGGCAGCGCGTTCGCCACGGCCCCCTGCAAGGCCAGCGGGTGAGCGAGGGGGCCACGTGCTGGAGCTGCGTGACCTCGTCAAGCACTACCCGGCCGTCGGCGGAGAAACGGTGCGCGCGGTGGACGGCGTCTCGCTGCAGGTCGCGCCCGGCGAGATGGTCGCGCTGTACGGGCCAAGCGGGTCGGGCAAGACGACGCTGCTGCTGATGGTCGCGATGCTGCTCACGCCCACGGCCGGCACGGTGAGCATCGGCGGACGCGACGTGTCCTCGCTCTCAGAGCGCGAAGCCTCGCACTTCCGGCTCTGCGAGCTGGGCTTCATCCGCCAGAACTTCGACCTCTTGCCAGGCGTCTCCGCGATCGACAACGCGGTGCTGAAGCTCCTGGGCTCGATGCGCTGGCGCGACGCGCAGCGCGAGATCACGCCGCTGCTCGAACGCCTCGGGCTGGGCGGGCGCCTGCGCCACCGCGCCGAGACGCTCTCGATGGGCGAGCGCCAGCGCGTGATGATCGCCCGCGCGCTCTCCACCAAACCCCGCCTGCTGCTCGCCGACGAGCCGACGGGCAGCCTCGACACCCAGCGCGGACGCGAAGTGCTCGAGCTGCTGCGCGGCCTGTGCCGCGAGCGGGGCGTCGCGACGGTGCTCGTCAGCCACGACCCCGCGGCCGCCGACTACGCCGACCGCGCGCTCGCCCTGCGCGACGGCCGGCTCTCGGTCCACGAGGCCGCTCCGGGCACGTCCGCGGGCGCTCGCCGTGCGGCCCTGGGCGACGAAGCACACGCAGCCACCCGGGCGGGTGGACACGAGGAGGCGCTTCCCGTGGCCGCTGACGGCAGGTAGCCGTGAGGCCGGCGAACATCCTGCGCCTCTGGCGCGTGCGCCTGCGTGCGCGGCTGGTGCAGGAGTGCCTCGCGATCGTGGGTCTCGCCGCCGGCGTCGCGCTGCTGTTCGCCTCGCAGGTCTCGAGCTCGAGCCTGCAGAGCTCCGTGGCGGAGCTCTCGCGCGGAGTCGACGGCGCCGCCACGTTGGAGCTGCTGGCGCGCGACCCGCGCGGCTTCCCGCAAGCGACGCTCGGGCGCGTGCGCCGGATCCCCGGTGTGCGCGTGGCGGCGCCGCTGCTGGAAGCGGGCGCCGAGGCGGTCGGCCCCCGGGGCAGCGAGTCGGTCGAGCTCGTCGGGGCCGACTCGAGCCTCTCGGAGCTCGGCGGGACGCTCGTGCGTCACACCGCCCTCGCGCCGGTCGGGGGAATCGGCGCGGTCGTGCTGCCCGCACCGCTCGCGCGCACCCTCGGCGTCACCCGCTTCGGCCAGGAACTCACCCTCCAGCTCGCCGGGCACACCGTCCAGGCCCCGCTCTACACCGAGCTTCACGCCCGGCAGATCGGGCCGTTGATCGACACCCCCGTCGCGCTGACGCCGCTCTCCTTCGCGCAGGAAGCGACCGGCCTCGGCGCTCGCGTAAGCCGCATCCTCGTACAGCCCGCCGCCGGCGCGGAAGCTCGGGTGCGAGCCGCGCTGACCGCGCTCGCGGGGGGCCGCCTGAACGTCGAGGCGAGCACCTACGACGAGGCGCTGTTCGCGAAGGCCGCCGCGGCGAGCAACCAGTCGACCGCGCTGTTCGCGGCGATCAGCGCGCTGGTGGGGTTCCTGTTCGCGTTCAACGCGGTACTGCTCACCGTCCCGCAGCGGCGGCGGCTGAGCGCCGACCTGCGCCTCGCCGGATACCCCCCGCGGACGGTGATCGCGGTGATGCTCCTCGACGCCGTGGCGCTGGGGCTCGCCGCCTGCGTGCTCGGGTTGGCGTTGGGCGAGGAGCTCTCGGTTCACGTGCTGCACTCGAACCCCGCGTTCCTCTCCCTCGCTTTTGCGCTCGGCTCGCAGCGCACGGTGAGCTGGCAGGACGTCGCCCTCGCCGTGGGAGGGGGGATGTGCGCCGCGGTCGTGGCGGTGCTGAGCCCGCTGCGTGAGGTCCTCTCCCGTGAGCTCGCCGCGCTCGAGCACCCGCGGGTGGGCTCCGGCGGCGCCGGAGCCTCGATCCGGAGCGCGCCCGCGCTGGCGCTCGCCGGCCTGGCCTGTCTGGCCGGCGCCACCACGGTTCTGCTCGCCGCCCCGGACGCGGCGGTTCCGGGCATGGTGCTGCTGTTCGGGGCGCTGCTGCTGGAGCTGCCGCTCGCGCTCTCCGCGACGCTCGCGCTCGTCAAGCGGCTCGCCGGCACGTTCACGAGCACGGTCCCGCACGTCGCGGTGATGGAGCTGTCCGCGGCCCGCGCGCGCGCCGTGGCGATCGCGGCGACCGGCGCCGTCGCGGTCTTCGGCAGCGTCGCGATCCAGGGCGCGCACCACGACCTGCTCGCGGGCCTCGACCGCGCGGCGCACGACCTGAACGCGTTCACCGACGTGTGGGTCGCCCCAGCCGGCTCCTACAACCTCCTGCAGACCGCGCCGTTCGCACCGACGCGCCAGGCGCAGCTCGCGCGCCTGCCGGGGGTGCGCGCGGTGAGCCTCTACCGCAGCGGCCTGCTGGACTACGGCGAGCGCCGCGTGCTGGTGATCGCCCCGCCGCGCGACGCCACCCCGCTGCTGGCCTCAGACCAGCTCGTGCAGGGCTCCGCGCGCCAGGCGAGCGCCCGGCTGCGCGCCGGGGGCTGGCTGGTGCTCTCGCGGGCGCTCGCCGCCGAACACCACCTGCGCGTCGGCCAGGCGTTCACGCTGCCCACCCCCGACCCGCGGACGTTCCGCCTCGCGGCGCTGTCCACGAACATGACGTGGGCGCCCGGCGCGATCGTGATGAACGCCTCCGACTACGCCCGCGCGTGGGGCAGCCGGGACGCAAGCGCCTACGCGGTGCTGCTCGCCCCCGGCGTCCCGCCCGCCCGCGGCGTCCGGGAGATCGAACGCGCGCTGGGTCCCTCCACCCGCACGGGGCTGGCCGTCGAAACGGCCGCGCGGCACGCCGGCCGCCAGCGCGCGCTCAGCCACGAAGCGCTCGCGCGCCTCACCCAGATCGCCACACTGATCCCGATCGCCGCGGTGCTCGCGATGGCCGCAGCGATGGGCGCGCTCGTGTGGCAGCGCCGGCCGCGCCTGGCCAAGCTCAAGCTCGAGGGGTTGCCCCGCGCCGTGCTGTGGCAGATGGTGCTGCTGGAGAGCCTGCTGCTGGTGGGCGTCGGCTGCGTGGCCGGTGCGCTCTTCGGCCTCTACGGCCAGCAGCTGGCCGACCGCGCGCTCGCCGAGGCGATCGACTTCCCCGTCGTCTACTCCGTCACCGCCCTCGCGGGGCTCGAGAGCCTCGCCCTGGTGACCGCCACGGCGCTCGCGATCCTCGCGGTCCCCGGCTACCTCGCCACCCGCGTGCCGGCCGCCCTCGCGCTGCAGGACTGATGCGTTTGGCACACGACACCCAGCTGGCCACCCCGACGGCCGACGCCGGTAAATTGACGCCCGCCATCGCCAAACGCCCGTACAAGCAGGTTGCCCGTGCGCAAGCGCGGCAGCGCACCCGAGACGCACTGCAGGACGCCGCGATCGAGGAGTTCACCCGAGGCGACTGGGCGAAGGTGTCGCTGGAGACGCTCGCGCGGCGGGCCGGGGTCACCAAGCAGACGCTGCTGCGCCACTACGGCTCCAAGGACGGGCTGCTGATGCAGGCGCTCCTCCACAGCGCCTCGGACGCTGTCGAGCAGCGCTGGAGCGCCCCCCCGGGGGATGTGGAAGGCGCGGTCGACAACGTGCTCGACCACTACGACGCCTGGGGGGAGCGTTCGCTGCGCGTCGGCGCCTGGCTTGAAAGCGGGCCCCCCGAGCTCGCCAGGCTCTCGCAGATGGCACGCCAGATGCACTACAGCTGGGTCGAGTACGCGTTCGGCCCGCAGTTGGAGCGTCTGCGTGGGCACGCTCGCGAGCGCACCCGCGCCGCGCTGATCGCACTCTGCGACGTGCACACCTGGTGGCTGCTCTCGCACGACCTCGGCTTCGAGCGCCCAGAGGTCCTCGCGACCCTGACTCTCGCGGTCGAGCGTCTGCTCGGGGCGGAGCCGAAGTGAGGGTCCCCGCCCCCACCCAGCCGGCCGGCGGGCGCCCACATCCCGCGCCGCGCGCGCCCAGCTCGACGACGCTCGGGGAGAAGCACCGGTGAAGGTCCTGGCCTACACCTCGCCCGCGCGCGGGCACCTGTACCCGGTCGTGCCGATCGTCCAGGAGTTGCAGCGACGCGGCCACGAGCTCACGCTGCTGACGCTCGCCTCGCAGGTCGAGCTGGTGCGCGCACTCGGCATCGACGCGGAGCCGATCTCAGGGCAGGTCGAAGCGGTCGAGCTCGACGACTACCGGGCGCGGTCGGTGCCCGCGAAGGGCAGGCGTGCGCTGGCGACGTTCGCCGGGCGCGCGGCACACGAGGCTCCCGACCTCGCGCGCGCGATCGACGCCCACCACCCAGACGTGCTCCTGATCGACGTCAACTGTTGGGGGGCCGCGACGGTGGCCGATGCCTCGGGACTCCCCTGGGCGGTGTACTGCCCCTACCTGCTGATGCTGCCCTCCCGCGACGCCCCGGCCTACGGGCCGGGGCTGCGTCCCCCAGGCGGCCCGCTCGGCCGCGCACGCGACACGCTGCTGCGCCGCCTCGGAAACGTCGGCTTCGACCGGGCGGTGCTGCCGGCGCTGAACACGCTGCGCGCTCGGTACGGCCTCGGCGAGCTCAACCACTTCACCGACCTGCTGGAGCAGCCTCCCCTGCTGCTGGCGCTCACCGCCGAGGGCTTCGAGTACCCGCGCTCCGACTGGCCGGCGAACGTACGCTTGGTCGGCGCCATTAACTGGGATCCCGCCCTCCCTGCCTCCCACCCCGCGCCGGCGTGGCTGGCCGAGATGTCCGACCCCCTGGTGCTCGTCACGTGCTCGACCGAGCACCAGCACGACAGGCGCCTGGTGAGGGTCGCGCTGGAGGCACTGCCCCCAGCGGGCCTGTCGGTGCTCGCCACCTCGGCCGCGCACGACCCCGACGCGTTCCACGCGCCGGCCGGGAGCAGGGTCGAGCGCTTCGTCCCCCACGCAGCGGTCCTGGAGCGCGCGGCGTGCGTGGTCTGCCACGGCGGCATGGGCATCACGCAGAAGGCCCTCGCGGCCGAGGTCCCGGTGGTAGTGGTGCCCTTCGGGCGCGACCAGCTGGAGACCGCGCGCCGCGTCGATGTAGCCCGCGCCGGCGTGCGCCTCTCGCCCCGGCGCCTGACCCCCGAGCGGCTCCTGGACGCCGTGCGCACCGCACTTACCCGCCGGGACGGCGCGCGGCGCGTGAGTCACGCCTATGCGGCGGCGGGGGGCCCGGCGGCGGCGGCGGATGCGATCGAGGCGCTGCGGCCCTGACCTGGGGGAAGTCGAGGTTCCGTACCCTCGCCCCGCCTGAGCGCCAGCGAGCGCCTCGCGACGACGCCGCCGACCGTGGCGGAGAGTCGAGGCTAGTCGAGCTCCAACTCCGCCTCCAGAGCGGGCAGGGCGTGGGAGTGCGGCGCAAGGCGTGCGGTCTTCACGGGCGCGCCCTGGACGTCGCACTTGGTCACGGCCACGTAGGCGACGAGGGCAATGAACGCGAGCAGCGCCAGGCCGCTGACGGTGCCATCCCCGAGGCCGAGGCCGGTTAGCCCAGGCCGCTTGCCGAACCAGTCGGCGAAGGAGGCGCCGAGCGGCCGGGTCACGATGTACGCGAACCAGAACGCGACGACCGGGTTCAGCTGGAAGCGCCACCAGCCGACCGCCGGGATCGTGATGATCGCTGCGAACAGCACCACCGACCCGAAGAAGCCGAGGTGCAGCGTGGTCGCGGTCAGGTCGCCGGCGGCGGTGCCGAGCGCGAACGTGGCGAGGACTGCCGCCCAGTAGAAGCTCTCGCGGCGGCGGGAGGTGATGCTGTGGATCGAGAGGGTGCCCTCGCTGCGGTACCAGCAGTAGAACACGCCGGCCACCACGGCGGCGTAGCCGACGGTTGTCACCGAGTAGGGCAGGCTCGCCCCGATGTGGACCCCGTCGGCGGCCATCGTGCCGAAGATCGCGACCATCATCACGGCGAACCAGTAGACGGGCGCGCGGTACTCGGGCGTGCGCAGCTGCAGCCAGAGCGCGAACCACAGGCCGAAGATGCCGGTCGCCGCCGCCAACGGGACGCTCTGCTGGCCGAGGAAGTCCGACATCGACTCACCCATGCCCGTCGTGAGGAGCTTCAGGACCCAGAAGATCACCCCGATCTCCGGGACCTTGGTCAGGGCCTTCGTGGCGGTTTGGTGTTTAGGTGAGAACTTACTCATCAATTTGTGTTATTCGCCACAACTCGGGCACGCGATGCGGTACGCCTCAGTTCTTGCCGTCGGCGAGACTGCCAGAGAACGCTTTAGTGCAGTGAAAGCTTTTGTGTACGACGACCCGGTTTACGCCACTCCGGGCAGCGCCTCCAGCGCCGCCCTGAGGTCGTCCACCGACTGGTAGTCCAGCCCCAGCAGGTGGTCGTGGCGGTGGCGCACAACGCCCTGCTCGTCGATCACGACGACCGCGCGCTTGGTGCCCAACCGGGCGGAGAAGGCGCTGTAGGACTTCGCCACCGACTTGTCGACGTCGGCCAGCAGCGGGACCGTGAGACCGTGCTTCTCGATGAAGCCCTTGTGGGAGTCGAGGTCCTGCGAGGAGATGCCGACCACCGTCGCATCGAGCGCCGCGAAGTCGTCCGCCCGGTCGCGGTAGGAGCAGAACTGTTTGGTGCAGACCATCGTGTTGTCCCCCGGGTAGAACAGCAGCACCACCCGCTCACCCCGGTGCTCGGAGAGCTTGAACGGACCGTCGGTCCCCGGTAGCTCGAAGTCCGGGGCCTGCTCTCCAACCTGCGGCGTCTTTGGCATCCGTGCAGCATAACGGGCGACGAAGCGCCGACGACCCGGTGCAGTTGGGCCGCCGGCGCCCGTCCGGCGCCGAGACTGAGGGGGTCTCGGGCCGGCGCGAGATCCGGGAGGCAGCCGGCGGAGAGAGAGTTCGTAGACCGGCTGCTCGGAACACACGTCGCTCGTGTCCCCCCGGGACGAGTCGATGCTGGCAGGCGCGTACGCCGCTGTTGTGATCTAGCGGTGATCTGATGTGATCTTGCGGTGACGTGATGCGATCTTGCGGTGACCTCGGGGGGTGCGAACAAAACCCGGCTGGTAGGGGTAGCCAAACCCCGCTCGCAGGGGTAGCCTGAACCGATGGAGGAATCGCTCAGCGGCCAACTGCTCCTCGCCGCGCCGTCACTGCGGGACCCGAACTTCCAGCGCGCAGTGGTGCTGGTCGGCGCCCACAGCGAGGAGGGGGCGATGGGGGTCGTGCTCAACCGCCCCTCCGCGGTGACGGTCGGCGAGGCGGTGCCGCAGCTCGAGCAGGCCGTCGGCGAGCGGGAGACCGTGTACGTCGGCGGGCCCGTCCAGCCGAGCTCGATCGTATTCCTCGCCGAGTTCCTGGACCCAGCCCCCGCCGGCCTGCTCGTGCTCGGGCGGATCGGCTTCCCCGCGCCCGAGGCCGACATCGACGAGCTCTCCGAGTCGATCGCGCGCCGGCGCGTGTTCGCCGGCTACGCCGGGTGGGGCGAGGGACAGCTCGACGAGGAGCTCGACCAGGGCGACTGGATCGCCCACCCCGCGCGGCCCGAGGACGTGTTCACCGAGGACCCGGACGAGCTGTGGAGCCGGGTGCTCGCCCGCAAGGGCGGCGCCTACGTGCTGATGGCGCGGATGCCGCTCGACCCGAGCGTGAACTGAGCGGCCAACACGCCCGGCGAAGAGTCGAGCGTGAACCGAGCGGCTAACCGGGCAGCCGGCGCAGAGCTTTCTACTCTCTAGGGAGCCCCGCCGCAGAGCGCGCGCTCCGCCCCACCCGCTCCACCCCGCCCCAACGCTCCCAACCGCCCGAGGTCGCCGATGCTAAAGCTCGCCCGCTGGTCCACAACCCATCGCCTGTACGTCGTAATCGGCTGGATCCTCCTGATCGTGCTCGTCAACGGCCTCGCGCAGTCGGCCGGCACGGAATACTCCAACAACTTCACGATCCCCAACTCCGACGCCCAGCGCGCCGCGGATCTCCTGCAGAAGAGCTTCCCCGCGCAGGCCGGGGACCGCGACCAGATCGTCTTCCGCGTCGAGCACGGCACCGTGCTCGACCCCGCCGTGCGCAACCGCACGAGCGCGATGTTCGACGAAGTCGCCAAGCTGCCGCACGTCTCCGAGGTGGTCAGCCCCTACTCGGCGGCCTCAGGCGGCAAGGCGATCTCCGCCAACCAGCAGATCGCGTTCGCCACGGTGGTGTTCGACGAGAAAGCCAACCTGCTGCCCAAGAGCGCTGCCGAACGCGTCGTCAAAACCGCCCAGGCCGCCCGCCAGCCGGGCCTGCAGGTGGAGCTCGGGCGGGCAGGCGATCGAGCTGACCGAGCAGGAAGGCTTCGGCTTCACCACCGCGATCGGCCTGCTGGCGGCAATCGTGATCCTGCTGATGACCTTCGGCTCGCTGATCGCGATGGGCCTGCCGATCGTCACCGCCCTGTTCGGGCTGGGCACCGGCCTCGGGCTGATCGCGCTGTTCACCCACGTGGTGGACACCCCCAACTTTTCCTCCGAGCTCGCCGCGATGATCGGCCTCGGCGTGGGGATCGACTACTCGCTGTTCATCCTCACCCGCTACCGCGAGGCGTACGCCGGCCCCGGCCCCACCCACGGGCGGGTGCGCGAGTCGGTCGTGCAGGCGATGGACACCGCCGGGCGCGCCGTGCTGTTCGCGGGCACCACCGTCGTGATCGCCCTGCTGGGGATGATGCTGCTGGGGGTCAGCTTCCTCTACGGCGTCGCGCTCTCCGCGTCGATCGGGGTGCTGCTCGTGATGATCGCCTCGCTGACCCTGCTGCCCGCACTGCTGAGCCTCGCTGGCAACCGCCTCGCGCGACCCAGCCGGCGAGCTCGTCGGCGCGCGCGGCGGGCCGCGGCGGCGGGCAACGGGGCAGCCGGCGAGCGCACAACCGCCACGGCGGCGGGCAGCGGTCCCGGTGCGGGCAACGGGGCAGCGACGGCAGCCGGCAACGGCGCTCCCGGGGGCAGCGGCAGCCCACCGGCACCCGACGGCACGCCCGCGCCGGCCGGCGGCGGGGCGTGGCTGCGGTGGAGCAAGTTCGTGCAGCGCCGGCCCCGGACGATCGCGCTCACCGCGACGATCGTGATGCTCGCGATCGCCGCGCCCGCGCTCGCTCTGCGGCTCGGCTCCAGCGACGCGTCCAACGACCCCCCGCACACGACCACCTACCAGGCGTACAGGCTGCTCGCGGAGGGCTTCGGCGAAGGCTTCAACGGCCCGCTGCAGGTGGTGGTGCAGCTGCCCCACGCAGGTGACACGGCGACCTTGAACGAACTGCAGAGCGCGCTCGCCGCGGCGCCCGGCGTAGTCTCGGTCGCGCCGCCGCGCCTGAACCCGACCGGCGAGGTGGCCACGTTCTCGGTGTATCCGAGCTCCTCCCCGCAGGCGTACGCCACCACCCTGCTCGTGCGCGAGCTGCGCGAACACACGATCCCGCCGATCGCGGCGCGCACGGGCGCGGTCGCCTACGTGGGCGGCGTCACCGCCGGCGCGGTCGACTTCGCCACCGTGCTCGCCCACAAGCTGCCGCTGTTCATCGGCGTCGTCGTGCTGCTCTCGGCGCTGCTGCTGGCGGTCGTGTTCCGCTCGCTGGTGATCCCCGTGCAGGCGGCCGTCATGAACCTGCTCAGCATCGGCGCCTCGCTGGGGGTGATCGTCGCGATCTTCCAGTGGGGCTGGCTGCCGTGGCTGCTGGGGGTGCACCCCGGGCCGATCGAATCGTTCATCCCCGTGATGCTGTTCGCGATCGTGTTCGGCCTCTCGATGGACTACGAGGTGTTCCTCGTCTCGCGCATCCACGAGCAGTGGACCCGCACCAAAGACAACCACCGCGCCGTCGGCGAGGGCCTCGCGCTGACCGGCCGGGTGGTCACCGCCGCCGCCGCGATCATGGTGTGCGTGTTCCTCTCGTTCGTGCTCGGGGAAAGCCGGGTCATCCAGCAGTTCGGCCTGAGCCTCGCCAGCGCGGTGTTCCTCGACGCGGTGATCGTCCGCTGCATGTTGCTGCCCGCCGTGCTCCACATCGTCGGCCCGCGCACGTGGCGGATCCCCGCCGGCCTGGACCGCAGGCTGCCACGTATCAATATCGAGGGCACCTCCGTGCGTGAGCTGCCCTCCGTCGCGGAGGGCAAGCTAGACGGCACAGGAGCGGCACGCCCCGTGGAGCACGATCTCGTGCTCTGAGACCGCGAGCGGCACCCGGGCGCTGAGCTCGTCGATCGCCCGCTCCAGGGCGTCGTCGGAGAACGGCATCACCAGGCCGCAGCTATCGCACACCAGGTGGTGGTGGTGGTGCTCGCCCTCGGAGTCGTGCACGCGCTCGTAGCGGACCCGCGCCTGCCCGGTCTCCACCCGCGCCACCAGGCGCAGGCGTTCCAGCTCCTCGAGGATCCTGTATACGCTCGCGCGGCTCACCCGGCGCTCGGTGGCCAACGCCTGCTCGATCTCAACCGCCGTGAGTGCGCACGTCTGGCGTCCCAGCAGGTCCAGCACCGCGCGGCGCGCCCCCCCGCGCTTGTGGCCCGCCGCTGCCAGCGTCGCCTCCGCGCGGTCAGCCCAGGTGTCGGCGAGAGAGGTCATACAAGGATGGTAAGGACGTAGAACGCGAGCGCCACCAGGATCACCGCGCTGCCCGGGGGAACCACCCCGATCCGGTCGGCCAAAGCGAGCCCGCCCCACATCGCGCCGAGGGCGAACAGCGCGGAGAGCGTCAACCCCCGAAAGGGGCTCGCCGTGAGCCGGTGCGCAGCCGCCGCGGGAGCCGCGAGCAGGCCGAGCAGCAGGAGCGCCCCCACCGCCTGCGTGGCCTCCGCCGCGTCAAGGCCCAGCAGCGCCAGGAACGCGAGCCCCAGGGCGCGTACCGGCACACCCCGAGCCGCCGCGAGCGGCGCGTCGAGGGAGGCGAACAGCAGCGGGCGCCCGATCGCCAGCAGCGCCGCCACGAGTGCCACGCCGAGGAGCGCCGCCAGCTGCGCCTCGCCCGCGGTGAGGCTGAAGATCGAGCCGAACAGCGTGCGCGCGGCGATCGTCCCGCTCGACCCCGAGGAGCCCGAGTCGAAGAGCGCCAGGAAGAGCACCCCCAGCCCGAGGACCCACACGAACACCATCCCGGTCGTCACGTCGTCCGCTCGCGCGCCCTGGGCAGAGGAGCGGGCGGAGGCGTCCAGGGCCCCCAACAGCAGCGCGACCCCCACGGTCGCCGCGAACAGCCCCACGCGCAGGTCGAGGCCCGCCGCCGCGGCGGCCAGCGCGCCCGTGAAGGCGACGTGACCGAGCGCGTCTCCGGCGAAGACCTGCACACGCAGCACGACGAAGTAACCGATCAAACCCGTCGCCACCGCGATGCACGAGCCCGCGAGCAGGGCGTTACCGAGGAAGCCCTGGAAGGGCATCAGCGAAGCGCGCTCCGCGCCAGCCGCGCCGCCGCGAACAGCGCGATCGCAAGACTCGTTACGAAGAAGCCCGGCGGGTAGTTCGTGAAGTAGGAGAGCCCCAACCCCACCCACGCGATCACGAGCCCCAGCAGCACGCTGAGCGCCAGGCTCAGCCCGATGCGGGGGGTCAGCTCGCGCGCGATCGCCGCCGGTGCGAGCAGCAGCGCAAAGACCAGCAGCACACCCGTGATCTGCACCGTCGCCGCCACCGAGAGCCCAAGCACCACCAGGAACGCCACCGACAGTATGCGCACCGGCACGCGGCTCGCGTCTGCAAGTGAGCGATCGACCGACGCAAAGAACAGCGGCCGCCCCACGACCGCGAGCGACGCCACGGCACACACCCCCACGATCGCCAACGTCAGCACCTCACCCCGCGTGACTCCCAGGATCGAGCCGAACAGCAGCGTCTCCAGGCTCTCCAGCACACCCCCGTAGAGGCTCAGCAAGAGAAAGCCCACAGCCAGCGCTCCCGCCTGCACCATCCCGATCACAGCCGACTGCTGCGCCTGCCCGCGCCTCACTCCGCCGGGGGTGGAGCCCGCAATCAACAGCGCCCCCGCACCACAGAACACGAAGTACCCCCACGCCAGCGGCAGGCCCGCCAGCGCCGCCGCCGCCGCGCCGGGGAAGGACATCACCGAAAGCGTGTGCCCCGCGAACGTCTCCTCCCGGAGCACCATGAACCAGCCCACTACGGCGCCCGTCACCGCCACGATGCCCGCGGCCTGCAGAGCGTTGACCATGAAGGGGTACGCCAACAGCTGGCGCACGTCGGAGAGGAGGTTGAGCGTGAGGTGGGGGTTCAAGGGGGATCGTCCACGTGTGTGGGTGCCGCACCAGGCGCGTGGGCGCTGGGCCTCCTACCCAGCGTCAGCGGCTTGTGTGCACAACTCCCCGATGGGCCCGTAGGGCAAGCTGGACAAGGACGCAGTGAGCGAAGTGTGCTTCGCACACGAGCGATCGAGGACGCAGATCCAGCGCCGCCATACGGGCTCATCGCAGCACGTGGCGGGGGCCGTGGAGGTGCGGAGCTTCCGGCTGGCCGACCACCACGAGGCGCCCGTCGGTCGTGCGCAGCACCTCGATCGGCGCCCCGTAGAGGCTGCTCAGCGTCGCGCTGGTGATGACCTCGGTCAGGGGCCCCATCGCGGCCCGGCCCCCCGCGAGGTAGAGCACCCGGTCGACGTAGGGCAGCAGCGGGTTGACGTCGTGCGCGACGAGCAGCACGGTCACCCCCGCGGAGCGGCAGATGCCCTGGACCAACGCGGAGACCGCGGCCTGGTTGGGCAGGTCGAGACCGTCGAGGGGCTCGTCGAGGATCAGCAGGCGCGGGCGCTGCACGAGCGCCTGGGCGATCAGCAGCCGCTGCTGCTCGCCGCCCGAGCACTCCCCGATCGGGCGGGTCGCGTACGCGCCGGCGCCGACCCGCTCGATCGCCTCCGCGACGCGCTCGCGGGCGGCACGCGCGCGGGTGCTCTGAAACGGCCCCACCGTGGGCAGCGGCACTCCCCAGCGGCGCCCGTCGAGGCCGAGGCGCACCATGTCCACCCCGCGGACCCGCGTGGAGGAGTCGAACACCCGCCGCTGGGGCAGGTAGCCGATGCGCTCGTTGTGGGCTCCCGCCGGGCCGCCGAGCACGCGCACCGCGCCGTGGGCGAGGTCGAGCAGTCCGAGCAGCACCCGCAGCAGCGTCGACTTGCCCGCTCCGTTGGGGCCGAGGACGGCGACGAACTCGCCCTCGGGCACGAGCAGGTCCACGCCGCTCCACACGGTGGCGCCTCCCAGGCGTACCGCCGCGTCGGTCAGCTCCACCGCCGGAGGCACTTCTACCTCCCCGTCGCCTCGTGCAACGCGCGCGCGAGCCCTTCGAGCTCCGCGACCTGCCACTGCTCGAAGGTGTCGCTCGCCGGCGAGAGCGTCTCGGTGACGGTCGCGATCGGGATGTGCGCCGCGCGCGCGAGTTCGTTGACGCGCTGTACGTCCGGGGTGACGTTCTGGCTGTTGAATACCCACACGTCGATCTTGTGTTCTTCTGCCTGGCTGTCCACTGTGCGCTTGTCCTGCGCGGTCACTTCAGAGCCCTCCGCGATCGCCTTGGCGAAGCTGTACGGCGTCAGCAGCCGCAGGTCGAGGTTTTCGCCAAGGCCCTGGAAGATGCTCTCGCTGTAGCCCACCGGCACCCCGGCGTAGCGGGCGCGGATCTCACGACGCAGTTCGTCGTAGCGCACCAGTCCGCGGGTCTCGAGGACCCGCCGCTGCCGGGCGAAGTAGGCGGCGCCGGCCGGGTCCAGGCGGTCGTAGTCAACAACGAGCTCGTTTACGACAGCGAACACGTTGGAAGGGAAGTACCAGCGGTGGGGGTTGTCGCCGTCGTGTAGCCCGAGCAGGCCGCCGACGTTCAGCACCACACGCCCGCTCAACGGGCTCGCCGCGAGCAGCCGCGAGGCCCATTCGTCGTAGCCGACCCCGTTGACGATCGCCAGCCGCGCGCCGGCCATCGTGCGCGCATCCTGCGCGGTCGGTTCGTAGCTGTGTGGGTCGGTGGCGGGGTCGACGATGATGCTCCGCACCTGCACCCGCTCGCCGCCGAGCTGGGCAGCAAGCGAACCCCAGAAGTTCTCCGCTGCCACCACCTGGATTCGACCGTCGGCGGCCGTCGCGGCGCCTTCGCCCTGACCCAGCCCTTCGGGCTGTGTGCCCCCACACCCGGCGACCACGACCGCGATGCCGGCGAGGAGCAGGCCAAGCCATCTCACGTTCGCCACCCTACCACAAATAAGACTAAGTCTTGTTCTTATTGGTTAGGGGCCCGAAAAGAAAGAACCACCGTGCCCGGTCCTCACCCCTCGGGCAGCCCCAGCTCCAGCAGTTCCCCGCCCCCCGCGTGCTCGACCTGCAGCGTGGTGTGCTCGATGCCGAAGCGCTCGTCCAGCAGCTCCTGCAGCGCCCGCCGCGCCGCGTGGCAGTCGGCGTCCCGCGCGACCAGCACGTGCGCGGAGAGCGCGGGGAAGCCCGCGGAGAGCTCCCACACGTGCAGGTCGTGGACCTCGACGACGCCGGGGTGGGCCGCCAGCGCGTGCCCGATCTCCTGCGGGTCGAGGCCCGGCGGCGCCGCCTCCAGGAAGATCCGCCCCGAGGCGCGCAGCAGGCCGACCGCGGAGCGCACCATCAGCGCGGCGACGAGCAGCGAGGCGATCGGGTCGGCGCGCTCGAAGCCGGTCAGCAGGATCACTGACCCCGGCGAGCGCCGTGCCGATGAACGCGAACAGGTCGGTGAGGATGTGCTGGAAGGAGCCCTCGATGCTCATGTGCGCCTCGCGCCCCGCGCCCGCCAGCGCGACGGTCGCGGCGC
The DNA here is from genome assembly GCA_963720795.1 of uncultured Solirubrobacterales bacterium. Classification (GTDB taxonomy): domain Bacteria; phylum Actinomycetota; class Thermoleophilia; order Solirubrobacterales; family Solirubrobacteraceae; genus Palsa-744. The sequence goes on along the minus strand of CAVRGU010000003.1, from coordinate 428,986 downwards.
CGTTGACCGCGATGCCCGCCAGCGCCACCACCGACCACCGTCCACGCCGACACCGTCGGCGGGGAGATCAGCCGCACCACCGCCGAGTAGACGATCGCGCGCCGCGAGCACCAGCAGCGTGAGGCCGTTGGCCTGCGCCGCCAGCGCCTCCACGCGCAGGAAGCCGTAAGTCATCGCCCCCCGCGCGGGCCGCGCCGCCAGGCGCAGCGCCACCAGCGAGAGCCCCAGGGCGGCCGCGTCGGTGAGCATGTGCGCCGCGTCGGAGACCAGCGCGAGCGAGTGCGCGAGCACCCCCGCCACGACCTCGACCGCCATGAACCCCAGGATCAGCGCCAGCGCCGCCCCCACGCGGCGGGTGGAGGCCGGCGGGCCTTGCAGCGGACCGTGCGCGTGCCGCTCAACCCGAGCCTGTCGCCGGCGGGCGGAGACGCGGAGGCCGCCTCGCCGCCCGCGCCCTCTCCTCCTCCAGCGCACGGCGGCGGCCGATCAGCAGCACCACCAGCACGACCACGATCACCACGATCAGCACCCCACCCGCGATGTAGCGCAGTTTGTGGTGGACCGTGGTGGATTTGGGCTTCGCCGTGGCGATCGTGAACGACGAGCCGCCCGCGAGCGACGCCGCGTGCAGCAGCGGCACCTCGGCCGGCGTGTAGATGACCGTGAAGTGCTGCCCGTCGCGCGCCGAGGCGTGGACCTTGGGACCAGTGGGATGCAGCACGAGCGCGACGATTTCGCGCCGGTGCAACTGCCCCAGCAGTGCGGCGTAGCTCTCGGGCTGGAAGTGGGTGGCGAGCGCCGGGGTCGCGGCGAAACCCAGCAGCAGGGAGGCGGCACAGACGGCGGACAGGGTGAAGCGTTTGATCGTGTGGGTCATGCGCGGAACCCTAGCGCGTGGCAGGTAGTCTGGGCTCAGCGAGGGACAGTCGCAGCCGGGCGGGCACTACACCCGCCCGGTGTCGTGCCGGTAGGCGTAGCGGGCGAGCAGCGCGAACACCGCCGTCCACACGGCAATCACGATCCACGCCTTGGCGGGCCAAGCGTGGCCGCCGAGCGCGACGTGACCGGCCTGCACCAGCCAGTAGGAGGGCAGCAGCTGCCCGACGTCGTTGAGGAAGCCGTGGCTGGGGATCGGGAACCAGGTGCCGCCGAGGAACGCCAGCAGCGCGACCCCGCCGCCCACCGCCGGCCCGATCGAGTCGGGGGTGAGCATGTGGCCGACGGCGATCCCCAGCGCCGCGAAGGGGATCAGGCAGATCAGGATCAGCACGGTCATGTGCAGCCACTCGCCGGCCGGCAGCGAGACCCCGAGCGCCGCGCCCGACGACGTACAGCACGAGGATCGTCAGCAGCGCCATCATGTACGCGGTGAGGACCTTCGCGCGCAGGTAGGCGCGCGTGGAGAGCGGGCTGATGCGCAGCTGGCGGTTCCAGCCGACCGCGCGCTCGGCGGCGATGCGCGCGCCGCTGGAGAGCATCCCGCTCATCGTCCCGAACGACACCATCCCGACCATGTAGTAGAGCGGCGCGTAGATGCCGGTGCCGGCGAGGTTGTGGTTGTTGCGCTGGGGGCCGGCGATCAGGAAGAACAGGACCAGCGGGAACCCCAGCGAGAGGATGAAGAAGCGGCGGTTGCGCAGCGTGCGCAGCAGCTCGAAGCGGGTGTAGAGGAGCGCGTTCATCGGCCGCGCTCCCCAAAGGCACCCGCGGCAGAGGCACTCGCAGAAGAGGCGCGGCCGCGGCGGCGGGCTCCGGCACCTCGTCCACGCCCGGTCAGCTGCAGGAACGCCTCCTCCAACCCCGCGGCCGCGATCTCGATGTCGCGCGCGTCGGGGTACGCGGCGAGCAGCGCGCGGATCGCCGCGTCGGAGTCCGCGCAGCTCAGCACCACCGCCTCGCCGCGGCGATCGGCGCCGCTGACGCCGGGCAGCCCCGCCAGCGCGTCGAGGTCGGCGCCCGGGGAGCGTGGCGCGGATCGTGCGCGTGCCGACCATCGCCCTGATCTCCGTCGGCGGCCCGTCGGCGACGACCACGGCCGTGCGCCATCAGCACCGCGCGGTCGGCGTACGCGTCGGCCTCCTCCAGGTAGTGGGTGGCGAACAGGATCGTCTTGCCGCGCGCGGCGAGCTCGCGCATCGTCGTCCAGAACGAGCGGCGGCCCTCGACGTCCATCGCGACGGTCGGCTCGTCGAGCACCAGCAGCCGGGCGTCGGAGACCAGCGCGACCGCGAAGCGCACGCGCTGGGTCTGCCCGCCGGAGAGCTTCTGCGTGCGCTGGTCGGCGATCTCGCTGAGGCCCGTCAGCTCGAGCGCCTCGGCCACCGCCAGCGGCGCGGGGTAGAGCGAGGCGACCATCGCCACCAGCTCGCCGACCGACAGGTCGCGGATCAGCGCGCCGGTCTGCAGCATCGCGCCGACGTGCCCCGGCGTCGACCGCCGCGGAGGGGGTGCCGCCGAACACCGACACGGTGCCGCCGTCGGGCTCGGAGAGGCCGAGGATCATGTCGATCGTCGTGGACTTGCCGGCGCCGTTGGGCCCGAGCAGCGCGACCGTCTCGCCGGCGTCGATCGCCACGTCGATGCCGCGCACGCCTGCACGCGCGCCGTAGCTCTTGCGCAGCTCGGCGAGACCTCGATCGCGGCGGTGCTCATTTGCCGCCGCTCTGTGCGCGCCGCCTTCATGCGCTCTGTCTTCCCCAGCTCGACCTTGCGCATGCGCACAGTCTGCGGGCGTGACCTCGACGCACTCGTCCTCGCGCACCCACTCCATCGCCTGGTCGAGCGTGAGCTTGCGATGGGGGATCAGCCGCTCCAGCACATCCGAGGTGGAGGAGCGCATGTTGGTCAGGTGCTTCTCCTTGACGGGGTTGACGTCGATGTCCTCCGAGCGGGCGTTTTCGCCGACGATCATCCCCTCGTACACCTCCTCGCCGGGGCCGACGAACATGCGTGCCGCGCTCCTGCAGGTTCATCAGCGCGAACTGCGACGGTCTCGCCGCGACGGTCGGCGATCAAGGCCCCCGAGGCGCGCGTGCGCATCTCACCCGCCCACCGCTCCCAGCGGTCGAAGACGTGGTGCATCATGCCCGTGCCGCGCGTCTCGGTGATGAACTCGGTGCGGAAGCCGATCAGGCCGCGGGCGGGCACGAGGTAGTCCATCCGCACCCAGCCGGTGCCGTGGTTGGTCATGTGCTCCATGCGGCCCTTGCGCAGCGCCAGCATCTGCGTGACGACGCCGACGAACTCCTCGGGCACGTCGATCGAGAGCCGCTCGACCGGCTCGTGGCGCTTGCCGTCGATCGTGCGCTCCAGCACGCGCGGCTGGCCGACCGTCAGCTCGAAGCCCTCGCGGCGCATGATCTCGACCAGCACCCCCAGCTGCAGCTCACCCCGGCCCTGCACCTCCCACGACTCCGAGCCGCACGCCGCCGGTGTGGATCGCACGCGCAGCGAGACGTTGCCGATCAGCTCGGCGTCGAGGCGGTCGCGCAGCTGGCGGGCGGTGACCTTGGACCCCTCGCGGCCGGCCATCGGCGAGGTGTTGATGCCGAGCGTGATCGAGATCGAGGGCTCGTCGACGGTGATGACCGGCAGCGGCCGGGGGTCGTCGGGGTCGGCGAGCGTCTCGCCGATCGTGACCTCGGCGATCCCGGCGACGGCGATGATCTCCCCCGGCCCCGCCTCCGCCGCGTCGACGCGCTCGAGCGCCTCGGTGACGTACAGCTCGGAGACCTGCGCGCGCTCGATCGGAGCCGTCGGCGCGGCACCACGCGAGCGGCTGGCCGCGGCGGATGCGCCCGTTGCGCACGCGGCAGATCGCCAGACGCCCGACGTAGGGGGAGGCGTCGAGGTTGGTGACGAGCGCCTGCAGCGGGTGCTCGGGCTCGTAGGCCGGCGCGGGGATGTGCTCCAGCAGCAGGTCCAGCAGCGGCGCGAGGCTCCCCTCCCCAGCGACCGGGCCTCGCCCGCCTCCGCCTGCCCGTCACCCAGCCGGCCTCCGACCGTCCCGCCCGCCACCCGGCCCGCTGCCCACCGCCCTGCTGCCACCGCCCGCCCGCCGCCAACCACCGCGGCGGCGCGCCACCGACTCGTCGTACTCGAGCGACGCGACGCCCGCCTTGGCGTTGCAGTAGACGATCGGGAACTCGATCTGCGACTCGTCGGCGTCGAGGTCGAGGAACAGCTCGTACACCTCGTCGATCACCTCCGCGACGCGCGCGTCGGGGCGGTCGACCTTGTTGACGACAAGGATCACCGGCAGCCGCGCCTCCAGCGTCTTGCGCAGCACGAAGCGCGTCTGCGGCAGCGGCCCCTCGGAGGCGTCCACCAGCAGCAGCACCCCGTCGACCATCGTCAGGCCCCGCTCGACCTCGCCGCCGAAGTCGGCGTGGCCGGGGGTGTCGACGATGTTGAGCTTCACCCCGCCGTAGTGCAGCGCGGTGTTCTTGGCGAGGATCGTGATGCCCTTCTCGCGCTCCAGGTCCATCGAGTCGAGCACCCGATCAGCCACGTCCTGGCCGACGCGAAACGCGCCCGACTGCCACAGCATGGCGTCGACGAGCGTGGTCTTGCCGTGATCGACGTGGGCGACGATCGCGACGTTGCGGATGTCATTGCGGGGAACGGGCATGGCAGCCCGGCAGGCTAGCGGGTGCTGGCGAGGTTGCGGGCCATCCGCACCCCAAAACGAGAAAGGGCCGATGGCATCCGTTCCGCCGCGGCGACCACCATCTCCAGCGCAGCGGCGAAGCGGCGGATCTCCGACTCCTCGATCACCAGCGGCGGCAGCGCCTTGATCACGTTCATGCGGTGGCCCGCGACCTGGCAGAAGATGCGGTGCTCGTGGAAGAGGGGGACGGTGACGAGCTGCGAGAAGAGCCCCGGCTGGGCGCGCTCCAGGGCGTGCCACGCCGCGCGCGCAGAGCGGCCCTCGGGGGGGCCGAGCTCGATCGCCCACATCAGCCCCAGGCCGCGCACGTCGCGCACGATCGCGTAGCGCTCCACGAGCGGGCGGGTCAGCTCCAGCAGCAGCTCGCCCAGCTGCTGCGGCGCGCTCAACGAGGCCCTCCTCGTCGAGCACCCGCAGCGTCGCGAGCCCCGCGGCGGCGGCCAGGTCGTTGCCGCCGAAGGTCGAGCCGTGGCGCACCGCGCGCTCCATGCCGTCGAAGACGCGGTCGAAGGCCGCGCGCGAGACGAGCACCGCGCCGATCGGCACGAGGCCGCCGGAGAGCGCCTTGGCGAGGCACACCATGTCGGGCTGCAGGCCCCAGTGCTCCAGCGCGAGGAAGCGCCCGGTGCGCCCGAGGCCGGTCTGCACCTCGTCGCAGACGAGCAGCGCGCCGGCCTCGCGGCAGAGCTCCTGCGCGCCGGGCAGGTAGCCGGCCGGGCGGGAGGTTGACGCCCTTGCCCTGCACCGGCTCCACGACGAACGCCGCGACGTCCCCGCGCGCGAGCTCGCGCTCCAGCGCGTCGAGGTCGCCGAACGGCACCGCCGCGCAGCCGGGCAGCAGCGGCCCGAAGCCCTCGCGGAAGTGCGCGTCGCCGTTGAGCGACAGCGAGCCGAGCGTGAGCCCGTGGAAGGCGTGCTCGGCGTAGAGGATGCGCGGGCGCCCGGTGGCCGCGCGCGCGATCTTGACGGCGGCCTCGACCGCCTCGGTGCCGCTGTTGGCGGGCACCATCGCCGCCACGCTCGCCCGGCGCGCGCGCGAGCAGCTGCTCGGCGAGCACCCCGCTCAGCAGCGTGACGCCCAGCTGCGGCAGGTTGCCGGTGCGCGCCGCCATGACCTCCTCGCACGGCCGCGATCGCCTCGGGGTGGTTGCGCCCGATCGCGAACACGCCGTAGCCGCCGAACAGGTCGAGGTAGCGGTGGCCCTCGGAGTCGATCAGGTGCGCCCCCTCGCCGCCCACCCACACCCGGTCGAACCCCAGCGTGCGCAGGATGCGCCCCATCTGCGGGTTCAGGTAGCGGTCGTTGAGCGCCAGCTCCTCCCCCGTCCGCCGCGCGATGATCTCGCGCACCGGGGGGATGGGAGCGGGGGCCATGGGTAGGGTAGGGCCAATCGTAGGCCGGCGCCGCGAGGCACGGAGGCCGAGCGCACACGCGCGGGAACTCTGCCGCGGCCCGCGCGGACGATCCCCTACCCAGACCCCAACCTACGCCGCGGCGTAGCGCTTGCGCCCGCGGCGCTCCTCGGCCACGGTGACGACGTCCCACGCGAGCCCGGTGCGCTCCAGGCCGCGGATCACGAGCGCCGAGACGTCGGGCTGGCGCCAGCTGAGGCCGTGGCGGGCGGAGGTGGGGAAGGCGTGGTGGTTGTTGTGCCACGCCTCGCCGAAGGTGGGCAGCGCGAGCCACGGCGAGGTTGCGGGAGTGGTCCCCGGTGGCGTAGTCGCGGCGGCCGAAGAAGTGGCAGAGGGAGTTGATCGAGTAGGTCATGTGGTGCAGCACGAGCATCCGCACCGCGCCGCCCCACAGCAGGCCGGTGAGGCCGGCGCTGCCACGTGCCGCCGATCGCGTAGCCGAGCCCGAAGGCGGCGGCGAGGCCGCCGATCGCCCACACGAAGAAGGTGCGGTCCACGAACTCGACGACGGGGTCGGCGAGTCAGGTCGGGGGCGTACCGTTCGCGCGAGCCGCGCTCGGTGTGGATGAACAGCCAGCCGAGGTGCGCGTGGGCGAGGCCGCGCAGCGCGCCGCGCAGGCCGACGCCGTGGTCGACGTGGGGGCTGTGGGGGTCGCCGTCCTTGTCGGAGAAGGCGTGGTGCTTGCGGTGGTCGGCCACCCACGAGATGATCGGCCCCTCGATCGCCGCCGACCCGAGCACCGCGAGCACGCCGCGCACCGCCGGGAAGGTCTTGAAGGAGCGGTGGGTGAAGAGGCGGTGGAAGCCGACGGTCATGCCGAGGCCCGTGAGCAGGTACAGGATCGCGAACACGATCAGGTCGGAGCGGTGCAGCAGCCCGTCCCACATCTGCCAGCCGACGAAGCCGAGCGCGAGCATCGGCCCGATCGGTGATCAGCGCGGTGAGCGCTCGATTGAGCGTCTCGTAGACGACCGGCTGGATGTCGTCCGGCCCGGGGGCTGGGTACGCGTGGGCTGGACGTCGTCGTCGCGCGAGTGGCCAGCTGGCCGCCACCCATTTCGAGAGAGCCGGCTCGAGAGTCGCTTGGCCCGGGCAGAGCCCTCGTCGAGAGCGCCGGGAAGTTGAGTATCGATCATGGGCCTCGGGGCAAGCTAGCACCCGCGAGCGCGACCCGTGATCGCGCCCGGAGCCCAACAGCATTTGCTCGCACACGCCATGCGCGATCGACTCGACAACCGCACACCAACCCGACCCCGCCGCCGACGATGCCGTTCGCCCGCACTGAGCCGCTGCGCCGCGAGCTCGCGGCGGCGCTCCCCGAGCGCCCCTTCGCGCTGCGCTTCTGGGACGGCACGGAGCTCCCCGCGACCGCGCCCGACGGCCCCGTCTTCACGGTGCGCTCGCCCACCGCCGTGGCGCACCTGCTGCGCGCTCCCGGGCAGCTGGGCCTCGGCCGCGCGTACGCCGCGGGCGAGCTGGAGGCCGACGACCTCGACCGCGTGATCGGGCTGCTCGACAGCTTCCACGCGCCCGCGATCGACCGCGCCACGCGCCTGCGCCTGACGCTCGCCGCGGTGCGGGCGTGCGGCCTGACGCGCCCCCCGCGGATCCCCGCCAGCGAGCTGCGCCCGCGGGGCGCCCGCCACAGCCGCGCGCGCGACGCGCGCGCGGTGCGCCACCACTACGACGTCTCCAACGACTTCTTCAAGCTGTTCCTCGACTCCTCGATGACCTACTCCTGCGCGCTCTTCTCGCGCGGCGCCACGACGCTGGAGGACGCCCAGCTGGCCAAGCGCGAGCTGGTCTGCACGAAGCTCGGGCTGCGGGAGGGCGAGCGCCTGCTCGACGTCGGCTGCGGCTGGGGCAGCTTCGTGCTGCACGCCGCCGCCCGCCACGGCGTCAGCGCCGTGGGGATCACGCTCTCCCCCAACCAGGCCGAGCTCGCCCGCCGGCGCGTGGCGAAGGCGGGCCTCGAGGACCGCGTGGAGATCCGCCTCGCCGACTACCGCGACCTCGGCGCCGGCGGGGAGCGCTTCGACGCGATCGCGCTCGATCGGCATGGTCGAGCACGTGGGCGCCAGCAAAATCGACGCCTACGCCGCGCAGCTCGCCGGCCTGCTGGGCCCCGGCGGGCGGCTGCTCAACCACGGCATCGCGCGCCTGCGCCACGGCGACCCCGAGGCGGGCGCCTTCTCCGAGCGCTACGTCTTCCCCGACGCGGCCCCGCTGCACGTCTCGCGCGTGCTGCTCGCGCTGGAGCGCGCCGGCTTCGAGCCCACGCACGTGGAGGGCTTGCGCCAGGACTACGTGGACACGCTGAGCGAGTGGATCGCGCGCCTGGACGCCAACCTCGAGCGAGGCCGAGCGGCTGGCGGGCGGCGAGCGCGTGCGGGTCTGGCGCCTCTACCTGCGCGCCGCGCGCAACGGCTTCGCCACGGGCTTCACCTCGATCTTCCAGGTGCTCGCGCGCCGGGCGTAGCGGCCACCGAGCTAGCGAACCATCCCCATCGCTGCGTAGCCTCAGGTGGCGATGCATATAGAACGCTTCGTCTGGACAATGCACGCCGAGGATAAGTGCGCAAAACGCCTGCTCGACCGCTCCGCGGTGGAGCGCGCGATCCGCAAAGGCCACACCGATCGCCAGATCAATCCCGGAGACGCAGAGTGGCTGATCAATGGCCTCCTGGCCGACGGGCGACGTTTCGAAGTTGTCTACGACCATCCCCATGGCAACGACCACACCGCTGTGCGGATCGTCAGCGTGTGGGACTGCTGAAATCGATCAGAGGAGTATCCTGGAGGCGCTATGGAGCTGCACTTGCACTACGATCCCGAAGTTGACATCGCACTGATCTCCTTCGAAAAGGGTCGCGCCATTGGCGAGAGGCACTCGTGGGGCCTGATCGAACGCGACCCCGACGACGGGCATCTGATGGGCTTTGAGATTTGGAGGGCCTCCACCATCCTCCCCTCTGAGCTAATCGCCGCGCTGCCCACCTCGGGCAAGCCCCACGGCGTCGCCGCCTGACGCAACCTACGCCAGCGAGGCCATCACATGCTTCACGACCGTGTAGTCCTCCAGCGAATACACGCTGAGGTCCTTGCCGTACCCGGACTCCTTGAACCCCCCGTGGGGCATCTCCGAGACGAGCGGGATGTGGTCGTTGATCCACACGCAGCCGAAGCGCAGCGCCCGCGACGACGCGCAGCGCGCGGCCGACGTCGCGCGTCCAGACCGAGGAGGCGAGGCCGTAGCGGGTGGCGTTGGCCCACTCGATCGCCTGGGCCTCGTCGGTGAAGCGCTGGACGGTGATCACCGGGCCGAAGATCTCGCGCTGGATCAGCTCGTCCTCCTGCCGCGGGCCGGCGATCACCGTGGGCTGCAGGTAGAAGCCGGGGCGCTCGGGGGCGCGCGCCGCCGGTGACGACCTCGGCGTGCGCGGGGCGGCGGTCGAGGAAGCCCTGCACGCGCTCGCGCTGGCGGGCGGAGTTGAGCGGGCCGAGCGTCGTGTCGGGGGCGAGCGTGTCGCCGATCACGAGGCCCTGGGCCTGCTCGGCGAGGCCGGCGACGACGTCGTCGTAGACGCCCTCGGCGGCGAGCACGCGCGTGGCGGCGGTGCAGTCCTGGCCGGCGTTGTAGTAGCCGGTGCCGGCGATCGTCTGCAGCGCCGACTCCAGCGCCGACGTCGTCGAACACGAGCACCGGGGCCTTGCCGCCGAGCTCGAGGTGCACGCGCTTGAGCGTGTCCGGCGGCGGTGCGCGCGAAGTGCTTGCCGGTGTCCACCGAGCCGGTCAGCGCGAGCATGTCCACGTCGGGGTGTGATGATCAGCGCCTCGCCCGTCGGGCGGCCCGGGCCCGTGACGACGTTCAGCACGCCCGGCGGCAGGATCTCGGCGGCCAGTTCGGCCAGGCGGACGGTCGTCATCGGCGTGGTCTCCGCGGGCTTGAGCACGACCGTGTTGCCGGCCGCGAGCGCGGGCGCGAATTTCCAGATCGCCATCATCAGCGGGTAGTTCCACGGCGTGACCTGCCCGATCACGCCGACCGCCTCGCGGCGGGTGAAGGAGGTGTAACCGGCCATGTACTCGCCCGCCGCGCGGCCCTCCAGGCAGCGGGCGGCGCCGGCGAAGAAGCGCAGGTTGTCGGCCATCACCGGGAGCTCGTCGTTCGTGACGGCCGCGATCGGCTTGCCCGCGTTCAGCGCCTCCAGGCGTGCGATCTCCTCGGCGTGGTCCTCGATCAGATCCGCGATCGCCAGCAGCGCCTGCGCGCGCTGGGCGGGCGTGCGGTGCGACCAGCCCTCGAACGCGCGGCGGGCGGCCCGCACGGCACGGTCCACGTCCTCGGCGCTGGAGACCGGCGCGCGCGCCAGCTCCTCGCCGGTGGCGGGGTTGAGGATCGCTTCGGTCTCGCCGTCGGAGGGCGCGCGCTCACCGTCGATGAAGTTGCTCAGGGTCTCGATCTGGGTGGCCATTTTTTCGCCTCCTCGTGTGGTGCGGTGGTTTTTTTTGGGAGGACCCCCCAAGGGGGTCAGGGATGGGCGTTCGTGGCTCGTCTCTCTATCGGCCGGTGGACTCAGGTAGCCTCCGCGGCGGTTCAGCGAGCGCTTCGGCGACCGCGGGGTGAGTGATCTGGCCGTCGCGCACGTTCAGCCCGAGGCGCAGGCCCGGGTCGCGCTCGAGCGCCTCCTCGCACGCCGTGGTCGGCGAGCGCCAGCACGTAGGGGAGCGTGGCGTTGGTCAGCGCGTACGTCGAGGTGATCGGCACCGCGCCCGGCATGTTGGCCACGCAGTAGTGGGTGATCCCGTCCACCTCGAACGTGGGGTCGGAGTGGGTCGTGGGGTGCGAGGTCTCAAAGCAGCCGCCCTGGTCGATCGAGACGTCGACCAGCACCGCGTGGCGGCGCATCAGGCCGAGCTGCTCGCGGCTGATGACGTGCGGGGCGCGGCCGCCGTGGATCAGCACCGCGCCGATCACGAGGTCGGCGGCGGGCAGCATCTGCTCGATCGCGAGCGTCGAGGAGTACACCGTCGAGGCGCGGCCGCCGAACGCCACTTCGAGCTCGCGCAGGCGGTCGATCGAGCGGTCGAACACGAACACGTCGGCCTGCATCCCGATCGCGATGATCGCCGCGTTCATCCCCACCACGCCGCCGCCGATCACGAGCACCGTCGCGGCCGCCACGCCGGGCACGCCGCCGAGCAGGATGCCGCGGCCGCCGAGCGGCTTCTCGAGCATGAACGCGCCCGCCTGCGTGGCGAGCTTGCCCGCGACCTCGCTCATCGGCGCCAGCAGCGGCAGGTTGCCGCGCGCGTCCTCGACCGTCTCGTACGCGATGCACGTCGCCCCCGACGCCTGCAGGCCACGCGTCAGGCTCGGCTCCGCCGCGAGGTGCAGGTACGTGAAGAGCGTCTGGCCCTCGCGCAGCAGCGCCACCTCGCCCGGCTGGGGCTCCTTCACCTTCAGCACCAGCTCGGCCTCGGCGAACACCGCGCGCGCGTCGGGGACGATCCGCGCGCCCTGGGCGACGAACTCCGCGTCCTCGAGCGCGCTGCCCTCGCCGGCGCCGGCCTGCACCACCACCTCGTGGCCGCGCGCGCTCAGCTCGCGCACGCCCGCGGGGGTCATCGCCACGCGGTACTCGTCGAGCTTGATCTCGCTTGGGACCCCGATCCTCACGGCCGTGACCCCCTGGCCGTTTGCACAGACCCCAGGTTCGCACAACGAACGCCCCTCCAGACCCCCCTTGTGGGGGTCCTCATCAAACCCCATCCTGGGCTCGCAGGGCAAGCTGGGCAAGGACGCAGTGAGCGAAGTGTGCTCTGCACACGAGCGATCGAGGACGCCGATCCAGCGCCGCCATGCGGGCTCAGGATCACCGTGCCAGCTCCCTTCCCCGCAGTGCCAGCCAGAACTCGATCCGGTCGCGCGCCGTCGAGAAGTCGCGGCCCGTGAGCTGCTCCACGCGGCGGATGCGGTAGCGCAGCGTGTGGCGGTGGCAGTACAGCGCGTTCGCCGCCTTCTCCCAGTGGCCGTTGTGCTCGATGAACACGTCCAGCGAGCGCAGCAGCTCGTCGCCGTACTCGCCCTCGCCCGCTTCCACGGGGCCGAGCACGCCGCGGCAGTACGTCAGCAGCGCGTCGTCGTCCTGCAGGGACAGCAGCAGCTGGAAGGCGCCGAGGTCGGCGTAGGAGGCCGACCACCTCCGCGCCGTTGCCGTTCTGCAGGCGCATCGCCTCCAGCGCGCAGCGCGCCTCGTGGAAGCTGACGCGCAGCGACTGCGTCGGGGCCACGCGGCTGGCGCTCGCCCGCACCTCCGCCCCCGAGGCGGGCGTGAGCTCGGCGCGGATCCGGCGCGCAAGCGCGATCGGGTCGAGCGCGATCGGGGGCGCGAGCTCGCCGGCCGGCTGGCGGCGTCGTCCACCACCGCGCACAGCAGGCCGGCTGCGGATCGCCACGAGGCTGCCGGCGGCGGCGGTCCGATGCCGGTGGCTTTGCCTGCTCCGGCCGGTCGAGTTCTCCTCGCGCGCGAGCATCCGTTCGACCAGCGGGGCGGCCGTCGCCGGGGTCCGGCGGCGCGAACGCCAGCACCGCCGCGCGCTCGCCGATCCCGAAGGGGCGCAGCCGCGCCTGCAGCTCCTCGGGGTACAGGCGGCCGGTGAGCGCCTCCGCGAGCACGTCGCCGGCCATGCTGCGCTGCAGCATTTCGTAGCGCTCGTCGAGCAGCTGCGCGAACACGCGCTCGGTGATCGCGATGAACGGCAGCTCGTACGGCACCTCGAACAGCGGGAAGTCGCGCTTGCGCGCCTCGTCGGCGAGCGCGGGCGGCAGGCGTTTGTGCGCGAAGCCGGTGCCGAAGCCGAGGCCGCCGATCTCGTGCTCGGCGAGGCGCGCGACCAGCTCGCGCTGGGCCTTCGCGCTCTGCAGCTGCAGCCCGTCGTCAGCAGCAGCTCGCCCCCGCGCAGCCACGGGGTCGGGTCCGGCAGCTCGGTCGAGTGCACCCACCGGACGTGCCCCTGCGCCGACTCCTCGCCGCTGACGAGCATCAGGCCGAGCTCGGCGACGAGTCCCTCGACGGTCAGCATCGCGCTCCCCCGTGGGCGAGGACCGCGGGCGCCGCGTCACGATCGCTCCCCGACGCTCAGATCGCCCCTCCCCCCCCCGTCATCTCTTCCGCGCGCCTACCGCTCCCTGATCCGCTCCCACGCCTCGCTCAACACCGGCCGCAGGATCGCCTCGATCTCCGCGAACTGCTCGGGGCCGGCGATCAGCGGCGGAGAGAGCTGCACATCGGCTCGCCGCGGTCGTCGGTGCGGCAGATCAGCCCGCGGCGTACAGCTCGCGCGAGAGGAAGCCGCGCAGCAGCTCCTCCGCCTCCTCGTGGCTGAACGTCTCGCTTCGTCTCCCTGTCCTTGACGAGCTCGATCGCGTGGAAGTAGCCCGCGCCGCGCACGTCGCCGACGATCGGCAGGTCGCGCAGGCCGTCGAGCATCGCGCGGCAGCGCCGGCTCGTTCTCGCGCACGTGCTCGCACAGCCTCTCGCGCTCGATCACCTCGATGTTCGCGAGCGCCACCGCGCATGACATCGGGTGCCCGCCGAAGGTGAAGCCGTGGTTGAAGATCGCCGTGCCGTGCAGGAACGGCTCGATCGCCGTGTCGCCGGCGATCACCGCGCCCAGCGGCGCGTACGCGGAGGTGATGCCCTTCGCGGTAGTGATCATGTCGGGCGGTATCCGAACCGCTCGCACCCGAACCACGTACCGAGGCGGCCCCACGAGCAGATCACCTCGTCGGAGATCAGCAGCACGCCGTGGCGGTCGCAGATCTCGCGCACCCGCTGGAAGTACCCCTCCTGGGGGACGAAGCAGCCGCCGCTGTTCTGCACCGGCTCGAGGATCACGGCGGCGACCGTGTCGGGCCCTCGAACACGATCGCCTCCTCGATCGCGTCGGCCGCCCACAGTGGGTCGCGATCCTCCTTCCAGCGGTAGGCATTCGTGTTGGGCACGTGATGGCCCGCCGGGCGTCAACGGCTCGAACGGCTCGCGCAGCGGCGGCAGCCCCGTCGCTGTGAGCGCGCCCATCGAGGTCCCGTGGTAGGCGAGGTTGCGCGCGATCGATCTTGTACCGGCCTTGCTCCCCGCGCGCGGCGTGGTAGGCCTTCGCGAGCTTCCACGCGCTCTCCACGGCCTCCGAGCCGCCCGAGGTGAAGAACACGCGGTTGAGGTTGCCCGGGGCGAGCTGCGCGATCCGCGTCGCCAGCTCGATCGAGCGGGGGTGCGCGTAGCTCCAGTTGGTGTAGAACGCCCAGCTCCTTCGCCTGGCGCGCCGCGGCCTCCCCGAGCTCCGCGCGGCCGTGGCCGATGTTGACGCAGTACAGCGCCGAGAGCCCGTCGAGATACCGCTTGCCGTGCTCGTCATACACGTAGCACCCCTCGCCGCGCACGATCACCGGCACCTCGTGGTCGGCGTACGCGCCCATCCGCGTGAAGTGCATCCACAGATGGCGCTGCGCCAGCGCCTGGAGGTCTCCGCCCGGCCGACCGCCGCCCCCCCGCGTGGCCCCCGTCGCCGGGGCGCCGCCGCCGGCGCCGGCCGGTGCGGGACCGGTCGCCGTAACGGGCGCGGCGGCCATCATCGATTCGCTCGTGGGGCTGGCCATGATCTGTCTCCTCTATCGGAACTCGACTTCTCGTGAATAGACGCTAAGGACAAACGTACTCTGACACAACGTCTGTATCAATGCGCCACTAGTTCAAGAGCGCTCGGCCCCGTTGTACGGTTTGTATAACCCGGCCTCGAATCTTTGGGAGTCGCGCACCTTGTGTCCGCGCCCGGGTGTTCGTAGCGTCTGTCACGACCGGTGTCGGGTGCGCGGGCACCCAGGAGTTGGAGGGAGTGAAACATGGCAGCCATCAGCGCAACACCACCAGCGGTCCCCGACCCCTCGGGCGTGATGGACAAGGGCCTGAAGAAAAACGCGATCGGGTACCTCTCGAACATCGTCATCGGGGTCGCCTCGACCGCGCCGGCGTACTCGCTGGCGGCGACCCTCGGGTTCATCGTCGCGGTCAAGGGCGTCGGCGTACACGCCCCGGCGGTGATGCTCGTCGCGTTCATCCCGATGCTGCTCGTCGCCGCGGCCTACAAATACTTCAACCGCGCCGACCCCGACGCGGGCACCACGTTCGCGTGGGTCACACGCGCCTTCGGCCCGATGACGGGCTGGATGAACGGCTGGGCGATCTTCCTCTCCGACGTGATCGTGATGGCCTCGCTGGCGGACATCGCGGCGATCTACACCTTCAAGCTCTTCGGCTTCACCGAACTCGGCAACTCCAAAGCGGCGATCATCATCGGAGCGGTCTTGTGGATCGCGATCATGACGTGGATCTGCTACCGCGGCATCGAGCTCTCGGCGCGCATCCAGCAGTTCCTGCTCAGCGCCGAGGTGCTCATCCTCGGGGTCTTCGCGGTCGTCGCGTTCGTCAAGGTCTACGGCAGCCACCCGCCGGCCGGCTCGATCAAGCCCTCGCTCGACTGGATCAACCCGTTCGCGATGAGCTTCGGCGACCTCGTCGTCGCGCTGCTGCTCGCGGTCTTCATCTACTGGGGATGGGACTCCGGCGTCGCTGTCAACGAGGAGTCCGAGGACCCCGCGGAGGGCCCCGGCAAGGCCGCGGTCGTTTCCACGATCCTGCTCGTGCTGATCTACGTCGTCGTCACCGCCGCCGCGCAGTCCTTCTACGGGACAGGCTTCCTAACCAACGAAGCCAACCAGTCGGACATCCTCAGTGCGCTCGGCGGCGGCGTGCTCGGCAGCGGCCTCGACAAGCTGCTGATCATCGCGGTGCTCACCTCCGCCTCGGCCTCGACGCAGACGACGATCCTGCCCACCGCCCGCACGACGCTCTCGATGGCCCACTGGAAAGCGGTCACCGCCCTGCTTTCCCGCGTCCACAAGCGTTACCTCACCCCGACCGTCTCGACGCTCGGCTTCGGCTTGCTCTCGATCGCGATCACGGTCGTGCTGCTGCTGCTCTCTGAAAGCGTGCTGGAAGACTCGCTTACCGCGATCGGCTTCCCGATCTGCTTCTACTACGGCTTCACCGGCGTCGCCTGCGGCTGGTACTACCGCCGGGAGCTGGGGGCCAGCGCGCGCAACTTCCTGATGCTCGGTCTCGGCCCGCTGATCGGCGGGCTGATGCTGTTCGGGATCGGGTTGAAGGCGGCGTTCTACTACAGCGAAGCGGAAAACGTCTCCTCGAAGCCGATCCTCGGCATCACGCTGCCGCTGTGGATGGGCATCGGCGGCATGCTCCTCGGGGCGGTGATCATGTTGATCTCGCGCCCCTACTTCAAAGAGTTCTTCTCGCGCAAAACCGAAACCGCGCCGCCGGGCCTGCTCGAGCAGCCGCCGCCCACCGGGCCGGTCCCCGCGCGCGTGGACTTCTGAGGCTTTTCAACTGCCCTGGGGGCAGATGGGAGCGAGGCGCGCCGGCATGAGGCCCGCGCCTCGCTTCTACAGCTCCTGCTGGCCGTGCGGTGAACCCAGCGCAGCAAGGCGCTCCAGGAACGGCGTCGGCGGGAACGCCTCGGGGCCGAGCACACCGGTGCCTTGCCAGGCGCCCTCGTCGAGCAACTCCAGCGCCACGACGGGGTTGACCGCGGTCTGCCAGACGACCGCCTGGCTGCCGTACTCGCGCATCGTCTGCTCGTTGTCCACCACGTGGTAGAGGTACGTCGAGCGCGGGCTGCCATCCCTGCCGGTGCCCCTCACCCACGTGCCCGCGCAGGTGCGGCCCGTCATCCGCTCGCCGAGCGTCGCGGGGTCGGGCAGCGTGGCGGCGACCACGTCGCGCGGGGCGACCTCGACGCCGCGCACCGTCACCGGCCGGGTAGAGTCGAGGCCGAGCTTGTGCAGCGTGCGCAGCACCCCGATGAACTCCTCCCCCAGGCCGTACTTGAACGTGACCCGCTCGCACTGCACCCAGCGCGGGATCAGCACGACCTCCTCGTGCTCGACGTTCACGCACTCAACGCTGCCGATCCCCTCCGGGAACTCGAACACCTCCGGCTCGGAGAACGGCGGGGTGGTGTAGAAGCCGCGCTCGCGCTCCCAGATCAGGGGCGGGTTCAGGCACTCCTCGATCGTCGTCCAGATCGAGAACGTCGGCGCGAAGTCGTACCCCTCCACCACGAGGTCCGCCCCGTCGCGCACCCCGACCTCCTCGACCTTCGAGAACAGCTCGTCGGCCGCGTACCGGGCGAACACGTCGGAGAGCCCCGGCTCCACCCCGATCCCCACGAGCGCCAGCAGCCCCGCCTGCTCCCACGCCTCGTGGCGCGCGAGCTGCAGATCGCCGAGCATCACGCCCGGCAGCTCGTAGGGGCGCTGCGGATGCGGGTGCGAGAGCGTCATCGCCATGTCCAGGTACGTGGTGCGCGCCTCGAAGGCCGCCGCGAAGATCGGCTCGTTGAAGCGCGGGTCGCACGCGTTCAACACCGCATCCGGCCCGACCCGCTCGATCAGCGCGACCAGTTGCTCCTTGCTGGAAGCGTCCACCTGCTCGGCGGCGAAGCGATCGGCCTCGCCCAGCCGCGCGACCACGTCATGCGCACGCTGCGGCGAGACATCGGCCAGCACCACCCGCTCGAACGCCGGTCGCTGCTGGGCGATCGCCGCAAACGCGGCACCCACGCCACCAGCTCCCACAACCAGGATTCGCATCTCAGAACCTCCTCATCCTCGTGGACCGCTGCCAGGAGTGTTACGCAGATCCGCCTTCCGCAGGGGCGATCGGCGCCGGGCGGGCCACTAGACTCGGGGCATGCCTGATAACGCGGTCGTAGCTGAGGCGGGCCGGCGACTGTTGAAGGCCGTGCCGCCACGAACGCAAGTGATCCTCTTTGGATCGGCTGCTCGCGGAGAGCTCACGCAGGACAGCGATCTGGACTTCCTGGTCGTGGAGCGAGACGTCGAGGATCGTCACGCAGAGCAGGTCCGGCTCAGGCGGGAGCTCCGGCCGCTAGGCGTCCCGGTGGATGTGATCGTGGTGAGCGAGCGGTACGCCGAGGAATGGGGTCCGGCTCGAGGCTCGATGGTTCATGCGGCACTGACTGAGGGTCGGATACTGCATGACGAAGCGTGACGCGCTGGACGTAGCGCGCGTCTTGCTCAAGAAGGCAGGGCAGGACGAGGCACTGGTGCGCAAGATCGGGTCAGACACGGAGATCGCTGACGAGATGGCTGGGTTCCACGCCCAGCAGGCGGTGGAGAAGCGGATCAAGGCTGTCCTGACGGCACACGAGATTCCATACAAGAAGAGCCATGAGCTGGGTTATCTCGTCGGGCTGATCGACGAAAACAAGATCGACGCGCCGACGGCGCTCGAGCAGGCAGACACGCTGACGGACTGGGCAGTGGAGTTTCGGTACGGGGGTGAGGAGCCGCCCGCGCTGGATCGTGACGCCGCTCTAGCATTGGTCGTGCAGCTCCGGAAGTGGGCTGAAGCCCAGATCGCGGCAGTGACGGACAAGCGGAAGGCGCAACCTGGACAGGCCCAGCACAACTGAGCGAGTGCGCGCCCGCTACATCTCCCGCTGGCGGTGGGGCACGCCCAGCACAGCGAGGCGCTCCACGAACGGGGCCGGCGGGCGGCGCCTCGCCCTCGCGGCGGTCCTGCTCGTGGGCCTCAGCTACGCGACCCTGATCCAGAACTTCTCCTGGAACCAGACATCCCACTACGACCTGCTGCAGGCGCTCTACCACGAACAGACCACGATCGACCCCTACCGCGCGAACACGGGCGACAAGGTTCTCTACCACGGGCACTGGTACTCGGCCCGCGCTCCCGGCCTCGCCCTGTTTGTGCTGCCCTGGTACACCGTCCTGCGCGGGGTGGACGCCCAGCACTGGGCGCGCGACTCCCCCGCGCAGCCCGGCGAGGACGAGCTGCTCTACCTCGTCGGGCTGTGGGGCAGCGTGCTGCCCGGCCTGCTGCTGCTGGTGCTGGTGTGGGACGCCGCGGAACGCCTGCAGCCCGGCTTCGGGGCCGCCACTGCCGTCACGCTCGGCCTCGGCACGATGGCGCTCGCGCTCTCCACGCTGCTGTTCTCGCACATCTTCACCGCGTTCCTGGGCTTCGCCGCGTTCACACTGCTGCTGCGCGAGCGCGACGGGCCCCCGCGCGCGTGGCTGTGCGGGACCGCGGGCCTGAGCGTCGGCTACGCGATCTCCTCGGAGTACCCGCTCGCGCTGCTCGCCGGCGTGCTCGGCCTCTACCTGCTCTCCCGCCGCGACGCGCTCACGCCCCTGGGGGTACTGCGCCGCGGGGGCGCCTACGCCGCGGGGATCGCCGTGGGTCTCGTGCCGCTCGTGCTCTACAACCGCGCCGCGTTCCACTCGCTCACTCACGTCGCCTACGCCAACGTGCCCCAGCAGCACCGCGGCTTCTTCGGGATCACCGCTCCCTCGCTGCGGGTCGCCGCGACGCTGCTGGGCGACTCGCGCGGCCTCTTCACGCTCGCCCCCGTGCTGGTGATGGGGGCGCTCGGTACGGTCGCGCTGTACCGCCGCGGCCGCCGCGCGGAGGCGCTCGTGATCGCGGGCGTGTGCCTCTGCTACCTCACCTACAACTCCGGCTACTACCTCCCCTTCGGGGGGGCCTTCATGGGGCCGCGCTTCCTCGCCACGACGCTCGCGTTCCTGGCGCTACCGCTGGCGATCGCCTTCGAGCGCTGGCCCGGCCCGACGATCGCGCTGGCGGTCGCCTCGATCGTGTGCGCGATCCTCGCCACGATCACCCACCCGCTGATCGGCTACGACACCCAGCCAGTCATCTGGATGCGCCACCTGCTGGCGGGCTTCTTCCAGCCCACGATCGCCTCCGCCTACGGCCTCGGGCGCGGCTGGGGGGAGATCTGGGCCTTCCTGCTCCCCGCCCTCGCCGCGCTCGCGCTCGCCGCGGCCGCCACGCCCCGGATGCGCCTCACCCGCGCCTCGCTGCGCGCCGGCGTGCTCGCGCTCGCCGCCTGGGCGCTGTACGCCACCCTGGCCCCCACCCTGCTCGGCCTCGACCACCAGGGCCTGCTCGACATCCTGCGCTCCGGCGACCCCCGTGCCCTCAATAAGGGCGCCTACTTCGGCACCTACCCGCTGGGCGCCCTGGTCCCGTTGGCCTGCGGGTTCGCGCTGCTGGCGCTGCTCGCCGCGCGGGTTTGGCGGGCCGCGCCGGAGGGGCCGAAGTCGCCGACCGCCGCGGCGGAGCACGGAGGCTCCGCCCACCCGCGCCCGGTGGGCGTCGGGCGCCACGCGGACGATCTCAAGATCAAACCCGAGTCAGTTATTGACCGTCTTGACGTTGCAGTGCGCGGCGTGTAGCTGCCTGCAGACCACCACGTACCCCGGGCGGGGCTTGTAGTGGGCGTTCATCAGGCCCGCGTCAAAGCGCGTGGATGGCGTGCCTCCCACCCAGTTGTAGATGTAGAGGCGTTTGATCCGCGGGATCGAGGCCGCCACGCCGAACATGTAGTGCAGCACGTTTGCGGCGCGCCTGAGGCCCGCGCCGTTCTTGTTGGGGAGGTCGTTGCCGAACTTCACCACCCCCCCAGTCTCGGTGAGCCACACTTCGCCGCCGAGGTCGGCCGCGAGGTCGCGCGTGCGCCAGCTTTCGAAGTGGTTGAGGTCGGAGTAGTCGTGCAGCCCCCACACGTACGGCACCACCGTTCTCAGGCGCCCGATCTCCCGCTTGAATTCTTCGATGTACTGCACCGTCCCGCCGATCTCCTGGTTGTCGAGCACGTCGAGGCCGATCACGGTGCACTCCACGCAGTCGCGCTTGAGCGCCTGGTAGTACTGCGCGTCCAGCGTCGCCGACGGGCTGACGAACGAGGCGCTGCCATCGCTCACATAGCCCCTGTTGGCCTCATCCCACGCCGTGTATTCGCGAATGTGCGGGAAGCGTTTGATGAACTTCGCCACGTCCTTCTTATAGGTGGCGACGCTCGGCAGCTTCGTTTTCGTGTACTCGGAGTGGTAGAAGGCCACGAGGATTTTTTGGTGGCGCGCTTCCGCGTCGTGGATCCACACTTCCGCCTGATCCAGGTCGTACGACCGCACGGCCACGTCCCACGGGATCACGAGCCGGGCGATCTGCGTGTGCAGTTGCTGCCACAGCGGGTTGGCGAACATCTCATCCTGGGAGTCGCTGATGCCGGTCATGTAGGACGGGCCGCGGGGGCGTGCCTTGGCCGCCGCGGCGGTGGAGGACGCTGTGGTGGCGGACGCCTTGACGGACCCGCCCGAGGTGGGCGGCGCCGGCGAGCTGACGGCGGGCGTGGCGATGGTACAGGCGAGCGCCAGCGCGGCCAGCGCCCCGCTGAGCGTCGTCGCTGCTGAGCCACGGAGAGATTTGGGCATGTTCATCGGAACAGCCTATGCATCTCGGGGTTGCGCCCGCGCCGCTTGCGCAGGGCTTGCAAGGAAGCCTGCGTGGGGGCGCCTGCGGGCTGGGCCGGGGTCCCCGTGGGAGTGTGCGGGGCGGCGTCCGCGGAGCGCAGCACGATCACCTCGCCCGGGACGTTGGTGAGCAGCCACGCCACCGCCTCCGGGGTGAAGCCCTCCCCCGAGCTGTCGGCGCCGGCCGCCACCACGATCCGCTCGAAGCTCTCGTGCGCGATCAGTTCCCGCAGCGCGTGGCGCACCGTACGCCCACGCTCGATGCGCGAGTCGACCGGCACCTCCGCGCGCGCGGCGCGCTGCTCGATCGCATCCAGCATCGGCAGCGCCAGGTCGCACTCGCTACGCAGCGGCACGTCCGCTGACAGGCGCATCGGCACCAGCGCCAGGTAGACCGGCATCAGCGTCGCCCCGTCGATCGCGCGCCAGCCGCAGCGCGGCCGCGAGCGCCGGCTCGGAGAGCGCCTCGCCCGGTGAACGGGAACGCGATCCGCCGCACCCGCGTGCGGCCGCTCAGAGCGCGTTTGCGGCGCTGGCGCTCGAGGCCCAACGGCGGCGCGCGAAGCCGACCGCCAGCGCGACCACGATCAGGACCGCGGCGAGCGGGATCACAGCGCCGGCCCCTCCTCCTCGGACTCCGCGTCGCCCGTGCTCGGGCGCAGCGTGCGGTCGGCGACGATCCGCAGGTCCACGCCCGGCAGGCCTTTCAGCAGCCGGAACGGCAGTGCCGGCTGGGTCAGCCTACGCCACGCGTTGCGCGGCTTGGGGGTCCCCATCAGCAGGTACGTCGTGCCGCGCGAGCGCGCCACTCCGATCGCCGCGTCGGCGACGTCGTCGGCCTCCTCCAACAGCAGGTGCGCGCCCAGCACCGAGGCCAGGCGCCGCAGCGCCTCCAGCTGCTCGCGCTCCTCGCGGCTCGGCGTCGCGCCCGGCGGGCGCACCACCAGCAGGTCGAGCTCCGCCCCCAGCCGCTGCGCGGAGCGCCACGCGCGGCGCACCACCCGCTGCGAGCGCGGGGTCGGCGTGACGAGCGCGAGCAGCCGCTCGGAGATCACCTGCGGGGCGGCCTGCGCGACCAGCCGCTCTTCGCTGCGGCGCGCCGCCGGGACCTCGCGCACGAGGCGCTCGAGCTCGACGCCCTCCGCGACCTGGCGCAGCGCCGTCTCGCGCAGCGCCGAGAGGTTCTCGATCTTGAAGAAGTTGCCGAGCGCCGCCGGCACGCGCTCGGGCGGGTAGACCTTGCCGGCGCGCAGGCGCGCGATCAGCGCCTCGGGGGTGACGTCGACGAGCACGGTCTCATCCGCCGCGGAGAGCACCGCGTCGGGGATCGTCTCGCGCACGCGCACGCCCGTCAGCTGGGTCACCTGGTCGTTGAGGCTCTCTAGGTGCTGCACGTTCACGGTGGAGTACACGTCGATCCCCGCCGCGAGCACGTCGCGCACGTCTTCGTAGCGCTTCTCGTGCTTCACCCCGGGGGCGTTGGTGTGCGCGAGCTCGTCGATCAGGCACAGCTCCGGCGCGCGCGTGAGGATCCCCGGGAGGTCCATCTCCTCGAGCTCCGTCTCGCGGTAGCGCACCCGCCGGCGCGGCACCGCCTCCAGGCCCTCGGCCTGCGCCGTCGTCTGCTCGCGGCCGTGCGGCTCCAGGTAGCCGACCACCACGTCGCGGCCGGCCTCCGCCTCCGCCTGGCCCTCCTGCAACATCCTGTAGGTCTTGCCGACGCCAGCCGCCATCCCGACGAATACCTTGAGGTGTCCTCTGTCGCTTGGCACGGTCGCCATTCTCCTGCACGCAGCGGGGGACCGCTGAGCCGGGGAGCGGTTCCAGGTAGAGTTTTGGGCGGAGAGCCGGGAAGCCTGGTCGGCGTGCCACTACCCGTGGAGATCCTGGTGACCCGGAACCCTTTCGAGAGCGCAGCGCCGCAGTGATGTCCGACGCGCTGCTGAGCGTCATCTTCGCGGCCGGCGTCGTTGTGAGCCTCGGCTCCAGCTGGGTGCTGGTCGTCAGGCTCGAGCGGGTCGGCGCACGGCTTGGCCTCTCTGAGGCGCTGCTCGGGATGCTCGCCGCGCTGGCGGCCGACGCGCCGGAGATCACCGCCGCGGTGTCCGCGCTCTCCCAGCACGACACACACATCGGCGCCGGCGTCGTGCTCGGCTCGAACGTGTTCAACCTGGCGGCGCTGCTCGGCCTCGCGGCCGTCGTCGCCGGGCGGATCGCGCTGCACCGGCGGGTGATCGAGCTGGGCGGCGCGATCGCGCTGTGGACCTCGCTTGTGTGCCTGGTGGTCGTGGTCGGGCTCCTCTCACCCGTGGTGGGGCTGCTCGCGGTGCTGGCGGTGCTGGCGCCGTACCTTGCGATCCTCGGCATGGGCCTCGAGCGGCTCGCGCACCTGCGCCTTCCAGATTCCTGGGCGGGCTGGCTGACCGAGGCGGTCAGGGAGGAGGAGCTGGAGCTCGAGGTCGCGATCCACCCCTCCCGCGGCGGCGCGCGCGACGGCGCGCTGGCCGCCCTCGCCGTGCTCGTCGTGGTGAGCGCGAGCATCGCGATGGAGCGCACCGCCTCGGAGCTCGGCTCCCGCCACGCGATCCCCGAAATCGTGGTCGGCGGGCTGATTCTCGCGGCCGTCACCTCCCTCCCCAACGCGGTGGCCGCCGTGTACCTCGCCACGCGCGGCCGGGGCGCGGCCGTGCTCAGCACCGCGCTCAACAGCAACGCGCTCAACGTCGTGGCCGGGCTGCTGCTGCCGGGTGCGATCGTCGGCCTCGGCGCGCCCTCCGGGCAGACGACGTTCGTCGCGGCCTGCTACCTCGGCCTGACCGCCTTCGCGCTCGCGTTCGCCTACCTCGATCGCGGCCTGCGCCGCATCCCCGGCGCGCTGATCATCGCCGCCTACGCCGTCTTTATAGGGATCCTCGTGGTGATTGCCTGATCCCCTCAGCGCCGCTTAGACGGCCGAGAGGCAAGCGAGTCCAGGACGCAGGGAGCGAAGTGTGCTAGGAGGGGTTGGCGAAACGGTTGGCGAAAGGGCTTGACGGGGTCACAAGGGGAGTCTACCGTCGGCTGATCCATACCAATCGGCTCCGGCGCGGGCTGTAACCCAACGCCAGAGCCTGAGCACAGGAGCGTGAACCTCCCATGCCTGACGAGAACCCTACATCTGACGTCGTCGTATCCGATGTCGTCGCCGAGCTCGACGGGATCGAGCGCGAAGTGCTGTACCTGCTGACCGGGGATGACCTGCCCGTCTGGGCCGTCGAGGATCTCGGTCGCGTCCTCGAACAGGGCCGGCGCATCAAGGACTCGGTGCGGTCCCTACGCGCCAATGGTCTCGTGCACCAGACCGCCGACGGGCACGTGTTCGCTACCCGCGCCGCGTGGCGTCTGGTGCAGATCGTCGGCCAGGTCGTCTGAGCCATGCCGACCTACACCGTCGAGCGCGCGCGAGTGCTGCACGCGCTCGGGGAGAACGTGCGCGGCCTGCGCAAGAGCCGGGGTCTCGCACAGGAACGCCTCGCGGAAGTCGCCAACGTCCACCGCAACGAGATCGGCATTATGGAGCGCGGCGAATGCGAGCCGGGCCTTCTCGTGCTGCTGATCCTCGCCGACGCACTGGAGGTCGATCTGCGTGTCCTGCTCGACGGGGTACCCGTCCCGCACGAGCGCAGACCCCGGAGACGCTGACCGCTGGGGGCGCCACGCCGCAGGACTGGGCGTGGCGCTGAAGTGGCGGGACCGCTCCCGTGAGTGCTTTGCGTGGCGAGGGAGCGGTCCCGCATGGCTTTTCGGATGGAACCGCTGCTCAATGTACCGGGGGCCGTGGACGCAAAAAAAGCCATCCGGTGCGCCGTATATCTTGCCGCGCGCACTGGTTCGCTGAGACATTTGCGTGGCGAGGCGAGCCAGCTATTCAGGCAATTCGGAAGATCAGCAGGAGGTCCAGTCAGCACTCATGCGCCCGTAGCTCAGTGGTCAACAGTCAGGACCCCCCAGAGCCCGCAAAGTTCGGGGAGGGCGATGGCTAAAGAGCAGCGGACTTTTAATCCGCAGGTCGAGGGTTCGATTCCCTCCGGGCGCACCACTACATGTCGGCAAGGCGGAGTGTATCCCCTCAAGCTGCAAGCGTTCGCCCGCGCCCGAGCGAGCGCCACGCACAAAACCCCTGCAAATCCCGGAGGTTAAAACTTCCGCCTCCCTGGCTTATAAGTTGCTCGCGCAGCAATGTGGCGTGCCGCGCCACGGCGCTGCTGGTGCGCCGTCCCTGGCCCCGGTAGGCATGACCGCAAAGCTGTAAGTCCTATCGGGGCCAGGGCCCTTGTCATCGACGGCACGGAGATATGGCGCGAGGGCAGATGGCGCACGCCCGAATCGGCATCGCAGGTATGTTACGCCGCCTCCCGGATGGATTCCTGCATCTGCGCACGCTCCCGGTTGAGCGCACACGTCAACTGCGCCATGATCGTCAGGTTCGCGTGGAGCCGCACGCGCTCGATCCTGCGCACCCGGAGCGGCGCGAGGCCCCATTCGTGCTTGGAGCGGCCGAACGCGCGCTCGACGGACGCACGACCCCGGTAGAGCGCCTTCCAGCGGGGGGTCTCGCGCGGGATGAGGGGATGGAGGCGGTCGGCCTTGATCCACCGGGAGGCAGGCTTGCACTCCCCGGTCGGACAGCGCCACTTGGTCGCCTGCCGCTTGTGGTCGGCTCCAGCGAACCGCCAGACGCCATGCGCGCACGTCGGAGGCTTGTGGTCGCCACGCTTCACGGCGGGGGTCTCGCGGAGCGGGATCACCGGGGCGATGCCCCGCTTAGCGCAAGCGTCGTAGACAGTTGCGTTGTCGTAGCCCCCGTCGAGCGCGGCCGTCTCGGGGGAGAATCCGAGACCCTTCAACTTGTCGAGAAGCGGCGCGACGGTCGGCGTTTCGTTCATCTTGCCCGTCTCCACCTTCCACGCGAGCGGGAGGTCGGTCTGAGCGCACACGGCCATGTGGAGCCGGTACCCGTAGAAGCCCCCGCCCTTCCGCGTGGAGATGCTGGAGCGGTGGCCCCACGTCGCGTCCGGGTCGCTGTACTTCTCGCGTTCCGGCCCGCCCTTGTACTTGTAGCGCTGCCCGTTCGCGTACGCGGGCATGTCGGAGGCGTCGATCGCCACGTCCCACCCCAGGAGCGGGTTTCGCTTCTTGAGCGCCCGGATGACGGAGGTGATGCACTCCTCCAGCATGGTCGTGTGCTCCCGGAGCTTCGCCGTGAAGCGGTAGCACGCCCAGTGGGAAGGAACGTCGCCATCCGGGGCGATCACGGCCGCAAGGGCGGGGTGCTCGCGCACGAGCGCGACCGTGCGCGTCCACGTCGGCAGGGCATACATAGACTTCGCCAGCGCCATCCCGACCATCGCCCGGAGCGGGTACCCCGGACGGCCCGTCTGGCGGGTCTCCTGAAGCTCATCGATGAGACGGACAACCTCCGGGGAGGCGAGGATGTCCGAGAGGTCTGCGGCGACGGATCGCCGTGCTACGTTTCCGGTGGTCATCGGAGGCACAACTCCTTGATCCAGACCCCCGGACGTTCCACCGTCGCGGGGGTCTCTTTTTGGCTTATCTAAGCCAAAAACTACAGGTCGCGTCGGACGGAAAAACCGTCGTTAGCGGGCCTGATCGGGCCTACATTCGCGCCTCAATCGGCGTGTTCTGACCGGGGTGGGGTAAGGATCGGCTGATCCTGGGGTACTCGCCCGCCGGGTGCTCTACGATCCCGCTCTATGGGCGGTGATCCAGGTTTCGCCAAAGCCTCCTAGTACACCCGCCCGCCCCGACGGGAGCCCCCGCCGTGCCGCAAAAGGCCCCTCCCGCGAGACCCTGCGCACAGGGGCCTTGATATCTGGTATCACTCCGCGCACACCAGCGTCGAAGCCGCAGCGCACGGAAAGCCGCAACGTAGGGGGGCGTGCCGGGTTCAAGTAGCAGAAGAACGCTCAGGCAGGAGAGGAGCAGGCAGTTGGTGGCACCGACCACAGAGGAGACCGCGTAGGAGGCGCGGAGCACACAGGTAGGGGAGGTCGCGGCGAGCGTGCTCACCGCGACGGGGAAGCCGTTTGGATCCTGGGGGTCCACGTTGAGCGAGAAGGTCGCAGAGGTCGCAGGACTTGATGACACGGGTCTCGCAGGGATGCCCGAGTCGCTCGCCGCAGAGGTCGCGATGGTTGAGCTCGATGAGCTCCGCGCGCTGATCGCGGAGGGCCACGAGCGCGGGTTCGTGACCTCCGAGACGATCGGCGCGGCGCTCGACGACCTGCACTCCGGCGAGCTCGACCTCGAGGGGGCCGACTCCTCCGTGGATTCCCTGCGCCTCTACCTGCGTTCGATCGGGCGCGTGCCGCTACTCAACGCCGCCGAGGAGGTCTGCCTGGCCAAGCGCATCGAGCGCGGGGACGTCAGCGCCAAGCAGCACATGGTGGAGGCCAACCTGCGCCTGGTGGTGTCGATCTCCAAGGGCTACATGGGTCGCGGCCTCACATTCCTCGACCTCATCCAGGAGGGCTCCCTGGGGCTGATCCGGGCGGTGGAGAAGTTCGACTACCGCCGTGGCTTCAAGTTCTCCACGTACGCCACCTGGTGGATCCGCCAGTCGGTGACGCGCGCGATCGCGGACAAGGGGCGCACGATCCGGATCCCCGTGCACATGGCGGAAAAGCTCAATAAGGTGCTCCACACCGAGCGCCTGCTGATCCAGCAGCTGGGGCGCGACCCCACGCCCGCGGAGATCGCCGCGGAGCTCGAGTACCCGATCGGCGAAGTGCGCGAGATCCTGCGCATGGCCCAACAGCCGATCTCCCTGGAGAAGCCCGTGGGCGACGAGGACGACTCCGCGCTGGCCGACTTCGTCGAGGACCTCGCCGCGGAGTCCCCGTTCGAGACGGCCTCGGAGTCGCTGCGCCGCGAGAGCGTCGTGCGCGTGCTCGCCGTCCTGCCCCGCCGCGAGCGGGAGGTGCTCGAGATGCGCTACGGCATCACGGGAGGCCGCTCGCGCACGCTGGAGGAGGTGGGACGCGCCTTTAACATCACCCGCGAGCGCGTCCGCCAGATCGAGAACCGCACGCTCAAGAAGCTGCAGACCCTCCCCGAGGCCCAGCTGCTGCGCGAGGCGTCCTGATTCTCAGGTTCTCGGCCGCGGGCTCGGAGTCGGCGCTTGGCTTCCCGTCCCCTGGCGAACGCACGCTTGGACAGGCGCGGCGAGTCAGCTCAGCGCCACGGGCCTTTCGGCGGGCCGCTGCAGTCGTGTGACCCAGGGCGACCGCTATCATCGCCGTCCCCCGGTGGGGTTCCCGAGCGGTCAAAGGGGAGGCGCTGTAAACGCCTTGGCTCTGCCTTCGCAGGTTCGAATCCTGCCCCCACCACCTTCTTTCGAACCCGCCTTCCCCCGCCGGCCACACGAAGAGGTTCCATCAGCCGGCTGGCTCAGGCGGCGGTGATAGTGTCGCTTGTATCTTGCGCTCAGTCGCTCGCCTCATTGCGGTGGTCGTCGTGCTCTTTGCGCTCCCCGCCGGCTCGGCTGTCGCCTCGTCGACGAAGGTCGACTTCGGGGATATCTCCCATAAGGGCCTGAAGAGCCTGGGGCCAGCCTCGACGGGGCTGAAGCTATCGCTCGAGCTTGGGATGGTCGCCAACCAGCAGGGCATCGCAAACGCCGTGAAGGCGGCGAGCAATCCCTCCTCGTCGACTTACGGCCAGTATCTCTCGCTGTCGACGCTGCAGAAGAAGTATGGCGCCTCGTCGTCGCGACGCAACGCCGTCGTAGGCGCTTTCAAGCCCTACGGCGTCACGGCGACCGTTGACGTGACGCACCTGCGGGTTGGCACGACGATCAGCATCAAGAACGCGCAGAAGCTGTTTGGTACGAAGTGGGACCTGTATGCGACCGGCCAGCCGAATCAGGCCGTGGCGCTTCCGGTCGATACACCGAAGCTGGGCTCGGGTTTGAAGGGCAACGTCGACACGGTGTCGGGCCTGGGGCTCTATGTCACCCAGCGTGCGTCCGCCAGCTCGTCGGCGTCCGGCGCCCAGGGCCTGACGGCGTCGGTTGCGGGCGGTACGCCCACCCGCACCGGAACGATCGAACCGGGCTGCGCTCCCACGACGTACCCTGCGGCCGTCTTCTCGAGCGCCGGCCTGTTTCCCAACCAGATCCTCAGCGCTTACGGGATCGCCCAGCTACAGGCCGGCGGCTTGCAGGGCCAGGGCTCGCGCATCGCCATCCTCGGCGAAGCGCCGACGCCGGTCAACGATGTCACCGCGTACCGCAACTGCTTCGGTTTCCCTGGGACCTCGTTGCAGATCCACGGCGGCTCGAACATCGCCCCCATCCTCGAGAGCTCGCTGGACGCGATGACGGTTGCGATGGTGGCGCCAAAGCTTTCGCGGCTTGACCTGTGGGTGAAGGCGCTAGGGAAGGCCAACCCTCAGGGTGCCCTCGAACTGCTGGCCCAGCCGCTACAGGCGACGAAGAACGGCACCCCGCTCCCGAATGTGATCTCGATCTCCTACGGCGTGTGTGAGGCGAGCGTCGCGCCGTATACCGCGGCCCGCACCCTGTTCGAGCGCCAGGCAGCAGCGACGGCCGCGCTGGGGATCACGATCGTCGTCG
This sequence comes from uncultured Solirubrobacterales bacterium, assembly GCA_963720795.1. Taxonomy (GTDB): domain Bacteria; phylum Actinomycetota; class Thermoleophilia; order Solirubrobacterales; family Solirubrobacteraceae; genus Palsa-744. The sequence continues at coordinate 398,807 of CAVRGU010000003.1, read as the reverse complement.
CAGCAGGCGACAGCGGCTCGTCCTCGTGCGCGCACGGGGTGCCCTCCTCCCAGCTCAACAGCTTCGACAAGCAGCAGTCGGCGTCCTGGCCAGCAACCTCGCCGTGGGTGCTGGCTGTCGGTGGGACGAATCTCACACTAACGCCCGCCAACACGATCGAATCCTCAGGCGTGTGGAACGACACTGCGTACCCGTCGCCGTACCAGCAGACCGCTGCGGGCGGGGGCGGCGTCAGCACCTTCGAAAAGCGTCCGTGGTGGCAGCCGGCGATCCCGTCGCAAAGCACCTACCGGATGGTTCCCGACGTCGCCGCGTTCGCGGACCCGAGCCCCGGCTACGCGATCGTCTGCTCGCCAGAAGTGCAGGGCTGCGGTCCCTCGCCCGGCCAGACGATCTCGTTCGTCGGCGGCACGAGCGCGGCCACCCCCCTCGTCGCGGGGATGATCGCCCTGTGGGACCAGCAGGCCAAGCAGTCCGGCCTACCCAACCCCGGGTTCGTCCCGCCGCTGCTGTACTCGATCGCCCAGCACGCACCCGGATCGTTCCTGGACATCACCACCGGGGGCAACGCCGTGTTCGGCGGAGTGGCGTGTTGCACAGCGACCCCCGGGTTCGACCTCGCATCCGGGCTCGGCTCGCCGCTCGCCGCCCAAATCGCCCAGCACCTGCATCAGTGAGACTCACCGACAGGGTTTCCTTGCCGCTTTCGCAATCGCGCGAGCTTCATGGCGCATGGGCCGCAGGTGTCCGCTGAGGTCGGGCCTGTAGCCGGTGAAGAACAACCCTGGCGCCGAAGGGTGCTGCTTGCCGCCGCTGACGAGCGGGATGCCGTCCTCACCGAGCACGCCGAGGTGACCTACGAGCGGCTCCAGCCCACGTCGGTAGCCGGTCGCCGCGATCACGGCTTCCGGCTCGATGCGGGTGCCGTCGGCGAGCAGCACGCCCGGACCGTCAAAGCCCTCGACCGCGGCGACGATCTCGATCTGTCCGGCCTTCAAGAGGGGCACGAACGCTTCGGCGTAGGCCGGCGCCTGCTGGCCGTAGCGCATTGTTGTCGCGAGCCCGCGTGGTGAACGCGGAAGCCCGTACTGGTCGAGGTCGCCGTAAATGATCCGTTGTGACAGCCACGCGAGCTGGTCCCCAACGCGCACAGGCAAGTGGTTGAGAACGATCCCCGAGATGTTTATCGAAGACCCAAGGATCTTGCGGGCCGTCAGGTTCGGCGGCGTCCGGCAGGCCACGCGCACACGCCCGGCGCCCCCTTTGACGAGGTAGGAGGCAACCTCTGAGCCCGTCGTGCCGGGCCCAACGACAAGGACGTCGCGGTCGCGGTAGGGCTCGGGATTGCAGTAGGCGGAGGAGTGGATCAGCTCGCCGGTGAAGCCCTCGCGTCCTGGCCAGTCAGGAAGGTTTGGATCGTGGTCAAATCCGGTCGCGACGACCACCAGTCGCGCCTGCAGGTTCTCGCGATCGGTCTGCGCCTGCCAGGCCCCGTTGGCGGACTCCAGCCGCCGGACCTGTGTGCCGAAGCGAACGTCGATGTGGTGGTGCTCGCGTAGTCCTCGAGTACTGGACCCACACGTCCCGAGATGGGAACTCGCCGTAGCGTCGTCGGCTGGCGCGAAACCCGGGCTGCGTGGACATCCACCCCGTCGTATTGAGCCGCAGCCCCTCGTAGCGGGTGCGCCAGGCAGCACCGATCTTGTCGGTCTGCTCAAGCACGATCACCTCGGTGCCAGCACCCCGCAGCGTGGCCGCCGCCGCAAGCCCGGCGGTGCCTGCGCCGATCACGATCGCCTCGACCATCAGGCGATCCGTTCCTTTTGGGCGCGGTGCATCGAGCGTCCGATCACGCGGATGCCCCGCCCGGGACGTGTGCTCGAATGGTCGCCAACGCGCCGAGCACGCGGATCGGCTTCTGGGTCTGCTCGTGCTCTGTCTTCATCTGCCTCACGATGGCGGGATGTTCTGGTTTAGATGGAACAGGTTGGTCGGGTCGTAGCGGTCCTTGAGCGCGCGAAGCCGGGCGAACTTCTCGGTCCCGTAGGCCGCCTGCACGCGATCCTCGCCCTCGGAGGAGAGGAAGTTGATGTACGTCATCGTCCATCCATGCGCCTTTCCTCCCAGGGCCTTCCACACGATCAAAATACTCCGCCGTGAATGGCGCCAGCGCGGCTCAGTGGACGCAGGCGGGCCTTTGCATCGGTGCCGGCGTACGCGCTATGGTCGGGACATGGGTTCCGTGGGTCGGCGGAGAGCGAGTGTCCTTGCCACGTCGGTTGCCGGTTTGCTCGCAGCTGTCGTGACCCTCGCGGTCGCTCCCGTCGCTGTCGCCGCGGCCCCGCTTGCGCTTCCCGCGTTCGTCGCCGGCCCGCTGCTGAGCGGCGGCACGCTGGTGTGGCAGGACACAACGGGCCTCCAGGCGCTGTCGCCGGGCGGGGTGCCGCGCTCGCTGCTGAGTGCCGGCACGCTCCCGGAGGTCTCGACCGGCGGCGGCTGGATCGCGCTCGACACCGGCCGCGCGCTGTTGGCTGGCCGTGCGGACGGAACGCTCGCGCCGGTGAGCCTGCCGCAGGGCTGTCTGCCGCTCGCCGCGGCGCAGCCGCCGTCTGCGGCCGACGGCTTCCCCGCCGCACGCGCGCTGTTTGCCGTCAGCGGCCCCCATCTTCTTATCGTGGTCGGCACAGCCTGTCAGGCCGGCCGTCGAGATCACGGTGCCGCGACGAGGATGGTGATATTCGGTTTGAACGGGCGCCGCACCGAACGTGTGCGCCGGCTCTCCCACCGGCCGCTCGCGGTCTCGCTCGCCGGCGGCACCGTCGCGCTCTTCGACTCGATCACCAACACGGGCGTGGGGACCTTCACCGTCCTTCGTCCGCGCGCCCCAGCCCTCACCGAGCACGCAACCGGTACTCAGGGCCCGCAGCTCACCACGGACGTACAGGTCGACCAGGCCGGCAACGTGCTGGCCACGGCCCTCACTCGGGTGCCCCCGCCGGGCTGGCTGACAGCGAGCGGCGTGGCGATTCCCGCCGGCGGCAACGCGCTGAAACTTGGCATCCAGGCGACTGGCCTGTTCTCTGGCCAGTCGACCACTGTCCGGCCTGCCGCGGCGCTCTCGGACGGCCGCTTGGCTTTCCTCACCGATACCGGGGCCGACGTGAGAAGCTCGGGCGAGAGCGTCCCTGCCGCTCCACCCACGAAGATCGAGGTTCTCGACGTCGCCACCGGCACGGCCGTGGCAACGATCGACATCGCACCCGACAACGACGTTCTCGGCATCACCCTCGAAGGCAGCGACCTGACCTGGATCCAGCAGCCAGTGGCCGACGACCTCGGACCCCCGACGACCGACCCCGCGCTGCCGACCTGCGAGTTCGGCGACTCCCCTACGGGCCCCCCGGTCATCGAGAACGCGAATCTCGCCGAGCTCGCCGGCACCCCGATCACCGTCGGCAGCTCACCTACACCGGTCGCCTGCACCTGGGAACCACCCCCACCATGAGCGTCAGACGCGGCCAGTTTCGGCAATCGGGGCGGTCGGATTCCGGCAGGCACCATCCCCACCCCTTCTTCCGTTGCTCGTCACCTTGCCGTATCCTCGCTCACAACGACTGCGCGGTGACAGAGCGCCGTATGTACTGAGGTCGGCCAAAGGGAACGCATGAGTCTGCCTGAGACGCGATACGCCCGCAGCGGCGAGTTGGACATCGCCTACCAGGTCGTGGGCGAGGGGCCGTTCGATCTGGTGTTCGTGCCGGGCTTCATCTCGCATCTTGACCTGCAGTGGGTCTCGCCGCTCGCCCACGAGTTCTTCGAGCGGCTCGCGTCGTTCAGTCGTTTGATCTTGTTCGACAAGCGCGGGACCGGCCTGTCGGACCCGGTTGCGGGTCCGGCGCCGCTGGAGGAGCGCATGGACGACTTGCGGGCGGTGATGGACGCGGCAGGCTCGGAGCGCGCGGCGATCGTCGGGGTATCCGAGGGCGGCCCGCTGGCGATCCTGTTCGCGGCGACCTACCCTGAGCGCGTCTCCTCGCTGGCGCTGTGTGGAACGTTCGCCTGCGGGAACCTGGACCCGGAGGACAATCCCGCCGGTGCCCGCTGGCTGCAGGCCATGGTGGCCGCCAGGGAGCTGATACCGGAGTGGGGTACGGGCAAGATGTTCGCGCTGCTTGCGCCCAGCGCCGAGGGACGTGTGGCTAGCCTCGGCCTGGCGGCCTTCGAGCGCTCGGCCGCGAGCCCGCGGATGGTCAAGGGGATCTACGACATGGTGCTCGAAATCGACGTTCGCGACATCCTCCCGACGATCGGGGTGCCGACGCTCGTGGTCCACCGCGAGCACGAGTTCATCCCCGTCGAGCAGGCCCGGTACCTGGCGTCGCACATACCGGGGGCGAGGCTCACGGTCCTGCCGGGCGCCGACCACGCCCCCTTCTCCGGCGACGTCGAGCCGTACCTGGATGAGCTCAGGAGTTCCTGACCGGCGCGTTCGCCGAGCAGGCGCCCGGGCGCGTCCTCTCGACCGTGCTGTTCACCGACATCGTGTCCTCCACCGAGCAGGCCTCGGAGCTCGGCGACCAGCGCTGGCGCGAGCTGCTGGAAGAGCACTACACCCTGGTCCGGGAGTTGCTGGAGCGCTTCCGTGGACGCGAGGTCAACACCACCGGAGACGGCCTGCTTGCAACGCTCGACGGTCCGGCGCGGGCGATTCGCTGCGGGCAGGCGCTGATCAAGCGCCTTGCGCGCTCGGGCGTCTCGATTCGCGCCGGCATCCACACGGGGGAGTGCGAGGTGATCGGGGATGACCTCGCAGGCATCGCGGTACACATCGGCGCCCGTGTCGCCGCGCTCGGCGGGCCCGGCGAGCTGCTCGTCTCGAGCACGGTCAAGGACCTGGTCGTCGGGTCCGGCCTGCGCTTCGCCAGCAACGGAGAGCACGAGCTGAAGGGTGTGCCCGAACGGTGGACCGTGTACCGCGTGCTCGGCGACGACGGCACCGACGACGCCGCGAGGATGCCCGTCGAGGACGAACGGAAGATGAGGATGGTGGACCGGGCGCTGCTGGCGACGGTCAGGCGCAACCCGCACCTGACGCGGCGGGTCTTCAACCGCGTCCGCACCTGAGAGCTGGCCGGCTAGGCGCCCGCGCACCGCAGTCTACCGCGAGCACGCCACCGCGGCACGGGCGCAGCTGCTGGCACGCTCAACCGTCCACGGCAACCTCGTCGTGCTCGACCTGCGTAAGGAGGAGGTGATCCATCCCACCAACCGCTTCATGCTCTACGCGCTGCATCCCGAGTGCAACATCTCGATCCACGTGCTGTGGGGTCTGAAGCGGCAGAACACCGTCTTGGCGATGGGCAAGTCGATCGTGGATCGTTCGAGCAAGACCGACATCGGCGCGCTGATGCTCTCCTACGGCGGCGGCGGACACGAGGCGGCTGGGACCTGCCAGGTGGCCAACGCCGACGCCGAGCGCGTGCTCGCTGAGCTCGTCGAGCGCGTCAACACCGACGGTTAGGGCGGGCTGTCTCCGGGTGCCCAGGTTAGGGTCCACGTCCGAGGACTCTTAGAACGGCTTTCAAACTCGGTGACCCCCGAGAGTGGGGAAACGAAGTACGAACTCGGCCGACGGGCCGGTAGCGGAAGCCCCTTGACATTCTCCATAATCTGGATATACTTAGTGGAGAATGGTCGAACCCACGCCCACCACGCCAGCGGCGACCGGCTTTCCAAGGGGCCGGGTGGCCTGCGTTGAACCGCCGACGGTCGACGTGGCCGGGCGATGTTCACGTCGCATCTGACGTCACGTGTTCCACCCCCCCGTTCGGAAGGGCGCAGTCGCGCTCCCAGGACACCCCTCGGACGGGCCGGCGCCCCACCCCGCCGGCCCGTCCGCCACCCAACACCGTCGAACACAAAGGAGACCCCTGTGCCCAGAGTCATCGTCACAACCGATCCAGTTCCCTCCCAGCTGGCCGACGCCCCCGTGCTGCTCGACGAGCACGTGCACTCTGTTCACCTGAGCACCGGCCATGCCGCGGCGCAGCTGGTCGAGCGGATCGCGTGGGCGATCAGCGACGCCGAGGATGCGGAGGGAGCTCGCTCCCCCCGCTTCACACGGCCAGACCGACGGGCGGCAAGGCGCGGGGCCAACCCCCGCCACCCCCGGGCCCGCCGACCAGTTGGGGCGTAGGCACCTGCCAGACCGCGAGCGTGGCTTCGCGAAGAGCTGCGGAACGGCCGTGACAGGGACGGCCGTTCCGCGCGCCCGCCTCGAACGTTCGTCCAGCCCGCGCCGTCGGGACTCGACTATTTGACCCACTCCACCGAGGGGCCCGCATGGGCGAGATGGGCCAGGGCTCCCCACACCTCGAGGCCGCCGGGCGGCCCGCCGCTGTGGCCGCCGACCACCACGCCACGCACGGCAAGGAGCACGGGCACCACAAGCACGCCGCGCACCACAAGAGCAAGCGCAAGCACAAGAAGCACCACCGCAAGCACCGCAAGCACCACCGTCGCCACCTGGGCACCGCGGGAAAGGCGCTGCCCACCGCCCCCGCCACGCCGCCGCCGCCGTCGAACGCCCCGGTCCCCGCCGCGCCCGCGCTGCTCACGCAGGCGAACGCCAACCGCCTGCTGTGGCGCGCCGGCTTCGGGCCGACTCCGGGCAGGCCGAGGCGCTCGCCGGGCAGCCGCTCGAAGCAGGTCGTGCAAGCCTCACGCGGCCCTCAGGGCCCGCCGTCCTGAGCGGCCCCGCACCCACCGACGAAGAAGGCGAACCGCTCGACCCCGCCAACGCGTGGGGCGAGGACCACTGCTGGTGGCTGGACCGCATGGTGCGCTCCGACCAGCAGCTCGTCGAGCGGATGACGTTCATCTGGCACGACTGGTTTGCCAACTCCAACGAAAAGGTCGACAGCCAGCAGCTGATGCTCGATCAGAACGACCTCTTCCGCGAACACGCCTCGGCAGCTTCCACGACCTCTTCCTCGCGGTCACGACCAACCCCGCGATGCTCGTGTTCCTCGACGGGATCTACAACGAAGCGGGCAACCCAACGAGAACTACGCGCGCGAGATGATGGAGCTGTTCTCGCTCGGCGCCGACCGCGGCGCCTACACCGAGGACGACGTGCGCGAAATGGCGCGCGCGCTGACCGGCTGGACGGCGGAATGGACCGCAAGCAGCGGCCTGCACAACTTCCGCTTCGACCCCGCGCGCCACGACAACGGCAGACAAGACCGTGTTCGGGCAGACCGGCAACTGGAACTACGAAGACGCGGTGCGCCTCTGCGTCGAACCACCCGCTGCACGCCTCGTTCTTCGTCACCAAGCTGTGGGGCTACTTCATCCCCACCCGCCCGACGAAGCCACGCTCGCCGTCGCTGCAGGGCCTCTACACTGCTCAGCGGCTACAGCATCCGCGCGGTCGTCGAGGCGATCCTCCAGCACCCCGACTTCCACGAAGGCCCCGAGCTGGTCACGCCGCCGGTCGTCTACAACGCCGGCCTGCTGCGCGCGATCGGCCGCCCGATCGACACGACCGCGTGGGCCTGGCTGTCGGCCGCCGCCGGGCAGCAGCTGTTCTACCCGCCCAACGTCTCCGGCTGGGACTTCTCGCGCTGGCTCGACACCTCCACCGCCAAGGCGCGCTGGGAAATCGCGAGCTACGTCACCGCCAAGACGCTACCCCAACCCGTGGCCGGGCGAAGGCGAACCCGAATACAGCGCAACGCGAGGACCCCGCCGAGGCGCTTCGCGAGCGCGCTCGCCTACTGGGGCAACCCGCCGCTGTCAGCGCGAATCGCAGCAGTGCATCGCCACCTTCGCCGAAACGTGCCTGACGGCCGGGTGACCGCCGACTGGGAGCAGAGCCCCTACCGGGCGATTCGCCAGAACGCGCTGCGCATGCTGATCGCGACCTCCCCCGACATGCAGGTGAGCTGATTGCCACGACCGACCCACGAAACCGAGGTGAGCTGACGTGCCCGAAGCTGCTCCTGCAACGACTTCACCCGCGCGCAGCTGCTGCGCCGCGGCGTCGCCGCCGCCGGCCGCGGCCTGCCGGCGATCGAGCCGGGGATGCCGCTGCCCGCCGGCACCGGCATGGACAGGCGCGCGTTCCTGCTGCGCTCCGTCGGCGCGCGTTGCTGTCGGTCTACGGCGCCTCCGCGCTCTCGCCCCGCCACTTCGAAGACGGGCATCGCCCAGGCCGCCGCCGCGCACGCCCAACCAGCCGGTGCTCGTGTCGATCTTCATGGAAGGCGGCTGGGACGCGCTGTCGGTGCTCGCGCCCGTCAAGGAAGCGCGCTACCACGAACTGCGCCCCACGCTCGGGCTCGCCGAAGGCGACGGGGCGCCGTTCACCGAGGACGCAGACCTGATGTGGCACCCCGCGGCCGGCGGCCTCGCCACAGCTGCACGGCGAGGGCAAGGTCACGGTGTTCCCGGCGATCGGCTACGACCCGCCCGACGAGAGCCACTTCACCAGCCGCCACTACTGGGAGGTCGGGCGAGCTCGACACCCAGACGCGCTCCGGCTGGATGGGCCGCTACCTGGACGTCGCCGGCGAACCCGGCAACCCGCTGCAGGGCCTGTCGCTGGACTACTCGCTCGCGCCGGCGCTGGCCACCGACCAAGGTGCCGGTCGCCGCCGTCTCCTCGCCCTCTGACTACAACTTCTGGGCCTACGGCCTCGACGAACCGCTGACCGGCCCCGCGCTTGAACGTTCGGTCAGCTCGGCGCCCTGGGCGCCCCCTCGCCCGCCTTCGCGCAGGCGCGCGACGCGTCGCTTGACACGAGCATCATGCTGCAACCAGATCGCGCCGTTCGTCGAACCCGAAGGCAAGCCGGGCTTCACCTCGCCCGTCACCTATCCCACGGCCGGCGGCGAATTCCCCGAACGCCTGGCGGCGCTCGCGGCGATGCTCGACGACGAAGCGCTGCCGATCAAATGCGTGTCGCTGAACGCGGTCGGCTCCTACGACACCCACTCCGACGAGGCACAGCACGCTCAGCACCAACCTCGACCAGACGGTCGAATCGGTGCTCGCCTTCCAGCGCGACCTCGAAGCGCGCAAGCTCGACGACCGCGTGCTCATCCAGCTGTGGTCGGAGTTCGGCCGCCGCCCCCAGGAAAACGGCTCCGGCACCGACCACGGCGCCGCCGGCGTCGCGTTCCTGATCGGCACCCGCGTCACGGGCAAGATGGTCGGCGAGTTCCCCGGCCTGAGCAAGCTCGACGAAAACGAAAACCTCGTCAACACGTCGGACTTCCGCGCGATGTACTGCTGCGCTGCTGGAGCAGTGGTTTCAGACCGAAGCGGGCCTCGTGATCCCCGAAGCGGCGAGCTTCGCGCGGCCGGTGCTGCTGAAGTGAGGCGCACGCCGACGGGCCTCCGGGCTGAAGTCGTGAACGCGCACAGGCCGACACCCCGTCGGCGCGCACACGCCGGCGGGGTGTCGAGACCCAGGAGAGGACGCACGGGGATCTGGGCGGCGGTGCTCTGGACGCTGTGCCTCCTCGCAGGCGCCCTAGCCGCGGTCACGCTCGCCGCGCCCGCCCGCCGCGCCTGCCGTGACTCACGCGCGTCCCACTCGTCCCACTGCTCCACCCACGCCTGCCGGGCCGCACGCGCACACCGGTGTCCCCGCTCCCGCGGCGCTCGTCAGCCACACCGCGGGGGCACCGCACAACGAACGCCCGCCCAGCCGGCCGGCTCCGCCGGACCGGCCCCCTCCAACCCCTCCACGCCCTCCGGGACCTCCTCGCCGACCGCCCCCGCCACTCCCTCGGCGGGCAGCACCGCCTCCGGCCCACCAGCCACCGAAGCGCCCGCGAGCCTGCCCGGCCCGCCCGCGCCCGCGCGTGTGCAGGTGATCGCCAAGGAGTACTCGTTCACCCTCTCACGCCCCGAAGTGCCCGCCGGGGAAGTCATCATCGAGCTCGTCAACCGCGGCGAAGACGCACACAACCTGCACGCCCTCGAACCGGCCGAAGGCGTCGAACCCGGCGCGCTGCCCAACACCGAACCGGGCGCGGTGCGTGACCTGAAGCTCAAGCTGCACGCCGGCACCTACACGCTCTTCTGCTCGCTGCCCGGGCACGAGGCCAAAGGGATGCACGCGACCCTGGTGGTGGGCTGAGCACGGGTATCTGCCGGCGCGTCGTTCGAGTACGCGTGCGCAGCCTGCAGGGGGGAGGTTTGATGGCGGCCTCCGGCCGCAGCGGCGTTCGCGTAGCGGACCCGGGGTGGGTCGAAAATGCCCGAGGTCCTTAGACGAATTATCGGGCGTATCATCGCAATCGCCGTTACTGTACGCCCATGCCCGGTCCGCTCGAGAGGGACACGTGTCGTGACTACGTGCTGCCGCGCCTGAAGGCGGCGGGCTGGAGCGAGGATCAGATTCAGGAGCAGTTCCCGATCACCGACGGTCGCGATCATCGCCGTCGGCAAGAAGCACCGGCGAGGCGATGCGCTTCGTGCCGACTACGTCCTCGAGTACCGGCCTGGCGTGCCGATCGCTGTAGTCGAGGCGAAGCGCGAGTACGCGATACCCGGCAAGGGCCTCCAGCAAGCGAAGAACTATGCCCAGCTGCTCGACCTCCCTTTCGCCTACTCGACCAACGGCAAGGGCATCGTCGAGGACGACCGCGACACCGGCCTGGAGAACGACAAGCTCGTCGCCTTCCCGGGCCCGGAGGAGCTGTGGTCCAGGTACCGGGCCTGGAAGGGCATCACCGACGATGTCGGTGGCCGACGGGGTCGTCGTGCCCTTCAACCGAACGCTCCGCAACGCCGACGGGAGCGTCAAGGAGCCCCGCTACTACCAGCGGACCGCGATCAACCGTTCGGTCGCGGCGATCCTCGGGGGCAAGAAGCGCCTCCTGCTCACGATGGCGACCGGCACCGGCAAGACCTTCGTGTCGATGCAGATCGTCTGGAAGCTCTGGAAGAGCGGCTGGCGCCCGGGGCGCAACCCGCGGGTCCTCTACCTAGCCGATCGCAACATCCTCATCGACCAGCCGCAGAGTGACTACTTCGTCCCGGCCTTCGGCGAAGGGCCCGTCTGGAAGCTGAGCGGCGAGGCCAAGGCGGGGCGGGAGATCTACTTCGCGCTCTACCAGGCACTCGCCGACGGCGGCGACGAGCCGAACGGGATCTTCCGACAGTTCGATCCCGACTTCTTCGATCTGGTGATCGTCGACGAGTGCCACCGGGGCAGCGCAAACGCCGAGTCGTCGTGGCGGGCCATCCTCGAGCACTTCTCCCCAGCCACGCAGCTCGGGATGACGGCGACCCCGAAGCGCGAGGAGACCGTCGACAGCTACGAGTACTTCGGCGACCCGCTCTTCGAATACTCCCTCGCCCAAGGCATCGACGACGGCTTCCTGGCGCCCTACCGGGTGCGTCGCGTGGTGCTCAGTCCCGACGCCCACGGCTGGGCACCCGACCCCGGAGCAGCTGGACCGCTTCGGCAAGGAAATCCCCCCCGGCCTCTACACGACCAAGGAGTTCGAGCGGGTCGTGTCGCTGCTCACACGTACCGAGGAGGCCGCGAGGCACCTGACCAAATAGCTGGCCAGCACCGACCGGTGGGCCAAGACGATCGTCTTCTGCGTCGACCAGGAGCACGCCGACCAGATGCGACGGGCGCTGCATAACGCGAACGCCGATTTGACCCGCCAGCACCCGAACTATGTCGTCCGGATCGTGAGCGAAGAGGGCAAGATCGGCAAGGGCTACCTGAGCGACTTCGCCGACACCGAGAAGGACCTTCCGGTGATCGCCACGACATCCCAGATGCTCTCGACCGGCGTCGACCTGCCGACCGTCCGCAACATCGTCCTGTTCCGACCCATCGGTTCGCTTGCGCTTTTCAAGCAGATCATCGGCCGCGGCACGCGGCTGTTCCCCGACGAGGACAAGCTCTCGTTTGACATCATCGACTACGCAGGCGCGACCAGCTCTGTTCAACGACCGCGAGTTCGACGGCCCACCCGAGCGGATCGACCGCGAGGAGATCGACGAGCAGGGGAACGTGGTCGAGGATACGGTTGTCGAGGAGCCGGAGCCCCTGTTCGAGCCCGACGACACCGATCGCCACACGATCGACCCAGACGACCTCGATGTGGAGCCACGGGCGAAGTTCTACGTCGACGACGTCGAGGTATGGGTCACCGCCGAGGCTGATCTATCACCTCGATCCCGAGACCTCACCGCCTGCGGCTCGTCGAGTACCGAGATTTCGTCGCCGACACTGTTCGTTCGCTCTTCCCGGACCCCCAGAACCTCCGCTCGAAGTGGCGCAGCCGTGTGGGGCGTCACGATGTGCTCGATGCGCTCGTGCAGCACGCGATCGACATCGGCGAGCTGGCCGATACGCACTGGCCTCGGTGACGCCGACCCGCTGGACGTGCTCGTCCACCTGGCCTGGAACCAGCCGCTGACGACTCGCACCGACCGAGCGCGGCGGGTCCGCAAGGAACACGCTGACTTCTTCGCCGCGTACCAGCCCGCGGCTCGCGAGGTCCTTGCCCAGCTGCTTGACAAGTACGCCGAGCACGGCATCGGCCAGCTTGACGACCTCGGCGTGCTCGAAGTCCCGCCGCTCTCCTCGCTCGGATCGCCCGCCGAGATCGCCGATCGTTTTGGCTCCCCCGATGCGCTCCACGAGGCCGTGGGGAAGCTCGGAGAGCTCCTCTACGCGGCTTGATACCTATACGAAAACTTTAGTTTAGTGTCGGCTTAGCGACGTCGAAACTTCAAGTTTCTATATAGTATCGCACACGTGCCGGTGGATCGACGAGACCTACGACGAAGACTGTTCGGCCTGGCGGCCGACCAAGGCGGCTACTTCACCGCGGCCCAGGCCAAGGAGATCGGCTACTCCTACCCGGCGCAGGCCCACCACGTCAGCGCCGGCAACTGGCTGCGCGTCGACCGCGGCCTCTTCCGCCTCGCGGAGTGGATCCCCAACGTACACGACGATCTGATCCGCTGGACGCTCTGGTCGCGGGGCCGAGCCGTCGTCTCGCACGAGAGCGCGCTCTCGGTTCACGGCGTCGGAGAGTTCGAGTCCGCCCGCGTGCATCTCACTGTGCCCCCCCGGTTCTCGATGCGGGACCCTGCGGTCGACCCTGCACCACGCCGACCTCGCCGACAGCGACGTCGTTGAGCGCACCGGCTTCGCGCTCACCACGCGTGATTCGCTCGCTCGTGGACGTCGCGGCTCTCTCCGCCGAAGAGGACCAACTCGCGCGGGCGATCGAGGAAGCGCGCGAAGGCGGGCTCCTCACGATCCGCCAGCTGCGCATCTCGAGCCGAGGCCCTCGACGCGAAGGCAGCGCTGTACATCGAGCGGGCGATCCAGCGGATTGCGACGTCATGACCTACGAGACCGCCCAGGCGCTGCGGATGGCGCTCGAGCAGCGACTGCTCGCCCGCTCGAAGGACACCGAGGTCAGTCTCGATCGGCTACGCCGCCGCGTACTCTTCGAGCGGATCGTCAGCAGGCTCCAGGCCGCCGAGCCCGGTCTGTGGGTGCTCAAGGGCGGGATGGCGCTCGAGGTCCGGCTGCGTGACGACGCTCGGCTCACCAAGGACATCGATCTCGGGCTACGTGGCGACGTCACAGACGCAGAGGAGCTGAGGGAACGGCTCGTCGAAGCTCTCGGAGGCTGACGTGGACGGTGACAAGTTCACGCTCACCACCGGGCCGGTCAAGCAGCTGATGGAGGATGACGGCGGCCGTCGTCACATGGCGGGTCAAGGTCGCCGCCGAGCTTGCGGGCAGGCCCTTCGGGGGCGTCCAGGTTGACGTTTCTCCCCGCGCCCACGAGCTCATCGCGACAGACCTCGTGCGACTGCCGAACTCGCTCGACTTCGCAGGGATCGTCGCTCCGTTCATCGAGATCGTCGACGTCAACCGGCACGCCGCAGAGAAGTTCCACGGGATGCTCAGAGGACTTCGGCGACCGCGAGAACACACGGGTGCGAGACCTCGTCGACCTGGTGATCCTCTCCGAACACGACCTCCTTGAACCCTCCGCCCTCGCGGCGGCGATTCAGCTGGTCTGGGGTGAGCGCGACGGTGTCGAGTCCTCCAGCCTCGCTCTCGCCACTTCCGACCAGCTGGCCCGATCGATACGAGCGGCTCGCAGCCGAACACGACTGTCGACCACGTCTTTCTCTGCGGCTGTGGCCACCATGGCGACGTTGTGGGCCGAGATGTTCCCAACCGAGGAGACCTGAGCGCCATGGCCCGAACCAAGAAGACGACCCCACCCGTCTCCCCCCAGGCAAAGCTTGCCGCGGTCATCAAGTCAGCCCGCGACGCGATGCGCAAGGACGCCGGTCTCAACGGCGACCTCGACCGGATTCCCCAACTCGCGTGGCTGCTCTTCCTGAAGGCATTCGACGGCCTGGAAGTCAACCGCGAGGTGACCGAGGCCAACCACCGCCCTGCCATCGAGTCGCCCTACCGGTGGCGAGACTGGGCGGCGGACCCCAACGGACCCACCGGGGAGGCGCTGCTCGATTTCGTCAACGGCAAGCTTCTGCCCTACCTCCGCGGCCTCACTGGCACGGGCAGCCACGACCCCCGCGACGTGCTCGCCGAAGTCTTCAAGGAGACCAACAACCGGATGCTCTCCGGCTACCTCCTGCGCGACGTGATCAACAAGGTCAACGAGATCAACTTCGCCTCCTCCGACGACATCCACACGATGGCGCATCTGTACGAGTCGATGCTGCGCGAGATGCGCGACGCCGCGGGCGACTCCGGCGAGTTCTACACGCCGCGACCGGTCATCCGCTTCATCGTCCAGCAGGTCGCCCCGCAGCTCGGTGAGATCATCCTCGACCCCGCCTGCGGGACGGGCGGCTTTCTCGTCGAGGCGCTGGATCATCTACAGCCGCAGGTCAAGACCACGCAGCAGCTGCGAAAGCTACACACCAACCTCCGCGGGATCGAGAAGAAGCCGCTGCCCTACCTGCTTGGGATGATGA
The DNA here is from genome assembly GCA_963720795.1 of uncultured Solirubrobacterales bacterium. Taxonomy (GTDB): domain Bacteria; phylum Actinomycetota; class Thermoleophilia; order Solirubrobacterales; family Solirubrobacteraceae; genus Palsa-744. The sequence continues at coordinate 383,791 of CAVRGU010000003.1, read as the reverse complement.
ACCTCGTGCTGCACGGCGTCGGACAGCCGAACATCATACGCGGCAACGCTCTCGCTCGGCCGATCACCCAGATTGGCAGAAAGGACCGCGTCGACGTCATCCTCACGAACCCCCCCTTCGGTGGCGAGGAGGAGAAGAGCATCCAAGCCAACTTCCCGGCTGACAAGCAGACAGCGGAGACGGCATGGCTCTTCCTCCAGCTGGTGATCCGCCAGCTCAAGGACGGCGGACGGTGCGGCATCGTCGTGCCGAACAGCGTGCTGTTCGGCGAAGGACTAGGCGCTCGAATCAAGCAGCAGCTGCTCACCGAATGCAACCTGCATACGGTTGTGCGGCTTCCTGACGGTGTGTTCGAGCCTTACACGGCGATTCCGTCGAACCTCCTCTTCTTCGAGAAGACTGGGCGGACCAAGCAGGTCTGGTTCTACGAGATACCTCCTCCGGAGGGGCGTAAGAAGTACTCGAAGACGAAGCCGATGCGTTTCGAGGAATTCGCTGACTGCCAGGCTTGGTGGAACAAGCGTAAAGAGAACGAGCAGGCTTGGCGAGTGTCGATCGCCGAGATCGAGGCCTCTGGCTTCAATCTTGACATGCGAAACCCTCATGGCCCGGGCGATCTGGCGCATCGTCCGCCAGGGGAGTTGCTCCAGGATCTGTTCGAGACCGAGCACGAGATCCTTGGACTACTTGCAAGAGCTCAAGATCGAGATTGGGCACTGGTAATGAGCAGCGCGAGCGAACATGTTTGTGTGGGCAAAGTCCTCGCTCTCAAGCGTCGCCCGGTTGTTGTCGATCTAGACGCGAAGTATGAAGAGATCGGGATTCGGGCTTTCGGTCGCGGAATCTTCCACAAGGAGCCTATCAATGGGGTGGATCTAGGCAACAAGCGGGTATTTTGGATCGAGCCCGGCGACCTAGTCATAAGCAATGTCTTTGCATGGGAGGGTGCGATTGCTGTGGCCTCGGACGCCGAGTCGGGCAGAATTGGTTCTCACCGTTTTATGACTTTCGTTCCGGTCGAGGAGCGAATCGACACCTCTTGGGCTGCTTGGTTTTTTCAGAGCGAACCCGGTCTTGAACTGATTCGCCGAGCTTCACCGGGCTCCGCCGGAAGGAACCGCACACTTGCGGTCAAACGTTTCGAAGCCCTCACGATTCCTCTACCCACGATCGAAGAGCAACGGAAGCTCGCCCAGCGACTAGACCTTCTACGCGACCACGTTGTCACGATAGCCGCCAAGTACCAGCGCCAGATCGAACTATCGAGAGCACTGATTTCAGCGGCCCTCAATGAGGTGTTTGGCCCTCGCTGACCGTTGCCACCGCATTGGATCGGTCGCAAGCCACCACCACATGTCCGAGAAATCGAAGACCGACAACGCTCGCCGCATCTCGCACCTCGGCCGTCGCAAGGTGGTCGGCCTCGCTTAGCTCCGGGCACCCGCTCGGATGGTTGTGGGCAATAGCGAAGGCGCGTCCGTCGTGGCGGAGTACTGCGTTGAGGATCTCGCGAACCGGTACGAGCGAGCGGTCGATCGATCCCTCAGAGACGATTACGGTCCGCCGGAGCCGGTTTGCTGCGTCGCAGATGAGCACGAGGACGCGCTCGCGGCGTAGGCCGTCAAGCTCCCGACGCGCGACCTCAGCCACATCGTTCGGACTTCGCAGCACAAGCGGCGTGTCGTCGAGACCAAGCCGTCGGCCCAGCTGAAAAGCGGCCACGAGCGCCGCCGCCTTCGCGACTCCGATGCCATTCCTGGTGGCGAGCTCCTCTGGCCGTGCACCCGCGAGTGGGCCGAGACCGCCGTACTCGGCAAGCAACGAGGTTGCGAGACTCAGCGCGTTCTCTCCCCGACAACCGTGCCGTAGGACGAGCGCGAGCAACTCGCGGTCGCTCAGTGCCTCCGGCCCGCTGCACAGCAACCGCTCCCGCGGGCGCTCGCGTGGGGGGAGGTCGGCTAGAGCGGTTGCCATGTCCTGCCTAACATTACGCAGGGGTGTCGACACGATATTCGCGTGGCGTTCGTGCGGCGTTCCGAGGGTCGGCAGAAGACGAGACCGCGCTTTCCGGGGTGCCCGCCTGTGATGATGGGGCGCCGTGGCGAACCCCACACCTCCACAGGCCGAACCTCCGCAGGCCACCCCCTCGCAGACCGAGCCCCCCCAGCCCGAGCACCCACCCGCGCCCACGGCGACGCCCCCCGCCCCCGCGGCCCCCGACGGCGAGCAGCCCGTCGTGCTGAGCCCCGCGACCGGGTACCCCGCGCTCGAGGAGAGCGACCTGGAGGTGCTGCGCGGGATCGGGGAGCGGTGGGGGTCCGCACTGGGGGACCGCGCGCGGTGGATTCGGGCGCTGCCGTGCGACCCGAACCTCGGGCAGTCGGGCGTCGGGCAGGCAGGCGTCACCGGCCCGGGCGTCGGCACGGTGCGCCTCGGGCGCTCGCGCTTCGTGGCGGTCGAGGCCGACGGCGCGCCCGGGGAGGAGCTCGAGGCCACGCGCGAGGCGGGGCACGCGCCCACGCGCGGAGGGTGGACCGCCGCGCGCGTGCGCCGCACGCTGCTCGGCCCCCCGCTGCACTCCGCCGCGGTGCTCGAGGAGCGCATGCGCAAGCTCGTGGCGCTACCGGTGCTCTCCTCCGACGCGCTCTCCTCGGTGGCGTACGGACCCGAAGCGATGCTCGTCGTGCTCGCGCTCGGCGGGGCCGCCGCGTTCGGCTACTCGCGGCTGATCTCGGTCGCGATCTTCGTGCTGATGGTGGTCGTCGGGCTGTCCTACCGCCAGACGATCCGCGCGTACCCCCGCGGCGGGGGCTCGTACATCGTCGCCTCCGACAACCTCGGCCTGGTGCCCGGGCTCACCGCCGCCGCCGGGCTGATGCTCGACTACGTGCTCACCGTCGCGGTGTCGGTCGCCTCCGGGATCGCCGCCGTCACCTCCGCGATCCCCTCGCTCGCGCCCGACACCGTGCCGCTCGGCCTCGCGGTGATCGCCGTGCTCGTCGCCGGCAACCTCCGCGGGGTGCGCCAGGCCGGGCTGCTGTTCGCCGCGCCGACGTACCTGTTCATCCTGGCGATCTTCCTGCTGGTCGCGGTCGGCCTCGGGGACGCCGCCGGGCACGGCTTCCACGCGACGCCCCGCCCGCCGGTGCACGCCGTCGAGGGTGTCGGGCTGCTGCTGATCCTGCGCGCCTTCGGCTCCGGCGCCACAGCGATGACCGGGATCGAGGCGATCTCCGACGGGATCCCCGCGTTTCGCCCGGTGGAGTGGCGCAACGCGCGCACCACGCTGACGTGGATGGTGAGCCTGCTCGTGGTGATGTTCGTCGGCACCGTCGTGCTGATCCAGCTCGACGGGGTGGTGCCGTCCTCCTCGCAGACGGTGCTCTCCCAGCTCGCCCACCGCGGCCTCGGCTCCGGCGTGGCGTACGCGTACGTGCAGGCCACCACCGCGCTCGTGCTGCTGCTCGCCGCCAACACCGCCTTCTCGGACTTCCCGCGGCTGCTGTTCTTCCTCGCGCGCGACTACTCCGCGCCACGCCTGTTCCTGCGGATGGGCGACCGCCTCGCGTTCTCCAACGGGATCGTCGTCCTGGGGGCCGCGGCCGCCGCGATCCTCGCCGCGTTCGACGGCTCCGTGACGAGCCTGATCCCGCTGTTCGCGGTCGGCGTGTTCCTCGCGTTCACGCTCTCGCAGACCGGGATGGTCCTACGGTGGCTGCGCACCCGCGAGGAGGGGTGGCGCAGGAGCATGAGCTTCAACGCGCTCGGCGCGTTCCTCTCGGGGGTGGTGTTGGCGATCACCCCGTTCACGAAGTTCCTGGAGGGCGCGTGGCTCGTGGTGGTGCTGGTCCCCGCGCTGGTGGTGCTGTTCCTGCGCATCCGCGCCCACTACCTCGCGGTCGGGCGCGCCGTCGCGCTGCAGCCGGTGTCGGCACGTGCGAGAGCGCGGAGCTGATCGCGCCGCCGCCCGGCGCCGTCTCGAACGACCGCGCCCACTCCGCGGTGCGCAGCGGCCTACACGAGCGCGAGGAGGCCCCCGACCAGGTGCTCAACCTGACCGTGGTGCCGGTCATCGCGATGGACCTCGCCTCGCTGCGCGCGCTCGCCTACGCCGCGTCGCTGGGCCAGCCGGTGCTCGCCCTGCACCTCTCCGCCGACGCCGAGGAGGCCCGGCGCTTTCGCTCCTACTGGCAGGTGTGGGGCGACCACGTGCCGCTTGAGATCGTGCTCTCCCCCTACCGCGCGCTGGTCGCCCCGCTGGCGCGCTACCTGCGCGCTGCTGCACGCCAGGCGCCCGACTTCACCGTCACCGTCGTGCTGCCAGAACTGGTCGTCCGCCGCTGCTGGCACCGCCCGCTGCACAACGGCGTCGCCCCCCGCCTGCGCCGCGCGCTGCGCCGGCTGCCGGGGATCGTCGTGACGACCGTGCCCTTCCACCTGCCGAGCTGAGGCGCAGCCCGCCGGGAGTTTTTTGATGGCGGCCTCCGGCCGCTACGGCGTTCGCTTGGCGTGCCCGGGGCGGGTGCAGCGGCCGAGGGCTACGTCCCCGGGGCCGGCGAGTGAAGCCTCAGCCTCCCGAGCGCCCCGCTCGCACCCAGTAGGCGAGCAGCGGGTCGACCACCCGGTGCCCTGTCGGGTGGGCGGGGTCAGCGACCACCTCGCCGGCGTCGATGAGCCCGCGCAGCGCGGTGGTCACCGAGCCGCCGCGCGCTCCACCGACGCGCACCTGGGCGGCCCGGCCGTAGAGCGGCGTCTGGTTCTCCGCGACCGCGGTGAGCGCTCGCCGCTGGCCGGCGGTGAGCCCCGACCACACGGCTCTCAGCTCGTCGCCGGCCTCCACGCCCAGGACGTGGTCGAGCGCGTCGGTGAACGTCGAGGCGTCGGCCTGCCCGCCGGCCGGCACACGCTCGAAGGTGAAGTGCGCGAGCAGCATGGTGCGCTGCGGGTGCCCTTCGCAGAAGTCGAGCAGGGGGCCGAGCGCACTGCCGATCTCGCGGTTGGCCCGCGCGAAGCGGCTGCTCACGTACTCGGCGACGTCGGTGGGCGCGAGCTGCCCGAGCGCGACCGCGCCGGCCTGCCCGTAGAACGCCCGGCGCTTGGACGCGAACAGCTCTCGCATCATCCCGACGTGCGAGCCGGCGAACACGTAGCTCGCGGCGCCGGCGTGGTGCTCGACCTCCGAGCGAATCACGGCGTCCAGCCTGGCGCCTGCCAGCAGCACGTCCTGAAACTCGTCGAACGCGATCAGCGCGCGGGTGCCCTTCGCCTCGTGCAGCTGCCGAGGCAGCGCCAGACAGTCGAGCAGGGTGCGCGACGCGGTTCCACCGGCGCTGAGTTCCACGCTGGCGGGCAGCGGGCCGCCGCCCACACGGACGCCGGTGCGCAGGGTGCGCCTGACGCCCTCGAACCAGTGTGCCAGCCGTCGCGGCAGCTGCTCGGCGTAGGCCGACTCGATCCGCGCCGCGACGTCGGCCTGCGTGAGGATGCCGAAGAAGTTGACGTACACGCCCACCAGCCCCTGCTCCGCGGCGTCGGCCAGGGCCCGGCGCAGCAGCGAGGTCTTGCCGTAGCGTCGCGGAGCGACCAGGCGCGAGTTGTGGCCGCCCGCCGCCCGGTCGACGAGCAGCGCCGCCTCGGCGTCACGATCCAGCAGCTCTGCCGGCGCAGCCGGCTCTGAGAAGACGAAGGGGTTGGCCACTGTGCGCTACATCCTAGCGCAAAGCTGCGCCATAGTCAAGCGCAAAATTGCGCTAAGATCGAGCGCATCTCTGCGCTGGGATCGAGCGTAATACGACGCTGGCATCGAGCGCAGCGGGCGGCATCGAACGCCGCGCGAGAGCAGCGTCCTGAGCGTGCTCCCGTTGAGCTTGTTCGCCAGGCGTATAGGCTGCGCTGCTGATGACGTCGACGGCTCGCGCCAAATGAGCAGCGCCCCCCCGATCCCCCTGGACGGCCGCCGCGTGCTGATCACCGGCGCGGCGCGCGGGATCGGCGCCGGCACCGCGCAGCGGCTGCACGAGCGGGGGGCGCGGGTGGCGCTCGCGGGGTTGGAGCCCGAGTTGCTGGCGCGGGTGGCCGCGGAGTGCGGGGAGGCGCCGTGGTTGGAGTGCGACGTCACCGACCGCGCGCAGGTTGAGCGGCCGTGGACGGGCGCGGTCGAGCGGCTGGGCGGCCTGGACGTGGTGGTCGCCAACGCCGGCGTCGCGGCGCAGCTGCCGCTGATCGGCGGCGACCCGCGTACTTCGAGCGCATCGATCGCTGTCAACCTGCTGGGGGTCTACTACACGCTGCGCGCCGCCGGGCCGCACCTCGCGCACCCCCGCGGGTACGCGCTGCCGATCGCCTCCGCTGGCGGCGGCGCTGCACTGCGCCGATGCTCGGCCCCTACAGCGCCTCCAAGGCCGGCGTCGAGGCGCTCGGCGACACGCTGCGCATCGAGCTGCGCGCACGTCGGGCGCGCGCGTGGGGGTCGGCTACTTCGGCTTCATCGACACCGACATGGTCAGCCGCGGCTTCCGGACGCGCGCCGTCGAGCAGGCCGCCAGGCCGCCGCGGCGCCCGTGCTGGCACCGATGCCGCTGGCCCGCGCCCTCGACGCGATCGAGCGCGGTGTGCGAGCGGCGCTCCCGGCGTGTGACTGCGCCGGGCTGGGTGCCGGTGGCACTGCCACTGCGGATGCTGCTGCAGCCGCTGGTCGAGCGCGGTTTCCGGCAGCGGCCTCGAGGAGGCACTCGAGTTGGCCCGCGAGGAGCACGCGCCGCTCGACGACCGCCCAGCCGGACCCGCGCTGAGCCGACCGTGAGCGGCGCGCGCCGCTGAGGACTCCCCAGCCCGTCGCGCCTGAGTGGCCCGCTGCAGGAGCACACGCCGCTGACAACCCCAGTCGGATTCTTGCTGGCCGAACGATGGGTTAGAGAAGAAAAGCGCAACTTGGGTATAGAGAATTGTGTTCTTCGGGGATACAAGGACGGCCCTGGGCCACTGAGGGAGGTTGACATGAGGTTCCCCGCTTTCGCATGACGATCCGGTCGTCTGCACGGGTCTGGTTCGCCACGCTGCTCGCCGGCGTGGGCTTCGCCGCAGTCGCCGCGCCCGCGGCCGCGCAGGCTTCGCTCGGCGTCGAAACGCTCGTCGCGGGCAACTGCACTGCGGCCTACAAAACTTGCGGCTCGGAAAACGTCGGAACCGGTTCCCGGGTTCTCGTACTCGGTACCCAAGGAACCCACGCCCACCGAAGCCAAAGAACAGGGCTACACCCAGGCTGCCGGCCACCCGACGATGGGGAATCACCGACTTCAAGGTCGCCACCGTCGAAGGAAACTGCCCAACGAGGTGCCGCCGGGGTCCAACAAGTCGTCACGCACGTCGTACCGACGTCGGCCCCGGCGTGAGCACGAACCCCGAGGCTGTGGCAAAGTGCTCACTGGACGAATTCGACGCGAAACAGGAAGAAGCTATCCCGGGCACCGGTTTCTATATCGAGCACCGAATGCAAAGAAAACAAAGAAGGCGAAGTAGAATCTGAAATCGGCGTCAACAAGGTTACCGTTCGCCGGACCGAAGCGTCTGCGCCCGGGATTTCTGCGACCTGCCGCTGGAAGGCAAGGTTTACAACCTCGTTCAGCCGACGGCCTCGCCTCGGACTTCGGCGTGGCGCTCGAACTGCCGAAGGAACTCACCAAAGGCCAGCTCGAAAAAGGGTTCGAAGAAGCCGAATAAAGAGGCACAAAACCCGGCGTTGAACAGCTTCCCGACGCTCCTCGAACAGAACATCCTCGAGGAACAGCAGTACTACGCCCACACCTTCATCGAAGGCAGCGTGGAATGGGCCGGCAACTACCACGACTACTACGAAATCAACGTCTCACCCGCGCTGCCGCTGATCTCCTCGCGGCTGATCCTTTACGGCAACATCGGCACCACCGGAACAGGGCGGCTTCATCACGCTCCCGAGCAACTGCGCCGGCGCGGGACCCGCCACCACGAACACCGTGACGCTCAAATCACCTTTCGGCCAAGAAGCTTCGAAGACGTACGTCACGCCGATCGGCACCGAAGGCTGCAACGGGATCGCGCCGTTCACCGCCCGTCCCTTCGCGCCGACGTTCTCGATGACGCCGGAAACCACCCAGTCCGATCAGCCCGACGGCGTCACGGCCGAACTGACGTCGCCGCACGCCGCCGGCCCGAAGAAATCGACTCCTCGCAGCTGGAAAACGCGACCGTCACGCTGCCGGAAGGGATGACGCTCAACCCCGTCGGCCGCGCACGGCCTCGAAGCGTGCAAGCCGAGCAGATCGGCATCGGCACACGGAACGCGGTCAAATGCCCGGCCGGCTCGAAAATCGGCACGGTCACCCTGAACGTCCCCGACCTCCCGCCGGGATCGCTGAAGGGCAACATCTACCTCGGCGGGCCCGAATCCGGTCCGATCACGGGTCAGCCGTACACCATGTACCTCGACGCCGAGTCCGCGCGCTACGGCGTCTCGGTGCGCCTCAAAGGCACGGTCATGCCCAACGAAACGACCGGGCGGGTGACCGCGACCTTCTGCAATAACCCCGAACAGCCCTTCAGCGACGTGATCCTGCACTTCAAAGGCGGCCCACTCGCGCCGACTCGCCAACCCGCTCGCGTGCGGCACGGCGACGACCGAAACGAAACTCGTGCCGTACATCGGCGCGAAATTCACGCAGAGCCCTCGACGCGTCGTTCACGGTCGACAGCAACGGCTCCGGCGGAGCCTGCGCCTCGCCGCTGCCGTTCGCGCTCACGCAGAGCACCGACAAGCCAGCCCCCGACCGGCGGGAGCGTCGACCTCCTTCGCGCTTCACGCTCACGCGGCCCTCGGGCCAGCAGTACCTCTCGCAGATCAAGACCGTGCTGCCCGCCGGCCTCATCGGGCGGATCCCCGCGGTGACGCTCTGCGCCGAAGCGCAGGTCGCCGAAGCGACCGCCGGCACGGGAGGCTGCCCGGCCTCCAGCCGGATCGGCTCGGTCACGGTGCTCGCCGGGGCGGGCTCCGCGCCGTACCAGTTCACCGGCTCGGCCTACCTGACGGGCCCCTACAGCGGCGCGCCCTACGGCCTCGCGATCGTGGTGCCCGCCGTCGCCGGTCCGTTCAGCCTCGGCAACGTGGTCACGCACGAGACGATCAACGTCGAACCGTACACCTCGCGCGTGGTCGTGGCCGGCGCCGTGCCCACGATCTACAAGGGCATCCCGCTGCGGATGCAGAGCCTCGACGTCGAAGTCAACCGTCAGGGCTTCATGCTCAACCCGACCAGCTGCAGGCCGCTCGCGACCGAATCGACGCTCACCGGCATCACGCTGCTCGGGTCGAGCACGCCCGCCGACGCAGAACGTCTCCAGCCCGTTCGCCGACCGACGAATGCGGCACGCTGCGCGTTCAAGCCGAGCCTCACCGCGATCACCGGCGCGAAAACCTCGCGGGCCAACGGCGCGAGCCTCGAAGTCAAGATCACCAGGCGGCGGGCCAGGGCAACATGAAGAAGATGACGACCTGCTGCCCAAGCAGCTGCCCGTCGCGCCAGGCCACGCTCGCCAAAGCGTGCGCCGCGGCGACCTTCGAAGCCGGCCCGCCGCCGGTGGCTGCTCCGGGCACGCGAGTCGGCAGCGCGACCGCGACGACGCCGGCGCTGCCCGGCACGCTCGCCGGGACCGCCTACCTCGTCTCCCACGGCGGTGAGGCGTTCCCCGACCTCGACCTGGTGCTCCAGCGGCGACGGCGTCACGGTGATCCTCGTCGGCCACACCAACGTCGCCAACACGTCATCACCACGACGTTTGAATCGCTGCCCGACGTACCGGTCTCGAGCTTCACGCTGAAGCTCCCGACCGGCTCGAACTCGGTGCTGGCCGCCAACGGCAACCTCTGCACCGCGAACCTCGTGATGCCCACCACGATCGTCGCGCAGAGCGGGCGCGACGATCACGCAGAAGACGAAGATCTCGGTCACCAACTGCCCGGTGCAGATCCTCAAACACCGGACCTCCGGCACGACTGCGATGCATGACCGTGCAGCTGCCCGCCGCCGGGCGCATCAGCGGCAGCGGCACCGACCTGAAGCCGTCGCACGCCACCTCGGCAACGGCGGCAAGGCGACGACTCAACGTGTCGCTGAGCGGCACCGGCAAGGAAATCCTGCGCAAGTTCCGCCAGCTGCGGATCAAGGTGCGCGTCGGCTTCGTGCCGAAGAAGAAGGGCGCCACCTCCAAGGCCTACGCCACGGTGACCTTCAGGGCTTAACTCCTGGCGGGGAGCCGGAGACCCACCCCTCCCGGGTGGGTCTCCACCGTTTAGAGAGCGCCGCCCGTGCCCACGCGGGCGGCGTCTCTCCTCAAGTGTCGCCACGCGCTGACGCGGGGCACGGAGGCCCCGCGCGCTCGCGCGTGGTTGCGACACACCGACACGTGGACATCCCCAAGCAACACCAGGGGGAACGCTGCCACCGGGGGTATAGTTTCACCCATGCCAGGCGTCGCAACGCAGGCCCCCGTACGAGTCGCGCCCGTCGCCCCCCCCGCGGCCGGCGGCGACCCGCTGCTCGACGCGCTGCGCCGCCTGATGCGACTGGCCGACGACGCCGGCGAGCCCGAGGCGGTCTTCCGTGCCCTCGCGCACGAGCTGTTCTCGTTGCTGGGAGCCGACGAGGCGCACGTCCACCACCTCGCCCCGCCGGCAGCGCACAGGAGGGCGAGCCGGTCGTCGCGTACCTGTTCGGCGGCGAGGGCCGCCTCAGCTACGTCGCGCCCCGCGCCGAGCGTCCGCCCGGGGTCGCGTGGGTCGCGAGCACCGGGCAGACCGTGCTCGCCGTCGGCGCGCGCGAACTGGCGGCCTCGCGTGCCGCGGCTGGCGGCCGCCGCCGGCGCCGGCTGCGCGCTGTTGCTGCCGCTCGACCGTGCGCGGCGAGGTCGAGGCGGTCGTGGTCCTCGCGCGCCGGCGCCCCGAGGCGTTCGACGAGCGCGCGCTCGCCGCGGGCCGCGACGCTCGTCGACCAGGCCGCGCCTGCGCTCGCCCTGCTGCGCGCGCGGGCGGAGGCCGGCACCGACGCGGTCACCGGCTGCATGAACCACCGCGCGATGCGCCGCCGCCTGCAGGAAGAGATCGGCCGCGCCGCGCGCACCGGCGGGAGCCTCGGCGTGCCTGCTGCTCGACCTCGACGACTTCAAGCTCGTCAACGACCGCCACGGCCACCCCGCGGGGGACGCGCTGCTGCGCGAGGTCGCGCGCGCGCTGCAGGGCGAGTTCCGCGCCTTCGACCGCGTCGCCCGCTACGGCGGGGACGAGTTCGTCGTGATCCTCCCCGCCGCCGACCTGGAGTGCGCCGCGCAGGCCGCCGAGCCGCGCCCTGGCAGCGCCTCGCGGAGATCCCCTCCTTCGATCTCGCGCCGGGCGTCGGCGCCTCGATCGGCGTCGCCCAGTGGCAGCCCGGCGATGACCGCCGAGCAGCTGCTGGCGGCCTGCGACGAGGCGCTGCTGCGCAGCAAGCGCGCGGGCAAGGGCCGCGTCGAGCTCGCCGCCTGAGTGCCACTCCCCGCCTGGGCATGGGCAACTGGCCCCAGCCATCGGCGCGCGACCGCGAGGAGGCCGCTCCGGCGCGATCACGCAGAGTGTCGCCGCCTTCTGATTGACTGGGGCTATGGCCGCACAACAGCTTCGACGCGCGAGGGCACGCTCGCGGTCGGTGGGCGCGAGTACGAGATCTTCCGCCTCGCCGCGCTCGCGGAGCGCTTCGACGTCGCGCGGCTGCCCTTCTCGCTGAAGGTGCTGCTGGAGAACCTGCTGCGCACCGAGGGCTCGGGGGCGGTCAGCGCCGCCGACATCGAGGCGCTCGCCGGCTGGGACCCCGCGGCGCAGCCCTCCCAGGAGATCGCGTTCACGCCCGCGCGCGTGCTGATGCAGGACCTCACCGGCGTCCCCGCCGTCGTGGACCTCGCGGCGATGCGCGACGCGATGGCGCTCAGGGCGGCGACCCCGCCAGCATCAACCCGCTCGCGCCAGCCGAGCTCGTGATCGACCACTCCGTGCAGGTTGACGCCTTCGGCACGCGCGACGCCTTCGCGATCAACGCCGCGCGCGAGTTCGAGCGCAACCAGGAGCGCTACCTCTTCCTGCGATGGGGCCAGCAGGCGTTCGACAACTTCAAGGTCGTGCCCCCCGACACCGGGATCGTGCACCAGGTCAACCTCGAGTACCTCGCGCGCGTGGTGTTCGTCGCGGACGCGCCCGACGGCGCCGGCCTGCCCGCCGCCTACCCCGACACGCTGGTCGGCACCGACTCGCACACGACGATGGTCAACGGGCTCGGCGTGCTCGGCTGGGGCGTCGGCGGGATCGAGGCCGAGGCGGCGATGCTCGGCCAGCCGCTGTCGATGCTGATCCCGCAGGTCGTCGGCTTCCGCCTGCACGGCGCACTGCGCGAGGGGGCGACCGCCACCGACCTCGTGCTGACCGTCACCGAGCATGCTGCGCGCGCGCGGGCGTGGTGGGCAAGTTCGTCGAGTTCCACGGCGCCGGCCTCGCCGGCCTGCCGCTCGCCGACCGCGCGACGATCGGCAACATGTCGCCCGAGTTCGGCTCCACCTGCGCGATCTTCCCGATCGATGCGGAGACGCTGCGCTACCTGCGTTTCTCGGGGCGGCCCGCCGAGCAGGTGGAGCTGGTCGAGGCCTACGCGCGCGAGCAGGGCCTGTGGCACGACGAGCACTCCCCCGAGCCGCGCTTCTCCGAGCAGATCGAGCTCGACCTGGGCGAGGTGGTGCCGAGCATCGCCGGCCCCAAGCGCCCGCAGGATCGGATCTCGCTGAGCGACGCCCAGCCGGCGTTTCGCCGCGCGCTCGCGCGGCTACGTGCCCGTGTCCAACGGCGAGGACGAAGCGGTGGCGGCGACGTTCCCCGCCAGCGACCCCACCGCCGCGCAGGAGCCGGCAAACGGCGAAGGCCCGCGCGCGGCTCACGCGCAGGCGTCGGCGGCGAGTGCGGTCGCCAGGTCGGCGGCGGCCGGACACGCGTCGGACGAGCGGGGGGCAAGTGGTCCGGAGTCAGGTGTGGGGGAGCGCAACGGGGGGGTGGCGGTGACGCTTGCAGACGGCACACTCCACCACCCTGCGCCACGGCCACGTGGTGATCGCCGCGATCACCAGCTGCACGAACACCTCCAACCCCTCCGTGATGATCGGGGCGGGGATCCTCGCGCGCAACGCGCTCGCCCGGGGCCTGCAGAGCAAGCCGTGGGTGAAGACCTCGCTCGCGCCGGGGTCGAAGGTGGTCACGGAATACCTCGACCGCGCCGGCCTCACCGAGTCGCTGGAGCAGCTCGGCTTCAACCTCGTCGGCTACGGCTGCACCACCTGCATCGGCAACTCCGGACCGCTGCCGGAGGAGATCTCGAAGGTGGTGGGCGAGGAGGACCTCGCGGTCGTCTCGGTGCTCTCCGGCAACCGCAACTTCGAGGGGCGCATCAACCCCGACGTGAAGATGAACTACCTCGCCTCCCCGCCGCTGTGCGTCGCGTACGCGCTGGCGGGCACGATGGACATCGACATCGTCGCCGACCCGCTCGGCCGCGACGCCGAGGGCCAGCGACGTCTACCTGCGCGACATCTGGCCCACCGGGCGCGAGATCGCGCAGACGATCGAGGCGGCGGTGCAGTCGGACATGTTCCGCAAGAGCTACGCCGAGGTGTTCGCCGGCGACGAGCACTGGAACGGCCTGGACGTCCCCGCCGGCGATCGCTTCGCCTGGGACGAGCGCTCCACCTACGCGCGCCTGCCCCCCTACTTCGAGGGGATGCCCCCAGAGCCCGCAGCCGGTCGAGGATCTGCAGGCGCGCGCGTGCTGGCGGTGTGGGGCGACTCCGTCACCACCGACCACATCTCCCCCGCGGGCGCGATCAAGCGCGACGGGCCCGCCGGGCTCTACCTGCAGGAGCAGGGGGTGGCGCCGCGCGACTTCAACTCCTTCGGCGCGCGCCGCGGCAACCACGAGGTGATGATGCGCGGCACCTTCGCCAACATCCGCATCCGCAACCTGCTGCGGACCCCCGACGGAGCGGCGCTGCCCGAAGGCGGTGTGACGGTGCACCTGCCGGACGGCGAGCAGCTGCCGATCTACGACGCGGCGATGCGCTACCAGCAGGAGGGGGTGCCGCTGGTCGTGCTCGCCGGCAAGGAGTACGGCACCGGCTCCTCGCGCGACTGGGCGGCGAAGGGCACCAAGCTGCTCGGGGTGCGCGCCGTGATCGCGCAGAGCTTCGAGCGCATCCACCGCTCCAACCTCGATCGGGATGGGCGTGCTGCCGCTGCAGTTCAAGCCCGGCGACTCGGTCGCTTCGCTGGGGCTGACGGGCTACGAGACGTTCTCGATCGAGGGCGTGGCCGAGCTGCCGCGCGAGCTGACGGTGCGCGCCGACGAGCAGGCGTTCACCGTGACGGTGCGCATCGACACCCCCCGCGAGGCCGAGTACTACCGCCACGGCGGCATCCTCCAGTACGTCCTGCGGGGGCTGCTCGCGGCGTGAGCGACACCGAGGACTTCCCGCAGGTTCTGCGCGAGCTGCTCGCGGCCCGTGGCCCCTCCGGCTACGAGACCGCGCCCGCGGCGGTGTGGTCGCGCGGCGGCGCGGGCGTTCGGGGCCGAGACCCAGGTGGACGTGGTCGGTACACCCTCCGCGCGGGTGCCCGGGCGCGATTCATCCGCGCGGCGGCTGGTGGTGATGGGCCACATCGACGAGATCGGGCTGATCGTCACCCACATCGACGACGAGGGGTACCTGTGGTTCCGCGAGGTCGGGGGCTGGGACGCGCAGATCCTCGTCGGTCAGCGCGTGGTGCTCGGCACGCGCGCGGCGAGATCCCGGGGGTGATCGGCAAGAAGCCGATGCACCTGCTGCGCGAGGAGGAGCGCAAGAAGGTCGCGGAGGTGCGCGACCTGCACATCGACGTCGGCGCGCGCGACGGCGAGCAGGCGCGCGAGCTGGCGCGCATCGGCGACGTCGCGGTGCTCGCCGGCGACCCGGTGGAGCTGCCCAACGGGCGCATGGCCTCGCGCGCGCTGGACAACCGCCTCGGCTCGTTCGTCGCGCTGGAGGCCGCGCGGCTCGTGGCGCAGGCCGGTGGCGAGGGCGGTGGGGCCGGCGGCGAGCGCGGCACCAAGGGCGGCGGCGCTAAGCGCGGCACCAAGGGCGGTGGGGCGGAGTGGGAGCTCGTCGCGGTGGCCGCCGCCCAGGAGGAGACCACCTTCGGCGGCTCGCGCACCTCCGCGTTCTCGCTGGAGCCCGACGCTGCGATCGTCGTGGACGTGACCCACGCCACCGACGCCCCCGGGATCGAAGTCAAGGAGTCGGGCAAGCACCCGCTTGGCTCCGGGCCGGTGTTCAGCAGCGGCTCGACGCTACACCCGCGCCTGTTCGAGCTCCTGCACGACACGGCAGAGCGGGAGGGGATCCCCTTCACGGTGGAGGCGATCGGCCGCAACACCGGCACCGACGCCGACGCGGTGCACCTCAGTCGCGGCGGGGTGCCCACCGCGCTGGTGTCCGTCCCCCTGCGCTACATGCACTCCCCGGTGGAGCTCGTGCGCTCGCCGACGTGCACGCCGCCGCACGGCTGATCGCCGCCGCGGCGCGCACGCTGGACACAGATACTTCGTTCGCGCGTTAGTTCAGGCGCTCGTGCCAGTCAGTTCGCTGAACTCGCGGACCTCGTAGGCGGAGCCCGGGCGTGCCGCCCAGCGCGAGCACGCGCAGGCCCTCGGGTCCGGCGAAGAGCTTGCGCTTGATGCCCGGGCCGACGCGCACCATCACGTCGGGCGTGAGCTCGATGCGCTCGCCTTCGACGTCCAGCTCGCCCGAGCCCCGCATCACGGAGTAGACCTCCTCCTGGCCGTCCTCCCCGTGGTCGTGCTCGGGGTAGTCGGCGTAGTTGGGGGGCAGGTCGATCACCTGCATCCCGAAGGCCTGCACGCCGAGCTCCGCGCGCGCCTTCTTCATCCCGCCGCCGAACGCGGCCTCCATCTCGTCGATCTGCTTCGCGGTGTAGTCAGACATGTCTGCTCCCTCTGTGGTCGCCGAAGTTTGAGCTTGGGATCTTAGCGGCTGCTAAGAAAGATGGGTCAACCCCGCACGAGCCGCTTGCCTCGCCGGCATGAGCCGACCTGCATCAGCTCCGTACACGCCGCCTTGGAGCCGATGCGGCGTGGTCGGACTCGTGTGGAGTCCGCAGTTGCAGGCCCGCGACTCGGTCGAAGTGACGTCGGTTACGGGTCATGAGCGGCAGTTGGTGCTCAAGTGCGGTGGCAGCTCATAATCGAGGCCGTTCGAGACCAGGGGGCGATCTGCACCGGAAATCTGCGATCCTGACTCTTGGACAAGGCGACAGAGTCGGCCCGGGGGGCGGCATGGCGGAGAGGCACGGCGACAACCGAGGACGGGGAACCATCGCGGGAGGCCTCCGGCCCGTACGCGGCCTCTGGGAGATGCTGGACTGGGTCGCCCGCGCGTGGGCGGTGGTGATGCTCCTCGGAATCATCCTGGCGGCGGCGCTCGTCGTTGCCAAGGCCCACGAAGCGAGGATCGATCTGCTCGTCTGCACCGTGCTGGTGGCGGTCGCCGTACCGCTGCTGAAAGCGCGCGGCGTGCCGGACGTGGCGGCGGGAGTGGGTTTCTTCGCACTGATCGTGGCCATCGTGATCGCCTTCCACAGCCCAATCGAAGAAGCGATCCACAGCACGGCGCGCCAATCTCAGCGTCTGGGTCGCCCGATCGCCGATAATCCGACCTCCCAGGGCCGCGGCAGGACGCAGCGCACATCCACGCGGAGTGTCCGCGCCCCCAGGGTCCCCCGGCACGAGTCGCGCAATCCGGCGGGCGCGGCGGCGGCGGCGTCCATCAAGTCGCGGTCAGAATCCTCGCCCGGTTCGTCGGGTTCGCCGCCGGCGTCGACCACAGGCGGCGAGGAAGGCGCCAGCAAGGGGACGCAGCAGAGCCACTCACTCCGCACGACGCATGTACAGCCGCCCGCAGCTCGCGTACCGCACGCGAAGCTCGAAGAAGCGGACGAAGCCTCCCCCGCCAAAACGTCCCCCACCGTGAAAGTGGGATCGGCTGGCGAACCTTCGCATGGACCGGTGATCGAAAACTGACAAGGCGTCAAGCAAGGTTCGCCGGGGTTGATGGCACCGCGACCGCAAGGAAGGTGACGTGATCGAGTCGAGCGGCGAACCTCGCCGGGCTCCACCGGTCGCGCGAGCCAGCTGTCAGGTAACGCGCACCGTGCCAAGCAGGATACGCATGGCGTGGCCGTCCGTGCGGATCAGCGCGCTTACTTCGAAGATTTCACGCCGGGTGTCGTAGAGTTTGAAGGGAAAGTGGCCTCTGGCGCGTTCCTTGACCCGCTTGCCGCTCGCCCAGCCCTGTCCCGGCAAGCGGTCTTGAATGACCACGCTGACACCCTTCGGCGGGTTGGAGAGTATGCATCTGCCGTAGTCGTAGCGCCCCACGCGTAGGTGATGCGAGTCGATTGTGCAACTGATCTTCAGGGGGGGCTGCCGGCTGCCACCAACGTAGACTGGCCTGCTCGTCGCTTCGCGATTCGTGTTGGTGTGAATCACCGCCTTCAACGCTTGCACGCCCTTGAGTCCGCTGGTGTTCCACGGAAGGGCGCCTTCGCACGTCCGCTGCCCCTGACAGTGCACGGAGCCAATCTCACTGCTGCCGTCGTACACATCGATTTCGGTTGGATAGTCGACCTGGCTTAGGGCGGTCGCCCCGGACACCGCAATGGTGATCGAGCCGCCCAGCGGCGCGCCGTTTTGGGGACGCGTGATGGTCACGCTCGGCGCAGGACTCAGGACGGTCACCGTTATCGGTGCGCTGGTGGCCGAGGCGCCCCGGTGGGTGGTGACGACCGCGGTCAGCGTGTGGGGGCCGGTGAGACCGGTCGCCGGCCATTCCACCTGGCCTTGACAGGATTGCTGCCCCTGGCAATCGACGTTCCCGATGTGATTGACACCGTCGTAGAAGTCGATTTCGGTTGGGTAGTCTTCCTGGCTCGGATCGGTGGCGGCGTCCGCCACCACGTTGATGGTGCCTTCGACCGTGGTGCCGGTGCTCGGGCTGACGATCGCGACAGTAGGAGGTGGGCTGATAACGGTTACCGGGACGGCTGTGCTCCTGGCCGTCGCTCCTTCGTTGGTTTCCACTTCGGCGGTCAGCGGTGCTGACCTGACAGGCCCGTGGCGTTCCATTCGATGGTCGCGGTGCACGATTGCTGCGCTTCACAGCGTACGTGTTCGATCTCGTTGACACCGTCGTAGAACGTGACACCCGTGGGGTAGTCGCCGGCGCCGGCGGTTGCGTCGGCTTCGATGCGCACCGTCCCCTTGACCATGGACCCGGCGGTCGGACTTGTGACCGTCACCATCGGCGGTGGGCGCCGATCGCGGTGGAGGCGAACGCTAGCGCGACCAGGCAGGGCGGCAAGGCCAGGATCAGCTGAGTGCGGCGTGGTGTCGCGGGCGAGATCCCGATCGTGCACCCCGCTCGACCGATGCGACGGAATCCACCGCGCAGCCTACCAGCCAGGCATCCCGCGATTCGAGCCTCGGGCGACGGACCTCTCACCCCCGCACCAACCGCTTGTACGTGATCCGGTGCGGACGGTCGGCGGCGGCGCCAAGGCGTTCGTGGCGGTGCTCCTCGTACGCCTCGAAGTTGCCCTCGAACCAAGTGACGCTGGAGTCGCCCTCGAAGGCGAGCACGTGCGTGGCGACGCGGTCGAGGAACCAGCGGTCGTGGCGAGATCACGACGGCGCAGCCGGGAAAGCCGAGCAGCGCCTCCTCCAGCGCGCGCAGCGTGTCGACGTCGAGGTCGTTGGTGGGCTCGTCCAGCAGCAGCAGGTTGCCGCCGCGCGCAGCAGCTTGCGCCAGGTGCACGCGGTTGCGCTCGCCGCCGGAGAGCTTGCCGATGCGCGCCTGCTGGTCGGAGCCCTTGAAGTTGAAGCCCGCGACGTACTGGCGCGAGTTGACCACACGCTCGCCGACTGGAGGTGGTCGAGCCCTCGGAGATCTCCTCCCACACGGTCTTCTCGGGGTCGAGCGCGTCGCGCGACTGGTCGACGTAGGCGAGCTGGACACTCTCGCCGAGCTCCAGGGTGCCGCAGTCGGGCGCCTCCTCGCCGGTGATCATCCGGAACAGCGTGGTCTTGCCGGCGCCGTTGGCGCCGATCACACCGACGATCCCGGCGCGGGGCAGGTCGAAGGAGAGGTCGTCGATCAGCAGCCGCTCGCCGAAGCCCTTGCGCAGAGTCGGACGCCGTGAGCACCTTCTCGCCCAGACGCGGCCCGGCGGGGATGTGGATCTGGACGTCGTCGAGCTTGACGTTGCGCTCCTCGGCCACCAGCTGCTCGTAGCGGGCCAGGCGCGCCTTGGACTTGGTGCGCCGGCCCTTGGGGTTCGTGCGCACCCACTCGAGCTCCGCGGCGATCGTGCGCTGGCGGCCCTTCTCCGTGCGCTCTTCCGCGGCCAGCCGCGCCTGCTTCTGCTCCAGCCACGAGGAGTAGTTGCCCTCGTAGGGGATGCCCTCGCCGCGGTCGAGCTCGAGGATCCAGCCGGCGACGTTGTCGAGGAAGTAGCGGTCGTGGGTGACGGCGACGATCGTGCCCTCGTACTCGGCGAGGTGGCGCTCCAGCCACGCGACCGACTCGGCGTCGAGGTGGTTGGTGGGCTCGTCGAGCAGCAGCAGGTCGGGGGCGCGCAGCAGCAGGCGGCAGAGCGCCACGCGGCGGCGCTCGCCGCCGGAGAGCTGCGCGACCTCGGCGTCGGGCGGCGGCAGGCGCAGAGCGTCCATCGCGTACTCCAGCTGCGTGTCGAGGTTCCACGCGTCGGCGGCTTCGATCTTGCGCCTGCACCGCTGCGAACTCGTCCGCGGGCTCCTCGGAGTAGTCGGCGGCGAGCTCGTTGAAGCGGTCGAGCAGCGCCTTGGTCTCGGCGACGCCCTCCTGCACGTTGCCGAGCACGTCCTTGGACTCGTCGAGATGGGGCTCCTGCTCGAGCATCCCCACCGTGGCGCCCGGCGCGAGCGCGGCCTCCCCGCGGTACTCCTCGTCGAGCCCCGCCATGATCCGCAGCAGCGTGGACTTGCCGGAGCCGTTGTAGCCGAGCACGCCGATCTTCGCGCCGGGGTAGAACGCGAGCGTGAGCTCGTTGAGAGCACCGTCTTGTCGGGCGGGTGCACCTTGGAGAGGCGGTGCATCGTGAAGATGTACTGGGCGGACACTGCGGCGCAGGATAGAGAAGGGGGAGGGAGGGGAGGGACGGCCTCCGGCGTGGGCGGCGTCTAGTCCCAGTGACAGGCCACGGCCGGGCCATGCGGCCCGGATGGGCGATGCCCTACCGTTTGTGCCTCATGCCCACGGTGCTGGATATCGAGCAGCAGATGATGCTGCTGGAGCTGGAGCCCCCGTTCGACAAGCGGGCGGTGCAGCTCGCGCGCCGGAAGATGGCCAAGCGCTGGCACCCGGACCTCGCGCCGCCGGGCAAGCAGCCCGAGCACGAGCGCCACCTGAAGGCGATCAACGAGGCGGCCGACCAGCTGGAGCGGATGGCGGAGAGCCTGCGCGGGGGGCGAGTTTCGCGCAACGCCGTGCGGGCGAGCGCGGCGGCGGCGCGCAAAGCGCGCGAGGAGGCGGGGCGCGCGCCTACGAAGCCGAGCAGCGCGCGCGGGAGAGCGCGGCGGAGAACGCCAAGCACGATCCGTTCGGCAGCAGGGTGCCCGACCACTCGGTGGTGCACCGCTACGCGCGCTGCATGTCCTACCCGGAGTGGGGGGTGGGGACGGTGGCCGGGATCTACTTCACCGGCGACAGCACCGGGACGCGACAGAAGTGCAGCAGTGGGCGCGGGTGAAGTTCAGCCACGGCATCCGCACGGTGCCCGCGGGCAGCATGCGCTTCGTGGACTTCTCCAAACCCGACCCCGCGGGCGAGCGGATGGAGCGCTTCATGGTCGCCGCGCAGCGCGCGATGGCCGAAGGCGAATACGCGCTGGCGGCGAAGCGGCTGGTGTACGCGCGCGAAGCGCAACCGGACAACGTCGGGCGTGCTGCGGCTGATGACGCTGGCCTTCTGGCAGGCCGGCGACCTGGAGGCGGCCGCGCGCGCGGTGCGCGACTGGGCGCGCGTGGACGGCGAGCGCCCCGCGCCGCACCGCTTCGCGGCGCGCATCTACGAAGACGTCGGCGCGGTGGACCTCGCCGAGGAAGCGGCGCGGCGCGCGGCCGAACGGGGCCCGTCTGACGCGGGCGCGTGGGAGCGCCTGGGCCGCCTGCGCCTGCGCCTGATGGACCGCGAGGGCGCCCTGGAGGCGCTGGAGCGCGCGCTCAGCCTCGGGGCCAACGGGGAGGTCAAAGACCTCGTCGTGCAGGCGCTGGCGATCGAGCCGCGGGCGCCGCATCCCGTGCGCCCGCCCCCGCCGTGTAGCTAGGGCTGCGCCCACGGCCACCCAGGATGTTCACGGCGCGCGAGACGATCAGCCCGATCGTGACCAGCGAGACGAGCGCCTGCACGCCCATGATGCTCTTGGCGGTGGACGTGAGCGGCATCGTGTCGGTGGGCGAGAACGCAGTGGCGTTGGTGAGCGAGACGTACAGGTAGTCGATGAACCGCGGCCGCCACGTGAGCGGCTCGATGCGGTCGTCGGACATCTGGGGGAAGAGGAAGTCGGGCGGTCCGTCGTGCCCGGCGGCGCGCCGGCCGGGGCCCCCGCGGTCGGTCTCCCAGTACCACAGCGCGAAGATCAGGAAGTTGGTGAGCCAGATCAGCACTCCCGCGTGATCAGCTCGCGGCCGTTCTGCACATTGACCGTGCAGCAGGAGGTGGGTGAGGGCGCCCAGTGAGTAGATGTTGGCGGCGGTCACCAACGCGGTCAGGCCGAGCGCCACGCGCCGACGCCGGGGGTGCTCGTGCTCGAGCTGGCTGGGGGTGGCCATGAACATCCCGATCAGCAGCGCCCCCTCCAGCGAGGGGATCAGCCAGGGAGGCCCCGCGGTGAGCCGCTTGGGCAGCGCAGCTGCAGGGCGATCGCGGCGAGGATCGTCGCCTGCGCAGGCCAGAAGGGCTCGGGGGAGGCCGGCGGCGGGTAGGGCCGGCCGGGCTGAACGGAGGACGCCTGGGCCACGGGTGCAGAGTACGGCGCGGTCCGGCTGGCACTCGAGGCAGCAGGCGCCAGGCATCAAGGAGCTTGCGGGGAGTGCCAGCGCAGGTCGGCGCGGCCCTGCGAGCGCGCTAGCCTGAGAGCGTGGGCTTCGAGAATCCCATCCACATCAATCAGCTGGGGGAGGGCAGGCCCTCCCCCAGAGCCCCCTCCCCGTCGATCAACACACGTTCTGAGTAGCCAGAGCATGGGCTTCGAGAACCCCATCCACATCCTGTTCGTCGCCGCGGTCGCGCTGGTGGTGCTCGGTCCCAAACGCCTGCCCGAGCTGGCGCGTGCGGCGGGCAAGAGCATGCGCGAGTTCCGCGAGGCGCTGAACGGCGGGGTGGTGGAGGAGGAGCCTGCCGGCGGCCAGGCTCTCTCGCAAGCGGCGACGCCGCCCACCCAGCTCGCCGAGCAAGAGCACGAATCCGAGTAAGGCCGCCGCGTACGACGGCCGCCGCCGCGCGGGATAGGGTCCCGGGGTGCGTCTGATCGTCGCTCGCTGTGAGGTCTCCTACGTCGGCCGTCTGACGACGGTGCTGCCCGAGGCGGTGCGCCTGCTGATGCTGAAGGCCGACGGCACGTTCATGGTGTGGGCCGACGGCGGGGGCCCGAACGTAAAGCCGCTGAACTGGATGACGCCGCCCACGGCGGTCGAGCTCGAGCACGACGCGGAGGGCCGGCTGGTGGGCATGACGGTGCGCAAGCAACGCCAGGAGGACCGCCTGGAGATCGCCGTCGCCGAGGTGCTCTCGGACATCGAGCACGAGCTGGACACGCTGGTGTCGCTCGAGAAGGAGGGCCTCGAGCGCGAGTTGCAGGAACTGCTCGCGGACGCCCCGGCGTGGTGCGGCGAGGGCTTTCGGCTAGTGCGCCGCGAGTGGCCCACCGACATCGGCCCGGTGGATCTGATGTGTCGCGACCCCGAGGACGAGTGGGTGGCAGTCGAGATCAAGCGGATCGCCACGATCGACGCGGTGGAGCAGCTCATGCGCTACCTGGAGCGCATCCGCCTGGACCCCGCGCTCGGCGCCTGCCGCGGGGTGCTGGCGGCGCAGCGGATCAAGCCCCAGGCGCGCGTGCTCGCGCAGGCGCGGGGGATCGAATGCGTCGAGGTCGATCTGGAGGTGCTCCGCGGCGAGCGCGAGCCGGAGCTGCGACTGTTCGCGGCGTAGGGGCGACGACCGCTCGGGCGCCTCGTCGAGCGACGACAGCAGCCCCACGACCGCCCGAGCCCGGCTTGCTGGCCCCGGCAGATGCTCGCCTACGAGATCGCCCGCCGCCTCGCGCAAGGAACGTGCCGCGCGGGCGCACGGTCGGTACGCTCCCACCATGACCGACAACGCCACCACCGCCACAACCACAACCGACGCCGCCGAGCCCCCGGCAGTACTGAGCGAGCGACGGGGAAGCGTGCTGCTGATTACGCTCAACCGCCCGCAGGTGCGAAACGCTGTCAACGGCGCCGTGGCCGAGGGGGTGGCGGGCGCGCTGGACGAGCTCGACGCCGACGACGCCCTCTCGGTGGGCATCCTCACCGGCGCGGGCGGCTTCTTCTGCGCGGGCATGGACCTGGGGGCGTTTGTGCGCGGCGAATCGCCCTGGTTCGGGGACCGCGGCTTCGCGGGTATCGCCCAGCGCGCGGCGCGCAAGCCGTTGATCGCAGCGATCGAGGGCTTTGCGGTGGCGGGCGGCATGGAGATCGCGCTCGCCTGCGACCTGATCGTGGCGGCCAAGGGCGCGAAGCTGGGCATCCCCGAGGCCAAGCGCTCGCTGGTGGCCGCGGGCGGAGCGCTGCTGCGCCTGCCGCGGCGGATGCCCTACCACGTGGTGATGGAGCTGGCGCTCACCGGCGACGTGCAGCCCGCCGAGCGCTTCCACGAATTCGGCGTGGTCAACCGTCTTGCCGAGCCCGGCGGCGCCGTCGATGTCGCACTGGAGCTGGCCGCCGCGGTCGCCAAGAACGGCCCGCTCGCACTGGCAGCCACCAAGCAGATCCTCCAGGAGCAGTGGGACTGGTCCACAGCCGAGATGTGGGAGCGCCAGGGTGCGATCTCCGGCCCGGTCTTCACCTCCGAGGACGCCAAGGAGGGTGCCAGCGCGTTCAAGGAGAAGCGCGACCCCGTGTGGCGGGGTCGGTAGAGACGCTACCCGGTGCCGCGCCCCGCGCGGGACCCCGCTCTCAGCCCCGCGCGCGGCGCCTGCGGCGCCACTGGCGGAAGACGTTCTTGAAGCGTCGCCAGAGCATCGCCGGCCGCCCTACCGCTCCCCGGGCGTCTTGCGGGGGTACTGGGAGGTGTCCATACGTCAGATCCAGAGCGGTGCGCACGATGCGCGACTGTTCGGCGGCGTGCGCAGCGGGGTAGCCCTCGCCGCGGCGGGCGCGCTCGGGGCGCCCGATGTAGCCGAAGTGCATACCGCGGGGCAGGATCTGCATCAGGCGCGGGAACATGTGCGCGCGGGCGCCCATGTTGCGCGGCTCTTCCTGCGTCCAGACGACCTCGCGGAGGTTGGGGTAGCGGGCGAGCAGCGCGAGGATCTGCCCTTCGGGGAAGGGGTAGAGCAGCTCCACGCGCCCCACCGCGACGGCCCTCGGTGCCCTGGCGGTCGGGGTGGCCGACGAGGTCGTAGTAGATCTTGCCGGTGCACAGCACCAGGCGCGTGACCCGCTCGTCCTGCACGCCGGGCTCGGGGAGCACCGGCTGGAAGCGGCTGTCCTCGGCCAGGTCGGCAATCTCGCTGGAGGCCTGCGGCAGGCGCAGCAGCGACTTGGGGGTCATGATCACGAGCGGCCGCTGCTTGGCGATGCGCGCCTGGCGGCGCAGCAGGTGGAAGTACTGGGCGGGCGTCGTGAGGTTGGCCACGCGGATGTTGCCCTCCGCGGCCAGCGCGAGGAAGCGCTCCAGGCGCGCGGAGGAGTGCTCGGGGCCGGAGCCCTCGTAGCCGTGGGGCAGCAGCAGCGTCAGGCGCGAGGTCTGCCCCCACTTGGCGAGGCCGGAGACGATGAACTGGTCGACGATCACCTGCGCGGAGTTGACGAAGTCCCCGAACTGCGCCTCCCACAGCACGAGCGTCTCGGGGGCCTCCTGGGAGTAGCCGTACTCGAAGCCCATGCACGCCAGCTCCGAGAGCGGGCTGTTGTGCAGCTCGAACGGCGCGAGCGCCTCGGGGAGGCTCTGGATCGGGCAGACCGTCTGGCCGGTCTTCGCGTCGTGCAGCACCATGTGGCGCTGGCTGAAGGTGCCCCGCTCGGTGTCCTGGCCGGTCAGGCGGATGGGGGTACCTTCGGTCAGCAGCGAGGCGAATGCGAGCGCCTCGGCGTGCGCCCAGTCCAGGCGGGCGTGCTCGCTGCCCGTGCTCCGGGGGCCTCCGCGGCTCTGCTGGCCGCACCGACCCCCTCGCCGGCTCCCGCACCCTCTGCGCCCTCGCCGGCCGCCGCTCCATCGGCGCCTCCTCCGGCGCCCCTTCGCCGGCGCCCCCGGGCTCCTCCAGCGCGGCGCGGCGGCGCTCGAGCTGTTTGACGAGCTTCGGGTGCACCGTGAAGCCCTCGGGTGTGCGCAGCAGCTGCGTACCAAGCTCGCGCAAGCGCTCGGCGGGTACGGCGGTCTGCACTTCGGGGGAGGGGGAGCGGTCGAGCTGGTATTCGCCGGTGCCGCTCGCCGCCGAGCCGTGCTCGGCGGCCGCCGCGATCTTCGCCTTCAGGCGCTGGTGGAGCGTCGTGAGGTTGTCCCACACCCCCTGCCCGAGCTGCTCGATCTGCTCTTTGGAGACGACCCCTTCGGCGATCAGCCGCTCGCCCCACAGCTCCGCCACGCGCTTGTGCCCCTTGATCTTCGCGTACATCTCCGGCTGGGTGTAGGCGGGCTCGTCGGACTCGTTGTGGCCGAAGCGGCGGTAGCCGATCAGGTCGATCAGCACGTCGTGGCCGAATTCCTTGCGGAACGCGAACGCGAGGCGCACGGCGCTCATGCAGGCGGGGACGTCGTCGGCGTTGACGTGGATGATCGGCACGTCGAAGCCCTTCGCCAGGTCGGAGGCCCAGCGCGTGGAGCGGGCGTCGTCGGGGTCGGTGGTGAAGCCGATCTGGTTGTTGGTGATGAGGTGCACCGTGCCGCCGACCTTGTAGCCGTCGAGCGCCTGCAGGTTGAGCGTCTCGGCGACCACGCCCTGGGCGGGGAACGAGGCGTCGCCGTGGATTGCGATCGGCACCGCGGCGTCGGTGTCCTGGTGGGCGTGGGGCCCCTTGCGCGTGGTCTGGGCGGCGCGGGTGGCGCCCTCGACGACCGCGGAGACGTACTCGAGGTGGGAGGGGTTGGACTCGAGGTTGACTTGGATCGTCTCCCCGTCAGGCAGCAGGTAGGAGCCGTGGGTGCCGTGGTGGTACTTGACGTCGCCCGTGCCCCCCTGGGGGATCGTCGTGACCGCCTCGAGCGTCGAGGCGCCCTCGAACTCGGCGAAGATCGTGTCGTAGGGGCGCCCGAGGTTGTGCGCGAGCACGTTCAGCCGCCCGCGGTGGGCCATCCCGATCACGACCTCCTTGCCGCCGTGCGCGCAGCGAGCTGGATCAGCTCGTCGAGCATCGGCACCGTCATGTCGAGCCCCTCGATCGAGAACTGGTGCTGGCCGAGGTATGCCTTGTGCATGAAGCGCTCCAGCGCGTCCACCTCGACCAGGCGCTTGAGCAGCGTCAGCCGCTCGTCGGTGGTGAGCGGCTGGCGGAACGTGCCCGGACTCGATCTTCTCGCGCAGCCACACCCGCTGGCGGTGGGAGGAGATGTGCTCGATCTCGTAGGCGATCGTGCCGCAGTAGGTCTCGCGCAGGTGCGGCAGCGCGTCGGCGAGCGTCGCCCCGGGCACCCACATGCGCAGGATCTTGGCGGGGATCAGCGCCATCAGCTCGGGCGTCGAGCCCCAGTGGCTCGGGGTCGAGCGCCGGATCGCCCTCGGGCTCGGTGCCGAGCGGGTCAAGGCGCGCGGCGAGGTGGCCGTGGGTGCGGAACGCCTTCAGCAGCGCCGTGGCGGACTGCACGGCCTGCAGCAGCTCTTCGTCGGGGGCGAGCGGCGCGGCGTGCGCCCGCGGCGCGCCTGCTCGACCGTGGCCGCGGCCGCCGCGGCAGCGGCCGCCGGCGCGGGCACCGCCGGCGCGGGGCCGAGCTCGACGTCCGAGCGAGGCGAAGACGCCGTCGTAGAAGCCGAGCTCGCCCTGCAGGTACTCCTCGATCCGCGTCCCAGGAAGCGACCCGACTCTGCTCCCTGGATCACGCGGTGGTCGTAGGTGGAGGTCATCGTCATGACCTTCTCCGCGCCGATCATCGCGCCGATCGCGGCGAAGCCCACGGGGTAGCCGATCGAGCCGGTGGCGACGATCGTCCCCTGGCCGTCTCATCAGGCGCGGCACCGAGGCGGCGGTGCCGAGGCCGCCGGGGTTAGTGAGCGTGATGTTGGCGCCCACGAGATCGTCGGCGGTGAGCGCGCCCGTGCGCGCCCGCTCCACCAGCGCGTCGTAGGCGGCGAGGAAGCGCTCGAAGGGCAGGCGGGCGGCGTCGCGAGATCACCGGCACCATCAGCGTGCGGGAGCCGTCGCGCTTCTCGACGTCCACGGCGAGGCCGAGGTTGACCTGCCCGTCGCGCACACGGTGGGGACGGCCGTCAACGCTCGGCGAAGTGGTCGGCCATCACCGGCATGTCGGCCGCGGCGCGCGCGATCGCGAAGGCGATGAGGTGGGTGAACGACACCTTGCGCCCCGCCGCCTTGAGCTCGCGCCGGCGGGCGTCCAGGGCGGTGACGGCGAGCGTGCGGAAGCTGGTGGCGGTGGGGATCGAGCGCGACTGCTCCATGTAGCGTGCGAGCGCCGCGGCGCCGCCCCGCATCAGCTCGGCACCCTCGGGCGCCGCGGTGGCGCTCGGGCCCGTGGCCGTCGCCGCGTCGCCGTTGCCGGCTGCAGCGCCGAGCACGTCGGCCTTGACGATGCGCCCCGCGGGGCCGCTGCCGGAGACGCGCGCGAGGTCAACGCCCTCCGCGGCGGCCGCGCGCGCGGCCACGGGCGAGACCCGCACGCCGTTGGGGGGCACCGCGGTGGTGGCCGCCCGTCCGTCGGTCTCGACGCTCTTGCCGGCGGCCGCCCGCCCGTCGGTCCCGACGGTGTCGCTCGCGCTCGTCCGTCCGTCGGTCCCAACGCCATCGCTCGCGGGCGGCGCAGTCGGCGCGGCCTCGGTGGAGCCGTCACCCCCCACGACGATCCGCGCGATCACCTGGCCGACAGTGACAGTGTCACCCTCCTGCGCGAGGATCTCGCTGACCGTTCCGTGGCCGGCGAGGGCAGCTCGACGTTGACCTTGTCAGTCGAGATCTCGACGATGTGTCGTCGAGCTTGATCGCGTCGCCCACCTTGACGTGCCATTCGAGGATCTCCCCTCGGTGACCGACTCGCCGGCGGCAGGGGTCACGACGTCGATTGTCTGCCCAGTCGTCGTGGATGCCGCCATCTCCACGCTCACTCTAGCGCGGCGGGTGGGCGGATCGAGTCGTGAACCGGCGTTTTCACCTGGCCTTCACACGGCTTAACGGTTGCACCCTCTCGATCCCTCCCGCTGTCCCGTCTCCCCCATCTCCCCCGTCTCCCGCTCTCTCTGCTCGCCCGTCCCGCCGGCGCGACTCGCGCACGAACTCGAAGGAGCCGAAGAACGGCCCGATGCCGCCGAGCACGGCGACCGCCGTGGCGAGGCGCAGGGGGACGATCCGCAGGCGCACGCACACGATGCAGGTCAGCGACATCCCGATCCACAGCAGCCCGTGGGTGAGACCCAGCACGAATGTCTCCGGCTGGGGCTTGCCGGCGGCGAACGCGCAGACGAGCAGCGCCGTGTACACGCACGAGTGTGTGAACGACGTCCACTTCAAACGAGTGAACACCTGCGGTGGCCGGCGGGGCGGTCCCGTCACCGCGGAGCTCCACTGCGGGCACTGTAGAGCCAACGCGCCATCAGCGGCAGGGTCTCGCCGGCCTCGGCAGGCCACGCATCGATCTCCGCCGGCCACCAGGCGAAGGCGTCGTGCTCGTGGTCGGGCATGACCTCCGCGCCCTCGGGCAGCCACGCCTGCCCGACGAACATCACCAGGCGGTGGGGCAGCGTCACCAGCGCCTCCGCGCTGCACGCGGGCGGGCGCGACCGACCACTCCTCTTGAAGCTCGCGCACGAGCGTGTGGGCGGGGCTCTCGCCGAGGTCCACCGAGCCGCCGGCCCCGAGCGCCCAACGGCCGGCCCAGGAGGCCAGCCACGGAGCGCGCCGCCCCGCCAGCCAACGCCCGTCCGCGGAGCGGGTCACGCACAGCGCGGCCATCGAGCACGAGGCGTCGCCACTCACCAGTCTCAGCGCCCAGCGCAGCGGCTGCAGCTCGAGTTCGAGGCCCCCGTCGCGCTCGTGAAAGCCGACCAGTCGCCCGGCCATCCCGTCGTGGCTGGGCGAGCCCCGCTCCTGCAGCGCGGCGATCGCCGCGTCGGCGGCCTCGACGTGCGCGGGCGCGGGCTCGTAACGCTCCTCAGCCCAGCGCGCGGCAACCCGCTCCAGCGGCCACGGGCCGCGGGCGAGAATCTCGGGCGCCGCGAGGGGCTCGGGTCGGGCGGACACACCGAGAAGGCTAGTGACCTTAGCCTGGATTCACCGATCCCGGGGTCGCCTCGGCACCGGATAGCGCATCGCCAGGACCCATCGCCGTCGCCCCGAGGGGTCACCCTGCGGGTGCTCCGTCGATGGCCCCTGGCTCGACTCCCGGCACCGGATGCTCAGCCCGTTATCGGCGATCCAGGCTTAGACTCGCGACGGTGCAAGGAGCTGAAACCGCTGCCACGACGATCGCGGTGCTGGGCCCCGGCGGCGTGGGCGGCCTGGTGGCGGGCGCGCTCGACCGCGCGGGCACACCGACGGTCGTCGTGGCGCGCGAGGCGACGGCCGCGGTGATCGCAGAGCGGGGACTGCGGGTGAGCTCGGTGCGGTTGGGGGAGTGGGTCGCCCACCCGCGCGCGACCGGGCGCCTGGAGGAGCCGGTGGACGCGCTGGTGGTGGCGACCAAGGCGACAGGCCTGCGGCAGGCGCTCGAGCGCATCGAGGCCCCGCCGGCGCTGGTGCTGCCGCTGCTCAACGGGCTCGACCACCTCGCGCTGCTGCGCGAGCGCTTCGGGGAGGAGACGGTGGTGGCGGGCACAATCCGCGTGGAGGCCGACCGTCCCGAGCCGGGGGTGGTGGTGCACACGAGTCCCTTTCTGCGGATCGACGTGGCCTCCCGCTACCCCGCGGCGCGCCCGGCGATGGAGCGCCTCGCGGGGACCCTCCAAGACGCGGGGGTGCCCGCGCGGGTCGAGGAGTCCGAGCCGCAGGTGGTGTGGGGCAAGCTGGTGCGCCTCAACGCGCTGGCGTGCACGACGAGCGCGTACGACAAGCTGCTCGGAGAGATCCTCTCCACGCCGGAGCTGCGCGCGGAGCTGGTGGGGGCGATCGAGGAGGGCTGCGCGGTGGCGGCGGCGGAGGGGGCGAGCATCGACGCGAGCGACCCGCTGGGCGAACTGAGCGCGGCCCACCCCACGCTGGGGAGCTCGATGCAGCGCGACCTCGCGGCGGGCCGCACTCCCGAGCTCGACGCGATCCCCGGCGCGGTGCTGCGCGCGGCCGCCCGCCACGGGCTGGAGTGCCCGACGATCGAACGGCTGGTGGCAAGCATCGCCAAGCGCGCGGGCGTGCCCCCGCCGATCCCTGCACGCTGAGCGAGCGGTCGCGGAGCCCGGCGACTGGGCTCCGCCGCCCATCCGCCGCACCCACCCTGCACGGCCCGCTCCGCCGAACCACCTGAGCCGAAGGTGGCCAAGTGGGCCGGGTAGGGCCTACTCCCCGAACGGCCGGAAGCGACGCTCGCCCGGCCCGGCGGGCGCGAGGGCGGGGACGGCCTGGGTGGAGACCGCTTCGACGACCTCCTGCTCGGACTCCTCGCGGCCCTCGTCGTGCTGCCCGTCGCAGAGCACGCGGAAGTTGCCGGTGACGCCGGAGTCGGCGTGGATCGTGATGCCGGGCAGGATCTCCTCCCCCTCCTCGAAGCCGAGGCGCTCCAGGTCGAAGTGCGCGAGGCCGATGCCGTGGGCGGTGTGGGAGGGGTTCTCGCGGTCGTGCGCGGCCACCGCCTGGGCGAAGCGCTCGAGGTTCTTGGCGATCTTGCCGGTGTCAGCCATCGCTCGCCGGAAGCGTAGCGCGTGGCGAACGACCGCCGCCGCGCGTACGATGCGCGCACCACCTACAGCCGAACAAGAAGGGGACCGCCACCATGGACATCCTTGCCCAGCTCGATGACGCGCGCAGGCGCACGAACGTGCTCGACCACCCGTTCTACCAGCGCTGGAGCGCGGGAGAACTGGAACCCCAGGAGCTGGAGCTGTACGCGGGCGAGTACCGCCACGCGGTGGTGGCGCTGGCGGAGACCTCACGGCTGGCGGCCGAGCAGGCGGGCCCCGAGCACGCACGCGGGCTCGCTCGTCACGCCCAGGAGGAGGCAGGCCACGTGGAGCTGTGGGACGAGTTCGCCCGCGCGGTGGCCACGCGGGACGGCGTGACAGCGACTCCCGGCGAGTCGGTCCTCACGGTGAGCGAGGAGCCGCTGGCGCAGACACGCGCGTGCGCGCAGGCGTGGACGGCGGGCAGGGACGTGCTGGAGCACCTCGCGGTGCTGTACACGATCGAGGCGAGCCAGCCGGCGATCTCGACCACCAAGCTGGAGGGCCTCGCGACCCACTACGGCGTGCGCGAGGACGCCCCGGGAGCGGCGTACTTCAAGCTGCACGCGAAGCTCGACGTGGAGCACGCCCGCCAGGCGCGCGAGCTGATCGCGGAGCTGCTGCCCGAGGACCCCGGCGAGCGCGCCGCCGCCGCCGAGCGCATGGCGGCGCGGGCCCAGGCTGCACTGGAGGGCAACTGGCAGCTGCTCGACGGCGTCGAGGCGCGGCGGGCGGTCGCGGCGTAGGGGACTGCAAAGCAGGCCTCGCTCAGCCGGCGTCCGCCCCCGTACCCATCGACGTGCCCCTCGCGGCGCTCGGCGCCGTGCCGTCGGAGCTGTCGGTGGCAGAACGGCTCTGACCACCGGCGAGCGCCGCGCGGACGACCGGCGCGACACCGGTCCCGAACAGCTCGGTGGCGTGCAGGACCCGCGCGTGGGGCAGCGTGCCGATGCTGATCTGGGCGAGGAAGCGGTCGTGCCCAAAGAGCTCGTGCTCGGCGAGGATCTTCTCGACCACCTGCTGAGGGCTGCCGACCAGCAGGTGTCCCGCGGGACCGCAGGCAGCGTCGAACTGCTGACGCGACATCGACGGCCAGCCGCGCTCGCGCCCGATGCGGTTCATGACCTGAGAGTAGGCGGGGAAGTACTCGTCGGCGGCCCGCTGGGAGGTGTCGGCGAGGTAGGTGTGGGAGTTGATCCCCACGGCGGGCCCCGCGTGGCCGGGCGCGTCGCGCTGTGTGGCGACAAGGGCGACCGTGCCACCTGGCGCTCCCCCCTCTCCCGCAGCGCCCCGGCTCTGCGCAACGGCCTGGCGGTAGAGGTCGATCAGCGGGGCGAAGCGTGCGGGGGCGCCGCCGATGATCGCGAGCATCAGCGGCAGCCCAAGCGTGCCGGCGCGCACGACCGACCCGGGCGAGCCGCCCACGGCGATCCACACCGGCAGCGGCTGCTGCAGCGGCCGGGGTAGACCGCCGCGTCGTGTAGGGCGGGTCGGTGGCGCCCCGACCAGGTGACGCGCTCGGAGTCGCGCAGCGCGAGCAGCAGGGCGAGCTTCTCGGCGAACAGCTCGTCGTAGTCCTCGAGGTCGAGGCCGAACAGCGGAAACGACTCGGTGAACGACCCCCGGCCGGCCATGATCTCTGCGCGCCCGCCGGAGAGCAGGTCGAGCGTGGCGAAATCCTGAAAGACCCGGACCGGGTCGGCCGAGCTGAGGACGGTGACGGCGCTGCTCAGCCGAATGCTCTGTGTACGCGCCGCGGCGGCAGCGAGCGCGACGGTGGGCGAGGAGACCGCGTAGTCGGGTCGGTGGTGCTCGCCCACCCCAAAGACCTCCAGGCCAAGCTGGTCAGCGAGCTCAATCTCCTCGAGCAGCTCACGCAGCCGCAGCGCCGCGCGGTTCGCATCCGCGCCAAGCGGCAGGTCGGCGAAGGTGGCGAGGCCCAGTTCCACAGTGCGAGGCTATCGCTGCAGGCGTCAGCTCGGTGACAGGACAGTGAGACCATGCTCGCGAGCGCCTGTTGCGAGCTGTTTGTCGTAGGTCATCAGTGCGTCCAGTTCACCGGCTTTGTCGAGACGTACTGCTGTGGCGAGGTGGATAGCGTCGAGGGTTCCGACGGTGGTTGGAAGAATGGTCTCGGCAGCAGCAAGGACATCCTCGTCCACAGGGATCAGCAGGACGCCCTCGAGTAGCCGATCGGCCTCTTCAAGCGCATCCTCCCGGCGACCCACACGGCGCAGCTCGACGCGCAGGAGACGGCTGGCGACATTCTGATCGAACTTGGCGAGGTCGCGCTGTATCGCCTTCTTGTCGGGCTCTTCGAGCATGACTCGCACGAAGACGCTCGTATCGACGTATACGCTTGAGCGCGCGTCCTTAGAATCTGTCACGACGATCTTCGGCGAGGATCGCGTCAGTCGTGCCGGCAGGCGCCGGTTTGCGGCGTGGGGGTAGGCTGTCGATGACCTCGATCAGGTTCCTCGTAGGGATCGTCGCGCCGTACTTCTCGGCGAGCTTCAGGTAGTAGGGATCGACACCGGGACGCGAGGGCACCAGTCGTGCGACCTCATGCCCCCGCTCGGTGACCGTCAGCGTCTCGCCACCCTTGACGCGCTCCAAGTAGCGGCTCAGGTTCTGGCGCAGCTCGCGAACACCAACCGTCTTGGCTGCGGATAACGGATGCGTGGCGGCCATGTGCGTCACAATGTAGCACATGGGGCAGGGTGGTTGACAGGGTTGAGCTACGTCTCCTCGATGATCTCGATTCGGTACCCGTCGGGGTCGCGCACAAAGCAGAGCCGCGACCCTCCCTCGCGGACCGAGTAGGGCGGCTTCTCGGGCTGAATGCCCTGCGCGGCCAGGCGCGCGAGCATCCCATCGAGGTCGTCGGCGGTGATCGCGATGTGCCCGTACGCTGTGCCCAGCTCGTAGGAGTCCACACCGATGTTGTAGGTCAGCTCCAGCCGCGGCATGTCGCCGTCGCCGGGCTGGTTCATGAAGACGTTGACGGCCTCGTCGCGGATCGGCAGGCGCCCAACCTCCTCGAAGCCGAGCGCGGAGTAGAAGGCGACCGAGCGGTCGATGTCGGTGATGCGGTAGCAGGTGTGGATCAGAGCCATGGGGGGAGTGTACGGACCGGCGTACCCCGAGCCGAGTCCCGCGCGACGACCCCCCGAGGCGGCACGTGCAAGGATGGCGCGGTGAGCTTGGGATGGAGACAACGTGATAGTTGAGCGTGCAACGCACCCGCAGTTCCTGTCGAACACGTACCTGGTCGCCGACGGCCAGGGGGGGCCGGCGTTCTTCGTGGATGCGGGCGGGCCGGTGGAGCCACTGGTGCAGGCCGCGGAGCGCCTGGGGCTGGCGCCCACGCACGTGCTGCTGACCCACCACCACTTCGACCACGTCAGCGAGGTGGCGGCGCTGCGCGAGCGGTGGCCGAAGCTCGAGGTGCTGATCCACCCGATCGAACAGGAGCTGCTCGGGGATGGGGTGGCGAGCGGGACGGTGGAGCCGGGGCAGGCGCTGAGCTTCGGCGCGCTGGAGGTGCGCCCGCTGCTGACGCCGGGGCACACGGCGGGGATGCTGTCGTTCGCGGTGGGGGAGCCGGACGGCCAGTCGCGGCCCTCCTCCACCACCGCGCCGGGCGGGTTCACGGGCAGAGAAGGGGTGGTGTTCACAGGGGACACGCTCTTCCGCGGCTCGGTGGGCGGAGTCCGGGCGCCGGGCCACACGACGTACACCGACCTGAGGGACTCGATCATGGGCACGTTGATGGAGTTGCCGCCCGAGACCGTGATCGAGCCGGGCCACGCCGACCCCACGACGGTCGCAGACGAGTGGGAGAGCAACCCGTTCATCCGCGTGTGGCGCGGTCTCGACGGGGAGGGCACGGACCACTGCACCGCGCTGGGGGAGCCGGCGACGCTCGTGCTGCTGTGCGGGGACTACGACGGGGGCTACAAGGCGTGGGTGCGCTGGCGCGACGGCTCCGACGACATAGTCCCCGGCTCGCAGGTGGTACGCCTGGGGTGACCGCTGGGCGGCGCATAGCTGCGTCCTCGATCGCTCGTGTACCGAAGCCGGGAGACACTCGCTTCGCTCGCATCCCCGTTTCGGCCAGCACACCGCTCACTGCGTCCTTGCTCTGCTTGCCCACCGGCCACCCCAGGTCTATGGGCCACACGGGATCGGAAGAGCCGCCGCCGCCCGTCCTCCGCGGCCTTAAGATGGTAGCCGTGGCGCGCGAGAAGAACGTCCCGACGTCCCGAGTGCGCCGCACGGCGACGGTGGGGAAGCTGGCGGCCACCGAGACCGTGAAGCAGTTCGGCACGCGCGCGGCGAACGTGACGCGCTCCGAGCAGGCGGGGCAGGAGGCGTTGGCGCGCCGGCAGCTGGAGACGGCCAAGCAGATCGTCGCGGTGCTCGGCACGATGAAGGGCGCGGCGATGAAGTTGGGGCAGGTGATGTCCTTCCTGGACGTGGGCCTCGTGGACGAGCAGTACCGCGAGGAGTTCCAGGCGGAGCTCGCCAAGCTCCGCGACGCGGCGCCGACGGTGTCGTTCAAGCAGATGCGGCGGGTGATCGAGGACGACCTCGGCGAGCGCATCCCGGCGGTGTTCGAGTCCTTCGTGCAGGAGCCGCTCGCGTCGGCCTCGATCGGCCAGGTGTACCGCGCGCGGCTGCGCGAGGACGGCCGCGAGGTCGCGGTGAAGGTCCAGTACCCCGGAGTCGCAGCGGCGGTGCGCGCGGACCTGCAGAACCTGGACATGATCATGCGCCTGCTCAAACGGATGACCCCCCAGCTCGACGTGCGGGCGGTCGCGACGGAGATCAAGGAGCGTATCGGCGAGGAGCTCGACTACGAGCTCGAGGCCACCAACCAGCGCTCGCTGGCGCGCATCTTCCACGGGCACCCGTTCATCAAGGTCCCCGACGTCGTCACCGAGCTCTCGCGCGAGCACGTGATGGTGAGCGAGCTCGTGGAGGGAGTCGGCTTCGAGGAGCTGAAGGGCTACCCGCAGGCCGAGCGCGACCGCGTCGGGGAGATCGTGTTTCGCTTCTTCCTCGGCTGCCTGTACCGCCACCGCCAGTTCTCCGGCGACCCCCACCCCGGCAACTTCATGCTGCTCGCCGACGGGCGCGTGGCGTTCCTCGACTTCGGCCTCTTCAAGCGCCTCGACGCGGCGCCGGTGGAGCTGGAGTTGGCGGCCCAGCGCGCGGTCGTCGAGCACGACGCGCAGGCGCTGCACACGTTGTTGGCGCAGTCGGGCTTCCTGCCGCACCCCGAGCTGGTGGACCCCGAGGAGCTGCTCGCGTTCATCGCGGACGCGATCGGGTGGTACACGACCGACGAGGTCATCGCCCTGACCCCGGAGGTCGCCACGGAGGTGATGATCGAGAGCTCCGACCCCCGCTCCAGCCACTTCCGCCACATGCGCCACCAGGACATGCGCGCCGAGCACCTCTTCGGCCGGCGCATGGAGATGCTCACGCTCGCCGTACTCTCCCAGCTGCGCGCGCGCGCCAACTGGCACCGTATCGCGCGCGAGTGGATGTACGGCGAGGACCCCGTCACCGAGCTGGGCCGCGCCGAGGCCGAGTTCTACGCGCACGGCGGAGTCGGCGCGGCGTCGTAGACGGAGGTTCTTTTTTGATGAGGGCCGCCCCGAGGCGGCCCCAGCGGCGTTCGCAGCACGCCCCCTGGCGTAGCGCACAGTCGGGGCGACCCGCACCGACGCTGGGCACGGAGGCCCAGCGCGCACGCGCCCGGTGGCGGTGCTCACACACGTGGACGATCCCCTCCCACACCACCCGTTCCGCCGCGCGTGCGGCCTGGAAGTGGCGCCCTACAAAACCTGGATCTGCACGAGGCTCGTGGTCCCCGGGCGTCCGGAGGGCAGGCCGGCGGTGATGCCCACGCGCTGGCCGCGCTCGCACCAGCCGAGCTCCACCACGCGCCGGGCGGCGTCGGCGATCAGCGCCTCGGTCGTCTCGTGGCGGGGCATCGAGGCCGCGCGCACGCCCCACATGAGCCCGCAGCGGCGCACGGTCTCGCGGCCAGGGGAGAGCGCGTAGATCGGCACGGTGGGGCGGTGCGCGGAGACCAGTCGCGCGGAGCGCCCGGAGAGCGTCGGGACGATCAGCGCGTCGAGGCTCAGCTCGCGCACGGCGATACACAGGCTGTGCGCGAGGGTGTACGCGGGGTCCGCTTCGGTGCGGCGCACGCGCGAGGCGTTCCACTCCTCGTAGGGCGCGATCGACTCGGCCTGTTCGGCGACCGCCGCCATCATCGCGATCGCCTCGACCGGGTAGGAGCCGATCGCGGTCTCCTGGGAGAGCATCACCGCGTCGGTGCCGTCGAGGATCGCGTTCGCGACGTCCGCGACCTCCGCACGTGTGGGGCGCGAGGAGGTCACCATCGAGTCGAGCATCTGCGTGGCGGTGATCGAGGGCCGCGCCAGCCACCCCGCGAGCTGCAGCAGCTCCTTCTGCACGATCGGCACGCGCTCGATCGGCAGCTCGATGCCGAGGTCCCCGCGGGCGACCATCACGCAGTCAGCCGCGCGCAGGATCTCCTCCGCGCGCTCGACCGCCTGGGGCTTCTCCATCTTGGCGATCAGCGGCAGGCGGGTGTGCTCGCGCACGGACTCGATGTCCTCCGGGCGGCGCACGAACGACAGCGCCACCATGTCCACCCCGACCGACTCCCCGTGGCGCAGCAGCTCAAGATCCTCCGCGGGCACTGCCGGCAGGGCGTCGACGGGCCCGGGGATGTTGAGCCCCTGGCGCGAGGCCACCGCCCCGCCGGCCTGGACTTCCGCATCCACCTCCCCCGCCCCCGGGCGTGTCTCGGTCACCCGCAGGCGCACCGACCCGTCCGCCAGGTAGATCACGTCTCCCGGGCTCAGCGCGTCGGCGAGGCCGGGCCAGGAGATCGTCATGTGCCTGGCGTCCCCCCCACCCTCCTCGCCGTCCCCCGCGCCGCACGTGAACGTCACCAGGTCCCCCGGCTTGAGCTCCACCACGTCCTCGCGCAGCGGCCCGATGCGCAGCTTGGGGCCGGGCAGGTCCTGCAGGATCGCCACCGGGCGCCCCGCCCTGCCCGCCGCGTCGCGCACCCGCCGCACCGTCTCCGCGTGCTCCTCCACGGTGCCGTGCGAGTAGTTCAGCCGCGCGACGTCCATCCCCGCGTTGACCATCGCGAGCAGGGTCTCCGGCTCGCGCGAGGCGGGGCCGATGGTGGCGACGATCTTCGTGCGGCGCACGGGTGCACGGTAGCGGCCGGCGGGGACTCCCCGGTGCCTGTGTCAGAGAGCGA
This sequence comes from uncultured Solirubrobacterales bacterium, assembly GCA_963720795.1. GTDB lineage: Bacteria > Actinomycetota > Thermoleophilia > Solirubrobacterales > Solirubrobacteraceae > Palsa-744. Next base: position 344,999 of record CAVRGU010000003.1, on the reverse strand, counting down.
CCCCTACGTGGGGGCATACGTCGTCGTTTGAGGACCCCCTATGGGGGGCCATGTGTTGTTGTTTTGGGACCCTATCTGGGGCCGACATGTTGTTGTTGGAGCAGGCCCTACGGCGCCGTCACGTCCGGAAAGTGCTCCGCGCAGTGCTCGCGCAGCACCTCGCGCACCCACGCGCGCTCCGCGGGGCTCGCGACGCGGAAGCGCTCCAGCAGCTCGCGCTGGCGCTCGAGCGGCGCGCCCGCGATCGTCCACCGCACCGCGAGGCGCTCGAACAGCAGCTCCACCGCCCTCTGCCAGGAGTCCTCGCGCGTGCTCGCCGCGCGCGCGCCCTCGCCGGCGAGCGCCTCGGCGTACTTCAGCCGCGTGGCCGGCGTCATCGAGCCGCGCAGCGTGAGCACGTTGCCCCCCGCGTCGGTGTACTCGCTGGCGGGGGCCTTCAGCCGCTCGGGTCGCTTGGGCTTACGTCGCGTCATATTGCGCACCCACTCCCTGGCGGTCGAAGGGCAAGCGAGGCAAGGACGCAGTGAGCGAAGTGTGCTCGGCACACGAGCGATCGAGGACGCCGCATCGCGCCGCCATTCGACCGTCAGGGAGCGTCGGCCGCGCGTTCCAGCTGGCTGCGGACATCGCCCGTCAGCGGCTTGGCGTGGCCGGGCCACGCCGCGGCCGGCTCCAGCGCCGCGAGCTTGCGGATGCTTGCGCGGGCCTGCTCGGTGTCGTAGTTGTAGACGTCGAAGGGCACGCGCGGCGGGCAATCCCGCCCCCACATTTCGAGGGTGTAGAAGGTGTCGGTCGTGAGCGCCAGGCGGTCGGACTCGCGCCACAGGCCGATCAGCCCGGGGGCGTGGCCGGGGAGGTGGATCACGCGGAAGCCCGCCACCTCGTCACCCTCCTCAAGGGTGCCCGCGATCTTCACCGGACCCCCGTCCCACGCGTAGCGGTTCAGCACGCGCTGGATCTGGCGGTGGGGGGTCGGCAGGCCGGCGAGGCCCTCGGGCCAGTAGCGAAAGCCACCGCTGCCCTCGGCGTCCTGCACCTCGTCGGGGTGGCACCACACGGGGACCCCCAGCGCGGGGGCGGTGCCGCGGTGGTCGGTGTGGCCGTGGCCGAGCACCACCCGGCGGATGCCCCCAAGCCGTGCGCCCGCGGCGGCGACCGCGTGCACCATCGTGCGTGCGCCCGCGTCGAACAGCGTGACCCCGCCGTCGTCCTCGAGCAGGTACACGTTGCAGCGCCCCGGCTGGCCCTGCACGACCCACACGCCCTCGGCCACCAGCTTCGGCCTCACTCGCGGCGCGGCCGATGACGCGCGTCTTGACGTTGAACGCGCTCATCACCCGCTGCTCGGTGGTGGAGCCCAGCGGGGGCATCATCCCGATCTGGCGCGGCACGGTCATCGTGTCGGTGTAGGCGTCGTTGGCCTGGATCAGCCCGTCCCGCACGGTCAGCAGGTCGACGCCTTCGAGCGTCAGCAGGTGCCCGGTGGGAGTCAGCCCGTTGAAGGTCCCGGGCCCAGCGAACGTGCCGGTGAAGCGCCACTGCACCGCGCACCGCTCGCCCTCGGTGGTCGTGTTCACGATCTCCAACTGCACGTCCGGCAACGCCCCCAGCAGGTCGCCGATGAACGCGCGCACGCCCTCGGGCGCGACCACGTCCACCTGGCCGCGCACGTTCTCGCGCCCCCCCGGCGCCCACAGCGCCACGGCGGCGTCGAGGTCGCGGGCGTCGATCGCCGCGAAGTACCGACGCGCCACGCTCTCGGCCTCGGCCTCGCTCGCCGAGGGGGCCGGCCCAGAGATGCGCTCCCTGGTCGTTGCCGTGGGGTGGATGTTGGCGGCGGCCTCGTGGATACGCGTGGCGGCCTGCTCGGTTGCGGCAGCCTGCTCCGTGGTGGCGGCCTGCTCGCTCGTGTCGGCCTGCGCAGTGGCGGTCTGGGCGGTCTGCGCTGTGCCGGTGGCCTGCTCGGTTGTGCTCTCCTCGGCCATGTGTCGTCTGCTCCTTGTGCGGGTTGCGACGGGTGAGAGCAGTGTAGGCGGTGTGGGCGTCGGGCGAACGGCCCGGGGAGCTGCGGTCGGCCCTCACTGCTCCTCGCTCGAACGCCCCCTGGCCGGCGAGCCAATAGGCTCCCTGCCGGTGGCCGAGACCAGCGATCAGAGGGCGAGCGAACAGAGCAGCGACCACAGACCGCCGACCAAGCGCGAGCTGGGCCGGGGCGAACGGGTGCTCCCGGGGGTCTTCCGCCTGCGCCTGCCGCTGCCGTGGCCGGGGGTTCCCCACGGCAACGCGTGGGCGGTCGCGGCAGGGGACGGGGTGGTGCTGTTCGACACGGGCATGCACGAGCAGGGCTCCTTCGCGCACCTGGAACGGGCGCTGGCGATGTGCGGCCTGCGCGTCGAGGACGTGCGGCTCGTGGTGTGCACGCACGCGCACTCCGACCACTACGGCCAGGCGGCCCCGATCGTGGAGCGGGCGGGGTGCGAGCTGTGGATGCACCCCAACCACGAGCACATGACCCAGTGGGCCACCGACACCGACGCGGCGATCGCCCGCCGCATCGAGGTGGCCCGCCAGAGCGGGGTGCCGGAGGAGCCGCTGCGCCGCTACGCCTCCCAGCGACGCGACCACGACTCGGGCATCGCCGCCGTGATCGAGCCCGACCGGGCGCTGCTGCCGGGCGTCACGATCTCGACCGACCTCGGTCCCTGGACGGTGCACGAGACCCCCGGCCACGCTCCCTCGCACGTCTGCCTGTTCCAGCCCGAGCGGCGCCTGCTGATCTCCGGAGACCACCTGTTGGGGCGCATCTCGCTGTTCTTCGACTACGGCTACTCCCCCGACCCGGTGGGCGAATTCGTCAATTCGCTCGGTGTGGTGGAGCGGCTCGGCGCGCGGCTGTGCCTACCCGGCCACGGACGCACCTTCACCGACGTGCACGCCCACATCGAAGGCAACCGCCGGCTGGTGGCCGAGCGCCTGGAGCGGGTGCTGGCGGCGATCGCCGACCGGCCGCGCACGGCCTTCGAAGTCGTGCCGGAGGTCATCGACGACGTGCCGTTCTCCCCAAACACGGCCGCGTGGCTGCTCACCGAGACGCTCGCCTTCCTCACGCACCTGGAGCGCACCGGCCGCGCGCGGCGGATCGCGGGCGAGCCGGAGACGTGGGCCGTGGCAGACTGAGACGGCCCATGCGCATCGACACGCTGCTCCAGGACGCCGGCCCGGTGTTCTCCTTCGAGTTCTTTCCGCCCCGCACCGAGCAGGGGGAGCACAACCTGTACGCCGCGCTCGACGAGCTGCGGGAGCTCGAGCCCTCGTTCGTGTCCGTGACCTACGGCGCGGGGGGCTCCACGCGGACGCGGACGATCGAGATCGTCAAGCGCATCAAGCGCGAGCACGGCCTCGAGGCGATGGCGCACTTCACGTGCGTGGGAGCCACCGTGGCGGAGCTGCACGCCACGCTCGAGGAGATGTGCGAGGCGGGCATCGAGAACGTGCTCGCGCTGCGCGGGGACCCCCCCGCGGGCGAGGAGGGCTGGACGAAGACCGCGGGGGGCCTCGAGTACTCCTCCGAGCTGGTGGCGCTGATCCGAGCCGACTACCCGTTCGCGGTCGGGGCGGCGTGCTTCCCGGAGACGCACATCCACGCGGCGAGCCCCGTCGAGGACCTGGAGCACCTCGCCGAGAAGGTGCGCGCGGGCACGGACTTCCTGATCACCCAGCTGTTCTTCGACACCGCCCTCTACTTCGACTTCGTGGCCCGCGCACGCGCGGCGGGGATCGACGTGCCGATCATCCCCGGGATCCTGCCGATCACCCACGTCGGCCAGGTGGAGCGCATGAGCAGGATGTGCGGGGCCTCGATCCCCGACGGCCTGCATCGCGAGCTGCGCTTGCGCGAGGGCCAGGAGGAGGCGGTGCGGGACCTCGGGGTCGCCTACGCCACGCTGCAATGCGCCGAGCTGCTCGCGGGCGGCGCCCCGGGCATCCACTTCTACACCCTCAACCGCTCCCCCGCCACGCGCGCGATCCTGAGCGCGCTGAAGCTCGCGCGGCCGTGGGAGGGCACACCTCGCGAGCTAGCGGCCCGATGGCCAAGTCAGGCAAGGACGCAGTGAGCGAAGCGTGCAAGTAGCACGTGAGCGATCGAGGACGCAGCCTGACGCAGCGCCAGCGGGCCGCTAGTGTCGTGTCTGGTTGATTCGTTGGCAGTATCGTCTGATGGAGTCGAGGATTTGGTCGGCGGTCTTGGTCCAGACGTAGGGGCGGGGGTTTTCGTTCCAGGTGTCGATCCATTGGCGGATGTCGGTGTTCAGCGCGTGGACGGAGCGGTGCGCGCCGCGGCGTAGAAGCTTGGTGGTGAGCTCGCCGAACCAACGCTCGACGAGGTTGATCCATGAGCTGCTGGTTGGGGTGAAGTGCAGATGAAACCGGGGGTGCGCAGCGAGCCAACTTTGGATCTTGGGGGTCTTGTGGCTGGAGGCGTTGTCGAGCACGAGGTGCACGTCGAGATGGCCGGGCACGTTCTGGTCGATCGTCCGCAGGAACTTCAGGAACTCGATCGCGCGGTGGCGCTGGTGCAGCGAGCCGATCACCTGCCCGCTCCCGACGTTCAGGGCGGCGTAGAGGCTGGAGGTGCCGTGCCGCTCATAGTCGTGCGTCGCTCGCTCGGGCGTGCCGGGAAGCATCGGCAACGTCGGCGCGGTGCGGTCGAGTGCTTGGATCTGGCTCTTCTCGTCCACGCAGAGCACAACGGCACGCTCGGGCGGATTCAAGTACAGGCCGCAAATATCGTGGACCTTCTCGATGAGCAAGGGATCCTTGGAGAGCTTCCAGGTCTCTTGGCGGTGGGGCTGCAACCCGAAGGCGTGCCAGATCCGCATCACCGCGTCCGGGGTCATCCCCACCTCCCTGGCCATCGACCGGGTCGACCAATGCGTCGCGTTCTTCGGCGCGCTCTCCAAGGTCTTGGTCACGACCCGCTCGACCTGCTCATCGGTGATCGTCCGCGGTTTGCCGGGCCGCGGCTCATCCGCAAGACCTTCAAGCCGGCGCTGCGCGAACCGGTTGCGCCACTTCGTGACCGTCGGCCGCGAAACCCCAAGCGCTTCGGCGATCTCACCGTTGGACCACAACCCCTCAGCGGCCATCAGCACGATACGTGCTCGCAGCGCCAGCGCCTGAGCGCTCGTCCGGCGCCGCGTCCAGCTCTCCAGCACCGACCGCTCGTCGTCGGTCAACTCGATTGAAACGGCAGTAGGAATAGGCATAACCACCACCTACCCTAACCGCAAACGAATTAAACAAGCACGACACTAGCCCAGCTCGATCTCGAGCCCCTCGGCCACACGGGGCGAGCCGTCGGGGGCCTCGTAGCGCACGTCCACGGAGTCGTTCTGGCGGTACGTGCCCACGCCCCACGCGCCCAGCAGCCAGCGCCACCCGTTGATGTGGTCCTTGCGCAGCTCCTGCTCGAATACGAGGGCGCCGTTCTGAACGCGGTAGTCGGCGCCGAGCTCCTGGCGCACGCCGTTGAGGTAGACCTCGTAGGGCGAGCGCACCTCGCGGGGGAGCTTCACGATCGAGCGGGCCACGGGCGAGATTATGCACCCGGAGGGTCGCGTACCCTGATGGGCCGGCGCCCGCCGTGGGGCGAGGCGCACGCCCCGACCGGCGACGCCGGGCAGGGAGGCCCGGCACTCACCCGCCCGGTGGCGCACCCCACCCACGTGGACGATCCCCAAATGACAGACGACTTGCCCTACACGATCCGCCGCTCCGCGCGCGCGCGCAGGGTGCGGGTCAACGTGCACGCGCACGGGGGTGTCGAGGTGGTGCTGCCCGAGCGGGCTTCCGAGCGGGCGGCGGCCGCAGCCGTGGCGGAGCTGCGCCCGTGGATCGAGCGGCGGCTGAGCGAGGCACGCCAGACGCTCGTACGCGTGGCCGAGCGCGGCGCCACGGTGCCCTACCTGGGCGCCCCCCTCCATCTGGTCCCGCAGGACGGTCGCACGCGGGTGCACCGTCGCGGCGAGCGCCTGCTCGTCCCCGCGGGCGACCCGCGGCCGGCGCTCGAGCGCTTCTACCGCCGCGCCGCTCGCGCGGAGATCGGCGCGCGCCTGGACCGGGCGACGGCGCTCGTGGGCACCCCCTACAGCGGACTCTCGATCCGCGCGCAGCGCTCACGTTGGGCCTCGTGCTCGGCTCGGGGCGCCATGAGCTTCAACTGGCGCCTCTTGCTGGCTCCGGAGTCCGTGCTCGACTACGTGGTGTGGCACGAGGTCTGCCACCTGGAGGTGCTCGACCACTCCCCCCGCTTCTGGGCACTCGTGGAGAGTCGCTGCCCCGGCTGGCGTGGGCAGCGCGATTGGCTGCGCCGCCACGGGGCAACGCTTGTGCTGTAGCTCGGCGCGGCGACCGGGCGTCCCCAACTCCAAATCAACTCCAAATTTCTCCAAGAACTTGGAGTTGGGGCTTGGGGCGGCCGCACGAGCCGTGAAAGCGCCTGCTCAGCCCCTCCGCTCGACAGGCACGTAGTCGCGGTCGCGCTCGCCGGTGTAGATCTGGCGGGGGCGGGCGATCTTCTGCTCGGAGTCCCCGACCATCTCCTTCCACTGCGCGATCCACCCGGAGGTGCGCCCGATCGCGAACATCACCGGGAACATTGCCACGGGCAGCCCCAGCGCCTCGTAGATCAGGCCGGAGTAGAAGTCTACGTTGGGGTACAGCTTGCGCGAGGTGAAGTACTCGTCGTCCAGCGCGCGCTTCTCGAGCTCGGTGGCGACGTCCAGCAGCGGGCTCTTGCCGCGCACCTCGAACACGTCGTCGAGGTGTTTGCGGATGATCCGCGCGCGGGGGTCGTAGTTCTTGTAGACGCGGTGGCCGAAGCCCATCAGGCGCTCGTTGCCGGCCTTGACGCCTTCGAGGAAGCCCGGGATGTTCTCGACCTTCTCGATCCGCGCGAGCATCCGCAGCGCCTGCTCGTTGGCGCCGCCGTGCAGCGGCCCGTACAGCGCGGCCACGCCGGCGGCGACGGCCGAGTAGGGGTCGACTTGAGTGGAGCCGACCGAGCGCACAGCGCTGGTGGAGGCGTTCTGTTCGTGGTCGGCGTGCAGGATGAACAGCACGTCGAGCGCGCGCTCCAGGCGAGGATCGGGCTCGTATTTGAGCTCGGTCATTTTGTACATCATCCCGAGGAAGTTGCCGGCGTAGTTGAGGTCGTTGTCGGGGTACACGTACGGCTGGCCCATGTTGTGGCGGAACGCGAACGCCGCCAGCGTCGGCATCTTCGCCAGCAGCCGGATGATCTGCATCGCGCGGACGCGCTCCTCGTGGATCTTGTTGGCGTCTGGGTAGAACGTCGACAGCGCCCCCACGGAAGCCACGAGCATGCCCATCGGGTTGGCGTCGTAGCGGAAGCCCTGCATGAAGTCCTTGACGTTCTCGTGCACGAACGTGTGGATCGTGATCTCGTCCACCCACCCCGTCAGCTCCGCCTGCGTCGGGAGCTTGCCGTTGATCAGCAGGTAGGCGACCTCCAGGTAGGTGGAGTGCTCGCACAGCTGCTCGATCGGGTAGCCGCGGTGCTGCAGCACGCCGGCGTCGCCGTCGATGTAGGTGATCGAACTGCGGCACGAGGCCGTGTTCATGTACGCCGGGTCGTAGGCCATCAGCCCGAAGTCCCCCTCATCGACCTTGATCTGCCGGAGGTCCATCGCGCGGACGGTGCCGTCGGTGACCGGCAGCTCGTAGGTGCGCCCGGTGCGGTTGTCGGTCACCGTCAGGGTCTCGGCGGGCGGGGCGCCGTTGGCCTGCGCCTGTCCGGCCGCTGTCTCGCCGTGGGTGCTTGTCTCGGTCTCGGCGCTCATGTCCTGTCTCCTCCCGCGGTCAGCTCTCAGCTACACCGTAGCGGCTCCCGTCGCCTGCCCGGGACGGTGTGCCGGGGCGGCTGCGGGCATGGCACACCTCAGGGTTCTGGGACGTGGATCCTCAACGCTGCGCGAGGCGCGCGCGGGCGGCGACAGTCCGGATGCGCGGCGGCGCGGCGGGCGCGGACGTGCCGCAACGAGGGCCTCGCCGAGGCGCGTGCGGTAGTCGCGAGCGCGGGTGGCTGGGATGGCGGGGACGCGGGCTGAAACCGATGCCGCCGTCTCCCTCGGACGCCACCTCGGGCCCCTGGCGCACGGCCCAGCGCACGATCAAGAAGAGCCCGACGATCGGGATCTTGAGGATCACCATCAGCCAGATGAAGGTCCAGGCGTCCACGCCACATCCGATCGTACTACTGATCTCGGGCTGTGGGCAAGTACGGATGCCCGATTCGATTCGTGATCAACTGCCAGCCCTGAGACGGTCGTGGACCAAGCGATGCAAGAACGCAGGGAGCGTGGCGTGCTATGCACGCGAGCGACCGAGGACGCAGCAGCGCGCCGTGTCCACGGCCGTCTCACTCACCCAGCGGCACGGGCGCGGCTGAGAACTGAGTGAACTCGCGCAGTTGGCGCACGCGCGCGACGATCTCCGCCCCCGCGAGGTTCTCGATGCGCTGGGTGCCGAACTCTTCGACGTTGAACGACGCCAGCGCGGTGCCGTGAGCCATCGCCTGGCGCAGCAGCTCGTCGGTGATCTCGTCCTCGGCGTGGGCGGCGATGTACCCGACGAAGCCCCCCGCGAACGTGTCGCCCGCGCCGGTGGGGTCCACGACCGACTCCAGCGGGAACGCGGGCAGCGAGAAGAAGCCCCCGGCGGTAACGAGCGCGGCCCCGTACTCGCCCTGCTTGGCGACGATCACCCGCGGGTGCGGCGGGCTCCAGGCGAGGATCTCCCGCGCGGCCGCGTACAGCGAGGCTTTGCCGGTCAGCTGGCGCAGCTCGGAGTCGTTGAGGATCAGGCAGTCGCACTCGGCGATCGCCCGCACGAGCGACTCGCGCGCCGCTTCGATCCAGAGGTTCATCGAGTCGAGCGCCACGAACTTTGCGTCGGGCAGTTGCGCGCGCACCTCGCGCTGCAGGTCGGGCTGGATGTTCGCCAGGAACAGCACCTCTGAGGAGCGCGAGAGCTCCGAGAGCTTGGGCTGGAAGCCCTCGAAAACGCCCAGCTGCGTGTCGAGCGTCTCGCGCGAGTTGAGGTCCCAGCCGTACTTGCCGCGCCAGAAGAACGTCTTGCCCCCGGGTACGCGCTCCACGTCGGAGATGTCCACTTCGCGGTGGCGCAGCACGTCGAGCTCGGTCTCGCCGAAGTCCTCGCCGACCGGCCCGACGACCCGTACCTCGTCGAAGAACGACGCGGCCAGCGCGAAGTGCACGGCCGCGCCGCCGAGCATCCGCTGGCGCTCGCCGAAGGGCGTTGAGACGCTGTCGTACGCGATCGATCCGACGACGGTTATGGGCATGGACGCAGACCCTACACCCGACGGCCACCGACAGTTCGCACGAGGTCGGACGGCGCGGGGGCGGCGCGATCCCGCGGCCACCCCTCGCCACCCGCGCGGCGGCTCAGTGCTCTTCTTGCCGCGCCCCGTGCGCCCGCTCTTGGGGCGCTCCAAGCCGCTTCGCTGCGTCCCAATACGGACAGAAGGACCAATTCGCGCCAGGTTTCGCGCCGCGAGGCCCGCAAACACGGGAGATCGGGGCATCGTGCAAGTGTTCCATCACCGGCACTCCGTACGGTGGCTGGCATGCCGGTCGCTGCCACCATCCATCTCCTCTGCGAGGACAACCCCTCGGTGGGGACGGCCGTCGTTAACGGCCTGCTCGCGTGGGCAACGGTCGTGGGCGGCTTCACGGCCTTCGGCGGCGGACTGTTGGCCGCACTGCTTGCGCTCGACCCTGGTTACGCGAATGTACGAGCCGACCTGATCAACCGCGGCATGGGCGCCGGCTTCGCGATCGGCATGGCGCTGGGCCTGGTGATGTTCTTTGTCTTCGTTGCTAGAGTGGTCTCATGACTGACTATGACCGTCGCGACTTCGCCATCTCGGTAGCAGGCAGCCTGCTCCTGCTGGCGATCATCCTGGCGGGCGGTCCCGTGTGGGCAGTCATCCCCATCGGTATGATCTGCTGCACGATCACCCTGTACCGCCACTTCGACCTCCCGCCACACCGAAGGTAGAGCGGCCGATTCGGTCGGCCGACCGACCGCGCTCATGCCGCCACTCGCTCAAGGTCGCTTCCGAGGAACGCCGTAGCGGCCGGAGGCCGCCATCAAAAAAGCCGTCGGCTAGCCTCCCCCCGTGCGTGCGATTCAGATGACCGAGTTCGGCGGCCCCGAGGTGCTACGGCTCGTGGACCTGCCTCAGCCGCGGCCGGGTCCCGGCGAGGTGCTGATCCGCGTGACCCGCGTGGGGGTGAACTTCGCCGATACCCACACGCGCACCAACTCCTACGTGCGCAAGGCCACCCTGCCGCTGGTGCCGGGCGGGGAGGTGGCAGGGGTGCGCGAGGACACGGGCGAGCGCGTGGTCGCGCTGACTGGCACGGGCGGTTACGCCGAGTACGCCACCGCGCCCGCGGGACACGTGTTCGCGATCCCCGAGGGCGTGGACGACGGGACGGCGCTGGCGCTGGTGGTGCAGGGGACCACGGCGTGGCACCTGTACCGCACGGCGGGGCGGGTGGGCGAGGAGACGAACCGGGGGACCGCCGGGGTAGCAGACACGAACAAAGAGGAGGGGGCAGGCGAGACGGTGGTCGTCCACGCGGCCGCGGGGGGCGTGGGCTCACTGGCGGTGCAGCTCGGCCGCCCGCTCGGCGCCGGCCGGGTGATCGCGACGGCCTCGAGCGAGCAGAAGCGCACGCTCGCGCTGGAGCTGGGCGCGGACGCAGCGGTGGACCCCGCGCCGGAGGGCCTCACCGAGCGCCTGCTGGAGGCCAACGGGGGCCACCCAGTGGACGTCGTGTTCGAGATGGCGGGGGGCGCCGTGTTCGACGCCTCCTACGCGGCGCTCGCCCCGTTTGGGCGGCTCGTGGTGTGTGGGATTGCCTCCCAGCAGCCCAACGAGGTGCGCACGGGCTCGCTGCTGCGCCACTCGCGCGCCGTGGTGGGTTTCTACATCTTCCACTGCCTGGACCGTCCGGGCATGTTCACCGAAGCGCTGGAGGACCTGTTCGCGCGGGTGGGATCGGACCCCGCCCACCCAGAGCTGCGGGTCGTGGTCGGACACACCTACGCCCTGGCGGAGGCGGCGCAGGCGCACGTGGACCTGCGCGAGCGGCGTACCACGGGCAAGCTGCTGCTCGACCCAAGTGCCTGAGCGAGCGCGCCCGCCCACGCGCCCGACGGCGTCCTACGCGCACTGCCGGGACGCAGGCCGGCGGGGTCCCGTGTGGTTGCCACGCTCGCCAGCGGGTCCCAACACGTAAGCTCCCGTACGCCATGGCCAAAACTTTCGCCGAGCTCGGGCTCACCGAGCGCACCCTGAAGGCCCTGCGCGACGTGGGCTACGAGGCGCCCTCCCCGATCCAGGAGCAGGCGATCCCGTCGCTGCTGGAAGGGCGCGACGTGGTCGGCCAAGCGCAGACGGGCACCGGCAAGACGGCGGCGTTCGGGCTGCCGATCATGGAGTACGTGGACCCCGAGGAGCGCGAGGTGCAGGCGCTGGTGCTGACCCCCACGCGCGAGCTGTGCATCCAGGTGACGCAGGCGCTGCGCGTGTACGGGTCCCACGCGGGCGTGGACGTCGTCGCGGTCTTCGGCGGCGCCCCGATCCGCACACAGCAGGCGCAGCTGCGGGCGGGGGGCCACGTGGTGGTGGGCACCGTGGGCCGCGTGCTCGATCTGATCTCCCGCCACTCCTTCGTGCTGCACGACTGCCGCTTCGTGGTGCTCGACGAGGCCGACGAGATGCTCGACCTCGGCTTCCTGGAGGACGTCGAGCGGATCCTCTCGATGACCCCCTCCGGACGCCAGACGGCGCTGTTCTCAGCCACCATGCCCCCGCCGATCCGCAAGCTCGCGGACGCGTACCTGTACGACCCGGTGACGGTCGTGGTCGAGGCCGCCACGCTGACGATCGACACGGTCGCCCAGTTCCAGCTCCCGGTGGACGCCAAGCAGAAGGCGGAGAAGCTCGTGGAGGTGCTGCGTGCGGAGCGTCCCGACCAGGCGATCGTGTTCGTGCGCACGAAGATCCGCTGCGACCAGCTGTTCCGCACCCTGCGCGACGGGGGGATGAACGTGCGCGCGTTGCACGGCGACATGACCCAGGGCGCGCGCGACGGGGTGATGCTCGCGTTCAAGGGCGGCCGCGTGCCGGTGCTCGTGGCGACCGACGTGGCCGCGCGCGGCCTCGACATCTCCACGGTGACGCACGTGATCAACTACGACGTGCCCACTTCGCCCGACACGTACGTGCACCGCATCGGGCGCACCGGCCGGGTGGGCCGCTCAGGGCGTGCGATCACGTTCGTGGAGACGCGCCAGAAGCGCGAGCTGGAGGCGATCGAGCGCCACATCGGCACCTCGATCGCCCCGTGGGAGCAGGGTGCGAAGGGGGCGCCCACACCGGTGCGCGAGCGCCCGCGGCGGCACTCCAAGCCGCACGTCTCGCGCGACGGCTCGGAGCCCCACGCGAAGCTGGTGCTGGCCGGCGGCCGCGCAGGCGGGGTGCGGGTGGCGGACATCGTCGGCGCGGTGACCTCCGCGACGGGCCTCGACGGCGAGGCAGTGCGCGACGTGCAGGTGCTCGACCGCTTCTCGTTCCTGTCCGTGCCCGAGGCCGAGGCCGACCGCGTGATCGAGGCGCTGCGGGGCAGCACAGTGCGGGGACGCCCCGCGGTGGCCGAGCGGGTAGGGTAGGAGCCATGTCAACCGTCACGATGCAGACCGTTGTCAAGATGTACCTATAACTTTTTCTGGCTGGCTGACGGGGCGCCGCGCACGTTCGTCAGCTGCCTGGATCAACGCCGCCGTTGGCGACTGATCCAAAGACGCGGATATTGACAACGCCGCTGCGAGCAGCAAGCGCTTCGATTTCCGCGCGGCGGCCACGATGTCGGAGAGTGTATATGGAGGCGATGCCATGATTTGCCGACGGTCCCCTGTTCGTCCACCAACCATCAGGGGACTTCGCTGCCAGAGTCCGATCTACGTGCTCGACCCGAACGTGTAGATGTTCCGCAACATCGATCTGTCCTACTTCGTCGCTTGGCTGGCCGCGTCCCCCTGAAAGTTGGTAGGGTACCCGGCCACTGATGAGGACGACGCGGTAGGCAAAGGGGCGGGGACGCGGCCTGCGGCCACCCATAGAACACGAGACCAATGTCTCGTTGATCCATCGCGGTCGCAACGCGGAGCCGATCGGCTGCTGGTCCTGGTGCTCGCGGTGGTGGTGCTCGGGCTGTCTGTCGCTCTGCTCACCGCCGGTTCGGCTGCTGCCGCGAACTTCACGTGGAGCGGCGAAGCTCCTGTTGGCGAACCCAACTGGTCGAACGGTGCAAATTGGGTTGGGGGGGCAGCCCCATCCGGCAGCATCGGTGCGCTTACGTTTCCAACGGTAGCGGGGGGACTATGTGCAACCACGTGCTACACCAGCTACAACAACATAGCCGATCTGGTAACGAACTCGCTGACCATCGGCGACACCTACTATGACATCTACGACTTTCTAGGTGATGCTCTCGGCGTAGGCGCAGAAGGAATGAAAGTCGCTGCGGGTGCACGCGCGAATATTGAAATGATGCCGCTCAACCTCGTGGCGCCCCAAACATGGTCCCTTGGTGAATCCGTTGGCGAACCCGCGACCGTTGCTGTAGGAGATGCAACGGGCACCTCTGAGGCTCTCACGATCGCGCTTTCCGGCGGGAGCACTCTCACGGGTGCAAACATTGAGGCTGGCCCGGTCACGATCACTGGTGCCAATTCGAGCTACTCAGGGGCCGAAGCGAGTTTGAACGGTGAAGTAACCCTCGACGGTGCCGAAGAAGTATCCCACCTAAATGCTGCCGACAAAAACGCTGTCCACGTCGCCAACGCATCTTCCTCGAGTTCCCTAAACGCCACTGACAAGAACGCGGTCAACCTCACCGACGCATCTCTCTCGAGTTTCGATGGTGATATTGGCCCACTAAAGTCAACTGGAGCACTGGTCAACGTAGAGGAAGCCCTTACCGTTGAGGGCGGTGTAACGCTCGACTCGGCAAGTGAGTTGGAGCTGCGTCTTGGCTCACAGCTAACCGCCTCCGGCAACGTCAATCTGGGAAACGCCGGGCTATCGCTGTCTCTAGCGTGCAGCGCCCCCCCGCTGGGCGAAGTGTACACGCTGGTCAGCACATCGGGCTCAGTGTCGGGCACATTTAGCGGTATGCCAAATGGAAGTACAGTCGAACAAAGAGGCGGCTACTGTAGCAACGAATACGCGGTCCTGAGAATCAACTACACGGCTCATGCGGTTATCGCAACCGTGGTTCGCTCAAGCTACTCCCGTCCCCCCGACGGCGGACCATTCGTCGAAAAAGAACTTGCAGCGGGCTATAACGATCCGTCTGCGTTCTGCTTGCCTTGTTTTCTGGGCAAACTTATCTCGTTCATCTTGCCGGTTGATGCTCCAACCGGCAACTTCTGGCACACCTTCAATGACCTCAGTGTTCCGGGCCGTGGCATCCCGCTCGATCTGACGCGCACGTACAACTCGATGTCGGCAACCACCGACGGCCCGTTTGGCTTTGGGTGGTCGTTTCCGTATGGCATGTCGCTCAGCTTTCCCGACGCTACCCATGTAGTCGTAAACCAAGAAAACGGCTCGCAGGTCACATTCACCGAACAGTCCGGCGGCACGTACACGGCACCGCCGCGCGTGACCGCCACCTTGGTACACAACGAAAACGGCTCGTGGACCTTCGTCCGCAGACACAGGGACACGTTCTCGTTTAACAGCAGCGGCAAGCTAACGCAAGAGAAGGACCTCAACGGCTACGTGACCGCTTTGGCATACAACGGGTCGGGCCAGCTCATCACCGTCACCGATCCAGCGGGGCGAAAACTGACCTTCGCATACACCGGAAACCACATCAGCTCCGTCACCGACCCCCTCGGTCGCGTCGTCAAGTACGTCTACGACGAAGCGGGCGACCTCACTGACGTTACCGATGCCAACGGCGGCAACACGCACTTCACCTACGACTCGGAACACCGGATGCTCACCATGCGATTCCCGGATCAGGCTCCGGGGGTTCCAGGCTCCACGGGTGCGGTCGTGAGCAACAAGTACGACGCTCAGGGACGAGTGATCGAACAGACCGACCAACTCGGGCGGACCACGAAATTCGCATACAGCGGCGAACCGCTCGGTGCAGTCGGCGGCGCAACCACGATCACCGATCCCAAGGGCAACGTGACCGTGCAGAACTACCAATACGGCGAGCTTCTGTCGGAGACCAAGGGGTACGGGACGCCGCAGGCCGCGACTTGGACGTTCGGCTACGACCCGGCAACGCTAGGCATGACCAGCGTGACCGATCCCGACGGCCATACAACGACATCCACCTTTGACAGCGAAGGCAACACGTTGACGACGACCGACCCGCTCGGCCGCACCACCACGAACACGTACGACTCGCTCAACGATCTCCTGACGACAACTGACCCACTCGGGGTCATGACGACGATGACCTACGACGCGCATGGCAACCTGCTCAGCACCTCACGTCCACTCACCGGGACCTCTGAAGTGCAGACGACGACCTACACCTACGGCGACCCGTCGCACCCCGGCGATGTCACGGCTATGACCGACCCCGAAGGCGACACATGGAAAGACACCTACGATGCCGACGGTGATCGCACATCGACCACTGATCCTCTCGGGGACACAACGACATCCACTTACAACACTATCGGCTGGCTAATGAGCACAACCAGCCCGCGCGGCAATGCCAGCGGCGCAAACCCCGCCAGCTTCACCACGATGTACGCACACAACAACTTTGGGCAGGTGACAGAAACGGTCGATCCGCTCGGACACAAGACCACCAGCGAATACGACCCCGACCAAAGCCTCATCGCTTCGACCGACGCCAACGGCAACGTCACACACTACACCTACGACGCGGCCAACGAGCAGACCGAAGTGCGCCGCACCGACGGTACGACGCTGCAAACCACCTACTGGCCCGACGGCACGGTCAAGGAACAGATCGATGGCGCCGGCCACGCCACCCTCTACGAATACGACCAGCTCGGCCGCGTCTCGGCAGTCACCGACCCGCTGGGCCACACGACGCACTACGGCCATGACGCTGCGGGCAACAGGGTCACGGCCACTGATCCCGAAGGGCGCGTCACCACGACGACCTACGACGCGGCCAACCAGCCGACCTCGATCACGTACAGCGACGGCAAGACGCCGAATGTCACCGGGATCACCTACGACGTCGACGGGCAGCGAACCGGAGAGACTGACGGCAGCGGCGCATGGTCATGGACATGGGACTCGCTGCACCGCCTCACGAGCGTCACCGAGGGCAACAACGGCACGGTCAAATATCAATACGACCTTCGCAACGACGTTACGGGAATCACCTACCCCGATGGACACACCGTAACGCGCGGTTACGACGACGTCGGCCGATGGACCAGCGTGACCGACTGGCTGGGCAACACCACGACATTCAGCTACAACCGCGACGGCAACCTGACCACGGAGACGCTGCCGAGTGCCACGGGCATCACGGACACCTCGACGTACGCCAACGATGACACGCTAAGTTCGATTAACGACAAACGCGGTGCGGACACTCTGTTTGCGGCCAGCTACTCGCGGGATGCGAACCGGCAAGTCACAGGCGACAGTTCACAGCCCGAATCCGAAAACGGGTATGGATACACCGCGCTCAACCAGCTCTGCTACGTGGGCACTGGCACAGGGTCCTGCACGTCACCGCCGCCAGGTGCCGCTCAGTACCAGTACGACAGCGCGGGCAACCTCACGAGGATGGGAGCCACGACGCAAACGTTTGACGCCGCAGATGAGCTTACGAGCACGTCTACGCCGTCCCGTGGCGGTGAACCCGGCGGAGGCAATGAACCTGGGGAAAGCAATAAAACCGAAGGGAATACCCCCGGCGGTGGGGAACAAGTGAAAAAAGTAACCGGCGAAACCCACCCAAACGGCGGCACACTGGCCTATACCGAACAACGAGTCCTTCCGACCGTGACCAGCGGCAAGGTCACTTTTGCTCACACCAGCGGACGCGGCGGGAAGGTCTCACAGCTCGTCTCCACCCGAAATGCTGATGATCTCTTCCTCGCGTTCGTCTCGGCGAAGGAGCCACGACGGGGCGGACAGCGCGTAGCCAGCATCAAAGGCGGGGGCCTCGAGTGGCATGTAGTGACAAGCGAGTCATTTCCAAGCGGATACGTCTCTGTCTGGCAGGCAAAGGCTTCTCAACGTCTCAGGCGCACGCGCGTCACCGTCAACATGCACACGGCTGGACTTCCGATCGTGCTCGCCGTCGTGGGCTTTGATAGCGGGGCATCTGTGGCAAGTGGAGCCCGAACAAGCCAAAACTCCGGCGCCGTCCACGTCATTTCGATGGTCCCCGCCGACGCGATTGCGTGGGTGGTCGGGCAGGATGCCCTCGGACACGCCAAACTCAAACCGCTGCAAGGGCAGGGGGTCGTAACGAAAGTCAACGCTCCGGGTAGCGCCGTCTCATGGCTACAGACCGGCACTACTCTGTCAAGCGGGCGGTTGGTGATCGGCGACTCCACACCAAAATCATCAAGTTGGGCGCTCGGAGCCGTGACCATCCAGGAGCGCTCTGCTGTTGCCGCGAAACTTGCTCGCCGAGCTGCGTCATCACTCGAAGCCAACCTTACGGCTGAGGAAAACACCCTGCTGGCGCCTCTTGCGTCTCCACCGCATACCGCTGTGGCAGAGGCTCAGCCGCAGGCGGCGAGCACCGTGAATGAAACCCGTACGTTCTCATATGACGCCGAGGGCGATCGAACCGGCTTCGTCGCAAGCAATGGCACGTCCCAAACCTACGCGTATAATCAAGCCCTCGAGTTGACCGGTATCGGCAGCGAAGTGTCGTACACCTACAGTGGAGACGGGTTGCGCATGTCCAAGACCGTTGGTACTGCGACAGCCCCGTTTACATGGGATGTTTCCACTGAACTGCCCTCCGTCCTTGAAGATGGCACAAACGCCTACGTGTACGGTCCCGGAGGCCTTCCCCTGGAGCAGATCAGTGGCGATACTCCACTCTGGTTCCACCACGACCAGCTCGGCAGTACCCGTGCACTGACAAATGCAAGCGGTGAAACGGTGGCTACGTACTCGTACTCTCCCTACGGGAGTTTGTCGATTTCGTCTGGTACCGCGACCACGCCGCTGCTCTACGCAGGTCAATATCGGGACAGCGAGAGCGGCTTTTACTACTTGCGTGCTCGATACTACGACCCAGGGACCGGCCAGTTCCTCAGCAGAGACCCGGCAGTGGTCTCGACTCGAATTCCGTTCGGATACGCGGCAGGCAATCCATTGAACGTAAGCGATCCCTCCGGGCTGGACGCTTGCAGTGGGACCGTGGATAACTGGGGTCAGATTACACTCACGGGTGGCCATGCGCACGAAACCTGTGAGGCCGCGGCCAGCTGCCAATCGATCGACTCCTGCCAGACAGCTCTCAACGAATACCAGGCGGAACTAGACACTGCCAAGGACGAAATCGCAGCTCTCACTGGAGTCTGCTCGGAGATTGCGCACCAGCTCGGCGATCCCCAGTCAGGGCTACCGTTCTACACGACTGCTGGTGCCGCTCAGCAACTTAGGGAATGGAAGGCCTATCTTGCTGAACTGAATTCCTTTGCAGACATTGTTGCGCTCAAGCAGCAACAATTGAATAAGGAGCTGCAATCATCATGTCAGTGGGCTTGGCAAACGGGATGTACTTCTGTCCTCTCGCCCGAGGATGCGTTTGAGGGTCTCGATACCATTTGGGACTGGCTCTGGGAAACCGCACAGGAGAGTGTCTAGTGTTGTGTCTCAGTTTTGGTTTCCTCGGCGTCACTCAGTGGCCCGCGCTGCCGTGATCGCCTCATCCACGACCGACACGTCGAGGCCCGCGTCGGCGACGCTCTGGCGCACCTGAGCCAAGCGGTCCTGTAGTTCCTCCTGCGCCGTCCGGCGCCTGGTCTCGGTCAGCCGGTCGTACTCGGCCGGGCTCACGAGGACCGCCACGGCCTGCCCTCGCCGCGTGAGGACGATGGCCTCATCATCGGCCGCGACCTCTTCCGCGAGCTGACTGAGCTTGCTTCGCGCCTTGTCCACTCCGATCGTTCGCTCCATGCCGTACTCCTATCAGTTTGCCGTACCGTCACCCTTACTGTATCCCGTACGCTTCGTCAGGTGGCATCCATGTTCGTGCCATACCGAAGTGGGCGTTGTAGGCGTCCCAGCGCGCCAGCTTCACCTCGTCATGCCGAGCGTCCCGCTCAAGCGATAAGGTTGCCTCCGTGAGCAAGATGACCATGCAGACCACCGAGGGCGCGATCACCTTCGAGCTGTTCGACGAGGACGCTCCAAAAACGGTCGCCAACTTCCGCAAGCTCGCGGGCGAGGGCTTCTACGACGGGCTGAACTTCCACCGCGTGATCAAGGACTTCATGATCCAGGGCGGCTGCCCGCAGGGCACCGGCACCGGCGGCCCGGGGTACACCTTCGAGGACGAGATCAACCCCCACAAGATTGTGCGCGGGGCGCTGGCGATGGCCAACGCCGGCCCGAACACCAACGGCTCGCAGTTCTTCATCGTGACCGCCAAGAAGTGCTCGTGGCTCGACGGCAAGCACACCGTGTTCGGGCAGGTGACCGACGGCATGGACGTAGTGGACCGCCTGGAGGGCCTGCCCACCGACGGCGCCGACCGCCCGGTGGAGCCCGTCGGGATCGCCTCGCTCGAGCTGTCTGAGTAGCGAGCGCCCGCAGGGGGACCTGCCGCATGCGGCAGGTCCGGAACGGCCACATGTGGCCGTTCCCAGCAGGGCCGCATGCGGCCCTGCTCCGGACCGTGCATGCACGGTCCGGTGGGGGCGGCACATGTGCCGCCCCCCCACCGATCGGAGATCGACGGGATCTCCGATCGGTCAGCATGCGCCGGCGGCACAAAACTCCGACGTGACCGCGCGCGAGGAGTAGCCTCTGTAGCGAGCGCAAACCAGCACGGGAGGCCCCACGATGGCGACAGTCGAGCAGCACGCAACCGAAATCCACAACGGCGCGACCAACGGCAGCTCGGCGGTCGCCGCGGAGACGGAGATCCCCGTCGAAAACCCCGCGACGGGTGAGATCATCACCACTGTCCCCGACCTCGACGCGGCGGCGGTCGCGGACCTGGCCAAGCGCGGGCGGCTGGCCCAGCCGACGTGGGAGGCGTATGGCTTCGAGGGTCGCGGGCGGGTGCTGTCGCGGATGCAGAAGTGGGTGATGGACAACGCCGACCGGATCGTGCGGACGATCGTCTCGGAGACGGGCAAGACCTACGAGGACGCGCAGTTGGCGGAGATCTCATACGGGGGCGGGGCGTTCGGCTTCTGGGCCAAGCACGCCGAGGAGTACCTGGCCGACGAGCGGGTGCGCTCGAGCACGGTGTTCGTGAAGGGCAAGAAGCTGATCCTGCGCTACCGCCCGCTGGGGCTGGTCGGCGTGATCGGCCCGTGGAACTACCCGCTGACGAACTCCTTCGGCGATTGCATCCCCGCGCTGGCGGCGGGCAACGCCGTGATCCTGAAGCCCTCAGAGATCACCCCGCTGACCTCCCTGCTGCTGGCGGAAGGCCTGCGTGCCTGCGGGATCCCCGAGGACGTCTTCCAGGTGGCCACCGGCCGCGGGGCGACTGGGGCAGCGCTGATCGAGGAGGTGGACATGATCATGTTCACGGGCTCCACGCGCACGGGCCGCAAGGTGGCCGAAGCGGCGGGCCGGCGGCTGATCCCCTCCTCGCTGGAGCTCGGTGGCAAGGACCCGATGATCGTGCTCGCCGACGCCGACCTCGAGCGCGCGGCGAACGTGGCGACGTACTACTCGATGCAGAACTCCGGCCAGACGTGCATCTCGATCGAGCGCGCCTACGTGGAGGCGCCGGTGTACGACGAGTTCGTGGCGAAGGTCACCGACAAGGTGCGCGCGCTGCGCCAGGGCCGCCCCGACGGGGGCCCCGGCACGGTCGAGGTCGGCTCGATGACGTTCCCGCCGCAGGTGGACCTCGTCGAAGACCACGTCGCCGACGCGCTCGCGAAGGGCGCCCGCGCGCTCACCGGCGGGCACCGCGGCACGGGCGACGGGCACTACTTCGAGCCGACGGTGCTCGTGGACGTCGACCACTCGATGAAGATCATGCAGGAGGAGACGTTCGGCCCGACGCTGCCGATCATGAAGGTGCGCGACGCCGAGGAGGCGGTGCGCCTCGCCAACGACTCCCCCTACGGCCTCGCGGGCTCGGTCTTTAGCAAGGAC
Source organism: uncultured Solirubrobacterales bacterium (assembly GCA_963720795.1). Taxonomy (GTDB): domain Bacteria; phylum Actinomycetota; class Thermoleophilia; order Solirubrobacterales; family Solirubrobacteraceae; genus Palsa-744. The sequence goes on along the minus strand of CAVRGU010000003.1, from coordinate 323,551 downwards.
ACTGAGAAGGGCGAGAAGATCGCCCGCCGTGTCGAAGCGGGCGCGGTGTGTGTCAACGACGCAATCATCAACTTCGCGGCGCTGGAGCTGCCGATGGGCGGCGTGAAGGCCTCCGGCCTCGGCTCACGCCACGGCGCGCACGGGATCCGCAAGTACTGCAACGAGCAGGCGATCCTGGTGACGCCGCGGCTGGCGCTGAAGCGCGAACCACACTTCTTCCCGTACACGCGCGGGGGGACCAAACGGCTTGGTAAAGCGCTGAAGCTGCTGTACGGGCGGGGCAAGCGGGACTGAGACGGCCGTGGACACGGCGCGCTGCTGCGTCCTCAGTCGCTCGTGTGCAGAGCACACTTCGCTCCTTGCGTCCTTGCATCGCTTGGTCCACGACCGTCTCAGGGGCGTGCTGTAAACCCGAGCAACCGTTCCAGCTCGGCGATGGTGGTCTCGGCGGCGGTGTGGTGCACGGTGGCCATGCCGAGCGCCTCGGCGGGCTTGAGGTTGAAGGGGAGATCGTCGACGAACACGCAGCGCGCAGGCTCGTGGGCGATCGCCTGCGCGCCGAGCTCGTAGATGCGGGGGGCGGGCTTGCGGATGCCCACTTCACCCGAGATCACGATGCCGTCGAACAGCTCGCCGAGTAGCTCACGCGGGTAGCGCGTGGTGCCCCACGAGTTTGAGATCAGCCCTGTGGCGATCCCGGCCTCGCGGGCCGCGCGCACGGCCGCCACCATCGACTCCTCCAGCGTCATGCCGGCAAAGAGGCGGTCGATCATGCCTTCGGGTGAGGCGAGGCCGAGCACGCCGCCGAGCTTCGCCTCGAATACGGCCTCCTCCACGCGTCCCTCCTCGAAGCCAATCAGCAACTCGCGTGCCGCGGGGTCGCCCCGGAAGATCTGGGCAAGGGTGGCAGGATCGAGGCCCTCGGCCTCGCAGAAGGCGCTGAAGGAGCCAAAGACGTTGGTGGTCATCACACCGCCCCAGTCCACGATCAGGCCGCCGATCGTCTCGCGGTCGCCTGGGCTGGTTTCCGCGGGGCCGCGCGATCGCGGCAGCCCGGCCTCGTTCGGCGGCCCATACCGCTCGATCCACTCACCCGCCGTCGATTCACCCGCCACGTGTCACCTCGATCCGCTCGCCCTGGTCGTTGGCTCACTCACCGCGCGTGACCTCCTCGGCGTGGGCGGCGAGCTGTAGGACGCCCTCCCCGAAGTGCTTGAGGTAGGGGTCGTCGGTCGTGCCGGCGAGCGCGCGCTTGTAGTTGCCCTCCATGAACACGGTCATCTTCCACACCGCCAGCGTGACGTACCACCGCAGGTCGCTCATCGAGCGCCCGGTGCGCTGCTCGTAGCGCGCGAGCAGCTCCGCGCGGGTGGGGAAGCCCTCGGCCTTGGTGACCGCGCCGAGCGAGTCGCGGATGCCGCCGGGGGGGTCGTCGGCCTGCCCCCACACCATGCACAGGTACCCGAGGTCGGCGAGCGGGTCGCCGATCGTGGCCATCTCCCAGTCGAGCACCGCGGTCAGTCGCGCGGGGGCGTCGGTGGCGAACATGGTGTTGCCGAGACGGTAGTCCCCGTGCACGACCGTGGCGGGGCCGGACTCGGGCAGGTGCTCGGCCAGCCACCCCGCGACCCGTTCCACCGCGGGGATCTCGCGCGTCTTGTTGTGCTCCCACAGCCCGCCGAAGCGCCGCAGCTGGCGCTCCAGGTAGCCGGTGGGCTTGCTGAAGCCCTCCAGCCCCGCGGCGCGCCAGTCCACCGCGTGGATCTCCGCGAGCGCGTCGACCAACTCTTCGCCGATCCGCCGGCGCTCGGCGGGCGCGTCGAGCGCGGGAGGCAGGGTAAACACGATCGCCTCGCCCTCCACCCGCTCCATCACGTAGAACGGACAGCCGATCGTGGCCGGGTCCTCCCCCACGGCGAGCACGGTGGGCACGCGCGCGGAGGTACCCTGCAGCGCGCCCAGCAGCCGAGCCTCGCGCAGCACGTCGTGCGCGGAGGGCGGCAGCGGCGGGCGCGGCGGACGGCGCAGGACGACCTCGCTGCCGTCCTCGCGGCGGATCAGGTAGGTGACGTTGGAGTGCCCCTCGCCGATCGGGTTCGCGTCCAGCTCGCCCGCGCCGAGGCCGTGGGCGTCGAGGAACGCGCGCAGCGGCTCGAGCACGAGCAGCGGCGGCCGGGCATTGGTTTCGGCCTCGGCGTGTGTGGCGACGACATCGTCGGGTGCAGCGGGTGCGCTCATCGGCCGCAACCTTATCTCCGGTACGGTGTCTTAAGCGAAGCGCGCCAACGTGTCGCTATCCCCTGAGGCGGCACGGCTGCTCCACGAGCACGTCTGGGCGCCGGTCCTGTAAGCCCCCGACGGATTGGAGTTCCCCGTATGCCGCGTCCCCGCGTCCTCCTCGGTGTCCTCGCCTGCTGCTCGGTCCTCGCCGCGACGGTGGGCGCTGCCCCGGCGCTCGCCTCACACAACCAGACGAACTTCTTCGAGGCAGGACAGGTGCTGCTCAAAGCGCGCCACCGCGAACACGCGATCGCGCAGATGGAGCACCTGGGGGTGCACGCGCTGCGTGTGGAGCTGACCTGGGCCGACGTGGCCCCGGGCGCCGGGAGCAGGAAGCGTCCGAACTTCGAAGCGACGAACCCCGCCGCCTACCACTGGGGCGCCTACGACTGGCTGCTGGCCAAGGCGCAGGAACTGAAGTGGCCGGTGCTGTTGACGGTGACCTCGCCGGTGCCGCGGTGGGCGAGCGCCAACGGCACCAGCTACACACGCCCCGACCCTCAGGACTTCAAGGAATTCATGACCGCGGTGGGCAAGCACTACAGCTCCCAGGTGGCGCTGTTCGCGATCTGGAACGAGCCCAACGACGCGGCGTTCCTGCTGCCGCAGTTCAACGCCAACGGCTCCCCCGCCTCGCCGCGCATCTACCGGGGCCTGTTCCAGGCCGGCTACGCGGGGCTGCAGGCGGCGGGCCTCGCGCACCCCAAGGTGCTGATGGGCGAAACGGAGCCGACCGGGGAAGACGGCCTCAGCCACTCCTACATCCGCAGCTTCGGGCTGCTGCACGACGTGGCCCCGCTGGCGTTCCTGCGCGGAGCGCTGTGCCTGAACTCCCACTACCAGAAGGCGGGTTCCTGCGAAGCGCTGCCGGCGTACGGGTACGCCCACCACGCGTACACCAACAAGATTGGCCCGCTGTGGGTGCCCCCGGAGCACGACGACGTCACGATCGGGACGCTCTCGCGCCTGGAACGCGCGCTCGACCTGGCGGCGCGGGCGGGGGCGATCCGCTCGGGGATGCCGCTCTACCTGACGGAGTTCGGGGTGCAGAGCAAGCCCAATCCGTATCTCGGCGTCTCCCCCGCCAAGCAGGCCGAATACGACGCGCTCGCCGAATACATCGCCTGGCGTGACCCACGCGTGGCGGCCTTCTCGCAGTACCTGCTGCGCGACGGCCCGGTCAGCGGGCCACCGGGGTCGAGCGTCCACGGCGGTCGTGTGGGCTTCCAGACGGGACTTGAGTACGTCAACGGGAGCGCGAAGCCGCTCTACTCCGCGTGGCCGGTGCCGCTGGTGGTCTCCCGGGCGGGACACGGCTTCTCCCTGTGGGGGTTGGCGCGGCCGGCGGCGGGGCCGACGACGGTGACGGTCCTCGTGAAGACGCGCGGGGCCAAGCGCTACCGCGTGCTCCGCACAGCCCCCACCGACTCGCTCGGCTACTGGCACTTCACCTCGACCGTCGCGGGCGTCGACTGGCGCGTTCTCTGGACCTCCCCCACGGGGTCCCGCTACGAAGGGCCGCCGATCGGGGTCACGCCGGGGCCGTGAGGCCACAGCGGGCAGCAGCGGCTTCCCCGGGTGACCTGTCTCGTCGAGCCGTGCTCACTCAGACGCGTGCCGTCGCCTCAGGTTCCGTCTCAGGCGCGCCCACTTCCTGCTGCACCCCTGCACGCAAACCGACCAACGCCACGACTGCCGCCACGGCCATGATCGCCGCCATCACGTAGAGCACCGAGCGGGTGGCGTAGGCGAAGTCGAGGCGCACGAAGTGAGGGATCGATCCGACACTCCCACCACCACCCCGGGACTGGGCAATGCTGGATGCCACCGCGTGTGCCCGCGCGCTGGAGAGGCCTTTCGCGATCAGCGACGTGGAGATCCGGGAGCGCATCTGCGAGACCAGGATGGTGCCGAGGATCGCCAGCCCCAAGCTGGCGGCGTAGTTGCGGACCGTCTGAGTGATGCCGGTGGCCTCGCCGTAGGAGAGGCGGGAGGCTCGATTGACGGCGTCCGTGCTGGCCTGACCGAGCATCAGCCCCATGCCGGCCCCAGTGAGGACGACGTACCACTGCTGGGAGGCGAGGTCGAGGCCCGTGACCTTTCCGGCCCACAGCCAGAACCCCACCGCGGCCAGAGCACAACCGAGTACCACCGGGCGCTTGCCCCCAACCCTGTCGAGCATCCGGCCGCCGATCTGGGCGGCGACGACGAACCCGAGGAAGAAGTACAGCAGGACGAGGCTGGCCTGCGATGGAGACTTGCCCAGCGCGAGCTGGGCGTACTCGCTGGCAAAGAAGAACACGGGGATGAACACCAGGTTGGAAGTCCCGAGCACGATGTTCTCGACCAGGAACGCCCGGATGCGAAAGATGTGCACTTCGATGAGCGGTGACGCGGTGCGAACCTCGACGAAGTAGAACACCACCAGGAGCACCGCACCCACGACGATGCAGGCCCACGTGCCGGGACTGCTCCACCCCCAGATCGAGGACTGCTGGAACCCGAACACGCTCAGGGCGACACCCGAGGCGATCAGAACCAGGCCGCGGTAGTCCATGCGAGCCGCTCGGTGCACCGTCGTCGGCCTGGAGAGCACGATCAGTACCAGGGCGATGACGGCGACAGGGATGTTGACCCAGAAGATGGCCCTCCACGTCCACTGCGTGAGAAAGCCGCCGAGGATCGGACCGATCGCGGTGAGGCCACCGGCGATGCCGAAGAAGATCGCCAGCGCTCGCCCGCGTTCGCGCAAGTCGAACGTCTGCACCACGATCGCCAACGCCGCCGGGAACATGATCGCCCCACCCGCCCCCTGGACCACCCGGAACGTCACGATCCACGCCTCGGCCAAGCTCCCTTTGGGGGTGAGCCCGCACAGCGCCGAGGACCCCGCAAACACGATCACACCAAGTGTCACCATCCTGCGGTGGCCCACCGTGTCGGCGAGTCGGCCACCGAAGGCGAAGAGCGCCGCCAGCGACAGCAGATAGGCGTTGATCGCCCACTGCACACCGGTGCTGCTCAGGCCGAGCTGCTTCTGGATTTCCGGCGCCGCGATCGACACGATCGTCTGGTCGATGAAGGTCATCGCGACGGCGAAGATCATCGCCGCCAGGATCAGGTTCCGCGATCGTCCGCCGGGAGTAGTGACGGCTGTCACGTCTGCCCTCCAGCCTTTCGGGTCGGCGCTCCGGGCTCCACCATCGATCAGCTCGCCGCCTCCGTCGCCAGCTCGTCGAGCAGCGTCGCCATCTGCTCCAGGGTCGGCTGGTGGGAAGCGACCTCGTAGGTGCTGCCGAGCTCGCGCGGGTCGCGATAGGCAACCAGCACGTCCTCACCCTCCCGCCAAACCAGCATCCGCAAGGGCAGCTCGATCCCCACCCGTCGGTCGCTCAACATCAGCGGCGTCCCGCTCCGCGGGCTTCCGAACAGCACCACCTCCTCGTCCGCGAGCTCCAAGCCAACCTTGCGAGCGGCGGCAGCGTGATCGATTCGGGCGAACACCGTGAGCCCACGTCGTTCGACCGCCTCGATTAGGGACCCCGTCGTCTCGACGTAGCCCGACGCGCTCCGCTTGACGACCATGATCGACATTCTCCCCCACCGAGGCCAGCAGTGACTTCTCAGGCCGCGGGGTTGGTCCTTCGACACGACCGCCCTGCCGAGGAGCCCGCGCAAGCACGCGTCCGTGACTCGCCCCCGGTTACAGTCAGCGTATGACCGTCCACTCCGCGCTCTCCTGGAGCGGTGGCAAGGACTCCGCTCTGACGCTCTGGACCCTGCGCCGCCAGGGCGTGGAGCCCGTGGCCCTGATCACGACAGTGACCGACGCCTACGAGCGCATCAGCATGCACGGCGTCCGTCGCGAGCTGCTCGCCCAGCAGGCCGACGCGGTAGGCGTTCCGCTCCTCGAGGTGCGCATCCCGCCGGGGTGCGTCAACGAGGTCTACGAAGCCCGCATGGCCGAGGCGTTCGCCTCCCCACCCCTGTCCGACGTCGAGGCCGTCGCCTTCGGCGACCTCTTTCTCGAAGACGTCCGCGCCTACCGCGAGCAGCGACTCGCCGCGACCGGCAGACGCGGCCTCTTCCCGCTCTGGGGGCGCGACACCGGCGTCCTGGCGCGAGAGTTCATCGCCGCCGGCTTTCGGGCGTTCATCGTCTCCCTGGACCCGCGAGCGCTCGACGCGTCCTTCGCGGGGCGCGCGTACGACGAGCAGCTGCTCGCGGACCTGCCCGCGGGCGTCGACCCCTGTGGTGAGAACGGCGAGTTCCACACCTTCGTCCACGCCGGCCCGATCTTTCCCGAGCCGATCGCGTGCGAGACCGGCGAGGTCGTCGAACGCGGGGGCTTCGTCTTCTGCGATCTGCTGCCCGCGTGAGGCGGGCGGCAAAGCGATGAGCGCTCCCGCCTACGACCGCATCGGCCTCAGCTACAGCGAGGTCCGTCGCGCCGACCCGCGCTTCGAGGCGCCGATCCGCAGAGCGCTCGGTGACGCCAAGCGCGTCCTCAACATCGGGGCGGGGGCGGGCTCCTACGAGCCGAGCGATCGCGAAGTCATCGCGGTCGAGCCCTCCCCGGTGATGATCGCCCAGCGCCCAGCGGACGCCTCTGCGGCGATCCAGGGCACTGCCGAGTCCCTCCCGCTGAAGGACAAGAGCGTCGACGCGACGATGGGTGTCTTCACGATGCAGCACTGGGATAACGTCGACCGCGGCCTCGCCGAGGTGCTCCGGGTCACCCGCCGGCGGATCGTCTTCCTGACCCTCGACCTGGACGTGACGGCGGAGATGTGGCTCTGTCGCGACTACCTACCGGAGATCGTCGAGCATGATCGTAAGACGTTTCCGACGATCGCTTACCTCCAAGACGTCCTTCCGCATCTTGAGGTCGACACGGTTCTGGTGCCCGGCGACTGCACGGATGGCTTCTGCGTCGCCCTCTGGAGCCAGCCCGAGGCTCACCTCGACCCAGCCGTGCGCCGGGCCTCGTCGATCTGGCACCTTCTGCCCGCCTCGGTTGTGAACAGCGGCCTGGACCGGCTCCGCCGGGACCTCGAGCGCGGCGAGTGGGACCGTCGCCACGGGCAACTGCGGACACAGGCCGCGCTTGACGTGGGGGTGCGCCTGGTCAAGGCGGAGCTTCGTTGAGGCGGCGCGATAATGCAAGGATGACCCCAGCGAGTGGACCACCCCCGAGTGCGTCATCGTACTCAGCGAGGAGGAGGCCACCAGCTTCCTGGACGCGCTGGAGATCGTCGATGAGGACACTGTCGCCCGCCTGCACTACCTGCGCCACCGATCGACGACTGAGGAGACCGTCGAGTCCTGGTCGGCGGGTCGATGATGGCGCGGCCGAGCCCGATCTCGGAGTAGCGGACCGGCCCGCGACCAGCCGGGGGAGCACAGCGGCTCGCCCAACCGCTTATCGTCGTGGGTGTCGCGTAAAGGGTTGCGGCCATGGCGGTGGGGAGGTCAGCGGCGGTGATCGCCTCGCCTGTGGTCTGTGTTCCTCAGACTGTGGGTGTGCCCGGCGGACTCGGTGGCCGCCAGGGCGGCCTTTCAGGCGGCCGTGGCGGCTATCTGGTGTTTGTGGAGCTTCAGTAGGTTGTGGGTGGCGGTGATCAGCCGCCACTCCGAGCGTGCCGCGGATCTGCCTCGTCGCTGGAACTGATTGATGCGCCGGTTGTGCTTGGTCTGCGCGAACACCGGCTCGACCATCACCTTTCGTCGTCTGTAGAGCCCGCCGGCGTAGTCGGTCGCGAGTACCTCGCGCATCGCCGTGTAGCGCCCGCCGTGCCACCCCGGTCGGGGCGTGTCGCGCTTGCCGGCATCGGGTGGGATCAACACTTGGACATGCTCGTTCGCGACGACGTGGTCCATCTGCTGCTCGTTCCAATAGCCGCTGTCGGCCACCGCGACCCGGGAGTACTCCTTGTAGGTCGGCTGACGACCCATCTCGGCGGTGAAGGTGCTGATGTAGTCGGTCACGAAACCGTCCATGCCCGGCACGGCACCAGGCTTGGGGGCATTCCACGGTGCGCTGACACCGTCGCCGATCTTGAACCGGTTCTTCTCTTCGAGGATGTTGAACAGCTGGGTGTTTGTGTGGAAGTACTCCTTGCCCGAGTCCGGGTTCGGCGCATCCATGTCCGTTCCGACCGTGTAGGGGACCGTCTTTCGCTCGGCGCCGTGTTCGGCCCACTCCGGGATCGGGTTGCTCAGATCCTTGCCGATCACGCCCTCGAAGGTCTTGCCGTCATCGGGTCCGTAAAGGTGGCCCAAGAGGTTGTCGAGTGACCTGTTCTCGAACAGGACGAGAACGACATGGTCCATTGCGTGCGAACGATCAGGGCTCATCAGCGTCTCCTTTGGCTGGTTGATTTGCTCCTGGATCGTGGCTCTCGGTGAACAGCGCGCCCTGTCCTGCCCCTGAGCCCGAGGCGCCACCGCCACGGCCGCGGAGGACGAACGCGATGCAGACCGCTACGGCAGCCCCGGCGATCGGCCCTGCCACATAGACGAGGTAGTGGGAGAAGTTCCCTCCCACCAGGTCCGGGCCGAACGTGCGGGCCGGGTTCATGGAGGCCCCCGAGATCGGGCTGCCCCAGAGTCCGGCGAGGGCGATATAGCCGCCGACAGCAAACGCGCCGAACAGGCCGACGTTCTGTGCGCCCGACGCGGTGCCGAGGATCACACTGACCAGGCCGACGGTCAGGATGAACTCCATCCAGAACGCCGAACCCGCCGAGTAGGAGGCGGCCACATAGTTCGATCCAAAGGTGGCCGAGACGTTGATCACCGCGTGCAGAAACAACGCGGCGAGCGTCGCCCCGGCCAGCTGCACGACGATGTACCCGGGCACGCGCTGCCACGGGAAGTCGCGACGCAACGCGAACGCGATGCTGACCGCGGGGTTCAGATGCGCGCCCGAGACCTTGCCCATGTACAGGATGATGCCCATCACCGTCAGCGCCGGTGCGACGACTGCATCCGTATGACTGATCACACCCGGAAACGCATGGCCCATCATTCCGCCACCAGCCGCAGCGAGCACCAAGAAGAACGTGCCGAGCAGCTCAGAGAAGAGGCGCCGCCACTCCTGGCGAGGATCGTTGAAGTCGGCGACCCGGTCCACGATCTCCTGCTCGTAGCGCGCGATCGGACCCGCCGGTCGAATACCCGGGGTCACGGGTGTAGGCGTTGCTGCCATCGAAGCCCTCCCCTTCATCTCGAAGACGATGGTCGCAGTCTTCCAAACTCTTCGCGGGGCTGCCCCCACCCTGATCGGATGCTCGCAGGCGCCGGACGGATCGATGCGGCCTTTTAGCGCTACGGTATGGTATGGCGCAGGGTCGATCGTCAACCCGTCACGACTCTGCTCGATCGCATCCCTCCAGAGTATCCTGCGTGTGCACCTTGCCGGGGATCGACATGTGCGTCGGCGGAGGGGACAACTGATGCCCTCGATCTGCCTGTGCATGATCGTTAAGAACGAGGCGGAGTTTCTAGCGCGTTGCCTGGCTTCGGTTCGGGACGTCATCGACTATTGGGTGATCTGCGATACAGGCTCGACGGACAGCACTCAGGATCTGGTTCGGCGCGAGATGGCCGGCGTACCTGGCGAGCTCTTCGAGCACGAGTGGGTTGATTTCGGCTCCAACCGTACGCGGTCGGTGCAGCTTGCGCGGGGCAAGGCTGATTATCTGCTCGTTGTAGATGCGGACTCGAAGCTTGAAGTTGAGCAAGGCGCGCTCGACGCGCTAACTGCCGACGCTTACGCGCTTTGTCATCTGGATGAGGTGAGCCGCGGTTACAGGACCTGCTTGGTTCGCGGCGACCTTGACTGGCATTACGTGGGTACTCTCAACTCGTACATCGATAGTCGCAGCCAGTATGCGATTGAGCTGCTTGATGGGGCGAGGGTACGTTCGTGGTCTATTGGCGGGGCACGGAGCGGGCGCCACAAGAATGAGATTAAGCTGCTCGAGCGTGCGCGCGAGCAGGACCCTGCCAACTCACGTACGGTGTTCTACCTCGCACAGACCCATCGCCATGTTGGAAACGTCGACGCCGCGATCGATATGTATGACCGCCGGGTCGCTATGGGCGGCTGGGACGAGGAAGTGTTCTTCGCCATGCTCCAGGCCGCCGTGCTGCGAGCCGAGCAAGGGGAGTGGTCCGCTTCTAAGGCGGGGCTCGTCGCTGCTTGGGAGTTCCGCCCGTCGAGGATGGAGCCGCTGTATGAGTTGGCTTCGCGGCTACGGCTTCGTGGCGAGTATCGCGCGGCGTACCAGTTCGCCCTGCGGGGTCTCGGTCAGCCAGTCCCGCGAGACCTGCTGTGCGTCTCGCCGTGGATGTATGAGTGGGGGCTGCCGTTCGAGTACTCCGTCAGCGCCTATTGGGTAGGAGACATCCAGGGGTCACTTGAGGCATGTCAGCGCCTTCTGGCTATCCCCGACCTGCCGGACGACTATCGTCAGAGCACCAAGCAGAACATGGGCTTCTGCGTGCGCAAGCTCGCGAAGGTCCCGCCACTCCCGGCTGCCTCGGCGCGTCCCGGGAAGCGTAAGGGTCGAGCATAAGAGCCGGGCGACCGCTGCGAAACCGCGCAGTCAGATCATTTGGGACTTGACGGTCATGTGAGCCGCTGTTAGGCTCGCCCGATGGCTGGGGTTCTGTGCCGTGCCCGCATTAGCAACGCGGCTTGTGTGCGGGCAGTTCTCATCCCAGCGTGCGGCGTTGGAATGTGGCTCCAGGGGTCGCAATCGGCAGCCGCGCTGGAGCCACGTGCCGTGGGCGGCACACTCCAGCGATCAGGCGCAGACAGGCTGGCCAGTGAGCCACCCAACACGATTGAGGAAAGCCCATTCTCCTCCGGCTTGGTTGTGGGTCCTACGGGGCCGACCGGGTTCGCTACCGCCTACGCGACCAACTACTCGTGCGCATTTGAGTTCCAGCCATGCGACCTGGCGGGGTTCTCGGGCGTGTCGTGCGCAACGGGCTCCTCGTGTACAGCAGTCGGCACGGCTGTCGCCAACACCACGCTCGCCGAGAGTTGGGCTGGGACCAAATGGACCATCGAGCCGACCCCTGCGCCGGACAAGTCTACGTCGAGCAATCTCGCCAGCGTCTCTTGCACCGCCGCGACGGCTTGCTTGGCTGTCGGCTCCTACTACAGCAGCCTCGGTAGCGGATGGCTGCCACTCGCCGAACTGTGGAACGGGTCGAGTTGGACCATCCGGCCACCGCCCACCCCCTCCGAAGGGTCAAACGACGTCCTCTCATACGTCCAGTGCGCGACCGCGAAAGCATGCATGGCTGTCGGCTCCTACTACAGCAGCGCGACAAGCCAGACGGTGCCACTGGTGGAGTTCTGGGACGGCTCTGCTTGGACGATCCAAACCGTGTCGCTACCAAGCGGCGCGAGCGGCGGGCAGCTGTTTGGCGTGTCCTGCCCCTCAATGACCGCCTGCACAGCAGTCGGTATCTACTACACGGCCCTTGGTGGTCCGAGCGAAGAATTGGCTCTCGCCGAGTCATGGAACGGTACGAACTGGTCGCTCCAGCCAACCCCGAACCCAATCTCAAACGCGAGCTATAGCCTGAACGCCGTCTGGTGCCTGTCCGCAAAATCCTGTAACGCCGTGGGGCGCATCTTCACGGGCTCCAACGAGGAAACCCTCGCCGAGTCCTGGGACGGCACAACCTGGAGCATCCGACCGACCCCGAACCCAAGCGCATCGACATACAGCTACCTCGCGAACCTCTCGTGCGACCCATCAGGCGTGCCCTGCAAGGCAGTCGGCACCAGCGGAAACGAAACCCTCGTGGAGTCCTGGGACGGCACGACCTGGAGCACCCAGACGACCCCGCAACCCGCGAACTCCACCCGGTCCTCGTTCTCCGACGTATCCTGCACAGCCGCCAACGCCTGCACAGCCGTCGGCCAGTATCTGGACAGTAAGGAGGGACCCACCGGCGCATATCGCACGCTCGCCGAGCGCTGGGACGGGACGAACTGGACCGCTCAGCCAACGGCCGACGCAGCGCTCGCGGGAACAGGATCAGCCACCAATATCACCTCCTCAACGGCAGAACTCAACGGGACCGTGTATCCCGGCGGCGCCCCGACAACCTGTTACTTCGAATACGGCACCACGTCCTCATATGGGTCAACGATCCCCTGCGCCCAGTCAACGGGCCCGGGAGCCGCCTCGGTCGCCGTGTCGGCCGACCTCACGGGCCTCTCCCCGAACACGACCTACTACTTTACCCTCGTCGCAACCAACCCGGGGGACGGCATGACCTACACCCCGGGCCCCGCGTCTTTCACTACTCTAGCCACGAGTGGCGGCGGCGGCGGCGGGGCGAATAATGGAGGTGGCGGCGGGGGAGGGAACAGTGGCGGTGGCACAAGTCAGCCCCCGCCCGCACCCCCGAATCACGTACCCGCTAACTCGATCGGACAGCTGTACCTGGATGGCGGCGGCTGCACCGGGACAGTCATAAGCGGTGCGCCAAACCGAAGCGTTGTCCTGACCGCCGCTCACTGTGTGCTCCACAACGGTGTGCTGGTGAACTCGGTTACGTTCGCACCCGGACACACAGGGAGCATCGATGACCTCTCAGGTTGCCGCATTAACGGAGGATGCACATGCTCGGTTCCGTCGCCCTGCCCTGGCCACAGCCCATTCGGGATATGGCGGATCGCGAGTGGCGCCGCGGATCACATCATTGTTCCCGACGCGTTCTCGTTAACAAAATCATCTGCCTACGACTACGCATTCATCGTCTTTCCGCCTGGGCCGCGTGGGTATCTCGGTGATGTGGTAGGCGGTCTTCCTCTAGTCACCACAGACCATCGCGGGCAGGAATGGACGGTTTTCGGATACGGGGCCTCGACGACCCACGGCATCGACTCGTGTGGGCCCACATCGGCGCATGACAATACCGACGATCCCGGTCCTCCACGGTTGCAGTTTGGCTGCAACAACATCGCCGGTGGCTGGAGCGGTGGGCCGTGGCTTAACGACAACAACGGTGTTCACAACGGTGTTGGCGCAGTAACCAGCCAGGGGGGAAGCAGCGGCATCCTCAACCTTGGGCAAGATGCTTATGGCACATACCTTACGATCGACACGCTGGCTGACTTTGCCGTAGCGTCTGGCGCGTGCAGTCTGGGGTGTGGCCCCGGCAGCAGTCAGACGAGTGCAGTAGTTGGCGGCAACGTGCAGCTTGCGCCTGCGTCGAACCCGCCGATCAGGTCGGTACAAGCGACGCTCTCGTTGTCTGCGTCCGTGGCGCGAAGTGCCAGGCATCGCCTGAGCCGCCCAAACACGGTGATCGGATCGGTGAGCGTACGCATTCCGAAAGGGCGGACGGTAACGGTAGCCGTTCCCTTGAACCGACGAGGTAAGCTGGTGCTCGAAAAGAGCGGACGGCTGTTGGTGTATGTCACGGTGCGGGCCGTTCAAACCAATGGTCGGAGGATGGTGATCAGGCATGCACTGCTGATCAGCATTCAGCACACGCGGCGACGCGCTAGAGTCTGACGCGAGCGATGCGCCGGCATGTGCCCGAGCTGGCGCTAGATGATGTTCAGCGGTACCCCCTCGCGGGCAAGTTCGACGGCGTGGGCATGGCGGAGCTGGTGCAGCGCGAACCGCCGCCTGACCCCGGCGTCCGCGGCGAGACGACGAAGCTCGCTGCGTACCGCGGTGCTCGACCACGGCCTGCCGCGCGTCGGCCCGTCGATCACGCAAAACAACGGGCCGGCCGGAAGCTCCACGCGCGCAGCGAGCCAGGGCCGAAGCTGCTCCCAGCCCCAGGCGTCCATGCCGATCTCCCGGCGGCGTCCGCCCTTGCCGACTCGTACGAGCACAGAGCCGCGTTGCGGGTCGAGATCCTGCTCTCCGAGCGCGAGCGCCTCCTGGATGCGCAGCCCGCCGCGCCACATCACAACGATCAACGCACGCACGCACGCGGCCTGGCGGCCGGCGCCGGCCTGACGCATCCCCGCGACGATCTCCTGTACCGCAGGCGGGTCGGCGGGGTAGTGCTGCCCCTTGTTGCGCGGGGGTCTTCCGGCGTGGTGGCCCGGCAGCGTCGCCGGTGAGCGGCGGCGCCCGGCGGAATCAAGAACAGCCAATACGGTCATGGGATCCCCCTCCCGTCGCAAAACGTGTGATAGGAGTTGAGATACCCGCCGGATCGGGGCAGCGTTCCACCGGGTGCCTGCTTTACGCGGGGCGCGGTCGCCGGCTAGTGGCCGTGCGGGTACTCGTCGCACGAGGAAACCGGGGCAGGTCCGACTTGGCGGCCATGCGGCGCGAGGTGCCCAGATCGGCCGTGGACCCGGGCAACCGCTAGCCTTCGCGAGGGCGTTCCCCACCGATGATTTCTCGTCGATTCGGTGGTCTTGGGTCACATGACACCAACCACATGCCACATGTCCATGTCTCTCGATGGCTTCGTCGCCGGCCCCGATCAGAGCCGCGAGAACCCGCTCGGCGTCGGCGGCCTGGAGCTCCACCACTGGCACCTGGACGAGCCCTTCCATGAAGCCGACGCCCGCGTACGCGACGAGCTCATGACGCCCTGCGGAGCATATGTGATGGGCCGCAACATGTTTGGCCCGGTTCGGGGCCCGTGGGACGTGAACTGGCGCGGGTGGTGGGGCGACGAGCCGCCCTATCACGCTCCTGTGTTCGTTCTCACTCACTACCCGCACGACCCGATCGCGATGGAGGGCGGGACGACGTTCCACTTCATCACCGAAGGCTTCGATGTCGCCTTTGAGCGCGCGGAGGCGGCGGCCGGCGACCTCGGCGTCGACATCGCCGGTGGCGCCTCTACCGTGCGGCAGGCGTTCGCGGCGGGCGTGATCGACGAGCTCATGCTCGACGTCGTTCCCATTCTGCTCGGCGCCGGCGAGCGCCTGTTCGACGGAGTGCAAGACCCCGGCCTACAGCCGGTCGAGGTGATCCACTCCCCGCGTGCGACGCACGTTCGCTACCGCATCGGCCGCTGACTCGCTTGCCACACGGCAGAAGCAGATCTGACAGGTCACAGATCCAAGCGACCTGCTCCTCGTCCAATCCAGGCGTGAGCGAGGGCCCTGCCTGGACGCTCGCTCGCTGAGCAAAGCGCTAGCGCAGCTGCCTGCAGGAGCAACGGTAAGCATGAGCCAGTATCCCGGCTGGGGCAAATCAGTTGTAGGTGAAGCGGTCGGCAGGGTTCTTCTTGCTGGTCTTCTTGCTCACCTTCGCTGTGCATCCACCGTCCCGGTCTTTAGCTACTCCTGGCGAAGCATCGTGAGCCTACCGTTTCAGCACGAAGGTCCTCGTCGCGGTGATCGCCGTCTTGCCGGTCGGCGTGAAGGTGCCCTTCGCGGTCAGCTTGAGCTTCGTGGCGTGCTTGAGCAGGCTCTTGCCTGCGGCGGTGAGCTTGATCTTGATCGTCGCCGTCCCGGCAGCCGAGAACGTTCGTTGACCAGCGCCGACGAGCACCGACTTCGGCTTCGCCTTCTTGGCGAGCTTCGCGCCGGGCGGCAGGTAGTACCAGTCGATCGCCGCACTGCCCGCCTCGAGCGCTTTGAACGTGACCGTGAACCCGCCGCTCTTCAGCAGCGCCGCGATCTTCGCCGCTTTGCCCGACGGCGTTAGCTTCCCTCCGAGCAGCGCCGTGATCTCGGCGTCCGCTGCTGCTTCCGCGTGTTCCTTGGCTGCCGCTTCTTCTTCTTGGTGTTTCCTGGCTGTGGCTTCTTCTTCGGCGTGTTTTTTCGCCGCCGCTTCTTCTTCCTGTTTCTTCTTGGCTGCCGCTTCTTCTTCGTGTTTTTTGGTTTCTTCGTTGATGGTGAGCGCGAAGCTCCAGGTGCCGGTGTCCCCTGCCGTGTCGGAGTCGGTTCCAGAAACGGTGTAGGCACCTGGGGCAAGCGTGGTAGCTGCGGTGATCGCGCCGGAAGAGTTCACGACCACGTCGGAGGAGTCAGCCGACGCGGTCTCGGTGTAGCTGACCGTACCAGCGGCGTTGGTGACGGTGAGCTGGCCGCTATACCCGGCCCCATCCGCGACGGTAGCCGATGTTGGCGGTCCCTGCGTGAGCAGAACCCCCGATCCCTGGCCCACGAACCCATCCCCGAACTGATCGACGGCCACGCACAACGCGACCGACGGGCACGCCACCCCTAACATGGGGTTGGTGCTGTCGATCGTGGTCGGCGTCGGGGTCCCGGGCGAGGTCGGGTCAAACGTCACCTGGTTCCCGTCATAGTCGACGGCGGTGCACTGGCTGCTCGACGGGCACGCCACCCCGCCCAGGCCGTTGGTGCCGTCGATCGTGGTCTGGGTCGGAGTCCCCGGCGAGGCCGGGTCAAACGTCACCTGCCGCCCGTCATCGTCGACGGCGGTGCACTGGCTGCTCGACGGGCACGCCACCCCGTCCAGGTAGTTGGTGCCGTCGATCGTGGTCTGGGTCGGGGTCCCGGGCGAGGTCGGGTCAAACGTCACCTGGTGCCCGTCGACGTCGACGGCGGTGCACTGGCTGGTCGACGGGCACGCCACCCCGAGCAGTTCGGCCAACGCGGTGGTGATTTCGTTGCTGTCGATTATGGTCGGGGTCGGGGTCCCGGGCGAGGTCGGGTCAAACGTCACCTGATATCCGTTAGAGCCGACGGCGGTGCACTGGCTGCTCGACGGGCACGCCACCCCGTGCAGGCGGAAGTAGAAGGCGTTGCCGATCGTAGTCGGGGTCGGTGTCCCCGGCGAGGCGGGGTCAAACGTCACCTGGTTCCCGTCATCGTCGACGGCGGTGCACTGTCTGGTCGACGGGCACGCCACCCCGGACAGGGAGTCCAGGTCGTTTACGATGCCTTCGGGCGGGGGGCTGTCGTCGATCGTGGTCGGTGTCGGGGTCCCCGGCGAGGCCGGGTCAAACGTCACCTGCTGCCCGTAGCCGCCGACGGCGGTGCACTGACTGGTCGACGGGCACGCCACCCTGTTCAGGGGGTCGCTGGCGTTGTCGACGATCGGGGTCGGGGTCGGGGTCCCGGGCGAGGCGGGGTCAAACGTCACCTGCCGCCCGTCCTGGTCGACGGCGGTGCACTGGCTGGTCGACGGGCACGCCACCCCGTCCAGGGGGCTGGCGCTGTCGATCGTGGTCGGGGTCGGGGTCCCGGGCGAGGCCGGGTCAAACGTCACCTGCTGCCCGTCATAGTCGACGGCGGTGCACTGGCTGGTCGACGGGCACGCCACCCCGCCGGTCAGCGCGTGGGTGTCGATAGTGGTCGGGGTCGGGGTCCCGGGCGAGGTCGGGTCAAACGTCACCTGGTACCCGTCAGAGTCGACCGCGGTGCACTGGCTGCTCGACGGGCACGCCACCCCGTCCAGGATGTTGTCAGCGGTGCTATCGATCGTGGTCGGGGTCGGGGTCCCGGGCGAGGTCGGGTCAAACGTCACCTGCCGCCCGTCCTGGTCGACGGCGGTGCACTGGCTGCTCGACGGGCACGCCACCCCGGACAGGTAGTTGGTGCCGTCGATCGTGGTCGGGGTCGGAGTCCCCGGCGAGGCCGGGTCAAACGTCACCTGCTGCCCGTTAGAGCCGACGGCGGTGCACTGGCTGGTCGACGGGCACGCCACCCCGGACAGGCCGTTGGTGCCGTCGATCGTGGTCGGGGTCGGGGTCCCCGGCGAGGCCGGGTCAAACGTCACCTGCTGCCCGTTAGAGCCGAGGGCTGTGCACTGGCTGGTCGACGGGCACGCCACCCCGCCCAAGCCGTTGGTGCCGTCGATCGTGGTCGGGGTCGGAGTCCCGGGCGAGGCCGGGTCAAACGTCACCTGCTGCCCGTCATCGGCGGCGGCGGTGCACTGGCTGATCGACGGGCACGCCACGCCTTGGAGTTGCGATGGGGCGTTGTGGTCAAGCGTGATCGGACCGGACCAAGACAGCGACGCCGACGCGGCCTGCGGCAAAGCGACGAACAGCAAAAGCGCTGCGGTGAAGGCAACGATGCGCGCGAGGCGCAACCCTGACCGCGCACAAACGAGGCTCGGTGCGAACAGCGGCGCGATACTCGAACGGATGAAACCACCCTGAAACCCCATAGGACTCCCTCCCCTGTAAAGGCCCAAGCCTCGCTGCGGGCCGGACAGCACTCAAACCGGTGCGCCGCGAGCGTATCAGCGAGCACAAGCAGGGGAAGCCTGCTCACGCGCACCCCACGTCGCTCGGGGCAGCTACGACGTGACGTCGCTCCCTTCGTGCCAAAGCGAACGTCCGGGTCAACCGACGCGAGGCTGCCCAATTGGACGATAAGCGGCTGCGGCGGCGTCCCCTCGTCCTAGCGTGACCAGTGTCGTCCCGCGGCGATCCAGAGCTCGAACAGCGGGTCTACGAGCGCGCCGCGGAACGGCCGGCCGTGCTCGCGCCACAGCACGGCCTCGCGCTCCAGTGTCTCGACAGCTCCCTGCACGGCGTCCTTGGTCTCGCCGTAGCGGGCCAGGACGGCGACGGAGAATGGTGAGCCCTCGCGGCGGGCGACGACCTCGGCGACCTTCTGCTGGGTGGGGGTGAGTGCATCCCAGCGGGCGTGCATCTCCTCCTCGGTCACGTAGTCGGGCAGGCGCGTGAGCGCCCGCTCCCAGGCGGCGGCGTCGGCGGCTTGGTTCTCCGGCAGCTCCTCCCACAGTGCGTGCGCGAGGATCATCGCGGCGCGTGGGTGCCCACGCGCGAGGTCGAGCAGCGGCTGCAACGCCTCCCCGACATCTCGCTCGCTCGCGGCGAAGCGTGTCTCGATGTAGCTGCCCAGCGCGGTACGGGGGAGAGGTACGAGGGTCATCGGGTCGGCCTGGCGGTAGAAGGGGCTGTCGGGGTGCTCGAACAGCTCGCCGAGCAGGGTGGGCAGCGAGCCGCAGAACAGGTAGCCGACGCGTGCTGCCGTGGCGCTGGGTGACGCTGCGGATCACCGCGTCCAGGCCCCCGGGGCGGGGTCGGCCGCGGCGGTCGCGCTCGGCGCCGCCAGCTCTCAGCACCTCCTGAAACTCGTCGTAGCAGACGACCACCGCCCCCGTGGCGGCCAGCTGGCCGGGCAGGTCGAGCGCGTCGAGCAGACGGCGCTCTGCATCCTCGGGGCCTAGCTGCGCGCCGCCCAACCCCGCGGGGAGCTGCATTCCGCCGCCGCGGCGCGCGAGCTTGGCCTTCGCCTTGGCCCACGCGCCGCTCGCTCCACTCAGCTCACGCTCGAACGCCTCCTCGATCCGACTGCACAGCGTCATCCGGCTCGTCACCCCGTATAGGTCGACCCGCACCGCCAGCGCTCCCTCCTCGCGCGCGTGCGCGAGCGCGGCCTCGGCGAGGGTCGTCTTGCCGTAGCCGCGGGGCGCCGCAAGGCGCACACGGCCGCCTTCGGCCATCCTGCGTGCCAGCAGGGCAAGCTCCTCCTCGCGGTCGATCAGCTCGGAGGTGCTCGCGTGGAAGCGGTGTGTGAACGGGTTCCGCATGAGTGGCTTCAAGGCTACCACAAGGTAGGGATCAAGCCTACTAAGTCAACCGCTGGCCGCGTCACCGCTACTGGTCCGCCCCTTGTCCCGCGCCCTGATCTCGATGCGGTGCCGGACGAGGGGCCGACCCTACTCCCCCCCGCCCACCGCGACACCCACACCACGTTCGGGGTGCCGCTCGCCGCCCGCGCCGTCACCCCCAGCGGGGGCACCCGCTCGCGGGGCTCGCCACGGCCGTCCCGGCCGCCACCAGTTCGCCTCGCCTAGCAGCGCCACTGTCGCGGGCACCAAGCAGGCCACGCACGAGTGTCACGTCGAGCACGATCGCGAGGCCCATGCCGACGCCCAGCTCCTGAAACGGCACGAGCGGCGAGACGGCGAAGGAGAAGAACACGACGCCCATCGTCAGACCGGCGAGCGTGATCGAGCGCGAACTGCCGATCAGCGCCCGCTTGAGGCTGTCGGTGTTGGTGGCGCCCTCGCAGGTGGTGCTCGCGCACGCGGGAGAGCAGGAACACCTCGTAGTCGGTCGAGAGACCGAAGACGGTCGCGAACAGGAACAGCGGCACGAAGTAGCCGATGTCGCCGGTCGAGCGGAAGAAGAAGGTCATGACGCCGAGCGCCGCCGTGCACCGACAGGAGTGTCGTGAGCGCAGCCTTCAGCGCGATCAGCGGCGCGGCGAAGATCGCGTCAGGACGAGGATCTCGGCGAGCAGCACGACGAGCACCACGAGTGGCGTGCGTGCGTTGATGCGTTCGATCAGGTCGAGCCCCACCGCGGTGGCGCCACCGACCAGGGCGCGCGCACCGAACGCGCGGTGCAGCGAGGAGCGCAGGCCGCGGACGGCGGTGTCCGCCCGCGCGGAGTCGGCAGAGGCGTCGAGCGTCGCGGAGACGCGCACCCACCCCTGCGCTCCATGTTCGGCGGGACCGACCTGCGCAACACCCGGCTGCGCCGCGAGCACCTGCCTCACGCGGGCGGGGGGAGCGTGGGCGAGGACGACCGCGGGGGTGCCGGCGCCCGGCCCGAAGTCCTCGGCGACACCGGTGGAGGCCACGCGCACCGGGTCCGAGCTCGGCAGCACGGAGAGCGTCTTTAGCGTGATGTGCATGCCGGCGAGCGGCACCGACAGCACGACCAGGACCGGCACGAGAACCGCGACGACCGCGACGCGGCGGCGCACCACGAAGTCGGCGAGCCCGCGCCAGAAGCCGCCGTTCTGAGCGGCGCGCACCGCCACCGGAATCGACCAGCGGTCCAGGCGCTCGCCGAGCAGCACGAGCGCGGCGGGGGTCAGCGTCAGCGCGGCCGCCGCCGCGATCAGCGCCGCGCCGATCGCGCCCGTGGCCAGCGAGGAGAAGATCCCGAGTCCCGTGACGTACAGCCCGCCGAGCGCGGCGGCGATCGTCACGGCAGAGACGGCGATCGCACGGCCGCTGGTCTGCAACGCCTCGGTGACGGCCTGCTCGACGGTCGCGCCCTCACGCCCCAGCGCCTCACGGACGCGGGTGACCATGAACAGCGAGAAGTCGATGCTCAGCCCGAGGCCGAGCACAAGCACGGTGTCCTCGACGAACACGCTCAACTGCACCACGTAAGAGAGGAGGTAGAGCATCCCGAAGGTCACGCCCACGCACACGGCCGCGAGCCCCAGCGGCAGCAGCGCCGCGACGACCGAGAGGAACGCGACGAGCAGGATCGCGAGCGTCACCGGAAAGGAGATCGCCGAGGCGGTCTGCAGGCTCCGCCGGGACTGCACCTCGTAGCGCTGGTAGATGCCGGCCTGCCCGACCAGCTGCGCCTGCACGCCGCTCAGCCGGGCGGCGGCGAGCGCCGCTTCGACGGCCGGCACGCGGGTCTGGGCGTAGCCGACGGTGCCGGCGAACACCACCGGGAGCAGCGCGGCGCGCCCGTCCGCCGAGACCACGGGCGAGCCGACCGTCCGCACGCCCGCCACGCCGCGCAGCGCACGGGCGGCCTCCTGGACCTCGCGCGCGGGCACCGCCGGCGAGCCGGGCGCCGCGACCGCGACACCGCGCGCGGGGACCTTCGGCGCGCCGGGTCCCGCGACCGCGAGCACCGACAGGTAGGCCTGCGGTTCGGAGGAGGCGCCAAACAGCCGTTCCCCGAGCGCGACCTCCCGCTGGGACTGGGAGCCGGAGGCGATGTACCCGCCGTTCTCCACGCGGCCGTTCAACCGCGAGGCGCCGAGGCCGGAGAGCAGCAGCAGCAGCACCCAGAACCCGACGATCGGGCGCGGGTGGCGCAGGACGAAGCGGGCGAGCGCGCTCATCGACGGAGTCCTGGGCATCAGGTGCAGGTACCATTGAAATGCAATGTGTATCTGAATCTCCCGCAGCTTGTCAAGGCGTTTGACGTGGAGATTCGCGGCGCATAGAATGTGACGGATGCAACGATCAGCGACAATCCAGCGACGACGGATGACCCGTGAGGAGAGCCGCGCCCGCACACGCGAGCTGGTGCTGGATTCGGCGGCGGTGATCTTCCGCCGCGACGGCTTCCACCAGGCCTCGGTCGACGAGATCGCCGAGGAGGCCGGCTACTCACGCGGGGCGGTGTACTCGAGCTTCGCCAACAAGGAGGAGTTCTTCCTGGCGCTGCACGACCGCGAGGCGCAGAAGAGCGTGCAACTGATCGCCGAGCGCCTCCTGGAGGACGGCACGCTCGAGGATGCTGCCCAGACCGCTGCCCGCACCTTCTACGAGCGCCACCTCGCCGACCCCGAGTGGAGCCTCCTGATGGCGGAATTCTCCGTCCACGCCGCACGCAACCCCGACGTCGCCCGGCGCTTTCGCGAACAGGACCAGCTGTGGCGCGCGGCGAGCACACGCATGATCGCGGAGATCTGCGCCAGAGAATGCGTCCAGTGCGACGAGCGTGAGGCAAACGAAGTCGCCACGGCGATGATGGCGATCGGTTGCGGCATCACGCTCGAGCAGCAGGTCGCTCCCGACACCGTCAGCGTGGAGATGATGGAGGACGTCTTCGTGGCGCTCGCACAGCGCATCAGCGCCAAACGCCTCGACGGGTGAGGCGGAGCGCTAGGACAGCAGGGGCCCGCCAGGCAGCACAACCCACAGCCTCTGCGCGAGCTCGACCACGACCCCTGCCTCGAGCTCGCCGACGCAGGCGGACCCGGTGCGCTCCATCGCCAGGGCGAGCTCACGCCACGCCTGCGCCACTGGCGCCACCCGCACCGTCGGCCCCCACCCGGTGACCGCGCGCAGCTCGTCCGCCCGCGCCCGTGCGTCCTCGAGTGTCAGCTCGCCGAACGGGCGAGTGGCGCCACGGATGAACACTCCTCGCTTGATGATCTGGTCAAGTTGGGCGCTCGACTCGCTCACGCCCTCGGCTCCCCGCGCCCCGGAGAGGAAGCCATCAGCCGGGCGGCCACCGCCGCCTGGCCGTAGGAGATCCCGCCGTCGCCGACAGGCAGCCGTTCGGGCGTGATCGCGCGCAAGCCCGCCGCGTGCAGGCCCGCCGTGACCGCCTCCAGCAAGCGCCGGTTCTGGAACACGCCCCCGGAGAGCACGACCAGGTCACTGCCCTCCGAGGAGGCGGCGCAGACCAGCGCCTCCACTGTCGCGGCGCTCAACCGCGGCGTGGAAGCGGCTCGCGACCACGCCGAGCGCCACGCCCGCCTCGACGTCGGCGCTGACGGCGTGGATCGTCTCACACGGGTCGATCGAGAGCAGCTCGCCGTCGTGGCTCAGCGAGATCGGGTAGCGGCCGCGCTCGGCGGGGTCGCACGCGGCCTCGAGCTCGACAGCCGCCTGACCCTCGTAGTTGACCCGCGTTCGCAGCCCGCACAGCGCGCCGACCGCGTCGAACAGGCGTCCCATGCTCGTCGTCACCGGGGAGTGCAGGCCGGTGCGCGCCGAGCAGGGTCACCTGGCGCCACGCCCGCTCATCCACGCGGCCCCGCAGCGCGAACGGGATCTGCGGCTCGTGCTCACACCCCTCGTACTCGGCCTCGGCCTCCTCCGCGGCGCGACAGCCACGCGCACGCCATCCGCCATGGTTCCCGGATCGCGCGCGCGCCGCCCGGAAGGCGAACGGGCAGGAGCATCCCGACGCGGCGGAAGCCGGCGAGGTCGCCGAGCAGCAGCTCGCCACCCCACACGGTCCCGTCGAGTCCGTAGCCGGTTCCGTCGAAGATCGCGCCCACCGCGCTGCCCGTCCTCGCCGTGCTCGGCCAGGCACGCCGCCAGGTGGGCGTGGTGGTGCTGGACACCGACCAGCCACTCGGTGTCGCGGTCGACCGCGTACTTGGTCGATAGGTACTCGGGGTGGTGGTCGTGCACGACCACCTCGGGCTCCACCTCGAACAGCCGCTTGAAGTGCTCGATGCCCTCGGTGAACGCGCACAGCGTCTCGTAGTTCTCGAGGTCGCCGATGTGGTGGGACACCCACGCGCGGGGCCCTTTGGCCAGGCAGAACGTGTTCTTCAGCTCGGCGCCACAGGCGAGGATCGGGTGCGTGGCGGGATCGGGGAGCGGCAGGCCGGCGGGCACGTACCCGCGCGAGCGCCTCACCATCAGCTTGCGCGGACCGGCGGGAGCGTCCACGACGCGCACGACCGAGTCGTCGGTGCGTGTCTGGATCGGGCGGTCGTGGACGAGCAGCAGGTCCGCGATGTCGCCGCAGGCGGGCCACCGCATCCTCGTCGCGGAAGGCGATCGGCTCCTCGGAGACGTTGGCGCTCGTCATCACGAGCGCCATGGGCTCACGCTGCGGGGGGAGGGTGTCGGCGCGCACGCAGCCGCCGCGCCCGCGTCGCTGCACACGCGGCCCCCGCACCGTCGGCGAGGTCGGCGAGCAGCAGGTGGTGCAGCGGGGAGTAGGGCAGCATCACGCCGAGCTCAGGCGCACCCGGGGCGACCGACGGGGCGACCGCCGCGTGCGGGAGTCGCGGGGCGAGAACGATCGGCCGCTCGGGGCCGCACAGCAGCGCCCGCTCAAGCTCGCCGAGGCACACGAGTTCGCCGGCGGCTCCCACCGTGGCGACCATCACCGCGAAGGGCCTGTCCTCGCGGTGCTTGCGCGTGCGCAGCGCGGCAACCGCCGCCTCGTCGTCGGCGCGGCAGGCGAGGTGAAATCCCCCGATCCCCTTGACCGCCACGATCCGCCCGTCACGCAGGGCCTCGGCGGCCGCGCGTACCGCATCCCGGGTGGGCCCGACCGGGACCTGCTCCCCGTCCGTGCGCACCACATCGCCGGCGGGCCCGACCGGGACCCGCCCCCCGTCCGCGCGCAGCAACGACACCGACGGCCCGCACCGCGCGCAGGCGTTGGGCTGTGCGTGGAAGCGGCGGTCGGCCGGGTCCTCGTACTCGGCTTGGCAGCGCGCGCACATCGCAAAGCCCGCCATCGTCGTGAACGGGCGGTCGTAGGGGATCCCGCGGACGATCGTGAAGCGCGGCCCGCAATTGGTGCAGTTGATGAACGGGTAGCGGTAGCGGCGGTTCGTCGGGGTCGAGCAGCTCGCGCAGGCAGTCGGGGCAGGTCGCGCTGTCGGGGGTGACGGGCGCGTCAGGCGCTCCGCCGCGCGGGCTGTCGAGGATCGCGAACCCGCTGTCGCCGTGCGGTTCGCGCTCCTCCGTGAGCACCCGCTCGATCGCCGCGAGCGGCGGCGCTTCGGGGCCGAGGCGCGCCAGGAACTCCTCGACCGCCGAAGTCCTGCCCTCCACCTCAATCAGAACCCCGCGGGGATCGTTGAGGACGAAGCCTGCGAGCCCCTGCCGGCCCGCCAACCGGTAGACGTAGGGTCGGAAGCCAACCCCCTGCACGGTCCCCTCCACCCGCACGCGGGTGCGTCGCGCAAGCGCGGCCCGGCCGGCCGCAGGCGCCCCAACGCTCAAGGGTCGCCTCCGTCGCCGCCCGCCAGCTCGACGAGCTCGCGCAGCACGTGGTAGGCGCTCGCCTGAGCCTCCTGGATGCGAGGGATGTGCTCGGAGCGTGTGACCACCACGTGGTCGGCCAGGCCCTCCGCTCCCACGCGCCCGCCGTCGTAGCCGACCAGCGCGATCGTCTCGAGGCCCTGGCGCCGGGCTTGGCCGAGGGCCTCGATCACGTTGCGCGAGTTGCCCGAGGTGGAGAGCGCGAGCAGCACGTCGCCGCGCAGCCCGTAGGCGATCACCTGCCGCGAGAAGATCGCGTCGAGACCGACGTCGTTCGCGATCGCGGTCAGGATCCCGGAGTCCTCCGTCAGGTCGATCGCCGGCCTGGCCCTGCCCGCCACGCCCGCCGGCCCTGTGACTCCTGCCGCGCTCGCCGCACGGAAGTCCGCGACGACGTCCGCCGCGTCGGTGGCCGAGCCGCCGTTGCCGATCGCCAGCAGCTTGCCCCCGTGCTCGAAGCTCTCCCGCAGCGCCCGCGCCGCACCCAGCAGCTCCTCGCGGTTGTCCGTGAGCGTCTGGACCCGCAGCGCGCCGACCTCTTCCGCCTTCATCAGCACCGAGCACCGCACGTCCTCGAGGACGGGGTCGAGCTCGTGCTCGCGCTCGGCCAGGAACGGGTACAGAAAGCTCGACGCGCCGGCGTCGTGCACAGGTCGAGCGTCACGGCCCGCGAGCAGGCCGCGGTGCTCGAAGAAGACGTGCACCAGCTCCCACAGCACGTGGTAGAGGGTCTCGACCAGCTCCTGGCGGACGTAGCCGTCATCGCTCGGGGGCTCGAACTCCCACTCCGCGCCGAGCGGCGCGAAAGCGATCGTCAAGCATCCGCGCCGGCGGGCGAGTGCCATCGCCCGGACGATCTCGGCCGCCTCGTCGTCCTTCCCGGCAAACGCGATCGCGATGTCGTCCCCGCGTGCGAGCAGGTCGAGTTGGGAGGCGAGCTCGCTGCCCGCTCCCGTCAGGCCGATCGCGGGCAGCGCGCGCTTGCCGACGATCACGGGGTGGACGAACTCGACCGCGACGTGGTGCGCGTCCGAGCGCGCCGCCGCCGAGGCGCCGAGCGCGAGCAGCCGACCACCGCGCGCGAAGCGCTCGGCCATCCGGTGGCAGAGGCGCGCGAGTCGCTCGGCCTCCCGCGCGAAGAACAGGCTGTTGGCCTCCTTACGCCGCTGCAGCAGCGCGTCGAGGTGTACCGACAGCGCGCCTTGGGTGGCGGTCGTGTGGGTGGCGGCCGGTGTCAAGCGGGCGCCCCCTCGCGCGAGCGGGCGGCGACACCGGCCAGCCAGTCGCGCCACGCCTCGACGCCCTCTCCGGTGCGGGCGCTGAGGAGCATCAGCGGGACGCTCGGGTGCACCTGGTCGACGTTGTAGAGGAACCGATCGAGGTCGTAGTCCAGGTGGGCCAGCAGGTCGATCTTGTTGACCAGCACCAGATCGCAGGTGCGGAACATCAGCGGGTACTTGAGCGGCTTGTCCTCGCCCTCCGTGACTGAGGAGACCATCACCCGTGCGTCCTCGCCGACCCTGAACTCCGCCGGGCAGACCAGGTTGCCAACGTTCTCGATCACGAGCAGGTCGATCTCGCCCAGCGGCAGCTCCGCCAACGCCGAGCGCACCATGTTCGCGTCGAGGTGGCACTCGCCGCCGAAGCTCGGGTCGGTGTTCAGCTGGGTTACCGGCACGTGCAGGCTGGCCAGTCGGTCGGCGTCCAGCGACCCCTGCACATCCCCCTCGAGTACCCCGACGCGCACGCCCGGCACGTCGCCCACCACCCGTTCGAGCAGCGACGTCTTGCCGGCGCCCGGCGCGCTCATGAAGTTCACGACCGCCACGCCGGCGCGGTCGAAGTCCGCGCGGTTGGCCTGGGCGATCGTGTTGTTGGCGTCCAACGCGTCCTCGACGATCCTCACCTTTGTGCGATGCATGCCGCCTCCTCCACCTCGATCGACTCAACTTCGAACTCGTTTCCGCCAATCACCTCGACGTCGGCGCCGCCGCACGTCGGGCAGCGGAACGCCGGGAACTCGATCTCCCACTCGCGCTCGCACGCCTCGCAGCGCAGGCGCGCCCCGACGAGCTCCTGCTCGAGCCTCGCGCCCTCGCAGAGCGTGCCCCGGGCGACGAGCTCGAAGTAGAACTCGAGCGTGTCGGGCACGACCTGGCGCAGACGCCCAACGCGCAGGCTGACCAGGCTGACGCGGCGCCCGTCGGCGTGCTTGACGGCCGTGTCGATCACCGCGCCGCCCAGTGACAGCTCGTGCACCGCGCTACCCCGCGGGTTCCCCGGTGGCGCTCAAGCGCAGCTCACCGGCAGTCTCGCTCTCGGTAGCGCTCGCGCGAAGCTCACCGGCGGTCTCGAGCACCAACTCGACCGCCCGCTCGACCGCGGACTGCACCTGCGCCGAGAGTCCCAGACCCAGCTCCTGCACCTCCGCGGGCTCGCACGCGATGACCACGACCCTGCCGGGCCATGCTCCGCACGACCTGACGAAGCGCAGGACTGTCTGCGGGTCCATCCCGTGGGGGTTGAGCGCCTCGCCGTCGTCGATGCTGCCCGCGACGGACTCCTCCGGCACCTCCATCACGTACAACGTGCCCGGCTCGCCTCCCTGGCGGCTCACGTCGAGGATCACGAGCGCGTCGTAGCCGCGCATCACCTCGTAGGCCAGGTCGAGGCCGCCGGTGCCGGCATCCATCACCGCTACGCCCTCGGGCAGCCGCTGCTGTGCCAGTCTCCTTGCGAGCACCCCGCCGAAGTCGTCGTCGCGCAGCCAGGCGTTGCCGACCCCGGCAACGAGAATCCGCGGTTCGCGTCGAGGGCGTGCCTCGGAGAGGCGCGGCGCAGCGAGACCCTCAGGGCTCACGAGGCCCTCCCGCCGCAGCACCAGTCACCCGAGCACCTCGACCTCGGGGGCGAAGAAGAACAGGAAGCGGCCGCTGTCGCGCAATAGCTCCTGGCCGGGGTCGTCGTCGATCGTCACCCCGAGGTGTGTCTTCCCGTCGTAGTCGACCAGGATGCGCTCGATCGTCGCCGTACGCCCGTCGAGCATCCGGGCGTGCAGGTCCGCGTCCGGGCCGGGGCGGATCCTCACCTTGCCGCCGCGAGCAAAGCGCACACCCGCGACCTCGGCGTGCTCCTCGCCGGCCTGCGGATCGACAAGACCCGGGGGCTCCTCGGGCGGGGTGTCGGTGACGGGGTCGCGCAGCGTCACGCGCCCGTGCAGCGCGAGCACCTCCTCCGGCGTGGCGGCGGCGGCGCGCGCCACCACCTCGCGCACGAGCGGGTCCTGGCGTTCGATCTCCTCGCGCTCGCCGTCGCTGAGCGCCTTGACGTGCAGCAGCAGCGCCTCCTCGATCTCGGTGGAGTCGAACAACCCGCCGCGACTCTCGGGCGCGAGCTGCGGGTGGTCGGGGAGCACGATCGCAGCGCCGACCACGGCGTCGTCTGCGGCGCTCGCCAGCACCGGGAAGGTGTTGACGCTCCCACACGGGCACTCCAGCGGCGAGCTGAAGCGCCCGCCGGACACGCGCACGATCGGGTGCGTCGAGAGCAGCGAGTGGGCGAGCGCGCCGGGGCGGTCGAGGCCCTGCGCACACGGCGTGCGATTCTCGACCGCAAGCGTCACTTCGTAGCTGCCCGGAGCAAGCTCGTGCGCGCGCAGGCCGAGCGCGAGGCGCAGCCATCTAGCAGGCTCCCCAGCGATCTTGACCTCGCCTGCGATCTCGACCTCGCACTCCGCGGGGGGCTCGCCGGTCACTGAGGGCGCCGCGAGCGCCCCGACCGTGGTGTCCGCCAGCCGCACGCGGTGCGCGGCGGCCTTGTGGCGCTCGCCGGTGGCGGCGAGGAACCTGACCTCGGCGCTGAGTACCGCCTCGGGTGGAGCGTGCAGCACGCAGCGCAGCTCGAGACGCTCGAAGGTGCTCGCCAGCGCAGCGGCGTAGGTTGGCGGGTAAAGGATCCCGAATGGCGTCGGGGTCGCGTTCTTGGCAGCCCCGGGCGTGTAGGGGTACAACGCGTACCCCTCGTACAGCAGCGCGTCGACCAGTTGCTCAAGGGGGCCAGGCATCCCCGCCTCCTGGGGGTCAGGCATCGCAGGTTCCTGAGACTCAGGCACCGCAAGCCTCCCGGGGTCAGGCATCATCGCGAGCCTCCCCGAGCAGGCTCTGCAGGCAGGCGTCGTAGGTGGGCAGCCCCCGCGCGACGCGTTCGCGCTCGAGCGCGTGCAGCGTCTGCGAGCGCAGCGCCACCCAGCCGGTGTTCGGGTAGTAGTGCTCGACGGTCTCCTGCCAGACGGCGACCGGCAGGCGGTAGTCGACCGAGCACGACCACGGCACGAGCACCACCTGCAGGCCCCCCCGCTCGTCGGGGTAGTAGACCACCCCGTTGAAGTGCAGCGCGAGCGGCGCCTCGCCGGCGGGGAGCGAATGGAAGTACTTGGCCGCGGCGACCTCCAGGTCGTAGCTGCAGGCGACCGGCACCGCCACGGTGCTCGAGCCGGTGAACGCCGGAACGACCACGTCGAGCTGCGCCCAGACGAGGCTGTGCGTCGTCACCGCCCAGCGCTCGGGCGCCCCGAACAGCCCGGCGAGGCGCTCGCGCGTGAGGTCGTCGTACTCGCGCCTGGCCGGCTCGATCATCAGTTGGATGGTGAGGGCGATCATGTAAACCTCGCGTCCGCTCGGCTCGGTGACCTGCAGGTCGAGCACCAGCATCGGCGCTGCCGCGTAGCGCAGCGGGCGCGCTCCCAGAACCTCGAACTCGAGCTCGGGGCCCGTGGGCGGGGACTCGGGTGCGTCCGGTGGGTGCTCGGCCAGGGTGTCGGGCGGCACGCTCACTGGGCTCCCTCTGGCTGCCTCGGGCGCCGTCGGTAGAGCGCCGACGTTGCGTCTGCCTGCGCCCGCAGGTCGTCAAAGAAGCTGGAGACCGCCTCCCCCACCCCGGGGCCGCCGGAGATCCCCTCCCAGTTGACCTTGACCGTCCCGGTGAGGGCGTAGCAGCGGTCGATCGGCGCGATCGCGTAGGCGGGGGGGTCGGACAGCCGGTTGACGATCAGCGCCTCGACGTCGGGCTCCAGGTCGGCGAGAATCGGATTGAGCTCGACCATCCGGCTCCACGAGGGGAAATGCAGCTCACTCTCGGTCGCGCCACCCGGGCTCGGGTACAGGGCGACGACGCAACCGGCGGTGCTCGAGTCCATGAGGAACGCGAGCCCGATCGGAATCTGAAAGCTGGCCCACACCTCCTCGGGTAGCTCGAACTCCGGAAGCCACAGCGTCCGCCCCCCTGTCGGGCGGAACTCGGCATCGCCGGAGCGCAGTGCCCAGCAGCTCTCGCACACGCACTCGATCCTGCGCTCGACCAGGTTCAGCAGGTGGCGGTGGTCCTCGGGGACCGTCGTACTGCAGAGGTCGCACCGCTCCTCGCTCGCCGGCGACATCGCTATCGGCAGCTCGATGAGGCTGGCGGGCGGCGACTCTGGTGCCGAGCCGCCGCCGGCCAGCGGGAGCGAGGGGCCTGTGGGAACACCTGTGGAAACTCCCGCCACGTCCTCTACTTCGAGACCCTCCAGATCGGGGGCCGCCTCCTCGAGCGCCTGCTTGATCGCGAACTCGAGCGTGACCGTCGAGGCGGCGCAGCTCGAGCAGCTGCCGCGCAGGCCGATCCGCGCGACCCCCTCCTCGAGCGAGAGCAGCTCGACGTTGCCGCCGTGGGATTCCATGTAGGGACGCACCTGCTTCGAGCGCGCCCTGCACCCGCTCCAGCAGTGGTACCGGGTGCAGGTCGTGGATCAGCAGGAGCGCCGCCACCTGCTCCTCCTCGGCGAGCGTCAGCGCGAGGCGCCTGCCCTCCTCGCCCGCGGCGAGCAACAGGCCGACGACCCGCTCCAGCCCGGCGCCGTACATCTGCACGACCGCGGAGACCAGCTCCTCCGCGAGCTCGCGTGTGGCGGGATCGCCGGCCGAGTCGAGCTTCGCCTGCAGCTCCTGCACGCGCACGAGCAGCTCGTCGTGCCCTTCGCTGAGCGCCGTCGCGGACGAGGGGGACACTCGCAGCAACTGCCCTAGGCCAGCGCCGTCGGCGTGTGAATCACCTTGCGCACCCGGCCGCTCCCGGTGTACATGTGCACGCCGCAGGGCAGGCACGGGTCGAACGAACGGACGGTGCGCATGATGTCGATGCCCTTGAAGTTCTCCGGGCCGTTCTCCTCGAAGATCGGCGTGTTCTGCACGGCGTCCTCGTAGGGCCCGGGTGTCCCGTGGACGTCCCGCGGGCTGGCGTTCCACGGCGTCGGCGGGTAGGGCTGGTAGTTGGCGATCTTGCCCTCGCGGATCACCATGTGGTGGGAGAGCACGCCGCGCGCGGCCTCGTGGAAGCCACAGCTCACCGCGCTCTCGGGGACTGTGAACTTGTTCCAGCTTTTGGTCCGGCCCGCCTGGACCTCCTTCATCGCCCGCTCGAGGCAGTGCAGCGCGACCAGCGCGCTGTAGGCCTGGTGGTAGGTCCGCGCGCGGTCGCGCTCGATCGCGTTGGACTTCTCCGGCAGCTTCCACTCCAGTTCCATCTCGGGCATGTTCGGGGAGCGCGGCAGCACCATCTGCAGCGAGTGGCCGGTGGCCTTGGCGTAGCCGAAGTCGACCAGCCCCGCCTTCGCGGTGCACCACTGGCGGGCGAACGGTCCGCCGCCCGTGTCGCAGCACACGTGCGTGTCGGTGCGCTTGTCGTAGATCCGCGGCGAGACGACCCACGTGTACTTGTCGGTGAAGTCGCGCTTCTGCGGGCGCGGCAGCGTGACCTTGTTCCACGGGTGGTTCTTGTCGACCGGGTTGCCGAGCGGGTCCCGCGAGACGAGCGTCGGCTCGCTCTCCCACGAGTCGAAGTAGGAGGAGCCGAGCAGGATGCGGATCATCAGGTTGATCTCGACGAGGTCGGTCGAGATCAGCTCGCCGCCGATCACCACGCCGGGCGTGATGTAGCGCTTGCGGCCCCACTCGGTCATGTTGCGGTAGTCGTAGTCGACGTAGTCGGGATCGTCGAAGGAGCCCCAGTTGACGAGGTTCGTCTCGCGGTAGCCGACCATGTCGTACCCGGGCAGCTCGCGCAGGAAGAAGTCGTACAGGTCGTCGTGCATCGGCACGGAGCGCTTGACGTAGTCGAAGTAGCGCATCAGGCGCACGTAGTAGTCGGTGCACGTCTGGTGGGTGATGTCGGCGCTGCACCCGCCCGGCATGATCGTCGAGGGGTGCGTGTGGCGTCCTCCGAAGAGGCAGTACATCTCGCGCGTGTAGCGCGCGACGTGCAGCGTCTCCAGGTAGAACTCCCCCGTGAACGGGTTGAGCGCGCGCATGATGTCCGCGATCGTCTTGAAGCCGTGGATGTCGCCGTGCGGCGCGGACGTATTCTCGGCGGTGGCCAGCAGTGTGGGGTTGGTCTCCTTGACCATCTGCTCGCAGAAGTCGACGTTCGCCATGCAGTCGTTGAAGATCGCGTGGTCGAACATGTAGTCGGCCGTCTCGGCGAGGTTGAACGCGAGGTCTCCGAGCGGCGGCGGCTTGACGCCGTAGGCCATGTTCTGGTTCAAGCACGAGCACGTGCAGTGGTTGTCGCCGCAGATGCCACAGATGCGGCTGGTGATGAAGTGGGCGTCGCGCGGATCGATTCCCTTCATGAAGATGTCGAAGCCGCGGAAGATCATCGAGGTGCTGTAGCACTTGAGCACCTGCCGGTTGGTGAAGTCGATCTCGGTGTGAATCCCCAGACTCCCGACGATCCGCGTGATCGGATCCCAGGACATCTCCTTGACCATGACTTTCTGCTGCGGGGGCGTTTCAGTCGCCATTGCTTCGCTCCTCACTCGGCCTCGGTCGACTCATCACTCGGCCGTCGGTCGAAAATAGTCGGAAGGGTCTACCAGCGGGTCGGTCGGCACTCACCACCTCTTTGCGTAGCCGCTGGTGAGCGTCTTGCCCCTGCGGCGCCACTGCGGCTCGACGTCGTACTTCGTTCTGATGTTGCGCTTGCGCATGTAGCGGACGATCGGTCCGTAGGTGAACTGAACGATCCCCGCGGCCGCGCGGCCGTACTTGTCCTCGTCCATGAACGGCATGAACTTGTCCGGGAAGCCAGGCATCGTGCACGCCATGCAGATGCCGCCCACGTTGGGGCAGCCGCCGATGCCGTTAACCCAGCCGCGGACGGGCACGTTGCACTTGACCACGGGCCCCTTGCAGCCGAGCTTGACCAGGCAGCGGTGGTCGGAGCCGTATTCGGTCGCGAACTCGCCCTGCTCGGCGAAGCCCGCGCGGTTGCAGCTCTCGCGCACGGTCCGCCCGAACAGCCACTTCGGACGCAGCGCCTCGTCGAGCTCCGGCGCCGGCGCGAGCCCCGCGAGGTGCAGCGCGAGGTACAGCAGCGTCTCGGTCATGTTGTCGGGCTGCGCGGGGCAGCCGGGGATGCAGACGATCGGCAGGCCGGCTTTGGAGCGCCAGTTCCAGCCGAGGTAGTCGGGCACGCCCATCGCGCCCGTCGGGTTGTTCTTCATCGCCGGGATACCGCCGTAGGTGGCACACGTGCCGACGGCGACGAGCGCCGCGCACTTCGGCGCGAGCCGGTCGATCCACTCGTTCATCGTGATCGGCTGACCGTCCCGCGGATTCACGGCGAAGCCCGTCCAGTGGCCCTCCCCGTTGATCTCCTCGTTGCCGAGCGAGCCCTCGATCACCAACACGAACGGATCGAGCTTGCCTTGCTCGGCGTCAAACCACGCCTGCGCGTAGTCCTGGCCAGTGGCGAAGTCGATCACCTGGTTGTGGATGACCACCTTCGGCATGCCCGGGATCGCCTGCAGGACCAGGTCCTCGAGGCTCGGATTGGTGGCTGAGGTCATCGCCACCGAATCGCCCTCGCAACTGAGACCCGTCGTCATCCACAGGACGTGGGCGGTGACCTCCTCCGTCTTCTTGTGCTCCGCAAACGCTGTGCTCGCCATGACTGCTCCTCGCCTCAGATCAACAGATACGCGGCAGCGGGTCGCCCACCAGCTGGTCCATCACCCGCCGACCGCCAAAACTCGTCTCCACCAGCACCATCCCAGGCGGCTCTGTGCGCACCTCGCCCATCTCCACGGCCCGCTCGCAGCCCGGGACAGCTCGCAGCGCCGCGAGCGCACCGTCCACCGCGTCGGGCGCGACGAACGCGACGAGCTTGCCCTCGTTGGCGACGTACAGCGGGTCGATCCCGAGGATCTCCGCGGCTCCGGCCACCGCCGGCTGCACGGGGACCGCCGCCTCGCGCACCAGCATCGCCACCGCGGAGGAGCGCGCCAGCTCGTTGAGCACCGAGGCCACCCCGCCCCGCGTGGCATCGCGCATGCAGCGCAAGGCAGGACCGGCGGCGTCGAGCAGCGCGTCGACCGCGGGCCACAGCGAGGTGGTGTCCGACACGATCGGGGCATCGAGCTCGAATTCACCGCGCGCGAGCATGATCGCCATGCCGTGCTCGCCGACGCCACCCGAGAGCAGGATGCGGTCGCCGGGCTGAATGTTCGTGGGCGCCAGGCTCGCCCGCGGGTCGCGCCTGCCGAGCCCCGTCGTGCAGATGTACATCCCGTCGGCGTGGCCGCGCTCCACGACCTTCGTGTCGCCCGCCACCACCTCGACGCCCGCCGTGCGCGCAGCCAGCGCGATCGCGTCGACCTCGGCGCGCAGCTCCTCGGCGCTCAGCCCCTCCTCCAGCACCAGCGCGAGGCTGAGCGCGAGCGGACGGGCACCCGCGACAGCCAGGTCGTTGACGGTGCCGTTGACCGCGAGCTCGCCGATCGAGCCCCCCGGGAAGCGCAGCGGCCTGACCACGTAGGAGTCCGTCGTGAGCGCCAGCTCCACGCCGTCGACGGCCAGCTCGCCGGCGTCGGAGAGCTGGCTCAGCGTGGCGCCCCCCAGGGCGGGCACGAACAGACCCTCGATCAGGCTCTGGGTCGCCTTGCCGCCGGCGCCGTGGGACATCGTGATGCGCTCGTCGCGGAACCGGGCGCGCTTGCCGCGGGCGGTCTCGATGATGCCGAGGATCCGCTCCTCGCGCTCGGAGACGGCCGCCTGCTCGGCCATCACACGACCTCCCGCTCACGCGCGAAGCGGCCGAAGTTGTAGTAGGCCGCGCAGGCGCCCTCGGAGGAGACCATGCAGGTGCCGATCGGACGCTCGGGGGTGCAGGCGGTGCCGAAGACCTTGCACTCCCACGGCTTGATCACACCCTTCAGGACCTCGCCGCACTGGCACGCCTTCGGGTCGGCGACGCGCACGCCGGGCACGTCGAAGCGAAGCTCCGCGTCCAGGTCGGCGTACGCCTGCGAGAGCTTCAGCCCGCTGTGCGAGATGAAGCCGAGGCCGCGCCACTCGAAGTGCGGGCGCAGCTCGAAGACCTCGGCCAGGACCTCGAGCGCGCGGGGGTTGCCCTCGTAGGGCACCACGCGCCGGTACTGGTTCTCGACCTCGCAGCGGCCCTCGGCGAGCTGGCGCAGGATCATCTCGATCGCCTGCAGGATGTCCAGCGGCTCGAAGCCCGCGACCACGACCGGCCGGCCGTAGTCGGCGGGGATGAACTCGAACGGCCGCGCGCCCACGACCGTCGCCACGTGGCCGGGGCCGATGAACCCGTCGAGCCGCAGGTCGGGGGACTCCAACAGCGCGCGCAGCGGCGGCACGATCGTCACGTGACTGCAGATGCAGGAGAAGTTCCTGACGCCCTCGGCACGCGCGCGCTTGAGCGTCAG
The DNA here is from genome assembly GCA_963720795.1 of uncultured Solirubrobacterales bacterium. Classification (GTDB taxonomy): domain Bacteria; phylum Actinomycetota; class Thermoleophilia; order Solirubrobacterales; family Solirubrobacteraceae; genus Palsa-744. The sequence goes on along the minus strand of CAVRGU010000003.1, from coordinate 287,092 downwards.
CGCCGTGGAGGGCGCCGTGGTCTCGAAGCCGATCGCGAAGAAGACGACTTCGCGGTCGGGGTTCTGCTTGGCGATCCGCAGCGCGTCCAGCGGCGAGTACACCATGCGCACGTCGGCCCCCGCCGCCTTCGCGTCGAGCAGGCTGCCGCTGGATCCCGGCACGCGCATCATGTCCCCAAAGCAAGTGAAGATCACGCCGGGGCGCTCGGCGATCGCGATCCCGTCGTCGACGCGGCCCATCGGGATCACGCACACGGGGCAGCCCGGCCCGTGCACGAGCTCGACGTTCGCCGGCAGCAGGTCGTCGACGCCGTACTTGTAGATCGAGTGCGTGTGGCCGCCGCACACCTCCATCACCTTGTAGTGGCGCCCGGGCTCGACCCGCGAGAGGATCTCCCCAGCCACGGCACGGCCAAGCGCGGCGTCGCGGAACTCATCGACGAACCTCACGCGGCCACCTCCTCGGGGAGCGCTGCGATCGCCACGCCGGCGTGTACGAGCACCACGCGGCCGGCGGCGAGCGGCTCGACCAGGGCCGTCTCGACGGTGTGCCGCGCGCCCTCGTCGTCCGCGCACAGCGCGAGGCCCCGCCGCTCGTCGATGCGCACGACCGTCATCGGCACTCCGTCGTCGGCGCAGGTGATGCAGTGCTCGCCTGCGCACGTGGAGGCCGGTGACGGAGGGGAGCTCACTCGATCACGCTGGCCTTCAGCTCCTCGAGCTCCCGCTCGTAGTCCTCGCCCATCCGTTCGAGCAGCTCACGCGTGGCACGTGCCTCCTCTTCGTCCACTTGGGAGATCGCGAAGCCAACGTGGATCAGTACCCAGTCCCCAGGACCAACACCGCCTCCGTTGACGTCGAGCAGGCCAATGTTGACGGTGCGCCGCACGCCCGCCACATCCACCATCGCGAGCCGGTGCTCGTCGTCCACCACCGCCACGATCTGACCTGGGATAGCGAGACACATGCACCACGCCCCTTCCTGAATCGGCCGCCCGCCGCTGGAGTGCCGCGGACGCCAAACCTGCTCTGTCACGGACCTACCGAAATCTTGTACCACCACCACCGCCACGCTTCGAGGAGCCAAGCACCGGGTGGTAATGCCGCTTACACAAGATCGCTGTAATCCGGATTACAGCCCTCGACTCATGGGTATCCGCTACAGAGAGCGTAGACTCCTCGACAGAAGTCAAGCTGTCGAACTCGCTAGGAGAAACGGGACCACTGCGATGTCAAGCGCAGGCCAAGACGTGGTCAGGCTGGGGTCCTCCCCGCGCTGGCCCGCTCGCTCCGAACGCGCCAGAGCGCCAGAGTCCGCGCCGCTCTACGCCTACCTGCTCGACGCCGACGACGACCTCGCCGAGGAGCTCGATATCCGCACGCGCTTCGCGGCGCGTCAGCTCGCGACGGCGAGGGTGCTCGAAGCGGACGCGGGCGAGTGCGCCCTGGAGTCGTGGTTCGCGGCCGTCGGGCACGGGCCCGGCCTGCTGATCCTCGACGGCCTCCTGGCAGTCGACACCCGCATCGCCGACCGGACGGTCACCCAGCTGCTGGGAAGCGGCGATCTGCTGCAGCCGCTCAGCCGCCACGAGGACGACATGATCGAACGAGCCGCGTCGTGGCGCGCACTGCGCGACTGTCGCTTTGCGCTGCTCGATGCGGAGTTCGCCGAGCGGGTGCTCCCCTGGCCGCAGATCGGCCACACGCTGCTGCGCCGGACACAGCGTCGCGCGGAGGACCTCGGCATGCTGCGCGCGATCTCCTGCCAACCGAAGCTGGAGGTTCGCCTGGTGCTCTTTCTCTGGCACCTGGCCGCCCGCTGGGGACGCGTGGAGCCGAGCGGAATTCGTCTGATGCTGCCCCTCACCCACCGCCTGCTCGGACAGCTCGTGGCCGCCGAGCGGCCGTCGATGTCACACGCGCTCGGTCGGCTCGCCGACGCCGGGCTCGTGAGCGGTACGGCCGGCGACTGGCACCTCCACGGCAGCCTCGACGCTCACCTCGAGCGGTTGATCGAGGGGACCGCCCGTCACACGCCGACAAAGCGCTCGCCGCTCCGCCGGCGCCCGGATGGTGTGAGGGCCTCGTGAGGACCCCGCTCCCACCAACCGCCCCACGCTCGCCGCTCCACCAGACGCATGGCGTGAGAGCCTCGTGAGCACCCCGCTCCCGCCGAGGGCCCGCGATTCGTGGGCCCCGACCGCCCCACGCGCGCCGGAGCGCCGGCCCGTCAACGTCCTGTGGATCACGAGCGGTCTCGGTTGTGACGGCGACTCGATCGCGATGACCGCCGCGACCAACCCGAGCCTCGAGGATCTGCTGCGAGGCTGCCTGCCAGGGATGCCACCGGTCATCCTGTACAACCCGGTGTTCGCCTTCGACACCGGCGAGGACTTCATGCGAGCCTGGTTCAGGGCCGCCGCGGGCCGGCTCGACCCGTTCATCCTGGTCCTCGAGGGCTCCGTGCCCAACGAGGAGATCAACGGGGACGGACACTGGGCCGGCCTGGGCGTCGACGCTGCCACCGGACAGCCGATCCCGACGAACACGTGGATCGACCGCCTGGCCCCGAAGGCCGCGGCCGTGCTCGCGCTCGGCACGTGCGCCGCGTACGGCGGGATCCCCGCCATGCGCAACAACCCGACGGGCGCGATGGGCCTGCGCGACTACCTGGGCTGGAGGTGGCAGTCCCGTCTCGGTGTGCCGATCGTCAACCTGCCGGGGTGCCCCGTGCAGCCGGACAACATCACCGAGACGCTCCTGCGACTGGTGCTCCACCTGGCGGGCATGGGTCCAGCGCTCGAACTCGACGAGCAGGGGCGCCCGCAGTGGATCTTCGCCCGCACCGTCCACGAGTCCTGCAACCGTGCCGGCCTGGCCGAGCACGGCCAGTTCTCCGACGCCCACGGCGACGGGCGCTGCCTGGTCAAGCTCGGCTGCAAGGGACCGATGGTCAAGTGCAACGTGCCCGTCCGCGGCTGGGTGGGCGGCATCGGCGGCTGCCCCAACGTGGGCGGCATCTGCATGGCGTGCACGATGCCCGGCTTCCCCGACAGGTACATGCCCTTCGTGGAGCCCGACACGGCTGCGCGGCACTACGCAAAGACCGCGCGACTCACCTACGGCCCACTGGTGAAGTACCTCCGCGACCGCCGCATCCGCCGCACCTTCGACGTCGAGCCGCAGTGGCGCCGCCGCGGCGCGGAGCTCACCAGCGGCTACCGCCCTGCCCACGAGCCGGACGTCGCGAACGCCGCTCAGTGAGGGTGCTCGTGCCGGTCCTCGAGGCCCTCCTGGTGGACGTGCGGGTGTGAGTGCACGTAGTCGCCGTGGCCGTGCTCGTGCTCGTGCTCGACGTGCTCGTGCTCGTGGGCGGTGTGTGCGTGCTCGTGCACGACCCCGCCCTCGTGCTCATGCCTGTGACTGTGTGGGTGGTCGTGTTCGTGTGGCTCCATCGTCGCTCGCTCTCCTTGAATCGTGAACTGTGTAACTGTAGGCGCCCCAACGCTCCTCGACGTGGGCGAAGCGCCAGATGGCCAGCGCGAGCGCCCACGTGGCGGAGAACATCCCCACGATGATGAAACCCAGCGTGTTGATGTTGACGGTCTCCCACCAACCCCAGAAGGACCCCTGCGCGCCCAGCTTCTGGGCGAACAGCCCGACGAGCTCGATCGTGCCGATCACGAGCGCGACGGCCACCGACAGCCCGGTGACGGTGATGTTGTAGAAGACCTTGCGCACGGGCTTCGAGAACGCCCAGCCGTAGGCGAAGTTCATAAACGACCCGTCGATCGTGTCCAGCAGCGACATCCCGGCGGCGAACAGGATCGGCAGACAGAGGATCGCGTAAAACGGCAACCCCGCACCCGCCGCACCGGCCGCGAGAAACAGCAGCGCGACCTCCGTGGCGGTGTCGAACCCGAGCCCGAACAGCACACCGACGGGGTACATCTGCCAGGGCTGGGTGACCGTCCTCGTGAACCTCCCGAGCAGGCGGTTCATCAGTCCCCGCGAGCGGAGCCGCGCCTCGAGCTCCTGCTCGCAGTAGGTGCCGCTGCGCATCTCGAAGAACACCCTGACGACGCCCCACAGGATCACCACGTTCACCGCCGCGATGACGTACAGGAAGGCCCCCGAGACCCCGGTGCCGATCCAGGTGGTGAGGTTGTGGAGCTCGCTGCCGGTGTCCTGCACCTGGCCGTTCAGCGCCCTGACGCCGACGGAGAACAGGAACGCAAGCACGAAGACGACCGTCGAGTGCCCAAGCGAGAAGAAGAAGCCGACGCTCACCGGCCGCTTGCCTTCGGTCATCAGCTTGCGTGTCGTGTTGTCAATCGCCGAGACGTGGTCCGCGTCGAAGGCGTGACGCAGCCCGAGCGTGTACGCCGTCACGCCGGTGCCCACCGCGAATACCCCGGACGCGCCGAGACGATAGTGGTGCGGTGCGACGACAGCGACCAGTAAGAAGAACCCGAGCGCGTGCAAACCCACCACGACGCCCGCCATCCGCGCGACCGTCCACCACTGCCCCGCGTCCAGTGAGCCCTTGAACCGACGCCAGCGAGACGCGGTTCCCCTACCAGCCAACATCGTCCACCTCGCCCTCTCGTTCGTCGCGCTCACGCCGCGGGGCCGGTTCCCACGAAAGCTATACCAAGGCGACAGTTGTTGCAAGTGGATTCTGTACCGATGGCGCATGCGCCATCGGCGAGGCCGCACATGTGCGGCCTCGAACCGGACCGTGCATGCACGGTCCGGCCGACCGGCACATGTGCCGGTCGGAGCAGGGCCACATGTGGCCCTGCTGGGAACGGCCACATGTGGCCGTTCCGGCCCCGCCTCATGAGGCGGGGCCCCAAGAAAGCCTGAAGGACGAAGACCGGCGAAGGTCGGCCGGCGAAGGCCCACCGGCCGTATCCGGGCGTGCGACCCAACAGGGAAGGCCCTACGCTGGGGGGGTGGCCACCGACGCCAGAGCGCGCCAGACGTCGTTTCGCCCTGGCGCCTTTGAGACTTTCCGGTTCTCCTCGCGCGAGCTCGACGAGCGCGGGCGCGTGACACTGCGGTACGCGCTCGACCACGACGTCGAGTTCGTGGAGGAGTACGACCTTCCGCCAGGAACGCCGGTCGGCCCCGCCGAGCGCGAGCGCGTCGAGGGGCTGCTGTCGCTGCTGCACTGGGTCGCCGGAGTCAGCTACTTCAAGACGGCGGTGCCGCCTGCGGTGGCCTGCGAAACGGGTCCGCCCCCGCCGGCCACCGCGCGGCTGCTCGAAGCCCTGTACTCAGAGGGTCTCGCCGAGTTCGCCTACGAGAACGGGCTGCCGGGGGTGCCCCGCCCCGCCTTCGCGCCGCGACCCGACCACGGCCCACCCGCGCGCCGGGGACCGCGGGCGACCCCCGCGCGTGCTCGTCCCCGTCGGCGGAGGCAAGGACTCCGTCGTGGCGCTGGAGGCGGTCCGCCGGTCCGGCCACGAGCTCGCGCTGTTCTCGGTGGGCGACGCCCCCCCGATCGCGCGCACTGTAGCGGTCGCCGGCCTGCCGCGGCTGCTCTGCACCCGCCGGCTGGACCCGGGGCTCGCCGCGCTGAACCGCGCCGGCGCGCTCAACGGCCACGTGCCGGTCACGGCCATCGTCTGCTGCGTGGCGCTGCTGACCGCCGCGCTGCACGGGTTCGACGCGGTCGCGCTGGCGGCAGAGCGCTCGGCCTCCGCCGGCAACGTGGCGTGGGACGGCGTCGAGGTCAACCACCAGTTCAGCAAGAGCCTGCGCGCCGAGCGGCTGCTGCGCGCCGCTGTCGCCGAGGCCGACCCCGACGTGGAGCTGTTCTCGGTACTGCGGCCCGCCTCGGAGCTCGCCATCGCGCGCGCCTTCGCGCGGCTGGGCCAGTACCACGGGGCGTTCACCAGTTGCAACGCGATGTTCCGGCTCGACCCGGCGCGGCGCGCCACGTCGTGGTGCTGTGAGTGCCCCAAGTGCCGTTTCGTGTTCCTCGTGCTGGCGCCCTTCTGCGAGCCGACGCACCTGCGCGAGCTGTTCGGCCACGACCTGCTGGACGACGAGCGGCAGTACGCCGGGCTTCGCGCTGCTCACCGCGACAGGCGGCCACAAGCCGTTCGAGTGCGTCGGCGAGGAGGAGGAGAGCCTCGCCGCGATTCGCCTGCTCGCGAGGCAGCCGCGCTGGAGTGAGCACCGCGTCGTGCGGCGCCTCGTCGCCGAGGTGCTGCCGCGCTACGACGCCGCCGTCGGCGACCCCGCCCGCGTGCTCGCGCTCAGCGAGGAGCACCACGTGCCCGACTACCTCCTGGCGGACGTCGTTGCGCTTCTCGGAGCTTGACGGCGCGCACGTCGGCGTGTGGGGCGCGGGCCGCGAGACCCGCTCGTTCGCCGCGCAGCTCGCCCGCCGCCTGCCGGCGGCGCGGATCGCCGTCGTGGCGCTCGACGAGACCCCCGGCGAGGACGTCCGTGCGGAGCTCGGCGGCGCCGGACGCCCGCGTGGTCACGGGCGCCGAGGTCGCGGGCGCGCTCGCGCGCTGCGACGTGGTGGTGCGCTCGCCGGGCGTCTCCACCCACCGGCCGGAGCTGCACGCGCTGCGCGGCCGCGGGCACACCCGTCACGACCGCCACGGCGCTGTGGCTCGCCGAGCGCGACGGACGGCGCGTGGTGGGGGTCACGGGCACGAAGGGCAAGAGCACCACCGCGGCGCTGCTAGCCCACCTCGCGCGCGGTGGGGGCGGCGAGGCGGTGGGGTTGGCGGGCAACATCGGCGCGCCCGCGCTCGACCTGCTCGACCGCCCGCCCCACGAGTGGGCGGTCGTGGAGCTCTCCACCTACCACACCGCCGACCTGGCAGACGGGCCCGGAGGTCGCGGTCGTCACCAACCTGTTCCGCGAGCACACCGACTGGCACGGCTCCGAGGAGGCCTACCGCGCGGACAAGCTGCGGCTGCTGAGCCTGCCCGGCGTGCGTGCCGCAGTCCTCCCCGCGCGCGCGGCCGACCTGCTCGACGCCGTCGGTCCCGGCGTGGCCAGCACGCTCTACGGGCAGCCGCAGGGGTGGGACGCCGGGCCCACCGGCCTCACGCTGCGCGGCGAGCTCGTGGTGGCGACCGCGGAGCTGCCGCTGCGCGGCGTGCACAACGCCCTGAACCTCTGCGCGGCGCTCACGGCGCTCGCCGCCGCCGGCCTCGCCACGCCGCGCCTGCCGGACGCACTGCGCGGCTTCCGCGCGCTGCCGCACCGCCTGGAGGTGGTCGCCGAGCGCGAGCGCGTGGTGTGGGTCGACGACTCCATCTCGACGACCCCAGAGTCGACGCTCGCGGCGCTGGCGAGCTTCGCCGACCGCGCGGTCGTGCTGGTGGCCGGGGGCCAGGACCGAGGCCAGGACTACGCGGAGCTCGGCCGTGCGCTGGCCGCCCGGGCCGCCGCCGTGGTCGGGCTGCCCACCACCGGCCCACGCGTGGTGGCCGCGGCGCGCCGTGCGGGCGTCCCGGCGACGCGCGCGCTCGAGACCACCGGCATGGAGGAGGCCGTCGCGCGGGCACGGGAGCTCGCGGGGCTCGCGCGGGCGCAGGAGCTCCCCGGGCAGGGCGCCGCGGTACTGCTCTCCCCGGCGGCCCCCTCCTACGACACCTACCGCGACTTCGAGGCACGTGGCGCCCACTTTCAGGCGCTGGCGCGGCTTCGCTGAGAGAGTCGACAGTCGCTAGGCCGAGCCGATTGGCCGCCCGAACGCCGCGAGCATCGCCTCGACGATCTCAGGTCCCCGGTCCTCCTGCAGGAAGTGCGCCGCGCCCTCGATGCGCACCTGCTCCCCGGCGGTGGGGATCAGACTCGTGAACTGCTCGCCCGCCCTCGGGTAGGGGAAGACCGGGTCGCTGTCGGAGAAGGCGATCAGCGCGGGCTTCTCCCAGCGACTGAGCCGGTCGCGGACGGCGAGCATCTCGGCCACCCCGTCCTCCTGCTCGGTGAGCGGCACGAGCAGCGGGAAGCGCTGCGCGCCGGCCTTGCTCTCGACGTTGGGGAACGGCGCCTCGTACGCCGCGATCACCTCCGGTGCGAGCTCAGTGGTGGTTGCGCCCTGCATGATCGTCCCGATCGGGAGATCCGGGGTCCTCTCGGCGAACGCCCGCCACGCCAGGAAGCCTTTGCTGACGCGGCCGGTGAAGAGCCCGGTGTTGAGGATCGCCAAGCGTCCCACCTGGTCTGAGTGCTCGACAGCCCAGCGCAACCCGATCGGCCCGCCCCAGTCCTGCACGACGACCGTCACGTCCGAGAGCTCCACCTGCTCCAGGTGGCGCGTTACGTACTCGACGTGGCGCTCGTAGGTGTACCACTCCTGGTCGGTCGGCTTGTCCGAGCGGCCGAAGCCGACGAGGTCTGGGCACACCACGCGGTGGCCGCTCGCCACGAGGCCCTCGAGCATGTGTCGGTAGAGGTAGCTCCAGTCGGGCTCGCCGTGGAAGCACAGCACCGTCGGGCCGGAGCCCTCGTCGAGGTAGTGCAGACGCAGACCCTCCACCTCGACGTACCGCGGCTCGTAGGGGTACCCGGGGAGGTCCTCAAAACGCTCGTCGGGAGTGCGGAAGACGTTCATGCTCGTAGGGCCTGGTTGGACGGGATCATTACAAAGTTGAGACCGGGGGGAGTCGTGGCCAAGGTCTGCGTCAGACCGCGTCCGCCGATCGACATTGCTCGCGGTGGCAGACCCACGCCCAGGAGCGCCTGGCGCCGCGCGGCCGGCACCGCCGGTGGACCATTTCCCGCCAACTTCGGCTGCGATTCGAAGGGTCTCGGGGCCGCGGTCCGAAAGTTCTCCCATGACGCCCGGCGAGCACCCCAACCCGCGACAGGAGGAGGGCACCCAGTGCGTGGTCGTCCTGCAGGTGCTGCGCAGCGACCACGAGCTGCCCTGGTCGCGCGAGGAGATCGAACGCGAGCTCCACGACGTGGACCCCGACGCGATCGGCGTGGCCCTCGAGCGTCTCGAGGAACAGGGCGTGGTACTCCGCGAGGGCGAGCAGCTCTGGGCCTCCCCGTGCGCCCGGCACCTGGACGCCCTCGGGTTCATCTGCATCTGAGCCACCCGGCACAAGCCCGTCGCGGACCCGGGCCGAAGGCAGCCTCAGGTGAGACGGGTGGCGCGTGGGAGAGCCTTAGGCGAGACGAGGCGCGGGGGCTACCTGCGGGAGGCGGCGCGTTGCTTGGAGCCCGGCGGGGGCTTGCGCTCCCTGGGGACCGGGAGGCCCTGTGCGAGGCGGTCGAGCGAGACCTCGAAGGTCTCGGCGAGGACCATCAGGATCGACAGCTTGGGCTCGCGCTCGCCGCGCTCCAGGTTGCCGATATACGTGGGGTGCAGGTTCGCTTTGAAGGCGACGTCCTCTTGGGTGAGGTCCCCGCGCAGCTCGCGGAGACCCGCACCGAACTGCTGCAGGATCCGGGCTCGCTCGGCGTCGAAGCGGGCCTGCTGGGCCTCACCGGTGTCCACGAGCCGGCACTCTCGCCGCTCTCTGTCTGCGAATCTACAGACAAAGAGCTGCGCCCCCGCAGCGAAGCAGTCCCCTCGAGGTCAGTCCTCCAGCGGGGCGCCTCGATCCGCCAGTCGCCGCGCGAGCGTCTGCGCTTCCGGGGTGCTCACTACCACGCGCTGCAGTGCGCCCTTGTTGTGCACCGAGAACGAGAGCGCGGGCACACCGCGGCGTACCAGCCACGCTTCGTCGAGGCGGATCGTGCGCGCCACGTAGTAGAGCCACGGCAGGCGCAGCCCGGCTTTCAAGCCGGTCCGCAGCACGTCGCGCATCGGCTCCTCCAGCACCCGCACGTCGCTCACGTCGGCGCGGGGGACCGTGATGTCCCCGAGCAGGCCCACCACCTTCTCCCAGCGGGCCAGCAGCACTTCGACGGTCTCCTCGGACACCTCCACGCGCACAGCTTGCAGGGTACACGCCCTCCGACTTGTGTTTAAACCTCGATGACGTTTATAATTCGGCCGTGACCCCTGAAGGGGGGTCTCGCGAAGGGGAGTTGTGTTGAAGACACACGTCTGTAGACCTCTCGTCTGCGACCAGCGAGAGTTAGCGCATGTCCAAAATGTCCATAGAGCTCATCCGCACCCAATTCGCGCATAACCTCCGCACTCACCGAGAGCGGTCGGGCCTTTCGCAGGAGGCCCTCGCAGAAGCGTGCAACTTGCACCGCACCGAGATCAGCCTCCTGGAGCGGTGCAAGCGCTCACCCCGCCTGGAGACACTCGTGATCCTCGCCCAGGGTCTGGGACTCTCCTCGCCGGCCGAACTGCTCAAGGGCATCCGCTGAGGTACAAAGCCGACGCGGGGACTCGAACCCCGGACCCCAACCTTGAACATGGGGGGAGCAGGCTCCCCCCATGAGCCCCCCACCGACTGTCCAAAGCGTTTTGAAGCAAGCCGACGCGGGGACTCGAACCCCGGACCCCCTCCTTACCATGATGCGCATGGAGGCCCTCCTGGGCTCGTGAGGTCCCGTCCCGTCTGGGTTTTCGGCGCCTGGAGGGACTGCGGGGGACTATTTGGCGGGAGCAAAACACCCCCTGAACACCCCCAGGAAGCCCCCAAAAACACCCCCAGGAAGACGGGGAGTCTCGGGTGGTCATCGAGAGTCCGATCCTACCCGGTCGGCCCCCGGAACGCTAGGATTGATCGTCCGTGCCGACGTAGCTCAGCTGGTAGAGCACCTCCATGGTAAGGAGGGGGTCCGGGGTTCGAGTCCCCGCGTCGGCTTGGCTCAAAACCCGCTCCAGCAAACGATTTCTGATCGTCCCATGAGCTCTGGGGGTGTTTTAGGCGAGTTGCTGGGGGAGCGAATACACCCCCAGGAAGGTCGGCAAGCCGCTCGGTTGGTGCATCAGCCGAGGCTGGCCTTGTCGAGCATCGCGATGAGCGTCGGGCGACGACGGTGCTGCTCGCGAAGATCCGCGACTTGGGTCGCGAACCACTCGGTCTGGCCTGCCGCCTCGGCGGCGCGGCGAGCGCGCTTGAGCACCGGGACGGCGCGGGCGTAAGACCGGCGGCCGGTCTCAATCAGCAGCTCATCCACGACGAGCATGTACCACGGCAGCGCCTGATCCGGACGCTGCGCCTCACGTGGGAACGGCGGTCTGATCTGGCCCCACTGCGGCGGTCTCAACTGGCCCCACCTCCGTCCGACTTGCAGCCGACTGTTCGGTGCTCATGGAGCTCGAGCGGGAGGCGGCGGAAGGAATGGGATCACGTATGGAGACGTTCGAGCAGATCAGGAGGGACAGGGATCGGGAGGGCTTGTCAATCAGGGCGCTGGCGGAGCGCCATGGTGTTCATCGCCGTGCGGTGCGCCAGGCGTTGGCTTCGCCGTTGCCGCCTGTCAAGCGGACGCCGGTCAGCCGGCCGGCACCGAAGCTGGGGCCCTATCGGGAGCTGATCGACTCTTGGCTTCAGAGCGACCGGGACGCGCCGCGTAAGCAGCGTCATACCGCGAAGCGGATCTGGGAACGGCTGCGTGATGAGCACGCGGCTGATGTCGCCGAGCGCACGGTCCGTGAATACGTTCATCGGGCTCGGCGGGAGCGCGGGGAGGGCGTGCAGGCGTTCGTGCCGCAGGTTCATGAGGCTGGTGTGGAGGGCGAGGTCGACTGGGGTGAGGCGCAGGTCTGGTTGGCCGCAGCCGCAACGAGGGTCTACCTGTTTCACATGCGTGCTTGCCATTCGGGTGCGGCGTTCGCGATGGCGTTCCCGCACTGCTCTCAGCAGGCGTTCTTGGAGGCTCACGTGCAGGCGTTTGACTGGTTCGGCGGGGTATTCGGCCTGGTGCGCTACGACAATCTCGCGAGCGCGGTCAAGCAGGTGCTCCGCGGTCGCCAGCGTGTGCAGACCGATCGGTTCATCGCGTTGCGCTCGCACTATCTCTATGAGTCGCAGTTCACGATCCCAGGGGTCGAGGGCGCCCACGAAAAGGGCGGCGTCGAGGGCGAGGTGGGGCGCTTTCGTCGTCGTCATCTTGTGCCCGTCCCGGAGGTCTCGACGCTCGCTGAGTTGAACGCGCGGCTGCTCGCCGGCTGCGAGGCTGACCTTCACCGGCGGATCGCTGGGCGCCCGGAGACCGTCGGTGAGGCGTTCGCGAGAGAGCGCCCGTTGCTGCGCGGGCTGCCGGCCGAGAGCGCGCCTACGGCGGAGCAGGCCACCCCAAGGGTGAACGCCAAGGCGCTGGTCACGATCAAGCAGAACAGCTACTCGGTCCCGGTGCGCCTTGCCGGGCTACGTGTCCATTCCCAGGTGGGTGCTCGCGAGATCGAGCTGCGTCACGGCGGCGAGCGGGTCGCGCTCCACGAGCGGCTGCAGGGCCGCTATGGCGTGTCGGCCTCACTCGACCACTATCTGGAGCTGCTCGCTCGCAAGCCGGGCGCGCTGGCCGGGTCGCTCGCTCTCTCCCAGGAGCGTGAGCGCGGCGTCTGGCCGTCCATCTTCGACGAGCTGTGGGCGAAGATCACCGAGCGCTACGGGCCCTCGGAGGCCGCCCGGCAGATGGTCGACGTGCTGATGCTCGCCCGCGAGCACGGCGCCAGCGAGGTCGAGCTCGCCGTCCGTGGCGCGCTGACCGCGGGCGCCCACGACGGACGCGCAGTCGCGGTCCTGGCAGGCCGTGGCGCTCGCGCCCGGCCCGCGACGCTCGATGATCTCCCCTCGCGCCTGGCCGGGCTCGGGGCGCCATTGCCAACACTCGACCACTACGACCAGCTACTCGCAGCGGGAGCGAGTCGATGAGCGCCCCGGCGAAGGTCCAAGCGATGGAAGCCCTGATCGACGCGCACGCCCGCGAGCTTCACCTCCCGACCGTCCGGGCCCGCTTCCGTGGGCTCGCCGAAGAGGCCACACGCGACCAGCAGACCCCGACCGCCTACCTCGCTGCGCTCTTGGAGGCAGAGGTCACAGAGCGCGCCGAGCGCCGCGAACGCCGACGGCTGATCGACGCCAGGTTCCCGCTCGCGAAGCGCCTGGAGGATTTCCAGTTCGACGAGAACCCGAAAATCCCCCAAGCCACGATCGCCGCCTTGGCGCAAGGCACCTGGATCGATGACCGCGAGAGCGTCATCCTTCTCGGGGACTCGGGGACCGGCAAGACACACTTGGCGATCTCCCTCGCGGTCCTCGCCTGCCAGCAAGGCCGCCGAGTGCGCTTCACCACACTCGCCGCGCTCGCGAACGAGCTCCAAGCAGCCGAGAGCCGCCGCGAGCTCGGCCGCGTCGTCGCACGCTACGCCCGCACCGAGCTCGTCGTCCTCGACGAGCTCGGGTACCTCGCACTCCCCGACGGCGCCGCGGAGCTCGTCTTCCAAGTCATCTCCGAGCGCAACGAGCGCGCCTCGCTGATCGTGACGACCAACCTTCCGTTCGGCGAGTGGACCAAGGTCTTCCCCGACGCCCGGCTCGCCAAGGCCGTCGTAGACCGCATCACCCACCGAGCACACATCATCGACACCGGCAACGAATCCTGGCGCTTCAACCACGGCCTCAACCGCACCAAGAAAGGAGCCGCCTGACCCCCCCACCGCGGGTCGCGCCGGCGATATCTCGCTCCGCTCCGCGCTACGAGACACCGCCGAAAGTCACAAACAGAGAAGATCAACACACACAACAACCGACGCGAAGTGGGGCCACTTCAAGCCGCCGCGCCGGGGCCAGTGCAAACCGCCGCGCCCATCACGGGCTTCGGCAAGGCGCAGACGCTGCGACAACCCCGGCTCCCAGTCGGGGTTCTCGTGCGCGACGCTCCAAGCCTCATCGACCTCGCGCTCATCGAGCAGCGCGTCGACGAGCCCCCCGAGGTCGCGCTCGCGCAGCGCCAGACGCGCCGCGTCACGCTCGATATCCCAAGCGCCCACCGCGTCGGCCGCGCGACGCAAGCGAGAGTAGGTGCTTGCCGAGGCCATCCGCTCGTGCTCCTCGCGACGCAGGCGTAGCACTTCGAGCGGAGCCGAGCGGCACTCGTGCACACCGCACGCCAGGTCATAGAGCTGTGCGACCTGCCAGCCGTCGGTCTCGGCGATGCCACGCCTGGTCCACAGCAGAACCTCCTCCTCGCGCCCGAGCTCTGCCATCGCCTCACTGACTCGGATGAATTGGTGCGGCGCGCTCAGATCCCCACCGAGCAGCGCGACGATCGCCTCCCCGTCCCCGTCGAGCACCGCGAGCCGCTCGCGCGCCCAGCGCACCGCGAAGACCCGCTCCCCGTCACCGCGCTCCTCGATCGCGCGCCGGTAGACCGGTAGCCCACGCTCACCGAGCGCGCCGGCGTACCGGACGGGATCGACCTCGAAGAAGTCCTGGTCCTCGCAGCTGAACCGCACCATCCACGCCGCGAGCTTCACCGGGTCGGCGACCCCCGCGTCACAGGCCAGCGCGTGGACGTCCAGCAGTTCGCGCGCGAGGTCTCCGATCGTCCCATTGGAGTCATCGGCGTGCATGATCACCTTCACGACATGCCCGACCGCGCGCTCGACCAGGACGACGAGGGCCCTCGACGGCGAGCACACGGCAACCGAGCGCAACTCCTCAACGACCGGCCGTGCCGCGCGTGCCCACTCCGAGCTCTCCCGGTACCCCAGGAACCGCCGCGTGCGCAGCCCACGATCGACCTCCGCCCGCAACTCCGTCAGGTCACCCTCCTCGCGCGCCGCGGCCAGCCGCACATGCCGCTCGACATCATCGTGACGGTCAGCTGCGGACGCCACGATCTCCCGCAGCACCTCGGGCGTGAGGTCGCGCACTACCTCCCCGAGATCCCTCCGCTCACGAACACCTCTACCCGCCATCGCGAAATCCTTGCACCCCGCCCTCGACGCTGCGCTCACCCAAACCCCACGCGCCGCACCCGATCCCGCCAACCCAACCGCGAAGAGCGGCCACGTCGTCCGGGTCTTTCTGGGACTCGCCCCCGACGGGTTGTGCGTCCGTGCTGTAGACGATGATGTGCGTGTGGCAGCGTCGCGTTCAGAAGGCTTTGGTCGTTTGCAGTTCCGGTTCTCCTCGGGCCGCACGACGATCTTTGTTGTCGAGATCGCGTACTTGCTCGCGCTTGCTGCGCTCTTTTGCGTCTTCCAGCTCTCAAGCGACTTTCGGTCGGCTCTCCCTTCCAGTCTCGGCTCCCTGCCGGTCGGCGTTCCCTGGTTCGGCGCCGTGGGGGGCACGCTTATAAGCCTCACCGGTGTTTTCAAGCACGCCGACACATGGGATCCACGCCGCGAGCTTTGGCACTGGGGCCGACCGCTAGTCGGGGCTTTCGTCGGCTCGATCGGCGCGCTCATGTTCCTGGTGATTGTCAACTCCGCCGCTGCTCAGCCCAAGAATATGAACGCCGCCGTGTTTGATGTGGTCGCGTTCCTCGTCGGGTACCGCGAGGAAACTTTCCGCAGCCTCATCAAGCGCGCCACCGATCTCCTGCTGTCCCCGGGGGCGCCGCAAGCGGACTCCTCCGCGGCTGCACCACCAGCGCTCCGGCTCCGGCCGTGCCCACTCGCCCAGCTGAGCCACCGGAGCAGAGCAAATTCGAGAGCAGTTAGCCGTGGCCTACCGCTCGGATACCGCTGGCGTAGCAGTGGACCGAACGCTAACGAGGAACCGCCGCGAACAGACGTATACTTGCACGAACATGTGTTCGCCTGAGCCGGGGAAGCCAGCAACATTGTGAATCTCACCGCGTTCTTTGTCGAGTCGCTGATCGTGCACGACGTGCCGCGCCGCACGAGCGAGTCGACCGCCGGTGCCATCGTGTTCTCCGACGCTCCGTCGGAGCTCGACGCGTCGCTGCGGAACTTCTTCCGCGAGCGCACGATCAGGAGCCTGACGCGCCAGGCCTATGAGGTTCAACGCGATCCCGACCAGAGCTCGCCGGTACCCCGCCATGTCCTCGACCTCATAGCCGACCCCGAGAAACTCGTCACGCGCTCCCACGAGATCGCGAGACACCTCTGGGCCTCGCAGACAGGCGTGAACCCTGCGGGGCTGCTCGTCGTGATCCTCGGAAAACTCGAAGACGCGCCGTGCGTGAGCATCCTGAAGCTGGAGCGGGAGGACGCGATCCGCGTCGCCCAGACAGAACGTGACGGCCACGTCACGTTCAACATCGCGCACCTGCGGGATCTCATGCTCGGCAAGAACACGAAGCTGTTCAAGGCGTCGCTGTTCACGGCATCGGGCGAGGACGTCAACGGTCTGGTCTCGGACGACCAACGCGGTTACGACCCGTACTCCGAGATCGCTCAGTTCTTTCTGCGCCGGTTCCTCGGCTGCCGCCTTAAGCGCGCGAACGACGTCACCACGAAGGCCTTCTTCGAGGCGTCGCAGGACTGGATCAACAGTGAGGTCGTGGACGAGACGAAGAAAGCGCGCTACGAGATCGCGTTGTTGGCGCAGATGAACGCGCCGAGTCGCACGATCGCGATCAAAGACTTCGCCGAGTCGAGCCTCGACACGGAGGATCGCACGCCGTACAAGGAATACGTCGGCGCGCGCGGCGTGCCCAGCACGAGTATCGCGAAGGACAACAACCTCATCGAGCTGCGGATCCGCCAGCTCACCTATGCGACGACTCAGGGACTCCGACTCACCGGCACGCACGAAAAGATGCAAGAGCTCGTCGAAGTCAAGCCCGATGGGCCGAACGGGCCCGTCATCGAGGTGCGCGACGGACTCAAGGATGTCCGTGGTGGCCGCTGACTTCGAGCAGCTAAGCGACCTCTACGCCGCCGAGCGCCCCAGCTACGAGAGGCTCGCCCGACAGCTGGCCGGTGCCCTGGAAAAGCATCTGCAAGCGCGTGGACTCCAGCCGGTGGTGCTTTGGCGCGCGAAGACCGTTCAGTCGTTCGTCAAGAAGGCATTGCGGAACGGCTACGCCAACCCGATGGCGGAGATAGGCGACAAGGCCGGGGTGCGCGTCATCGTCGACTTCGAAGCAGACACCGAGGTCGTGCGCGAGGTCACCCAGGATCTCTGCACGATTTTCGCGAGCGAGGCGAAGCGTGACGCCATGGCGTACAACGAACTCGGCTACCTCGGCCTGCACCTCCAGGTGCGGCCGCGCGCGGAGGCCATCGCGGCCGCTGATCGCAACGACCTACTCCCACTGTCCGCGGAGATCCAGGTGCACACAAGGGCGCAGAGCGCCTGGGCCGTCGTCTCCCACGAGCTGCTGTACAAGGCGCCGCACGAGTTCTCAGCGGAGATCAAGCGCGGCGTAACGCGTCTCGTAGCGCTCGTCGAGCTGTTCGACGCTGAGATCGCTCGCTTCCGCGCGGCGATCGACGCCGACCCAGATCACCGGGAGCTTGCGCTCCTCGCGTTGCTCGATGACGAGATCGTGCGCTTCACGGCGCGCCGACCGGACCTCGCACTGTCCGCGATCGTCGTTCCGCCGCTCGCGAGGCTCTACGGCGTGAAGCCGGAGCGCCTCTACGCCGACATCCTCAAGCCATTCGTCCGCTCTCACGAGCACGAGCTGAGGACCCTATTCGACGCCTACCGGGACGATGATCGCGCGAACCCGTTGCTCTTCCAGCCGGAGGCCCTTCTCATCTTCGACTTGCTCGAGCGCGACCCAGACCGACTGCGTGAGGCCTGGCCAGCCGATCGCATCCCACAGGAGTTGCTGGAATCGCTCGAGACGGTCTGGGGGGCAGAGCTCTGACTGTTTGTCCGCACCCTCGCCCGACAGACTCGCGGCTCGCATCGATCCTGCGGCGCGAACTTGGGCTCCTCGGATCGGCGGATACCCAACCCGTCGACTGCGCCCGCCTTGAACTCGTAACCCGTCTGTACGACGCGGCCGGTCCACCTCCGGAGCGGGCGCTCGCCGTGTTCATCGATACCCATCGTGAGGCTCTCACCAGCCTCTACGCCGCGTATCGCGATGATCCGCGAGCACGTGCGTTCGCAGGCGCCCCAGAGGCTCTTCTGATCTTCGAGCGCCTCGAGCATGACCCTGAGCGTCTCGTAGACCTCTGGAGGCGTCACCTGCCATACGACGAGCTGGAACAACTCGCCGCGTTCTACGGGCTCGGTGTGTGACACGGGCGCCTATCAGCTGGCCGTTCTGCGCAAGATCGGACGACCCCCGAGATCAAATCGCTGTCCACGTTCCAATCGGGCCGCCGGATATGAAAGTGGCTCTGTTGATCGAACACGAGAAGCTCGGATCGGACGATCACCAGTCGCCAGCGCCACCAAAAGATCGCGCACCCGCAGCATCCTACGAGAGCGGGCGTGTTCGGGCCCGGCTGCGTGAGCAGCTCCTCGTCGTCCGAAGCAGGCACGCGCCGGACCGGGACTCAGGCGCTCGTATTTGCGAAAGGAGGCACGAGCACGGGCTTCCCCGGATCACGCAAAGCAGTGGCGGGCCAGTGGCCTTTTGGGACTACTCCTGTTCGTCCAGGCGGAACCATTATGTCGAGCCCAGGTGTAGTTGTGGCAGGCAGACCGCGCTACCAAGACGGCATTTTGAACACCAGGCCATCTTCGCCCTCATCGTGCAGTGTGAGCACGATGTCCTCGGGCGAGAGAGTCCGCGGGTTCTCACCGAGGTCGGCGGGCAGGTCGCTGTCGATCAACGAGATGATCGGCTGTAGTCCTGCCTGCGCGTACTCTCGGAACACCTCGATGAGGTTCTCTCGCTTCCGCGGGTCGAGTTGCTCGAGGGCGCCGTCCAGATAGACGAATCTCGGGAACGACACATCGAGGTAGGCGCGGAGGATCGCAAGGTCGAACGCGATGCAGAGAAGCTTGCGATAGGAGGTTCCCTTGTCGCCACTTGTGGCCGCACCGGACGCCCCCATGAGCTCCGCGCGAAACTCAACGCCGCCCGACTTGTTCAACGTGATCGAGAGAATTGCCTGCTCGCCGATCACAGCAGCGACGATGTCCGCGAAGTACCGACGGATCTCACCGAACCGGCTGTCGTCGTCTTGGCTTAGCTCATCGAGCTCGTCTTCAACGACGGTCTGAAGCTGGTCGAACTCCTGACTGAGCGTCCGAACCTTCCTACGGAGTTCGGTGAGGCCTGATGCCGCCTCACGCCGCTGCTCGAGCACGGCGAGTTCCGCTTGCAGCTTGCTCAGCTCCCGGGAGGTCTGCTTGTACTTCTTGAGGCTGTCGGTCTCGCGGAGAAAAGCAAGAGACTCCGAGCGCCTGTCGTTGAGCTCGACGAGCTCGGTCTCGACCCGGCCGACTGCCTCCTCAGCGTCGGCTCGCTGTTTGATGAGCTCCGTTCGCCGCTCCTCGGTGATCGCCCGGTTGAACTCAATCAGCTGCTTGTAGTCCTTCTTAAGCTGGCCGTCGAACACGACCCCAGCCTCGGCGAAAAGCTTGCTCGCAGCATCTGGATCGAAAGTGATCTTCCGCTGCTCCAATGAGTCGTCAATGCGCTTGGAGAGTTGGCGCTGCTGGTACAGCTCCTCGTTGAGAGCAACGATCCGGTCGTCGAGCTCATCGACGACATCCGCGATGGTCCGTTGATCCTCGCCACGGAAGTTAAAGGCGTCGAGGGTCTTTCCCTTTGCGACGATACGTCGGCGCGCGGAGGCGATCAGGCCGTCGAGCAGGGAGGGGTCGGACTCGTCGGGACCCCACTCGCGAGTCAGGATTCCCAGTTCGGCTTGGGCCTGATCGCGTTCGGCGCTCTTGTCGTAGAGCTTTGCGATCGACCCGCTGTCAGCCCCCAACAGATGGGCGACGAACGGCTTCCAGTCTTGGTGCTTACCCGAGAACTTGCCGAGCTGGAAGACATCCTGATAATCCTGCTGCGTCCTGACTAGGTAGCCCACGAGCTTCCGGAACCCCCACGGACGCAGAGCATCGATGCCGAGCATGCCGTCGAGGAGGTTGCGAGCCCGATCAAACGGCACGTCACGATGGTCCCAGTCCTCGTCAGGGACAGCGGCTGCATCCTCGATGCTCGCATCACTGCGCAGAAAGTCGATCTTCGAGCCGGGGACGACCGCCCGGCGGATCGTCAAGAACGAGTGGTCGGGGATCTCGATCTCGAGGAAGAACGCGAAGGACTTGAAAATGTCCTCGTGCTTAAAGAGGAAGAACTTCGCGTCCTTGCCCTTGATCAAGCAGAAGTCGATCAGCGAGCCGATTGTGGTCTTGCCGAGGTTATGCGTATGAAGGTCGCGGTTCTCGCGGACCCGGATCTCCGCGAGGATCGCCGAGAGGCCGTCGTTGAACTCGATCGGCAGGAACCGATCCGGCTGATCGCTGTATAGGCGGACGAGTCTCATCACGCACCTCGATACTCGAAGGAGTCGACTGTCGCGTGGTATTCGAGGAGGCCGAGGATGTGCAGCAGGCTGACGGCGGGCAGGAAGAGAAACTCCGCGCTCGGCCCGGTGGTGGCTGTGAGCGTCGCGGTCAGGTCGTCGAACTCGACCATGCGCTTGCCACGTAGCGCACGCAGGAGGATCGTCGCAGCTGCGAACACTGTGCGATCGGGATGCGCGTGCTTGCTAGGACGCAGCATCGGGGTGCTTTCCGATATCGCAGTGCCAGTACATGTAGAACAACATGATCCTGACCAGCTGCGCACGGCCGCGCCCGGCAAGGATAGGGTCCCGCTTCACGAGGGTGTCCACCAAGTAGTTGAAGACGTCGTCGAAGGACTGGGAGTCAGCGCGTTTCGCAATGATCTTCAGCTGGAAATCCTCAACGGCGGCCTCGTATCGGGCTACGATCTCGGCGTTTTCGGGGGCCGCCAAGAAGTCTTCGATCTTCTTGGTGTAGCCGAGACAGCGCTTGCTCAGCTCCTTCGCGAAGTCGTCGGACATCGCATTGACCCTGTTCTTCTCGGCGTAGGCCAGGCGCTCGGTCGGATGAGGCTCGGTCTTTGCTGGTTCGAGCTCATCAGCGATCGCGAGGATCACCTCTGCGAGGTCTTGGCTGCTGGGAAGGAGCGGGCCGTCGACGGGGTCGATTTTGGCGAGACGGATGACATCGGGAAACTCATGGAGGAGCTCGTTGAGCCGCTCTAGGCCGACGAAGTGCACGTTTTGCTTTTCCAGGCCGATCTCGCCGGCCACGCGGATCTCAAGCTGAGGCCCTACGGTGCCTCCTAGTCGGCGGTTGCTGAACAGGATGTAGAAATCGAGCTCATCACTCTCCTTGAGTTTCTTGAGTCGCTCGATCTCCTGGGACAGGATCGATGTCTTCGCGGTGCTACTGAAAGCGGCCTCGCTGTAGTGGGCGTTGACCGCGGCGGTGTGCTTAGCCTGCCCCACCGTTAAGCCGCTCCATGGGCTCGCCTCACTGGGGAACCGCTCGGCCGTGCCCTGAAACCTCGCGTCTCGACCTCCGTCGCGGCCCGGCGCGAACCCTTGGACGCCCGCACCGAATAGCTTGCGCATGCACTGCACGACCACGCGCTCGAAGTCGCTGTCGTCGAGATCTTCGAACGGGTAGGCCACCTCCAGAGACTACCCGCCGCCCGAGACGTCAAGGAGGTGGCCAAGGGCGTCGCCGGAGGGCCCCCGCCCTTCCAGGAAGAGCCGGTCGCAGATCCTCACGCTGCTTCCGCTCGAAATGCGAGCGCCCAAATCCTGGCCCGCTGCGCGCCCGCATCGGACGATGAGTGGGCGTACCCGATGGACGGTCGAAGGGCTCTCGCTTTGCCCGGGAGTGGCAGTGCTCACGATTCCGCCATCGGTTCCGGCGACCGACGACGGCGTATTCGTGTCTTCCCTACCCTCCTCGGCGTCGCACCCAAGGAGGCGCGTGGTCACGCGCCCACGCGGCGAGCAACGGATCAGCCAGCGCCCACGTGCGTGGCTGTGGCTGCCAGGCCAGACCGAGCTCGCGCAGGCGTGCGAGGGCGTCGTTGACGCTCTTGGGGTTGGCCGCGACGGCGTGTGGTCTGAGCCCTACGCTGATCGCGGCTACGACCGGCTGCGCACTTGGATGGACACGCCTGAGTAGGTCCCACTCACGGGCCGTCAGGCTGGCAGTGATCTCTCGCAGACGTCGCCAGCCGGCGAGGGCGCGGGTCTGGTCGTCCTCCCCACGGGACGGCGCGAGGTCGATGATGCGCCAGGTGAGAGCCGGCACGCCGGCGGCGAGCTCGGCCGCGGCGCCGATCAACTCGACGCGTGCCTTGGTCCACGGGCGTGTAATTACGAGGTCGTCGATGAAGCGCGAGGGCTTTGCGCGGCGGATGCGTATGAGCTGCCCGGCCCGGTAGAGAGGGTGACCACGGTCCTCCAGGGCCTTGCTGCTGGGGCCGTCGGGATGTTCGACCAGAACGAGGTCCAGATGCGGGTGTCGCTGGCGGGCAGCGCGAAAGTCTCCAAGGAGCTCTCGGGTCTCCTGGTCGGATAGGGATGAGAGCATCAGGCCAAGGTGGTCGATCGCGAGCAGCGCGTCGCTGTCGGCGAGTGCGAGCAGCAGCTCGATGACGTCAGAAAGATGGTGCCCGCCTATCTCTGTGCCTGCTTTGGAGCGAAGATCCTCCAGATCGATGCCGCGCTGATGCAGGGTCCGTGCGAGTCGCAGGCCGGCGGCGCTCGAGGGTGGCGCTGCCTGCGTCCACCATGCGGCCGCGTCGGGGGCGAGCTGGGCGATGGCTGTGTCGGCGATCGCCATGGCGAGGTCGCCACCATCCGCGCAGCTACGCGCGTCCACCAGCACGCGCGTCCCGTGAAGCTCGTCGATCGCGGCGGCTAGCAGGGCGCTCGTGCCGCTCCAGGGGTCGCTGGAGATCACCGTGAGGCCGGGCCGCTGGTCGAGCACGTCGAGCAGCTCCTGGTACTCGGCGATGCGGCCGGTCAGCACTTCGGCGTTCCCGGCCTTCTGCGCTGTCTCAGGCATGGTCATCCTCCGCAAGATGTCGTCGTGCCTCGTCGATCGCCATCTGGACATCGAATGCTTCGACAGTGGCGCTTCCGAGCTTGCGGGCGCCCAGGGCTGCGTATCGGGCTGCCGTCATCGTCGGGTACGGGCGACCTTCCCCGAAGGCGATTAGCTTCTCGAGCGCCTCGGGCTGCAGCTCGAGGCCCGCTTGGACGAAGCGCTCCGTGAGGCCCGCGCGCCAGATGTCGGCGGAGATTCTTGGATCGAGGGTCAGCCGATCGACGAGCTTGCCGAACTGCGCCGGAGCATCGAGCATCCCATCGAGGGCTCGCTCGTCGCTGCCGTCGACGAGCACGACGACCTTGGTGTTGCCGCTGTAGAGGTCGACGAGGTCTCCGAGCAGCTGCTCACCGTCGGCGTAGTCGGCGGCGCGTTGCAGCTCGTCGAGGAAGAGGACGACCGGCCGGTCCCTCTCCTCGGCCAGCGCCAGCGGCAGGGCGAGGATCTTCCGCGTCGGCAGCAGGCCGGGTTGAGCGGCGAGTTGACCGAGGTCGAGTGGTATCCCCTGATCGGCGAGCGTCTGCTCGATCAGAGGCAGGGCGACCCGTAGGAGTCCGCGAGTGGCCGCCGAGCGCGAGATCCGGTTGCAGCGGTCCACCACGAGCTGTAGTAGGTCCTTTGCGTCTGCGCGCTCGGGAACCTCGATGTCGACGACCACCGTGCCGCCCTGGTGGAGCTGCTCGCACACCGCTGCGCAGACTGTCGTCTTGCCGATCCGGCGCGGACCGGTCAGCATCGTGTGGATCGCCTCGCGTGATCGGCGCACGATCTCCTCGATGTCACCCGTACGCCCGATCACCAGATCGGCGGGCACCGGGCCACCGGCGGGAACAGGCGTCCTATGCGGTCATCCATCGTCACGCTATGAATAGTACCAGTGAGTAATGACGTTATTACCTCCGGGTACTATCTGGCTCCTTTGCGTCCTGAGCTTCGCGGCACCGCGCGCCATCTTGATCGCGTTCTCATCTGGCAGGCCCGGCCCGCCCGGCAGGTCGGCGATGAGGTGCGCGTAGTGGGTGAGCAGGGTCGCGGCGTTGTGGCCCATCCACTCGGAGATTTGCATGATCGAGTGATTGCCCTCGTGGATCAGCAGGCTCGCGAAGCTATGGCGCAGATCGTACGGCACCGGGCCTTCGTAGGTCCGTTTGGTCTTGCGCTTGCCGTTGCTCACGGCCGTGGTTTCGGTGATGGTGGCGATGCCGATCGCTGTGCACGCCGGCTGCCAGACGCGTGCTCGCCAGTCGCGCCAGTCGTGATCGCGCCAGGGCGCACCGCCCGGGCGCGCGAAGATCAGGCCATCCGGATCGCCGCACGCCAGCCGGTACTCGCGCAGATCGCCGCGCAGCGCATCGAGCAGCGGCGGGCACCGCGGAGGGCGGGTGGTCTTCTGGCCGGGCACGATCTCTCCGTCGATCCACTTCTGCTCGACCAGGATCGTCGCCTTGCGCACATGCTGGTATTCCAGGGCGAGGGCCTCCTCGGGGCGCAGGCCGGCGTACGCGAGGACGCTCACGAGCGTGGCGTCCCGCAACCCGTAGTCGTGATTGCGCAGCATCTGCCGTCGCAGCGCCTCGACCACCCCGGGGCGCAGCGGCTTGATCGCCCGCACGCGCGGAGCACGCGGCTTGGCGATCAGCTTGACGACGTTGACGCTTGCCCTGTCCCATTCCACGGCCCGCGCGTACATGCTCTGCAGCAGGCCCAGGCAGCTTCGGATCGTGGCGGCGCCTGCCCCGGCCTGTTGGAGTTCGAGGATGAACTCGCTGAGCACCAGCGGGGTGATCTGGCGCAGTTCCATCGCGCCGAGCCGCCTCTCGATGTGCGCGTTCCACAGGCAGCGGTACTTCCTGCGGGTGCTCCTCTCCAGATGGGTCTCGGCATACAGACGCCAGAAGTCGCCCATGAACCGCTCGAGCGTCTCGTTTCCCGCTTCGAGCACGGCGAGGTCTCCGGTGCGCTTGAGCAGCCGCAGGCGAGCACGGAAGTCCAGGGCGTCCTGTGCGGCGTCGAATGTTCGCTGGGCACGCCCGCTCCGCGCGTTCCGAAACCTGACCCGGTAGACGTAATAGACCTGGCCACCGCGCCGGCGACGCTCGCGAATCTCAACTCCGGGGATTGGCTTCGGGCGCACGTCTATGCCTATAGAAGGCCAGAGCCGAGGGTTCGCCTGCGCCGGGCCACGATGCGGCGACCTCGGCCTGCCCAGGCCGCATCCAAGCACCGGACGCCCCCAAAGCGCCCCCGCCCCGCGACATCCTCCGGCGTCTCTCTCCGAAGGGCTGTCGCAGAGAGGGCGCTTGTACTTGAGATCTTCTCGGGGGCGCAGGTGGTGACTGCTTCCTGCGCCCCCCTCCTTACCATGGAGGTGCTCTACCAACTGAGCTACGTCGGCGTGACCGTCAGATCGTAGCGGGCGCTCGTCGGCGCTGATAGGGTCGCGCCCGTGAGGATCGCGAACCTGCATGAGAGTCCCTCGCGGGAGGTTGCGGTCGGCCACATCAAGGGGGTTTGGCGCGACCTTGGGCGTGAGGTCGGCACGCGCACGGTGGGTTTGCGGCGCATTGAGGTCGCCGCGGGGCACTTCTCCACGCCCGCCCATGAACACGGTGCCGACGAGGAGATCTTCTTCGCGCTCGGCGGCAGCGGGCTGCTCTGGCAGGACGGCAAGACCTGCGAGGTGCGCGGTGGCGACTGCATCGTGCACCGGCCGCTGCGCGGCGCCCACACCCTGCGCGCCGCGGACGGCGGACTCGACGTGCTCGTCTTCGGCCAGCGCCTCGACCCCCGCCTCACCGCGCTGCCCCGCATCGGCGTGGCCTGGAGCTTCCCCCGCTGGGTGGAGCTCGCCGACGGCGATCCCCCGTTCGCCCGCGAAGCCGCCGCCGGGCCGCCCGAGTGCCCCCCGCCCCTCGCGGAGCGCCCCCGCAACGTGGTGGCGCTCGCCGACGCCCCGACCGCCTTCGGCGGCGCCGCGCGGCTGCTCGGCGAGGCCGCGGGCGCGCGCGCCACGGGCCTCAAACACGTCGCCCTGCCCCCCGGCGAGCGGGGCGCCCCGGCGCACTGCCACTCCGAGGAGGAGGAGCTGTTCGTCGTGCTCGACGGCGGCGGCACGCTCCAGCTGTGGCCCCGCGGCGGGAGCCCCGAAGGTCTCGAGGAACACCCGCTGCGCGCGGGCGACGTCGTCTCGCGCCCCGCCGCGACCGGGGTCGCACACGCCCTGCGCGCCGGCGAGCACGGCCTCACCTACCTCGCCTACGGCACCCGCGAGCCGGGCGATCTGTGCTTCTATCCGGAGACCGGCCGTGTCTCCCTGCGCGGGCTCGGCATCGCCCTGCGCTCGCCCGAGATCGAGCCGCTGGGCGGTTAGGCCCGACCGCGGCAGTGGCCCGTCAGGCGCCGGCCGCGACGGGTGGCCTCGGGCGTAGCGCGCCTACTTGACCTTGTGCTTCCTCCGGGCCTTCTTGGGGCACCCGGTGACCGCGATCTTCGTGCTCTGGTGGATCGTCGCGCCATCCTGGGCGACGAATTCAGTCGGCATTGCGAGCTTGCCCCTGCACAAACTGTGGGGCGCCGCCAGCGCCGAGTTCGCGCCCTCCGGCAGATCCAGCTCGAACGAGCTGACCGGCACATCGGGCACCGACTTGAACGTGGAGCTCGTGATCCCGTGCTTGCTGATGAACGTCGTACCGACCAGATCGACCGTCACGCCATAGCCCTGCAGCACGACGACCAGGCTCGGGAACGCTTCCCCACCATGGCTGACGAAGTACGCCGGGCCGGTCAACGGGACCGGCAGCACCGGCGTGACCGCCTTCGCGTGGCCCACCACGGATGCCGCCGGGCAATTCGCCGGGTTCGCTTCAAACGTCGCAGCCACACACGCTTTCTGCAGCGTCTTCAGTCGCGACGGGAGCTGCTTGGGCAGTTCGACCTTGACCTTGGCGATGTTCGACTGGCTCGATGCCTGGTTATCGCCCAACGGAGTCGTTGGATAGATGAGCTTCGCATCGAGGCTCGCACCGTTCGCACGTGAAGTCTTCCCCGAGGTCGAGACCTTGAGGTCCGGTTTGAACTTCAAGCTCCGACACGACCCCACCTGGAAGTGGCTAGAGATCGGAGCGCTCGCGCCTTCGGTACTCACCGCCGTCCCGCTGAAGGACATCGGGCTGCAGTTCGTCGGGTTGAACATGAACCCCGGCCGGTCGACCACCGCGTCGATCGTACGCAGATCCGAGGGGACACCATCGACGATCGACGGCAACGGGTCCGTCGTGACCGTCAACTGCGATGTGTGCGGGTCCACTTCGATCCTCGCGCGCGTCACGATCGTCCCCAGGTCGAACGGGCCGACCACCAGCGGCACCACAATCGACAGACCGTACGGGGCGCCCTCATAGCCACCCGTCAGGTAGATCGGCGCGGGCGGCCGGCCGGGCTGCGGCACCACCAGCGGGTACGGGCCGGGGCCCGCCTCGACGACCGTGTGGCCGATCTGCGAGGACGCGGGGCATTCGCCTTTGGCCGCCTGCGGTTCGCCACACAACGGCACCTTCGAGATCATCCCCAGCAGCCCCTCCGGGGTTTTGAACTGGAGCGTCGAGATCCGCTGCTGCCCATCCGCCCGCGTCAACAGCAGCGAGAAGTCCGTGAAGCCACCCGCCTGGTCGGTCGTCGAGCCCGCATCCAGCGAGGGGGCGAACGGCGGCGGCGAGGACGGGCACGCAGAGCCGCCGGGGCCTTCGGTGATCGCGAAGCTGCTCGACGGGAACACTTCAGCCACCGACGGCGCGCTCCACGGCGCGAAGACCGTGTTCGTCGTATAGGTCCCACACTCGACCGGGGTCGCGAGCGCCGCCTGCGCGCCGCCGCTGAAGGAGAGTTTGAATTCGTCGAACGGCAGCTGCGGGGTCTTGTCGAACGTCGTCGTGATCTGCCCCGTATGTTCGTCGAGGTGCACGGTCCCTACAAGCTTCACGTAGATCCCGTCCTGCGGATCTTCCGGAGCCACCAGCAGTTTCACATTGGGCGGGTTGGACTGCAGCACGTACACATTGCCTTCCAGCTTGTTCCGCAGCACGGGCGTGCCGACTTCCACGCGTCCGACCTTCGAATCCGACGGGCACGTCGGCGGGCCTTCTTCTTCCAGACGAGCTTCCGAGAGCTGGCACGCACCCAGCCCGTTCGCCTGCCCCGGGTTGATCGCCACGCCTTCAGGCAGAGTGACAGTGGTGTTTTCGATATCCGACTCCGAGTTCGCGCTCGGGTTGACCAGCCCTTCCTGGCCCATCTTCACGCCGAACGTAAAGCCTGCGGGGGTGTCCGCGCGAGCCGTGTCCGGGGAGGCCGTGATCGCAGGGGCGAATTCCAGCAGGCTACAGCCCGTCATCGGGCCGACGCGCGACGATGCGGCCACGTCGTGTCCCGGTTCTTCCCACGAGTCCGTGCTGAACGTCGCTAGCAGTGGTTCGGCGGTGCAGTCAGTCGGGGCCGTCAGGTACGGGATTGGCGGAGTCGTCACCGACTGGCCTTCGGGGGGATAGATCCGGTCGATATTGTCACTTGTTTCGTTCACGTACCAACAGCTGCCAAGTCCCCCACAATAAAATCCGCGCATCAAGTCGTGGCGGTGTTCGGCCGGCACCCCCCAGGCGGTCAACGAGATTCCTGTCACAGTGATCGCCGTGTCTGGGATTTTTTCGAACTTTGTGCGCACCCTGTCTTCCCGGGTGGTCAACGAAACCGTACCCTGGACGGCAAACCGTTCCAGAATCGTAAAGCCGAGCTTCGCGATTTCGCCCGGGTTCGTCGTCAGGTTCAACAACGGCCGTACGACAGTAACCGAAGCGTTTTCGTGACCGTTGTAGTTAAGAAGGTAGAGCGTCACCGTCCCGACGACCGAGCCGAGCGTACAGTGGAGCGCACCGTCAGACTGTTCGCTGAAGGCCACGATCGGGCACTTCGGCGTGTCGGCGAGGTCGCCGACGAAGCCGGGCGGCAACGTCAGGCCGCTTTCCATGGGGTTTCCGGCGGGGAGCGTGGAATTCAGACTGTTGTACGCGAGCCTCGTCGTCAGATCGGGGTGGCCACCGGCCTGAGTGCTCGACAGCGCGGTCGCCGTCGAGCCCGACGCGATGCCGAACGGGGCCGGCGCCGTGCTGATCGTCGTCGGCGTTTCCCGACCCGCTTCCAACGCCCCGCCGCCCGAGACCGTGACCGCGTTCGTGAGACAGCCGATGGCACCGGCCGAGACCGCACAGGTGTCGGTGAACGAACCGACGGAGGCTTCGACCGGGATCGTCACTTCGAGCGTGTCGTCGATCCCCACCACCCCCGCATATGTGCAGGTAAGGCCGACACAGCTCATCGGCACGTTCGCATCGTAGTCCATCTCCCGACACCGGCTCGGAGGCGACCATCAGGCCGGCCGGCAGCACATCCGTTACGGTGACTTCGCCGCTACTCGGGGCGCCGCCAGTGTTCTCCACGTAGACTTTGTAGAGGCCCGAGCCGCCGGGGGCGATGTTCGTCGGGGTCGAGAAGGCCGTCACCGTCCACTGCGGGCCCCCTTCAGCCGCCACCGCGGAGGCCGGGCCAGAGAGCACGAGCAGCACCGGAGTACACAGGGCGAGGAGCGAGGACGCATATCTCTTGAACATTTTACTTCCTCCCCCTCGCCGAGCGCTTCGCCTTCCTTGCCTTTCTCCTCACGCAGCTACCGTGTCTCTTAACGAACCCTGCTTTGCACTTTCTAGGCGGTGTCTTGACTTTGGGCGCCAAGAAGTTCCCCACACCATCAAAGGTCACGCTCGCCGGCGTAGCGAAGATCGGCGACGCCGCCGGTACGCCCTGACAACCGGTGCCGGTGCACTCCGGCGGAGTGATTTCCGGAAAGCCGCCGTCGACGCGCGCGTCGTAGATGTCGGCGGCCTGGTCGGTGTCATGTGCGGAGAGCTGCGCGTGCGTGGCGAAGAAGACGTCGCTCCCGCTCGCGCTTGAACCCAGGAAGATCGCGTTGCCCGGATCCTCGGGCGATGAGATCAGCGAGATCGCGCCATCGTGCCACTCATACACGTGGTCTCGGCCCGAGACAGCCTGTGGCACGAGCGCGTTGGCCGATTCAAAGAAGACGTCTTCGCCGTTTTCGGAGATCGGGCGCGGCGGGCCGCTCCATGGAGCTTCGTAGTGGGTACGAGCGAAGTAGGCGCCGTCAACCGGGGCGCCACCCACGCACGAGACGCATGTGATCTGGCCCGTCGCCGCGTCGTAGCGGTAAAGCTCAAAGCACCCTTCAGGGGCTGCTCCACTTGAGTAGTTGTTCGGGCATGTGACGCTTCGAGCATGGATGTTGTCAAAGCCGGTCAGCGGCAACACCGTGCCGAACGCCAGGAACTGCCCATCGGCCGTTGTGTACCACTCCTTTTCGTCACTAACACCATCATTTTCCGTGCCCACGCCGCCAAGTTCATTGCTATACCAGCTAAAGATCTGACCAAACCGTGCCGGATAATCGTACTTATTGAGGGTCGTGATATATGTCGTGGTCCCGCTGACGGTGTCGTAGCGGTAGAGGTTGACAAGCGAAAAATCTCCTTCTCCGGACGAGTATCTCGTTGCTCCGGGCGCCAATTCGCCGAAGGCGCTGAAGTAGACGGCGACGCCGTCGCTCGAAACCGCGTCGACATTGTCGACATTGCCTTCGACAGTGCCCGATTTATTGCCCGAGACGAGCGTTAGCGCTTTTTCCTGCGGGCCGGGTTCGGTGTTGTACTCGTAGAGCTCTGGGACGTGCCCCACGGCATTTTCAGTCAGCTCAGTCATCGTCATGAAGAAGACCTTCGAGCCATTGCTGGAGGCGCCGACAAAGACCGCCGGCAGCAGCGGATTTTCAGCCGTGATCTGTACGCCTTCTTCGGGCTTTGATATCTCGACAGTCCTTTCTCCGCCTTCCCGCATGTAGATCTCCGGCGGGTTTTCCTGCGGTGTCGTTCCTGGGTTCCAGCAGTCTGGACCGCTCTTTTCTGGTTCGGGCGCCGTGAAGAAGATCCGCGAGCCATTGCTCGAAACCGCGCCGTGTGCGCCGCCCCGGCCGAGTTCCCCCCCCTGCCCGAGGGCAGCGCCACACTCCATCGCTCCCCCGTCGGGCTTAACGTCGATGAGCCGACAATCGAATTTCGGACCACATTCCCCGCCGGTCGTTTCGTAGAGCGCCTCGGTTCCCGCGTCCTGGCCTTCCGCACCCGACGCCAGCGAGTGGTTCTCGCTCTGCACCACAACACGGCTCAAATTTTCAGAAGCTCCGACAGGTTGGATGTAATTTTCCGAGTTCAAGAGAGCGAACCCGGTGAGCGAATAGAGCGGCGCGTACGGTCCGCCGGCGGGGCCCACCAGATACGAACGGCGGAGGGCAGCTTCGTCGCCTCCTAGCAGATCGACATCGGCACCGGACAGCTCGCTGAACCCCACCTTGGAAAGATCGCTCGGATCGTAGAGTTCGGGCCCTTCTTCGCCGACTTCCTGGGGCGCGGCGATCGATTGCGCCAGGACATTCATATGCCACCCTTCAGCACTGCGCGAAAAGACATACGACGATGCTGTGGCGGTCGTCTGTCGCGCAAAGGAACCGTCCGTGTGGACCAGAATCGAGTCGCCCCCTTCGGCTACGTAGGCCCTGTTGCCTTCATCGACGGCAATCCCCTGGCTCCCCTTGGAGAGGCTACCGAAGATGTCGGTGGCATCGCCCTTGTCCACGGGCGTGACCTGCTCGTAGACACGGCATTCCGGCAGGTCGACCGAGGGGCCCTGGCGCGAGACTTCGTTCGGGCACGGCATCGCCGCAAGAACAGACCCGGTCCCGACGCCCCCCGGACCGTACAGGCCCGCTGTGCAAGCGAGAGCGAGCACCGATCCGACCAACGCCACGAACCGTGCGCGCCCTGCCCGAGGCGCTCCACCAGTCGGCGCAGCGCAGACGGTATCCGCACGCACCCGATCGACCTCGTCTCTCCATCCCCTCATCGAACCTCCATCTCTATTTTCGGTGCCCATACATGCCATGACCTCCCCGACGCTGTCCATATCGGCTGAAGTGGGGCCGACTCGCGCCGGCCCCACCACAATACCTACAACAATCCAATGCTTCTATTTAGCGGGAAGGGCGGGAAGGGAGACTCGAGCCCCCCGCCGCTCGCCAGTAAGAACGCGGTATTGCCCAACACTTCGCCGCCTTCGGATGCGTGGTTGCATTTTGCCTTGGGTTTGTTTGTGAACTGGCCTGATACTAATAATGCACCCAGGACGCCTGGGGTATCCTTGTTTTCCAGGACCAATAACCCTTCTTCGCTGGTGCATTCGTTTTCCACAGCACCTTTGAGGATAACTTTGCAACCTGCTAGCCACCCTGGTGCGCCAGATCCAGTGCCTCTGACTGTAGCGTGGACCTTGCTTTCCGTTTCCTTCAATTCCGTATTCCACGGCAGATGTATCGCCTTGGGTGTCGTAGTGATTTCTTCACAATTTTCACCCTTTTCGCATTTTTCGACGGTGACTTTGGTCGTCTCCGCCGTACCATTAGGGCCAACCCAACCTTCGTCGTTACCTACACAATGGATCGCCACTGTGACGCCGAGTTCCTTAGCGGTAAGAGTCAGCGACGCATGGCTAACAACCTTTTCTGTATGGGTGGGTTCGCTCCATTCGAACCCACCACTTGCTTTGGCTGTCGCGCATTGACTGCTGGTCCACTTCGTGGTCGTGGTGCCCGAATGTTCCGTTAAGCACACTTCCCAGTGCGGCGTTGCTGAAGCGGTCCCTGCAGCGACCATGCTCATGACGAACATGGCAGCAAGGCAGAGTCCCGCGATCCTTACGGATTTCATGTTTCTAACTCCTTGTTCTCGATTTGGGTTTTGATTGTCTTATTCTTGGTGCTTCTGGTAGTTGGTTGGTTGAGGTTGAGGGTGGAGATCGGACCTACTTCCGACTTCGTCCGACCTTGCAGCTAACTGTCACATCCTCTCTTGAAACGATCGAACACGGTCACGATCAATGACCCAAATCGAGTACAGCACGACAATACGAGCTCTTCAAGGGATTTTGAAGGATTGTCTCCGACTCCCCAGATCACTTGGAGTGTTTCCCAGATAGCGCCCAAAACGCCTTTTTGGCCCCTCCGAGACCACGCTCCGCACCCCAGACCCCGCACCAGCACTCAGGTTCGCGACAGGTTTACAACCGAGGGGTCTCGTGTAAACCTAAGCCCAATTCGGGGTCGGGGACGGCCCCTCGGGAAAAAAAGATTTTGCTCCGGCCGCGCCGACGCGGGGCACGGAGGCCCCGCGCACACGCCCCCCGGAGGGTGCCACCCACCCACGCGGACGATCCCCTCTAAGACCCGCTCACGGCGGACCCTTCCCCCGGTCCCGTTGCCCCCGCCGGCCGCTCCCGACGGCGCTCGGCCTTTCGGGGCGCCCGATCTCCCCGCGGCCGCGCGCCCAGCGGTCGGTCGGTCATCATTGGCCCGTGCCCTCGACCCCCAGAGATCCCGCGGCTCCGACGCGCCCGGACCCCGAGGCCCCCACGCCCTCGACACGCCGAGATCCCGCGGCTCCAACAGACGCCGCGGCCCCCACGCACCCAGACCCCGCGGCCACCACAGACCCCGCGGCCCCGACGCACCCAGACCCCGCGGCCTCCGCGCCCTCCACAACCTCCCACGCCCCCCCGCGCCCCGCCCACCCACGGAACCCAGCCCTCCGGGCGCTCGACTGGCTGCTACCCGGGGCGAACCCCGCCGGGGCGGTGTATGGGACGATCACGCTCGGGGCGCTGCTCGCGGCGGAGGACGGGCTGCACGACACCTACGTCGAGACCGTGGGGTCGGTCGTGCTCGCGCTGCTGCTGTACTGGCTGGCGCACTCCTACGCCGAACTGCTCGGGACCCGCCTCGCGACCGGGAGCAACCTGACCGCGCGCGCGTTGGGGCAGGCGCTCGGGCGCGACTGGGCAATCGTGCGGGGCACCGCAGCGCCGCTGCTCGCGCTGGTGCTCGCGTGGGTCGCGGGCGCCGACCAGCAGACCGGGGTCACCGTGGCGCTGTGGACCTGCGCGGCGAGCCTCGTGGCGCTCGAGCTGCTCGCCGGGCTGCGCGCGCGGGCACGCCCCGGGGAGCTCGCGCTCGAGGTCTGCGTGGGCGCAGCGATGGGCCTGGCCGTGATCGCCCTGCGCGCGATCCTGCACTGAGCTGGGGCGCCTCTGCGCACGTCCCGGCTCAGGACTGGGTGCCCCTGCGCGCGTCCCGTGGGCGTAGCGCGCCACCCGACCCGTGCCGTGTGGACCCCGCGCCCGACGCCGGGGGGCCCGCCGCGGGGTCCGAGGAAGTCGTAGACGTCCGGTGGCCCACACTACGAGCCCCGCCGGGACCCTGCCCGCGCGGCTCCGCGGGGACCGCGAACTCCTTCGCGCGGCCGGTGAGCTATCTTCAAAAGCGGTGTGGCTGCTGGGGAAACACATTCTTCTACGAGCGCTACCGGCGCCGGCGGGGGGCTGTATCCAGTAAGCTGTAGACAAAAGATCGCTGACATGGAATGGTCCTGTTTTCTGGATACCATGACAGTCTGGGGAGCGAGAGGATGCGGGGAGGTCGAATGTCTGGGTCGGAGCTAGGGCGCCCGGGTTCCAACGGCGCCGGGAGTGCCGGGAGCGGGACGCCGGAGAGCGCAGAGAGCACACAGAACGGGAAGCCGAGGCGGCAGGCGAAGAACGGGGCGATCGTGCCGATCTACGAGCGCCTGCCGAAGGGGCCGCACTCGATCGGGGCGCCGGGGGTGGCCCGCAACCAGCGCATCCGCATGTACGGCGGGACGATCGAGGCGGTCACGACCGCGGGCTACGCGCGGACGAGCGTGCGGCTCGTGATTGGGCTGGCCGGGGTCTCGCGGAGGGTGTTCTACGAGCAGTTCTCGGGCAAGGAAGAGTGCTTCCTGGCGACGTTCGACCTGATCGTCAAGCGCGGGATCCAACGGCTCACCGCCGCCTACCACGAGGCCGCGGGCGACCCCGAGAAGCGCCTGCGGGTGGCGTTGGAGACGCTCGGCGCGGAACTTGAACAGAACCCCAAGGCGCTGCACCTGGTGCTGGTCGACGCCCCCACCGTGGGCCCCGAGGGGGTGCGGCGGCTGCAGCGGGTCACGGCGCTGTGCGAGGCGCGGCTGTCGAGCGTCCTCTCGGACTCCGAGGGGGGCTGTCCCGCCGGCTCGGCCGCGCTCCCGCTGCCGGTGGTGAGGGCGATCGTGGGCGGGCTGCGCCGGGCGACGTCCGCGCACCTGCGCCACCGGGAGACCGCCGAGCCCAGGCCGCTTACGGAGGAGATGGTGAAGTGGACGCTGCTGTTCTCCTCGCCCGCGGCGGCCGGCCTGCGCCCGCGACCCTGCGCGAACCAGCCCTTCCCTGAGACGGCGGCGCTCGAGCCTGCAGACGTGCGGCGGCGAGGGCACCCGCGCGCGACTGCTGCGCGGCGCGATCGACCTGCGGGTGCGGGAGGGAAGCAGGAGGAACTCAGCTCCCTGCGGATCGCCGACGGCGCCCGGCTGCCAGTCGAGGCCTTCATCGAGCTGTTCCCCGGCCCGCGAAGCGTGTTACCTGGAGGCGCTGGACGTGCTCGGGGACGAACTGCTGCAGCTGGTCGCCGACCCCGACCTGGTCTCCGCGCAGTGGCCCGACGCGGTGTGCCGCACGGTCGCACGCGCTGCTCGCCGACCTCGCGTCCAGCCCCGCCCGCCTGAGGACGCTCGCGGTGAAGGCGCTCGAGGCCGGGCCGCCGGCGATCGCGAACGTGGAGGACCTGGCGTACGAGGTCGCGACGCTGCTGACCGAGGGGGCGCCCCGGCGCCCGCGCAGCACGATCGCAGTGGAGGGCATCGCGGGAGGGCTGTGGCAGGTCCTCTACTGTGAGGTGCTCGCGGGCCGGGGCCACCGTGCTGCCGGTGCTCACCGAGTACGTCTCCTACGTGGTCCTCACCCCGCTCCTCGGCCCCGAGGAGGCGGCGGAGGCGATCGTGCGCTCCCGGGGCAGGGAGGCGTCCCCGAGCCCCCTTCCGGGATCTCCCCACGGGACGCACGCGGCCGTCGGAACCCACGCGGTCAACGGCACGCTCTCGACCAACGGCGCTCACGCAGCGAACGGCACGCGCGCGGTCAACGGCAACAGCAACGGCAACGGCAACAGCAACGGCAACGGCACACCTTCGACCAACGGGACGCGCACGGCCGGCCACACGGTCAACGGCGGGACACCTTCGACCAACGGGTCGCACGCCGCCAACGGGGCACACGCCGCCAACGGCACGAACGGGGACTCTCCGGCCGCGGAGGACTACCGGCGCTTGGCTGAGCGCCGCTCGGCGAAGTGCGTGAACACGACCCCCACGAGCACGGACAGCACGATCACGACGATCAAAGGCGCCTGACCCTTGCCGACGATCCAGTTGACCTCGACCTTTTCGAGGTTGAACACAGCGAACAGGGTCGCCAGCACCGCCAGCACCACCAGCCCACCGGTGCGGGCCAGCTCACGGTTGCTGCGCTTGGGCTTGGAGGGCGCCGGGGTCTGAGTGGAGGCGGACGACATGGCCCACCCTCCATAGTAGGGCATCCCCCTGCACGCCCGTGAGGGCCCGCCCCGCGGCGAGCTCGGCCTTGACCCACGCGCCGCCGCACGAGAGGTCCTCGACCCCGAGGGCGGCGGCGACGTTGAGGCCATGCCGTGGCGGAAGAAGTCGTCGATCCGCTCGTCCTCCGCGCCGGAGAGCTCGCTGGGCGAGGCCGACGAGCTCGGCGTAGCGGTGGCGCACGCGGGCGCGCACCACCTCGTCGTCGCAGGCGGCGTAGGACTGGTGCTGGAGCATCAGGTAGTCGCGGTCGGAGGTGAGCAGCTCCAGGTACGCGTTGCCCCATCGCCTCCAGGGTGTCCTCGCAGTCGGCCGGCGCCGCGCCCCTCGCGAAACTCGGCGGCGGCCCGCTCGAACGCGCGCGGCGATCCGTTCGAAGGAGCGCTCCAGCGCCGCGAGGAACAGCTCACGCTTGTTGCCGAACAGCGTGAACACGTACGGCTGGGCCACGCCCGACGCGCCGCGCGATGCGCTCCACCGGGGTGCCGTGCAGACCTCCGTGGGCGAACTCGTGCACGGCGGCTGAGATCAGCTCCTCGCGGCGCTCGGCCGCGGGCACCCGCGCGCGGGCGGGCTCGACGGCGCTCAAGCGGCCTCCCCGACCACGCCCTGCGGGCGCGCACCGACGGGCACGGGCGCGCCCTCGCGCGCGGGGCGGGTCTCGAACGGCAGCGCGAGCACCGCCAGCGCGCCGGCGCCGAGCACCGCCACGCCGACCCACAGCGCCGGGGCGAGGCCGTCGACGAACGCCTGCGGGGAGCCGTAGCCGCCCGCGTGGGTGAAGATCGTAGGCGAGCACCGCCACGCCCAGCACCCCGCCGGTCTCGCGGATCGCGTTGGTGGCGCCGGAGGCCTGCCCGGCCTGGTCGGCGCGCACGGCGGAGAGCACCGCGTTGGCGGACGGGCGCGAACACGAGCGCCATCCCCGCGCCGGCCATCACGAACGGGACGAGCATCTCCGCGTAGGGCGTGTGGGTCGAGAGGATCGCCGCCAGCCACGCCAGCGCGCCGGCCTGCAGCGTGAGGCCCGGCGAGCATGAAGGGGCGGCTGCCGAAGCGCTGGGAGTAGATGCCCGCGAACGGGCGCGGTGACCATCGTGGCGCCCGTCCACACGAGCACCTTCAGGCCCGCCTCCAGCGGGCGAGTTGCCGCAGCACGTCCTGCAGGAACTGCGAGAGGAAGAAGATCGACCCGAACATCCCGAAGTACATGGTGAGCGAAGCGAAGTTGGTCACCGCGAACGCGCGGCGGGAGAAGAATGACATCGGCAGCATCGGCTCGCGCGCGCGGCGCTCCCACACGACGAACGCCGCGAGCAGCACGACGCCCGCGCCGAGCGAGGCGAGGATCGTCGGGCGAGGTCCACCCCAGCGACTGGGCGCGCACGAGGCCGAACACGATGCCGAACGCGCCGGCGGAGGCGAGCGCCAGGCCGCGCAGGTCGAGCGCGCCGTTGGGACCGCGGCTCTCGCGCAGGCGCAGCGGCGGCGAGCGGCAGCAGCACGAGCCCGATGGGGACGTTGATCCAGAAGATCCAGTGCCAGGAGATGCCCTGCACGACGGCGCCGCCCACCAGCGGGCCGAGCGCGACGGCCGAGCCGGAGACGCCCGACCACACGCCCAGCGCCATGCCCGCGCCGCGCGGCGGGGAACGCCTCGGCGAGCAGCGTGAGCGTCAGCGGCGTGACCGCCGCGGCGCCCGCCCCCTGCACCGCGCGGGCGGCGACGAGCAGGCCGGTGGTGGGCGCCAGCGCGGCGGCCGCGGAGGCGGCGGTGAACAGCGAGAGTCCCGCGAGGAACATGCGCCTGCGCCCGAAGCGGTCGCCGAGCGCGGCGCCCGTGAGCAGCAGCACCGCGTACGCGAGCACGTAGGCGTTGACGGTCCACTCCAGCGACTGGATCGACGCGCCGAGGTCGCGGTGGATCGAGGGCAGCGCGATCGACACGACGAGGTTGTCGAGCACGACCATGAACAGCGCCGATGGAGACGATGCCCGAGGGTCCAGTTGTTCCTGCGCGAGCTGCTCATGGCCGCCCTCCTCTCTTAGTGATTGCTAACTACACAGAGATTAGCAGCTGACTAATAATCTTGTCAAGGGGAGGAGAGGGAGTAGTAGCGCGGACCCCCACCCGTGCGTGCGCGACGGGCCGGCGGCGCCGACGCAAGCGTTCCTGCGCAGCGGAAGGCGTGCGGCAGCGCCGAGGCCTCGCGGGCGAGCGGCCGAAGGCGTGACGCCGCGCCGCCGACGCGGGGCACGGAAGCCCCGCGCGCGTACGCCCGGCAGGCACACGCAGCCGCGCGGATGCGACCCCACACCACCCCCCGCCCCTCGGCCGAGCGCAACCCCTACGGCCTCCCGTGTTAGCGAGCAGGGGCTGGGGCCCGCGGGCGAATACTGGAGCGATGAGTGGGCGAGGGGCATGGCGATCGCGGCGCGCTGGCCCTCGGAGCCACGGGCGGCGTGCTGCTCGGAGGGTGCGGCGGCGGACGAAGACCGTGACCGTCTCCGACGCCCCCGCGCCCACGGCGAGCGCGACGCGGCACACGAGCTCCCCGCCCGCACGGCCTCCACGCCCGCCCACACGACGCCTGCCCAGCCTTCACGACCACCACCGGCCGCCGGCACGGCGGCGCAGAGCACCAGCACCACCCGCACCGCGCCCGCGCCGGCGTTCGTCGGCACGGGCGGGCAGTCCGCCGGAAGAGCGCTGCGGGCGCCGAAGCCAACGCGGCGGCCGCACGTCGTGATCGCGCACGGGTACACCGCCGCCGACATCTCCGACTACCACCCCACCCAGACCCTGCGGGTGCTGATCGGCACGCGCACCGGCTCCGCCGACGGCTACGACCAGCGCGCGTTCTTCTTCCTCGACGGCCGCTACCTCGGCACCGACTCCGCCAGCCCTCCGCCTCGATCCACGTCGTCAGCCAGTGCGACACCGAAGTCGCCGCTCGCCTACGCGCTCTACCGCGCGCACGACCCCCTCTGCTGCCCCTCCGGCGGGCGGCCGTCGTGCACTTCCAGCTCAACAACGGCACGCTCGTCCCGCTCCAGCCGCTCCCGCCGGCGACTCCAGCGGGCTCTCGCGCAGTAGGAGCGGCCTCGCCCGGCAGCTAGGAGCGGACTCGGCCCGAAGTCTCCGCCGCCGGCCCTGCAGGCACCCGGCGGTGCAGCCTGCCGCAGGGCGCGCGAAGCCCTATCTTGAAGGGTGCACCCCACCCAGCGAGAGGAGGACCGCCATGAGTGCCAAGATCGAGGGCCACGCCGAGGAGCTGCTGAGGGGCAAGAACTTCTGCACCGTCTCCACCCTGCGCCCCGACGGCTCGGTGCACGCCGCGCCGGTGTGGGTCGACGTGCAGGACGGCCAGCCCGTGCTCAACACCGCCGAGGGCCGCGCGTGGCCGCGCAACCTCGAGCGCGACCCCCGCGTCACGCTGACGGTGCAGAACATGGAGAACCCCTACGAGTACGTCACCGATCCGCGGGCGCGTCGCCGAGCGCACCCACGAGGGCGCCGACGCGCACATCGACGCGATGGCGAGAAGTACCTCGGCCAGGACACCTACCCCTACCGCCAGCCCGGCGAACAGCGGGTGATCATCCGTGTCGAGCCGGAGTACGTGCACACCTACGGGGCCTGAGGCCACGGGGCCCGTGGGCGGCCGGGCCGCGCGGGCGGGCCTCAGTCAGGCCGAAGAACGGGTCCGCGAGCCCCGGCTCGGCTCACGCCGGCGGCCGGGTAGGCGGCCCGGCAGGCGGACGGTCAGCCACGTGCCGCCGCCGCCGCACAGCCGCCGCCACCACGGCGCCGGCCGCGGCTGGGTGCGCAGCCACTCCTCGCGCAGCACCGAGCTGCCCCCGCTCGCGGGCGCGCGCCACGCACGCGGTGTGCGCGTGGCGGCGGCGGCGGGTGTCGCCTTCGGGGGCGATCAGCATGTGCTCGCTGAGCGCGGGCAGGTGATGGCCGCAGATCGGGCAGCGGTACGTCGCGGGCTTGCGGTTCGCCGCGCGGCGCACCGTCCACCACGGGGCCGGTGGAAGGCGCGGTGGGCACCGCCCCATTGTGGCCCCTCCGGGCGCGGCGCGCTGGCGACCGCGCTGGCGGTCGTCGGCGTGGGGGTCGGCGTGGCCCTCGCCAAAGCCCAGCGGGAGCGCCGCTCCGAGCGCGCGCCGGCGCGACCCGCGCCCCGCGAGGAGCGCCGGCGGCACCATCGCTGCTGCCCGGCGAGCCCTTCGCCGAGGGGGTGCGGCAGGTGATCCTCGGGCAGCTCGACCTCGCCGTCGCCCTGCTCGAGGGCCACCCCGGGGAGACCCACGCGGTGGGCGGTGCTCCGGTCGGTCTCCCGGCAAAACCGGAGGACGGCGAGCAGACCGTGCACGAGACCCGCAAGGCGCTCAAGCGCCTGCGCGCGCTGCTGGCGCTGCTGCGCCCCGAGCTCGGCCGCAAGCGCTACGCGCGCGAGAACGCCGCGCTGCGCGACTGCGCGCGGCGCCTCGCGGGCGCACGCGACGCGGAGGTGATGGTCGGCACCCTCGACGCCGCTCGTGCAGCGTCGACCCGCGCCCGGCTGGCCCGCTCCGCCGCGGTGCGGCGCGCTGCGCGCGCAGCTGCTGGCCGAGCGCGACGCGGCCGCCGCGCGCGCCGTCCGCGACCCTCGCGTGCGCGAGGAGGTCGCTCGGCGAGCTGCGCGCCGTCGCGCGCGCGCGTCGAGCGGTGGGAGCTGCGCGAGCGCGGCTTCCGCGCGCTCGCCCCCGGCCTGGAGCGCACCTACCGCCAAGGCCGCCGGCGGCCTGCGCGTCGCGCGGCGCAGGCGCGAGCGGGGAAGCGCTGCACGCGTGGCGCAAACGCGTCAAGGAGCTCCGCTACGCCGCCGAGACGCTCGACCGCGGCGGCCGCGGGGGCGGGTCCTCGACGTACACCCGCCGCGTCGCGCGCCGCGCCGACCGGCTCGGGGAAGTGCTCGGCGAGGAGCACGACCTCGCGCTGCTCGAACGCAGGGTGCGCGAGCGCTCCGCGCCTGTTCGCCGGGCGAGCGCGGGACGCGCAGGCGGCTGCGCAAGCAGATCGCCCGCCGGCGCCGGCGCTGCGCAGCGCGCGCTGCGCGAGGGCGAGCGCCTCTACCGGCGCCCGCCGCGGCGCTTCGTGCGCCGCGTGCGCGCCGCGCAGTAGCTGGACCCGGCCGGGAGTCGCGAACGGCCCCGCGAGAGACCCGGCCAGCGGGCGCGCAAACCTCGGCAACTCGTTCAACTCCGGCATTTCAGCTCCGGAGCCCTCCGGCGCCGCCGATGCGAGAGCGATGTCCCGGCAAGCGTCGCGCACACGTCCCACCCCCGATAACCTGCGCTCCTCGCCCTGCTCGTGGGGGGGGTGGGAGTGCTGGCGCTGCACACCACCTCGTCGGCCTCGGCGGCCACCGCCCGGCAGGGCTCTTCGACCACGGCATCTACGGCGTGCTGATGGGCGGCGCCGCGCTCACGGTGCTCGCGCGCGGCGCTGCTCGTGCGGGCGCAGCGCGCGGCGTGGCTGACGATGGGCGCGGGCCTCGCTGTGCTGGTGCCTCGGCGACCTCTACTACGCCCTCTTCGTGGAAGGCCCCGGCGCGGCCGGCGGCGGCGTCTCGCCCGCCGACGTGCTGTACCTTGTCTTTCTACCCCTGCTGCTACGTCGCGCTCGTGCTGCTCGCTGGCGCCCACCTGCACGAGCCGCGCATCGGGATGTGGCTGGACGGGCTGATCGGCGGGCTCGCGGCCGCCGCGGTCGGCGCGGCGCTCGTGCTGCCGCCGATCCTGCACAGCGCCCACGGCGACACGGCCTCGGTGGGGGTCGCGCTCGCGTACCCGATCGGCGACCTGCTGCTGCTGGTGTTCGCGCTCAGCGCGCTCTGCCATGACCGGCGTGGCGCCCCGGGCGGGTGTGGCTGCTGGTCGCCGCCGCGATGCTGGTGCAGCGCCGTGGCGGACTCGCGCCTACCTGTACCTCACCGCCACCGACACCTACCGCGTCGGCAACTGGACGCAGTTCCTGTGGCCGGCCTCCGCGGTGCTGCTGGCGCTCGCCGCGTGGACCCCGTGGCCGCGGCCGCGCGCGCCGCCGGGTGGAGGGGTGGCGGCTGGTGTCGGTGCCCTCGCTCTCGCTGCTCGCCGCGCTCGGGGTGCTGGTCTACGGCAACCTCCCCACGCGTCCATCTCACGCCGACCGCGCTGGTGCTCGCGGCCGCGACAGTGCTCGCGGTGTGCGTGCACCTGGTGGCGACCGTGCGCGAGAACGTCGCGATGCTCGCCGGCTCGCGGCGCCTGGCGCTGACCGACCCGCTCACCGGCCTCGGCAACCGCCGGCAGCTGATGGAGGACCTCCACGTCGCCTGCCGCCGCGCCGGCGCGGGCGAGACGTGGGACCTGGTGCTGTACGACCTCAACGGCTTCAAGCGCTACAACGACACCTTCGGCCACCCCGCCGGCGACGCGCTGCTGGCGCGCCTCTCCGACAAGCTGAAGACGGTCGTCGCCCCCCACGGCACCGCCTACCGCATGGGCGGCGACGAGTTCTGCGTGCTGCTGCGCGACGTGCGCGAGCACCTCGACGCGCTCGTGCAGGCCTCCGTGGCCGCGCTCTCCGAGCAGGGGCCGGGCTTCTCGATCGGCGCCGCGCACGGGGTGGTGCACATCCCGCCCGAGCTCAACGACCCCGCCGCGGTGATGCAGCTCGCCGACCAGCGGCTGTACCAGCGCAAGGACCAGACGCGCGAGGCGAGCGCCGTGCACCAGCTGCGCGACGTGCTGCTGCAGGCCTTCCAGGAGCGCCACCCCGACCTGCAGGAGCACCAGCGCGGGGTCGGCGCGCTCGTGCTCGAGGTCGGGCGGCGGCTGGGGATGGACGGCGAAGAGCTCGACGTGCTCGCCCGCGCCGCGGAGCTGCACGACGTCGGCAAGATCGCGATCCCCGACGCGATCCTCAACAAGCCCGGCCCGCTCGACGACGAGGAGTGGCTGTTCATGCGCCGCCACACGATCCTCGGCGAGCGCATCCTCAAAGCCGCGCCGCCCTGCGCCCGGTCGCGGAGCTCGTGCGCTCCTCGCCACGAGCGCTACGACGGCAGCCGGCTACCCCGACGGGCTGCGCGGCGAGCGACATCCCGCTGGGCGCGCGGATCATCTTCGTGTGCGACGCCTTCGACGCGATGATCTCCGAGCGCTCCTACTCCGGTGCCGTCCCCGCCGCCGAGGCGATCGCCGAGCTGCGCGCCTGCGCCGGCACCCAGTTCGACCCCGCCGTCGTCGAGGCGTTCGTGGCCACGCTCGTCGGATCTGAGTCCCCGCCCGCCCTGGAGCGGATCCGGGCGGCCGCGCCCGTGCAGGAGCTGCCGCTGCGCGCCTCGGGCGAGCGGCTCACTCCACGCTGAGGATGCTCAGCACCGACTGCCCGCGGGGCAGCACCACCGCGACCTCGTCACCGGCGCAGCGGCCGACGAGCGCGCGGGCGACGGGGGACTCAACCGAGAGCCGACCCCCGCGGGGGAGGCGTCGTGGGAGCTGACGATCCTCCACGTGCGCTCCACCCCCTGCTCGTCGCGCACCCCCACGGTCGAGCCGAAGCTGACGGTGCCGTCGGCGCCGGGGCCCTCGCCCTCCTCGACCACCACCGCCGTGGAGATCTTTTCGCGCAGGCGCGCGATCTTCGTCTCCAGGTGGGCCTGGTCGTTCTTCGCGTCGTGGTACTCGGTGTTCTCCTTGAGGTCCCCCCACTCGCGCGCCGTTTTGATGCGCTCGGCGATCTCCCGGCGGCCCTCGCCCTCCAGCGCCTCGAGTTCTGAGCGCAGGGTCTCCAGGCCGGCGGGAGTCATCAGGCTGGTGGCCTCCATGCTCGAAGCCTAGTGGATCGGCCGCCGCCACTCGGGGCGCCCGAAGGACGCCG
The DNA here is from genome assembly GCA_963720795.1 of uncultured Solirubrobacterales bacterium. GTDB lineage: Bacteria > Actinomycetota > Thermoleophilia > Solirubrobacterales > Solirubrobacteraceae > Palsa-744. Next base: position 242,614 of record CAVRGU010000003.1, on the reverse strand, counting down.
GATGCTGGGAGCACCGCGGCCGATCAGAAGTACGTCGACGGCGGGGTCGCCAACAGCGCGTAGATCTGCACGAGCGCGGCCTGGCCCAGCAGTTCGGCGGTCGGCGGCGAGCCGTAGGCGAAGAGGTTGTCGTCGAGGCGGTGGCGCAGCCACGCCCAGTAGGCGTATTCGCGCGCGGGGTGCGTGCCGGGGGCTTCGTGGGTGAGGGAGTCCAGGTAGATCTGGTTGCGGAAGTACACGGCGGCGAAGAAGGGGTTTTCCGAGGCGAGCCGGCTGTAGTTGAAGTAGGCGCGCGCGGCCTTCGCGGTCTGGCGCGCCTGGCGAGGTAGGCGCACGTCGGTGGCCTGGTACAGCAGCGTGCCGGCACCCATCATCACGCCCTGGGTGTAGCTCCACAGCGAGTGGTTGACTTGCCGTCGAGTTCGATGTGGTCGGCGTACAGCCCGGTCGGTTCGAGCAGGCATCCGCGCACCCACCCGTACGCCTCCTCGGCGAACTGCAGGTAGCGGGCTTCGTGGGTGAGTGCGGTACAGCTGCACCCCGAGCTCGGCGGCGGGACCGTCGGTGATCGTGTTGCGCTGGGTGTTGGTCTTGGCGTTGGAGAACGGCACCCCCCCGGCGCAGGGCAGCGGCCCGCCTTCGGGGCCGACGGTCTGCCAGCCCGGCCATCACGAACGCCATGATCTGCTCGGCGCCGGGTCAGCGCGGCGGTGTAGTGGTCTAGCTCGTACATCCGCGCCAGCTCGATCCCGACCCACTCGTTGTCGTCGTAGTAGCTGGCCCCGCCGGGGCCGACGGGCGGCGCGGTGACGTCGTCGAAGGAGCGCGCGTCGTGGCGGTGGAGGCGCCGGTCGCGGTCGTTTCGCCGGGCGGCGGGCGAGCTCGCGTACACCTGCAGGCCGGCCGCCAGCGCGCGCAGGCTCCCTTCCAGGTGGGCCCGCTGGCGGGGGATGTGCGCGACGCTGACGCTCGCCGCGAACGCCTGCGAGAAGGGCCACAGAAACGAGTACTCCGGTTCGCCCTTGTACAGCCCCGCGGAGGGCACGTAGAAGTTCTGCTGCATCGCTTCGTAGGCGCGCAGCGCGCGCTTGGCGTAGAGGCTCAACACGGGCGGCTTCTTGGCCTTCGGCACGCTCTTCTTCGGCTGCCCGGCAAGCGCAGCCGGCGCGGATAGGAGCAGCGCAAGCAGGACCACGAGGCATCCCGCGGTCGTAAGTCGTCGGTGAGCAGGCCGGGGCGGGGTCATCGAGTGCATCGAGTGCTCAGGGCAAGAGAACAGGCTAGCGGGGTGTTCGATGTGGTGGAACCACAACGGCATGAAAACAAGCGCGACTCCGGAGCGGCGCCCCAAGGAGACCGTGAACGAGAACTTGCAGGTGTTGCGCCCGGCGCCAGGCCCCCGGCAGTACGGCCACGCCGTGCTCGCTGTGCCGGGGGCGCCGCGCTCGGGTACGGTTCCTCACGTGAAGACGGTCCGAGAGGCGACGTACGAGCTGTTGCGCGAGCGGGGCATGACCACGATGTTCGGCAACCCCGGCTCCACGGAGCTGCCGATGCTGACCGAGTTCCCGGAGGACTTCCGCTACGTGCTCGGCCTGCAGGAGGCGGTGGCGGTCGGGATGGCCGACGGGTACGCCCAGGCGACGGGACGCCCGACACTCGTCAACCTGCACACCGCGCCGGGGTTGGGCAACGGGATGGGGGCGATCTTCAACGCGCAGGCGAACCACTCGCCGCTGGTGGTGACCGCGGGCCAGCAGTACCGCTCGCTGATGACGCTGCAGGCCAACCTCACCAACCGCGACGCCACGCGGATGCCCCACCCGCTGGTGAAGTGGAGCTACGAGCCGCCCTGCGCGCAGGACGTCCCGCATGCGCTGGCCCGCGCTGCGCACACCGCGGCGCTTCCACCACGGGGCCCCGTGTTCGTGTCGGTGCCGATGGACGACTGGTACGCGGAGGTGCGCTCCGAGGAGGAGGTGCGCCACCAGACCACGCGCACGGTGAGCGGCGGGCGGGCCTCCCCGACGCAGCGGCGTCGCGGATCTCGCGCGGCGCCTGGCGCAGGCCGCCAACCCGGCGCTGGTGGCGGGCCCCGACATCGACGCCTCCGGCGGGTGGGACGCGGCGGTGGCGCTCGCCGAGCGCGCACGCCTGGCGGTGTACGCGACCCCGGCGACCGGTGGCGGGCGGCTGGGCTTTCCGGAGAACCACCCGCTCTTCCAGGCGATCCTCTTCCCAGCCGTGCAGCCGCTGGGGGAACTGCTCGCGGCGCACGACTTCGTGCTCGCGGTGGGCACGTCGGTGTTCCCCTACTACCCCAACGTCCCCGGCCCGCTACTGGCGGAGGGCACGAGCTTGGTGGCGATCACCAGCGACCCCGACGAGGCGGCGCGCGCGCCGATGGGCGACGCCGTCGTGGCGGACGTGGGCTGACGCTCGCGGCGCTGGCGGAGGCGGTGGGAGGCTGCGCTGGCGGAGTCCGCGGCGTCCGGGTCCACGCGCGCGCCGCCGCCGCCGCCGCCGCCGCCGCCGCCGCCGCCGCCGCCGCCGCCGCCGCCGCCGCGGCCGCCGCCGCCGCCCCGCCGCCGCGCCGCGCCCCGCGCGCGCGCGCGCGCCGCCGCGCGCCGCCGCCGCCGCCGCCGCCCCGCGCGCGCCGCCGCCGCCGCCCCGCGCCGCCGCCGCCGCCGCCGCCGCCGCCCGCCGCCGCCGCCGCCGCCGCCGCCGCCGCCGCGCCGCGCCGCCGCCGCCGCCGCCGCCGCCGCCGCCGCCGCCGCCGCCGCCGCCGCCGCCGCCGCCGCGCGCGCCGCCGCCGCCGCCGCCGCCGCCGCCGCCGCCGCCGCCGCCGCCGCCGCCGCCGCCCCGCGCCGCCGCCGCCGCCGCCGCCGCCGCCGCCCGCGCGCCGCCGCCGGCGCCGCCGCCGCCGCGCCGCGCCGCCGCCGCCGCCGCGGCCGCCGCCGCCGCCGCCGCCGCCGCCGCCGCCGCCGCCGCCGCCGCCGCCGCCGCCGCCGCCGCCGCCGCGCGCCGCCGCCGCCGCCGCCGCCGCCGCCGCCGCCGCCGCCGCGCGCCGCCGCGCGCCGCCGCCGCGCGCCGCCGCGCGCCGCCGTCGCGCCGCCGCCGCCGCCGCGCGCCGCCGCCGCCGCCGCCGCCGCCGCCGCCGCCGCGCCGCCGCCGCCGCGCGCCGCCGCCGCGCGCCGCCGCCGCCGCCGCCGCCGCCGCCGCCGCCGCCGCCGCCGCCGCCGCCGCCGCCGCCGCGCGCGCGCCGCCGCCGCCGCCGCCGCGCCGCCGCCGCCGCCGCCGCCGCCGCCGCCGCCGCCGCCGCCGCCGCCGCCGCCGCCGCCGCCGCCGCCGCCGCCGCCGCCGCCGCCGCGCCGCCGCCGCCGCCGCCGCCGCCGCCGCCGCGCGCGCGCCGCCGCCGCCGCCGCCGCCGCCGCGCCGCGCGCCGCCGCCGCCGCCGCGCGCCGCCGCCGCCGCCGCGCGCCGCCGCCGCCGCGCGCCGCCGCGCCGCCGCCGCCGCCGCGCGCCGCCGCGCGCCGCCGCCGCCGCCGCCGCCGCCGCCGCCGCCGCCGCCGCCGCCGCCGCCGCCGCCGCGCGCCGCCGCGCGCCGCCGCGCGCCGCGCGCCGCCGCCGCCGCCGCGCGCGCGCGCGCCGCCGCCGCCGCGCGCGCGCGCCGCCGCCGCCGCCGCCGCGCCGCCGCCGCCGCCGCCGCCGCCGCCGCCGCCGCCGCCGCCGCCGCCGCCGCCGCGCGCCGCCGCCGCCGCCGCCGCCGCCGCCGCCGCCGCCGCCGCCGCGCCGCCGCCGCCGCCGCCGCCGCCGCCGCCGCCGCCGCCGCCGCCGCCGCCGCGCGCCGCGCCGCCGCCGCCGCCGCCGCGCGCCGCCGCCGCCGCCGCCGCCGCCGCCGCCGCGCGCCGCCGCCGCCGCCGCCGCCGCCGCCGCGCGCCGCCGCGCGCGCCGCCGCCGCCGCCGCCGCGCGCCGCCGCCGCGCGCCGCCGCCGCCGCCGCCGCCGCCGCCGCCGCCGCCGCCGCCGCCGCGCGCCGCCGCCGCCGCCGCCGCCGCGCGCGCCGCCGCCGCCGCGCGCCGCGCGCCGCGCCGCGCGCGCGCGCGCCGCCGCCGCCGCGCCGCCGCCGCCGCCGCCGCCGCCGCCGCCGCGCCGCCGCCGCCGCCGCGCGCGCGCCGCCGCCGCCGCCGCCGCCGCGCGCCGCGCGCCGCCGCCGCCGCCGCCGCGCGCCGCCGCGCGCCGCCGCCGCCGCGCGCCGCCGCCGCCGCCGCCGCGCGCGCCGCCGCGCCGCCGCCGCCGCCGCGCGCCGCGCGCCGCGCCGCCGCCGCCGCCGCCGCCGCCGCCGCCGCCGCCGCCGCCGCCGCCGCCGCCGCCGCGCGCCGCCGCCGCGCGCCGCGCGCCGCCGCCGCCGCCGCGCGCGCGCCGCCGCCGCGCGCCGCCGCCGCGCGCCGCCGCCGCCGCCGCCGCCGCCGCCGCCGCGCGCCGCGCCGCCGCCGCCGCGCCGCCGCGCGCCGCCGCCGCCGCCGCCGCCGCCGCCGCCGCGCGCCGCCGCCGCCGCCGCCGCCGCCGCCGCCGCCGCCGCGCCGCCGCCGCCGCCGCCGCCGCGCGCCGCCGCCGCCGCCGCCGCCGCCGCCGCCGCGCGCCGCCGCCGCCGCCGCCGCCGCCGCCGCCGCCGCCGCCGCGCCGCCGCGCGCCGCCGCCGCCGCCGCGCGCCGCCGCCGCCGCGCCGCCGCCGCCGCCGCGCCGCGCGCCGCCGCCGCGCGCCGCGCGCCGCGCGCCGCCGCCGCCGCCGCCGCCGCCGCCGCGCGCCGCCGCCGCCGCCGCCGCCGCCGCCGCGCGCCGCCGCCGCCGCCGCCGCCGCGCGCCGCCGCGCCGCCGCCGCCGCCGCCGCCGCCGCCGCCGCGCCGCCGCCGCCGCCGCCGCCGCCGCCGCCGCCGCCGCCGCCGCCGCCGCCGCCGCCGCGCCGCCGCCGCCGCCGCCGCCGCCGCCGCCGCGCCGCCGCCGCCGCCGCCGCCGCCGCGCGCCGCCGCCGCCGCCGCCGCCGCCGCCGCCGCGCGCCGCGCGCCGCCGCCGCGCGCCGCCGCCGCCGCGCGCCGCGCGCCGCGCGCGCGCGCGCCGCCGCCGCCGCGCGCGCGCGCCGCGCGCCGCCGCCGCGCGCGCGCGCGCGCGCCGCGCGCCGCCGCCGCGCGCGCCGCCGCCGCCGCCGCGCGCCGCGCGCCGCCGCCGCCGCGCGCCGCCGCCGCCGCCGCCGCCGCCGCCGCCGCGCGCCGCCGCCGCCGCCGCCGCCGCCGCGCGCGCCGCGCGCCGCCGCCGCCGCGCGCGCGCCGCCGCGCGCGCGCCGCCGCCGCCGCCGCCGCGCGCGCGCCGCCGCCGCCGCGCGCCGCGCGCGCGCCGCCGCCGCCGCCGCCGCCGCCGCCGCCGCCGCCGCCGCCGCCGCCGCGCGCCGCCGCCGCGCGCGCGCCGCCGCCGCGCGCCGCCGCCGCGCGCCGCCGCCGCCGCGCGCCGCGCCGCCGCCGCCGCCGCCGCCGCCGCGCCGCCGCCGCCGCCGCCGCCGCCGCCGCCGCCGCCGCCGCCGCCGCCGCCGCCGCCGCGCGCCGCCGCCGCCGCCGCCGCCGCCGCCGCCGCGCCGCCGCCGCCGCCGCCGCCGCCGCCGCGCGCCGCCGCCGCGCGCCGCCGCCGCCGCCGCCGCCGCCGCCGCCGCGCGCGCGCCGCCGCCGCCGCCGCGCCGCCGCCGCGCGCCGCCGCCGCCGCCGCGCGCGCGCCGCCGCGCGCGCGCGCGCGCGCCGCCGCGCGCCGCCGCCGCGCCGCCGCCGCCGCCGCCGCCGCCGCCGCCGCCGCGCCGCGCGCGCGCCGCGCGCCGCCGCCGCGCGCCGCCGCCGCCGCCGCCGCGCGCGCGCCGCGCGCCGCCGCCGCCGCCGCCGCGCGCCGCGCGCCGCCGCCGCCGCGCGCCGCCGCCGCCGCCGCCGCCGCGCGCGCGCCGCCGCCGCCGCCGCCGCCGCCGCCGCCGCCGCCGCCGCCGCCGCCGCCGCCGCCGCCGCCGCCGCCGCCGCCGCGCGCCGCCGCGCGCGCGCGCCGCGCGCCGCGCGCCGCGCGCGCCGCCGCCGCCGCCGCCGCCGCCGCGCGCGCCGCCGCCGCCGCCGCCGCCGCCGCCGCCGCCGCCGCCGCGCGCGCGCCGCCGCCGCCGCGCGCCGCCGCCGCCGCCGCCGCCGTCGCCGCCGCCGCCGCCGCCGCCGCCGCCGCGCGCCGCCGCCGCGCCGCCGCCGCCGCCGCCGCCGCCGCCGCCGCCGCCGCCGCCGCCGCCGCCGCCGCCGCCGCCGCCGCGCGCCGCCGCCGCCGCGCGCGCCGCGCCGCCGCCGCCGCCGCCGCCGCCGCCGCGCCGCGCCGCCGCCGCGCCGCCGCCGCCGCGCCGCCGCCGCCGCCGCCGCCGCCGCCGCCGCCGCCGCCGCCGCCGCGCCGCCGCCGCCGCCGCCGCCGCCGCCGCCGCCGCCGCCGCCGCCGCCGCCGCCGCCGCCGCCGCCGCCGCCGCGCCGCCGCCGCCGCCGCCGCCGCCGCCGCCGCCGCCGCCGCGCGCGCGCCGCCGCCGCCGCCGCCGCCGCCGCCGCGCCGCGCGCCGCCGCCGCCGCCGCCGCCGCCGCCGCCGCCGCCGCCGCGCGCCGCCGCCGCCGCCGCCGCCGCCGCCGCCGCGCGCGCCGCCGCGCCGCCGCCGCCGCCGCCGCCGCGCCGCCGCCGCCGCCGCGCCGCCGCGCGCGCGCCGCCGCGCGCCGCGCGCCGCCGCCGCCGCCGCCGCCGCCGCCGCCGCCGCCGCCGCCGCCGCCGCCGCCGCCGCCGCGCGCGCGCCGCCGCCGCCGCGCGCCGCCGCCGCGCGCCGCGCCGCCGCGCCGCCGCCGCCGCCGCCGCCGCCGCCGCCGCGCGCCGCCGCCGCCGCCGCCGCCGCCGCCGCCGCCGCCGCGCGCCGCCGCCGCCGCCGCCGCCGCCGCCGCCGCCGCCGCCGCCGCCGCGCCGCCGCCGCCGCGCGCCGCCGCCGCCGCCGCCGCGCGCCGCCGCGCGCCGCGCCGCCGCGCCGCGCCGCGCGCCGCCGCCGCCGCGCCGCCGCCGCCGCCGCCGCGCGCCGCGCCGCCGCCGCGCCGCCGCCGCCGCCGCGCCGCCGCCGCCGCCGCCGCCGCCGCCGCCGCCGCCGCCGCCGCCGCCGCCGCCGCCGCCGCCGCCGCCGCCGCCGCCGCCGCCGCCGCCGCCGCCGCCGCCGCCGCCGCCGCCGCCGCCGCCGCCGCCGCCGCCGCCGCCGCGCGCCGCCGCCGCCGCGCGCCGCGCGCCGCCGCCGCGCGCCGCCGCCGCCGCCGCCGCCGCCGCCGCCGCCGCGCGCCGCCGCGCGCCGCCGCCGCCGCCGCCGCCGCCGCCGCCGCCGCGCCGCGCGCCGCCGCCGCGCGCCGCCGCCGCCGCGCGCCGCCGCCGCCGCCGCCGCCGCCGCCGCCGCCGCCGCCGCCGCCGCCGCCGCCGCCGCCGCCGCCGCCGCCGCCGCCGCCGCCGCCGCCGCCGCCGCCGCCGCCGCCGCCGCCGCCGCCGCGCGCCGCCGCGCCGCCGCCGCCGCCGCCGCGCGCGCGCCGCCGCCGCCGCCGCCGCCGCCGCGCGCCGCGCCGCCGCGCCCGCCGCGCGCGCCGCCGCGCGCCGCCGCCGCCGCCGCCGCCGCCGCCGCCGCCGCCGCCGCCGCCGCCGCCGCCGCCGCCGCCGCCGCCGCCGCCGCCGCCGCCGCCGCCGCCGCCGCCGCCGCCGCCGCCGCCGCCGCCGCCGCGCGCCGCGCGCGCCGCGCGCGCGCCGCCGCGCGCCGCGCGCCGCCGCCGCGCGCGCGCGCGCGCGCGCGCGCGCCGCCGCCGCCCGCCGCGCGCCGCCGCCGCCGCCGCCGCCGCCCGCCGCGCGCCGCCGCCGCCGCCGCCGCCGCCGCCGCCGCCGCCGCCGCCGCCGCCGCCGCCGCCGCCGCCGCCGCCGCCGCCGCCGCCGCCGCCGCCGCCGCCGCCGCCGCCGCCGCCGCCGCCGCCGCCGCCGCCGCCGTCGCCGCCGCCGCCGCCGCCGCCGTCGCGCCGCCGCCGCCGCCGCCGCCGCCGCCGCCGCCGCCGCCGCCGCCGCCGCCGCCGCCGCCGCCGCCGCCGCCGCCGCCGCCGCCGCCGCCGCCGCCGCCGCCGCCGCCGCCGCCGCCGCGTCGTCGTCGTCGTCGTCGTCGTCGTCGTCGTCGTCGGCGTCCGGGTCCACGCGCGAGCCGCCGCCGGTGCGCCCGGCCCCGGAGGCGGTCCCCCTCACCGACCCGATGAGCCCCTCGACGGCGGTGCGCACGCTGGCGAAGTGTTCCCCGAGGACGGGATCGTGGTGCTGGAGTCCCCCTCGGCGACCCCGCGCTGCGCAACCAGCTGCGCCTGGGCCGGCCCGGGAAGCTACTACTTCTCCGCCGGCGGCGGCCTCGGCTTCGGGATGCCGGCGGCGATCGGCGTGCAGCTGGCCTGCCCGGACCGCCCGGTGGTGTGCGTGGTCGGCGAGGGCTCGGCGCAGTACGCGGTGCAGAGCTTCTGGACGGCGGCGGCCTACAGGGTGCCCGTGACGTACGTGGTGCTGCGCAACGAGGAGTACGCGATCCTCAAGTTCTTCTCGCTGATGGAGGAGGTCCCGGGCGCGCCGGGCCTGGACCTGCCGGCGCTCGACACCGCCGCGGTGGCCGCGGGGTACGGCGTGAACGCGCGCCACGCGAGCGACCCCGAGGAGCTGCGCGTGGAGCTGCGCCGGGCGCTGGCCTCCCCGCAGCCGGAGCTAGTCGAGGTGCAGGTCGCCCCGGGCATGGCGCTCGCCTGAGGAGGGGCGGTTCCGGTCCCGTACCCTTTCGCCGATGTCCCACACCAACGGCAACGGCCACGACCCCGCGCAGGAGCCCGACGTGATCGTCGTCGGCGCCGGCCTCGCGGGGCTGGTGTGCACGCTGGAGCTGCTGCGCAGCGGCCACACCGTGCTGCTGCTCGACCGCTGCCGCCCCCACGAGGTGGGGGGCCTCGCGCGGGAGGCGTTCGGGGGGATGTTCATGGTCGACTCCCCCGAGCAGCGCCGCTCGCGGGTCCGCGACAACGAGCGCCTGGCGCTCGAAGACTGGCTGCGGATCGCCGAGCTCGGCCCCGAGGAGCGGTGGCCGCGCGCGTGGGCCGAGCAGTACGTGACCCGCGCCCGCGACGACGTGGGCGGCTGGCTGCGCGAGCTGGGGGTGCGCTTCTTCCCGGTCGTCAACTGGGCCGAGCGGGGCAACTTCGGCGACGGCAACTCCGTCCCCCGCTTCCACCTCACGTGGGGCACCGGCAAGGCGCTCGTGCAGGCGGTGTGGGGCGCGATCGAGCGCCACCCGCGCCGCGGCGCCCTGGAGGTCCGCTTCGGCGCGCGTGTCACCGAGGCTGCTCGCGACGGACGGACGGCCGTACGTGCGGCTGCCGGGCTGGAGGGAGCCGGGCGAGCGAGGCTGCAGCGCTACGAGCCGCAAGGCGGTGGTGATCGCCGCGGGCGGGATCGGCGGCAACCACGACCTCGTGCGGCGCGTGTGGCCGACCGCGGAGTTGGGCAGCCCGCCGCAGAGGATGCTGGCGGGCTCCCACCCCTACGCCGACGGGGCGCTGCACGAGGAGGTGGAGCGCGCGGGCGGCGCCGTCACGCACCTGGAGCGGATGTGGAACTACGCCGACGCCGTGCGCCACCCCGCCCCGCAGCGCCCCGACCACGGCCTGAAGCTGATCCCGCCCCGCTCGGGGGTGATGCTCGACCCCGACGGCCGCCGCTACGGCCCCGTGCCGGTGATGCCGACCTACGACGCGTACGCCGCGCTGGAGCGGATGTGCGAGGACGAGCGCAAGTACTCGTGGCTGGTGTGCAACTGGCGCATCGCCCGCCGCGAGCTCGACGTGTCGGGCTCCCAGCACAACCCCCACCTGCGCGAGCGCCGCTGGGTGCGCTTCCTGCTCGGGGTGCTGCTCGGCAAACCGCGCGTGCGTCGCCCACCTGCTGCAGGGCTCGCCCGACTTCGTCTCCGCCGACACGCTGCCCGAGCTGGCCCGGCGCGATGAACGAGGTGACACGTGCAGGCGGGAGTCGGGAGCGAGGGCGGACGAGGGGTCGATCGACCCGGAGGTGCTCGCCGCGGAGATCGGCCGCTACGACGAGTCGATCGCGCGCGGCAAGGGCCTCTTCAACGACGACCAGTTGCGGCGCATCGCGCAGCTGCGCAACTGGCGCGGGGATCGCCTGCGCACGTGCGCCTTCCAGCGCATCCTCGACCCCAAGGCGGGGCCGCTGATCGCGATCCGCCTGCAGGTGATGGCGCGCAAGAGCCTCGGCGGCATCCAGACCGACCTCGCCTGCCGCGTGCTGCGCGCCGCCGACGGCGAGCCGATCCCCGGCCTCTACGCCATCGGCGAGGCCGCGGGCTTCGGGGGCGGCGGGATGCACGGCAAGCGCTCGCTGGAGGGCACATTCCTCGGCGGCTGCGTCTTCACCGGCCGCCTCGCCGCCGCCGCGATCGCGGGGACGGAGCTGCCGCAGCGGACCCCGCCGCGCGTGGCGCAGCCGCCGCGGATCCCGCCGCGCGCGGGCGCCCCCTGCACTGAGGCGGTGCCCGCGCTACGACTACACGACAGTCGGGCACGTCACCTGCGACGTGCTCGCCGACGGCGCCCGCCGCCCGGGCGGGACCGCGTTCTACAGCGCACTCCAGGCCGCCCGGCTCGGCCTGCGCACGCTGATCCTCACTCAAGGCGACCCCGCGGAGATCGAGCGGCTGCTCGAGCCCCTACCGCGAGGAGCTCGACCTGACGGTGCTGCCCGCCGAGCACACCACCACGCTGCGCACCGCGCGGCGAGGGCGCGGCGCGCCACCAGCGGCTGCTCGCGTGGGCCGGGCCGCTCGCGGCGCCCGGAGGTGGACACCGCGATCCTGCACCTCGCCCCCGTCGCCCGCGAGACCCCCCGCGGGTGTTTCGGGCCCACCCGCCCGCGCCGACTTCGTCGGGCTCACCCCGCAGGGGCTCCTGCGCGAGTGGGACGCCGGCGGGGAGGTCGCGCTCGGCCCGCTGCCCCCGGAGCTGCTGCCCGAGCGCTGCGACGCGTGGGTGCTCAGCGAGCGGCGAGCGCGAGCGCTGCGAGGAGTTGCCTCGCCACAGCCGCGCGCGGGCACGGCGCGCTCGTGGCCGTCACCGCCGGCGCCCAGCCCGATCGACGCTGCTGCTGCCGGGCGGCGAGCCGTGCGCGCGTCCCGTGCCCCCCGTCGCAGCGCCCCGCGACGACCTCGGCGCCGGCGACGTGTTCGCCGCCGCCTTCTTCGTCGCGCTGCGCGAGGGCCGCCCCCCCGCAGGCCGCCGCGCTTCGCCAACGCCGCCGCCGCCGTGCGCCTCGCCGGGGTCCGGGCCGGGCGCGATCGGCGACCGCCGCGCGGTCGAGGCGCGGCTGGCGCCACCCTGAGCTCCGCGCGGCCAGCGCCCCCTCGATGAGCGCCGCGATGGTCGATCTCTGCCCGAGCGCCGCTCTCCAGCGCCGCCGCCGCCCCCAGCGCGCGCGGCGAGCAGCAGCGAGCCGCCCACGGGGGTCATCTCGACGACCGCCACCTGCGCCTCGGGCGCCGTCGCGTGGATCGCCCGCGTGAGGGGGTCCACGAACACCGCGCCCGCCTTGCAGGCGCTGCCGATCAACCCCACCGGGAAGTCGCCCTGCAGACCCGTCTGGTGGATCACCGCGGCGATCTGCTGCGCCAGCTCCGCGCGCCCCGCGCTCGTACAGTTCGCGCGCCACCGCGTCGCCCTGCTCGGCGAGCGCCGCCGTCCTGCGCGCGAACGCCGCGATCTCGGTCCTTGGTCAGCGGCACGCTGTAGACCTGCGTCGCCATCGCCTCTACGGTGCAGGCGCCGAAGAACTCGACCGCCGCCTCGCTCAGCGGCGTCTCCGGGCCGGAGCGCTCGCGGTCGCGCAGCGCCGCCTTGATCGACTGCACTCCGAGCCAGTACCCAGAGCCCTCGTCGCCCAGCAGGTGACCCCAGCCGCCCGCCGCGCCACGCGCGCCCGTCAGGACCCACGCCGAACACGTTGCTCCCAGTGCCCGCGATCGCCCCCACCCCGGGCCGCGCGCCGGTCGCCGTCGCCCACGCCCCCACCACGTCGCCCACCACGATCCACTCCCGCGAGCGCTCCCCGCGCACGTGCGCCTCCACCGCGTCGGTGTCCGTGCCCGCCACCGCCAGCACCGCCGCGTCGAGTTGCGCGTCCTCGATGCCAGCCGCCGCAAGGGCCTCGTCGGCCGCCTCGAACAGACCCCGCCCCGCCGCCTGCACTCCGACGGCGTCCTGATTACTAGGGCCCCCGTGGCCCACGTGCAGCGCGCCGCGCTTGACGTCCAGCACCGCGGCGAGCGTCTTGGTGGCGCCTCCGTCGATTCCCAGCAGGTAGTGCGCCTGGCGCGCGGAAGGCTCCGAGCCGAAGGGGGCGAGCGCCGGCGGGAGCTTGACGAGCGGGTCGCGGTCCACACCGGGGATACTTGCAGTCGATGCGGCAGCCCGGTGTCCACGCGGTCTTCCCCGACACCCCCCGGCGCGCGGGGCTGTACGAGTCCTTCTACCTGCGCGCCGTCGCCCCCGACCGGCCGGTGGGGGTGTGGATCCGCTACACCGTCCACCAACGGGGTCACCCGCCCCGGCGGGGGTCGGGTCCCCCTCCGCAGGGCTCGGTGTGGTGCACGGTGTTCGACGGGGCCCGCCGGCCGTTCCAGCACAAGCTCACCACCGACGCGCTCTCCGTCCCTCCCGACGGGTGGATCGCGGTGGGCGACTCGACTCTCGGCCCGGGGCGCGCGGAGGGTTCGTGCGGGGAGGCCCGCTGGGCGCTGCGGTTCGCCTCGCACGAGCCTGAGCTGCGCCACCTCCCGCGGGACTTCCTCTACCGTGCCCCGCTGCCCCGCACGAAGCTCACGAGCCCCGCCCCCGCGGCGCGCTTCGAGGGCGCGCTCGAGCTGCCCGGCGCGCCCGCCCCCCACTCGGGGACCCTCTCGCCCTCACCCCCCTTTCTACCCTCGCCCGCTATACCGCCGTCGCCCTCCCCGCCCCCGCGCACGATCACGCTCGACGGCTGGCGCGGGATGGTCGGCCACAACTGGGGGGCAGAGCACGCCGAGCGGTGGATCTGGCTGCACGGCCTCGACTTCGCCGAGGACCCCGGCGCGTGGCTCGACGTGGCGCTGGGGCGAGTGCGCGTGGCGGGGCGCACCTCCCCCTGGGTGGCCTCCGGCGCGCTGCACCTCGACGGAGTCCGCCACCGGCTGGGCGGCCTCGGGGCGCGGGGGCTGCTGGTCGCCGAGCGCCCCGAGCACTGCCTACTCTCGCTGCCCGGCGCCGGGGGGCTCGTGGTCGAAGCGCACGCACACGCTCCCCACGAGGCGCTCGCCGGCTGGCGCTACGCCGACCCCGACGGCGACGGGACACGACGTGAGCAACTGCTCGGTCGCCGCGCTCACGCTCACCGTGCGCCAGCCCGGGCGCCCCGCACGCACGTTGCGCACCGCGCACGGCGCGCGCGTACGAGCTGGGCATGCGCGAGCGCGACCACGGCGTGCCGTTGGCGCCCTTCCCCGACGGTTGACGGCGGCTCGGGTCCCCTACCCGCCGGCCGAGGCAGCTCGGGCTTCTCCCGAAATGGTTGACGATTGGCCGCATACGGCGGTCGAGCCGTCCCTCGATCGGCAGTCGGAGACACGCTCGCCGACACGCCGGCTCGCCTGTACTCCGTTCGGCACGGACCGCCGGCGCTCGGTAGTCCCCCGCAAGATTTGCTGCCATACCACAAATTTGGCTGCAAATTGCGGCCGAAAGGTCTATAATAAGTGCCGGTACGACTTAGGGATGGGCAGAGACCAGGCATGGATAGCTTGAGTTCGAAGGACGTTCTGAGTGTGGGCGCAGCGTCGGGTGGGTGCTGGTGCGTCAAACTCGCGGGACCATTCTGAACTCTCAACGACGTGCCCCAGGATGGGGCACGGAAGGACAGCGAGGAACATGGATGATCATCGCAAGCAGTAACCGAGGGCAGGCCCGCGGCGCGTCGGTCGCGAACGAGCCCCTCGCGCACCGTGCTGCGACCCTGGCCGCAGGGGCACTGTTCGTGCCCGCCCGCATCAAACGGTCGCTCGTGGAGCGTCGGACCGCAGACCCCTCCCTTGCGCGCGAGCGGCGACGCATCGCGGCAGACGTCCACGACCTGATCATGCAGGACCTCTCCCTCGCGCTCGCAAGCGCGCGCACACTCACCGACGATCCCGCGTGCGCGCAGCAGGCCAACGTGGTCGTCTCTGCCGGCGAACGCGCGCTGGCGGGCGCCCGCCAACTGCTCGGCGAACTCGCCGAACGCGACACCAGACCGATCGCCCAGGCAGTCGAGGCGTCCGTGCGGGCCGCCGCCCGCCACACCCCGCTGGCGTTCCACGCCGCCCGGGTGCCCTCCACCGCGGAGCTCGACGAGCCGACCCGCCACGCGCTCGTGCACATCGCCCGCGAGGCCGTCACCAACGCCGTCAAGCACGCCTCCGCGAGCACCGTCGAAGTGGTCCTCGAGCACGTCGGCCAGTGGCGGCTGACGGTGCGCGACGACGGCCGCGGCTTCGATGAAGCCCCCGCCAGCGGGGGCTTCGGGCTGGCCTCCATGCGCCACTCCGCGCACGCCCTCGGCGGCGCCGTGCACGTCGGTCGTAGCAGCGGCGGGGGCACCACGGTGGAGGCCGTCCTCCCGTGAGCACGGCCCTAGGGGCCCACGGAGCCCTGAGCGCACCGGTGGAGGCCGTCCTGCCATGGCCGTGAGAGTCGCGCGCAAAAGCACCGGCCGGGGGCGCCCTGCCTCGAGCACCGCGCTCGAGAGCACCGGCCGGGGCCGTCCTGCAGCGAACGCCGCGCCCACCGTCGTGCTCGCCGACGACCACCCTCCGATCCGCCTGGGCGTGCGGATGGCGCTGATGCGCGGCGGCTTTCGAGTGCTCGCCGAGGCCGCCGACGGCGACGGCGCGGTCGAGGCGGTGCTGCGCGAGCGGCCCGACCTCTGCCTGCTCGACGTCCGCATGCCCGGCAGTGGCGGGATCGAGGCCGCCGCCCGGCTCTCCCGCCTCGCGCCCGCCACGGCGGTGGTGATGCTCACCGTCTCGGCCTCCGCCGAGGACCTGCTCGCCGCGTTGCGCGCCGGCGCGCGGGGGTACCTGCCCAAGGACATGTCCCCCGACAGCCTCCCCGCCGCGCTGCGCGGAGTGCTGAAGGGCGAGGCCGCACTGCCGCGGACGTTCGTCGGGCGGATGCTCCACGAGATGCGCGAGCTCCCCGCCCCCGGCGACGCCCCGGTGCGCGCAGGCGGCGTCGAGCTCACCGCGCGCGAGTCCGAGATCCTGCGCATGTTGCGCTCCGGCCTCTCCACCCTGGAGATCGCCGAGCGCCTCTCGCTCTCACCCGTCACCGTCCGCCGCCACCTCTCCGCGGGCGCCGCCAAGCTCGGCGCCAACGGGCGGGACGGGGCCCTGCGCGCGATCGCTTGATCAGACGAGCCCGGCGCGCACTGCATACACCGCGGCCTGTACGCGGCTGCGCACCCCGAGCTTCTCGAAGATGTTGGTCACGTACTGCTTGACGGTGTGGGGGCTGATCGACAGCTCGAGGCCGATCGCGACGTTGTCTGCTCCCTGTGCGATCAGGCGTAGGACCTCCTCCTCGCGGGGGGTGAGCGCGGGCGGCTCGCCCTCCGTCTCGCGCCGCTCCGCGGCCTCCTGCGCGACCGCCGCCTCGGCGTCTGCCGTCTCGGCGCCGGCGCGCACGTAGGCCGTCAGCGCCTGCGCCACGGTGCTGGAGAGCACCATGTGTCCCTCCGCCGCCTGCCTGATGCCATCGGCCAGCTGATCCGCGCGCATGTCCTTGAGCAGGTACCCGCACGCTCCCGCCGCCAGCGCCGCCAGCACGTCCGTGTCCGCGGCGGAGACGGTCAGGACCACCGCCTGGACCCCGGGGCTGACCTGCTCGATCTGGCGCAGCGCCTCCAGGCCCGTCACCCCCGGCATGTTGAGGTCGAGCACCACCACGTCGGGGTCCAGCTTGAGCGCGAGCGCGACCGCCTCGGCGCCGTCGCCTGCCTCTCCAACGACCCTCATGCCGGCCTCCTGGAGCGTGCCGCGCAGGCCGTCGCGGAAGAGGCGATGGTCGTCTGCGATCACCACGCTGAGCGCGCCGTCCCGGGAGTCCACATGCCGAAAATAGAGGAATCGCCCGCGGAACGCGGGCCTGCCGGGGACATCGCGCGGGCTCACGCCGCCGCGGCAGGGTCCCCCTCGCCCCGTCGAGACAGCGTCGTCCCATCGGGCCGACACCTCGTCGTCCCTTAGTCACCCTTCGGCGAAGTCCCAATCTACGGAAATTTCGCTCCTGCGTGGGTCGAACGTTTAGCTGCCTCGCAAACCGGTTAAGTAGCCCTCACGGCGCGTCGAGCCTCACCAGACCCGCGCCCCACGTCAGCGCTCCACGTCCCTGCCAGGAGGATTCTTGATGCTCAAGTGCACGTCTCGCACGCTCGCTGCTGTTCTCGCCTTACTGCTGCTGCCGCTCTCTGCCTTCGCCACCTCGTCGGCGCTCGGCGCACATCCCTTGCGACATGAAACAAAGCGTGCAGCCCACCGTCGTCACCGGGCCCACGCCGCACGCCACCGCCACGCCGACGCGCTCATGGCCCGCTTCACCTACACTCCCGCCGCGCCCACCGTCGGTCAAGCCGTCACCTTCAACGGCAGCTCCTCCGTCTGCACCGACGGGCTCTGCACCTACGAATGGTCCGACGACGGCGGGCCCACACGGCCCGCTTCGATGCTCTGGCCGCTCGGCGGCGGACAGACCCTGTCGTTCACGTTCCACGAAGCCGCGACCAAGTACGTCCGCCTCGTCGTGACCGACGCGCTGGGCGTCACCGCCACCGTCGAGCACAACGTGGTGGTCGCCACCGACCCCCCCACGAGCGAACCCCCGACCGAAGTAGACCCACCCACGGAAACTGAACAGCCCAAAACCGAACCACCCCTCGAAAAAGAAGCACCGAAAACCGAACCCCCGGTCGAAAAAGAAGCGCCCAAAACCGAACCGCCCGTTGAAAAAGAAGCGCCGAAAACCGAACCGCCTCCGAGCGAACCACCCCCGACGCAGACCGACTGCATCAACGTACCCAGCGCGTGTGGCTACCCCGACGCCACCAACACCGGCGTGCCCGCGGACACCAAGCTGACCTCGCAGTCGGGCGAAGTCTCTGTGACCAAATCCGGAACTACGGTTAAGGATCTCGCCGTGACCGCAATCGCCGTCGATGCGAACAACACGACCCTGGAAGACGACGAAGTCACCGCGAGCGCCGGCAGCGGCAACCGCGGCATCTACGTCGCTCCCGGCGTCACCGGCACCGTGATCGACCACGTCACCTGCCACGGCGCGGGCAAAGGCACTCAGTACTGCATCTTCAACAAAGACTCTTCGACGAAGATCGAATACTCCTACCTCTACAACTGCGGTGAGTGCCTCAACGGCCCCGGCACGATCACGAACTCGTTCTTCGACGTCACCGCTGTGATCTCCGGCGAACACTACGAGGACATCTACTACGGCGGCGGCGAAGGCTCGTTGATCGTCAACCACGACACGATGCTCAACCCGCAGGGACAGACCGCGACGGTGTTTGCCAGCACCGACTTCGGTAATCAGACCACGCTGACAATCACCAACAATCTGCTCGCCGGCGGGGGTTACACCCTCTACGGCGGCACGAGCTGCACGACCGGCGGCTGCGGCTCGGTCAAGGGCCCGGTCACCGTCACCGGGAACCGCTTCAGCAACAAGTACTACCCCGAAAGCGGCTACTACGGCGTCGGGGCGTACTTCGACGACTCCGCCACCACCTGGTCGGGCAACGTCTGGGACTCCAGCCTGAAGGGGGTGCCCAAGCCCTGAGGCCGGCGGGCCTGTGGCGGGCCTCCCATAGGTCTATTGCGGGCCTATAGCCAACCCTCTATGACCCTTCTCGGCCCCTATGTATGTCCAGAGATAAATGACTGTTGGACGGGACGACGGGCTCTCTTACCAGAGGGAGAGCCCGTCGCTCGGCCCGCAGGAGAGGGAGGCTCGTCGCTCGGCCCGTTCAGCAGAGCGCGACCTCGTCCCCGTCCCCCACCCGCAAGCGCAGCGCCCGCGGGATCGAGAAGTCCCGGAAGACCCGGGCCTCGCGGCCCACCACGCTCCCCACCAGGCGCCCGCCCACGTGGATGATGCTGGCCCCCGCGAAGACGATCGAGCGCTCGATCTCGACCCCCTCGACGTGGACGCGCTCGCCGAGCGAGGTGTGCGGGCCGATGTAGGAGTCCGCCACGTGTGCGCCGGCCCCCACAATCACCGGACCGCAGATGACACTCGACTTCACCGTCGCCGTCGCGTCGATGAAGACGCGCCCCTCGAAGCGATTGCCATCCCGCTGCACCGCCGACACCTGGTGGTCGAGTCCGTCGAGCAGCGCGCGGTTCATGTCGAGCAGGTCGCTCGCCTCGCCGGCGAAGGCGTGCCACTCGCGCACGACCCGCACCTGCAAGCGCGCGCCCTCACGCGCGATCAGCGACTCCGCGATCGCCCCCAACTCGAGCTCCGGTCGACACCCCTCGGCACACCCCGGCTCGCTGAGCGCCTCCAGCTCGCTGAGCGCGTCCGGCCCGAGGACGCACAGGCCCGCCATCCCGAGCCCCCCGCTGGCCGGATCGAGCTCCGCCACGCGCAACATGCGCTGCGTCGCCGGCCCCATCCGTTCGGTATTGCGCGCGCCCTGCGCGACGAGCAGCACGATGTCGGAGCGCTCCTCGCGCAGCAGCCGCAGAAACGGGCCGAGCGGCTGGCCGACCAGCCCGTCGGAGCGGTGCACGATCGTGGGAGCACCATCCGCGAACTGGGCGATCGCGGGCAGCACACTGGCACTCTCGGCCTGTGCCTCGTATGCCAGGTAGCGCACCTTGACGCTCGGCGACCCAGCTGCCGCGATACATGTCCCAATCTCCTCCACGAGGTCGGCGGGCGTCAGCACTCCGATCTCGTCCACCCCCGCCGCAGTGAGCGCGTCGAGCACGTGGCACACGATCGGGCGGTTGGCGATCCGCTGCAGCGACGCCGCGCGCGTGGCGTCCAGCCAGGGCCCCGTCGACCTGGTCGTAGGCGGGATCATGATTACGCCCCTGCTGAACACCCATAAAAAACGCTTGGAGCAGGCCACCGCTCGCACGCGAGTTGGCCAACGCGCGGAAACACGAATGAAGTATCACAGGTCCGAATAGCCTGGTCGCACCGGCGCCCGCATGCACGTTTATCGGTTACCTCCCCACACCGGGTCCACATGCTGTAGAGTCTCCGCCAGTGCCAGTCCGCCATCAACCTGCCCGGCGGCACGGATGCTAGCTTCGCTGAGAACAACGACGATTCTCGTCGTCCTGGGCGCCACCGCGGTAGTCAGCGCGCATGGAGTTGCCGCGGGCGCACCTTGGTCACAACGGCACACGACCCGTGCGAGGAAAACCCACCGCCGATCCACCAAGCACACGCACTGCGCCGGCAAACAGAAACATGGGCGCGATGCTCGTGCGAACAGGCGGCGAGCAGTTAAGCACCGTCAGTCCGTGAAATGTGCGGCTGCGTATAACCGCCCCAGCCGGCCCCCGACGCCGCCGGCCCTCCGCAAGTCCTTGTCCGCGCCGTTCTACGCTTCGACGAGCGCACTCGCGGACCCGCCTCCACCTCCGACGGCGGGCTTCACCTACAGTCCCGCCTCTCCACAAGTCGGGCAGCCCGTCGAGTTCGATGCCACAGACTCCACTTGCCCCGATGGCCCCTGCGCTTACGAATGGTCCGACGACGGAGGCCCCACCCGGCCGATACCGGCACAGTGGCCGCTCGGCAGCGGACAAACCATGACCTTCACGTTCCACGAAGCCGCCACGAAGTACGTGCGCCTGGTCATCGCCGACGCGCTTGGCAGGACCACAACCGTCGAGCACAACGTCGTGGTCTCACCCGCACCTCCTCCTCCTCCACCACCGCCTCCTCCACCACCGCCGGCTCCCACGGCGAGCTTTACTTACAGCCCTGCCTCCCCGCAGGTCGGGCAGCCCGTCGAGTTCGATGCCACAGACTCCACTTGCCCCGACGATCCCTGCGTTTACGAATGGTCCGACGACGGTGGTCCCACCCGGCCGACCTCTGTGCTTTGGCCGCTTGGCAGCGGACAGACCATGGCCTTCACGTTCCATGAAGCCGACACGAAGTACGTGCGCTTGGTCCTTACCGACGCGCTTGGCAGGACCGCAACCGTCGAGCACAACGTCGTGGTCTCACCCGAATCGCCTCCTCCCCCGCCACCGCCGACGGCGCCGAGCAACACCGCTGTCCCGACCGTGAGCGGCACCGCCCAGGTCGGACAGACCCTCACCGCGCACGACGGCACCTGGAGCGGCACCACGCCAATCACCTACACCCACCAGTGGCAGCGTGAAGGAACCAACATCACAGGTGCCACCGGCTCGACCTACACCCCCGCGAGCGCCGACGTCGCCCACACACTCGACGTCGTCGTCACCGCACACAACACCGCCGGGTCGGAATCGGCCACCAGCACCCCAACCGCAGCCATCGCCAAGGAATCCGTTCCATCGGTTCCCACGGCGAGCTTCACCTACAGCCCCACCTCGCCGGAGGTGGGACAGCCGGTCGCGTTCGATGCCACCGCCTCCACCTGCCCCGACAGCCCGTGCACCTACGAATGGTCCAACGACGGTGGCCCCGTCCAGCCGGTCCCACCGCAGTTTCCGCTCGGCAGCGGACAGACTATTTCGCTGACGTTCACAACCGTAGGCACCGAGTACATACGTCTGCTGGTTACCGACCTGCTCGGTCGGACGGCCACCGTCGAGCACAACGTCACCGTCGAACCCGAACCACCTCCACCGCCACCGCCGACCGCGCCGAGCGACACCGCTGTCCCGACCGTGAGCGGCACCGCCCAGGTCGGACAGACCCTCACGGCGCACGACGGCACCTGGAGCGGCACCACGCCAATCACCTACACCCACCAGTGGCAGCGTGAAGGAACCAACATCACAGGTGCCACCGGCTCGACCTACACCCCCGCGAGCGCCGACGTCGCCCACACACTCGACGTCGTCGTCACCGCACACAACACCGCCGGGTCGGAATCGGCCACCAGCGCCCCGACAGCAGCCGTCGCAAAGGAAGAAAGCAGCGGCCAGCAGACCAACTGCATCGACAAGCCCAGCTCGTGCGGCTACCCGGACGCCACCAACACCGGTGTACCCGCGGGCACCACGCTGACCCCGCGCTCGGGCGAAGTCTCCGTTACCGCAGCGGGGACCACGGTCAAGGACCTCGCCGTCACCGGAGAAATCCTGGTCGAGGCGAACAACACGACCGTGGAAGACGATGAAGTAACCGTGAGCGCAGGGAGCGGCAATCGTGGCATCTACATCGCCCCCGGGGTTACCGGCACGGTGATCGATCGCGTCACCTGCCACGGCGAAGGCAAAGGAACTCAGTACTGCGTCTTCAACAAAGACTCCTCCACGAAGATCGAATACTCCTACCTCTACAACTGCGGTGAGTGCCTCAACGGCCCCGGCACGATCACGAACTCCTTCTTCGACGTCACCGCCGTGATCTCCGGTGAACACTACGAGGACATCTACTACGGCGGCGGCGAAGGGTCGCTGATCGTCAACCACGACACGATGCTCAACCCCCAGGGACAGACCGCGACGGTGTTCGCCAGCAACGACTTCGGGGACCAGGACACGCTGACGATCACCAACAACCTGCTGGCCGGCGGGGGCTACACCCTCTACGGCGGCGCGAGTTGCACGACCGGCGAATGCGGCGCCGTCAAGGGTCCGGTGACGGTGAGCGGGAATCGCTTCAGCAACACGTACTACCCCGAAAGCGGCTACTACGGCATCGGCGCCTACTTCAACAATGCCGTGACCACCTGGTCGGGCAACTTCTGGGACGACACGCTGAAGTCTGTCCCAGAGCCATCACCCTGAATGCCGAGCGCACCCAGCATCCGCCCCCGCAGCTCCCGACGGACGAACCGGCGAAACTCTGGGTCCTCCACCCGCGAGGTCCGACGCGCGGCCGAGCGCAGGTAGCCGTAGAGGAACGCCACCCCGGAGAGTCCCAGCGGTGGCGTCCGCGCGACCTTGAACGACCGCAGGAGGACCCAGGGGAGCGTGAAGTGGACGATGTACGCGCACTCCCCGTGCCGGGCGCGGCCCCTTAGCGTGCCGTCGGCGCTCGCGAAGGGACGGTGGTGCAGGGCGATGAGATCCCCGTATGCGCGCGTGCGATAGCCCCGCATCCGGGCGTACGTCTCATCGATCGTGTCCCACCCGAGTCGTTCCTGCATGCCTCCGATGTCGGTGAAGCACGCGAGCGAGTAGCACTTCAGGGTGCCCGGGACGTGGTGCTCGGTGGGCATCCGCATCGTCTTCCAGCCGTCCCCCTCGCCGCTCGGGTCGGGGTCCGCGTACAGCCCTCCCGCCAGGCCGAGCCGGGGGTCGCGCTCGAACTCCCCCAGGATCCGCTCGAAGTAGTGCGGCGGCAGCTCGGTGTCGCCGTCGAGCTTGGCGATGTGGGTGTAGGAGCGCCACTCGACGCTCTCCAGCCCCTGGTTGAAGGCCCGCACCTCGGCGGCCAGCGCGAGGCGGTCGGGGACGGGTCCCTTGCGGGTCCGCTTGGAGCCGTCGACCACACGCAGGAAGTCGATCCGCTCAGCCAGCCGTGCGAGGATCTCGGGAGTGCGGTCGGTGGAGCCGTCGTCCACGACCACCCACAGGTCCGGCGGACGTGTCTGGCGCACGAGCGCCTCGGCGATGCACTCGATGTGGGCCTCCTCGTTGCGCACGGGAGAGATGAGGAGCAGTCGCTGGGTCACCGTGCCACCTCGGGTACGCAGCCGGTCGCCGCGACGACCTCGCGGATCACCCGCTCGACGAGCGCGCCGGCGTCCTCCCAGGAGGCCCCCTGCACGCTCGCGGAGGCTGCCTGCGCCGCGGCGTGGCGCTCGGCGGCGGGGCGGTCGACGAGGCAGGCGAGCGCGTTGGCGAGATCGAACGGCGTCGCCGGGGCGTAGGCCACCTCGGGGTTGTCGAGCACGACGCGGTTGTGCTCGGCGTCGTTGACGACGGGGATGCAGCCGGCCGCCAGCATCTCGTGGGGCACCAACGAAACGTTGGTGGCGGACAGCACGAGACCGGCGACGCAACGGTTGTAGAGGCTCCCCAGCTCCTCGGGGGCGAGCAGGCCGTGGTCGTGGGCTGCGAACGGCAGGCCGCGCACCGACTCGCCGTAGAGGTGGATCGGGACCTCCGGGTGGCGCTCGGCGAACAGGTCGAGGGCGGCCACCGCGAGCTCGAACGCGCGGCGGGGAGTCGAGGGGCGCGAGTACAGGCACACCCCGGTGCGCTCCGCGGCGGGGTCCAGGCGGTAGCGGTCGAGGTCGCAGCCGAAATCGAAGTGGTCGGCGGCCATCCCGTAGTCGCGCTCCAGCCGCTGTGCGAGCCACGGCCCGGCGGTCACGCCGTGGAACCCGAACCCGTACGTGGCCTGCGCGAGCAGCGACTCGCTGCCGGCGGCGTAGAAGGAGGGCTCGTGGTCCTGCACCAGGTAGAGCCGCGCTCCCCGCGCGGGGGCCGTGAGGACTGGGTAGGCGGTTTCCCAGGAGGTCGCGAAGATCGCGTGAGCATCCTCGATGCCCGCGGCGGCGTCGCGGATCTCCGCCTGCAGCGAGGGCCACCAGGCCCGCATTTTTTCACGGTGGTGCTCGAGCGCCCACCCGTGGCGGTCGTGGAGGTAGACGGTGCACTCGTGTCCCGCCCGCTCCAGCGAGGAGGCCAGGCGGAAGAGCGTCGTGAACCCTCCCGCCCCCTCACCGGGGGGTGCGCACACCCACGCCACTTTGAGCGGCTCCCCGGCGCGCAGGGGCAGCGGCGGCGGGAGCGTCCAGCCGCCCGCGGCGATCTCCGCGGCCCGCACGAGGTCCTCGCGGGCCACCAGCAGCCGCCCCTCCCCCGCGGGGGAGACCCACCGCGAGGCGCGGTCGAGCAGGCGGGCGGCCACACCGGCCCACCCTTCTCTGTGCACCAGCCGCTTTGTCTGGCGGGCGCGGTCGAGGACTGTTAGGCGGTGGCTCATATCCCCCGCAGCCTCCACCGCATCCGGATCGCGTGGTAACGCAGACGGTGGGCGGCGCCGGTGGCCAGGAACGGAAGGAAGCCGCGCGAGCGTCCGGCGCCGATCCACTGACGCAACCGCAGCCCGCGCCACTCGCGCAGGCGGTGGGCGTCGGGGTAGACGTCCAGGGCGAAGCCGGCCAGCTCCTGCACCACCCCGTCCGCTGCGCCCTGGTCGACAGCGCGACTGGCCCGCCACAACGCCTGACGGGCGAGCGTGCGCGCGGCCGCGCTGCGCAGCCGCTCGGGCTGCCCGGGGCGGGAGGCGAAGAAGGAGTCGAACGCCCGGCGGCGTTCGCGCAGGTCCACCATCGTGCTCGCCGCGCTGCGCAACATGCTGTCGGAGTGCACACGGTACACGGCCTGGGGCACGCCGCGCACGTAGGCGACGTCGGCGACCGCCGCGATGCGCAGCCACATGTTGAGGTCGCTGGAGTGGTGGCACGCGGGGTCGTAGCCCCCCACCGCCCGCTGCACGGAGTTGCGCACCACCACCTCGGGGGAGGAGATGCAGTTGTAGGTCGAGCGGCAGCGGATGCGCACCCACTCGGCTCCGGGCCACACCTTCGTGGCGCGCCAGCGGCCGGAGGGCTCCGGGAGCGGCCTGCCCTCGGCTGCCTGGAGGGTCTTGCCGTAGACCATCCCCACCTTGGGGTGCCTGGCCATCACCTCCGTGGCCCGCCGCAGGGAACCGGGCACCAGCAGGTCGTCGGCGGACAGCAGCACCACGTACTCGCCGGGGGCCCAGTCGAGCCCCTCGTTGGCGGTCGCGATCAAGCCCCGGTTCTCCCGGTGCAGGCGAAGCTCGACGCGCTCGTCGCGCGCGGCCAGGCGCCCGGCCACCTCGGCGCTGTCGTCGGTGGAACGGGTCGTCGACGACGAGCACCCGCACCTCGACTCCCTCCTGGGAGAGCACACTCGCCAGGCACCCCTCTAGGAGGTGGCCGTAGTTGAAGCAGGGCACGACCACGCTGACCGTGGGGCGGATGCCGCTAGGCGTGGGGCTGGCACTGTCCGGCGTGGGGACGATGCTGCCCGGCGTCGGGCTGGCGCTGGCCGGCGTGGGGACCGTGCTGCCTGTCGCGGAGACGGCGCTGGCCTGCGCGGCGCCTGTGCTGCCCGACGTCGGGAGGGTCGTGCCCGACTCGTGGCGAGCAGCGGAAGCCGGCTGGGCGAGCAGCGCACTGGTCACATACCCTTAAACGTCTGGCGGTAGGGCGATCTTGCAGTGGCGTACCCTTGGCGGATGTCAGTACAGGAGCGCCTCGTGCGCCTACGCCGCCTCGCCGAGGACACCGCCCGGCGGGCGCTCGCGCCGGCCGGCTACCAGCTCACCCGCCGGCACTTCTACAGCCCCATCCCGATCGTCGAGGAGCTCCCCTCGAGCCTCTGGGCCGGACCCTCGGAGCTGCCCGGCATGGACCTGCACGTCGAGGACGCCCTCGCGCTGCTGAACGGGCCGCTGCTGCCCCACCTCACGGAGTTCCGCCCACCGCTGCACCCCTCCGCCGAGCCGGGTGGGCTCTCGGCCTCGGACGAGCCGGGGCGCTTCTGGTTGGACAACCGCTCCTACGGGTGCGTCGACGCCGAGACCCTCTACGCGCTGCTGCGCCACCTCAAGCCCGCGCGTGTGTACGAGCTCGGTTCGGGCGCCTCCTCTCACGTGATCCACCTCGCCGGCCTCGCCTCCGCTAAGGAGGGCAGCCCGCTGGAGCACACCGTCTTCGACCCCTTCCCCTTCACGGCCAGCCCGATGGGCCCAGTTGCGGGCGTCACCGTCCACCCGCTTCGCGCGGAGGACCTCGACCCCGCACAGTTCGCCGCCCTGCAGGCCGGCGATGTGCTGTTCGTCGACACCACGCACACCGTGCGCACCGGCGGCGACGTGACCCACATCTTCCTGGAGATCGTCCCCCGCCTCGCCCCCGGCGTGACCGTCCACGTGCACGACGTCTTCCTGCCCTATGAGTACCCCCGGGAGTGGGTCGTGGGTCAGCGCTACGCCTGGGCCGAGCAGTACCTCCTGCAGGCGTTCCTCGCCTTCAACCGCGACTTCGAGGTCGTGCTGCCCAACTACGCCGTGGCCCGCGCCGCGCCGGACGTGCTGCAGCGGCTGATCCCCTCGTTCGATCCCGCCACCGTTCGCCCCGGTGGATTCTGGTTCAGGCGGCGGGCGTAGGCCACGCACCCACCGGCGACGCGGGGCACGGAGGACCGAAGCCGGGGAGACACTCGCCTCCGGCGAGCATCCCCGTTTCGGCCAGCGCACACCGACCCCGGCGGCCACCCGGCCTGCGCGGATGCGACCCAACCTGCCCCCCCGGCTACACCCCGGGCCACGGTCCACTCGCTCAGCGCAACCCCTGCAAGCGGTCGCGGCCCTCGACCGCCAGCCGCCGGATCAGTGGCCACGGCCGGGGACGAGGCGCGGGGATCTCAGCGGGGTCCAGGGGACGATCCCGGATCAGCGTCAGCTCAACCCTTGCGGGCGCGTCGAGGGGCAGCGGCTCCGAGGCGCCCACACCGTCGTTGAAGGTCATGGCGGCGACGCGCCCCCCGCAGGCGACCCGCCGCCAGCCCGCGCCGCCCAGCGGCTCGGGGGCGAGGACGCGCAGCTCGCGCACCCCCGCGGGCACCTTGAGCGCGACCCTGCGGGCGTGCAGGCGCACGAACAGGGTCTCCCCCACCCGCCGGGTGGCGAAGCTGTCGCGGACGATCGAACCAAGTGGGCCCCACCGCACCTCCCCGAGGGCGTTGACGTCCAGCGCGGCCTGCGCCAGGATGTCGAGGCCCTCCGCGAAGTCCCAGTGGTGGGCGTAGAGGATCAGCGGTTGGCCGAGCAGCGCGCGGAAGGCGAGGTCCTCGCGGGGATCCACCAGCGGGCTGCGCAGCAGCATCGGCAGGCCGCCCGCCACGAGCTCCGCCGGGTACCACTCTCCCAGCGGCGTGGGCGCCGACTCCTCGTCGCGCCACGGGTAGGACCGGTTCAGGCACACTCCCTCGATCCCCAGCCTGTACATCGCCCGCAGCGCCTGCACCGAGCAGCGGCTGTGAGGGGGCACCATCACCCGCTCCACGCTCACCCCCGCGCGGCGCTCCAGCGCCGCGGTCCGTCGCAGCGCCTGCGCCATCGCCGACTGCGCCTCGGCGTCGCTGCGCAGACGGCCCAGCTCGTGCGTCAGGTGGTCGTTGCCGTGCATCGCCAGCGACAGCACCCCCCCGTTGTCCCGCACCAGCGCCGCCGCCCGGCGATCGACCCACCAGCGGTCGAGCGGCACCGTCGCGAGGCCCAGGTGGTAGCCGTGGCGGCGGGCGTGGGCGACCAGCTCGCGGTACTTGAGGTACCCGTACGTCGGCCAGTGGAGGTTGGGGTCGTCCACCACGAACGACGCGCGCGGCGCCGGCAGGGACCAGCCCTCCCTGCCGGCCACCTGCGCGAGGAAGTGCACCACCGGCAGCAGTCCCCCGAAGCGGCCCGCTTTCAAGTGCTCGCGCAGGGTCTCGCCCTCGGCCGGCTCGGCGAGTGGGTACGTGCTGTACCACAGACCGGCCGGGTCCTCGCCGACCTGCCACCACACCGGCCTCTGGTCCACGCTCGCCAGCACCCGGCCCACTTCGGGATGCGGCGTCGGCAGTTCGCCGCTGACGGCGCTGTCGGCGATCGTCCGTCCGCGCAGCGGGCGCGCCAGCTGCTCGTCGTCGGCCAGCGCGACTCCCGTGGCCGCGGCGTCGCTGCGCGTGGGAGCGGCGAGCACCAGCCGTGGGACTCCGGTGGGGGCGTCGGGGAGACGCTCGGGGTCGAGCACCAGCGCGGCCTCCGCCCCCCGCGGATCGCCCCCCGCCGGCCTCGGGTCGGCCCGCACCGGGCCGGCGCCGCCTGCCTGCACGAAGCGCACCGGGTACACCTGCTCGAGCAGCGCCAGCGCCCGCTCCACGGCGGAGGTTCCCCCCGCGCCGGGACCCGCGGGCGCCCCGTACACCGCGACGCGCTTGCGCGGCCCGTCCAGCTCGGCGGCACTGCGCAAGCCGGTCACGTGGGGTCTCGTTGATTTTGCATGGCCACTCGTGATCCTACGGCGGCGCGTGGGGGAGCCGTGGCGACGGGTGAGCAGCCTACGCCAGCGGGCGGGGAGCCAGCGGTACCCCAGTGGGTAGTGGTGCTGCTCGAGAACCTCACCTACCCCCGGGACACGCGGGTGCGCAACGAGGCGGAGTCGTTGGTGGGCGCGGGCCACCGCGTCACGGTGCTCGCCCCCCGCGGCCGCGGCGAGCCCTCGCGGGAGCTCGTGCGGGGGGTGGAGGTGCGCCGCTACCGCACCGTGTGGGCCGGCCGCTCGCCGTGGTCCTACGCGCTGGAGTACGGGGTCGCGCACGTGCAGCTCACCGCGCGCTCGCTCGCGGCGCTCGTGCGCGGCGCGGACACCCTGCACCTCAACGGGCCTCCCGACACCCTCGCGGTCGCGGGCGTCCTCGCCCGGCTGGGGGGGCGCCGGGTGGTCTACGACATGCACGACTCCGGGCCGGAGCTGTTCCGGGCCAAGTTCGGCGAGGCCGGGGGGCTCGGCTCCCTGCTCGCCGGGGCGATGCTCGCCGCGCAGCGCGCCGCGGTGCGGTGCGCCAACCAGGTGGTGGTAACCAACGAGACCCAGCGCGCCCTGGCCGTCGCGCGTGGAGGGCGCTCGCCGCAGGACGTGACGGTCGTGCGCAACGGCCCCCGCGCGGCTGAGTTCCCCGAGCCCACCGACGGCGCTCCGGGGGAGCTGGCCGCCCCGAAGCTCATCTACGTGGGGACCCTCGACGTCCAGGACGGCGTGCTCGACCTGCCCGACCTCCTCGCAGCGCCCGCGCTGCAGAGCGCCCACCTCACGGTTGTGGGCGACGGTCCGGCGCGCGAGGAGCTACTCGCGCGCTGCCGCCGGGCGGGCGTGGAGAGTCGGGTCACGTTCACCGGGCTGGTACCCCACCAGCGCGTCGCGGCGCTGATCGCGGAGGCCGACGTCGGCATCGACCCCGCGCCCGGCACCGAGCTCAACCACGGCTCGACGATGATCAAGGTCGCCGAGTACCTGGGCGCCGGGCGCCCGGTGGTGGCCTACGACCTGCGCGAGACCCGCCGCACCGCCGGCGACGCCGCGGTGTACGCGCCGTGCGGCGACCGGCAGGCGTTCGTCGGGCTGCTCGTCGAACTCGCCCGCGACGGGGAGCGGCGGCTGCGCCTCGGGCGCCTGGCGCGCACCCGCGCCCTGGAGCTCACGTGGGAGCGCTCCGAGGAAGCGCTGCGCGAGGTCTACGCGCGACTCATCTGAGCCGGAGTGGGCAGGTCTACGCGCGACTCGCCTGAGCCGGAGTGGAGGCGAACGGCGGTTCGGAGAGGCCCAGCAGGACGGCCAACGGGCGGCGCTCGACGCGCAGTGCGTGACGCAACACCAGCGCCGCACGGATCGACACCGCCCGAGCTCGACCGTAGTGCTTACGTGCGAACAGAACCTTTGCGTAGCTCTGCTGCGCGGTGAGGTCGGGGCCGGGGGCGTGACCGCTGTGGTGCGTAACGGTCATCGTCGGCAGATGCGAGACACCCCAACCGGCCCGGTGGAAGCGAAAGCACCAGTCGGTCTCCTCGGAGTAGAGGAAGAAGCGCTCATCGAGCGGCCCTACCTCAGCGAGCGCCTGAGCGCGGGCGATCAGAAAGGCCCCCACCAGCCAATCCGCCGAGGACTCAGAGCGGTAGAGCGCGAGTACGTGATTCCTCCTCGCGCCAGCGCTTAGCGGAGTCCACCGTGCCGCCGCAAGCGCCTCGCCAAGGGCCAGCCAGGCGGAGGGGAAACGCCTGATCGAATACTGCAGAGTCCCGTCGGGGGCGTTCTGCACGACGCTCGCCACGCCGACGGCGGGCCGCGCGTCGAGTGTCGCCACGAGCTCGTCAAAGGTGCCGGAGTCGATCTCGACGTCGGGGTTGAGCAGCAGCACGTAGCGTCCGTGCACGTGCTCCAGGCCGCGGTTGTTGGCGGCGGCGAAGCCGATGTTGGCCTCGCGCCGCACCCGCACCTCCGGCAGGGCCGCTTCGATCGCCTCGGGGGTGCCGTCGGCAGAGCCGCTGTCGACGACGATCCACTCGACCTCCAGGTCGTGCACAGCGGCCGCGGCGGAGCGCAGCGTGCTCAGCGCAAGCTCCGCGCGGTTGTGGGTTACGACGATCACACTGAGGTCGGGGCGATCCTCCGCCTCGTGGCGATCGCGAACCGCTTTCGCCCGGTCAGCGACGGCGCTCCTCTCCGGCGCGGGACGATCCCGAGTGGCGTCCGCTCGATCCGCGACAGTACTCATCACAAAAGCAACGTGGCT
This sequence comes from uncultured Solirubrobacterales bacterium, assembly GCA_963720795.1. Lineage (GTDB taxonomy): Bacteria > Actinomycetota > Thermoleophilia > Solirubrobacterales > Solirubrobacteraceae > Palsa-744. The sequence continues at coordinate 211,951 of CAVRGU010000003.1, read as the reverse complement.
CGAGGCGGTTTCTCGCGTCCGCGCAGACGGCTCTTGGACGCAAGACAGGCACCCCGGAGGGCGTTCTTTGGATGCGATGACCCAGTCGACCGCACGGCAACGGATGCCAGCGGCCTTCGCGATGATGCTCGTGCTCGCCGCACTTGGCACCTTCCTCCTCTTCACAGCGCTGGGGGTCGGGCACCGCGCGCGCCCCGCACCGCAAGCGCCGTACGTGCTGACTCCGTTTGCGACCTACTCCGCGGCCGCGCCGCACGTGGGGAGCAAGCTCCTGTTCAACTCCGCGCAGGGGCTCGTCAGCGGCGCCTCCGCGACACCGCCGTCCACGCTCCCGCCGGTCCCGGCCGCTGCGTTCGAGCGACCGACCGCCCAGTACCGCGTCTACGCCATCCACCAGCTCGGCCTGCTGGAGGAGCAGCTGGGCCCCCTCGAACGCGCGCTCGCGGCCAACGACCGCGCGAGCGCTCAGGCAGCGTGGCGCGCCGCGTACACCGACTACCTGCGCCTCGGCGCGGTCTACCTCGATGGGCAGACAGCCCTCGACGGACAGGTCACGAGCCTCAACCAGGCGATCGACGGCACCTCGAGCGGCCTGACGGGGGGCGCCGCGAGCGCCCAGTTCACGGGTCTGCACCGGATCGAAGCCGGACTGTGGACTGCTACCGCGCCGCGCATGCTCGTCGGCTTCGCACACTCGCTCGACGCCGACGTGCACCAGTTGGCACACGTGCTGCCCCACGCCTCGCTCACGCCGCTCGAATACGCAACCCGCGCACACGAGATCCTCGAGGACGCGGCGCGCGACTTCCTCAGCGGGGCGGACGTCCCGTGGAGCGGCGAAGGGGTGCTCGCGACCGATGCCGGCCTCGACGCCACCGAAGAGGTCGTCGCGACGCTGCGCCCGCTGCTCAAAGGGCGCGAGAACACCGTCCCGACGGTCGACGCCGAACTCGCGTCGCTGCGCTCGACGGTGGCCTCGCTCGCCGCCGCCCACGGTGGGCGCCTGCCCAGCAACGGGCAGCTGACCCAGCAGCAGTCCGAGCTGCTCGACGGCGCGCTCGGCGGCGCGCTCGAGGCGCTCTCCCAGGTGCCCGGGGCGCTCGAGACCGAACTCCCGCCGCAGATCCCCCAGGTCCCGCAGCGCGAGGAGCGGATCGAACCATGAGCCCGCTCGACCGCCGCGCCTTCCTGACTCGCTCGGCCGCGCTGCTGGGAGCCGGCAGCGTCGGCGGAGTCGCGGCGATCGCCCGCGCCGGCGCTGAGACGCAGGACGCAGCCGCCACGCCGACGGCGCCGACCGCGACAGAGGAGTGGAGCGTCTCCCAGGCGCAGCTCTCCGCGTCGGAGCCGTTCGACGGGCTCCACCAGGCGGGCATCCTCACGCCGGCCCCGGCGCAGGCGACGTTCGCCGCGCTCGACTCGCTCGCACCCGACCGCCGGACCCTCGAAGAGGCGCTGCGTGCGCTCAGCCGGCGTGCACGCGAACTGACCGTCGGCGGGCCGGTTCCGCTGCTCGAGGTCGACGCTCCGCCTGCGGACTCGGGAATCCTCGGCCCGGTCAACGACCCCGACGGGCTGACCGTGACGATCGCCTTCGGCGCGACCCTGTTCGACGGACGCTACGGCCTCGCCGCCCAGCGCCCGCGCGAGCTCGTGAGGATGCCGACGTTCCCGATCGACGACCTCGACCCGGCCCAGAGCCACGGCGACGTGCTGGTGCAGATCTGCGCCCACCAGCGCGACACGGTGGTGCACACGCTGCGCGAGCTGCTGCGCACCGTGCGCGGCTCGCTGCAGCTGCGCTGGAACATCGACGGCTTCTCCGGCGCCGCACGCGGCCCCTCCCCGCACAACCACGCGCGCAACCTGTTCGCGTTCCGCGACGGCACCGCGAACCCTCAGACGAGCGATGCGGCGCTGATGAACGAACTGGTGTGGGCGGGCAGCGGCGAGCCCGCGTGGGCCGCGGGCGGCACCTACCAGGTCGCGCGGATCATCCGCCAACACGTCGAGTTCTGGGACCGCGTGGGCCTCAACGAGCAGGAAAACATGATCGGGCGCGCGCGCTCGAGCGGCGCGCCGCTGGGCGAGACCAACGAGTTCGACGACCCCCGCTACGACCTCGACCCGGACGGTAAGCGGATCCCGCTCACCGCGCACATCCGCCTCGCGAACCCGCGCACCCCCGCGACCGCCGACCAGCGCATCCTGCGCCGTGGCTTCAACTACACGCGCGGCTTCGACGCCGCCGGGCAGCTCGACCAGGGTCTCGTGTTCGTCGCTTTCAACCAGAGCCCCGCGCGCCAGTTCGCGACGATCCAGCAGCGGTTGAACGCAGAGCCGATGATCGACTACATCACGCCGGTCGGTGGCGGCTACTTCTTCGCGCCGCCCGGCGCTCGCGGCGGGGAGGACTGGGTCGGCGCGGGCCTGTTCGCCGCTGCCTGAGGCCCTGAGTCCGAGTCGCAAAAAGTGCCGTAGCGAGTTCGTTGCTTGTGGTGAGGCACCGCCGCACCCGCCCCTCCACCACCACCGGAAGGATCGAGCAAAAATGGAGTTTGCGCTTGTATTGCGAGAGCTGGCCAGGCACCGGATCGCGCTGGCGCTCGGCGTGCTCCTCGCCGTGGTCGCCGCCACCTTCAGCGTGTACCACCTCGACGGCCTGAAGCTCAAGCCGCGCCAGCTGCAGCACTCCAGCGCGAGCACCACGGTCTTCGTGGACACGCCGTCCTCAGTCCTCGGCAACCTCAACCCGTCGTTCGACCCGCTGCTGTCCCGCGCCACGGTCTACGCGAACTTCATGGCCAGCCAGTCGGTCCTCAATGCGATCGGCCAGCAGGCCGGTATCCCCGGGGACCAGCTGTACGCGGCCGGCCCGGTCGACCCGCTGGTGCCGCGCGTGGTGGAGGAACCGACGGCGGTGCAGCGCAACGTGGAGATCACCGGCGAAACGGCTCCGTACCGGCTGAACTTCAATAACGACCCCAACCTCCCCACGATCGGGATCTACGCCCAGGCCCCGACCACCACGCAGGCGATCGCGCTCGCCAACGCGGCCGCGAACAGCCTCAGCCGGTACGTCAGAGGCCTGCAGGTGGCCGACAACGTGCCCGCGCAGTCCCGCGTGGTGATCCGTCAGCTCGGCCTGGCGAGCGGGGGCGTCGCCGACAGCGGCATCAGCAAGGCGCTGGCGGTGATGGTGTTCGCCGGGGTCCTGCTCGTGTGGTGTCTGCTGATCCTCGTTGGGTCGCGCTTCCGCCAGAACTGGCGCACGAGCGCGGAGCTCGAAGCGGCGTCCGAGGGCGACGACGCAGCCGCCGGGCCCCAGCTGACGCTCGGGGAGCTCGAGCGCCCGCCGGGAATCGACGAGCTCGATCGTCCCCTGAGCCCCCGTGAGACCGCCGAGCTCGGAGCGCGGAGCGCAGAGCACGAAGCTCGCAGCCGCCCGCGCAACGGCGAGCGCTCTCCCGAGCCGGTCGGCGTGGCCAGGATGCGCGCGCGCTTCCGCACAAACGGGGGGTGACCGACGTGCGGGCGGAGGCGAGTACCGCCAGCGCCGGGCCCGCGCCGGCAGCGGTCCTCCCGGGTAGGCCCCAGCGCACGGTCGGGGCGGTGGCGGAGCGCCTGGTGACGCGGTTGCCGGGGAGGTCGCCGACGAGCGGGGAGCAGCCGCCGACGCGTGACGCGTTCCCCCACACGCGCCGCCCGCTGCCGTGGCTGCTGGCGGGGTTCCTGGCGATGCTGTTCTTCGTGCCGATCGACTCCACGGAAGTGAAGGTCAGCCTGCCGGTGGGCTCGCAGATCGACCGCTTCGCGATCGTCGGCCTGGTGCTCGCGTGGCTCGTGTGCGGTGGGGACCAGCGGGCGTTCCTGCGCACGCGACGCTCGAAGCTGTACGTCGGCGCGGCGGTGGCGTTCCTGGTGCTCGCGGTCGCGAGCCTGCTGACGGACGTGGGGCGGATCGTCAACATCAGCGACTTCACCCTCGCGGAGAAGCGCTTCGGCCTGCTGGGCTCGTTCCTGGTGCTGTCGTGGTTCACGCTGACGGCGCTGCGCTTCGAGGACGTGCGGGGCTTCGCGACGTACCTGATCGGCCTGGGCACGGTGATGTCGGTGGGGATGCTCGTCGAGCGCCACACGGGCTACAACGTCTTCTACGAAGTGAGTGCCGCGGTGCTCAAACCAATCGCGAGCGTGGCGGCAGCCCCGACGAACATTCACCCCGAATACGGCACCGACGGCCGTGTGGTGGTGGTGGGGCCGACGCTGCACGGCCTCGCAGCCACGACGATGCTGATGGTGACGATGCCGTTCGCGCTCGTGCGCGTGTTCGACGCCAAACGGGGCAGCCCGGGGGGCGCCGCTCGTGGTGGCTGAACGCGCTCGCGCTGTGCCTGATGCTGGTCGCGGCGGCGGCGACCGACCGCAAGACCGCGCTGCTGGTCCCGGTGGCGGTGGTGCTGTACCTCGCCTGCTACCGCCCGCGCCAGGTGCTGCGCCTGGCGCCGATCGGGCTGGTGGCGCTGGTGGGCCTCGTGCACTTCGCCTCGCCGGGGGCGCTCGGCACGATCTTCACCCCGAGCGCGGGGCTCTCCAGCAGCTCGACGACGCACCGGGTCGGAGACTTCACCGACGTCGCACCGGACGTGCTCGCGCGCCCGATCCTGGGGCGGGGCTTCGGCACGCTCAACATCGAAGCGCCGACGCAGTTCCGGATCAACGACGACGAGTACGTCGACGAGATCTGGCAGGTGGGGGTGGTGGGCCTGGCGGCCTACCTGTTCATGATCCTCGCCCCAATCCTCACGGCGCGCCGCGCGATCCGCACCCGCGACCCCGCGGTCGCCTCGCTCGCGCTCGCCGCCTCGGCGGGCTGCGTCGCCTACCTCGTGGTCAACGCGCTGTTCGACGCGATGTCCTTCCCGCAGGCGCCCTACATGTTCTTCATGGTCGCCGCCCTGACGGTGATCGCCTCCGCCGGGCCAGCCGGGAACGTCGTGCCGAGCCGCGAGCGCGTGCGCCAGCTCGCCCGCGGCCGGCGCGTGCTGGCCGACGCGTCGGCGTAGGCGGTCTCGCCGCACGGCGGTCGGAGCGTCGGCTTAGCCGATCCCTCTGCGCACGGTGGCCGTCGCCTCCACGTGGAGGCCGGGTTTTTTATTTGGATAATGACCCCCACAAGGGGGGTCGGGGATGGGGTCGGTTGGTACGGAGCCCAGGTTGGGTCAGGGGCCGGCTCGTCCGGCAAACGCTATCGTGGCCAGAAGCTAATGAGCGCAGAACGCGTATTCGACGTCGTGATCGTGGCTGAGCCCGAAGGCGGCTACAGCGTGCTCGTCCCTGAGCTGCCCAGCGTCGCAACCCAGGGCGAGACGATCGAGGAGGCGCGAGCCAACGCCCGCGAGGCGATCGAGGGCTACCTGGAGGTCATGCACGAAGACGGCCTGCCCATCCCCTCGGTACACCGTGACCGCGTAGCGGTTCAGGCCGCGTGAGCCAGACCCAGCCGTTACAGGCAAGCAGCTCGTCAAGATCCTTGTCAGTCAAGGCTGGTACGTGAAGCGCATCCGCGGCAGCCACCATATCCTGCGCCACCCGACCATTCCAGACGCCATACCCGTGCCGGTGCACGGCAATCAGCCGATCAAGCGGGGAACGCTCGGCAACATCCTGCGAACCGCTGGACTCAGCCGCGAGGAGCTCCAGCGGCTCAGCCGATAGCCCGCTGTCGTTCGGCCGCTACGCCTTGATGTGATTCAGCGCCGCGGAAGCGAACGAAGCGGCGATAGGGCAGGGCGCGGCTACCGTCAGGAACCGGCCGGGTGATAGCGGAACAACCATTGTCGGGGAGCCCGCGACGCCGCAGTAGGCAGCGTGGCCGCTGACCGTGACCGACATCCGGTCCCGGAGGTGCGCCTGCGGCTTGAGCGTCGAGAAGTCGGTGGCGATCACGGCGACTGTGACGAGGCCTCGGGCACCCTGCGGCGTGTAGATGCAGGTGGGACCCTGGGGCGCGTCGAGGGGCTGCCCGACCGGCTTGCCGAGGATCGCCTGCGCCTGTGCGCGGGTCACGAGCGAGCACGGGTCGAGCGCCTTGGCGCCCGTGGTGCTGACCTCGTCGTCGATCATCCCTGCCTGAGCGCGGGCCCTGGCCGGGCCGCGGCGGGTCGGGCGCACCTGGTCGGCGCCCAGGAACTTGGAGATCGGCGTCACACCGCGGCCGGCCTGCACGCGCGCGCCGACCACACCCTTGGGGATTGACGCGGAGGAGGAGACAGAAGCAGAGGGAGAAGCAGTGGATGGAGACGAGGAGGAGGACGAGCCCCCGCACGCGCCCAGGAGCAGCGCCGCGGCCACCGGCAGCACCGCGCAGGAGCCCGCTCGAACCACGCGGCTCATCGCCCGACCACGCCGCTCTTCACCGGACCACATTCCTGACTCATCCATCGCGACACTCCTTTGTCGACACTTTGGACCACGTTCGACGCCACCGTCTCGCCCCTGTCGGAGCGCACCGCGCGCCGCCGACCCATGTACTTCATCGTCAGGTCGTCCACCGGAGCGCACCCCCTACGGCGCGAACAGCACGTCGACCCAGTAGTTGGTGGCGTTGTAGCTGTTCGAGGGCAACGTGCTTTCGGCGCTGTACGTGTAGACCCCGTTGCCGCTCGTTTCGTTGGCGAGCGCCTGCAACGGCGGGCTGCTCACACCAGCTGAGGCGAAGGCGGCGGGAGAGTACGAGTAGCGACCGTTCGGCGCGAAGTAGCCGACCACGTAGGTGGTACCCGCGGTGACCGCTACGGGACTGGAGAACGTGACCTGCTGCCAACCGGATTCCGTCTCGCCCGTGAACGTGGCGGAGGCGAGCAGCGTGCCGGTGGAGCTCCACAGGCTGCCCACGTGCGTGCCGGTGTTGGCGGCGGACTTGTAGAAGCGGACCCCCGCCACGAAGCCGTTTTCCGCGGTGGTGAACTTGAGACCGAGCTCGATCGAGCCCCGGTCGCCGGAGTCGACGACTTCCGGGGTGGCGTAGTTGAAGATCGTGTCCTCAGGTGCCACCCCGTTTGAGGCCGAGGACTGCGGGCCGGTCCCGATCGCGTTGGTCGCGGAGACCTTGAAGGTGTAGCTCGTCCCGTTGGTGAGGCCCGTGACGATCGCGCTGCGCGCGGAGGTGCCCACTTTCACAGGCGTCCCCGCCGTCGTACCCACGTACGGTGTGACCGTGTAGCCGGTGATCGGGCTCCCGTCGGCGTTGGGCGCGCTCCAGCTCACCTGCGCCTGGGTGGTCGCCGCGGTCGCCGAGACGCCCACGGGTGCTTCGGGCGCCGAGGGCGCGGCGAGCGCGAACAGCACGTCCACCCAGTAGTTGGTCGAGTTGAAGCTGCTCGACGGGAAGGTGCTCGACGAGCCGTACGCGTACACCCCGTCCACGCTCGTTTCGTTCGCGAGCGCCCGCAGCGGCGGGTTGCTGATCCCGGTGAACGCGAACGCCGCCGCGGTCGCCGAGTAGTGACCGTTCGGGGCGAGGTAGCCCGCCACGTAGGTGGTGCCCGCTTTGACCGCGACGGGCGTGGCGAACGTGACCTGCTGCCAGCCCGATTCGCCTTCGCTGGTGAAGGTCGCGGAGGCGAGCAGCGTGCCGGTGGAGCTCCACAGGCTGCCCACGTGCGTGCCGGTGTTGGCGACCGCCTTGTAGAAACGGACACCCGTCACGAAGCCGTTTTCTTCGGGGGTGAACTTGACCCCCAGCTCGACCGAACTGCTGTCGCCGGCGTCGGCGATCGCGGGCGTCGCGAATTCGAAGATCGTGTCCTCGGGCGTCGCCGTGTTCGAGGCCTGCGAGAGTTCGCCGGTCCCGACCGAGTTGGTGGCGCTGACCTTGAACGTGTAGCCCGTGCCGTTGGCGAGACCCGTCAGGCTGAGCGAGGTGCTCGAGGCGCCCACTTTGACGGGCGTCTGCGCGGTGGAGCCGATGTAGGGGGTGACGGTGTACCCCGTGATCGGGCCCCCGCCTTCGTTGCTCGGCGCCCTCCAGCTGACCTGCGCCTGGCTGGCCGCGACAGCGGCGAACACGCCCGTGGGCGGCGAGGGCGGCCCCGTCGGCGGCACCGGTTCGAACAGCACGTCGACGTAGTAGTTGGTCGCGTTGAAGCTGCCCGAAGGGAACGTGCTGCTCGATCCGTACGCGTACACGCCGTTGGCGCTGCTGGAGTTGGCGAGCGCTTCCAGCGGCGGGTGGCTAACCGCCGAACCGAAGCCCGCGCCGGTCGCCGAGTAGTGCCCGTTCGGGGCGAAGTAGCCGGCCACGTAGGTGGTGCCCGGTTTGAGCGCCACCCGTTCGGAGAACGTCACCTGCTGCCAGCCCGATTCCGTTTCGTGGGTGAACGTCGCGGAGGCGAGCAGCGTGCCGGTGGAGCTCCACAGGCTGCCCACGTGCGTGCCGGTGTTCGTCGAGGCCTTGTAGAAGCGGATCCCCGTCACCCACCCTTCCGTGGAGGCGGTGAACTTGACCCCGAGCTCCACCGAGCTCGGGTCGCCCGCGTCGGGGAGCGTCGGCGTCGCGAAGTCGAAGATCGTGTCCTCGGGCGCAGCGGCGTTCGACGCCTGCGACGGTTCGCTCGTGCCGATCGCGTTGGACGCGGTGACCTTGAACGTGTAGCTCGTGCCGGTGGTGAGGCCCGTCACGGTCGCGGAGGTCGCCAAGGCGCTCGCGTGCACCGCGGTCTGCGCGGTCGAGCCGACGTAGGGGGTCACCGTGTACCCCGTGAGCGGGCTGCCGCCTTCGCTGCTCGGCACTTTCCAGGTCACGAGCACCTGTTTGGTCGCGGAGCTCGCCGAGACCCCGCGCGGCGGGGAGGGCGGTGCGGTCGCCGGCGGGTCGACCGGGTTGGAGTGCGCCGAGACCGGGCCGGCTCCGTTCGGGTTCGATGCCTGCACCGTGAACGTGTAGGTCGTGCCCGGCGTGAGGCCCGAGATCGTCACCGAGGTTTCCGGCGGGGAGCCGCTCACGGTGGTCGGCGTCTGCGCGGTGGAGCCGACGTAGGGGGTGACGGTGTAGGTGCTCACCACTCCTCCGCTCGACGGCGCCGTCCACGAGACGGTCGCCGCGCCGGCCTGCGGCGTGGCGCTCACTTCGGTCACCGGTCCCGGAACCGCAGCCGGCGTGAACACCGGGTCCACCCAGTAGTTGGTCGCGTTGAAGCTGCCCGTGGGGAACATCGGCGTGCTGGTGTACGCGTACAGGCCGTTGGTCGTCGTGTCACTCGCGGGGACCGCGTGCAGGGGCGGGCTGTTGAGCATGTTGCCGCCGGTCGGGGGCGGGTTGTAGAAGTAGTACGGTTCCTGCGCGTAGTGGCCGTTGGGCGCGAGGTAGCTCACCACGTAGGTCGTGTGCGGTGAGATCTGCACGGGCGTGGAGAAGTTGACCTGCTGCCAGCCGGAGGCGGTTTCGCCGGTGAAGGTCGCGGAGGCCAGCAGCGTCCCGCTTTCGCTCCACAGGCTGCCCACGTGCGTGCCGGTGTTGGCGGCGGACTTGTAGAAGCGCACACCGGTGACGGTGCCAAATACGTCGGAGGTGAACTTCATGCCCAGCTCGAGCGAGGACGGGTCACCGGAGTCCGGTGTCGCCGGCGTGACGGCTGCGCCCCAGAGCGAGCAGGGGCAGGAGACGTTGACGGTGACGCCCGCGGAGGGCGTCTCGAGGTTGGCGCTGTCGTCGACCGCACGCGATTTGATGGTCGTCGTGGGGTTGCCGTGGGCGGCCCACCGGTATTCCCATTTGACGCTCTGTTCGGCCGGCGTCGTCAGCGTCGCGGGGTGCCACGTGGAGCCGCCGTTGGTGGAGACTTCCACTCCAGCCACGACGCCTTCGCCGGCGGCGGTCGCGGTGCCGGTGATCGTGACCGCGCTGCCGTCCTGGACGGTGGCGCCCTGGGTGGGCGAGGTGATCGTCGAGGTGGGCCGGGTGGTGTTGGTCGATTTCGTGCCGGGCACGAGGCCTTTGAGCAGCGACCCGGGCTGGACGCCCATTTCGGCGAAGAGGTTGACCGTCGCCTGCTCCATGTTGGGGTCGGCCGGCTTGTTGGCGGGCTCGGTGGTTTCCGATTCCCAGGCGTTGACGTCGGCCAGGCCCCACGACCACTGCACGGTGCCGGCGGCGAACACGAGCGCCCCGGAGGGAGCCCTGTACAGCGTCAGGTGGTGCGTGGCGGTCTGGTTTTCCGCCAGGCGGCTGCCGTAGTCGGTGAACGTCTGCAGCCCGTTGACGGTCGTCGAGGAGGCGTCGAACTCGCCCGCCGGACGGAAGCCGTTGTCGAGGTCCTCGTCCCACTCGTAGCCGAGCGTCCCGGTTCCGGGCGCGAGCGTCAGCGACTGCCCGGAGCGCAGCGTGGAGGCGGCCGTGTTCTTCCACAGTCGCAGCTTGCTGTACTGCGAGGGCACGGTGATTTCGGAGGTGCCCGCGTTGACCAGGAAGAGCTGGCCGGTGAGCGCGTTCTCCGGCCTGCCGCCGTTGGCGGGCGGACTGAAGCGCGGGTCGCGCCAGGAGCCGGTCCAGACGGGCGGGTCTTCGGGGTCCACGGGCGCGTTGTAGTGGGTCTCCTTGTAGGTGGTGAGCGTGCGGTAGGGCGTGCTCGTACCTTCGGAGCTCGGCCCCCAGCGGGTCTTCCAGAAGATCTCGTTGCCGCTGAAGAACGCGAGGTTGACACCGGCTTCGCGGGCCGCTTCGACGTTGTTGCGCTGGCCTTCGGACCAGTACTCGTCGTGGCCGCTGGAGACGAACAGCTTGTGGTTCTTCAGCAGCGCGCCGCTGTGGTCGACTTCGGACTCGCTCGTGTAGCTGACGTTGTAGCCGTTCTCTTCCAGCCAGTACATCAACTGGTATTCGGCGTACCACAGGTAGGACGCTCCGCCGTCGACCTCGAAGGAGCCCTCCCACGGGCGGTTGTAGGAGACGGAGTCCGCGCCCTTGTACGCTTCCGGTTCACCGGGGGGGCAGGCGACGGTGCAGGTGTAGAGGCTGTTGCCGCCCCAGTCGTTGTAGGCCTCCCACGTCGCGTCGGAGGTCTGCAGCAGGATTTCGGAGTGGCTTGAGTCGTTGCGCACGACGAACGGGATCTGGCTCTCTTCCTTGCCGGCACCCAGCACGAGCTCGGCGATGTAGACCCCCGAGACGGCGTTGCTCGGCACCGTCCAGGAGGCCGAGACCCCCCAGTTGCCGCAGTCGATCAGCCCCGTCGCGGAGCTGGTCAGACAGGCCGGCTGTTTCTGGGGCAGCGTCACGGAGGGTTTGACTTCGGAAGCGACCACGCGCGCCCCGTCGCCCCCGTAGTAGCCGAGCCGCAGGATTTCGATGTGGTAGGAGGAGGCTTTGGTGTCGATCTTGAACGACTCGGTCTGCCCCACGTTGACGCTCATCGAGGTCGCGTAACCTTCGATTTCGGGGTTGCCCACGCCGTTGACCTGCCAGTTGCTCCGCGGGTCGCCGGGGAGCGCGTTCTCGCACACGATCGGGTTGGCAGCTTCTGCGCATTTGTCTTCTTCAGCCGCGGCCGGCGCCGCAGACGCCAACGCCAGAACGGCTGGGAGCGCCAGCACCCCCAGCAGCCACAGCAGTGCCGTACGCAGCGGCGTCCGTACGTCCAAGCCCGTTGCTCGCGTGTAGTCCCTCACGAATGCCTCTCCTTGCAGCTCAGCCCCGCGAGTGCGGTCTGCGCCGAGATTGTTGGTAAACCCAGAAACACTGCACGACCCCTTCATGAGGCCCCCTTGCCGCCGAGTACAGCGGGCACGGTCCGCGCCAGGATCGAAAGGTTGAGCCACAGCGAGCGGCGCTCCGAGTACTCGACGTCGAGCGCGATCATCTGCTCGAGCGTGAGGTCGGAGCGCCCACTCACCTGCCATAGGCCGGTCAGCCCAGGCTTTACCGCAAAGCGCGCGAACCAGTGCGCGGGGTAGTGCTCGACCTCGTAGGGGATCGGCGGGCGCGGACCGACGAGCGACATCTCACCGCGCAGCACGTTCCACAACTGGGGCAGCTCGTCAAGGCTCGACTGCCGTAGTAGCCGCCCGAGGCGCGTGACGCGCTCGTCGCCCACGAGCTTGAAGCGGGGGCCGCCCTCGGGGCGCTCGGGCTGCTCGCCCGCGATCAGCCCCAGCACGAAGGCCCGGTGGGTGTCGTGGCCGACCCCGTCGTGCATCGTGCGAAATTTGTTGACGGTGAACGGCTCCAGGCCGCGTCCGACGCGCCGCTGGCGGAACAGCACGGGCCCCCGGGAGTCAATCCGCACCGCGAGCGCAGTCAGCGCGAGCAGCGGGGAGAGCGCCACCAGCAGCGCGGCGGAGAGCGCGACGTCGAGCGCGCGCAGCGGCGCGTCGAGGTACCACTTCCGTGTCGCGGCGACGTGGATCGGGGGGTACGGCGTCTCGCCCACGACCGCCGGGGCGGCGAGCGCGTGGGGGTACTCCGCCAAGCCCCGTCTCTGGGCAGTGCTCGCCTGCATACCAGATGAACGCACCGGTCTCTGCCGGTCTTTTGTGACCGTCAAAGCCAGTGGGACCGGTCTCTGTCGGTTTGTTGTGACCGTGGAAGCCCGCGGCACCGGACCCTGCCGACCCTTCGTGACCATCAACGCATGCAGCGCCGGTCCTTGCCAGTCCTTTGTGACCGAGACAGTGCCGGGGTAGAGGCGGCACGCTTCCTCCCACGCGCTCTCGGCCATCACGCCGCCAGGCTGAGCGTGTGGGCGGTGAGGCGCTGCAGCACGTAGTCCTGCTGCTCCTCGCTCAGGTCAGGGAAGAGCGGCAGCATCAGCACCTCGCGCGCGGCGGCCTCGGTGTGCGCCAGTCCGCCGTGCTCGCCGGCGTAGGAGCGCTCCTCGTGGATCGCCATCACTCCGCGGCGGGTCGGGACACCGTCGCACAGCAGGCGGCGCATCAGCTCGGTGCGGTCGCAGCTCGCGCGCGGGCCGACACGCACGCAGTAGGACTGCCACGTGCGCTGCGCGTACGGCGGTTCGTAGGGCGCGTAAAGATGCGGGATCTGAGCAAGCGCAGCGGTGTAGCGCTCGGCCAGGTGCCGGCGGCGCTCGAGGATGCCGTCGAGGTCCTCGAGCTGGCACAGCCCCAGCGCGGCCTGCAGGTCAGTCATGCGAGCGTTGAAGCCCCGTTCGGGGTAGCTCTCGATGACCACGTCGCGGGCGGCGTGGCGGGCGAGGTCGGAGGTGTCCATCCCGTGCGCGCGCAGCCGCCGCAGCCGCTGCGCCACCGCCGGGTCCTGCACTGCGATCATGCCGCCCTCGCCGGTGGTGATGACCTTGCGCGGGTGCAGCGAGAAGCAGGCGAGCGGCCCGAGCGAGCCGACCGGCCGGTCCTTGTAGCGGGCGCCGATCGCGCAGGCGGCGTCCTCGACTAGCGCAAGGCCGTGGCGCTCGGAGAGCTCGAAGAAGGCGTCCATGTCGGCCGGCAGCCCGACCTGGTGGACGGGCATGACGGCCTTCGTCCGGGGCGTGATCGCGCGCTCGGCGGCGGCCGCGTCGAGGTTGTAGGTGAGCGGGTCAACGTCCGCGAAGACCGGCTGCGCGCCGCACTGCCAGACGGCGTTGGCGGTCGCGATGAACGACAGCGAGGGGACGATCACCTCGTCGCCCGGGCCGACCCCCGACACGTGCAGCGCGAGCTGCAGGGCGGTCGTACAGCTGGTCGTGGCGACCGCGTCAGCCGCCCCGACGCGCTCGGCGAAGGCGGCCTCGAACGCTTGCACGCGCGGGCCCTGGGAGACCCAGCCGGTGGCGACGGCCTCCGCGATCGCGGCCGCCTCCCGGCCGGAGAAACTCGGACGCGCGAACGGGACCTCCATCACGACGCCCCCGCCAGCACAGGCGCTGCGGCCCGCTCGCGCTCGGCGCGCCACCACTCCACGAGCAGTCGCAGGCCCTCTTCGAGCCCGACCTCCGCCTCGAAGCCCAGGCGCTCGCGCGCGAGCGTGGTGTCCGAGAGGCGCCGTGGGACCTTGTTGACCGACCGCTCCGGCCCGTGTTCGACAGACACGTCCGCACCCATCACCTCGATCAACGCCCGGGCGAGCTCGAGCAGGCTGGTCTCGGTGCCGCTGGCGACGTTGAACACCTCGTCGCTCACCGGCGCCACGGCGGCCAGCAGGTTGGCGCGGGCGACGTCGCCGATGTAGACGAAGTCCATCGTCTGCGACCCGTCCCCGAGGATCAGCGGAGCGTCGCCGGCTTCGATGCGCTCCATCCAGCGCACCAGCACCTCGGTGTAAACCCCGTGGATGTCCATCCGCGGCCCGTACACGTTGAAGTAGCGCAGCGCCACGTAGTCGAGCCCCCGCATCGAGTGGAAGCTGCGCAGCAGGCCCTCGTTGAAGGTCTTGGCGGCGCCGTAGAGGGTGTCGTTCGCGTAGGGGTGGTGGGACTCGGTTGTCGGGAACTGCTCGGCGAGGCCGTAGACGGAGGCCGAGGAGGCGGCGACGATCCGGCGCACCCCCTCCGCCAGGGCGGCCTCGATCACGTTGTAGGTCCCGTCGACCATCACTTCGAGCGCCAGCCGCGGTTCCTCCGCGCACTGGGTGATCCGCAGCGCCGCTTGGTGGAAGACGACGTCGATGCCGCGCGTCAACTCGGCGACGAGCTCGCGGTCGCAGATGTCGCCCTCGACGAGCCGCACAGGGCCGTGGGCGAGCGCCCAGGCGAGGTTCTCGGGACGGCCGCGCACGAAGTTGTCGAGCACGACGATCTCTTCGGCTTCGGCCTGCACAAGCTGGTCGGCGATGTTGGAGCCGACGGCGCCCGCGCCACCGGTGATGAGGGCGCGGACACCGCGCAGGGTAGGAGTGTTCATGGTGACTAAACGCCCTACGGTGGGCCGATTTTTCGAGGCGGGCGTCCAATGCCCCTACTCACGGCGGCCTCTCAGGGGACCCCGGACCCCGGGCTGCCAGGCAACCGAAGACGACCGATCAGGCCAGGGTCCGCGGCGGGTGGGCCGACCCGCGCAAAGGCGAGTCGAGCGCCGCGGCCCCGTGGCGAGTCAGTTACCGGGACCGTCGCCGAGCAGCTCGACGGCGGCCATGTTCCACTGGTCGTTCGTGGGGGCAGTGTCACCCAGCGTCACAGTCGTCCCCGCGGCGCCGGTGACCAAGGCGGTGTACTGCGACCAGAACGTTTCGCCGGTGCTCTCGTCGAGGTATTCGTGGAGCACCATCTGGTTGGGTCCCAGCGTGCGTGCGACCGCGCGATCCCAGTCGTCGCCGACAGCGAACACGAGCGAGCCTTCTTCGGTGGTCTTCAGCGAGACGCTCGGCGCCCCGCTCGCCGCCCCAGCGGTGGCCGACGCTCCGATGCCGTCGGACATCTGCTCGGCGATCACGCTCAGCGACTGGTCGTAGCCGGAGGCCGACTGTTTGGAGGTGACGGTGACGCCGCTGAGCTGTTTGGTGGCGGTCGCCCACCAGATCTCGGCATCACCGGGACGCGAGTTGGCGCGCTTGACGAGCGTCCATTTGAGGCCCGCGCCGGAGACCGTCGCCGACTGCTTGCCCGCGCCGTTCGGTCCGTCGGAGGCGACGAACGCGAGTAGCTGCTCGCCGGCCTCGGCAGTGGTGAAGGCAGGCGTCGTCAACGTGCCGTGGCCATCGACGGTGACGTTTGCGTCCATCACGAAGCACGGTTCTTCCTCGGCGGGATTTTCCACGGTGACCTTCACGGGAGTGGCCTGGCCGACGTTGCCGGAGGTGTCCGTCGCTGTGGCTGTGAGGGTGTGGGTGCCACTCGTAGCCGCGGTCGTTTCCCAGCTGACCGCGTACGGTGGGCTGGTCACCGGGGCACCCAAGGCTTTGCCGTCGAGGTAGAACTGCACGGAGGCGACGGCGACGTTGTCGGTCGCGGTGGCGCTCACCTGCACCTTGCCCGAGACCGTCTGGCCCGCGGCTGGGTTGACGATCGATACGGTCGGAGGTTCGGTGTCGGGCGGGGGTGGCGTGAGTGTGCCGGGGAGCACTTCGACCGCCGCGAAGTCCCAGCGGTCGGCGGTCGGGGCGGTGTCGCCCAGCGTCACGGTCTGGCCGGCCGAGAGGGTCGGGGCCGTCGCGTACTGCGTCCAGTACGTGTCCCCGGTGGCGGTGTCGAGGTCCTGCGTGAGCATCGCCTCGCCCGCTCCGAGCGTGCGCGAGACGTCGTTGTCCCAGTCGTCACCTGTCGCGAAGTCAACCGCGCCGGCCTGCGAGGCCGTAAGCGCGATCGTGGGCGCCCCGCCGGCGGCGGCGGCCGTGGCCGAGTTGCCGATCCCGACGGCGCCACTCAGCGCGAGGACCGTGAGCGACTGGTCGTAGCCCGTCTTCGCAGCGGTCGCGGTGACGGTCGCGCTCGACAGAGGTCCAGTGGTGGTGGCCGTCCAGATCTCGGCGTCGCCCGCCTGGGCGCCCGAGCGCTTGACGAGTTTCCACGTCAGCCCGGCGCCGCTGACGCTCACCGTCTGTCCGCCCGAGCTCGGGCCGTCGGAGCCGGCGAAGGCGAGCAGCACGTCGCCCGCCGAGACCGTCGAGAAAGCCGGAGTGGTGGTCGTGGTCTTGCCGGCCTGGCTCACCTGTGCGACGGTCGCGATCGTGCCGACCTGAGCGGGGACGGTGACGGCGACCGCCGGTGCGGTGCCCACGAGCCCGTTGGCGTCGGTGGCTTGTGCGCTTAAGTAGTGGATCCCGGGCGTGGTGCTCCCGACGGTCCAGGCGAGCGTGTAGGGAGGGGTGCTCACCGGCGCGCCGAGCGGCTCGCCGTCGAGCAGGAACTGCACCTTGGAGATCGGCGCCGAGCTGCTGGCCGTGGCGCCGAGCGCGACGGTCCCGGAGACAGTGGAGCCCGCGGCGGGGCTCGTCAGGGTCACGACCGGGGGCGTCGCTTCACCGGGGTGCGCCTGTTCGAGCACTGTCACGGTGTTGCCTTCGATGCGCAGCTTGGTGTTGGTGATGTTGTTGGTGGTGTTGGATTCTTCGATGTACCCGTCGGGGTCGACGATCGCCTGCAGCCAGTAGGTCCCGGAGGGCACGCTGGTGATTTCGATGTTCTCGCCGCCGTCGGTAGATTCGTACTCGTCGCCCCAGCCGACGCTCAGGCCCAGCGTGCCGGTCGGCGAGGTGCAGTCGCTCTCGGGGTACGCTTCCTCGGTGGGCGTGTTCGGCACGCCGCCAACGTACGTGTCGCCGGTGATGCAGAAGTCGACCTTGGGGCTAGTCGCGACGAGGCTGCCGGGGCCGCCCCCAGAGGCGACGGTGTAGAGCGCGAAGGAATCGAGCGGGAAGCGGTAGTCGGAGGGCGGGTCCCAGATCATCGAGCCGGCGATCGGCACGGTGCGTTCGAAGGTGTAGACCCCCGCGCTCGGGCTGCTGTAGAGCGCCTGGAAGCCCTGGGAGATGCCGGTGAGCGCGTTGTAGCTCGGGCGGATCTCAAACGGCCCGGTGCCCGCGTTCCAGGTGATGTGTGAGAAGTCGAGCGAGCGCGTGGTTGACGTCGGATGCCCGATCGCGATGTCGCTGGTCGGTACCAGCACCTGCAGATCGGGGTAGGCGATGGGCGCCGCAGGGGCGCTTGCCGCCACGCACAGGAGCCCGAGAAGGGCTACCGCGAAACCGAGCATCGACCGGCGTTGTCGTCCTCGCATGTGCACACCCTCCATCGCCACCGGTCTCCCGGAGGCCATCGTCCTCTCGCGGCGCCGGGTCGCCCCGTCGCCCTGATGTGACCGACCGACGTCGCCCAGGGCGGGCGTCAGTTGGGTCCCAATGTTTCTATCAACGGCAGAGAGGAAGCAATCTTGCACGCCACGCGAGCGCGTCAGGAGAGCGTCCTGATGACCCGCGCGGGGTTGCCCGCCGCGACCACACCCTCCGGGATCGACCCGGTCACCACGCTGCCGGCGCCGATCACCGAGTGGGCGCCGATGTGCACGCCCTTGAGGATCTTCACACCATCGCCCACGAACACGTCCTCGCCGAGCTCGACGGCCGCCATGCGCGGCTGGCCGTCGCGGCGGCGGTTGGGCCGCAGGTCGTGGAAGTCGCTGTCGTAGATCGTCACC
This sequence comes from uncultured Solirubrobacterales bacterium, assembly GCA_963720795.1. Taxonomy (GTDB): domain Bacteria; phylum Actinomycetota; class Thermoleophilia; order Solirubrobacterales; family Solirubrobacteraceae; genus Palsa-744. Next base: position 193,870 of record CAVRGU010000003.1, on the reverse strand, counting down.
TCCGACCCCAGCAGCGCGCGCGCGCCGATGCGGATGCCCGGCCCCTCGCTCTTGAGGAACGCGTTGTTGTTGATCTGCACTTCGTCACCGATCTCGATCGCGGACTCGGGCGTGGCGGCCTCGACGTGGCAGTAGCCGGTGTAGAACAGGGTCGAGCGGGGCCAGCCGAACTCGACGTCGCGACCCAGTACGATCGCGCCGGTGCCGAGGAACAGCACGGGTTGCAGGACGACCGGCGAACCGCTCACACGACGGCAGGTGGAGAGCGCCCGGTACTTCCAGATCCGCGTGCGTCGCAGGGGTCCATCCAAGTAGCGCGAGCCTCTCATACCCGTGCAACCGAGTCTCTCATACCGCCCACCCGAGCCTCGCGCCGCTCAGGCCGCCGACCGCGCACCGGCCGTGGTCAGGCGCCGTTGCACCCAGCGCAGCCGCGGGTGCTCCGGCAGGAAGTGCTCCAGCACGGTGCGCAAGCTGCGCCACGTCGCGGGGAAGCAGAGGCGCAGCGTCAGCAGGTAGGGGGGCACCGCGACCAGCCCCACGGCCGCCAGCCACACGATCCGGGGCAGGTGCGCCTCGGTCAGCGCGACGCTCGCCGGCAGGGTCACCGCCACAAGCCCTAGGCAGGCGACGGTGGCCGGGCAGACGTCGCGCCACAGGCAGCGCAGCGGGCGCTCAGAGGAGTCGCGCAGCATCAGGCGGTAGGCGAAGACGAGGAACAGCGTGTGCACGACCGCCGCGTCGGCAGCGACCGCGTCGATCCCGAGCGGTACGACCAGGAACACCGAGCCCGCGTAGACAACCCAGTGCGAGAGGCCGTAGCCGAGCAGCGCGCGCGTGCGGCCGTTGGCCATCAGCACCGTCCCCACGGCGTCGATCACGAGGGTGGCGGCCCCGCCCACCGCGAGGATCTGGGTCGGCACCACCGCCTCCGTCCACTTGGGGCCGAACAGAAATGGCACGAGCACCGGCGCGCCGATCGCCAGGAGCGCGAGCAGTGGGAACAGGGTGATCGTCAGCAGGCGCACCATCTGGCGGCGCATCTCGGCCAGCTCCGCCTCGCTGCGGGTGCGCGAGAGCAGCGGAAAGCCGACCTGGCCCATCACCATCGAGACCTTCTTCTGGTAGTCCACGGCCAGGGTGTAGGCGCGGAAGTACAGGCCGGCCGGCACGACCCCGAGGCGGGCGCCGACGATCGCGTAGTCGCTGTTGCGAAACCCGACCCAGCTGGCCGCCGCCATCGACGCCGAGAAGCCGTAGTCGAGCAGTTCGCGCGCGGCCTTCAGGTGCAGGCGCGGCAGCGGCGGCGGCGCGCTGACCCACGCGATCGTGGTCATCGCCAGCGTGCTGGCGAGCATCCCCCAGATCAGCGCCGCTCCGCTGAGGCCGGCGAGCGCGAGGGCGATGCAGGTCACGACACGCACGAGGGTGCTCGCGACTTCGATCTCGCTCAGGCGCCGGAACGCCATCCGCCTGCGCAGCAGCGCCATCGAGACGGTCCCGGCCGCGGCGATCAGGCACAGGGGCGAGATCAGCCGGACGAACTCCGCGGTGCGCGAGCCGAAGATCGGGTCGATCGCCAGGCTGGCCACGACCAGCATCAGCCCCGCCAGTACGAGACCAGTGAGCAGCCCCAGCGCCATCCCCGACTGCAGGTGCTCGCGGCGCAGGACCTTGCGCTGGACCAACGCGCTGCCCACCCCTTCGGCGGTGATCACGTAGGCCAGTTCCTGGGCGATCAGCGCCACCGCGTAGCGGCCGAATTCGGCCGGCGGGATGATGCGCGCGAGGACGACCATCGAGCCCAGCAGGAGAAACTCGGCCGTGGGGCGGGCGATCGAGGACCACCGCACCCCGTGTAGGGCGGCCGCGCGCAGGTCCTCCGCCGCGCGCAGGTCGTCGGCCGACCGCAGACCCTCGGTCGACCGCGACTCGTCCGTCATGGCTACGCGGCAGCGCGTTCGAGGCGCGGCGCGGCGAGCGCCAACGGGGCTCCGTTGTCGCGGATCGAGGCCGACGCCATCTCGACGGCGGCGACGATTTCGATCCCGAGCGCCACGTTCGAGCGGGGTTCAGAGCCCGTGCGGATCGCACGCGCGAAGTCCTCGAGCTCCAGGCGCAGCGGCTCCTGCGGCTGCACCCGCGGGATCACGACGTCCCCGGTGCGGTAGATCAGCTGGTGCTCGCCGAAGTTGGAGGGCGGACCCACGTCCATCCCGCGGTCGTACACGCGCACCGGCTCGTCGGAGGCGGTGTCGTCGTACTGCACCATGCGCTTGGAGCCCACCACGATCATCTGGCGCATCTTGCGCGGCGCCAGCCAGGAGAGCTGCACGTTGGCGGTGGTGCCACCGGCGAACGTGAGCGTCAGGAACGCCGTCTCCGGCACCCCCTGCGCGAACACACTGCTCCCCGAGGCCGACACCTCCACGATCGGCTGGTCGAGCCAGTACATGAGGATCGAGAGGTCGTGCGGCGCGAGGTCGCAGACGACGCCGTCGGACTGGTACTTGCCGAGGTTCATCCGCGAGGAGGTGATGAAGTGCACGTCGCCGACGGTGCCGTCGCGGATGAGGTCGCGCACGGTGTTGACGGCCGGGCTGTAGATGAAGGTGTGGCCCGGCATCAGCACGAGCTCCCCGCCCTCAGCCAGGTCGGCCAGCTCGTAGGCATGCTCGAGACGGGTCGCGAGCGGCTTCTCGACGAGCACGTGCTTGCCCGCTTCCAGCGCCCGCTTGACGAGCGGGTAGTGGGTCTGCGGAGGTGTCGCGAAGATCACCGCCTCGACGGCGTCGTCACAGAGCAGCTCGTCGAGGTCGGCCACCGCGCGTGCCTGCGGGTGGCGCTGGGCGAGCGTCCGCAGCTGGGCGGGGTCGCGGTCACACAGCGCGTGCAGGTGAAACTCGGGGCGCTCGCCCAGGTTGCGGGCGAGGTTCGGACCCCAGTAGCCGCAGCCGACGACGGCCGCGCCGATCGGCGCCGGCCGGGGCACGATCCGCCCCGGCCGTCGCACCTCCCCGGCGGGGGCACCCCACGCCCCCCGTGCCTCCGAGGCATCTCCCCCGCCTGTGGAAGTTGGTCCCATATACATCATCAACGCACCCCCTCGAGTCCGTCTTTTGTCAGCCCGTGCTCTGTGAGAGAGGACTTGTTGTTTGGGAAGGCCGCAGCCCCGGTCACCTGCTCGACACCGTGCCCACCCGGGAGGGCGCCGGTTCCCTGCTTTGCGAACTCCGCAACCGCCGCGACCACCTGCTCGAGCTCGGCCGCGGACATCCCCGGGAAGATCGGCAGCGAGCAGATCCGCTCCGCGAGCCCCTCGCTCACCGGGAGGCTCCCCGGGCCCTGGCCGAGCTCGGCGTAGGCTGCGGTGCGGTGGATCGGGACGGGGTAGTGGATGCCGGTCGCGACGCCCCGCTCGGCGAGGTGTTCACGCAGCGCGTCGCGGGCCTCGCAGCGCACCACGAACAGGTGGTAGACGTGGTCGGCCTGCGCGAACGGCAACCCGACCGGGTCGACCACCCCGCCGGAGCCCCCGGGATCGCCCACCCTCCCGAGGTCCGCCAGCCGCTCGCGCAGCTCGGCGCCGAGCCGACGGCGCTCGTCGTTCCAGCCGTCCAGGCGCGTGAGCTTGCGCCGCAGCACCGCCGCCTGCAGGGCGTCCAGCCGCGCAGTCGAGCCGACCACGCGGTGGTGGTAGCGCGGACGCTCCCCGTGGGCGCGCAGTAGCCGCACGACGGTCGGCGAGCTCCGGCACGGCGGTCACGACCGCGCCCCCGTCGCCCCACGCGCCGAGGTTCTTGGCGGGGTAGAAGCTGAAGCAGCCGAGCGACCCCAGCGTGCCCACCCGCTGGCCGCGGTAGCGCGCGCCGTGCGCCTGGCAGGCGTCCTCGAGCACGTGACCCCCGCTTCGCGGGCCAGCGCGAGGATCGGGTCGAGGTCCACGGTGGCCCCGAACAGGTGCACGGGGATCACGCAGCGCACGCGCGGCGCGAGCGCGGGCGCGAGCAGCTCGGCGGTGAGCAGGTGGGAGTCGGGGTCCACGTCCACCAGCACCGGGGTGGCGCCCGACCGCGGAGACCGCCTCGGCGGTGGCGATGAAGGAGTTGGCCGGCACGAGCACCTCGTCGCCGGGCCCGATCTCCAGCGCACGCAGCGCGAGCACGAGCGCCTCGGTGCCGGAGGAGACGCCGACGGCGAAGTCGGACTCGCAGTAGTCGGCGAACTCGCGCTCGAACGCCTCGACGTGGTGGCCGAGCGTGAACGCGCCGTGCTCGGCGACTTCGCGGACCGCCCCCAGCAGCTCCTCGAGCAGCGCGGGGTCGGCGTAGTCCATACGCGTGAACGGCACCTGCGGCCGCGCGGAACGGGGTCGTGCGTGGCGACGTGGTGGTGGACAGTCTCAGACATCCTCTTCAGCCCGCCGACGGCGACGGTCGCGGGCGCAGCTTCCAACCGGATCAGCTCCTGACTGCAGCGCCCGCCGGCCGCGGTGGTGCAGGCCGTGAACCGAGCTCTCCGAGCGGCCCATGCGCGCCGCGATCTCAGGCGGGGTGAGTCCGATCACGTGGCGCATCACGACCACGTAGCGCTGCTCCTCCGGCAGCGAGTCGAGCGCCGTGCGCAGCGTTGCGCGCGCGGTCCGAGCGAGGCCTCGTCGACGTGGGTGTCTGCTCCGTACACCTCCTCTGCGGGGTCGCGCGGCGCCGGCGTAAGTGGTCGAGCGCGACGTTGCGCGCCAGCCGCAGCAGCCAGCCGGAGAAGGGGATGCCGCGGTCGTCGTACTTGCAGATCGCGGTGATCAGCTTCAGGAAGACGTGCTGGGTGAGGTCTTCGGCCTCCTTCTCGTCGCGTACGATCGAGCGCACGTAGCCGTAGACGTTTTCGGAGTAGCGCACGTACAGCAGTCGCAGCGCGTCGCGGTCGCCCTCCTTGGCACGCGCGATCGCGAGGCGCACCTGGCGCATGCGCCTCGGGCGACTCGTCGAGGGTCGTGCGAGCACGCAGCCCGATGTCGCTGGCTCTCCTGAGCGGTTTTGACACTTGTGAGCATCGGAGGCCTCCATCCTTGGTTTGGCGTTTCCTTGTTTCTGCTGTGCTGAGGACCTGCTGGCGACTCCCTCCACGCTCCCTCGAGCGGCGCCGGCCTCAACACGCTGTGCGTCCAAAGGTCCGGTGCGGGGGTCGGCAACGATGATGGGGAGCGGCGGGGAGCGCTCACAATCGCCCGTCAGTCCCGACTTGTGTTCACCGTCGTGAACGCCCGGATCCGCCATCCTTCGGGAGGCGAGCGTTCACGACCATGAACGCCCGGGTCCGCCATCCTTCGGGGAACCACCCTCGGAGTCCAACCGCAAGGAGCCCCGCATGAGCGAGCACCCCCACACCCCCGCGCACCCCGAGGAGGAGGACCCCTACGAGTCGCTGATGGCCCGCCGGGGAGCACCCAAGCGCCGCTTCCCCGCACACGAGTGCGAACCCCGCCACGCGTACGCGCTGGTGCACGACGAGCTGCTGCTCGACGGCGTCGCGCGCATGAACCTCGCGACGTTCTGCACCACGTGGGCCGAGCCCGAGGTGCTGACGCTGCTGGCGGAGAGCTTCGACAAGAACATCGTCGACAAGGACGAGTACCCGCAGACCGCGGAGCTCGAGGCACGCTGCGTGCGGATGCTCGCCGACCTGTGGCACTCCCCGCACCCCGACACCACGCTCGGCACCTCCACGACCGGCTCCAGCGAGGCCGCGATGCTGGCGGGCCTGGCGGCGAAGTTCCGCTGGCGCGAGCGCCGCGAGGCCGAAGGCAAGCCCGCCGAGCGGCCGAACTTCGTGTGCGGGCCGGTGCAGGTGTGCTGGGAGAAGTTCGCGCGGTACTTCGACGTGGAGATCCGCGAGGTGCCGATGGACCCCGGCCGCTACCTGATGGAAGCCGGAGCAGTGCTTGGAGCGCTGCGACGAGAACACGATCATGGTCGTCGCCACGCTCGGCCAGACGTTCACCGGCCTGTTCGAGGACGTCGCCGGGATCGCCGCCGCGCTCGACAAGCTGCAGGCTGAGCGCGGCCTCGACATCCCGCTGCACGTGGACGGCGCCAGCGGCGCGCTGCTCGCCCCGTTCACCGCCCCCGAGCTGGAGTGGGACTTCCGCCTGGAGCGCGTGAAGTCCGATCAACGCCTCCGGGCACAAGACCGGCCTCGCCCCGCTCGGCTGCGGCTGGGCGGTGTGGCGCGAAAAGCAGGACCTGCCGAAGCGGATGATCTTCAACGTCAACTACCTCGGCGGGGAGATGCCGACGTTCAACCTCAACTTCTCCCGCCCCGGCGGCCAGGTCGTCACCCAGTACTACGACTTCATCCGCCTCGGCCGCGAAGGGTACGCCCGCGTGCACGGAGCCACGTACGAGACGTGCGCGCCACCTCGCGCAGGCGATCGCCAAGGCGGGCCCGTTCGAGATCGTCCACGACGGCGACCCGGCCAAGGGCATCGCCGCGGTCTCGTGGAAGCTGACCGACGGCGTCGAGCACGGCTACAACCTGTTCGACCTCGCCGACCGCCTGCGCGCCCACGGCTGGCTCGTGCCCGCCTACACGCTGCCCTCCCACCTCGAGGACCTCGCGATCCAGCGGATCCTGGTGCGCCACGGCTTCAGCCGCGACATGGCCGAACTGCTGCTCGCCGATGTCCACCGCAGCCTCAAGACGCTGGCGGACCACCCGCCGAGCACCTCGCTGAGCGAGCAGGAGGTCGGCTCGTTCAACCACGACGCGAAGGCGGCGGTTGCCTGATCGTTGGGCGCCACGCGCTACGCTGGAGCGATGCGCACGGTGGTTCTGGACCCTTCCACGTCCGGGTTCGAAGAGCTGCTCGAGCGCCGGCGCCGCTCCGAACTGGATCGTTTCGACGAGGTGTGGGAGGGTGTGCTGCACATGGTCCCCGCCCCACTCGGTGAACACGCCGACATCTCACAGCAGCTGGCCGAACTCTTCGGCCCGCGGGCGCGAGCCGCGGGGCTGTGGCCGACGATGGGTGAGTTCAACCTCGGCGACTCGGAGGACAACTTCCGGGTGCCCGACGGCGGCCTGCACCGAGAGCGGCTGCGCGGCGTCTGGCACCACACGGCCGCGCTCGTGGTGGAGATCGCCTCCCCCAACGACGAGTCCTGGCTGAAGCTCCCCTTCTACGCCGCCCACGACGTCGATGAGGTGCTGATCGTCGACCCCCGCGAGCGCAGGATCCATTGGCTGGGTCTACGGGACGGCAACTACGCGCCGATCCAGCGCAGCGGGGTGATCGACCTCAGCGCGGGCGAGCTGGCCGAGCAGATCGACTGGCCGTAGCGAGGCTCGCCCGCCACGCTCCCCGGAACCACGACGTGCCGGTCATCGTGAGATAGGGGTGGTTCGGGCCGGCGCAGTAGCCGCAGGTTTGGCTACGTGCGGGCTGTCGCTCACACAAGCGCGAGCCAAAGAGCCACCGAGCTGCAGCGACCGAAGGGGCGCAGGCGGAGGTCGGGGCTACTCGGCTAGCCGGCGCAGCACGCTCTCGACCTCCGCGTCGGCACCGAGAGCACGGAACTGCTCCAGAGCCGCCGTCCACGCAGCCGCCGCCGCATCTGGTTCAGCCAGGGCGGCATACGCCTCGCCCTGCACCATCAAAGCCTCGGCCGCGAGCCTCGGCACACTAAGCTCCCTGGCAAGGCCGGCCGTGAATTCGGCCTGCTCAATGGCTGCGCCAGGGTCACCCTGCGCCTGCTCGACACGCGCGAGCTGAAGCGCGGTCTCCGCTTCCCCGTAGCGGTCGCCCAGTGCGCCGCGGATGCTCATCGCTTCCTCGAGCAGCGCCCTCGCCTCCTCCAAGCGAGCCTGCTCCGCAAGCGCGAGCGCCAGCGATCCGGCGGTGCGTGCCACGCCATGCCTGTCGCCCAGAGCACGCCGGATCTCAAGGGCTCGCAAGTGCAGGTCACTCGCCTCGGCCGGGTTCTCCTGCAAGCGCGCGAGCTGCCCGAGGTTGTTCAGCGTTCGGCTCACACCGTCCGCGTCCTCGATCTGTTCGCGCAACCCGAGCGCCTGCTCGAACAGGGCCTGTGCATCGGCATAGTGCCCGCCGTCACGGAGCGTCATGCCGAGGTTGTTCAGGCTGCGTGCGAGACCGTGCTCACGCTCCTCGCTACCCTCAAGCCGCCGCCAGCGCTCGATTGACGCTTCGAACGCGTCCCGAGCGCGGTCCGTCTGCCCAAGCTTGCGGTAGGTGAGCCCGAGGTTGCTAAGCGCCCGCGCCTCACCGGCCGGGTCGCCGAGGTCACCGAAAGTCGCGAACGCGCGCTCGAACTCGCGGGCGGCCTGCTCAAACCGGGACTGCTGGCGGTGCACGGTCCCAAGCTCGTTTAGCATTTCCGCAAGTGGCTGCTGCTGCTCTGAGCGGCGCGCGGCTTCGACTCCCCAGGTGAGGATAGTCTCGCCCTCATCCCAGTAGGAGCGGCGTGCGAGGAATGGCGCGAGCGCGCTCGCGAGCTCCAGAACCTGCCCGTCATCCTCACGGCTGTGGGCCTGCGCGACCGTGGAGAACAGCTCGTCGCGGCGCTCCTCATACCAGTCCAGTGCGGCGCGTTCGCGCTCCAAGTTCAACGCCACGGTGCTCTAGTCCTCGCCTTCTAGGTCGTTGGCGTGCTCTTCCGCCGCTTCCACTACCCAGCGGACCTTACGTTCCTGCGCGGACAGGATTTCCTGCTCGCCCAGCTCGCTGACAGCCAGCTGCGACGCAGCGAGGCGAAGCAGGTCGTTGATCCTCCAGCCGCCCCCGGCGACGGGAGTAATCAGGCGCTGCTCGCCGAGCTCCTGCAGCAGCGCCTCGGCAGTGCCGGTGTCGCATGCCGCGACCGCGGCGACGAGCGCGAGCTCCGGGTAGCTGACGTCCAGCGCCGCGAGCAGCAGCAGGACCCGCCGGGCCTCCGAGCCGGCGTCGCCTAGGCTCGAGGCCAGCGTCGCGCGGATCGTCCCGGCCCGGTCATCCAGTCCGCCGAGGAGGTCAGCAGAGGTGGCGAGCGCTTTTGCCATGCTCGCGAGCGTCCGGCCCGGCTGCGCCCACAGACGGCCCGCCACCACGGCCAGCGCAAGCGGCAAGCCCGAGCAGCTGGCCACGATCTCCCGGGCCGCCTCCGCTTCGCTACGCACACGCTCGCCGACGATCGCCTCCAGCAGCTGGAGGGCGTCATCCTGCGCCATCTCGGCCAGTTCGATCAGCGCTGCTCCTGCGAGGCCCTGAAGCGGCGTGCGAGACGTGACGAGCACCACACACTCGCTGTTGGCCGGAATCAGCCGCTGTACCTCGCTGCCCTGCTGCGCGTTGTCGAGCACCACCAGCACCCGGCCTGTCGCGCACATCGAACGCCACAGAGCCAGACGGCGCTCGGGATCCTCTGAGATCGAGTCCGGGCCGACACCGAGGTCACGCAGCAGCCGCGCCGCCAGATCCCCCGCCGAAAGCACCCGCCCGTCGGTGCTACGCATGTCGACATACAGGACACCGCCGTCGAACCGATCGGGCTGGCGGTAGGCGAGCTCCAGCGCGAACACAGACTTCCCGGCGCCCGCCATACCGGTGCAGTTCACGAGCTTCGCTACGTGACCCGGGGACGCCGTGGCCAGCTTGGACTGCCCATCGGCGAGCTCCCGGTCGCGGTCCACGAACGGTGAGGTCCGCGCAGGCAGCTGCCGTGCCGCCGGCAGCCGCAGCGCGAGTCGCTCAATCGCTTCGGTGATTCCCCGCAGGAGCTCGCTGTTGCCGGCACCGATGTCGCCGCCAATCTCCGCACGGAGGCGCCGCAGCTCCTGGTGGGCTTGGCGGTCATCGTGCATCACCCGCCACTGGTTCTCGCGGATCGCCTCCGCAAGCTCAGCCGCCTGCTGCGGCGAGTCGGTGATCGCGCGCAGCGCCCGCACCATCTCCGCTTGGCGGAAGACGCCGCTCTCAGCGTACACGTAAATCTCGACCAACACCGAGGGCTGCGTCAACAACTTGTAAGCGTTCGGGAACCGGGGCTTCAGGAGCTTCACGAGCTGATTCGCCTCGCTGCCCTTCACCCACTCCATCAGCTGCTTGGCAGCCGGCTCCCCAACCATCTCGAAGATCGAAAGGGTGATCGGATCGACCATCCCGTCAGTGTCCCTCATGCATGGGATGGAACGGACGCAGCGCGGGGTTGCCCCGGCAGGTCGACCAGGAGTGCCAGGGCGCCCTATCCGCCGCTCCCGTCGTCCCAGTCGTCTGTCCGGAAAAGCCGACCGCGGCGGGCGAGCAGGCGTTTGCAACGGGTCCCGGCGCTCCCGTCCCCCAAGCTCAGGAGCTGCCGCACAAGGATCAGCGGCTTTGGTGGATTTTCGCCCAAACGTTGCATGAACAGTACATAAATCATGTAACACTTGGGGCGAAATGGCTCGTGGTCGTCCGAACATCGCCGAGCAGGTTGTGCTCGACTACCTCACCGGCAAGCCCGATCGGACGCTTGACCGGCAGCTCGACGAGCCGGCAATCCGCAGACTTGCAATTCAATAGCCCCTCCGCCAACGCGTGGCTGGCACCCAGCGCCCGGTTCGCGGGGTATGGAGGCCCCGCGCACACGCGCCCGGCAGGCAACTGCGTCACGTGGACGATCCCCCAAGATTCGCCCGTCCTCCCCCACCTCCGACCCCCACACCACCTCAGGCCCCTACACCGCCTCCTGCGCGAACGCCTCCGGCAGGTCCCCGCTCCAGGTCCCGAAGAACGCCTCCGCCGTGGAGGCGTCGAGCGGGCGCGCGAACAGGAAGCCCTGGCCGGAGTCGCAGAGCTCGTCCTTGAGCAGGTCCAGCTCACGTGGCGCTCGATGCCCTCGGCGAGCGTCTCGATCGACATCGCCTTGCCGAGCTGCACGAGCGTGCGGATCAGCGTCTCGCCTTCGGGGCTCTGCGTCAGGCGCGCGATGAAGGAGCGGTCGATCTTCAGCGCGTCCACGGGGAACTGCTGCAGGTGCGAGAGCGAGGAGTAGCCGGTGCCGAAGTCGTCGATCGCGATACGCACGCCGAGCTCCTTGATCGCGCCAGGCGGCGGACCGTCTGCGCGGTGTCGCGCATGATCGTCGTCTCGGTGATCTCGAGCGTCAGCGCGCCCGGCTCCAGGCCGCTCGTCCGCGAGCGCCTCGCGGACGTGGTCGACGAACTCGTCGGTCTCGAGCTGGCGGGCGGACACGTTGACCGACATGCCGATCGCGTGCCCGGCCGCGCGCCACGCCGCCGCCCTGGCGGCAGGCCTCACGCAGCACCCACCGGCCGACCTCGACGATCATGCCGGTCTCCTCCAGCAGCGGCACGAAGTCGTCGGGCTGCACCTCCCCGCGGCGCGGGCTGTGTCCAGCGCAGCAGCGCCTCCACGCCGGTGGGGCTCATGCTCTGCAGGTCGAACGTCGGCTGGTAGACGAGGAAGAACTGCTCGCGCTCGCAACGCTTCGCGCAGGTCCATCTCGAGCTCCAGGCGGCTCTGTACGGCGTCCTGCATCGCGGACTCGAACACCACGTAGCGGTTCTTGCCGTCCCACTTGGCTCGGTACATCGCGATGTCGGCGTCGCGCAGCATTTCCTCGGCGGACTCCCGGTCGCCCATCGCGATCCCCACGCGAGGCGGTGACCGCCAGGCGCGCGGCCTCGGGTCGTCGAGCTTGAAACGGCTGCGCGAGCGCGGCCAGCAGGCGCTCGGCGATCAGCTCGGGACCGGCGGCCAGCGACATGCCCTCGGCGATCACCACGAACTCGTCGCCGCCGAGGCGCCCGAGCGCGTCGGTCTCGCGGATCGCGGCCTCCAGGCGCGCGGCGACCGCCTTCAGCAGCCGGTCGCCGGCGCCGTGGCCGAGCGTGTCGTTGATGCCCTTGAAGTTGTCGAGGTCCACGAACAGCGCCGCCACGGGCGTGCGGCTGCGGCGCGAGCGCACGAGCATCTGTTCGACGCGGTCGAGGATCAGGGTGCGGTTGGGCAGGCCCGTGAGGGGGTCGTGGGTGGCGAGGAACGCCAGCTCGTCCTGGCGGCGGGAGAGCTCCTCGTGCGCCTTGCGGCGCTCCTCCTCGAAGGCCTCGCACATCCGCACGAGCGTCACGTCGAGGCTGCGCTGCAGCATCGCCAGCGCCCGGTCCACGCACCTCCTCCGCCAGCCCGCAGCGCCGCGGCGCGCTCGCGCATGACCTCCTCGGCCGCGTCGCGCCAGCGCAGGCAGCGCTTGGTGACCTCGTTGAGCGGCGCCGCGCGCTGCGCGGCCAGCTGGCCGAAGATGCGCCACGACTCGCGGCCGACCTCGCGGGCGACCTCCTCGCCGTCGCCGGCCATCCACCGGGCGACCGCGAGTCGTCGAGACCGAGCCGACCCGCGCGAAGGAGTCTTCCACGAGCGTGTCGAGCGCCGCGCCGGACCCCGCCGAGCGGCGCAGCATCCTCGGCGACGACCTCGTCGGTCCCCGCTTTGAGCGCTTCCCCGAGACGGCGCAGGTCATCGTCTGCTCGCGACACGCTCCGTCTATCGGCGCCGGCCCGGCGGCTTCTTGAGCACCGCTCGCCCGAGCGCCGCCTGCGCTCGCCGGCCGGCAACGGCATTCCCACGCCCCCCTCAAGCGGCCACCTGTACGCGCTACGCCTTGCGAACATCGTCCGCCATGCCCAGCAACTCGCCCACGCCGTCGAGGGTTTGACGTTGACGAGACGTAATAAACAACGCTTGACGAGAAGCCCAGCCGAGCCGATAGGTTGCTAGGCTCAGCCTGGGGTCTACATACGCAAAGCACGTAGGAGGAGAGGAATCGTGTCCTGAGGAATCGCTTTCATCGCCGTACTTGCCAGTGGCGGGCGCACTGGCCGCCGCGGCCGGCGCGCTCGCCCTCGCGCGGCGCCGCCGGCGCGTCGGGATCGTACCGCCGCGGCGGCGCGCACGGTCACGCTGAACGACACCGGGCACCTGCACAGAGACGTCCACAAAGGCTTCAACCTGTACGAGTCCGGCAAGGCAAACGGCACAATCGGCGGCACGGTCACCCTGCACCTGGACGTCGTCTCCACCAACCACGTCACCGCCGAACTGACCGTCTACCCGCAGCGGCGGCTCGATCAGCGGCACGGCGTCCGGCAGCTACCGCAACCAACGGCGCCACCGCGAGCTTCTCGGGTACGCTGTCGGTCACCCACGGCACCGGCAGCTACTCCGGCGCCCACGGGTCGGGCATCAGCTTCAACGGCTCGATCGAGCGTATCAACGGCTCGATGACCGTCCACGTCAACGGCCACTTCTCGTCCTGACGCGCGGCGAGGGGGGACACCCATGCTCAACAGCGCAGAGGACTGCTGGTCGCAACCGCGCTGCTGTTCGGCGGGTGCCTGTGGGCACCCGCCGCCGGTGCCGTCACGGAGAACGCCACGCTCCAGGCGTCCTTCTCGCCGGATCGGCTCGGTGCCAGCACGACGATTGGGTTCGGCTTCCACATCGTCCACCCCGAAGGGCTCGCGCCCCCGCCGCTGACAAGCATCGACCTGCACATGCCGGCCGGCATGAACTACACGGCGACCACGCTCGGCCTGGCGATCTGCCAGCCGCAGAACCTGGCAAAGTACGGTCTGGGCGGCTGCCCGGCAAACTCCCGCCTCGGGTCCGGCAGCGCGTTCGTCGAAGTCCCGTTCGGCACCAGCTCGGGCCAGGAGATCCCCGAAATCCAGGCGTTGATGGGGCCGCCGAGCGCCAACAGCAACATCGTCGTGCTGTTCTACGCGAACGGCCAGACCCCCGTCTTCGCACAGCTGGTCTTCAGAGGCGAACTGCTGCCCCCGACGGGGCGCTTCGGCTCGCAGCTGTCGACCGTTGTTCCAGCGATCAGCAGCGTCCCCAACGGCCCGGACGTGTCGATCGTCAGCGTGCAGTCGACGATCGGCCCCTCCCACCTGACCTACTACAAGAAAGTCCACGGCCGGCGCGTGCCCTTCCACCCGGTCGGAATCGCCGTCCCGGAACAGTGCCCACCCGGTGGCTTCCCGTTCTCGGCCAACTTCGTCTTCCAGGACGGCTCGACCGCCGAAGCGGTGACCACCGTCCCCTGCCCCCCGGCGCGCCACCGGCACAAGTAGCCCGTCGCTGTCGGTCCCGCAGGCCCGCCGCCCCTACCCCGCCCCGCACGCCGCACGCTCAGGCCGAGTAAGGCTTACCGCCCCGGCGGCGGTCAGTCCTGCAGGGCGACCGCGGGGGAGACCCCGGTGGCAAGGTACCCTGGGATCGCGACCATCGCCACCGCAGCGGCGGTGACCAGCGCGAGGCTCGTGACCGCGACGAGCGCCCCGAAGGAGTAGACCACGGGGAAGTTGATGACGTTGGCGAGCGCGCGGTCGAGCAACTGCTGGCCGTAGAGACCGAAGACCGCGCCGGAGAGGCAACCCACGCCGAGCAACAGCAGGCTCTCGAGCAGGATCGTGCGCCACAGTTCCGCGCGCGGGAAGCCCTCCAGCTTTAGCTTCGCCAGGCGCGGGCGGCGCTGCCAGACCATGTTGCCCATCGCCGCCGCCATCGCGAGCACTGCGGCGATCAGGATCAGCGTGGCGATCTGCGTAAGGCGTTCGAGGCCCTGACGGCTGAGCGCGCGCTGCTGGCCGGCGTGCTGTTCAGCGGTTTCCACGGCCAGCCCCGAGTTTGGGCCCAACGCCCGGCGGATCTCGCTCGCGCCCTGCGCCTCCGAGACGCCGGGCGCGAGCAGCACGTTGTAGGCACTCGCGTCAGTCGAGCCCCACGCGCGCGCAAAGTCCGTCGCGTTCATGACGATCGCGCCGGGTGCCCACCCGATGTTGGTACCGATCGCAGCGACCCTGAACGTGGTGGGGACGGGCGTGGGCAGCGCGAAGCGGCTGCCCACGTGCAGGTGGTGTTCGGTGGCGATGGCCTGCGAGACGACCGCCCACCCGCCGGCGCGCACGAGCGCTTCGGCGCGCGCCACGTCGCCTTCGACGATCTGGCTCGCGGGCAACAGCGGCGTCGCGGCGCGCGGCGGCGCGATCACCCACACGCGCCGTTCGCCGATGTCGAGCAGCCCGCCGCGGTACAGACGCACCGCGCGCACGCCCGGCAGGCGCGCGAGCGCGGCCTGCTGGGTGGGCGTGGGCGCGAACGGCGTGGTCTTCAGGAGGTTGTAGGAGCCGGCCGGGGAGACCCACACGTCGGTGAACGCGTTCATGTCGTGCGCCGCGTTTTCCAGGCCGTGCAGCAGGTCGCCGTGGGCCGCCTCGATCGCGACGGAGCCGAACACCGCGACCGCGCCGGTCGCCGCAATCGCGACCGCGCGCGCGCGCCCGGCGCGCAGCTCCATCACCGCGACGTGCGGCACCGCAGAGGTGATCGAGGGCGCGAGACGCCGCACCAGCGTGAGCGTTGCCGCCAGCGGGAGGGGCAGCAGCAACAGCAGCGCGGCGACGAGAAAGACCATGCCGAGCACCGCCGCTTTAGGCGCGGCGAGCAGGATCGCGGTGGCAGCCGCCAGGCAGAGCGCGCCCGCGAGCCCGAGCCAGCGCCCGCCGCCGCCCGCGCCCGACCCCTCCTTTTCCGTGATCGCCGCGAGCGGCTGGCGCGAGACGATGTCTTTGAAGGGGCTCAGCACCGCGACCGACGCGGCGAGCATCCCGCCCGCGACGGCAACCCCGACCGACTGCGCGGAGACGACCCGCTGGGAGCCGACCGCGAAGGCCGAGGAGAGGTAGCCGGGGTTGGAGTGGAACAGGTGGATCGAGAGCTCCTCGCCGAGCACCAGCCCGAGCGCACACGCGAGCACCCCGAGCACCACTGCGTCGAACATCAGCACCCCCACGACCGTCCGCGGCGGGTAGCCGTCACGGCGCAGGTCCGCGATCAGCCGCCGGCGCTGGGGGATCGTCGAGCAGCATCGCGTTGAACGCGAACAAGAAGCCCACCAGCGCGGAGATCACCGCGAACAGCGCCGTGGACTGGTTGGTCGCGGCGGCCGCGCGCGCAAACAGTTTTTCGTCGTAGGAGGCCGGCTCCACGTTCAACCGCCCCGCCGCGAGCCGTTCGAGGCCCGCACGCACCTGCGCTTCGCGGCCCGGCACGGGCTCCACGAGGACGCGCGAGACGCGCCGGGAGAGGCCGGTCATTTCCTGGGCGAACGCGAGCGGGGCGATCACGATGGGGCTTGAGACGAGCGGCCCGATCTGCCGGGCGCCGAGCTGCTCGTAGAGCGGCGCCTGCGCCACCCGCCCGTCGAGCTGCAGCGTGGCTTCTTCGCCGAACTTGGTCACGCCCAATCTTGCGCGCGAGCGGCGCGGGCAGCACGATCGCGCCGATGCCGGCGACCGGCGAGAGCTGGGTGTGGCGCACGAGCGAGCCTCCGAGCGCGGAGAGGCTCGCGTCGGCGCCGACGAGCTCGACCGATTCGCTGCCCGCGGGGGCCGCTCGCGTCGGCGGACCCTTCCAGCAGCGGCGCCGCGACGCGCACGCCGGGCAGCGCGCGCACCTGGCGCACCAGACCTTCTTCGAAGCCCCCCGCGTCGCGCGCCAGCAGCTGCAGCGTGGCGTTTCCGACGATCCCGTGCGAGAGCTGCGCCACCGAGCTCGAGAGGCTCTGGAGCTGCGACCTGCGAGGCGAACAGCAGCGCCACGCCCGCGGCGATGCCCACGACCGCGAACAGCTCCTGCAGCAGGCGCGCGCGCAGGCGCACGCGGTAGAGGTGCAGCACGTTGCCGGACTTCACGGCTGCAGTCCCGCATGGCTACTGCGCGGAGACCCGCGCGACCCACTGGTCGGGCTCGTACTCGCCGAGCTTGCCGTCGCGCAGCGCGTACACGCGGTCGGCGTACGCGGCCGCCTGGGGGTCGTGGCAGACGAGCACGATCGCCACCTGGTGCTCGCGGCACAGCTCGGTCAGCAGCTCGAGCACTTCCCGCCCGCGCTGCGTGTCGAGGCTGCCGGTCGGCTCGTCGGCGAGCAGCAGGCGCGGTTGGTGGAGAGCGCGCGCGCGATCATCACCCGCTGGCGCTCGCCCATCGAGAGCGTCTCCGCGCGGTGCTCCAGGCGTGCCCCGAGCCCGAGTCGCTCCAGCAGCGGCGCGATCTGGCGG
The DNA here is from genome assembly GCA_963720795.1 of uncultured Solirubrobacterales bacterium. Classification (GTDB taxonomy): domain Bacteria; phylum Actinomycetota; class Thermoleophilia; order Solirubrobacterales; family Solirubrobacteraceae; genus Palsa-744. The sequence goes on along the minus strand of CAVRGU010000003.1, from coordinate 176,755 downwards.
TGGGCGTCGCGCCAGCGCATGCACTTCAGCAGCTTCAGCACCGCGTTGTCGATCGCGGTCACCCCCGGCAGCAGGTCGAAGTTCTGGCGGATGAAGCCCAGTTCGGAGAGCCGGAAGTGCGACGCTTCGCGCTCGGAGAGCGAGGAGACGTCGCGCCCGCCGATCAGCACCGCGCCGCTGGTGGGCGCCAGCAGCGTGGCGACCATCAGCAGCAGCGTCGTCTTGCCCGAGCCGGAGGGGCCGTACAGCGCGACCATCTCGCCCGGCTCGACGGTCATCGAGACGCCGTCGACGGCGCGCACCGGCTCCCCGCCGACCTCGGGGTAGTGCTTTACCAGATCGCGCAACTCGAGCAAGACGACTCTCCCTCAGACCCGCGGGCGTGACAACGACGAGGACCATACCGACCGGCGACCTCCCAGGGGACCCGGACAGACAAGACTCTACTTGATGCCATGCGCCTCGTGGCTCAGCGGGGCGGCGCCGGACGCCAGCTCCCCGACCACAGCGGGCATCACTACCTCCGCCCCGCCGCCGCGCCGCGCGGGCGCCCCGGGCGCGGCGGGCGCGAAGCGCCGCAGACCCAACCGCGAGCGGAAGACCCGCATCGAGAGCTCGCGCGGGCTCACCGAGCGCAGCGAGCACCGCGTCGGCCACCGGCGCCGCCTCAGGCGCGCGGGCCTCGGGCGTGGAGAGGTAGAAGCTCGCCATCGCCGCGAGCACCAGCGTCGTGGGCGCGACCGCCCGGCAGCGCGCGCGCCGCGCGCGCCGAGCGCTCCGCCAGGAGGCCCATGCGCGTGGCGGCGTCCAGCGGGGAGGCGTAGCAGCCGACGAGGCTGCGCTGCCCCGTGGCGTAGTCCTCGGCAACGTCGACAGGTTGTCCAGCAGCGAGTGCAGCGCCCCGATCCAGGGGAAGTAGGCCCCCTCGAGCGCGGCGACCTCCGCGGGGTCCACGCCGCGGCTCGGGCGGCCGCGGCGATCAGCGCGTACACGCCCATCGAGGAGCCCCCCGCGGCGGCGGTCTCCCACCAGCGCAGGCCGGTCCCCCGCGGGGTGTGGGCGCGCGCCCACCGTTCGAGGGCCAGGTAGTCGCCCTGAACCTCGCCGGTGTTGCAGCTCTGGAAGGCGACGATCCGCTCCGCCGCGCGGCGCGCCGCGGGCGCGACCGCGGCGTAGGAGGGCAGCCGGGCGAGCGCCGCGCGGCAGTCGTCCACGGTCTCCGCGAGGTAGCCCCCGTCGTCGTGCAGGTGGTGGTGGGCGTAGTAGTCGAGGTGCTCCGCCGCGGGGTCCAGCGCGACGAGCAGCGCGCGGTGCAGCAGCCGCCCGTTGGCCTCGGGTCGGTGTTGGGCAGCTCGGTGAGCATGTCGAGGTAGTTGTAGGCGGCCTGAAAGCACACCATCGCGCGCACCGCGGCGGCCCGCCGGCGGCGGGGGACGAACGCCGCGAACGCTGCGGCCCCCTCGATGTTGCCCCACTTGTGCAGCGCGTCGACGACCACCCGCCGCAGCAGCGGGTCGGGGATCTCCTGTGCGCGCGCCTCCCGCCGGCGGCGCTCCGCGCAGACGCGCGGGAAGACGCCCAACCAGTAGCGCCGGGCGGCGCCCGCAAAGGCCCCCGTCAGCACGGCACGACCGCCTGCTGTTGTACGCATCGGCACGATCCCCCAACCCTAGCTCCTCAGCCGCGCCGACCCGCGCGACCCTCTGATTATAGACGCCGCCGCGATGGTTTGTCCAGTGTCGTGTGTAGGGGTACGTACCGTGACCGGTCGGGGTTCCCCGTAGCGCGAACGTGCCGGTGGGGTGCTTGGGGATCGTCCACGTGACGCCCGAGGCCCACGGGGCGCGTGCGTGCTGGGCCTCCGTGCCCAGCGGCGTCGGCCGTCGTGGGCTCCCGGGACCCGCGCCCCGCGGCCTCGGGCCATCAGGAGGCCCTCCGTCCCGCGGCCGGCCTGGACTCCGGCTGAGCGCCCGCGCGCCTACGCTTGCGTGTCCAGCATGTGCTCGATGGCGACGAGGTACTCCGCGGCTCCAGCGACGATCGCCTCGGCGTTGGCGCGGCTGGGCGTGATGGCTTCGTAGTCGCCCTCTTCGCGCGTACGTTGGGCGCCCTGGGCCAGCGCGTGGAGGTGCTGGTCGAACGCGCCGGTGGTCACGTAGCGCTCGTGGAAGAGGTGCCACGTGCCCCCGTGCGTGCGGGCGTACTCGTCGCGCTCGGAGAGCGCCGCGCGGGCGGCGTAGAGCATCGCGTAGTAGGCGGCGCTGACGGCGGCCTCGAGGTGCCCGGCGGCAAGGATCTCGCGCGCGACCGCGGCGCGGTCGCGCGCCTGGTCCATGAACTCCTCCGAGCGCGGGCTCACTCCAGGCCGCTCCCATAGAGCACAAGCTTGTCGCGGTCGACCTCGGCGATGAAGAACGAGCGGATCTCGCGCCGGCCGCGCAGCCACTCGGGAGTTTTGACAAAGACCGAGTACCACACGGGGCTGACACCCTCGGCGGGCGCGATCTCCATGACCAGCTCGATCGCCCTCATCCCGTGGTGGTGCTCGCTGCCGTCGGCGAGCACCATCAGGTCGACGTCCGACTCCGGGTGCGGCGTCTCCCCCCGCGCGCGCGAGCCGTAGAGCCAGATCGCGTGCAGGTCGGAGCCGAGCTCCTCGCGCAGGCGCTCGACCAGGCGCTCCACGACGCGGCGCTCGGCCCCCGAGAGCGAGGCGCCGGCGAGGACGTCCGAGAGCTGCGTGGCCACGGTCTCAGGATAGGCGGGTCGTCGGAGCCCTCTGCGGCGACACGCCCACCCGAAGCGTGCACGGCGCGCTAGCGTTCCACGCGCACGCGGATCGCTTGCTCGAGCTCGTAGCCGCGCTCGGTGAGTCTCCACGCGTTCGCTTCGCCGCGCGCGCGTCCCGCGTGTTGACCAGCAGGCCGATGCTCTCCAGGCGCGCGAGCAGCTTCGAGATCTGGCCCTGGTCGGCGACTCCCGCTTCGCGGGCCACGCGGCGGTTGTTGAGGCCCGGGTTGCTCAGCGACCGCTGTGAGCACGCGCATCGTGCGGTACGTGAGGCGCATGTCGAGGCCCTTCAGCGGGTCCTCCGGGGCGCGGCTCCTGGCGGGCGCGGCGGGCGCAGCGCCAGCTCTCCGCGGCGGCCTTGGGGCCGAGGTAGGGCAGCACGATCATGCTCATCAACTGGCCCCGCAGCGGCAGCAGCGGCTTGGGGTCGGCCTCGCGCAGGCGCGTGTGCAGGACGCCCAGCACCGCCCCCACCACGCCCTCGGCGGTCACGCGGTTCAGCCCCTTCGGCGGGCGCGCTCGCGACGGCCGCGGTCGACCGCCGTCACCAACGTGTCGAGCATCCGGCGCGGCGTTCCAGCGCCGCGAGGCCCGCGCCGAGCGCGTCGACCACGCACATCGCCGCCACGCGCTGGTTCTCGTCGAAGAACTTCAGCGTCTCCGTGAGGCCCGCGCTGATTCGTCGCAGCCACCCCCGCTCGCGCTGGTAAGCCGGCACCACCGCGTCCGCGATCTGCTCGATCGCCTCGTCCAGCGCTGCCATCAGGCACGCTTCGCGGTCGGCGAAGATCTCGTAGAAGGTGCGCCGCGAGACTCCCGCGCGGGACACCACGTGCGCGACCGTCACGCGCTCGGCCCCTGCTCGCGGGTCAGGTCGACCATCGCGCCGAACATCCGCACCCGCTGGATCTCGCGACGCGCTCGCGCCCCCAGCGCGGCGCGGGCGGCGCCGCCGAGAGGCGCCCGCGAGCGCGGCGCGGGGGCCGCGCCGTGTCCGTTCTCCGCGCCTTTCTGAGCTCCGCGCCTGTTGGTCCTTGTCCACTAACCCTCCGTTCTTCGGCCCCTGCGCGGCCCCTGCGCTGTCACTGCATGTGTAATGTAGGCGGGATGCTCTGGTGTTGTCAAGTGTTGTTTCTATCTCTTTGGTTCCGCCCTTGGCCGCTCTCGGGGCCCTCCGCGGCGCGCCTCGCCGCTCTGCGCTCGCAGGCGGGCAGGGCGATGCGAGGGCTCACGTACTCCCGGCCGTCCGCCGCCGCGCGGATCGCCCGCGGCAGGTCGGAGTCGGCCAGCTCCTTCAGCACGAACCCCGCCGCGCCCCTCCCAGCAGCGCGCGCGCGGTGGCCGGGCTGTCGTTCATGCTCACCACCACGATCCGCGTCCCCGGCGCTCGCGCATGCAACTCGCCGATCGTCGCGGAGCCGGCTCCGTCGGCGCTCAACAGGTCCACCACCAACACGCGCGGACGGTGGGTCCGCAGCGCCCGGGTGGTCTCCTTGAAGTCGCTCGCCTCGGCGACCACCTCCACGCCCTGCTCCCCGTCGAGCACCGCGCGCAGGCTGCGGCGCACGCCCGCGTGGTCGTCGGCCAGGACGACGCTGACGGGTCCCTGCTCCGTGGGTCGCTCCGCTTCCGGCGCGCCCGCCACTCGTAGACGTGAGGGCATCCCCCGACGCTAGTTACCGCGCTGCGCCTCGCCTACCGGGTAAACCCGCCCGCCGCCGCGGCAAAGCACCGAGCGCGGACAGCGGCCGCCGCGGGGGCGCCGCCGCCAGGCGCACGCGCGCGTCGAGGATCGTCACTCCACCGGGGCTCTGCGACCACCGGGTTCGCGTCCAGCTCCGCGATCTCTGGGTGCCCCTCCACCAGTGCGCTCAGGCGCAACAGTACGTCTTCCACCGCCGCCACGTCGCACGGCGGCGAGCCGCGGTAGCCCTCGAGCAGCGGGAACGTGCGCAGCGAGCGCACCATCTCCGCCGCGTCCACGTCGGTGAGCGGCGTAATCCGCACCGCCACGTCGCGCAGTAGCTCCGCGTTCACGCCGCCGGCGCCGCACGCCACCACCGGCCCGAAGCTCTCGTCGTGGACCACGCCCGCCACCAACTCCACGCCGGGGTCCGCCACGACGCTCGTGGGGCTCAGCGGCAATCCGTAGCAGCGCAGCAGTGCCGCCGCCATCCCCGGCGGGAGCCACCCTTCGCCGGTGAGCAGCCCGGCCGCGACGATCGCCGCCGCGGCCTCCGGGCGGCACCCCTCCAGCCGAGGCTGCGTGCCCTGCGGGCGCTCCCGCCAGCGCGCGTACCGGCCGGCGTGCGCGAGCGCGCGGGCGGCATCCTCGGGGAAGTGGAACGTGGGGACCCGCGGTGGGGGGGCGGGGGTGCGTGGTGCGGCCGGCGTCCCTGCCGTGGCCTGGGTGGGTGGCGTGCGCGGGTCTCCCTCCCACAGCTCGACCGGCGCGTCCTCGCCGGTCATGAACACCGCGCTCAGTGTCACCTCACCCGCGCCCCGCGCCGCCGCGCGCAACGCGCGTGCCACGTCGCGCGCCGCGGTCACCAGCGGGGGCACGAAGATCGCGACGACGGCGTCCGCCGCCCCCTCCTCGACGAGCACCTCCACTGTGCGGCGGTACTCCTGTGCGGAGGCCGTCGCGAGCACGTCGATCGGGTTCTCGGTCGCCGCCCCCGGCGCGAGGTGGCCCGCCAGCCGCCGGCGCACCCTCTGCGACAGCCGCGGAACCTCCAGGCCCCCCGCCTGGCAGGCGTCCGCGCAGAGCGCGCCCGGACCGCCCGCGTTGGTCACGATCGCCACCCGTGACCCGCGCGGTGGCGGTTGGGCGCTGAGCAGCGCCGCGACGTCGAGGAGCTCGTGCACCGTGTCGGTGCGGATCACCCCCGCCTGGCGGAAGAGCGCGTCCACGGTCACGTCCGAGGCCGACACCGCCGCGCCGGTGTGCGAGGTGCCGGCCCGCACGCCCGCCGCGGAGCGACCGCTCTTGACGGCCACCACCGGCTTGGTGGCACTCACGCGCCGCGCGATGCGCGCGAACCGGCGAGGGTTGCCGAACGACTCCAGGTACAGCCCCACCACGTCGGTGTGCGGGTCGTGCTCCCAGTACTGGAGCAGGTCGTTGCCAGAGACGTCGGCCTTGTTGCCCACCGACACGAACGAGGAGAGACCCAGGCCGACGCGCCCGGCAGCTTCGACGATCGCGATCCCCAGCCCGCCGCCCTGGAAGAGGAAGCCGACGCGGCCCGGCAACGGCGCGCCCGCCGCAACGGTCGCGTCCAGACGCACGTCGGGGGCGGTGTTCAGCACCCCCTGGCAGTTGGGGCCGACCACGCGCATCCCCGTCTCGCGGCACACCTCGAGCAGCTCGTCCTGGCGCGCGGCTCCCTCGGCCCCCACCTCCGCGAAGCCCGCGGAGACCACGAGCAGCGCGCGCACGCCCACCGCCCCGCACTCCCGCGCCACGTCCACGACCTGCGCCGCCGGCACGGCCACCACCGCGAGGTCCACCCGCTCGGGCAGCTCGCGCACCGAGGCGTACGCGCGCCGGCCCTGGACGGTGTGCGCACGGGAGTTCACGGGGTACACGGTGCCAGTGAAGCCGTGTGCGAGCAGGTTGCGCAGGATCTCTGCGCCCGCGGTCCGCCGCCGCCGCGAGGCGCCGACCACCGCGACCGCGCGGGGGCACAGGAAGCTCTGCACGGCCGCCACCGCGGCTGTCTGCTCGCGCCGCTCGAAGCGCTCCAGGGCGCCGGCGGAGAGCGAGGTCGGCAGCTCGATCTCGAGCACCTCGCTGCTGGAGCGCAGCTCCACCGGGAAGCCGCTGTCGCGGAAGACCTCGATCATGCGGTGATTGTGGGGCAGCACCTCGGCGGTGAACGTCTCGATCCCTTGGGCCTGCGCCGCCGCCGCGAGGTGGGCCAGCAGCAGCGTCGCGATTCCGTGCCCCTGCCACGCGTCGGCCACCAGGAAGGCGACTTCCGCGCGCCCACCGTGACCCCCCGGGGCGAGGACGGCGGGTCCCGGCGGTGCGTCCTGCGGCGCCGACTCCCACGCGCCCCCGGACTCAGCGGACCCGGACCCCGGCGAGTCTCGCCTACGCGGAGGATCGGTGGACCCGGGCCCGGTGCGCACGTACGCCGCGTGCGCCACGATCCTCCGCTCCGGACCGCTCACCGCCACGAGCGCGTAGCGGCCTGCGTCGTCCACGTCCACCGCCCACTCCCCCACCCACTCGAGGTTCACCGCGCCGAAGAACCGGAACCCGACCGACTCCGGCGAGAGCCCCTGCAGGAACGCGTCGATCGCCGGGCGGTCCGCCTTCGTGACGGGGCGGATGTGGAGCGTCGAGCCGTCGCGCAGCGCGACGTCGGCCTCGCCCGCGCTCGAGTATTTGGCCGCCTGGCTCACCCAGTCGTTCGTTGTAGCATTCTCACTGATGGACAAAGCGGCTCGCGGCGTGCTCGACCTGGCTCGCGGGGTCCTCGCCGAGCTCGACCTCGACGTGGTGCTCGAGCGGGTGCTCGAGTCAGCACAGGAGCTGACCGGCGCGCGCTACGCCGCGCTGGGGGTGCTCGACGAGTCGCGCTCGGTGCTCTCGCGGTTCCTCACACGGGGCTTGGACGAGGCGACTCACGCGGCGATCGGGGCGCTGCCCCGCGGACGTGGAGTGTTGGGGGAGCTGATCGAGCACCCCGTGCCGCTGCGCCTGGCCGACGTCGGCCGCCACCCCCGCTCCTACGGCTTCCCCCACGGGCACCCCCCGATGCACACCTTCCTGGGGGCGCCGATCGTGGTCCGCGGGCAACCCTTCGGAAACCTCTACCTGACCGAGAAGGCGGGCGGCGCGGAGTTCTCCGCGGAGGACGAGGAGGCGCTCACGATCCTCGCCGAGCTCGCGGGCTTTGCGATCGACCACGCGCGCCGCTACACCGGCGCGAGCGAGCGCCGCGACGAGCTTGAGCGGATGGTCGCCACGCTCGACGCCACCACGCAGATCGCGCTGGCGGTGGGTGGCGAGACCGACCTCGACGTGATCCTCGAGCTGGTCGCCAAGCGCGGCCGGGCGCTGGTCAGCGCGCGCGTGCTGCTGATCGAGCTGTGCGACCGCGAGGAGCTGCTCGTCGCCGCCGGCGCCGGGGAGCTGCCACCGGAGCTGATCGGCGGGCGCGTCACGATGAAGGACTCGGTCGCCGGCCAGGCCCTGCGCGCGCGCCGCACGCTGCGCCTGGACGACGAGCTCAACCGCGCCCGCTTCGACGAGCACGGCAGCGGCCAGATGGGCATGCACGCCAGGGGCGGGCTGGTGGTCCCGCTGCTCTTCCAAGGCCGCCCCTACGGCGCCCTACTAGCGCTGGACCGCCTCGAGGACGGGCCGGGCTTCACCGCAGAGGACGAGCGACTGCTGGAGGCGTTTGCGGCGAGCGCCGCCACCGCGGTCGCGACGGCGCAGTCGGTCGCGACCGAGCGCCAGCGCCAGCGCCTGGCCGCAGCCGAGGGTGAGCGCCAGCGGTGGGCGCGCGAGCTGCACGACGAGACCCTCCAGAGCCTCTCGGCGCTGCGGATCGGGCTCTCCACGGCGTCGCGCTCGGAGCGCCCCGAGGCACTGCGGGACGCCTACCGCCAGGCGGTGGAGCAGCTCGAGGAGGACATCACCAACCTCCGCGCGCTGATCACCGACCTGCGCCCCGCGGCACTCGACGAGCTCGGCGCGCAGGCCGCGGTCGAAGCGCTCGCCGAACGCGCCTCCCGCCACGGCATCGAGGTCGACGTCAGCATCGACCTCGCGCACGAGCGCGGGGCTGACCTGCCCACCCACGTGCCCACCCACCCGCGCCACACGCCGGAGCTGGAGACCGCGATCTACCGGATCGTCCAGGAGGCGCTTACCAACGCCGCCAAGCACGGTGGCGCGCGGCGCGCGGTCGTCGAGATCCACGAGGACGACGAGCTCGTCCACCTGGAGGTCCGCGACGACGGCGCCGGCTTCGACCCGACCGCGGAGACCGGCGGTTTCGGCCTGCTCGGCATGCGCGAGCGGGTCGATCTACTCGACGGCACGCTGCTTCTCGACTCCACCCCGGGCCGCGGCACCACGGTCCGCGCGACCTTCCCCGCCCAGCGCCGCGCGGCCGCGCCGGGCGCCGAGGTGCGCAACATCCGCCGCGGCCGATAGGAGGCTCGTCAGAGAGTCATTAGCCCGCGCCCCGGCGTACGCGCCTCTAGGCGTCGGTGGGCAAGCGATGCACGGATCGAAAGACCCACCCACCCCGCGTGGCGTGCTTGGCACACGAGCGACTGAGGAAACAGCAGCGCGCCCCCCAACGGCGTCTAGAGGGTCATTAGCCCGCGCTCCATCGCGTAGCGGACCAGCTCCGCGCGGGAGGAGAGGCTCAGCTTCTGCTGGATGTGGGCGCGGTGGGTCTCGACCGTGCGCACCGAGAGGAACAGCTGGTCGGCGATCTCCGCGTTGGTGTGGCCGAGGGCGATCAGGCGCAGCACGTCGACCTCACGCTCGGAGAGGTCGTCGGGGCGTCCCGCAGGGGGCTCCGATGCGAGCCGCGCCCCGAGCCGCGGATTCATGTAGGTCTCGCCCACGGCGGCCCGCCGCACGGCCTGCACGAGCTCGTCGTCGGCGGCCTCCTTGAGGACGTAGCCGAGCGCGCCCGCGCCGAGTGCGTGGCGGGCGAAGGCCGACTCCTCCTGCATCGTGAGGACCACGATCTGAGTGTCCGGTGACTCCGCGCGGATCGCGGGGATCGCCTCCAGGCTCGATTCGCCGGGCATGTTGAGGTCGAGCACCAGCACCGCGGGATGGTGTCCGCGCACGTAGCGTCGAGCGTCCTGGACGTCCCCAGCCTCGGCCACGACCTCGAAGCCCGCCTCGCTGTCGAGCAGCAGGCGCAGGCCGCTGCGCACAACCACGTGGTCGTCCGCGAGGACGATCCGGACCGTCGCGGGCGGCGTTTCCTCGCCAACCGCGCCCGAGTCTGGCTGGTGGGCCTCCTCTTCGGGCATTGTTTTCAAGGTACAGTCCTCGCAGGACGCAGTTATCCGTAGTTCCCCGCAGCAGGACCGCGGGGTTGCGCGGCTAGCGCACCCTTAGGCAGGCCGTACGCTGGCGCCATGAACTCCACCGACACCCCACCGGCAGCGACGAAGCCCTTCGAGGTCGTGATCGCCGGTGGCGGCGTCGCCGGCCTGGAGGCGGCGCTCGCGCTGCGCGACCTCGCCGGCGAGCGCGTCGCGCTGAAGCTCCTGGCGCCCGTCCCCGAGTTCGTCTACCGCCCGATGACCGTGCGCGAGCCGTTCGCCTACGGCGCCGCGGAGCGCTACCCGCTGGAGCCGATCGCGCGCGAGCTCGGCGCCGAGCTGGTGCAGGACGCCTTCGCGTGGGTGGACCCGGACGCCCGCGTCGCGCACACCGAGGCGGGCGCCGCGCTGGCCTACGACGCGCTGGTGCTGGCGCTCGGGGCCAGCGCGCACCCTCGCTACGAGCACGCGCTGACGATCGACGACCGGCGCATGGACGAGACCCTGCGGGGGCTGATCCAGGACATCGAGGGGGGGTACGTGCACTCGGTCGCGTTCGTAGTCCCCGGCCGCATGGCGTGGCCGCTGCCGATCTACGAGCTCGCGCTGATGACCGCGGCGCGCGCCTACGACGCGAACGTCGAGCTCGCCGTGACGGTCGTCACGCCGGAGGAGAGCCCGCTTGCGATCTTCGGGCTCGGGGCCAGCGGCGCCGTCGCCGAGCTGCTCGCGACGGCGGGCATCGAGACCGTCACCTCCGCCTACGCCGAGGTTCCGCACGCCGGGCTCCTCGTCGTCAACCCCGGCGACCGGCACCTGGAGGTCGATCGCATCGTCGCCCTCCCCGAGCTGTACGGTCCGGCAGTGCGCGGCCTGCACACCTCCAGCCACGGGTTCATCCCCGTCGACCCCCACGGCCGGGTGGGCGGCGTCGAGCGCGTGTACGCCGCCGGGGACGCCGTCGACTTCGCGGTCAAGCAGGGGGGCGTCTCCGCCCAGCAGGCCGACACGGCCGCCGAATCGATCGCGGCGCTCGCCGGCGCCCCGATCGAGCCGCAGCCCTTCCACCCCGTGATCCACGGGCTGCTGCTCACCGGCGGGGCCCCGCGCTACCTCACCGCCCGCCTCACCGGCGGGCACGGCTTCAGCTCCGAGCTGACCGACACGCCCACCTGGTCGCCGCCCGTCAAGATCTCCGCGCGCTACCTCGCACCCCTGCTCGAGCGGCTCGACGCGCTCCACGCGGGCGGCCGGTAGCCGAAGCCGGACCGTCTCGATCGGCGTCGTCTGCGCATCCGGGTGTGGAGAAACACGCTCATCCTCCTCACCGCGGAGCCGAAGGGTTGCCCACCCGGGCCGCGGCCTCGTCCAACAGGGCCCCAACCTCGCGGTCAGGCGTGGGGGCGAAGTCCTCGTACCAGAAGCCGATCGCCACCAGGTTCGGCGGCTCCTCCACGCACACCACCTCGTCGACCTCCTCCGCGAGCTCCGCCACCGAACTCGGCGCCGCCACCGGCACCGCGAGGATCACCCGCGCCGCGCCGCGCCCCCGCAGCGAGCGCGCCGCCGCCTGCGCGGTGTGCCCGGTCGCCAGGCCGTCGTCCACCACGATCGTCGTGCGCCCCACCACCGGGAGCGGCGGACGCTCCGGGAGGGAGGCGGGAAACGGGACGCGGTACCTCGCAAGCCGCTCCGCGAGCTCCCGCTCGGCACGCCAGATGAGCTTCTGAAGCCGCTCTGGGCCGATGCCCAGCGCCCGCACCGCCCCGCGGTCGACCACCCCGACTCCTCCCTCCGCCAGCGCCCCGATCCCGTACTCCGGATTCATCGGCGCGCCGATCTTGCGCACCACCACGAGGTCCAGCGGCGCGCCCAGCGCACGCGCCACCTCCGCGGCCACCGGCACCCCCCCGCGCGGGATCCCGCAGACGACCGGGCGATCAGCCCGCAGGGGCTCCAGCAGACCCGCCAAGCGGCGGCCCGCGTCGTGGCGGTCCGCGAACCGGCGCTCGGCACCCATCGTCCCACTATGGCGCGCCGGGGCCGCTATCCGGCGTTCGGGCCCCCGCCTCGGCCGTGGATCGCCGGGTCCGAAAAGACGCTCAACCGCCGGCGGCAGCGGTGTAGCATGAATCGCAGCTCGAGCAAACCGCTCGTCGCAAACGAGGGAGGTTTCAGATGCGCGAATACGACTACGTAATCGTCGGTGCGGGCTCAGCCGGGTGCGTGCTCGCGGCACGGCTCAGCGAGGACCCCGACGTCAGCGTCGCGCTGATCGAGGCTGGCCCGCCGGACACGATCGAGAACATCCACGTGCCCGTCGCCTTCAGCGCGCTGTTCCGCACGCAGGTCGACTGGGACTACTCGACCGCCGCCGAGCCGGGCGCCGACCGGCGGCGCATCTACCTGCCCCGCGGTAAGACCCTCGGCGGCTCCTCGTCGATCAACGCGATGGTCTACATCCGCGGCAACCGCGCCGACTACGACGGGTGGCGCGAGGCCGGCTGCGAGGGGTGGGGCTACGACGAGCTGCTCCCCTACTTCATGCGCGCCGAGGACAACGAGCGCGGGGCTTCCGAGCTGCACGGCGCCGGCGGCCCGCTGAGCGTCAGCGAGGACCGCGCGCCCAACCCCATCACCGACGCCTTCCTGGAGGCCTGCGCGCAGGCCGGCCTACCGGCCAACGAGGACTTCAACGGCACCGCGCAGGACGGCTTCGGGCGCTACCAGCGCACCCAGCGCGACGGCCGGCGCTGCAGCGCCGCGGTCGCCTACCTGCACCCCGCGATGGCCCGCCCCAACCTGACCGTGGAGACGTACCTGCAGGTCCACCGCGTGCTGTTCGAGGACGAGCGCGCCGTCGGCGTGCAGGGGGCGCGGCTGGGGGAGCTCCACGAGCTGCGCGCCACGCGCGAGACGATCGTGTGCGGGGGCACGTACAACTCGCCCCAGCTGTTGATGCTCTCCGGGGTCGGCCCCGCCGAGCTCCTGACAATGCTGCAGATCCCCGTCGTCCAGGACCTGGGGAGCGTCGGGCAGAACCTCCAGGACCACCCCGCCTCCGGGCTCACGTGGGCGCACGACGAGCCGGTCTCGCTGTTCAATCCGCTGACCGAGGCCAACCTCGCCGCGTTCGTCGGGGAGGGCCGCGGACCGCTCACCTCCAACGTCGCCGAGGCCGGCGGGTTCGTCCGCTCCAGCGCCGCGCTCGAGGCGCCCGACATCCAGTTCCACGCCGCGCCCGCGATGTACGTCGACGAGCCCGTGCTCGAGCACGGCTTCGGCCTGGCGCCGTGCGTACTCACGCCCGCCAGCCGCGGGGTCGTCCTGCCGCTCACCCCCGACCCGACCGCCAAGCCCTACATCCTCCACAACTACCTGGCGGAGGAGACCGACCGGGCGAGGATGGTGGAGGGCCTGCGCCTGGCGATCGAGATCGCCCGCCAGCCCGCACTCGCCCCGTACACCACCCGGCCCCGATACACACCCGCCTCGGACTCCGAGGAGGACCTGCTCGCGCACATCCGCCAGCAGACCTTCACGCTGTACCACCCCGTCGGCACCTGCCGCATGGGCTCCGACGCCGAGGCGGTGGTGGACACCGAGCTGCGCGTGCGCGGAGTCGAGGGGCTGCGCGTGGTGGACGCCTCGGTGATGCCAACCGTACCCCGCGGCAACACCAACGCGCCCACGATCGCCCTCGCCGAGCGCGCCGCCGACCTGATCCGCCACGGCGCGGCGGTTGCGGCACAGGGAGCCGTCCCCGCGGCTACGTGATCGGTCCCGGTGACCCCGCCGCGAGGACGACCGAGGCTCGACGTCGATCGCTTCAAGCTCGTCAACGACCGCCACGGCCACTCCGTCGGCGACAGCGTGCTGCGACGCCTCGGCGAGCACCTGCGGCGTCGCATCCCTCGATCTGCCTCGATCTACTAGCCTTGGAAACGCCTACCTGGAGGGGTGGCAGAGCGGTTGAATGCGGCGGTCTCGAAAACCGCAGCAAGGCCAGATGCAGCCTCCGAGCTCCGGCCCTTTGCGTGCCGCTCTAAAGAGCCGTTTTCCGCATGGTTGCAGGGGAAACTGATCCGCTGCGGGCGGGGTCTCGGAGCGTGGGCGATGCCGCTAGAGACCGCCTGAAACCGCCCTATTCGCATTGGGACTGGCGCGCAACTGGCGCGCGAACGGGGAAGTTGGTTGAGGGTTGCTGCTGTCAACCTGGGCCACCATTACACCTATGCGACCGAGCAACGGGGCCCGGGTGGAGTGTGGGCGGCCAGTCTGATTCTCCAGCGATCCGACCGGCCCCCGGAGTGCCGCTTCGCGCGAGAGCGGGAGCGAGCCGAGGGCGCGACCGGACACTTCCTCGTCGTCCTTTGCGCAACCCTCGATCTCGCTGACTGGCACGCCTGCCCTCGCCTGAGAGCGGCAGCCATGCCAGCATACGATCGTCGCTTTCGATCTCGTGCGCTACAGGCACCTCGCCGGGTTCCGCGCTCAGCCTGCCGCTCGGCGCGCGGCGCCCGCCGCCGCATGGAACCAGGCGTCCCATGCGCCCGGTCGTGAACGGCGTCATTCGAAGGAGTTCGTTTTGCTGATGTCCAAAACTTCTTGGCTGTCAGAGGCTATGAGCTTGAGGTGGTATTTCCCGGAGTTCGACGGCACCGGCAGCCAGCATTCCAGCCACCTTGATTCCGGTTCGCGCGAGGGCACAACTTTCTTGATGGGCACCTTGCCCCAATACGGTTTGGGTAGCTCCTGCCCGTTGTTTTGGACGAGCACATAGGTCAGGAAGACCACCCTGTGCGTGAGTCCTGTCAGCTTCACGTGGAAGTGGAGGACGGCGCCGGCGTTCGACGCCGCCACGGCATGAACCACTTCTGCCGCCGCCGTTTCGTTGCCCGACTTCTCTTCGAGCGCCTTTTCCACGAACGGCTTCAGGCTGCAGTTCTCACGACACTGTTCTGGATCGCCGGCTTCGCGGAGGACATTTTCGACCTGGTCCGGCGACGCGCCGCTTTCGATGCGCTGCTGCGTGGGCGGCCGCGCCGCTTCCTGTTTCTTCGCCTGCACGGTTTCGTGTGCTTTCTCGGCAGCTTTCTCCGCCGCTTCCGCCTTCGCTTGTTCAGTCTTGGCCTGCGCCGCATCATGCGCCTGGCTTTCTTCGGCGCGCTTCTGGGCTTCCTGCTCCTTCTTCTGTTCTTCCTGCTCGTGCGCTTCGGCAGTCTTCTGTTCTGCTTCCGCCTTGCTCCGCTCCCGAGCGAAGTTTTCTTCGTCTCGCTTGGCTTCTTCGTTGTTCTTTTCGTCAGCCCGCTTGAATTCTTCTTCGTTGTGTTTCGCTTCTTCTTCAAAGGAGACGGCGACGAGCCTCCCGGCGGCCGGCTGCGCGGCTGCGGGCACCGTGTAGACAGCGAAGCTGGTCCCGAAGCCTGGGCGGGGAACTGCGCCGCCGGCTGAGGCAGTCGACGTCGCTCGCTGCCCCAGGCCGCTGTCGTACGCTTGACGAGTCATGGGTTCCGCGTAGGGTTCTTCTATGTGTGCTTCGAGGGGGGGGCTGGGCGGAAAGATGCTGTTCCACTGCGTCGCTACTGTCACCAGCAGTCCGACCACCGGGACCGCACCGATGAGAGCTTTCCACACTCGACCCAGCGCGCTCCATTGGCTCGCTGTGCGAGCCCGCTCCGGCGGTGAGGGTGCGTCGCTCATGCGCTGCACCTGCTCTCGCTGCCGAAAACGCCGTGGGCGTCCCGGCGCGGTCGTTTGCTTCCAGGGAGTGCGACACGTCCATCGCTCATCGCGGGCGGTCCTATCTCATGGAGGTCGTTGGCGTCTCGGCAACCGTGCCAAGCTATCAAAAAAATCCAATGAGTGGCACTCCTAAGTGCCCGCTCGGCAGACTTTTTCTCCGGGTCAAGGGAGGCGCGTGGCGTGGCATCCACAGAGACCTGCCTTGGACGAGCGCCGGCGGTGTTGGCGTTCGTCTCGGCGCTCGTTCACGGGGAGGGCGGTCGTCCACCTTGCCCACGGTGGTAGAGCAGCGGGATCTAGCGATCTTCGATGGGAGGAGGATCCCCCATGACCATCTCGACTGTTCTTGATTCCGCTGGGCGCCGTCGCTCACCGGCGACGATGCCGGGCTACCACGCTGGGCGACCGACCCACCCACGGTGCAGGAGATCATCGCGGTTATGCGCGAGGCTGGCACCGAGATGCTTACACCGGAGGGTGACAGCTAGCAGCCAGGACCCGTGAGGTCTGCCTCTAGAACCCAAATTAGGGAGCGGTTGCGGCTGAGCAGAACGCGCGCAAGGTGGAAGGAGTTGGGTCCCATGCAACTCAAGGACGGGGACTCCTCGAGGGACGCTGGGCCATGAGTTGCGGGGTCGGCGGCGGTCTCTTGGAGCGAAGCGGAGGGGGAGGGATTCGAACCCTCGTCGGAGGAGAAACCCCCGAAATGGTTTTCGAGACCACCGCATTCAACCGCTCTGCCACCCCTCCAAGGCGACGTCTCTAGGCTAGTCGATCGGCCGGTAGGGGGTCGGTTGGCGGCGCCGATTGGCCCGGCGGTGGGGCTCATCGGCGACCGCGCTCGTGGTAGGCGTCGAGGAGTGCGGCTGCCTCGGCCTCGCCGCCGGGGAGCAGGTGTCCGTAGCGGTCGATCGTGACGGTGATTGAGGAGTGTCCCATGAACTTGCTGACCTTGTCGATCGTGATGCCGGCGTCGAGCATGTGCGAGACGGCGGTGTGGCGGCACTCGTGCAGGCCGATGGCGCGGGTGCGCTCGCCGAAGGGGATCACGTCCCGTTCGTCCTCGCGCTCGCGTGCGGCGGTCCAGGCTCGGCGGGCTCGGTTGTTGATGGTGTTGGTGTTGAACGGCGTGGTCACGGTGCGTCCGAAGACGAGGTCGGTGCCGGTCCGTCCGGTTCGCCGCAGATGTTTGTGGAGGAGGTCGTGTAGGAGCTTGATGATGACGGTGGTGCGCTTGCCTTTTTCGCTCTTGGGGTCGATCTCGCCCTCGTACTGGTCCCAGCCGTGGCGGATGCTGATGCGCTTCAGTTGAAGGTCGATGTTTTCCGCGCGCAGGGCGCGCAGCTCTCCGTGGCGGACGCCTGCGTACATCGCGGTGGCCCACAGCGGCCGATCCTCATCATCGAGCGCCGCGATCAGACGGCTAGCTTCGTCGGAGGTGGCGATGCGGTCGCGCCGGCCGGTGACCGCCGGTAGACGCAGCCCGCGGGTGGGGTCGATGACGAGCAAGTTGTCGGTGCCGGTGACCAGGTCGAAGTCACGCCAGAGCACCCGCGCGGCGTTGACCGTGCCGTGGACCTTGCTGGCGCTCAGACCCTGCGCGAGCCACGCGCCGATACGTCGCTGCAGGTCGGCCTTGGCGATCTCGCTGATGGGATGGGTGCCGAGGTCGGGGATCAGGCGCAGACGGAGATCCTGCTCGATCGTGCGCAGCGCGCTCGGCTTGTAGCGTCGTCCGGAGCGGTTGAGATTTCTCCCGCCTGGGCCATCTCGACCCATGCCGAGCCGAGCGGCAGCGGCTCCACCGGGACCCCCAGCGTCAGAGGATCCGGTGGGGGCAGCTCGGACGGCGACGGTGGGGGATCACTTGCGTCGCCGACGCCAGCGCTTCGGGTCTCGAAGGCCCTGCACGGACGCGAGCTCGTGGTGCGCGTGACGGGCCCCCCGATCGGGACTGTCTACATCGCCTACACTGGCCGCTACCACGGCAAGCTGATCGCCAAAGGGGCCAAGAAGGCCAAGCTGCGCCATGGCACACTCCGCGTGATGTTCAAGCTCTCCGTGCTCGCCGCTGCACACGCCACCATCCGCGTCGGCACGAGGCTCGGGTAACCCGAAGGAAGCTAGTCGCTGCCTGACGAGTGGGCTGGCGGATAACCCAAGCGTAAAGGCCGACGGAGTCATTGGATGCGTATGTCCCATCGCCGCGGCGTGCGACGGTCAGCGCAAATGACTACCCCGAAGTGATCTTGCGGATGCTTCCCCCTGCGGTTTCATAGCACCTCGCCGCAGACTCGCCGGGGAACCTAAACGTATGTTGCCACACGATCCTCCCAGTCGCTGAGCGGACGAGCAGTTCGCGCGGGCGTTCGGTCAGTACGGCGTCGATCACCGTCCCCCTGAGGCCCAGTCCTGCCGGGACCGGGACACGCCGAAAAGGTTGTGTGCCGCTCGACGTTCGCCCGAGGACGGTCTCGCCACCGACCTGCAGATGCCCGTATAGGATGGTGTACCGGCCGGGTTGGCAACCACCAGCCATCCACGCTAGCGCTCCGGGTTCCTCGGCACTAACGGCTAGAGCGCTGCTGTCTGCGCGTTCGTTTTCGACGCGAAGCTTCAGATCCACATAGATACGTTCGTGGAGGCGGTATGGTTGACTGGCTCCAAGGACGAAGGCTGGCCCATGAGGCACCGTGCCGCGCAGCAAAGTAGGATCGCCTCCGGGCTGGCCGGCCATCCGGCCGGCCGAGGCCCTCCGATCGTGCCTCGGCTCACCGCTACTCCCGAACCCAGACAGGAGTGCCCCGGCAAACACCGCGATCGCGGCCACGCAGAGCTTCGCTACCAGCCCGCGTGTCACGGCGGGGCACTCCCCCGTATGAGACTGACCGAAGCGGAGCTCATGCTACCCATTCTATACACCGAACCCAGATAGGAGCACCATGGTCGGCGACGGGCACAGTTCCCTGTGCCCGTCCATCTGCACGTACCGCAAGGGCCGCATCCTCCTGTACGCCAGCTTTGACCAAGAATGGAGTCCACGCCACCACCCCATCCTACGGAAGCTTTTCTTCCCCGAATTCTACTTGCGTTTGCTGGCACTCGATTGGTTTGAAGAGCGCTTTGAACCCGTTTTTGCGTCCCAGTTCCGGCCACCACCACCACACCCAGCCTCGGTAGTACCGCCCCGTGTTGCATTCACTAACTGTTATCTTCCCTTCGCCTCTGTAGTGGGTCCCCTTGCCGCTCAGCGGCTTGGTGCATTCACCCCACACCGAGGTCCCTCCTTCGAGTTCCTGGAGACACATTTCAAACTGGAGGCCAGGTGTCCACCGCTGACATTCCAGCACGGCTTCAAACGACACTTCGTTACTGTTCAATCCTCCAGAGGACTTCGCTTTCCCTTTCACATGACATTCCATCGGGTCGCCGCCGGTGGCGGAGAATTCTTCTTCACTCGACTCTTCGTTGGGCCCGGGAATTGCGCCGACTGGCAGCGGCGGGAACGTCAGTGGCGCTTTGGCTTCTTCGATCGCTTTCAGGGTCGGCGCCTCGCGCCCGGGTGCGCCGGCTGCTAGGTCGTTGCCGAGCGCGACTGCTTCGGCCGAGAGTTGCGTCGTGTAAGGCGCACCAGAGTAGGACCCATTCGGGTAGGCGCCTGGCGGTACTACAGCTTTGGTTTGCAGATCCGCTCCGAGCTCGGGCACATAGGACACGCTGCCTGTTGCACTGATGCCGCTGGGCAGTTCGGCCGCCTCGCCGAGCGCGCCCAGCCAGGAGTAGGTCGGTGGCGTTGTACCGCTTGCCGGAACGCCGAACTCGGAGCTGTTATAGGTCGACAGGAGTTTTGTTTCGGTTTCGCTCAGGGCCGCTGTCGCGACGATGTCGCCCCTGAGGTCGTGCAGCTGCAGCACAGGGCTACCGCTGCTCGTCTCGATTGCGTCGAGGGCGCCGTCGATGCCGTAGATGTCGCGCGTCCATTTCCCCGTTTCCCCGGCCCAAGCGACACCAGAGCCGGGGCCGGAGTAATGCGAGATCACCGTGTTGGCGGTTTTGCCGCTGTAGACGGTTTCGCGCGTGCGACCTCCTGGGTCGTAGGCGTAGGTGATCGTCTCGCCGTTCTGTTTCTCGCTTGCGGTTTGGCTGTCAGCGTAGAAAGTGCTCGTCAGTTCGTTGCCGCCGGCGTCCGCAGCCGGCATGGCGGTCGCGTCGCCGAACGGGTCGTAGGTCACTCCGGGGTCCGCGAGGCGGTCTGCTTCATCGTAGGTGTGTTCCGCGACGGTCCCGCCAGTAGTGCATTCGCCTTTGCTGCCGGGTTCGCTGGTCGTGAGGTTGGTGCGGTTGCTGTCTTCTTCGTATGTGTAGGCGCGCGTGATGCAGCCTTTTCCAGCCGGGGTTTCCTGAACCTGCGTCAGGCGCCCGGCGGCATCGAAGATGTAGTTGTTGCTCGCCAGCGTGGTGACCTCAGACAGCGTTTCGTTGTGAATACCGGGAACCATGGCGTCGCTGAACCACGTGCAGTTGGTCGTGCAATGGGTGGTCTTGACGTAAGTCAGCCCGACCGGACTGCCGACGGCGTTGTAGATGTAGGTTGCAGTCATGCCATTCGGGTAGCCGACAGTTAGCACCTTGCCTTCGTCGTCGTAGGTCGCCGTGAACGTGCCAGCGGCGGAATCGACAAGCGACGACAGGGCGCCGGTAGTGATGCTGTAGGTGTATTTCTGGCTGGCCGCTTTGCCTTCAAGCGTGTAGCTCAGTTCTTCGATGTTACCGCTGATATTGTAGGCGTACGTGGTGGTAGCGCCACCAGCGTCGGTGTAGCTTGTGCGCTCGCCCAACGAGTTATAGACGCTGGTGAGGGTGTGGGTACCGTCGGTCTGCTTGACGAGCGCGCCAGTTTCAGAGTTATATTCGTCCGTTATTTTTGGTAGCGATGTCCCTTTCGACGCAGTCACTTCGCTGCCAGTCAGGCGCCCCGCACCATCGACAATCTCCTTCTTGGTCCTAGTGGCCGACCCGATGGCTTCGGTGACCGTTTCGGGACCATCCCAGATGTTGTAAGAGA
Source organism: uncultured Solirubrobacterales bacterium (assembly GCA_963720795.1). Taxonomy (GTDB): domain Bacteria; phylum Actinomycetota; class Thermoleophilia; order Solirubrobacterales; family Solirubrobacteraceae; genus Palsa-744. The sequence continues at coordinate 156,120 of CAVRGU010000003.1, read as the reverse complement.
TCGTTGTCACCGGCAGCGGTTCGCCGGTCCGTGTTTGCACAGTAGGCTGCCGCTGGCACGTCAGTCCGACCCATTCGGGATGTTTACCGCACGAAGGGTAGGTCGAATTCGCCCCCGCAGAGTAGTCGATCGTTTGGGTGTCGTGCGGCACTTTCGTCGGGGTGCCCCAGATCTCAAGTTTGGTGACTCCTGCCGCTCCGTCATCGCCGGCGTACACTTCGCCGGTCGAATCGACGACTACTCCGCCGGCGAACTCGAACTCCCCTTCACCGGTCCCAGATGAGCCAAAGAGGGAGACGAAGGAGCCTCCGGCAGTAAACTTCTCGAAGCGCTCATGGCCGGAGTCATCGACGTAGACGTCGCCACTTACGGGGTCGGTCGCGATCCATTCGGGTCCACTGAAGTCGCCACCCCCAGCGCCAGAGGAGCCGAAATGGTTGAGCTCAGCATCGCTGCCCGACGTGGAGAACTCCTCGACCCGGTCGTTTGAATCATCAACCACGTAGAGGTTGCCACCGGAGAGCGTGATCCCGACCGGGGTTTCAAACTGGCCTTCCCCTTTGCCTTTCGTCCCGAACTGCTTAAAATATTCGCCTTTTTCACTAAACTCCTCGACGCGGTCGTTGCCAGTGTCGGTGACCCAGACTATGCCGCTCGATTCGATTGCGATGCCCTGCGGGTCAGAGAACTGGCCATTCCCAGACCCGCTTATGCCAGTTTTGCAGCCAGTCGTGCAAATCTCAGCTTCGGCGTTGCCGTTGCTCACCCCGAAGCCGAAGGTGCGAATGAAGGTACCTTCGGGGTTAAACTCCTGGATGCGATTGTTTTCGGTGTCGGCGACGTACACATCGCCCGAGGCGTTGGTTGCGACGTCATGCGGCTTGAGAAATTCGCCTTCTTTGCCACCTTCTTTGCCACCGATCTGCCTGACGAATTCGCGTTTGGAATTGTACTCAAGGACCTTAGCGTTGAGCTTGTCGTCCACCCAGAGGTTGCCACTCTGGGTGATCGCCATACCTTCGGGCCACGCGAGTTCGCCTTTCCCGCTACCGTATTTGCCGAAGTTCGAGACGTAATCCAAGCCCGCTGAGGCGGGGCCGGGATGGGCTTCTTCTTCGATCTGACCGGTGACGACGTTGTAGACGGTGGTCTGTGTGAGCTTAAGACCTTTGGGGTCGGTGGTAACTGATGTAGGCTGACGCAGCTTCCAGCCAAGGTTGTTCTGCCCGGAGTAGTTAGTAGTCGTTTCGCGCTGGTCGAATTCTTCTTTGGTGGCGGTTTCGGCGCCGTCGACCGTCTTGGTCACGAGGTCGTAAGGCCCGCCTTCGCTGGGTGCGCTTTCGTCGTAGAAGTAGCGCGCGTGATCGCGTGAGAGCACTTCGCCACCGCTTGAGCGTTTGACATTGTGTTGCGGGCCAAGCGTTTCGATGAGGCGGGCACCTGGTTCGTAGAGCCCTTTTTTTTCTTCTTCTTCTTCAGCTTTCGTTTCGCCATTATAATGCCGCTCGGTGTCGAGCAATTTCGACTCTTCAGCTGATTTGCTACCGGCTTCGATCGCCGTTTGACGGTTGTCGGCAGTCAGGGTCCGTACAACCTCGTTGGTTTTATTGTATTCTGTTGTTGAGATTCCCCCGGGCGGGGCAGCCCTGTTTACTTGGCGTCCGTCTTCGTCGAGGTAGGCGATCGTCGCGCGTTTGTAGTTTTCGGCTGGCCATCCCATGGGCTCTGCCGGCGGGAAGATCGCTGTGCCTTCGGTTGGGAGGTCTTTCTGCCCCCAGGCTTCGACTTCTTTGGCGGCCATCGCATAGGGGGCACCGCTGCCCGAGAGTGGCACTTGGTAGTCGAGCGTCCAGACGGCGCTCGTCCCTGGATTCGGGGGTGTCGGTAGCGGGTTGTTCGGCGTACCGCTGGCGACTACGGCGGTGGCCGCACTCACCGCGGTGACCGCCGCGCCGGCGTTTGCGGCGCTCACCTGCGCGACGAGAGTGTGCCCTTCGTCGGTCCTGGCTGGGTAGTAGCTCTGGTTGACGGCGCCTGGGATCAGCGTACATTCGCCGCCGGAGCTGTTGCAATCCTCCCACTGGTAATTGTAGGTCAGTGGACTGTTGGTCCAGGTCCCGTTGGTTGACACGCTGATCTTCGTGCCGACGGCGGGTTTGGTGCTCGATAGCGTCGGTACTGCGGTGTTGACTGGGGCACTGCCTGAGCCGAATGTGGTAGATGCGGACGGACGCGTGACCGACAGAAGTCGGCCGGTGTTTGGGTCGCCGGCCATCGTGCCGTAGTGCAGCAGCCATGGCTGCTTCCCGGGAGGATTGATCGTCGTGACGTGCCCTTCGCTGTCGTACCCGTAGGTAGTCTTGAGGTTTGGAGTGATGAGGGGATCCCACTCGGCGCGCAGTCGGCCCCGTTTGTCAAAACGGTATTCCGCGACTACCTTTGTTCCATAGCTTTCGCGGATGGATTGTACGCTGTGAATGAGACCCTGGTAAGGCGGCCGTTGTATTCACCCCATTCGCTTGGCGCTTCACCGGTGGCTGTCGTTTTTGTGGCGTAGCTGAATTCGAGTGCACGGCAACCTGGTTCCATTTTTTTGGAGGCGCAGGTCGCTTCCGGGTGCGGCGCCACCTCGAGCACAGGCTCGACTACCTTCTTGCCTTTTTCGGGTTCAGTCGTTTCGTAGGTGGCAGTCATCGTGTCGGTGGCGAGCGGCCCTTCGGTTACCGTTGGGAAGTAGGCTTCTGCTTGGCTTGGCTGGGTGAACTTGGTCGTTGTGTTGTTTGCCGCATCCTTGAGGATGTAGATGACTTTTTCGCCTTCTTTGCCTTCGGTCAGACTAAGATTCGCGTCGCCTTCCGGGGAAATAAACTTGCCGCTGGTTCCTTTGGCGAAGTGCGTCGCAGCGGTGGCGCTGGCGTTGACGAGCATGAGGCTGCCGTCAGGCATCACTTGGAGGTTCTCCTGGTTCGCCAACACGAGCGCCCACTGCGGGCCGAGCGGGCCTTCTTCACCTGCGGTGAGATGCCGCGAGCCGTAGCTTCGTGAGACGCCGAGGTTGCCCGTACCGCCGTTGATGGCTACGTCGGTGGAGGTGAGGCCCATCTCGCCGGTGGTCGGGTTGACGCGACCGGGACCGAGCGGGATGGGCGTCGAGTGGCGCGCGGTGAATTCATAGTTCTTGGTTGCTACATTGCCAGCGTAATCGGTTGCTATCACAGTCAGTGTGTTCTTGCCGGCGCCGAGCCCTTCCGCGCTGAGGGTCCATTCACCGCTCGTGGTGCATGGACCCGGCGTGCATGAGCCTGATGGTTTGCCGATCAGTTCGCGCCCGTTGACTGCGAGCTTAATCGATGCGACGCCCGAGCTTTTTGTGCCGCTGGGGCCATCTGTAGCTTCGGCCTTGAGCTGGTAAGGCTCTTCGTCGACTTCACCGCTCGCCGGGAGCCCGGTCACGGTCAGTTTTTCCGGAGGTTCGTTATCGACTTTCAACGTCGCCGTGTTTGTCCCAGTAGGTTCAGCGAGCGCCTTGTCTTTAGCAGACAGCGTAAGCGTGTGTTCGCCCTCTGGCATCGTTCCGGCGTAGGTCACAAGTTCGTTGACTTCTGGGACACATTGGACGCCTTCACACTTATATTCTTCGAAGAATTCATGCTTCAGTTCCCAGAGGCCGCCGTCCGAGAGCTTAAGGAAACTCACACCCACACCGGGGTCTTTGACGTTTGCTTCGAAGGCGCCGTTGTGTTCGCCCAACCATGCGCCGCCGCCGTAAAGAACGTTGGTCCTGCCATCTGAAAGCATGGGTGATTTGGTGTTAAACGACTCTTCCGGGCCATGTACTTGGTCGATCCATACGTGCGCGTTTTCAATATTGGCGTGATTCCATTCAGCACCTTCTGCAGCCGCCGACTCCTGGAGCTTGAATATGTTGTGTGGGGCACCATATTCGTACCAGTTTTCACCGATCGGGCACGTCGGCTTGACTGGGTACTCTGCACACAATTGCTCCGCCGTGCGATTGTAGATTTCTTCTCCGGGATGTGTGAGTAGTTTTGTCTCTTCGGCTTCTTCGACATGGGTCGTGGGATTTTCGTGAACGAGCTGCAGCTCCGTCTCGATCTTGCCTGGATTTTGGACTTTCGTTTCGATTTCGCCCCAGAAGATGTGCGATTCGCCTTGTGTTTGGTAGCTGAGAAAGCCGTATTCCCCCGTGTGGTAAGTGCCTGTTGATTCGAGAATGAGCGCTTCGAGGTACCAGCCCGTAGCCGTAAAGTGGGGAGCGTTTTCAGGACCGAACTTCCACCGGGTTGGACTGTTGATGTTTGTGACTATTTTATCTACGACTTCCGGGTCGACGTCCAGCGGGTACTGCACTGCATCGCCGGAGCGATCAACTGACAGGGTCAGCGTGTCCCCATGGCCGGTCATCGAGACCGGGACGGCCGTACCTGCAGCATCGCGGGCAGTCGGGGGAAGGATTGTGGCGACGGTCGTGCCATCGGCGACGACGCCAATCGCACCCGGTGGCCTGCCCTCGGGGACGAGCGTGGCCCCGCCCGGGAGCGTGACCCGGTAGGTCAGCACACGAGGACTCGAAACGCTGCGCAGGAACGTGTCGAACTCGAATCCGAGCGTCGTTGGCTGCACAAGCGTGTCGGAATCCCGCTCGCTGCTGGGGTAGAATACGCCCGAGCCGAGCATCGTTCCTTCGGAGCCTCCGACTGGCCTGCCGTGGGTAAGCGGGATGAGCGAGAAACCGGTATGACGCAGGAAAACGCCAGCTCCCAGTCTTTTCGGCAGCCGCAGTCCGGCTAGCGCCGTCGTCGGTTCGAAGCCGCCGCTCACGTCGCGTAGGCTGAGGTTGACCGGCGTGTAGTGGTTGCTGGCGGTGGGGATGGCCATCGGTAGTGGTGATTCCACTACTCCATGCTGACCGTTCGGAAGCGAGACTAGCGCAGCCCGGCTGTTGAGGAAAGACAGGAACGAAAATCCGTGCGGCATCGGCGGTGGACCGGCAGGACGGCTTCTAAAGACGACTGGAAACGTCTTGCGGGCAAGAGCGGTCGCCGCCGCGTCATCAATTCCGGCAAACGCACTTTGCGACGCGCGGCGAGCCGCGACCGCTTCGGGACTACTGAGGCGTGCTTCTTCGGCCGCGCGAAGGGACTGTGCACCGAGCATTGGCTGTATTCCGGACACTACTAACGAACCTTCAAACGGCGAGCTGGCAGGTGAGAACGGCGCCGAGTCAGCGGCTACGCCGGGCGCAGCCATCGTTAGTCCCATCAGGCACACGCCAACAACTACGTTTAGTGCTCTTATGGCAGGTCGCATCAGCACCCCCGGTAGAACGAAATCGGAATCGTCCTGGTCTCAGTGTCACCGTTACTTGCGCGGTTAGCCTTTAGTCATATCAGCTACCGAGACTCATTGATAGAGGCCAATGTAGGACACTTGTAACAAATAGAAATGTCCTTAAGCGGGACATTTGGCAGTGCCACTTGCCCCGACGGTCAGGAACCTAGCCTCGATTCGCCGAGAAGTGGTCGGGGGCACCATCGGAGTGAGATTTGAGGGGTATTGATCGGTTCTGGCACTGTGTGGTGGTGGAGCGGCTCGGCAGGAGTCGAGGCTTGCCAGCTTGGTATCGGGCGTGATGATCCTCATACGCTTCTCTTCGGGATGATAGAGCCCACTCTTACGAGCAACCCCGGTGCAGGGCCGATCCCGACCAATCTGCACACGCAGCGTGCGAACATCGGGAGGGGACGCTCGCAGCCGAAGATCCCGGGAAAGTGTCGCAAGCCGACCGGCGCGTCCGCGACGACATCTACCGTATTGATCGTTGAACGCCCCATCACCCTCAAGGTGACCTCCTGAGCGGGTGGATTGCTGGTCGTGGAAACCGCAATCCTGCCCGCCAGGGCGGATGTTCAGGTCACACCGACGCCCAGCCAGCAGACCCTTGATGACGAACCGAGGCTAGCCGGTGTTTGAGCAGGCCCAGGACTGCGAATCGGAGCCGAGCAGCGGTGAGACCGACGTCATCAAAGTGGCCGAGCCGGACCTGATCGCCCAATCCTCGATCGCCGTCGCTCCGAGCGCCCTTGAGTTCGTTGACTCGTTCACCCCTACCGGCGCTGGGCCTGTTTTGTCGGCCCGGGGACACTCAATGCGACGACGGCTCGCCATCGCTGCTACTGGGCTGAGGAGCGTCGTTGGGGTGTAGCATCTCGAGGCGAAGCGCGATGTCGAGCTCCGCGGCAACGGTTTGGATCTGCCGTCCGAGGGCTTTCTCGGTCCATTTGATGCGTCTGCGGACCGTTCGAGTGTGGACTCCGACGGCCTTCCCGGCGCTGCTGGCGTTGTGACCAGTGTTGAAATACGCACGAAGGGTCTCGCGCAACTCTTTGGGCTTCCGGTGCTTGTTTAGCGGCGATAGATACAACGACGTCAGGATCTCCGCGCTATCCCGCAATGACGCGACGAGGGCGACATCCGCGAACCGAGTTACGGGCTCCTCGTGGTGGTGCGAAACACCGAGAGCGGTTCGGGCTTGCCGATGTGTCCTGCGCCACCCATTTAGCCCCCGTCCGGGCTCTCCGGCCGCCAGGCGTACCCCCGCGGGCATTTGCATGGCTACTGCATGTGCTACATCCGCGCTGGGCAGCGGTGTCGTTCCACCGAACCATGCCCACAGCGTCGCGTCGCGTCGTGTGACCACCCAAGCCGTGTACCCAAGATCGCGCCCAACCCTCTCAAGCGCCTCCCCCGCCCGTGTGTTTGTGGCAACAACGCCCAGGTGCCACCTGTCGTCGATCTCGTAGCTCAGTTCGTCCGGGTCGACGGGGCCGTCACCGAGTAACGTATCGATGAGATCGGCTGGGCGCGACATTTCGCACTCAGTCCCCTCGAGGCCGACATCGACGAGAGCACCGATCGCTCGACAGACAGCGGCGGCATGGTGGCCGTCATCTCCGGCCGAGCGAGGGAGCTCGCGTTGGAGGACGGCGTGGATTGCTCGCTCGACTTTCGCACGGTGACGCTCCTCAAGTACAAAGGCGACGTCCGTGTTTTTCCCGCTGGCGCGGACAGATGGCCTCATTAGTTTCCTGCCCCGTCATCGTCGTGCCTGTGACCGAGGCAGGCGGAGATATGGTCGACGGTGGAGGCGAGAGTTGGGCCGAACTCCTCGATCAGCTGTGTGTAGGAGACCATTGTTGTTGGCGCCGCGATGCTCGTGGCTGCCACGACCTCCTCGCTCTCGGCGCGCACAGGCATCGCGATCGAGTGAACCCCGGCGGAGAGCTCCTCATCATTGATGACGAACCCGGCCTCGCGCACCCGCAGAAGATCTCTTGAGAGCAAGTGCTTTTGCCGGATCGTGTTCGGTCCTCGCTTGGTGAGCGTCAGTCCGCGGAGGATTGCCCGACACTCCGCATCTGGCAGATGCGCGAGGAGTACCTTGCCCATGCTCGTGCAATACGCTGGCAGCCGCGACGAGACGCCGACGTTCAGCCCCATTCTCTCGTGCCCACGGAAGCCTGGCAGTGTGTTTACGATCAGAACCTCGTCGTTTTCCAAGACAGCGACGCTGACCGTGTAGTAGACTTGTTTGCGGAGTACAGTCGCTGAGACGCGCGGGCTCACGTGCGTTTGATCGAGGCGTCGAGCGGGCGACTGAGGTCGAATGCGCTTACGAGCCTCTCCGCCGGGTCTCGGTGGTCGTTTGCGCTGTATATCGGAACCAGTGGGTGGTCAGCCGCCTCGCTGTTCTCGCCGATGCCGGTCCAGAAGATCCGGGCGTCTCCGCCCTTCACCGCAAGCTGCGGCCCAAGCACGTCGGTCAGGCGCTGGCACAGACCCAAATTGCCGACGAGGTAGATTGGAACTCTGGGGTCAAGGGCGCGAATCGCATCCGGAGGGAAGCCCTCTTCGGGACCGTCACCCAAGGTTAGTACGATTATCGGGTAGTCGCGGTCCTCGCGGCGCAGCTCGGTTATTAAGTGCCAGAGATCCTCCCGTGAGGCAACGAAAGAGAGGGGCGCAGAGTTAACGCCAGCGCGGTCCTGCGTATCACCCGATGGCAGAGATGCGATGGTGCCCGAAGGTCTCGGTGCAGTGCGCGATCGTGGGACGGCTTGTTGCTGCGGAGAGAGGTCTACCGGCTTGCGGTACACGCCCTCATCCTCCCCGCAGACTCCCGTCCTATCGAAGATCACGCTACTCCCATATCATCGTAACTTGCACTGACGCCGTCAGCGAGACGAAGCCCCTCTATGACCGCAATGAACTCGTCAAGTGCCTCAATCTGAGCCCGAACAGCTTGACGAACTTCCTCGATAGTCGTCTTCGGCATTTCCGCCAGTCGTTCAACGAGGGCAAACTGCTCGTTTGCAAGTGCTCCGGTGACCAACCTGGGATATAGGCGATGTCGGCTGAGATCAATACTTACATCGGCCTGTGAACTGGTGGTGCGCCAGCCGACGGCATCCAATAGCGCGCGGCCAACGTCAAACGTCTCCAATGGCTTGCGGTAAACGTCGTCTGGTGCCTCGCTACCATCGTCGGGGGCCTTGCTACCGAACTGAAGTGCATGGTGCGATATGTCCTCGGCCGCAAATCCCCACTCGCCGAACAGGCCGCTGCGTAGCTGGGGTACAAGGTTGGCCGGCACCGTTAGCATCGTGTCCACTAGGGTTGGCGCCCTTGCGCTCTCTCAGGGCTATGGACGTGGCCGACCGCGTGATGCGACTCGTCTTCGCGGCGGTAGCCCAGGCGTGCCGAGATACGGTCGGCTGTCGATATGAGGTGCGGAGCCAGGGCGGCGACCAGTTGCTCAATATCAATGGTCGCCTTGTTCGCAGCCAGGTTGATAGCGGAGACTACCTCGCGCGACTCACAGCGTACCGGCGCTGCTATGGCGATGAGACCAGGCGCAAGCTCCTCGTCATTCATCGCAAGACCAGACTCGCGGATAGTTTCCATCTCGGTCCTCAGCTCTTTTTTGGACCTGATAGTGTTTGGCCCACGCTTGGAAAGTCTGAGTTCATCCATCAGAACCCGCTGTGCCTCGTCGTAGAGGTACGCAAGCAACAGCTTCCCCATTGCCGTGCAGTGCATTGGCAAACGCGAGCCGATAGCGAGCCCGAGATCAATCTTGCGTTGCCCGCGACGCGCGCCCGGCACCCGGTCGAGGTACAGGATTTCGGGTCCATCGATGACTGCAAGGCTGGCGGTGTAGCCGGTGCGCTGACACAGCTCGTTGAGCAGTGGCCGGGAGTGCTCACGGAGGCTCATGCTGTTCATCGCTCCCATACCAAGGTCGATGACCGACAGCTCTAGGCGATACTTGCGCCCCTCTTTAACCTGTTTCAGATGGCCGAGCGCTACGAGTGTGATGACGTAGCGGTGGGTGGTGCTGCGACTCATGCCTAGCGCGTCAGCGAGGTCCGCGATCCCTTGCAAGGGTGAGCCAGGGGTGAAACAGCCCAAAATCGCCAAGCCGCGCTCCAGCAATTGCGAGAAGCGCGGTTCGTTCAGCATCGGGACCGAAGACAGCAGTTCCCCGGTCTTATCGACCCTGAATGTTGGTGGTGCTGTCCTTGGCATCTCCGCTGACCGACTGACTGAGGCTGGCTTACGGACGGTTCGCTACGTACTCATTGCATGGCGCGGTGGTTTGGCGCGTGGGTGCACCGCTGCCTCCCCCTTTCAGCGGGCACCCACGCTCCCTCTCCTCGCACGCCAGGGCAGCGCCGTCGGTCATCAGTCGGCCCCCCGAGGCCGAGCTACATGGTGGGCCGGACCGACGGTAGGACCCGGCCCGGCCCACATGCCCTTGGGCCCAACGGGACGCTTTCCGTACCGTCCGGCCACGGTGGGTGTGGGGCACTCCATCACGGCTCGGGTCGGCTCGGTTTGCTGTTTGGCATCCCATCGCGCAGGGATGCTGACCGATCCCCTTGCGGGTGTATAGTCCCAGATGGGAATAGTCCCAGATGGGAATATACTTCCGGCTCACGGACGCCGGATCGGGTCTGCTGTTGGGTGCGGTCGCTGCGGCCTGTGTACGACTCGTCGGAGCCGTAGCACGAGCATCGTTGGTCCGGCGAGTTCGCCGATCGCGTCGAGGACGGCTGACTTGGCGAGCGTGGCGTGGGGAAGCTGTGCCTCGTGGGCGGAAAGGTAGTGGCTCGCCATGCCGGCGAGGATCAAGGCGTGCTGGGTGCCGTCGGGTAGGGCTCGCGCCTGGTCAACAGATTCGGCGGCGAGCGTGCGCAGACGGGCGGCGGTCTCGTATGGGGAGCGGTAGTGCTCGATGAGGTTGTGCTGCTCGGTGGCTGCGTCTTCGGGTAGGTCGATGAGGCTGTCGAGCAGGGAGTGCAGGGAGCCGATCCAAGGGAAGTAGGCGCGCTCGATCGCCGCCGTTTCGTGGCGGTGGATGGTGGTGTGCGCGGCGGTGGCGACGAGCGCGAAGATGCCCAGGGAGGAGCCGGCGGAGGCGGCGGTCTCCCACCATCGCAGCCCGGTATCGGGCGGGGTCTCGTCGCTTGCCCAGCGGGCGAGCGCGTGGTGGCTGCCCTGTGCCTGGGTGAGGTTGAGGCTCTGGTAGCTGACGATCCGCTCGGCGAGCCGGCGGGCCGGCGGCGCCACGCTGGGGTAGGAGGGCAGGGTGTCGAGTGCCGTGCGGCAGGCGTCGGTGAGCGCCTGGAGATAGCCGCTGTCGTAACGGTGGCGGTGATACCGGTAGTAGTCGATCTGTAGTGGTTCGGGGTGAAGTGCGTCGAGGAGCGGTCGGTGGAGTTGGTGGGCGTTGCGATGGGGTCGGGGTGCGGCTGCTCGGCGAGCGTATCGACGTAGTCGTAGATCGCCTGGAAGGCCAGCTGGGCACGGATGACCGCCGGCCGATGGGCGCGCGACACGAACGCCGCGAACGCGGCGGAGCCCTCGATGTTGCCGTGCTTGGTGTGCTGGACGGCGAGCGCCGTCTGGCGGAGCGCGCATTCGGGGATTGTGCGGGCGCGGCGCTGCCAGTAGCCAAGCTCCCGGCGGATGCGAGGGAACACGCTGAGCCAGTAGCGCACTGCGGCGGTCGTGAACGTAGCCACGGCCGCTAATCGGTTCCTGGCTCCTCCACCCATGCGCATAGCTTCCCGCGCGAGTAGTGGCCGTAATTCTCACTCCTGGAAGCCGACCCTGGGCGGTACGCGCGCGGCCGAGAGGCCGGGCAGCGCGATCACGAGCAGCGTGATGCCAGTGACAACCGCGAGGGCGATGAGTACCTGTGCCGCGCCGAGCGAGAAGGGCGCCGGGAAGCCGGTCGTCAGCCTCAACCAGCGGCTGGCGAGCGCATGGCCGTAGAAGCCGAGGATCGCGCCGTCGACGCAGCCGATCGCAACTGAGATCGCGCTCTCCAACTGGAGCGCCCGCCAGAGCTGCATGTCGTTGAAGCCGCCGATCTTCAGGGACGCCAGCCGGGCGCGGCGCTGCCAGATCGTGGCGCTGAGCACCGCTGCGACCGCGAGCGCGGCCGTGACGAGCAGCAGTGTGGATATCTCGCCGAGGGGCCGCAGTCCTTCGTGGGCGCTGGCCTCGAAGCTGTCCTCTCGTTCTCGCAATGTTTCTACGCGCAGTCCGGGCCTGAACCCGAGGGCCTGTTCCACGGAGCGCTTGCCCTGTGCTGGTGACACGCCGGGCATGAGGCTCACCTCCAGCGCCGTGGGATTGCTGGTTTTCCAGTAGTGGCGGTAGTCGCTCACGTTGATCGTGATAGCGCCGGGTGACCATCCGACGTTCGTCGTGATCGCCGCGACCCGAAAGCGCGCCATACCGGAAGGCGTCGGCAAGACGAACGAGCCGCCGACGTGGACGTGGCGTTCTTCGGCAAAGCCCCCTGAGACTGCTGCCCACCCGCCGCGGCGGATCAGCACAGTGGCACGCTCGAGGTTGCCGTGTAGAAGTTGGCTGGCCTGGATCAAGCGCGGGTCATCAGGGGAGCGGGCGCGAATCCATACCCGGCGCGCGCCGATGTCCAGCACCCCGCCCTGGTAGGTACGGACCGACGCGACACCCGGCGCGTGGGCGATTCGCTCTGTGGCGCCGCCGTCCCTGAAGCTATCGATCGTGAGGAAGTTATCGCCGGTGGAGACCCAGACCTGAGCGGTGTCGAGGTATTCGACCACGGCGTCGTTGAGGCCGGTGGTGAGGTCGTGCCTTGCGCCCTGGATGGCGACGCTCCCGTACACCGCTAGCGCCGTCACGCCGATCAACGCTATCTGGCGCGCGGCCATCGAGTCCAGTTCGATGACGGCGATCGGGAGCATACTCCCGCGGGTTCGCCTGCCGACCCGCTTGAGGTTGCGCGTGAGGCCCGCGAAGACGACCGGGATCAACAGGACCGCCGCCAGCGCCAGCATGATCCCACCGACGACAGTCAGGCTGGGCACCGCAAGGATGAGCGCTGTCACGCCGATCACGATGGCGAGCCCCAACAGGCCGAACCGTCGTACCGAGCGCGTGGTGAGGCGCTGTCCGGCGTCGCCCGGCGCGCGCAGCGCGGCGTCGATCGGCCGCCCCGCCCGCCGCAGGTCCAGCAGCGGCGGCAGGGAAGCCGCGAGCGCGGCGAGTACCCCGCCGCCGAACGCCAGCAGCGCCGTCAGCGGCCGAATCGTCTCGTGGACGCTGATCGGGAACGCGACCGCCAGATACACCGGGGTCTGGTGGAACAGCGTGTGCGCCAAGAGGTCCCCCAAGGCAAGGCCGGCGAGCGAGGCAAGCACTCCAAGCGCGAGCGCCTGAAAGCCGAGGATCACGACCATCTGCTTGGAGTCGAACCCCTGGAGGCACATCTCGGCGAGGAACCGCCGGCGCTCCGGGACGGTGAGCAGCATCGCGTTGATCGCCAGCAGCAACCCGACCATCACGCTGATCGAGGCAAACAGTGCCGTGGACTGGCTCAGCGGCTTGGCGGTCTGTTCGAGCACCGCGAGTTCGTTATCGGCCGGCTCGACGTTCACGGTGGCCCCCGCGAGCCGCTGCAGCTCACCCGCGACCTGGCGTTCGAGGCCGGGGCGCGACTCGATCAACACCTGCGTGACACGGCCCGGCTCCTCCGCCAGCCGCTGAGCGACCGGCAACAGCGAGACCACCACGGGGCTTTCGGCAACCGGCCCGATCGCACCGCTGTTCAGCACTGCCCTCACCGGCTCGGTATGAGCGTCGCCTTTGGTGAGCAGCGTCACCTGTTCGCCCTGCTGCGTGCCGATCGATTCGGCGACCCCGGACGGGAGGCCCACTCCTCCGGAGAGTAGAAGGGCTCCTTCGCCGAGGTTCCTGGTGGCCGACCCGTGGAGTCCGACGATGCCGCCGGTCACGCCCACGAGTTGGATCGACGAGCGGCCCCGCGGACCGACGATCACTGCGGGCTCGCGCAGCAGGTACGCCGCGTCCTGCACACCGGGCAGCGCTCCGGCCTCGACGGCGAGTCGTTCGCTGAAGCCTTCCTGTGAGCGCGCCTCGAGCTGCAACCGTGCTTCACCGTTGACCGCGCGAATCAGGCTGGCCGTGGAGCCGGTGAGGCTCATGTTGGCGACCAGTACCCCGAAGACGAGCGCGACACCGATGGCGATGCCCGCGCCGGCGAGCAGCTCGGCCACCACCTGCCGGCGCAGCCGTGCCCGGTAGAGATCCCGCAGCACGCTCACGCGGACGCCCATGATCCGGGGGTTCAACGGATGGCGCGGCAGCTTTCGGGAGCGGACGTCGCTCATGCGCCGATGACAGCCGCAAGCTCGACGTCCAACCCATCGCTGAGCTGGCCGTCACGGAGGGTATGCACCCGATCGACAAACGCGGTGGCCTGCGGATCGTGCGTGACCAACAACGCCGGTAGCCGGCGTTCGTGAGAGATGTCGCGCAGCAGCGCGAGGGTCTCGCGGCTGCGCTTGGAGTCGAGATTGCCGGTCGGCTCGTCGGTCAACAACAGCCGTGGCTCGTTGACGAGCGAGCGCGCGATCGCCACACGCTGACGCTCTCCCATCGAGAGCTCATCCGGGGTGTGCCCAGCGCGCTCACCCAGCCCGACCCGCTCAAGCCACGGGCTCGCGGCCCGGCACGCCTCGTCCATCGTGAAGCCGTCGGAGAGCAACTTCAGCGCCGCGTTCTCGAGCGCACTCGCGCCCGGCATCAGGTGGAAGGACTGAAACACGAAGCCGACCTCGCGCCGCCGGTAGAGCGCGCTCTCCTCGGGTGTGTGGGCGAGAATGTCGAGGCCGTCAAACCAGATGTTGCCCTCGTCGGGCGCCAGCAGGCCCGCGGCCATCAGCAACAGGGTCGTCTTGCCCGAGCCGGACGGCCCATACAGCGCCACGAACTCCCCCGGGCAGATCGTCAGCGAGACGCCATCGACAGCCCGAACGACCTCGCCATCGCCGCACGGGTAGTGCTTGACCACCTCGCGCAGCTCCAGCACGCTCATGACGCCGGCGAACCGCTGCTCCGACTGCGCCGCTCCGGGAACGCCACGACGCGCCTGCGGGAATCCGGCGAGCGGACCCGGCCGTCGCTGATCCTCATGGCGCGCGGGACCCCGACGAGCTGCGTCGCGTCTTCGGAGGCGATCACGAGCGCCATCCCGGAGTCCTTCGCCAGCGAGCGCAAAAGCGCACACAGCTCCCGGCTCGCGGTGGCGCCGACCAGGACCGCGGGCTCGTCCACCAGCAACAGACGCGGCTCGCGGATCATCGCCTGCGCCAGCTCCACACGGATACGTTCATCCAGCGAAAGCCGATCGGTCGTCAGATGCGCCCACGGCAGCGCGCCCACCCGATCGAGCACCGGACGGGCGATCGTTTCCGCTTCCGCGAGCGTGACCCCGTTGGCCGTGAGGGGCGTGGCGACGTGCTCGAGGACCGGCTGATTGCCGCGTACGGGCCGCCAGTCGCAACAAACCAACGCGATCCCCCAATGGCGCCATAACTTCGTCCGAGCGCTCACCGACAGCCGCGTGATGTCCTGACCCTCGAAGCTGACGACCCCGGCATCGGGGGGCTCGATGCCCGCCATGACCTTCAGCAGCGTGCTCTTGCCCGACTGCCGCTCCCCGAAGACGCCGACGACGTCTCCCTCCTCGATCTCCAACGAAACCCGGTCGAGCACAACGATGGACCGCGCGCCGTCCTGAAAGCGCTTGGTGACCTCCTTGAGCTCCAGCAGCGTCACGGAGAGAGGTACTCCTCGATTTCCCGACGGGCGCAAGGGACCCAACGCAGCTCAGCCTCCAGCTCCTCAGCCGTCGCCAGCCGCAGAAGGTTGATCGCTCGGTCATGAAACGAGGCCGGGTGCTCCTCCAGCTCCTCCGAACGCTGCAACAACTCCAGGCAATCCAGATCGTACTCATCGAGCTTCCGCAACAGCTCCCGTGCATCCTGCGGACGCGCAAAGGCGACCCACGCCCGGATATCCGCCCGCGTCAGCATCACCGACCGGCGCGCACCCATCTCCCTGGCGCGCTCCAGCTCAGCCTGTTCGGTCGGGTGAAACACCCGCCTCAGCTGGGCGCCTCGGCCCGGCGCCCGCTCCTCCTCCGACCACGCCAGGCCATCTTCCTCAAGCTCTTCGAGCACCCTGTAGACGCTTTTGCGATCGACCTCCCACGCCGGACCCATCCGCGTTTTGAGACGCTTGCAAATATCCCAGCCATGACCGGCCTGGTGGAGCAGCGCCGCGATCACCGCCGTCCGCAGAGCCGTCCGTTCGCGCCGCTTCGGCCGACCGCTCGCCTCATACCTTGCTGTTCGCGCCATCATGATAGTCAGCTTGCCTGAACCAATCGGGTCAGCGAAGACTACAACATCGACCCCTGCCGCCGCGAGACGTGTCTCTGACACAGGCCGGGAGCGCCCCTGGGCTCCACCGTCGCAGCCAGAACCCGCCGGAGACAAGCCGAAGACGCCCAACGTGGACAGTCGGAAACATACCAGTCGCTCGGAACTCCGGTCATATAGGATTTGCCCCACAAGTCGGATACCTACTGACGTGACCTCAAGGCAAGACCTGAAGGGACAGCGACGATGAGAGAGCCGGCGGTCGGAAAGAGATGGGCCGTGGCCGTGGCGACCTGGCTCGTACTCGGAGCCACCACGCTCTCGGCGGCCCACGCCTCGCGGTCGGAGACGCCGCTCGCAGCCCGCGCAGCACACGTCGTGAACGTCAAAGACGAAGCGCATCTACATCTCACCGGCACCAACGGCTCACTCCTACTGGAGGAAGGACCCGCTACCGGAGCGATCCCCGGCACGGTCAAGGCCAACTTCGTGATCGCAGCGAACGTAACCGCCACCTTCACGATCTACGCACAAGGAGGCTCCATCAGCGGCCGAGGAACCGCAGCGCTGCATTCCACCGGGCTCTACTCCAGCTTCGGGGGTTCGCTGAAGGTCACGGGCGGCACCGGACGCTACAAGCACGCCCACGGCAGCGGCGGGCTGTACGGCGCGATCAACCGCAAGACCTACGCGCTGACCGTCCAAACCACCGGCCAGCTCACCTACTAGGTCGGCATCCGCCCAGCATGTCGAGAGTCCGCACCCTCGCCGCAACACTCGTGCTTTGCGCCGCCTGCCTGCCCCCATCGGCCGCCGGCGCCCCACTGGTCGCGCTCAAAGCAGCGCTGCTCACCCGAGCGACTGGGCGCGGGCACCACGATCAAGTTCGCGTTCTCGATCGCGTTCCCCCGTCACGAAAAGCCCGTGCCGCTCAGCGTCATCGAACTGAGCTACCCCGCACACCTGGGGATCGCCACGAGCGGCCTCGGCCTCTCGACGTGCAGCGCCGCGACGCTGGAAAGCCACGGACCCCCCGGCTGCCCATCGAACTCCGTGATGGGCTATGGCTCGGGGCTCGCCGAGGTTCCCTTCGACCACCGGACCTTGTACGAGCCCGTCAAACTGACGACCTTCATGGCGCCACTGCAAGACGGGCACTTGGGGCTGCTGTTCTTCGCCGACGGCGAGTTCCCCGTCAACGCGGAACTGGTCATCCCCAGCGTAGTTCTGCCCTCCCAGACACCGTTCGGCGGCGACCTCACGACCAGCGTCCCCATCGTCCCAACCTGGCCCGAAGGCCCCGACGTCGTGCTGACACGGTTCAGCACCACACTTGGTCCTGGTGTCGGCCGCAGGCGCGTCACGTATTGGGAATACAGTCGCGGCAGATACATCCCCTACCATCCCCGGGGCATCCTCCTCCCCCGGCGCTGCCCCCGCGGCGGGTTCCCGTTCGCCACCACACTCACTTTCGAGGGTGGTGCACAGGCCCGCGCTCACACGGCCGTCCCATGCCCTCGCGGACACTATCGAGGTTGAAGTCGGCTACGCGCTGGTCAAGACGCGGGCCAGTAGGTCGAGCTCGCGCACGCGGTGAGGCTCAATGCCACAGGCCGCACTATCGGGATGGACCAAGGCAGGGGGTGTTGGCACTTCACGCCGCGAGCGTCCCAGGCGACGCAAACCCTCAAGTAGTCGTCTGCCCGAATTGGCGCGCAAACTGGCGCGCACCCCGGCTTTTTGGCTCTGTTGAGCGAAAACTTACCGGTCTCGAAAACCGTTTCGGGGGTTTCTCCTCCGACGAGGGTTCGAATCCCTCCCCCTCCGTTTTTTCGCCAGGTTGGTGGCGGTTGTTCGAACCCCGCTCCGACTGAAGGCCGGCCGCGCACTTGGTAAGTGAGGCGTAGACCTTGGTTTAGCGGTCCGGTGCTGTCAGCTGTGGGTGCCGACGGGTGGACTACGCTAAGCGCATGGATGCTCGCATCGAACAACGCGCCCTGACCCCCAGGTACACGATCAGCGAGGCTGCCACGCTTGTTGGGCGACGTCCCGAGACGGTCAGTCGGTGGAGCTTCGGTCACGAACGTCTCTACAGGGGCCGGTCACGCCGGGACGAGCCGCTGATCCCGGCAGACGGAGCCAAGGGTGGGCTCGCGCTGTCCTTCCTCAACCTGCTCGAACTAAAGACCCTCTCGATGTACCGGGGCGACGCCGCGCTTCAAGCCATTCGACGCGCTCTTGAGTACGTAGGCAAAGAGCTCGGCGAGCAGCGTCCGCTGATGACCAGGCAGTTCCACGTCTACGGCGGGGATCTGCTCACGAAGTTCATCGAGACCGACGACGGCGCAATGCTCCTCAATGCGTCCCGAGGCGGGCAGCTAACCGCGGAGAAGCTCGTTGAAGGCGCACTCTGGACGCGGGACATCGACTACGAGGACGAACGCGCCCGGCGCTGGTGGTTCAAGACCAGGGCTGTGCCATTGGTCGTAGACACACGGGTCGCTGGCGGACGCGCGATCACCGCCGGAACCGGCGTGCGTCTAGACGCGATCGCGACGCGCCATCGCGAGGGCTACTCGAACGACGAAATCGAGCGCGACACCGGTGCCACAGAGGCCGAGGTAGTCGCGGCGATCCTGGCCGCGTGATCCGCGAGCTCTACGTCGAGAACTCAGTCGGCCGTGCCCTGACTGACACGATCAATCGTTTCACTCGAAACCACGGGGTGACCGCGCACTTTCAGCACGACATACACCCCCAGATGCAGCGCCCCCAGAAAGGAGACGAGTGGTGGATCGCAGACATAGCGGCTCGTGGCATGGCGATTCTCACGCAAGACGCCGCAATTCTCGGCATACGTCAGAGGCTCCAGCAGGGGAATCGTGACCGCCGAGCGACAAGCAGTCGTTGACAACGCGGCGCACGTCTTCGCATTCGGCGACGCCAAATACAGTCAGTGGCAGAAGCTTCGCTGCTTGCTCGGACATTGGGATGCAATCGCGGCTCTGCTCGACACGCCAGGTCCCCAGGCGGGCGTGCTCCACCTCAGTATCTTTCGCGCCGAGATCCTTCCCTAGCGCCAACGCACGGCTACGGAGCGTCGAAGCGCCTGGCGTGCAGCTCGCTTATGAGGTTCCACACAAGGTGCGGGTTCGATCTTCGTCCCTCCCCCTCCGTCCCGGGTCCGCCTTTACGCTATGGTAAAGGTATGGCCCGGATCTCCAGCAAGCACCAGGTGACCCTCCCGGTCGAATCGTTGAGGCAGGCTGGCCTGAGCGTTGGAGATGAGGTTGCGATCGAAGCCGAAGGGGCCAGTCGCATTGTCGTTCGCCGCATATCGGGCGACGCCGAGCGGGCGCTGGGCGTCTTCGACGGCCTGTATGAGCGCGGCTATCTTGAGCGACTTCGCGCGGGCGAGCGTGCGTGAGCGGGTGCGTCCTGGATACAGATGTGGTGATCGCGGCGCTCGACCGGCGTGACCCGCATCATTCCAGTGCAGCAACGGCAATCAAGAGGCTGGCCGATGATGGCGTGCCGCTGCTCCTATCGCTCATCAACTACGCCGAGACGCTCGTCAGACCAGCCGAGGACGAGCACACCCTGAAGACGGCGAGGGACGCGCTGGCCGCACTTGGGGTCCAGTTGGTCGCTCCTACACCCTCTATCGCGGTGGACGCGGCGCGGCATCGCGGGCTGAACATCAGTCTCGCGGACGGGTTTGCGCTTGCGACGGCGCAGGCTCGCGACGCCCACGTGGCGTCGTTCGACCGCAGAGTTCGTCGCGCGCTCCCCAAGGTCGGGCTTCAGCTCGCGCCGCAGCTGAGCTGACCGCCCGGATAGCATTGGGCGTCTGGCCGTACGGTACCGCGGCGTGACCGTTATACTCGTCAAGTATGACTGGTCGAATCGGCACAAAGGGGCAGGTCGTGATTCCGAAGGCGTTGCGCGATCGCGCACATATGCACCCGGGTGACGAGGTCGACTTCGAGCTGCGGGACGAGGAGATCGTGCTCGTCGCCCGGAGAGCTCCGGCGCGGCTCGGCGGCCGGTTCGCGAACACTGGGATGGCCGCGCGCCTGCTCGAGGACCGGGCGCACGAGCCTCGGTGAGCGTCTGTCTCGATTCCTGGGCGATTCTCGCCTGGCTGGATGGCGAGGAGCCCGCGCTCTCGCGCGTGGAGGAGCTGATCACCGAACGTCCGACCGTGAGCTGGGTGAACCTTGTCGAGGTCTACTACCGCGTCGAGCGCGACCACGGGCGGCTCGCCGCCGACGACACGCTCGCCTCCCTGCGAGCCTCGCTCTCGCTCGACCTCCCCGGCACCGCCCGGATGATCGAGACCGCACGCCTGAAGGCCCGCGCTTCGATTGCGCTCGCCGATTGCTTCGCGGTCACAACGGCGGCCGCCCACGGGCTCGTACTGCTCACCGGCGACCCCGAGATCCTCGACCTCTCCGATCCGCCCTGCCAAACCGAGGATCTCCGCCCCCGCTGAGGTCGCGCTCGCGGACTGCTTGGCGGTCACGACGGCCGGCACCCGTGCACGGACACGCCGCGCGCCTGGCGGCAACGGCGGCAGGCCGCTACCGCCGCGAGGCGAAGAACTCGCTGAGCAGCGCGCCGCACTCCTCCGCCAGAGGCCCCCGGCGACCTCGGGGCGGTGGTTGAGGCGGGGCTCGCCGAGCACGTCCAGCACCGAGCCCGCCGCCCCCGCCTTGGGGTCCGCCGCGCCGTACACCACGCGCGGCACGCGCGCCAGCACGAGCGCCCCCGCGCACATCGCGCACGGCTTGAGCGTCACGTACAGCACCGTGTCCAGCACCCGCCAGCTGCCCACCGCGCGGGCGGCCTCGCGCAGGGCTAGCAGCTCCGCGTGCGCGGTGGGGTCGCTGGCGCACTTCCCGCTCGTTGTGGGCCGCCCCCAGCACCTCCCCGGCGCGCACCGCGACCGCGCCGATCGGCACGTCCTCGTGTTCCAACGCTTGCTCGGCCTCGCGCAGAGCGAGGCGCATGAAGTACTCGTCACGCGGAAAGAAGTGGTCGCTCACGTGCCCCGGCTCCGCTCGGAGGAGCCCACCGTCGAGGGTGAGGCCCCGTGGGGAAACGGGGCATCATCATTACCAAACCGATGTCCCGCCTCCCTGCACCGACCCCTCCCGCGCCGCGCACCGCACACCAGCGTCTGCGGCGCGCGCTCGGGCCCGTCTGCGCGGCGCTCGCGCTCGGCGCGGCGGCGCCACTGGCGTCGGCCTCGCACCCGCGCCCCACGGCCGCCGCCCCGGGCCGCCCTCCGGGCGGGCCCGCGATCCAAACCAACGCGCACCGGCACCCCCACCGCTGCCCCGCCCCCGCCGCGCCCGGGATGTGGTGGTCGGTTCGACCCCTCCGCGTCCTCTGCCGCCCGGGCCTCCGCTCGCGCCGGCCGGCGCCACGGGCTCGAGCGGGGCAGCCGCAGCGCAGGCTGAAGGGAGCGCCCCCGCAGCCGGCGCGGTGGGCTCCGCCGATGCGCAAGCTGGAAGCGCCACACCGCCGTGCTGACGCTCGGCCCGCACGCGTCCGTCGCCCCGCGCCTCGCCCGCCTGCGCCACACACGCGGGGTGGCGTGGGCGGTGCCCGACTACCTCGCCCACGCCGCGGTCGTGCCCGCTCGCACGCCCCCGACCCGCCCCGCACCCGCGCCGGCGGCCCCGCCCCCCGCACCGCCCTCGGCCCTCGGGCGGGGAGCGCGGCCCCGCCCCCGCCCGGCGGCAGCGCGCACCGCCGCGCGCCGGCGAGCCCTTCCCCAACGACCCCGGCCTCGGCCGGCGTCCCCGGGGGGTGGCGGCAACTGCAGTGGAACTTCGTGGGCACCTTCGGCGTCGAAGCGCCCGGCGCGTGGGCCAACCTGATCGCCGACCACGCCCCCGGGGGGCGCGGCGTCGTCGTGGCGGTGCTCGACACCGGCGTCGCCTACGCCAACCGCGGGCGCTTCCGCGTCTCGCCCGACTTCTACCGCTACCAGTTCGTCGCGAGGCCACGACTTCGTCGCCCACTCCGCGTACCCCTACGACCGCAACGGCCACGGCACGTTCGTCGCGGGCACGATCGCGGAGGCGACCAACAACGCCCGCGGCCTCACGGGGCTCGCCTACGGGGTGCGCATCATGCCGGTGCGGGTGCTCAACGGCGAAGGCAACGGCGACGCCGCGACGATCGCGCGGGGTGTGCGCTTCGCGGTCAACCACGGCGCGCGCGTCATCAACCTGTCGCTCGAATTCCCGGGGGGCATCACCGCCTCGGACATCCCCGAGCTGATCTCGCGCTGCGCTACGCCGACCGCCACAGGGTCGTCGTCGTGGCGGCCGCCGGCAACGAGGCCCACGCCGCCGCCGCGTACCCTGCGCGCGCGCCCAACGTGATCGCGGTGGGCGCCACCACCGAACACGGGTGCCTCGCCTCCTACTCCAACTTCGGCACCGGCGTCACGCTCGTCGCCCCTGGCGGCGGGCCCGACGCAAACCTCCCCGGCGACCCCAACTGCCACCCCGAACGCCCGCCGGGCGCGACGTCTTCCAAGTCACCTTCCTCGGCACCTCCCCCCGGCACTTCGGGATCCCCGGCGGGTACGAAGGCACCTCGATGGCCACCCCCCACGTGGCCGCCGCCGCCGCGCTTATCATCGCCTCCGGCGTGCTCGGCCGCCACCCCACCCCTGCGCAGGTGGAGCCCGCCTGGTCGCCACCGCGCGACCGCTCGGCGGGCCCTTCCGATAGCCGCCTCTACGGGGCCGGCCTGCTCGACGCCGCCGCCGCCACTGCGCCCGGTGGGCCGGGGGCCGTTACACACTGAGCGTGAGCGACGTACACACCTTTTGTGTACTTTTTGGTGACGCCAGCCTCGCGCTCAGAACGTGCGCTGCTCGATCAGGCGTCGGCGCAGCAGCGGGTTGAAGACGCGGTACTCGCCGTGGCCGGTACGCTCGATCATGCCAGCCTCCTGCAGCTTCCTGAGCGCGCGATCGGCGTCGCCGCGGTGCATGCCCTCGGTGAGCGTTGCGCCGACGGCGACGCGGCGGGCGATCTTGAGCGCCTGACGGTGACTCGAGCGGATCTGCTCGAGGAGCTGGTCGAGCAGCGCGCTGTCGCCGTGGTAGGCGTTGTCGTACCCCTGCTCCACCAGCGGCCCGTCGAGCTCGCGCCGGTCGAGCAGCACGCTGAGGAGGTGCACCTGCTGGGCGATCAGCATCGTCACCCGGGGGTGGCCTTCGCCGAGGGCCACGAGCCGCGCGAGGGCCTGCGGCGCGATCTCGCACCCGTCCGCCGCGAAGCGCTCCCGCAACCCCTCCTCCCACTCTTCAGGGGTTACGGGGCGCAGGTGGTAGAAGCTGCCGAAGCCGCTCAACGCGCGGGCCCCAGGAGCGAATAGGTCGCGCATCACGTGCTCCAGGCTCCCCGTGAACAGGTAGCTGACCTGGGTGGAGCGCTGGAAGATTGCCCGCATCCGCTTGGTCACCGTGTCCGGGTCCCCGTAGGGGCGCCGCTCCCCCGCGAGCTCCTGGAACTCGTCGAAGAACACCGCGCACCGCCTCCCGTCTGCCACCGCCACACGCTGGGGGAGCTCGAGCGCCTGCGCCAGCGCCCGCTGGGGGTCCCGCGCGGCGAGCCCCGGGGTGAGGGCCAGCTCCACGGCGTCCCCCAACTGGCTCTTCATCTTCATCACCACCGCTCCCTGCGCCGTGGTGAGGGCCTGTCGGCCGAAGCGCCGCGCCTTGGGCAGGAGCTTGCGCAAAGCGGGTCTGTTGCGCAGCACCGCCCCCGCCAGCGTCTCCGCGAGCTCGGCGTCGTCGGCCATCGCGAACAGGTCCACCGCCGCCACGTACACCCCCCGCGCGCGCAGGCGGGTGAGCGCGGCGTCGCACACGCTCGTCTTGCCGGTCCGCCGGGGGCCCGCGATCACGAGGCTCGTCCCGTTCTCCAGCGCGGCCGCCACCTGGCGCACGTCCTCGGAGCGGCCGATCATCTGACTCGCCGGGATCGGTTCGTCGGTGGGGAAGAGATCTCCACTGGCCTGGCGGCGCTCCGGCTGTACACGGTTCATGTGAGCATTGTACACGCTTGGTGTGTACTTAGCGGTCTACGCGCCGAGTGAGCGGAGCATACAGACTATGTGCCTCAGCTTCTCCCCCCACGCTGCCCTCCGCCGCCGCGAGAACACCCTTCAAGGCGACCTGCATGGTGCTGGTCGGCACGGTCGATCACGGCGGCCATCTCCCTGCGGAAGCGCTCGCGCCCGAAGCGCGCGGCGTTGTCGCGCACCGCGGCCTCGTCGAGGGTGAGCCCCTCGAAGCGCTCGACCGCGCGCGCGAGTCCCGCGGGGGACTGCTCGTCGAACAGCACCCCGGTGCGCCCGTCACTCACGGTCTCGGCGGCCCCGCCGCGGCGGAGGGCGACCACTGGCAGCCCCGCGGCCTGCGCCTCGACCGGCACGATCCCAAAGTCCTCCTCTCCTGCGAACAGCAGCGCGCGGGCACCGCTCAGCAGGGCGTCGCGCTCGCGGGCACCCACACGGCCGAGGAACTCGACGCTCGACCCCGGCGGCGCCTGCGCCCGCACCGCCGCGAGCGCGCGTCCGTCGCCGGCGACCTTCAGCGCCACCCCCAGGCGGGCGCAGGCGGCTACGGCGAGGTCGACGCGCTTGTAGGGCACGACGCGGCCGAAGACCAGGTAGTAGTCCGCCGGGGAGTGGAGCGGGGGCGGGGAGGGCGACAGCTCTGGGGAGTCGGGCGGCTCCGGGGAGTGGGGCGGGCGCGGGGAGCGTGACACCCCCGGAGAGCGGGGCAACCCGAGGAAGTGCTCGACGTCCACCGGCGGGTGCACGACCTCGGCGGTGCGCCCGTAGCAGCGTTCGATGCGCTCCGCCACGTGGCGCGAGTTGGCGACGAACACGTCCGGCCCGGCGGCTCCGCGGAGGTCCTGGCGGCGCAGGCGCCCCAGCAGCAGCGGCAGCGCGAGGCGCGTGAGACGCCCCACGTCCTCGCCCTCGAGGAAGTCCTCCTCCCAGGCGTAGCGCATCGGGGTGTGGCAGTAGCAGACGTGCAGCACGCCGGGGGGAGTGCGCACGTTCTTGGCGCAGGCGTGGTTGCTGGAGAGAACCAAGTCGAAGCCGGAGAGGTCGAAGGCACGGTAGGCACGGTCCATCAGCGGCAGCAGCCTCCGGTAGTGGGCCCGAGCCCCGGGGAGGCGGCTCAGGTAAGAGGCGTGCACCGGCCGCTCGGTGATCTGCGCCGGCCAGGGGGCGGGGTCGTAGATCGAGGTGAAGAGCTCCGCGTGGGGGAACAGCTCCAGCAGCTCCACCACCACCTGCTCGGAGCCCCCGGGGATGGTGAGCCACTCGTGGACCACCGCCACGCGGGGGAAGCGCGCGCGCAGCTGCTCGACCAGGGGATCGCTCAAGCTCGCGAGGGTACTAAGAGCCCACGAGCCCTAGCGATCCGACAGCGCGTCTCTCCTGGAGGCCGCGAGCGCCAGCAGCGCCAGGCCCAGCGCGCACGCCAACCCCAGACCCATGATCGGCACACCGCCCAGCAGCCTGTCGACCAGGTCGCGCGGCGGCGGACCGCCGCTCGTCGGGGCGGCGCTCAGCGAGGCTGCCAAAGCCTGCATATCCGCTACGGTGCGCGCGTCGGGGTAGCCGGTGACGGGCAACCCGTACTTGTGCTGGAAGTACGAGAGCGCTCCCTTCGTGCGCACGCCGAATGTGCCGGCTTGTTCGCGCCCCAGCGGGTAGCCGAGCACGCGGAAGAGCCGCTGGACTTCCGTCACCGTGACCGTCGCAGGGCGCGGAGGGGCGTGCAGCGGGGGCCTCGCGCCGGGGCGGGGCGCCCCCAGCGCGCTTGCGCAGAGAACGAGCACCATCGACACGATCGCGGCGGTGGCGCGGATCGCGCGCCACAGCACGAGGCGCCCGCGTCGCAAGCTCGGCCGCGAGACGCCGTGCCAGCTGAGGCGCACAAAGCCGAGCAGCAGCAGGGTGTAGAGCACCACCCAGTAGGCCGAGCTGACGTCAAAGCTGTTGAGGAGGCTGTGGTGTGCCAGCGACCAGCCCATCGTGCCGGCGAGCGTCGCCAGCAGCGCCAGGTGGGGCAGCGCCAGCCGCCAGTGCCAGGCGTGCACGTTCTCCTTGCGGGTCACGACGTAGCGCGGCTTGCCGTTGCGCCCACCCCGGACTGCCAGCACGAAGGCGCGTGCGTAGGTGAAGCTGAGGCCGGCCCACACCAACCGCGCGCGCCACAGCTGCTCGAGCGAGAGCGGGCGGTGGACCGCGGCCATGTACAGCTCGAGGGCGGCCGCGAACGGCCAGAAGTGCAGCAGGAACGCGCCGGTGCTGGTCACCACGGGGTAGTCGTGCAGCGCGAACCCCAACGCGGGGGTGAGCAGGAACACGAGCGTGGCGGGGCCCTGGAGGTAAAACAGCGCGAGCTCGTAGAACTGCAGGCGCTGGCGCAGGTTCAGCCCGCGCTTGGGCGCCCACAGCATTAAGCGCAGCGTGTCGAGCGCCCACGTCCCTCGCTGCTTGACGAAGTTGGGCAGGTCCTCCGGGCTGTGCTGGGCGTAGGCCCCCACGATCGGCAGGTAGCAGCCGTCCCAGCCGCGGCGCAGGGCCTCGATCCCGGACTGGAGGTCCTCGACGAGGTTCCACGTGGGGAAGTCGCCGATGTCGCTCAGCGCGGTGCGGCGCCACACCACCCCCGAGCCGCAGGGGAAGACCGCGTTGGCGGCGTAGCGCGAGGCCATCGCGCAGCCGAAGAAGTGCGGCTGGAGGTTGTCGAACGGGTCGCGGGGGTGCACCTCACCCGACTTGACTGTCTGCACGAAGGCGAGCCGCTCGTGCGCGAGCAGCTGGCCGACGGCCTCGCGCAGGAACTGCCGGTCGCCCACCAGGTCGTCGGCGTCGCGCGTCTCGATCAGCTCGATCCCGGCCGGCACCCGCGGGAGCGCCGAGTTGAGGTTGCCGGCCTTCGCCTCGCCGTGACGGCGCGGGTCGCCCTTGACGGGGGGCCGGTGGTAGCGGAGGCTCGCACGGGGGTGCTCCAGCGCGAGGCGGTTGACCATTTTGTGCACCTGCCCGTCGTGCGCGTCGTCGCTGACGAGCACCCACAGCCGCTCCTGCGGCCAGTCCTGCTCGAGCACCGAGCGCACGGTGCGTTCGAGCAGCTCCAGTGGCTCGCCGAGCGTGGGCACGATCACCGCCACGCACGGCTCCGCGCCGGTGGGCACCGGGCAGGGCACCGGCACGGCGCGCTCCCAGCGGTTGACCACCGACACGAGCAGGGCCGCGACGACGACCGCAGTGGCCGCCAGGAAGGGCAGCGCCAGCCACGCGTGGGCGAGGTCGAGGTGGCTCGCCAGCCAGGGCAGAAACCAGGCGATGGTGAGGATCAGCACGACCCCCAGCGCCTGCGCGCCACGGTCGTGGTGAGTGGTCTTGTGCATCTCAGATTCCGTTCTGTTCACATATGTGATTACTCGAACTGGGTGGTGGCCAGCCTAATCAACTGCGTCGACGGTCAGCCACTTGCGTCACGCTCGTTGCGCCAGATTTCGATCGGTTCGGAGTAGGTGACGAAGCGCAGGTCGCTCCCGAGGTTCGTCATTGTGGCCCGCGACGTGTAGAGCACCCGGAAGCTCCCACAGCGCAGCATCTGTTCGCGCACCGCCGCCGGCCACGCTTCGCCGCCGGGAACGACGACGAACCACTGGAAGTCGCACACGTCCACGGGCCGGCCGAGGTGCTCGACGCGGTACACGTCGTACAGGTCGTACGGCGTGGTGATCCGCCCGCGTGAGTACAGGTAGACGTCCTCAACCCACGCGGAGTTGACGAGCAGCCGTTCGCCGGGGTGCACGTCGGCGCTCAGCACCGTCGCGGAGGCGCGCAGGTCCGGCCAGCTCTCGTCGATGCGGACGACCTGCACGGAGGCGAACACCCCCAGCCCGAGCGTGAGCAGGGTCGCCACCAGCCACCTGCGGCGGCCCGCGAACGCTCGCTCGAGCGTCACTCCCGCGAGCGGCAGGATGAAGATCAGCCCGAACACCACGTGCTTCTGGTCGCCCGAGGGGTTGCCGGTGCCGAGGTGGTAGAGCGGCGCGGCGAGCACGCCCGCGAGCAGCGCCGGCGCGAGCCACCGACCCCCGGGCGGCGACGGTGCGAGGCGGCTGCCCTCGAGCGGCGTCGGCAAGTCGCGGCCCCCCTCCGCCAGCGCCGGCCCGAGGGCGCGGCGGCGGCGCGCGAGCAGGACCGCCCCCGCGAGGGCGAGCAGCAGCGGCACGAGCGTGTAGTAGACCTGGGAGTAGGCGATCTGCGCCGTGGTCACGCCGAAGCTCGGGTTTTCGTGCGTGCGGAAGCTCACGAACCCGATCAGCTGCGCGCGGTTGGCCATGAAGTAGACGAGCAGCACCGCGCCGGCGACCAGCGCGAACAGCGAGAGATCCAGCACGGCACGCCGTCCGCGCGCGGTGAGGATCAGCAGCGCCAGCGGGGGCGCGGTGAAGGCCAGCACCGGGTACTTCGACAGGCCGGCCCCCGCGTAGAGCAGGGCCGCACCGACCAGCCACGCGCGGTCGTCGCGGCGCAGAAACTCGCTCACCGCCCAGAAGGCGCCGCCGGTGAAGGCGACCGCGGCGGTGTCGTAGACCGCGAGGTGCCCGAGCGCGAGCACCGGGCCGCTCGTCACGGCGGCCAGCGCGGCGTACGCGCGCGTGCGCGGGCCGAGCAGGTTGCCGGTCGCCCCCACCATGCCCGCCAGGCCGGCGCTCACGCACAGCGCGGCCGCCGCGCGCGCGCCGGCGAGGCCCGCGACCTTCCAGCCCAGTGCCGCGATCACGGGCCACAGCAGCGAGCCGGCGAACCAGCCGAGGTAGTTGTCGGCGATCCCGTGGCCCTGGAGCGTGCGCAGGCCAGCGGTCACGTAGATCCCCTCGTCCAGGAACGGGCCGGTGAGGTGGGCGAAGCAGATCGCCAACTCGACCGCGAGGAACACGCCCAGCAGCAGCCACGGCGCCAGGCGCAGCGCGCGGGAGGCGGACGCGCGTTCGGGCGCGGGTGGGTGGACCTCGGGCGGGAACTCGGGGAGGTCGACCTCGGGCGGGCGAACCTCGGGCGGGAACTCGGGGAGGTCGACCTCGGGCGCCGGCCCGCGGAGGATCCGCTCGCGCGGAACGAGCTCGCTGGGTGGGGGTACGGTGACGCTCACGCGCTGCTCGCTGGGTCGCTCGTTGCGTCGGGGCTCCTGCGGTCCGGGTGCTCGTTCATGGGGTCGGGGCTCCCTGCGGCCCGACGTGCACCCACTGGGCTTCCGAGGGCACGCCGACCGAGTTGACGAGGAACACCATGTAGTAGCCGGGCGGGGCGAGGTTGGGATTGGCCGTGAGGCCAACTTCCAGCGACTTTCCTTCGCCACGCGGTCCGCTGAGTTCCTTGATCGGCAGCGCCACCTCACGCTGGTTGGGATCCGAGGAGTGCGTGACCGCCGCTGGGCGCATCAGGACCGCCGAGGTGATTTCCGAGGACTTGGAGGTGTAGGCGATCGTGTGCTCGCTGCCGTACTCCCACTGCGCGGTGTCGTTCACGTTGTCCTGCAGCCTGTTCACCTGACCGTCGATGCCTTCGAGCACCGGCCGTTCGCCCTTGAACAGGTAGGGCGGTTCGTAGATCGAGATGGCCGTCTGGAAGCCTTCCGTGCCCGTGGCCACGTTGACCGGGTTCGAACCGAGGGCGAGCACGTCCCCGTTGGGCAGCAGTAGCGCCTCGGAGTGGTAGTCGCGTCCAACCGGGTCGGAGGCGACGGGGGTGAATTCGTTGGAGGTGGGATCGAAGATCGAGGCCTCGTGCACGTCTTTGGTGCGGGGCAGCAGCGAACCGCCGGTCTCGAGCACCGTGCCGTCGGGGAGTGCAACCGCCGACGGGTACATCTTGCCCGCTCCCCTGGGCTCCAACTCGCCGCCGTCGAGCCTGCCCCGCGGCAGTTCGGGGCCCTTCTTCCACTGGGGGTCGGGTTCGAGGAGGTCGATCTCGTCGGTCGAGTTGGTCGCAAAGGCGCTGGTTTCATAGGTGTTGCCCCCGCCCAGGATCATCACCTTCTGACTCTGCGCCGGCGGCAGCAACAGCGAGGCCGACTGGTCGCGCTGGTTGGGATCTTCCAGGCCAGGGGTGTTCTCGACGCGAGGGTGCGTTTCGTCTTCAGATTCCGGGCCCCCCGCAACCTTGGGTCCTACGACGGTGGCTTCGGGGTCGGTGTTGTTCTGTTCTGCTTCTTCTTCCTTCTGCGATTTACCGGGCGTGCAGTAGAAGTCATACAGAGCCGACGCGTCCGGAGCGGGCGTCGGGCTGATGCTCTGCAGCCCGTTGCCAAACACGTGGCTGCCGTCGTAGAAGAGGCGCCCGTCAGCGGTGAGGATCATCGAGGGGTACAAGCCCCAGAACCAGTCGTAAGTCTGCTGCAGTTCGTTGCTGCCGAAGCCGACCCACTGCCCGGGCTGGTCGCCGGCCGCGTCGCCGGTGTTGTACGGAGCGATGTAGTAGTTGGTGGAGGTTGCGCCGACGCCCTCCTCGTTCAGACCGCCGAACGAGATCACGTTGCCGTTGCCCAACTCGGTGGCGCTCGGATACCAGGTGCCGTTCAGCAACGGGCCGGGTTCCTTCGGCTGGTGGGGTTCCAGTTCGTTGTAGGGGACCTTTTCGTAGGCTTCGGTCTTGATGTCGAAGACCCAGCTGGCGTTTTCACCCTCGAAGACGGTGCTCGGGAATTCACCCGGTTTGGGGGGTTCCGGGTAACCCTTGGTGCCACCGAGGATCAGCACGTTGCCGTTGGCGAGCTGCACGTGGCCCGCGCAGAAGAGGTCGGTCGGCGTTGGGATTTCCTTCCAGGTGTTGGCGACGGGGTTGTACACGTAGGAGCGAAAGCAGCCGGCGTCAAATTCCATCCGCGAGTTGCCCGACCCCGCCATCAGCAGGAGCTTCCCGTTCTGCAGCAGGACCGCGTGGATCGTGCGCGCGTGATCGACCCCTTCGCGCACCGTCCAGCGCCCGGTCACCGACAGCGGTTCAGTCGAGGGCCCTTCGGGTAGCGACACTTCGAGCGGCAGTTCTTCCTTCGCCAGCTCTTCGCACTGCGAAGGCAGCTTTTCGATCGGAGGCGGCAGCCCTTCGGAGGGGACCACAGGGGCCGTTGGCGTCGTGGTCGGCGGAGGCGTTGCAGTCGGCGCTGGCGTGGTCGCGACGCTTCCCGTCGACGCTTGCGAGGAGGTGGCAGGCGCTTGAGGGTGAGCCGAAACGTCAATCAGCGAGTACCCCGTGGTGCGGACGCCGCCCCTGCCACGCAGGAGCACGCCGAACGCGAGACGGTCCACTCCTCCCTGAATGGGGCCGATCAGCACGGAGGCGGTCGTGAAGACCCGGCTTGCCTTCAGGTGCTCGGCCCCGTGCGACACGCGCCAAGTGCCGTGGACGTGCGCCAGCACCTCGAAGCTGAGCGCGACCCCCGTGCCGCGGTAGCTCAGCGAGGCCGAGTAGGAGTGGCCGACTGCGACTGTGGGCGCGCACGCGGGCGACTGAGTGACCATCCTCTGCTGGCGGGAAGATCCGAGCTGTAGGGCGATCGCGCCGCCCGAGCCCCGCGGCGGCTGGGAGAAGCGAACGGTCGCGCCCGTCAGCGACGCCTCCGAGTAGCAGGTCGGGACGCCCGCGCGCCGAGCGGTAACGTCCGGGTTGGCGAGGAGGTTGTCGGCCCGACGCGCGGTGGCTGCCGCAGCAGCCCGCTGGATTGTCCCGGCGAGTCGAGCGGCCGGTTCGCTCTGTCCGGCGGCGGGCACGGCGGCGCTCAGGCCGAGTACGACACTCGCCAGCGCACAGACCCTCCATGGACCGAGGCGCTCAAACCTCCACCTACCTACCAAGATGTGCCCAAGGTACACAATCGCCTGCTCATTCGTCGAATTAACGTGGGCGGGCTCGATCGGCTTACGTGGCCTTACGAGTAGAGTTCCGTGACGCCCTCGACTCCGTCCCGCAAATTGCGCGTACGCAAACGTGCGCTTTGCCACACTCTCAGCGCGCGCGTCGCACCAGCCCTCCTAGTCTGGGCGATCGCCCTGGGCGGATGGCTCGCCGGCGGCGGGGCAGCGAACGCCCACGGAGACTCCCAGCAGGGTGTGGCCATCCGTGCCGGTTACAAGGGCAGTACCACTCATCGGACCAGGGCTGAGCGGCGGCGGCGGGCCACGCACAGAGCCCACCCAACCCAGGGACGGAAGGCCGCCTGCCGGCACGGGCGGCAATGCGCTCGTGTGCACCCGCCGCTGCGCCAGTCCGGCTCAGAGGGCAACGGCTCGAGCGGCTCGGCGGGCCCTCTCCCGCCCGATGCGGGCTCTCTGCCGACCGCAGGCGAATCGCTGCCGGGAGGAGTGCTTACGGAAGCATCGCCTCCGGCGCCGGCGCCGCTCGGAGATACGTCGACCAAGCAGCCTACGGCAGAAGAACCCCCGGCGAACGAACCACCCAGGGAAGAACCCCCGGCGAACGAACTGCCTACGAAAGAAACACCAGAGAAGGAACCCCCGGCGAAAGAACCGCCAAAGGAAGAACCTCCAGCGAAAGAACCGCCAGCCAAAGAACCCCCCGCGAAAGAACCCCCGAAGGAAGAACCGCTCAGCGACCCCTCCTACGCGCTGCGCCTGTTCTCCGCGCAGAGCTTCTTCAACCAGCCGCTGGCCGCAGCGGCACCGCAGGCGTCGGACTCCGCACAGCTGGTCGCAGCCTTCAACCATCAGGTGCAGACGTACTACGGGCACGTGGTGATCAACACGACCGAATGGAGCGCTCCCGTCTACACCGTGCCGGCGAACGCCCCGACGACGGCCGTGGTCCCGCAGAACGGGACGTGCCCGCGGGGGGAAGGCGTCTTCCAGCCATTTGCGCAGGACGTGAGCGCGGTCCCGATCCCCGCGGGAGCGCAGGCGGCGAAGGGCACCGACGAGGACATGGTCGTGTGGCAGCCCTCGAGCGGGCACGAGTGGGAGCTGTGGCGCGCCCAGCAGGAAGGCGGACGGTGGACAGCGTGTTGGGGGGGCGAGTTCCAGGACGCGTACACCAGCGAAGGCGTCCTGCCCGAACCGCTGGGCACCTCGGCCGCGGGACTCTCGATCCTGGCGGGGCAGATCCACCTCGAAGAACTGCAGCAGGGCACGATCGACCACGCCCTCGAAGTGACGATGCCGGACACCGCCGCGTCGGGGTTCGTGTGGCCGGCCAACCGCACCGACGGCACCTCCGACGACGCGTACTCGATCCCCGAGGGCACCCGCTTCCGCCTCAAGCCGAGCCTGAACCTGAGCTCGCTGAACCTGAACCCGGCGGCACTGGAGATCGCGACGGCGATCCAGCGCTACGGGATGATCGTGGCCGACACCGCGGGCGCCGTGACGCTCGAGGCCCAGGACCCCACTCCGCTGATGCGGGAAGGCAAGCCCAACCCCTACGAAAAGCTGCTGAGCGGCGGCCCCTACGAAGTGCTGAACGCGGTGCCCTGGACCGACCTGGAAGTGATCAGCCCCAGCTACCACGAGTAGCCCAGCCGGCAACACCCGAGCGGGTGCTTTGGGTCGCATCCGCGCAGGTGGGCGCGAGGTCCCACGGCCGTGGGCGCGGGGGCCTCCGTGCCCCGCGACAGCGCCCACCTCCGCAACGGGCGGCCGGGGGTGCGTCTGGGATCATGGCCCCGATGCCGGACCACCAACGCCTGCACGGACGCGAGATCGTGTGCGTGGGGTTCGCCGACTGGGACACCGAGCTGTGGACCAACCAGCATCACCTGATGTCGCGCCTGGCGCGCGAGAACCGCGTGCTGTTCGTGGAGTCCCTCGGCCTGCGCCGACCGCAACTGGCCGGCCGCGACCTCACGCGGATCGCGCGCAGGCTGCGGCGCGGGCTCGCACCCCCCCGCGCGGCCGATGGGCTGCACGTGCTCTCCCCACTCGTGCTGCCGCTGCACCGCCCCGCGGCGGTCCGCGCCCTCAACCGCCGTCTGCTCCGCGCGCAGGTGCGCCGCGCGGCGCGGAGGCTCGGCGCGAGGCGGCCGATCCTGTGGGCCTACGTGCCCCAGGCGGAGGCGCTGATCGAGGCGCTCGACCCCGAGCTGGTGGTGTACCACTGCGTCGACGACATCGCCGCCCAGGAGGGCGTGGACACGGCAAGCTTCCGCGCCGCCGAGCGGCGCTTCGCCGCGCGCGCGGACCTGGTGCTGGCGAGCGCGCCGGCGCTCGCGGAGCGGATGCGGGAGCTCTCGGGGAACGTGGTGTACGCGCCCAACGTCGCCGACACCGCCCTGTTCGCCAGCGCGCTCGAGCCGAACCCATCCGACCCGAGCGACCCCGCGGTCACGGCGCTGCCGCGGCCGCGCATCGTCTTCACCGGGGCGGTGGTCGCCAAGAAGCTCGACGTGCCACTGCTCGCGGCTCTCGCTCGGGCGCGCCCCGAGTGGTCGTTCGCGCTCGTGGGGCCGGTCGGCGCGGGGGACCCCGGCACGGACGTGGCGGCGTTGAGAGACGAGTCCAACATCCACCTCCTGGGCACCCGCACCTACGAGCAGCTGCCCGGGGTGCTGCGCGCCGCCGACGCGGGCCTGATCCCCTACGCGCGCAACGCGCTCACGGAGAGCGTCTTCCCGATGAAGGTCTACGAGTACCTCGCCGCCGGCCTGCCGGTGGTCGCCACCCCGCTGCCCGCACTGGCGGGCGTCGCCGAGGTCGCCACCGCCCCGGACGCCGAGGGCGTAGCGCGCCTGCTGGAGGAGGCGATCGCCGGCGACAGCCCCGCGCGCCGCTCCGAGCGCTCGCGCGCCGCCGCCGCCCACTCGTGGGAGCGGCGCCTGGAGGAGATCGCCGCCGCGGTGGAGGCGCTGGAGGCCGAGCCGCGCCACGACGCCGGGGGGCAGCGGTGAGCGCTGCCGGCCCACGCACCGGCACGGGGGAGCAGCGACCGTGAGAGACCTGCTCGTCACCACCCACACCCCCGTGCTGAGCTCGGGCCGGGCGCTGCGCACCTACGGGATCGCCCGGGCGCTCGCCGCCCACGGCGGCCTCGATCTGCTGTACGCACGCTTCGAGGGCGACGCGCCCGACACCGCGTTCCTCGAGATCCCAGGGATCGAGCTGCACGAGGTCGCGCCCTCGCGCGGCGCGCGCCGGCTGGCGGCCTACGAGGCGGCCCGTCTGCGCGGCGTGCCCCCCACCCTGGCGCGCGGCGTCTCCCCCGAGCTGGCCGCGCAGGCCGCCCGCCTCGCGCGCGGCCCCGCCCGCGGCCGGGTGATCGCCGACGGCCCGGTGGCCGCAGCCGCGCTACGCCGCCTGGCGCGCCAGCGCCCGGTGGTCTACAACGCCCACAACCTCGAGTCCGGCTTCCGCCACGAGCTCGGCGGCACGCGCGGGGCCCGCAGCGCGCGCGCGCTGCGGGCCTTCGAGCGCGGGCTGCTGGAGGGAGCCAGCGAGTCGTGGATGGCCAGCGAGGCCGACGTGGCGGCCGCACACGAGCTGTGCCCGACGGCGCGGCTGCGGTACGTGCCCAACGTGGTGGACGTGGCGGCGATCACACCCGTGCGGCCCCTCCGAGCGGAGCAGCGCGCGGTCCTCGTGGCGAACTTCGCCTACGAGCCCAACCGCAACGGCCTGCGCTTCCTGCTCGGAGAGGTGCTCCCGCAGGTGTGGGCTCAGCTACCGGAAGCCAAGCTCGCGCTGGTCGGCGCCGGCCTGGAGGAGCAGCCACCCACGGACTCGCGCGTGGAAGCGCTCGGCTTCATCGAGGACCTGCGCGCCGCCTACGCGCGCGCTGCGTGCGCGGTGGTTCCGCTGCTGCAGGGGGAGGCACCCCGCTGAAGCTGATCGAGGCGCTCGCGTACGGCCTGCCCGTGATCGCCACCCCGCGAGCGGCGGCGGGCCTCGCCGTGCGCGACGGCGAGCACTGCCTGATCGCTGACGGCGCCGAGGCATTTGCGCAGGCGCTCGTCCGCGTGCTGCTCGAGGGTGCGCCTGAGCTCGCCCGCCACGGGCGGGAGCTGGCCGCGGAGCGCTACTCGATCGAGGCGCTCAGCGAGCTGGTGGCGCCCTCAGCGCCTGAGTAGAGGCGACGATCGACGGGGCGGTAGGCCGTCTCACCGGGCCCCGCGCCCGCACATCGAGCATCATGTCGGCCGTGATCGCCCTTCGCCTATGGAAGATGAGCATGTGGTGTCATCGGCATGGGCACCGCCGCACCACGCGCCTGCTCAAGACGCTCATCTTCCTCGGCTTCGGAGCGCTGCTTGAGCCGGAGGTGCGGCTGGAGGGCCACGTAAACTTCGCCCATCGCGGGCTGGGCGTGGTCATCCACGGCACCACCGTGATCGGCGACTGGGTGCAGATCTGGCAGTACGCGACGATCGCGTCCAACAACGACAAGGACACCGCCGTGCACACGGGCGTGCGGATCGGACCCCGCACGGTGATCGGCGCGCACGCGCTGATCGTGTGCCCGCGCGGTCGCACCCTCACGATCGGCGAGGAAGCGGTGATCGGCGCGGGCGCGATCGTGGTCGGCGACGTGCCGGCCGGAGCCACGGTGCTGCCGGAGCCCAGTCGAGTCGTCCCACGATCGCCGCGCCCGTCGTCGGTCGTCGGGCCTCGGTAAGCAGCGGGCGAAGCGCCAGACGGACATCCGTCCAGGCGGTCCGCGAGCACTCACAGGCGCCCCCGGTAGACCCGAAAGATCCTGTGCAGACCTAAAGAAGCGCGTGGATCGGCACTGGAAGCGCTCGCCGGCCCACCCACTCCATCCCGATAAAGGCACCCCCGCTGCGAGGCGGGCTCGCAAAGCCAAGGGTCTCTCGTAGACAGCCCGGCTCCCGAAAGAGACACCGATGACCACCATCCAGTCGCCTATCCGACGGGTGCTGAGCAGGTCGATGGCCCTCGTGTGCACGGCCACGTGCATGCTGCTGTTCGCAACCGCTGCCCAGGCAGGCACCCTCGCAGCTTCACCGGTTGCGAGCAGCGCCACCACTCACACCGCGCGGGGGGCCACGACGGCTCGCGCCGCCGCCGCTCGCACGCTCGCATCGCAGATTCGTGCCCTGCACGCCTGCGAGCGGGTTCATCCCCAGTACTGTGCGGCCGCCAGGCGCGCGGTCGAGCGGGCCGTCCGCGCGCTCCACACAGCGCAGGCACACCCGGCGAGCTTTGGCGTCACCCGCTCTGCGGCGTCCAGCCCACAGGCGAGCGGCGAAGCGCCCACCAAAGAAGCTCCCGCACCCGGCAAGGAAGCCCCAACGCTCACCGGCGAACCTCCTGCCAAGGAAGCGCCGGCACCCAGCAAAGAAGCCCCGACGCTCACCGGCGAACCTCCTGCTACGGAAGCGCCCGCACCCACCGAAGAAGCTCCCTCGCAGAGCTCGACGTTCCAGCCCGGGCTGGTCGCGGGCACCAACATGAAGGAAGACCTCCAGGGCGCCTCGTTGCTGGGTGCAAAAGTGGTGCGGATCGGCTGGTCGATCAACACCACCGCCGCCGCGATCGAACCGGTGATCGCCGGTTACGCTTCCAAGGGCATCCAGGTACAGCCGCTGGCCGAATTCTACGGAACGATGCCGAGCCCCGCCGAAGCGAAGAACCTCGCGAGCTGGGCCAAGGCGTTCGGCCCGGGAGGGACCTTCTGGGCCGGCCGCTCCGACGGGCGGCTCGCGATCCCCGCGATCGAGTTCGGCAACGAAACCGCCTCCGGCGCCCAGTACGGCGTCCGCAAGGGCGAAGCGGCTTACACGGCGCTGGCCGCAACCTACGCCACGCGCTTGCGCGAAGCCGCCGAAGCGGTCGAAGCGACCGGAACAGGCGTCGGGCTGCTCGCGCAGGAGGACGACGAGACGGGCGACTGGATCAACGGCATGTACGCCGCGGTCCCCAACCTCACCAAGTACGTCGCCGGCTGGGTCATCCACCCCTACGGAGGGGAAGCGTACAACCGCGACCGCTTCGCCGACCTGATCGCACAGACCGCCGAACACGGCGCCTCCGCGATCCCGATCGACGCCACCGAGTGGGGCGTGACCACCGACAACGGCAACTGCCTGGAATTCAACGAAGGCCTGAACCCCTGCATGACCTATGAAGAAGCCGCGCAGACGCTTAGTAGCACGGTCTCGTGGATGACCAAGCTACTCGGCAGCCGCCTCCACGACTTCTTCATCTACCAGGTGCGCGACCAGCGGCCCCCCGGCCAGACGCCCAACTGGCAGGCGTACTTCGGAGCCCTGCAGCACGAACTGCAGCCCAAGGGCGCCTACACCGCCCAGGTGGAGTCCCTGCTGAGCTCCTGACGGTGGCGCACGCCCGGCCTTCTCCAGGCGCCGGGCGTGCTCGTGCCGCTCCCGGCGCCGAAGCGTTACGGCGCTCCGGCGCCGGCCGCAGGAAACCGGTCTCTAGCCCGCGGCGTGTGAGGGCGCCGTACGCTTGCCCTTCCCAGCGGCCTGCGCGGCGGTCGGGTCCTCGCCGTAGTAGTAGTTGCGAAGCCGGGCCGGCAGGGCGTTGACCACGAGCCCGACGCTCCGGCTCAGACCGCGGTCCTCGAGCAGCGAGCGGGCGTGGCGGATGTCCTCGCGCTTGGTGACACCCATGCGCGCGACGATGAGTTGCGCGTCGAGCGCGAGCTGGTCGAGCAGGATGCGGGTGTCGACCACGGGCAGCAGCGGCGCCGTATCGATCACCACGAGCGTGGCGTGCGCGGAGAGCGCCTCGAACGCTCTCGTCAGCTCATAGGGGCGCAGCCTGTTCGACGCGTCGGGCGGAATCCGTCCGGCCGCGAGCACCTGCAGGCGCGGCAGGTCGGGGAACGGCGACTGCAACAGCTCCAACGGGTCCTCCCCCTCGAACAGGGCATCGACCAGGCCCGGAGCCGCACCGTCCACACGCAGCCGCTGCGAGAAGCTCGGGACGGCGAAGGTCGGCCTCCACCAGCACCACGTTGGCCCCGGCCTGCGCCGCGGCGTTGGCGAGGCCGATCGCCACGGTGGTCTTGCCCTCGCCGGAGTACCGCGCTCGTGACCAGCACCGTCCTCACGGCACCGTCGGGCGCGAGCAGCGAGAGGCTGTTGCGCAGTATCCGGAAGGGCTCGAGCTCGACGTCCCGATCCCTTGCCGTCCTGGCCGCCGGCGCTGCGGGATGCCGGCGAGCGACCGCACGCCGTAGAGCTCCTCGAATCTCCTCCCACGATCTCACCCGCGTGTTCAGGAGGTTGAGCAGGAAAGCGAGTCCGACGCCGAGCAGCAGGCCGAAGATCACCGCCACGACGGCCGTCGCCTTGCGGTTGGGGGAGCTCGGGGACCCGGGGACGGACGCGAGGTTGGCAACCCGCGCGTTCCCCGTCGCCACGGCCTGCAACAGCAGCAATTTCTGGGAGAGAGCGTTGAGGTTCGCGCGGTCGGCGTGTCACCGGCGGCAGCTGGGCGGCGCGGCGGGCGATCAGCTGCTGGCCCTTGACGAGCTGTTCTTCGTTCTGGCGCTGGCTGTAGGCGACGTACTGCTGCGCGAACGCATTGGCGATCCTGGCCGCGAGCTGCGGGTTTTCGTTGGTCACTTCGACGTCGACGACGTAGTCGTTCTGTGGGTCGCTCGGCACTGACTTCGCCGAGCAGTTCGGCGGGGGTGATCTTCAGCTTGAGCGCTTCGATGACCGACTGCCGCGACTGGGGTCGTCGTGACGAGCTGAACGTTGGTGTTCTTTTCGCCTTCGGGGTCCAACGACTGCCCGCTGCCCGACACCGGCGACCTGGCTCGGCAGGGAGTTGGTCGTGAACTGCAGCGACGCGGTCGCCGTGTACTGGTCAGGCTTGTGCTCGACGTAGGCCACAGCGACCACCAGCGAGACGAGCGCGCAGAGGGCGATGACCAACCACCGCTCGCGCAGCACCTGGAGCGCGCGCACCAGACCCGGCGTCTCGGCCGTCTCCGAGTCCCGCTCGGGCATCCGTCCTAGCATCTCTCTGTCGACGGCGCATCGTCTTCTCGATGGTAGTCGGCAGGGGTTTGCGATCCCGGAGCCGCAAGCGGCCGTTCCGCACGCCAAATCTCCCCATGCCTGCTCATCCGTGCACGGCGAGGGACCGCGGTGCGCGAGGCCTTGCAGGCGTCCTCCCCTCGACCCCCGTCGTGGCATCCCGCGCCCGTCCGGATGCGCCCGCGCGGTGGACGTTCGGGTGCCCTCCCGCCATCGACGGGCACCGGTCGATTCCCGACACCGTTCAGGGGTCCATCCCGGCGCCGTTAAGCTCAGCATGATCGCCACCCCGCCCCGCATTCGCCTCTCCGGGAGCGCCGGCCGCCTCGACCGCTCGGCGCTGCTGGTCGCCCTCCTCGCATCCTGATCGCGGCTCGCCACCGGCCTGGCCACGGTGAAGCTTGGCAGCCTCCAGCACCAGCTGAAGGCGCTGGTCATCGTGATCGCCGGCGTGGCGATGGTGGTCGCGGCCCTGCGACCCGACTACGGGCTGATCATCCTATTGGCGCTGATCCCGTTCGAGCTCGGCTTCTTCGGAACCAACTCCGATCAGGTCCTGCTGTACGCGCTCGCGCTCATGTTGGTGTGGCGGATTCGCGCGAGCGCCATACCGTCGTGGGTGGCCGTCGGCGGGCTGGCGCTCGTGCTGGGAGCCTTCATCGCCGCGATCGACGCCCACAATCGAAGCGCCGCGCTCGAAGGCGCGTCGACTGGCTGGGCGCGATCGCGATCCTGTTCGTGGCGTTGACGGTGCTGCGCGAGCGCCGCGACGCGTCCCGGCGCATGATCGACATCTTCACCGGCTCCGCCGTGATCGTCGTGATCTTTGGCGTTCCTACAAAAGGCCGGGATCGACGCGATCGTCGGGAGCGCCGTTCGACGCCGGCCTGCCCAACTCCTTCTTCGCCTACTACACTGTCTACGCGGGCTACGTGGCGATGGCAGCGACGCTGGCGAGCGGCGAGGTCCTGATCGCGCTCGACCGGCGCGAGCCGGTGCGCGCCGCCGCATACGGGCTCGCTCTCGTGTTCCTGATCACGGGCATCGCCGTGTCGACCTCGCGCGGGGGCATCGTCGCCCTCGCCAGCGGGTGGCTGCTGCTGCTGGCGTTGAACATCCGTCGCGGGCCAGTCGTGGCTCGCGCGTTCGTGATCATCGCGATCTTCGCTGGAGCCGCCTTCATCGTCACCCCCGCCTCCACGATCGCGACGATCGAGCATCGGATCTCCCTCTCCAACGGCAGCCAGGGCGAGGACCAGGAGCGGTTCGCGTTGCAGGCTGCCGGCGAGCAGGCGCTTTCACGGTATCCGCAGGGACTTGGCTTCGGCAACTTCTCCTACTACCTCAGCACCAACGTGCGCAACTCGAAAATCCGCCAGCCCTTCTTTCACGCGCACGAGACCCCGATCCAGATCGGCCTCGATTCGGGGTGGCTTGGATTGGCCGGCTTCTTGACACTGTTTGCATTCCCGATTCTGCTCGTGTTCGCTCGCCAGGGCCGGGGGGCTTCACACCGTACGCGCATCTGCGTTTGCGGCCGCCCTGGGCGGGTTGATGGCACAGGGCCTCTACGACTACCTGTTCTACGATCCCGCCTTCTTCGTGTTCTTTGTGGCGATGGTGTGGGGCGCTGTGCATTCGCTGTCGATCGATGCGCACCCAGAGCGCTCTCCCCTGAGCGCCAAGGCTCATCGGTTGGTCGGTTCGGAGCTTGCGTCGAGCGCGTGAGCGGCCCTTGGTGAACCACGCGCTGGGCCCTCAGTCCATCGCGGCGAGGGGTTCTTTGCGTAACACCGACAGCAGCTCCTCGCGTGTGAGCACGCGCAGGAGCATCAGAGCGGGCAGGTAGGTGACCGCGGCGACCACCACGAGACCTCCCAGCGGCACACCAACCGTGCGCGCCAGCCACACCGCCAAACCCATCGCTGACGCAGCAAGCAGCGTGCGGGCCAGGCGATTCAGTCGCGGACGCATCTGGAGCACCTGCAACACCCTGCGCATACTCAGCGACATCACCGTCACCTCGGTGAGCAGCGTGATCCAGGCGGCCGCCAGGAACCCGTAGCGGGGAATGAGCAGCACGTTGAGCACCGCGTTGAGCAGCAGCCCGATCGCCGCGTAGCGCAGGAACAGGCGCTGGAGTTCGAGGACCACGACCATGTTGCCCACCAGGTACCCGAACGAGATCGAGACGAACGCGCCGGCGAGAATCGGGAGCGCCGGCGCCGCCGCCGCGAATTGCGTGCCGAACAGGAGCGTCACGATCGACTGAGCGGCCACGATCGTGAAGGCCAGGATCGGCAGCGACGCCATCGTGAGGTACTCGCCGGTCATCTGCAGCAGGTTGCACACCCGCTCGCGCTTGTGGGGGTAGGCGGCGGCGATCAGCGGAAAGAGCGTCGTCATCACCGACATCGGGATGAACTGGATCTGATCCAGCAGCCGGTAGTCCGCGCCATACAGACCCGCCTGGTGGCTGCCCGCGATCTCGAAGACCAAGATCTGGTCGAGCTTGACGTACAGGGTCACGAGAATCCCGGCTGCCCCCAGCCCGAGCCCCACACGCAACATTGGGCGCCACAGCCGGCGGGTCCCGTTGAGCCGTATGGTTGCAATCCGTGAAGCCACCACGGATGTGAGGGCGGTGGTGAACACAGAGGCACCGAGGAATACCGCGGCAAACGCGACGATGCCCCCGCCCAGGAGTGCGACAACGACCACACCGACACCCCAGACGATGCTGTTCAGGGTCAAGATCGCCATCGAGATGTGGTTACGCACGCGCAGCTGAAACACGGCGTTGAGCGTCGCCGGGGCGCCCACCAGCAGCACGAGCGCGAGCAGCGTTCCGGCGACCCTTCCCTCGTGACTGGAGACGAGCAGGAATACGGCCACGATCGAGGCGAGCGTGATCGGAACCGCGAGCAGCACCCGCAGCGAGAGCAGGCTGCCCAGCCACTCGGGCTCGCGGTCGGGCTCGCGGGCCGCACGGCTGATCGCGATCTGGGTGAGCCCCAGTTCGCCGAAGCTGCTGGTGATCTGGGTGATCGCGAAAATGGTCGACCACAGGCCGAAGCTGTTGCTCCCGAGCGCGTGCACGAGCACAAGCGTCACGACGACGCCCAGCGCGAGGTTGGCGATGCGCGCGACGATCTGCACAGAGACGTCGAGCGTCAGGCGCCGTGCGCCGATCTGAAGGTGCTCGCCCGCCGGCGGGTCCGATCGATCTGCGCCGACGGGAACAGGCCCCCGTTGAATCCCATCGCCACTGCGCACAGGCACGGGTGGATCGTAGACGCGCGGTCGGCTCGGACCCGCGCATCCAACGAACCGCGCGTCCACGATTCCGCGCAGGCGCGATTAGACTGCTTGCGTGGGCGCAGGCCAACACGAGCGAATCTCCCTGGTGCTGCCCACCTACAACCGCGCCGGGGCCCTGCGCGCGAACCTCGCGCGCAGCCTCGCGATCGAAGATGTGACAGAGGTGATCGTCGTCGACGACGGCTCCACCGACGACACCGCAGATACCTGCGACGGCTTTGCCGATGACCGCCTGCGCGTGATCCACCACCCGCACAACCGCGGCGTGGCAGCCGCCCGCAACACGGGCATCGAGGCGGCGGGCGGCGAGTGGGTGCTGTTCGGCGAGGACGACTGCCGGTTTCCGCTCGACTACGCGGCGGTGCTACACCGCGAAGGCCAACACCACGGCGCGGACATCGTGAGCGCCCCCCTGGTGCACATCGCCGGCAGCGACGCCGACGCCGCTGAGTTCGCCGCCCGCGCTCCGCGCCGCACCGGCCCACCGACGATGGACGAGTCAAGCGTGTTCCCCGCCCACGCCGTGGAGACGCCGTTCCTGCCGGCTCGGGCGCTCGTGCGCCGCGAGGTCTTCGAGCGCGTCCGCTTCTACGACGGCTTTCCGGTGAACGGCTACCGCGAGGAGACGGACTTCTTCGTCCAGGCCGCGAGGGCTGGGTTCCGCTGCCTGCTGACCGGCGAGACCTACTGCTACCAGCTCGAGACCTGGGATGGCGGCCAGCACCACTCCTCGCCGCTGCGGTACGAGCTGTGGGCCATGCGCAACAACTGGCGGTTCCTGCGCCGCCACGGTGGGTGGCTGCGCGAGCAGGGCTACATCGCGGGCCCAGCCAGAGCACAGCTCGCGTTCGCCTCCGGTCGCGCCCGGGCAGTGGCCTCGGGGGTTGCGCGAGCGCGAATCGCGCGAGTCCGTGGCGCGGCGGCCCGTCGGATGGCCCACGGCAGCGTCGACTCGGCGCGCCGTTGACGGGAGAGGGACGCCATGCGGTGCTCGTCTCACCGGACGTGTCGAACGCCGCCGGCGGGGTCGAGCGGATGTGTCTGCTGCTGGCGCGGGTACTCGAGCGCAATGGCTGGAGGAGCACGATCGTCGGGCCACAGCACGAGGCCACGCGGTGGCAGTTTCGCCTGGCGCTCGGTCCGGTGGTGCGCTCACGCTCGGCGACGCGCGCGGTACGTGCGCAGAACCCGGACCTGCTCATCACCAACGGCTATATGGGCACCGGGTACGGCGGCGGCGCAGGCGGTGGGGCGCCCCGCATCCACGTCTACCACGGGACCTCCGTCGGTGCCGTCCGCGCGATCGGGTTCACAGGCGCATGGCGCGAACACACCCGCCACCTGATCGGCTAC
This sequence comes from uncultured Solirubrobacterales bacterium, assembly GCA_963720795.1. Lineage (GTDB taxonomy): Bacteria > Actinomycetota > Thermoleophilia > Solirubrobacterales > Solirubrobacteraceae > Palsa-744. The sequence continues at coordinate 111,570 of CAVRGU010000003.1, read as the reverse complement.
GCCGGCGCCGAGGCGCTCTCCGCTCGCGGCACGAGGGCGTGCGTATGCGTATCGAGCTCGGCCGCACAGGAGGTCCGGCGCTTCTATCGGGTGCGGGACACGACGGTGATCGCCAACGGGGTCGACACTGAGACGTTCTCGCCAAAACCGCGTGCAGAGGCCCGCGCGCGCTTGGGGTTGGCACTCGACGGACGGTACGCCCTGTTCGTGGGTCGCATGGACCACGGCAAGGGCGCCGGCCTGCTCCCGGAGGCGAGCAGGCGCGCCGGTTTCAAGCTGATCGTGGCCGGTCGCGACGGGAGCCCCGACGCGATCAACCTCGGTGTCCTCTCGCCGGCGGCGCTGGCCGTCGCCTACTCGGCAGCCGACTGCGTGCTGTTCCCGAGCCTGTACGAGGCGTGCAGCTACGTGGTGCTCGAGGCGCTCGCCTGCGGCGTGCCGCTCCTCACCACGCGCGTCGGCTGGATGTCGACGCTGCTGGCGGCCGTTCCCGAGTACCAGGCACTGTGCGTGGAGCCGGTGCTCGAGCAGCTCGTCGAGCGCCTGCGCAGCCTCGGCGAGATCGACACCGAGCCGGCGAGCGCGGCTGCGCGCGCGTTCGTGCTCGAGCACAACAGCCTCGACGCCTACGCGGCGAGCTGGCAGGAGCTGCTGGATGTCTGCGTCGGTTGAGGCCGGCCGCAGCGCCCGGCGCACGCTGGGGGCACCCGAGCTCGTGGTCGCGCTGACCCTGCTCGGGGCCGCCCTGCGGTTCTCCACCCTGAACGTGCAGAGCATCTGGCAGGACGAGGCGGCGACGCTGATACTCGTCCACCGCGGCTTGACGGGGACGCTCTCCCACCTGTCGGCGAGCGAGTCCTCCCCGCCGCTCTACTACGTGCTGGTGTGGCTGTGGACGCGCCTGTTCGGAGCCGGACCGCTCGGCTTCCGCTCGTTCTCGGCGCTGGTCGGCTGCGCGACGATCCCCGCGATGTACTTTGCCGGGCGGCAGGTCTCGACCCGGGTCGGAGTGTGGGCAGCGGTGTTGACCACGGTCAACCCGGCGATGTACTACTACTCACAGGAGGCGCGCGACTACGGGCTGCTGGTCCTGTTCAGCGCGATCGCCTACGCGCTGTGGCAGCGGGCCCTGCGGGAGCCGAGCGCCCGGCACCTGGCGCAGTGGGCGTTCCTCTCGGCGCTTGCGCTGCTCACGCACTACTTCGCCGTGTTCGTGTTCCTGCCGCAGGCGTGGATCCTCGCGCGGCGGACGGGCTGGCGGCGCGTGTGGGTGCCCGTCGCCGCAGTCGTGCTGGTGGGCGCGGCGCTCGTGCCGCTGGCGGCCAGCCAGCGGGCCAGCGGCAAGGTCGACTGGATCGAAGAAGCTTCGCTGCCCTCGCGCATCGGCGAGACTGCGAAGCTGTTCTTCGTCGGTGTCTACGGCCCGCTGGAGATCCTCTCGGCGGCAGTCGGCGCGCTGCTCGCCGTGGGCGTGCTCGTGCTGTTGTACAAGCGCGGGGGCCGACGAGAATTGGCGGGCGCACGGGACTCGGCGCTCGTGCTCGCCGGTGCGTTCGCGGTGCCGCTGGCGCTCGCTGCCACGCACGCGATCGACGTGTACGACGGACGCAACGTGATCGGCAACTGGGTTCCCTTCGCGGTGCTGCTCGCGTGCGGCCTGGGGACCGCCCGTGCGCCGCGCGTGACCGCGGCGCTCGGCGGCGGGCTGGTGGCACTGTCGCTGGCGGTAATCGCGGCGATCAACCTGCTCCCCGCCTACCAGCGCGACGATTGGCGCGGGGTCGCACACGCCCTCGGCAGCGGGCGGGCCGGCCGGGTGATCGTAAGCGAACGGTTCGCCGAGGCGACGCTCTCGATCTACCTGCCCGCAGTGCGGGCCACCAGTGCCCGCACGGTCCTCACGCGCGAAGTCACCTACGTCTCGTTGCGCGTCAGGCACACCGGCGGCGCGCCCAGCCCCGCCCCCCTCCCGAGCCGCGCACCGGCCGGCTTTCATCTCGTAGGAGTGACCCGTAGCGAAGCGTTCGCGGTCGCACGCTACCTCGCCCCGCGCGCAATGGCGCTCGCGACCAGGGCGCTGCCGCGCATCAGCCCCGAAGCGGCCACCGAAGTCAGTATCCAGAGCTAGCGTCACCGAGCGCTGCCACGAGCACCCGCTGCACGCCCTCGCCGAAGAGCCGCGCGTTGAGGTGCTCGCCGGCCCACGCCCGCCCCGCGCGGCCCATCCGCTCGAGCCGGTCGCGATCGGCCATCGCGGCCCTCAGAAGCTCGCTCCAGCCGCGGACGTCGCCCGGCGCGACCCACCATCCGCAACCGATCCGCTCGATGTCGAAGTCGAAGTAAGGAGTCTGTGTCAGGATCATCGGTCTACCACACGCGAGCGCGTCGACGACCTCGGTGAGGCCCGTCAGGCGGTCCGTGCTCGACAGCGGAATCGCCACCAGCGCCGCCGAGCGCAGATCCGCCGTCACCGCGTCGTCGTACCTCAACGGCGCGGAGGACTCGTCCTCGCGGGACACGGGCCGGATCGACACTTCCTCGGGAATCGGCCCGGCGCGGGCCAGCTCGCCGCGGTCGCCGTAGATGTGCGCGGGCAGCCCGGTCGCCCGCAGAGCCTTGAGCAACGTGCCAACGTCGCGTCCGGTCTTACCGGTGGCGACCACGGGCGCATCCGTGGCAGCCGGCGGCCGGTGTCTGAACCCGGCGAAGTCGAGATCCGCGCCCCAACCGAGCACGGTGATCCGCTCCGGCGCGATGCCCGCCGCCACCATTCCCCGCCGCGTGTGCTTGGAAAGCGCGATCGCGCGGTCGAAGCCCCGCAGGGCAGCAGCGCGATGCCTGCCGGGCGCCGGAGGTGAGTGAAAGACCCCGACGATCGGTGTCGAGAACGCGTGCGCGGCGCGCAGCGCCACGAGGCCGCGGAGCTCCTGAGCCGCCGCTCCATAGACGACGGCGCCACAACGGCGCGACCTGATGGCCGCGAGCTGCTGACCAAGGTCGCCGAACTGGTGGCGCGTTAGGTGGGTGAGGCGTGCCGGACGGTCCTCGCCACTGAAGGGGAGGTCCACCACATCGAAGCCGTTACCCAGGCTGGCGGTGCCGTACAGGTGATGAGCCGGATAGGTGCCCGCCCGCCATCCGGCGCGCGCCCGAGCCATGTCGTAATTGTTGGCAAACAGAACCGGGGTAGGATCGTGAGCGCCTACTTCGCGGGCACCCTTGTCGGGGCGCCCGCACGTCTCCTCACCACCCGCGAGACTCGCGACTCGTCTCACGGCTTCATATCGCGCGCGAGCCCGAGACCGGCGCCCGGATAGATATGGCGCCTGGGCCGCTCGACGAAGTGGTGGTACTCACCATTCATCTCGGCAACAAGCTCGGGCAGCGCCGTCGTGCGATCGCCGTTGGCGGCTATCAGAGTGACGTCCTTGGTAGCGTGGCGCATCGCCGTGCGCATCTCGAAGGACTCTGTTTCGTGGTCGGGTGGCGTGTCACAGATGAAGAGATCCACCTGGCGGCCCTCGAGAGTCTCGTCGAGCGCATCGAACGTCGAGGCGAATACAGGTTGCCAACTCTCGCGTAGGTGCTCGGGAACCACCCAGCCACTGAACGGATCCGAGTCAAACGAGATGAGCTGGCCCGGGCTGCCCTCCCGAGCGTTGCGCTTGAGTGCCGAAAGCAGCACAAGTGAACCCAGCCCATGCTTGATACCCGTCTCGACTGTGAGGCGTGGCTTCAAGGCGCGCGTGGTTGCGTACCAACCCACACGGTGACCAAAGTGAATCCGCCGCTTCATGTCGGCGCGCCATCGTACACGCTCGGCGAGCTCCCGTCTGAGCTTCTCATCCGTTGCGATCTCCGCCAGGTAGCCGGCGACTGTCGTCCGCTCCAACCCGAGCGCACGAGCCAGGAAATCGACAAGCTCGTGCTCATTGTCCAGCTCGTAGGAGAAATCCCCCACCTCTGGGTCGAACAGGACGTAGCGCGCCACGAGCAGCGGTTGCTTCCGAAAGGAGACGCCGTAGCCTCGCACGATACGTGCCTTCTCGAACCACCGAAAGCGACCAAAGCGGCGGAGGCGATTCTGCCAAGCCGGCGGGAGACCTTTCAGCCACGACTTGATCAAGGCGAACTCACGTCTGGATCCTATAGAAGCTAGAGTGGAGCGATCGCTCGCGTCCGCTCTCACGCGCACAGCTTGATCGTGCCCCCGCTGCGCGGGTTCAACGCCGGGTTGCGCGCCGTCTGCGCCGTCTTGCATCACTTCCAGTACAAGGTCGAGGGCTTCCTGCGCCCCTCGGCGGAGTGGTTCGATCACGAGATCGACGTTCACTGGCAGTGGGTCGCCAAGCAGCGCTCGATGTTCCTCGAGCGCGGCGTGCTCAACACGCTGGCGATGCGACCGGAAGCCGAGGTCCTCGAGCTGTGCTGCGGAGACGGATTCAACTCCCACCGCTTCTACGCCGGTCGAGCTTCACGGGTGCTCGCCGTCGATTACAACGCCGGCGCGCTGCGACACGCGCGGCGGTACCACCCCCGGGCAAACGTCGAGTACCGCCGGTGCGACCTGCGCAGCGAATTCCCGGAGGGCTCGTTTGACAACATCGTCTGGGACTCGGCGATTCACCACTTCAGCGAGCCCGAGGCGACCGCAATCCTCACCTCCGCCCGCGCGCGGCTGCGCCCCGGCGGAGTCCTCTCCGGCTACACGGTGATCGAGCCGCACGCCGAGTACGCCTTCACCCGGATGCGCTTCTCCTCCCCCGAGGAGCTCGCGGAGCTGCTGGGGGGCGTGTTCGCTCACGTCGCCGTGCACGAGACCCCCGACGCGCTGCGACGCAATCTCTACTTCTTCGCCTCGGACGCTCGCGAGGGGCTGCCGTTCGCCCCCGGCGCGAACCACGGTCCCTGAGCGCAGCTGCCGCTCAGGCTGGGGCAGCCTGGCCTCAACTGCCGATGTCCACGGTCCGCCCTCAACCGCCGGCACCGTCCCTGCTTGCACGCACCGCGGCGAGGAAGTCCTCCCAACGGGCCGTGTACGGTGCGATTGCCTCGACCAGGCGTTCCAGCTCGACCCACCCCGCCTCGGCCTCCCAACCCCAGTGCAGCGCGATCGGGACCCACAGGCCCACGCGCCGGTCGATCAGCCTCTGTGCGGCGGGCAGCATCTCCCGCGCGCGCCCGTAAAGCGGGTGGTAGGCGGGCAGGTAGACCGCCTCGCCACGCCACACGGGCGTGCGCTGAAAGCCGAGCAGTGCCACCGACTCGGGGCCGCCGCACACGACCGCGAAACGGCGGGCCAGCACGTCGTACTGCTCGGCGTCGAAGCGGTTGTAGGGAGGGACGAATATCTCCGGCGAGATCCCCAGCGGCGCGAGCTCGGCGAGCCCGTCATCGAGCAGCGCCTCCGTGGCTGCCGGCCCGAGCCCGCAAAGCTCGCTGTGGCGGCGGGGCGAGCGAAAGCGCGTGCGGTGATCGCGGCCGTGCAGAGCGAAGGTCACCGCATCCTCGGGTAACTGCGCGAGCAGCGCTCGCTCGTCGTCTTCGAGCGGCCTCCAGCGGCTCTGCTGCGGATCGAGTGTCGCGTGACTCACGCGGGGCAGCACGGCGATCAGGTACGGCACCCCGGCTCCCACCATGATCGCGTGAAAGCGACGGTAACGCTCGCTGCCATAGCGCCGGGGGTCGTCCCAGGCGAGATAGTGCGGGAACTCGTCGACGCGCACCAGGAAGCGCGGCGGTTGGGCGGCATCGGGGCCGAGCACCTCACGGCGCGCGGCCTCGAGCGGATCGGCCACGGCCCGCTGGTAGTCGAGCCGGCCGAGCTTGCGAGCGACCCGCTGAGCGAATCGCCGTGGCCGCGGTGGAAACGGTCCGGAGCGTACCGCCGAGCGCAACACGTTCGAGCGCAGAGCGCTCTCGGCGGACGCCCCAGCCGCCGACTCGACTCCGAGCAGCAGACGGGCGCTGCGCAACTCCTCGCGCCGCGAGCGCTCAGACACGCCCGAGGACCTCAGCATCAAGCTCGCCGATGAGTCTGGCAGTTCCTCGCTCCGCGAGCGCTCAAACACGCCCAAGGACTCCTGCGTAAAGCTCCCCGGTGCGTCGGGCGATCATCGGCCAGGCGAAGCGCTCCTCGGCGAGGCTGGCTCCCGCCTCGCCGCGGCGGCGACACTCGGGCCAGCCGGCCTCGACGCTCGCGGTGAGCGCCGCGACGAGCCCCTCGACGTTGGGCCGTGAGCAGATCCAGCCGGTCTCACCGTCGATCACCGCCTCGACCAACCCACCCACCGGGTAGATGACCACCGGCCGGTGGAAGCCATACGCGAGCAGCAGCACGCCACTCTGGCTGGCGATCACGTAGGGCAACGCGACGGTGTCTGTGGCGGCGAACAGTTGCGCGGCCTCCTCCATGCTGAGATAGCCCTCGCGCACCGTCACGCGCCCGGCGAGCGCAGGACTCTCAAGCTGCGTGCGCGCGCCGGCGAGCGCACCCTCCTCCTGGCCGCCCACGAGCAGCTGCAGCCGCGGGATCCGCGGCAGCGTCGCGAGCAGCTGGTCGAGGCCCTTGTCGAGGCGCAGCTGACCGAAGAGCAGGGTGACCGGCGCATCGGGAGCGATGCCCAGGCTCGCGCGTGCGGCGTCGCGGTCTGCCTGGCCGCCCGTGCGGGCGAGGCCGCCGTACTCGCCGTGCGGGATCACCACCACCCGGCCCTTTGCCTGGCTCGGGACCCGCTCCAGGTCGGCCTTGGTGTGAACGATCGTCCGAGCCGTGAGCCGAGCCAGCAGACGATGCGTTCGATCGAGCGGCCGGCCGCGCTCGAAGGTGTTGTGCGTGGTCTGCACGACGGTCCCTCCAGCCAACCGCAGGCAGGCCACCGCCACCACCCCCAGCGGCGCGAACTCCCACCCCTGTGTGTGGATCAGATCCGACTTACGAGCAAGCACAACCAGCCGCGGAAGCGCAGCGAGGAAGCTGAACCCGTTGGCGATCGGCCCAAGCCCGAGGCGGCGAGTGGCGCGTCCCAGTCGCGTCCGGCCGCGCACGTAGTGAAAGACCCGGTGGATCGTGACTCCACTTGTCGGCTGATAGAGGTGGTCCTCCGCGGTCGCCAGCGCGATCTGCCAGCCGTCGGCCGCGAGTGCACGTGCCAGTTGCGCCGTGTAGTCGGCGACACCGCCACGTCCACCCTGTTCGATCATGAGCACCCGCGATCCCGCGCTCGGTGGGCCGACGGGCATCGCTGCTTGCTCAGGGTTCACCCGGGCGAGGGTACAGGCTGCCAGAGATCATGGACCGGCGCGGATCGCCTGGGTGCGAGCTGGCACGCTCGGGTCCGTTGGCGTCGATTCGCTAGGTTTGGGCCGTGAAAGGCTGTGTCACATGAAGGTCGTTAGCGTGATGACGACCTCCTCACGCGGTGGAGCGGAGTTCGCCGCCGTCGAGATGCTCGACGCGCTGATCGACCGCGGACACGAGGCGGTCATGCTCACCGACCAGCCCCTGATCGGGCGCGACACGCGCGTCACGATCCGCCCGATCGCGATCGGGCCGAAGCTGTCGACGAAGAGCTACCTGAGGCTCGCCCTACGGTGGGTCTACTACCTGCGGCGCCTGCGGGTGGCGCTGAAGCGCGAGTGGCCCTACGACGTGCTGCTCGTCCACTACAAGAAGGAGCAGCTGATGGCGCGCTGGCTGCCCAGGCGCCTGCGCGCGACGCTCGTCTGGGCCGAGTGGGGACCGGTGCCCTTCCAGCTTCGCCGCTGGCTGCCGCAGCGGATGTACCTGCGCGCGGCCCGCGACGCGGCGACGGTCATGGCGGTGTCGGAGGGCACCAAGGACTCCGTCTGTGCCGTCGGCGTGCCGGCAGGGAAGGTCGAGGTCGTGCCAAACGTCCTTCGCACCGACGAGATCTCATTCACGGCGGAGGGCCGCGCGCGGCTGCGCGCCGAGCTCGGCGTAGACGACGAGGCCTTCGTCGTCGGCTGCATCTCGCGCTTTCACCCGAAGAAGCGCAACGACGTCGTGGTCGAGGCCGTCAAGCTGCTCGACGAGCGCGTCCACCTCGTACTTGCGGGCGACGGTGAGACCGAGCGCGAACTGCGCCGGATCGCCGCGCCGCTCGACGGACGCGCGCACTTCATGGCCACCCCCGGCGCCAACGTCGCCGAGGTGCTCTCCGCCTTCGACGTCTCGGTCTTCTGTCCCAGCCCTACCGAGGGCGCGCCCCGCGCGGTGATCCTCGGGATGCTGGCCGAACGCCCCTGTCTGGCGACCGGCCCAGAGGGCGTGGCCGACATGATCACGCCCGGGATCGGCGTGATCGCGCAGCCCGAGAACAATCCGGCGGCGCTCGCGGCGGCGCTGGCGCCCTATCTGGAAGATCCCCCGCGTCGCGCCCGCGAGGGCGCCGAGGCGCGGCGCCGGGCCGTCGTCACCTACGACGCGGCGAGCGTCTCCGAGCGCATCGAGCGCCTCTGGCGAGAGGCCGGCGCGGGTGGGGCAGGCCGCCCTGAGGCCAATCCCGATCGGAACAAGCGTGCGAGCCCGGAGGGGTGGGCCCCTACGATGCGCACAGTGAACGAGCGTCCCCTGCGCGTTGTCTCCGTGCAGACCTCCCACGAACGGGGCGGGGGAGAGTACGCGAACGTCGACGTGCTGAGCGGCCTGCTGACTCGAGGCATGGACGTGACGCTGCTGACCAACCAGCCGGCACTGGTCGAGGGCACCGAGGTGCCGGCCGTCCAGATCGACCTTGGTCCGAAGATCAGGCGTACAACCTTGCGCCGCGTCGCCCTCGGCTTTCCGCGCTCGATGTCCCGGTTGCGCCGCGCGCTGGAGCGGGAGGCCCAGAGCGGGCCGATCGACGTGTTGTTGCTTCACTACAAGAAGGAGCAGCTGATGTCCGCGATCCTGCCGAGGCGCTTGACGGGAACGGTGGTGTGGGCGGAGTGGGGGCGCCTTCCCGAGCCGGTTACCAGCGGGCCCGCGCGGCTCCTTTACCTCGCCGCGGCACGCCGCGCAAAGCTGATCGTGGCCGTCTCCGAGAGCACCCGAGACTCGCTCGTGAGGGCCGGCGTTCCGGCAGCGAAGGTCGTGGTGGCACACAACATCGTCGACGCGGACACCATCGTCTTCGACCCCGCCGCGCGCGAGCGCTATCGGGCCGAGTGGGGTGTGGCGGCAGGGGACTTCGTGCTCGGCTGCGTCTCGCGCCTGAGCGCGAGCAAGCGCAACGACGTGATCGTCGATGCGCTTGCGCACCTTCCGCAGAACGTGCTGCTCGTGTTCGCCGGTGAGGGCGACAACGAAGCGGCGTTACGCGCCAGGGCCGCACCCTACGGCGATCGAGTGCGATTCCTGCCCACTCCGCGTGGTCACGTCGGCGAGCTGCTCTCGGCGTGCGACATCGCCGTGTTCGCTCCGCAGCCGATCGAGGGGGCGCCGCGCTCGATCATCTTCGGCCAGCTGAGCGAGCGCGCGGTCATCGCCAGTGGACCCGAGGGCGCCGCCGGCATGGTCCCCCCGGGGACGGGCACGATCGTCTCACCCGCCCACGATCCGCGCGCCCTGGCGGCGTGCATCGAGTCCTACCTGCGCGACCCCGAGCGGTGCACGCGCGAGGGACAGGCGGGCCGCGAGTTGGCGCTGGAACGGTATGACCCGGAGCTCGTCGTCGAGGAGTGGGTGGCACGGCTGCAACTCGCCAGCAACGGCGGGGCGGCGTGAGGTGACCAACATGCCCAGAGAGGAGCCCAGGTGAGCGATACAACGTTGGTGACCGGCGGCAGCGGCTACATCGGAGCGATGCTCGTGCGGGAGCTGCGCGAGGCGGGGCGCGAGGTGCGTGTCCTCGACTCGCTGCTGCACGGACAGGAGGAGATCGCCGCCGAGCAGGAGCGCGCCGGCGTGGAGGTGATCCGCGGCGACGTCCGCGACGCCGAGGCCCGCCGGCGGGCGCTCGCGGGCGCCGAGGCCGTCGTGCACCTCGCCGCGATCGTCGGCGACCCCGCTTGCGCGCTGAACCCCGCGGTCTCCGACGAGGTCAACGTGCAGGCCACCCGCGCGCTCGTCGCCGACGCGGGCGAGGCTGGCGTGGAGCGGCTCGTGTTCGCCTCCACCTGCTCCAACTACGGGCGCATGGCCGACCCCGACGTCCCGATCACCGAGGCGGGGGAGCTGCGCCCCGTCTCGCTGTACGCCGAGCAGAAGGTGGGGATGGAGCAGCTGATCCTCGGAGGTGGCACGGGCGCGACTAAGCCCACCTGCCTGCGCTTCGCCACCGTGTACGGCGTCGGGCGTCGGATGCGCTTCGACCTGACCGTCAACGAGTTCAGCCGCGAACTGTGGGCCGACCGCGAGCTCGAGGTCTTCGGCGAGCAGTTCTGGCGCCCCTACATCCACGTCCGGGACGCCGCTCGCGCGGTGCGCACCGTGCTCGAAGCGCCCGCCGAGACGGTCGCAGGGGAGGTCTTCAACGCCGGGCGCTCCGGGGAGAACTACCGCAAGCTCGACCTCGTGGCGGAGATCGACAAGCAGCTCGACCGCGGCCGGGTCTCCTACGTGCACCGCGACGAGGACCCCCGCGACTACAAGGTCAGCTTCGAGAAGATCCGCGCCGTGCTCGGTTTCGAGACGCTCATGATCGTGCCTGACGGCATCGCCGAGATCATCGCCGCGCTCGACGCCGGCCAGTTCGGTGATCCTTTCGACGGCCGCTACCGCAACATTCCCTGAGCGTCGCACGCACCCTGACGTCGCCCTCACGACTCGATGGCCGCAACCGACACCTTTCCCGAGCTGCCGCTCTTCGACCTGCGCCTGCAGGAGGAGGATCTGGACGCCGTCGCAGACACGCTGCGCTCCGGCTGGCTGACGCTCGGCCCCCGCACCGCCGACTTCGAGGAGGCGTTCGCCGCTCACCTCGGCGCGCGCCACGCAGTCGCGCTCTCCTCCTGTACCGCCGCCCTGCACCTCGCCTACCTAGCGGCCGGCGTCGGCCCCGGCGACGAGGTGATCGTGCCCTCGTTTACGTTCGCCGCCACCGCCGCCGCCGTGCTCTACTGCGGGGCCACCCCGGTGTTCGCGGAGATCGTCTCGCGCGAGCGCCCTTCGCTCGACCCCGAAGACGTTGCGGCGCGCCTCACCCCCCGCACGAAGGCCGTCTGCGTCGTGCACTACGCCGGCTACCCCGCCGCCGCCGACCGCTTGCGGGAGTTGTGCGACGCGCACGGCCTCGCGCTGATCGAGGACGTCGCGCACGCGCCCTCCGCCACGCTCGCCGGGCGCGCGCTCGGGACCTGGGGGCTCTCGGGCGCCTTCAGCTTCTTCTCCAACAAGGTCCTCTCCGTCGGCGAGGGCGGGCTGCTGTGCACCGACGACGACGACGTCGCCGCGTTCGCGCGCTCGCGCCGCTCGCACGCGATGACTAGCGGCACCTGGGACCGCCACCGCGGGCGCACCGACACCTACGACGTCGTCGGCCTCGGCTACAACTACCGTCTCGACGAGCCCCGTGCCGCGCTCTTGCTCTCGCGCCTTGAGCGCCTGGAGGACGACATCGCGCGCCGGCGGGAGCTGACGCTGCGCTACCGCGCGCTGCTCGCGCACGTCGAGGGGCTCGTCGTGCCCTTCGAAGACGCCGACGTGCCGGGCTCCTCCTGTTACGTCCTGCCCGTCATGCTCGAGCGGGACGGCCGTCAGGCGCAGGTGAGCGCACAGCTGCGCGAGCGAGGCATCCAGACGAGCATCTTCTACCCCGCGATCCACCGCTTCTCCGCCTACCGCGAGCGCTTTCCCGACGTCTCGCTGCCCGTCACCGAGCTGGCCTCCAGGACCGAGCTGACGCTGCCATTCTACCCGCACATGACCCACGCCGACCAGGACCGCGTCGTCGCCGCGCTCGCCGAGGTACTCGCGCGATGACCGGGCGGATGGGCATCCGATCCCCGCCGCCGCCGGACAGGAGGACCGAAGCCGGGAGACACTCGCCTTCGGCTCGCATCCCCGTTTCGGCCGGCGCACACTACCCCGGTGCTGAACCCACACACGTGGACGATCCCCAAATGACAGCCCCTTCGCGATGAGCGACTGGCGAGTGCCGCTCACCGACATCGCGATGCCCGAGCAGGACGTGCAGGCCGTGCTCGACTGCCTACGCTCCGGGTGGCTGACGATGGGGCCGCGTACCCACGCCTTCGAGCAGGCGCTGGCCGACTACGTGGGCTCGCCCAACGCCGTCACGGTCTCCAGCGGCACGGCCGCGCTGCACCTCGCCTGCCTTGCGGCGGAGATTGGCCCGGGCGATGAGGTGCTCGTGCCGGCGTTCACCTTCGTGGCGAGCGCCGCCGCCGTCCGCTACACCGGCGCCGAGCCGGTGCTGTGCGATGTGCGGGGTCCGCGGGACTTCAACATCGACCCGGCGGATGCGGCGCGCCGGATCACACCCTGCACGCGGGCGATCGTGGCTGTGCACTTCTGCGGTTACCCGGCCGACGTGGCGGCGCTGCGAGCGCTGTGCGACGACCGCGGGCTGCTGCTGATCGAGGATTGCGCGCAGGCGATCGGCGCACACGTGGACGCCACGGGACGCCAGGTCGGCACGGTCGGCGAGCTCGGCGCGTTCAGCTTCTTCTCCAAGAAGCAGTTGTGTGTGGGCGAGGGCGGCATGGTCACGACCGCGAAGGAGCAACTTGCGGCGCGCGTGCGCCTGCTGCGCTCCCACGCCATGACGAGCAGCACCTGGGACCGCCATCGCGGCCACGATCCGGCCTACGACGTAGTCGACGTCGGCTTCAACTACCGCCTCGACGAGCCCCGGGCCGCACTCGGGTTGAGCCGGCTGGAGCGGCTCGGGGATGACATCTCGAGGAGGCGCGCGCTCGTTCGCGCGTACCGTGAGCGGCTCGCGGGGGTGCCTGGTGTCGAGCTCGCCTTCGACGAACTGGCCGTCGAGCGCGCCTCGCACTTCGCCTTTCCGATCCTGCTCGCCGATCGCAAGACTCGCGACCGCTTCCGCGACGAGCTCAAAGCTGTCGGCATCCAGACCACGTGGTACCCGGCGTTGCACACCTTCACCGAGTACCGCCACGCAGCACCTGCCGACAGCCTCCCGCGGGCCACCGAAGCGGCCGACCGCCACTGCGCCCTGCCGCTGAGCGCCACGATGGACGAGGCCGCGGTGGACGTCGTCGTGGAGGCGGTGCGTGCGGCGCTCGTCTAGCTTTGACGATCGGTTCGATATTCGGGTCTTGGCGTCCTGATAGGAATTGCGCTTGTGACACCGAGCGCGATCGACGGTTCGCTGATGAGATGGGAGGAGATTGCCGACGCCGAGGAGTGGCAGGCTCTCCTGCTGGGCAACGGCTTGAGCATCAACGTCTGGCCGAACTTCGGCTACGGCTCGCTCTTCGATCACGCACAGGATGGCAACCTCACAGACGAGGATCGCGCCTTGTTCGAGGGCACCACCAACTTCGAGCGCGTGCTCGCAGATCTCAACATTGCCATACGGACCTGCGACTTGGTGGGCCTCGACACGGCACCCCTCTTTTCGCGTTACCGCAGCATTCAGCTCGCCCTCGGCCACGCGATTCGCGAGGTCCACCTCAAGAGATCGCAAGTTCCGGATACGACCCTGGAGGCGATCCGTGGCGTACTCGAGCGGTTCGAGTGGGTGTTCACGACCTCGTACGACTTGCTGGTCTATTGGGCTATGGGCTACCCAAAGAATGACTACACACCCTTTGTGGACTGCTTCCGTTGGGGCGGGCGCTGCGAGTTCGACCCACGCAGGGCAGACATTTATGTGGAGCAGATACCCATCTACTTCCTCCACGGTGCGCTGCACCTGGTGGTTGGGGGCTCCGGGATCACCCGGAAGCTGAGGAGCACCTCGATTCGGACGATACTCGACCAGTTCGGTCAACCCATCAAAGGAGATCCTCAGGCCCGCTCCCTCCTTGTCACCGAGGGTTCCTCGCAGGACAAGCTGAGGATCATCGAGGGAAACGACTATCTGACTCACGCGTTGCAGCGCCTACGAGAGTGCGAGTTGCCGATGGTCGTCTTTGGGAGCAGCCTGAGCGAGCAGGACCGGCATCTTGCGGACGCACTCAACGAGCACCCAGAGCGTCCGGTGGCCGTCTCACTACGTCCGGGGCCAAAGCGTGATCTGGCCGTCCGACAAGCGGATCTCTATGGCCGCCTCGAAGCCGAGCAGCTGATGTTCTTCGACGCAACCACGCATCCCCTGGGTATGGTGGGGATAGCCGCGACGAGCGAGTAGAGCCGACCGAAACGTCCGCAGAGCTCTCTATCCTTCGTATCATGAACTTCACCAGACGGGTGCCCCAGATGATTGGCAAGAGATACGTTCAGCCCAGCAAGAAGGACGGTGGCTGGGAGGTCCTCAAGGAGGGCCATCGCCGCGCCACCGTTCATGCCGCCACGCAAGAGCAGGCAGTCGCCCAGGCGCGCACGCTGGCCCGCCGGGATGGCGGCGGCAAGATCAGCGTCAGGGATCGGACCGGGAAGATCTCCAATACGGTTGTCGTCCAGAGCTCGGCATCCGCTCGGTCCAGTCGCTAGCTGGGCTGGCCAGGCCTGTCACCCCTCAGACGGGATCAGGCGGTCACGCACGGACTCGAACTCCTCCTGCGCCTGCTCGTAGTCTTCGTGGCGGCCGATGTCCAGCCAGTAGTCCTCGCTCGGCCACGCGCGCACCGTCTCCCCGGCCGCGATCAGGCGCAGGATTAGGTCGGGGAAGTCAAGGCGCTCGCCCGGATCGATGTGCGAGAGCGCGCGCGGCGCGAAGCAGTAGACGCCCATGCTCGCGGTGTAGTCCAGCGCCGGCTTCTCGTCATAGCCGGTCAGGCGCGTGGAGTCGCCGTCGTCGCCGAAGCGCAGCACGCCGAGCGAGATTTGGATGTTGCGCACCTTGGTCGCAATCGTCGCGGCCGCGTCGCTCACGCTGTGACGCTCGAGTAGGGCGCCGTAGTCGATGTCGGTGAGCACGTCGCCGTTCATCACCAGGACGTCGGCATCCGCGAGACCCTCGATCAATGCAAGCGCGCCCACCGTGCCGAGCGGCTCCCGCTCGCGGTAGTAGTCGATCGGGACGCCGTACGCGGAGCCATCGCGGAAGAACGCCTCGATCAACTCGGCCAGGTAACCGGTGGCGACCGTGATCCGTTCGAAGCCGTGTGCCTTCAACTGACGCACGACGATGTCGAGCACCGGTCGATCGCCGATCGGCATCAGCGGCTTGGGCAGCACCGTCGTGTAGGGGCGCAAGCGCGTGCCTTCGCCTCCCGCGAGGATCACCGCGCGTTTCAAGCAGGGCCTATCCCGATTGGGGCGTGCGACTGGGGCGGCCGAGGGTCGAGCGAGGCGCGGACGCAAGGCCGAAGGCGTGGTGAGCCCACGTCGAGGCCGAGGACAAAGCCTCGCGAAGGCCATCGGTCGTATCCAGGCGTGCGAGCCAAGAGGGATAGGCCCTAAGTCGTCCTGATGATCAGCACCGAGCAGGGCGCGTGGTGGGAGACCTTGTTGGGCACCGAGCCCAGCAGGAAGCGCTTGGCGCCGGTCATGCCCTTGTTGCCGACCACGATCAGGTCCGCGCCGCGCTCCTCGGCCACGTCGAGGATCGCGTCGGCGGGGTCGCCCTGGCGGGCGTAGACGTTGACCTCGACGCCCGCCTCGCGCGCCGGCGCGGCGGCGGCCTCCAGCGCGGCGTCGACGTCCTCGCGCGGGTTGATCGCCCACTGCAGGTCCTCCGGGGCGTCGCGCCGTTCCTAGCGCAGACGTCGCGCCGGCACCGGCTCGTAGGCGCTCACGATCTCGAGCGTCGCCCCCAGGGTGCGGGCCAAGTCGCCGGCCTGGCGCACCGCCTCGCCGGCCGTCTCGGAGCCGTCGGTGCCAACCACGATCGATTTGAACATGACTCTGACTCCTCGCCTGCGTGTGTGTGGTGAGCTGAGCCGGCCCTGCCGGCCGAGTCGATCATATCCGGGTGCGCCGCCCGTGGCCGCTCACCGGGGCTCGCGAGAAGGTCTGCGATCTGCCGGGTCGTGGGCGCAAAAGGGAGTGCGACCCGCGGGGTAACGTTCAGGCCATCAGTGATCGACCTGCACTGCCACGTGCTGCCCGGCATCGACGACGGCCCCGCCACGATCGAGGGCTCGCTCGCGCTCGCGCGCGCCGCCGCGGCGGGCGGGACGAGGTGCTCGTGGCCACCCCGCACGTGAACTGGCGCTACCGCAACGACGCCGAGACGATCGCCGAGCGCGTGGCCGAGCTGAACGCGCGCCTGGTCGTCTGAGGGAGTCCTGAGCGCCGACGGCACGTCGCTCGAGGTCCGCGCCGGAGCCGAGATCGCGCTGACGCAGATCCCCGAGCTCGACCCGGCAGGCAGCTCGCCGCGCTTACGCCTCGGCGGCGGGGCGTGGCTGCTGGTGGAGCCCCCCTTCACCCCCGTGGCCCCGCACCTCGACAAGCTCCTGCTGGAGCTGCAGCGCGCCGGGCAGCGCATCGTGCTCGCCCACCCCGAGCGCTGCCCCGCCTTTCAACGCGACCCGCCGATGCTTGAGCGGCTCGTGCGCGAGGGGCTGCTCACCTCCGTCACCGCCGGCTCGCTCGGCGGTCGCTTCGGCGGCGAGGCGCGCCGCCTCGCGCTCGAGCTCGCGCGCGAGGGGCTGCTCCACAACGTCGCCTCCGACGCCCACGACGCACGTCCACCGCCCCCCGCGATCGCCACGGAGCTCGAGCAGGCCGGGCTCGGCCCCGCTCGCGCAGTGGCTGACCGAGGCGGTGCCCGCGCGCGATCCTCGACGGCGGGGAGATCCCGCCCGCCCGGCGGGGGCCGGAGGAGTGCTCGAGCCGCGCGACGGGGGTGGTGGCGCTCCCTGCGCCGTTGAGTCAGCCCGCCGCCAAGAGGTGTTGAGCTTCAGCCGCACCGTCGCCGGGGGCGTGGGCTACACCAGCTTGGTGATCGCGATGATCATCCCGATCACCACGAACACGACGATCGCGACCTGCATCCAGATCCATGTGGGCGACATGCACTGACAGCCTGACCGGCGGGCTACATCGCGGCGGCCTACGGCTGTAGGAGTGGCAGGATGCCGATGCACCCCTATGGCCGGACGCCTACTCAAGCTCCTCGCCGCTCGCGCTCCTCGGGCCTGTGCGCGTCGGCGTGGCTTGGCCGGCGAGCGGCGCCGCCGGTGACGCGCCGCGGCGCGCGCAGCGCCGCCGCTGCCCCTCGGCGGCGTGAACATCGCTGGGGTCTGCCCCTGCGCGCTCGGCGAGCGGCGGACCGCGAAATCGCCCGCGCGCGGGCACTGCACGCCAAGGTGGTGCGCGTCGAAGTGCCGTGGTCGGCGCTCGAGCCTAGCGGCCCCGGCAAGATCGAACCGCGCGCGCTGGCCTTCCTCGACCGGCTCGTGAGCGACGCGGCCGCAGAGCGGCATCGGCGTGATCGCGACCGCCGACAGCACACCCTGCTGGGCCTCCTCCGCGCCGGCGTCACTGCTGCGCAAATGCGTGCCGGGGCGATCGAGCAAGGCCAACGCCTGGCCCCCGCGCGACCCCTCGGCCTACGCCGCGCTTCGTCGCCTACCTGGCGGCGCGCTACGGCACGCGCCTGGCGGCGATCGAGGTCTGGAACGAGCCCGACCAGGCCAACGAAGACTACTTCGCGGGGCCGGAAAAACCGCAGCACTACGCGGCCGTGCTGCGCGCCGCCTACCCCGCGATCAAGCAGGCCAACCCAAACGTGCACGGTGCTCGCCGGCTCGCTCGTGGGCTCCAACGGCGTCTTCCTGCGCGCGCTGTACGCCGCCGGCATCAAGGGCTACTACGACGGCCTGGCGGTGCACTTCTACAACCTCACGCTCGGCTCGCTGCGCGCGATCCACGAAACGCAGCTGGCCAACGGCGACGACACGCCGCTGTGGCTGGACGAGTTCGGCTGGAGCAGCTGCTGGCCGCACCAGCAAGATCCAGCAGGAACAGGGGTGCGTCACCCCGAAGGTCCAGGCGACCAACATCACCAACCTCTACCGCTCGCTGGCGCGCACGCCCGTACGTCGCGGCGGCGGTGCTCTACAAGCTGCAGGACTCCGCGGGCGAAAACTTCGGCGTGCTCACCGCCAAGGGCGCGCGCAAGCCGGCCTTCGCGCGCGCTCGCCCGCGTGCTCGCCTCGCCCTTCGGCAGCCCCACCCGGTGACGCTGAGCCTGCGCCGCCACCACGGCGCGCGTGCTCGCCAGCGGCGCAGGCCCCGTCGGCGACTACATGCAGCTCGAAGCGCTTCCAGGGCACCGTGCTGCGCTACCGGGCCCTGTTCACGCTCAACCGCTTCAACCGCTACGCGATCCCGCTGCCGCGGGTGCTCGGCACCACGGCCTGACGGTGCGCGTCTACCAGTACTGGCAGGGCAGCGGCGGAGACGCGCAGCGCAGCATCTGAGCTACCGCCGGCGCCATGGCAGCCCCTGGGCCCTGACGCCCAAAGGCGTCACTCCGCGTTGTGCAGCAGCGCCCCGAACGTGAGCGCGAGGATCTTCAGGTCGAGCGCCAGCGACCAGTGGGCGATGTAGTAGTTGTCCCACTCCACGCGTTCGGCGAGCGAGGTCTGGCCGCGCAGGCCGTGCACCTGGGCCCAGCCGGTGATCCCCGACTTGACGCGGTGGCGGTCGCCGTAGCGGGCGACGTCCTGGCGGAAGAGCTCCACGAACTCCGGGCGCTCGGGGCGGGGGCCGATCACGCTCATCTCGCCGCGCAGCACGTTGAGGAGCTGGGGCAGCTCGTCCAGTGAGGTGCGGCGCAGGAAGCGGCCGATCGGGGTGCGGCGGTCCTCGCCCCTCGACCCCGCCGGGGGCGGTGTCCCCGTCGAGCGTGAAGTCGAATGCGCGCCTCGCTCGGCCTCGCTCGGCTCGCTGCTCCGTCGTGCCCCACGCGCATCGAGCGGAACTTGTAGAGGTCGAACAGCGTGCCGTCGCGGCCCACACGGCGCTGGCGGAAGAGGATCGGCCCGGGCGAGGTGAGGCGCACCGCGAGCGCGGTGCAGCGCCAGCACCGGGGAGAGCAGACCAGCAGCAGCGTGGCCGCGAACACGCGGTCGAAGGCGTGCTTGAGCGCGAACTGCACGCCCTTCGGGTTGACCGTCGGTGAAGGACAGCAGCGGCAGGCCGCCGACGGTGTCGTAGCCGACGCGGTTGTTGATCGTGTCGAACATGCGCGGCACCACCGACACCTCGACGCCGAGCTCCTGGCAGCGCTGGATCAGGCGGCTGACGTGGGCGTCGGCGACCGAGGAGAACGCGACGATCAGGTTGCGCGTCCGCGTGCGCTCGCACGACCTCGTCGAGGTCCTCGGTGCTGCCGAGCACCGGCATGTCGCGGCCACCCACTTCCGCCAGCGGGCGGGGGTCGTTGTCGAGGAAGCCCGCCGGGTAGAGGCCGTACTCGGGGTGGTCCTCCAGGCGGCGCGCCACCTGCGCGCCCACCAGGCCCGCGCCCACGATCAGCACCGGCCGGCCCACCAGTCGGCGGCTGCGCGCCACCGCTGCGCGAGCGCCAGCGCCGCGCGGCCCGACGCCGAGCGTCGCCAGCGCGAGCAGCCACGCCGCCACCCACTCCGACTGGTGGGGATCCGCCCGTTGGCGAGCAGCCCGATCGCCGCGACCGCCATCGCCGCGACCGACACCGCGCTCACCGCGGGCGCCAGCCCGTCGAGCACCAGCGCGCGCAGCCGCGTGCGGTAGAGCCCGCGCAGGTAGAGCGCCAGCATCGTCAGCACCGGCAGCGCCAGCAGCGGCGCGGTCGCGGCCGAGGCGTGCAGCCGGCGCCGACACCCCCGAGCGCGAGCACCACCGCGACGCACAGCATCACGAAGTCCACGGCCGGGCGCACCACGCTCCAGCCGGGCTCCTCCAGCAGCAGCTGCAGCGGGCCGCGAAAGCTCCCCGCTGCGCGCCGCGCGCGGCCCCGGAGCCGAGCCGCGCGGGCGCGGTGGGGTGAGCGGCAGGCCGGGGGCGGTCGTCTGCTGGGTGAGACGCGGTCCGTTCATGGCGGAGGGATCCTTGTCCATCGGATTGGTGGGTCCGCCGTCGCGCGGCGAGCGCGCCCAATCTGCACCGTGGCCACCGCCACGAGCGCCAGCACGGCACCGCCAGCAGAAGCGCCAGCAGGTCAGCGCCGGAGAACCACGACGCCCCCGCGCTCGTCGCGCCAGCCGGGTACACCGCCGTACGTGAGGCAGCCGAGCTCGCCGCCCGGGCGCCCGAGGTCCGCCCCGCGCCTGCGTGCCCCGCGCTCCCGCCGGCGGAGCCGGCCTTTGCGGCCTGCCCACTCCCGCCGCCGCCGTGCCGCGGGAGGGAGCGGTGGAGAGGGCGGATCGGGAGGAGCCCGCGGCCGAGCTGCCAGATGAGGAGTCGATCGAGTCGCTGCCTCCGGAACCGCCGCCGGAGCCGGAACCCGGTCCGTTCAGCAGCGTCGCACCGATGATCGACTGAGCGCCGGCGCCGGGGCCGCCGTAGCCGCTGAGCAGCGGCCCTCCAGCCATCACGGCTGCGGGGGCGAGCGCGCAGGAGCCGACCGCCAGGGTCAGCGTGTAGAGGATTGTGCGACGGCGCTTCTTCATGCTTCCCAACCTTGGGGTCCTTTCGGCTCGAGCGACACCACGCCGCCTCCTTGCCTGCCCTTCATCGCCTCGTCGTCCTTGCCCACGGTCGGGGTCCATGGCCGTCGCAGCTTCAAGACTGGCGATCCTCGCATACAAACTAGCGAAGCTCTACGAGCAATGTCGAGCGAAAGGCGCCACATCTGGTCCGTATTTTACCCCGAGCTCGTTCGTTTTATGAGAATTGGCGCGCGCTGAGCAGGATTGAGCGGTTCAGTTCCCCGACGTCCACCCTGTGGCCGCTGCGGGCGAGCCGGAGCGCGGCACGGGTGAGCGGATCGCGCGGGTCCAGGCGCGCCGCCCGTTCGAGCAGCACGAGTGCCTCGCGGCGCCTGCCCTGCGCGGAGGCGATCGCCCCCCGCTCGAGCGTGGCGTAGGCGTCCCCGGGGGTGCGCCGCAGCGCCAGCGCGAACTCGCGGTCCGCGCGCCCCGCTTCGCCCAGGCGCAGCGCGATGGAGCCGGCCACCACGTACGGTTCGTCACTGAGCGGGTTCAGCTGCGCCGCGCTGTTCAGCCGGGCGTACGCCTGCTGGGGAGCGCGCACCCAGAGGCGGGCCGCGCTCTGCGCCTGCAGCTCGCTCAGCCACGGCGCCGTCAGGGACGCCACCGCGGCGAGCGCCCCGAGGGCTCCCGCCACGACCAGGGGCCTGCTGCGCCGGCTCGTGCGCGCGGCCAGAACGCCGGCCCGGGGCGCCAGTGCGCACCCGAGGCCGAGCAGCGCAAACGCCGGCGCCCCCAGCCCCGCGAACTCCCAGAACCAGTCGAACGAGCCGTGCACCGCCCAGTACGCGAAGCCCGCCACCGCCGCCGCGGCCACCCCGCGCGCGAGCGGGTCGGGGTTGCGCACACCCGCCCGCCAGCACGCCACCAGCGCCGCGCCGAGACCAACCACCGCCAGCAGCGCCCCCACCGCCCCCGTGTCTGCGAGCGTGCGCAGCTCCACCGAGTGCGGGTAGTGCGGGGTCTCGTTGGAGCGCCTGTGCGCGAGGTAGGGCTCGGCGAAGTTGTCCGCCCCGATGCCTCACCACGGGGTGTGCTGCGAATTCGTCGAGTGCGACCCGGTAGAAGTCGTAACGGTTGGACCCCAGCCCGCTCGTCAGGCGGCTGCCCGTGGTGGCGTCCGCGCCGTACCCCTGCGGGCTCTTGAACGTGTCCCACGCGTGGCGCGCCCGCGTCAGCGGGTCACCCGCGGCCGCCCAACCGCCCGCCAGCAGCACCACGAGCAGGGCGACGGCGACGGCCGCCACACCCCTGTGGACTCGCGCCGCCGCGGCCGGCGAGAGGGTGCGCCGGCTCTCAAGCGCCGCCCCCGCCGCCGCCACCGCGCCGACCGCGAGCGCGCAGAGCAGTGTCGCCGCCACGGCCCCGTGCACCGCCGCCGTCGCACTGTGTGCTGCCACCGCCGTGCCGGCGCGCGCAGCCGCGCCGTGGGCGCCGCTTGTCAGGGCGCCTTCCAGCGCGCTCACCCGGTCGCCGACCCGCAGCACCGCCGGCGCCGCCGCGCCGATCCCCGCGGCCACCGGGACCGCTAGCGCGAACGTGCGCACCCGGCCCGGCAGCAGCGCGAACACCCGCACCACCATCGCCGCCGTCGCGTACACCGAGCCCCGGCTCTGGCTGAGCAGCGCCACCTCGGCGAGCACCACCGCGCCGCCCGCCAGCACCCCCCGCAGCCCCACGGCAGCCGCCGCTCGCGCGCCAGCAGCAGCGCCGGCCAGGCGCCATCAGCCACTGCGCCGCGTTCGCGTTCACGTACCCCGCCGGGTACACCAGCCGGCCCCCGGGCAGCAGCGCCAGCAGGCGCGCCGCGTGGCCCGCCGCCGCGTCCACGTGCAGCACCGTGAACAGCGCCACGCCAGTCAGCGCCACCGTCCACGCGCACACCAGCAGCGCCGCCGTGGCTCCCGTCTGCGCCCAGCACGCGAACAGCGCGAACACCAGCAGGTACAGCAGCGTGCGGTTCGCCCCTTCCCACGCGTCGCCCGGCACGCCCGCCCACAGGATCGAGAGGAAGCTGAGCGCGGTGTACGCCGCCAGGCACGCCACCGCGAGGCGCACCGCCGGCGGGATCTCGCCCAGGCGCGGGCGCACCGCCGCAGCGCGATCGCCAGCAGCGCCAGCACGATCAGGCCGCCGGGCGCCCAGTGGGTCAGGGGGTAGCCGGCCTGGTCTGGTGGCCCACACCACCATCAGCGCAAGCGCGCCGAAGGCGGGCACCGTGGCGGGGGCCTCGCGCAGGGGCGCAGTCAGCCTGGCAATCATCCAGGCTGAGAGCCTAGGTGCTTACGGGGACGCCGGGCGCGTCGCTCCCGCCAGCAGCAGCGCGAGCACGCGGCCCATCAGCTCGTCGGGGACCGCCTCGGGGTCGGCCATCTTCTGGCGCGCGATCCCGTCCGCCAGCGCGTCGATCGCGATCGCCAACTGCTCCGCGGGCAGGGCGAGCTCCAGCTCGAAGTCCCGTGCCCCGTCGGCGATCAGGCGCGTTAGTGTCGCCCGCGCTCGCGCGAAGCTGTCGGCCACGTGGCGGCGCACGCCCTCGTCGCGGGCCGCGTACGCCCAGAACTCCATGAACAGCAGCAGCACCTCCGGTTCGCGCTCGATCATCGCCATCCACCGCTCCGCGCCGCCCTGGGCGCGCGCGGCGACCGACGTGCGCTCGCGCACCGCCTCCTCGATCTCGCGCGCGTGCTCGTCGATCTCGCGGTCCATCACCGCCAGGAACAGGTCCTCCTTGCCGCTGAAGTTCGAGTACAGCGCTCCCGTCGAGTAGCCGCCCTCGGCGGCGATCTCCTCTACCGAGGCCGCGTGGAAGCCGCGCCGCGCGAACACCGCGCGTGCCGCCAGGAGCAGACGCTCGCGCGTGAGGGCCTTGCTCTGCTCGCGTGTCAGACGCTCGGTCGCCACGGCTCTCATCGTACTTGACGGAGCGGGTACTATTGCGATAACGTTCGTTATCAGTTCGCGGCTCGGTTGTCGCTGCGCGGGGAGCACGCCCCGCGTGCGCCCGACCCGTACCAACTCCCCGACAGACCCACACCCGCACCAAGCCCACCGCCCACCAGGCCCCAACCCCCGACGGACCACGAGGAGCAGACCCCATGGCGAGCAGTGCAACCCCCACCACCTCCGGCTCCACCTCCAACGGCGACGGGCCCCCCGCCACCGCGGAGCTCGGCAGCCTCCCCGCCGACTCGATCTCCTACGACGACCTCTACGCCCGCTGGGAGCGCGGCAACTGGAGCGCGACCGAGCTCGACTTCACCGAGGACGCCCGCCAGTGGCGCGAGCGGTTCACCGACTTCGAGCGCCAGGCCGCGCTGTGGAACTACGCGCTGTTCTTCTGGGGCGAGGACGCCGTCGCCGACAACCTCTCCCCCTACATCGACGCGGCGCCGCGCGAGGAGCAGAAGTACTTCCTCGCCACCCAGCAGGTCGACGAGGCCCGCCACGCGGTGTTCTTCAAGCGCTTCATGCACGAGGTCGCCGGGATCGGCGACGGCTCGATGGCGAGCGGGCTGAACGCCGATCCAGCCGCAGCTCAGCCCCGGCTTCCGCAAGATCTTCGAGCGCCTCGACACGATGGCCGACGAACTGCGCGCCGACCACTCCCCCGCCAAACTCGCGGCGGCGGTCGACGCTCTACCACATCGTGATCGAGGGCGCCCTCGCCCAGCCCGGGCAGCACCTGATCTGCTGCTACCTCGAAGAGCGCGACGTGCTGCCCGCGTTCCGCGAGGGCATGCAGAACATCCAGGCCGACGAGCAGCGCCACATCGGCTTCGGCGTCAAGCTGCTGGCCGACCTCGCGCGCGAAGACCCCGTCGGCGTGCCCAAGGCGGTTGCCCGCATCCTGCACGACGTCACCCGCTACACCGCCCAGGTGCTGATGCCCCCCGGCTGGGACGAGAGCTACCTGACGGTGCTTCGGCTACACCTTCGACCAGATCGGCCCCGAAGGCGTCAACTCGCTGATGACCAAGCTTCGCTCCGCCGGGATGCCGGCCGAGACGCTGCCCGGCCCCCCGATCATGCCCCCCGGCCTCACGCCGCTGGAGCTCTCCCAGCGCGGGCGGCGGCTCGCGCAGGCCGGGCGTCATCGGCGTGCGCGAGGGCCCCTCCGAGCGCGACCCCGAGACGGTCGAGCTGCTGTTCGACACGGTCCGCCGCCAGGTCAACCCCGAACCACGGCCTGCGCCGCCCCACCGTCATCCAGTGGGAGTTCACCGACCCCGACGTCCCCACGTGGCACCTGACGCGTCGACAACGGCTCCTCCGCCGTCCGCCGAGGGCGCCGCGCCCGACCGCCGACGTGCGCCTGCGCGTCGCCTACCAGGACTTCGTCGACATCATCGGCGACCGCCTCACCCCGGTGCGCGCGCTCGCCACCGGCCGCATGCGCCCGCGCGGCAACCCGCTCGGGCTGCAAGCGGCTCACCAAAGTCTTCCCGCGGGCCTGAGGGCGTCCGGGGCCGAACCGCCTCCCCCTACGGGCAATGGGGACCCCGGACCCGCCCCTGGGCTATTCCGGGCCGAACTCCCGTTCCGCGTGGCTCGGAGGACCCGCTCGGCGCAGGCGGCGCGGCGGCGTTCTTCGCGCGGATCCGCACTGCTGCGACTGTGCTGGCGCGAGGCCGCGCGTGCGGTCACCGGCGCGGGCTGGCAGCGAAGTCGTGCGAGCCTGCAGCGAGGCGGGCTGTTCGAGGCCGAACTCGCGCTGGGCGTGCCTGGCGGATGCGCGCTCTGCGCAGCCGCGGCGCGCGCTGCTCGGCGAGATGCCACGCGTGGTCGTGCGGGAGGGCCTTCCGGCCAGCGCCCGCCGAGCTGAGGCGAGCCCGTCAGCCAACTGCGCGAGCGCCCGCCGATCTGCGCTCGCCGCACCGGGGCCTCCGCGAGGTAGGAGCCGTCGTCGCGTCGAAGCTCCCGCGTGGTGAGGCCGCGACGGGGCGCCACCGTAGGCCACGCAGCCGACGCTCAGCGCCAGCACGCAGCCCACCGCCAGCTTCGCGCCCACCGAGCCGCCCAGCAGCCAGCCCCCCCCGGCGCCGCCCACGCCCGCGGCGCCCGAGGCCGAGACGGCGCCCGCGCCGGTCCCCGCTGGAGGCAGCCCCCGTTCCCGCACCGGCGCTCGGTTCCCGCACCAGCCTTCGCGCCTCGCTCCCGCCTTGGCGCCATGCCTTAGCGCTCACGCCCGCCCTCGCGCCGGCCCCACGTCGCGTGGACGGGTGGGGCGTGGGCCGTGGGTGTGGGTCCCAACCCCAACCCCCACGGCAGCGGCAGCGGCGGCAGCACGGCGGCGAGGCCGCGCAGCGAGAGGACGTAGGCGCGGCACGCCGGGCACTCGCGCTGGTGCAGCGCGCGCGAGGCGGTAGCGCTCGCCCGCGGGGGTCGAGGATGCCGAAGGCCAAGCCGCGCATCAGCGAGCCCTGCTGCTCGCACCACTCGCCGCCGCGGATCGCCTCCAGCAGCTCGCCCACCTTGCCCGCCACGCCCCGGCCGGCCCGGGCCGCGGCCCTCCATCAGCTTGCGTCATGCGCGCCTCGCTGATCCCCATACGCTGCGGCGGCCTGCGCGCGCGTGAGGCCCTGCAGGTAGCAGAGACTCGCCGCTTCGCACTCGCGCGCGCTGAGGCGGCCGCGCAGCGCCTCGAACAGCTGGCGCAGCCGCGCGCGGTCGTCGAGCGCCGCCGCGAGGTCGGGCTCGGCCGCGGCCCGCTCCGCCGGCGCTCCGCCTGGGTGCGCTGCGGTGCTCGTCGATCGCGCGTCGGAACGTCACCACCGTCAGCCACCCCGCCGGGTTGGC
This sequence comes from uncultured Solirubrobacterales bacterium, assembly GCA_963720795.1. Taxonomy (GTDB): domain Bacteria; phylum Actinomycetota; class Thermoleophilia; order Solirubrobacterales; family Solirubrobacteraceae; genus Palsa-744. Next base: position 85,086 of record CAVRGU010000003.1, on the reverse strand, counting down.
GATCTCCTCGCCCGCCGCGATCGCGGCGTAGAGGCCCTGCCAGGCCTGCGCGTAGCACGCTTCCAGGTCGCCGCCGGTCGAGGCTGCACCCCGCGGGCGCGCAGCCGCCCGCGCACGCTTCCGCAGCACCTCCTCGCGCAGCCCTCCGAACTCCTGGCGCAGCAGGCGCTCGGCTCGGTAGCGGCGCAGGGTCGAGGGGCTCACGGCCAGGAGATTACGACTTGCGGGAATCCTGTCGATTCGTTCGAATCGCGGCCTTGTCGAGTGCTGTCGCAAATCGAGCCCTTCTCGGCGAGACGCCGAGACGAGTTGCCGCTTGGCGAAGACAACACAGCCGTGACGCAGCCGCCACCCGCAGCGGCTATCTTCACCCGATCGCCTCCCCCACCACTTCCGACCGCCCCCGGCGACCCCGCCCCGCGCGGAGATCCTCGGCATCCCGCTCGCGGTCTCCGACTACGAGCGAGGTGCTCGACTGGATGCAGGCCGTGATCGCCGCCGGCGAGCGCGGCTACGTGACCGCCGCCGCCGTCAACCTCGTGATGAGCGCCCGCGAGGACCCCGCCACGCTCGCCGCGACGCTGGACGCCACGCTCGCCGTGCCCGACGGGCATGCCGCTCGTGTGGGCGCTGCGCCTGCTCGGCCACCGCGCGCGCCACCCGCATGTACGGGCCCGACCTGATGGCGGCCTTCTGCGCGCGCGCGGCCGCGCACGGGACCCCCGATCTACCTCTACGGCGGCCGCACCCCCGAGGCGCTGGAGCTGCTCGCCAGCCGCCTGCGCGAGCGCTTCCCCGGCCTCGTGATCGCCGGCGGGTGGTCGCCCCCCTTCCGCGAGCTCACCCCCGAGGAGGAGCGGCGCGTGGTCGCGGAGATCGACGGCTGCGGCGCGCAGGTCGTGTGGGTCGGCACGGGCCAGCCCAAGCAGGAGCAGTGGATGCAGCGCATGCGCCCCCGCCTGCGCGCGCCGCTGCTGGTCGGCGTCGGCGCCGCCTTCGACTTCCACGCCGGCCTCGTCCCCCAGGCGCCGCCGTGGATGCAGCGGCAGCGGCCTGGAGTGGACCTACCGGCTGGCGCGCGAGCCGCGGCGGCTGTGGCGGCGCTACGCCCGCTACAACCCCCGCTTCGTGGTGGGCTTTGCGCGTCAGTACCTGCGCGAGCGCCGCTGACCGCCACCAGGCCGCCCACCCGGGACGGCTCAGCGAGGGCCGTGAGCCGGGCTAGAATCTGGAGCGTGTTTGACGACGCCGTGATACACGAGGCCGGACGGCGAATGCTGCAGGCTGCCCCGCCCGGCTCCCGGGTGATCCTGTTCGGGTCCCATGCGCGAGGCGAGGCCAGCGAGCACAGCGACCTGGACTTTCTGGTGATCGAGCCGACAGTTCAGGACTAGGGACAGGAGTCCGTTCGGTTGCACCGAACGCTGAGGGGGCTCGACGTGTTCGCCGACGTCATCGTCGTCAGCGAGGAAAGCGTCCACGAGTGGCGCGACGTGTACGGCACTGTGATTTATAAAAAATTAAAAGCCCGATAGCAATGGCGCACCGGCTTCCGTTAAAAAGTTCATTACACACCCCGTGCCCCCCACCGACGACCCATCCGCCCGACGGCGAGTGCTCGCGCTGGCGTGAAAGCTAACCTGGGCGCCGTGACCCCACAGGAGCACACCGCCGACGTCTCCGTGATCGGCCTCGGCCGCGTCGGGCTGCCGCTCGCGCTCTCGTTCGCCGACCGCGGGCTGCGCGTGATCGGGATCGACAACGACCCCGCGCGCCTGGGCGCGTTGCGCGAGGGCGTGATGCCCTTCCAGGAGACCGGCGCGCAGGAGCTGCTGGATCGCGTGCGCGGCGAGCGGACGTGGGGGCGGAGAAAACGGGGGGTCGAGAAACGAGGGGCGCGGGGAGCAGCGAGAGCGCAGCAGGGCCGCGGGCACCTGGAGCTCTCCGAGCGCGTCGCCGACGCCGCGCGCGCGCGGCACATCGTGATCACGCTCGGCACCCCCTCCTTCTCGCACATCGAGATCGACATGCGCGACATCCGCTCCGCGCTCGATGACCTGCTGGGGGTGCTCGCGCCGGGGCACTCGCTCGTGCTGCGCTCCACCGTCGCGCCGGGCACGACCGAGTTCGTGGCGGGCTATCTGGCCAAGCACCGCGGCTTTCGCATCGGCGAGGAGGTGTTCGTCGCCCACGCCCCCGAGCGGATCGCCGCCGGGCGCTTCCTGGAGGAGATCGACACGCTGCCCTGCATCGTCGGCGGCGTCGGCGCGCGTTCGGGCGAGGTGGTCGCGGAGCTGTTCGGGGTGTTCGACGCGCCGATCGTGTTCACCACCCCCGTGCAGGCCGAGCTGGCGAAGATCTGGGCCAACATCCTGCGCTACACCCTGTTCGCGCTGCCCAACCTGCTGATGATGGACTGCGAGCGCCACGGCGCCAACGTGTTCGAGGTGATCGACCTCGTCAACCGCGACTACCCCCGCGGCGGCCTCGCCCAGCCGGGGCTCACCGCCGGCACCTGCCTGCGCAAGGACTTCACCTTCTCCGAGGAGCGCTCCCCCGCGCCGGGGATGCTGCTCGCGGTCTCGCGCGTCAACGAGTCGGTGCCGCTGTTCCTGGTCGAAGGGATGCGCCGGCGCCTCGGCTCGCTCGCCAACCGCAAGGTCGCCGTGCTCGGCCTCGCCTTCAAGGCCGACACCGACGACGAGCGCGACTCGCTCGCGCACAAGCTGATCCGGCTGCTCGAGCGCGAGCTCGCCGACGTCGCCGTGCACGACCCCCATGTCGCCACCCCCACGGCGCCGCTGGAGGAGGTCCTCGCGGGCGCCGATGCGGTGGTCGTGGCCGCCAACCACTCCGAGTTCCGCGAGCCCCCGCACGCTCGCCGCGATCGCCGCGCTTGCCGCCGAGGAGTGCCTGGTCGTGGACCCCTGGAACTGCTGGGGCGCGGGGCAGGTGTTCGCGTACGCCGCCGAGCTTGCCGCGCTGGGGGCACCCAGCCCGTGAGCCGCGTGATCGAAACGGCGGGAGTCGAACCCGCGTCCGCGGCCCGCCGCGCGCAGACGGTGGCCTTGCCAGGCCCGGCCGCGCGGCGTCTACACCAACCGCGGCGGCGGGTCAGGAGGTCCCACCCCCACGCGCCCGGGACGCCACTCACCCGCGCGGACGATCTCCAAGCAATACCCCCCCGACACATGAGCCGGGTACTCGACACATGAGCCGGGTGCTCGTCACCGGAGGCGCCGGCACGATCGGCTCGGCGGTCGTGCGCCGGCTGCTCGCCGACCCCGCCTACGAGGTGCGGGTCTCCGACCAGCGGCCCGCGCCGCAGTGGATGCGCGAGGGGTGCGAGGTGCACACCGGGGACCTGCGCGAGCTCGCGCAGGCGCGGCAAGCGACGGAGGGCTGCTCGCACGTGATCCACCTCGCCGCGATCGTCGGCGGGATCGCCAACTTCCACCGGCTGCCCGCACACGCTCACGGAGGTCAACGCCGCGCTCTACAACGCGGTCGTGCGCGCCGCGCTGGAGGTCGAGGTCGAGCGCTTCACGTACGTCTCCTCCTCGATGGTGTTCGAGCGCGCCACCGAGTACCCGACCACCGAGGCCCACCTGCCCGACTGCCCCGTGCCGCTCTCCGCCTACGGCTTCTCCAAGCTCACCGGCGAGGTGTACTGCCGCGCCGCGCACGCCGAGCACGGCCTGCCGTACACGATCTGCCGCCCCTTCAACGCCTACGGCCCCGGCGAGGTGCCCGACGCCGAGCCCGGCATCGCGCACGCCGTGCCCGACCTGATCCGCAAGGTGCTCTCCGGGCAGCGGCCCCTGCAGATCTTCGGCTCCGGCGAGCAGACGCGCACGCTCACGCACGTCGACGACATCGCCGACGGGGTCGTCGTGGCGATGGGCTCCCCGGCGGGCCTCAACGAGGACTTCAACATCTCCGCCTCGCGCGAGCTCACGGTCGCGGAGATCGCGCGGATCGTGTGGGCCGCGTGCGGCGAGGACCCCGACGCGTTCGCGCTGGAGCACCTCCCCTCCTTCACGGTGGACGTGCCCGCGGCGCTGGCCCTCGGTCGAGAAGGCCCGCACGCTGCTCGGCTGGGAGGCGCGGATCGGCGTCGAGGAGGGGATCGCCGCCACCGTCGCTGGCTGCGCGAGCGGGAGGCGGCGGCTCAGGCGAGGCCAGCGCGCGCTCGAGCGACCCGCGCCGGGCGCTAATCGCCACCGACCTCGCGCGCCGATAGGGTCCGCGCGATGGCCGTTCCCCTGTTCGACACCTCCTCCCCGCTGGCGCCGCTGCGCGAGCAGCTGCACGCGGCCGCCGCGCGCGTGCTCGACTCCGGCGCCTACATCCTCGGCCCCGAGGTCGCCGCCTTCGAGCAGGAGTTCGCCGCCTACTGCGGCGCCGCGCACGCCGTCGGCGTCGCCAACGGCACCGAGGCCCTCACGATCGCCCTGCGCGCGATGGGCGTCGGCCCGGGCGACGAGGTCGTGGTGCCCTCCTTCACCTTCTACGCCTCCGCCGAGGCGATCCCGCCGACGGGCGCCACGCCGGTGTTCTGCGACATCGACCCCGACACCTACTGCGTCACCGCCGACACCGTGCGCGCCGCGCTCACCCCGCGCACGAAGGCGGTGATCGCGGTGCACCTGTTCGGCAACCTCGCCCCCGTCGCCGAGATCGAGGCGCTCGGCGTGCCCGTGCTGGAGGACGCCGCCCAGTCCGCCGGCTCGCGCGTGCGCGTGGGCGGTGACGCGATCGCGGGCGAGCGCGCCACGGCCGCCACCCGCCCCGGCTCGCTCGGCACGGCGGCGACGTTCTCCTTCTTTCCTTCCAAGAACCTCGGGGGCTTCGGCGACGGCGGGCGCGATCACCACCTCCGACCCCGCCATCGCCGAGCGCGCGCGCATGCTGCGCTTCCACGGCTCCTACGACAAGGTCACCTACGACCACGTCGGCTACAACTCGCGCCTGGACGAGCTGCAGGCCGCGATCCTGCGCGTGCAGCTGCCCCTACTCGACACGTGGGCCGACGGCCGCCGCGCCGCCGGCGCGCTACTACGAGCAGTCCGGCCTCGGCGAGCTGGTGACGCTGCCGGTGGCCGGTGGCCGGCTGCGAGCCCGCGTGGCACCTCTACGTGATCGCGCACCCCACCCCGCAGCGCTTGGAAGCCGCCCTCGCCGCCGCCGCCATCGGCCACAAGCCCTACTACCGCACCCCCGTCCACCGCCAGCCGGCGATGCTCGCCGTGGGGCGCCGGCGCCGAGCTGCCCGCGACCGAACACGCCGCCGCCACCCACCTCGCGATCCCGATGAGCACTGTGCTCACGCAGGCGCAGGTCGAGGAGGTCGTCGCGGCCGTGCGGCGCGCTTCGGCGCCGTAGCCGCTGCGCGCGCCGGCTTGGCGGAGGTCCAGCTTGGCCGCGGCGGGCCGCCGTCCGCGCGCCGCGCTCGGCGGCGGCCTCCCTGCCCGCGCTGCGCCGGTCGTCCAGCGCGGCCTGGAGGGCGGCGAGCCGGCGGATGAGGTGGGTCTGGGCCTGCTCGAGCTCCTCGACGTCCAGCAGCCGCGGGCCGCAGCGGGCGGGCAGGGTCGGTGCCGCCGACGCGGGGCCGCGACGAGCCCGGGGTGCTCGGCTTCGATCTTCACGAGCACCCGCTCCAGGGTGGCGATCTGGATGCGCAGCATCGCGCCGGTGCTCCGCCGCCCGCTCGCCGGGACGCCGGGGTGCCCCGGCTCCACGTACAGCGCGGCCGCGACCTCGCGCGGATCGACGCCCGTCTGGTGGGCCTCGCGGGCAGCGTTGGCCGCGATCGCGCCCGCGGCGGAGCGCCGGTGCGCGGTGGCGGCGACGTACGTGCCGCTGCCCTGCTGGCTTTCGATCATGCCCTCGTGCTCGAGGCGCTGGTAGACGGCGCGCACGGTGTTGGCGTTGACCTTCAGCGCCTGCGCCAGGTCCCGCAGGCCCGGGCAGGCGCTGCCCGGGCGCGAGGCGGCCGTCGTGGATGCGCGCGCGCAGCGCCCACGCCAGCTGCACCCCGATCGGGACCTCCGCGCGGCGGTCGATCGTGAAGTCCAGGGCACCCGGCCGCCCAGACCCCCGGTGTCAGGCTGGCGAGTCACCCCCTTACGGTAGCGGTTTCCAGACCGAGTAGCCATTTTGCTAGTGAACTAGTACACTAGCGCAATGGTACTGCGGAACGGTTCGGGTGCGCGGACAAGCCCCCAGGAGACCCACCCGACCAAGGCGCGGCTCGAGCGGGCCCTGCTCCCCCCCAAGAGCCTGCTCGAGGAAGTGGGCGACATCGTGCTCCTCACCGGCAGGACGGTCTCCTCCGCGCTGCGGCCCCCCTACCCCTACGGGGGCGAGTTCGTCTCGCAGTTCCTCTTTGCGCTGCGCCTCTGCTGGTTTCCGCTGATGCTCTCCATCGTCTGCTTCAACTACGCCGCGCCCGGCCTGCAGGGCACAAACCTGCTCGCGCTGTTCGGCGCGCTCGACCGGCTCGGCGGGATCTTCATGCTCGCCGTGATCCGCGAGATCGGCCCCGCTCGTGACCGCGATCGTGGTCGCCGGGGTCGCCGGCACCGCGATCACCGCCGACCTCGGCGCGCGCAAGGTCCGCGAGGAGCTCGACGCGCTGCAGGTGCTCGGCGTAGACCCCGTCAAGAACCTCGTCGTCCCCCGCTTTCTCGCGCTGATGCTCGTGACCGGCCTGTTCAACGTCTACGCGATCCTGTTCGGCATCTTCGGCGGGCTGCTCGCCGAGTTCGTCAACGGCTACCCGCTGGGGCCGTTCTGGGACACGCTGTTCGCCAACGCCGACACGACCGACCTGTGGGGCTCCGCGGTGAAGGCCACGCTCTACGGGGCGATCATCTCGATCATCTGCTGCTACAAGGGCATGACCGCCTCCGGCGGCGCCGAGGGCGTCGGGCGCGCCGTCAACCAGGCCGTCGTCGTCTCGTTCCTCGCGTTCGGGACCTTCGACTACGTCTTCACCCAGATGCTGCTCGCCACCCACCCGCAGATCCTGCAGATCAAATGAGGCCGGGGTGCCCCCTGCGCAGGTCCCGACAGGCCGCAGCCACCGGCCGGAGGACTGCCGCCCGTCCGACGGCGTGCGCTCTACACCGTCTGCACCACACGCAAGCCCGTCGCAAAGAGGCCCGCTGCGCGCCCACCCCTACCGCCAGCGCTCCAGCAGGTCCTCGGCGGGGACCTCGCGCACGACACGGGCGGGGACGCCCCATCACGACCGCGCGGGCGGGGATGTCGCGGGTGACCACCGCGCCGGCGGCGACGAACGCCTCCTCGCCGATCTCCACGCCCGGGGTCAGCACCGTGCCGCCGCCCACGCGGCAGGCGCGGCGCAGGGTGGCGCCGCGCAGGGGGTCGAGCCGTCGTGGCGGGCCATCGTGTCGTCGTTCGTCGTCGTCACGCCGGGACCGACGAACACGTCGTCCTCGATCACCGTGAACGCCGTCAGGTAGACGCTCGTCTGCACTTTCACGCGGGCGCCCACGTGCACGTCGTTGTCGACCACGCTGCCACGGCCGATCACCGAGCCCTGACCCACCACGCGAGCGCTCGCGCACGAACGACTGGTCGCCCAGGATCGCCTCGTCGCCGACGCGCGCCCCCGCGAAGACCACGGCGCCCGCGCACACCGTCACCCGCTCGCCCAGCTCCAAGCGGCCCACCTCGCCCTTCGCGGAGGAGCTGCGCGCCAGGCGCGGGCGCTTGCCGAGCACCGCGTGGTCCTCGATCACGCAGCCGGCGCCGACGACAGTGCCCGCGTGCACCACCACGTACGCGCCGAAGGACACCCCTTCGCCGATCTCCACGCCCTCGCCCACCAGCAGCCCCGGGGCGCGCGGGTCGGGGGTGAGCGGTGAGCTCCTCAGTTGAGCTCATCAGGAGGGTTCATGGGATCGTCCACGCGGCGCGCCGCGCCAGTGGGCGGGCATCCTACCCCGCCGCGACGCGTCACCGCACCGACCCGGCTCACAGTCGCACCGTGTTGGCCACCGGGCGCGCGCGTGACCCCGCGCAGGTCCACCACGACGCGCGCCCGCTCGGCCGCGACGCCGTGGTCGACCGTCGGGTGGGCGGTCACGATCAACGCGAGGTCCGCGTCGCTGCAGCGCCTCCTCCAGCGGCACGCTGCGCAGGCCGAGCTCGGGCAGTTCGGCGACGTGCGGGTCGTGGTAGACGAGCTCCGCCCCCAGCGCCCCCAGCAGCGTGAGGATCTTCAGCGCCGGGGACTCCCGCACGTCGCCCACGCCCGGCTTGTAGCTCACGCCGAGCACCGCCACGCGCGAGCCCCGCACCGGCAGGCCCGCGTCGTTGAGCGCGCGCTCGACCTTCGAGACGCAGTGGTAGGGCATCTGCTGGTTGACCTTGCCCGCGAGCTCGATGAACTCCGTGGTCATGTCGAACTCGCGCGCGCGCCAGCTCAGGTAGAAGGGGTCCACCGGCATGCAGTGCCCGCCCATGCCCGGCCCCGGCTCGAAGCGCATGAACCCGTAGGGCTTGGTCGCGGCGGCGTCCACCACCTCCCAGATGTCGATCCCCATGCGGTCGGTCAGCATCGCCAGTTCGTTGACCAGCGCGATGTTGACCGAGCGGAAGATGTTCTCCAGCAGCTTTGTCAGCTCCGCCGCCTCGGGGCTGGAGACTCGCACCACCCGGTCGCACACGACCCCGTACAGGGCCTCGGCGCGCTCCGCGCACGCCTCGGTCAGGCCACCCACCACCTTCGGGGTGGTGCGCAGCGTGAAGTCGGTGCGGCCCGGGTCCACGCGCTCGGGGCTGAAGGCGAGGTGGAAGTCGCGGCCCGCCGCCAGCCCTGACTCCTCAAGCAGCGGCGCCACGCGCTCGCGCGTGGTGCCCGGGTAGGTGGTGGACTCCAACACCACCAACTGGCCCGCCTGCAGCACCTTCGCAAGCTCGCGTGTGGCTTCCAGGAGCGGGCCGAGGTCGGGCTCGCGGTTGCGTGTCAACGGCGTGGGCACACAGATCAGCACCGCGTCGGCGCGCTCCAGGCGGGCGTAGCGGGTGGTGGCGTGGATCCGCTCGCGCACCGCCTCCAGCTGCGCGGAGGGCACGTCCTCGATGTAGGACTCCCCCGCCTCCACCGCGTGGACCTTGCGGGCGTCCACGTCGACCGCGACCACCTCGCAGCCCTCCTGCGCAAACGCCACCGCCAGCGGCAGCCCCACGTAGCCCAGCCCGACGATGCCCACGGTCGTCATCCGGGCGAAGTGTAGGGGCGACGCGGGGCGTGCGGTAACGATCGTGAGATCAACGTGAGTGGCTCACGTAGTGGCCGCCTCGTACACCTCCGCCAGCTTGCCCGCCACGACCTCCGGGGCACACAGTGCGCGCACCCTCTCCAACGCCCGCTCGCCGGCGGTAGGGTCGGCGCGCAGGCGTTCGATCGCCGCAGCCAGCGCCCCGGCGTCGCCCGGCGGCGCGAGGCCCTCCTCGCCGACCAGCTCGGGGAGCGCCCCCACGCTGCTCGCGGCCACCGGCAGGCCCGCGGCCATCGCCTCCGCCGCCGCCAGACCGAACGTCTCCGCCGAGCGTGAGGGCACCACCGCGAGCGCCGCCCCCGCGCGCAACTGCGCGAGGCGGGCCTCGTCGACGCGGCCCACGAAGCGGACCACTCCCCCGTCCCGGACCGCACCCCCGTTCTGCTCGCCGCCGCGGCCCCCGCCATCCAGGCCCTCACCCGCCACCACGAGCGGGAGGCCCACCCGCCGGCACGCCTCGACCGCCACGTCGAGGCCCTTCTCCGGGGACAGCCGCGCCACCACCAGCGCGTACCCCGCGGGCGGCAGGTCCGCGCCCGCCGGCAGTCGCGAGACCCCCGCCTCGGGCGACGCTTCGAGGCCCGGCGCGCCACCCCCCTGCGCGAGCGCCCGCACCGGGGGCGCCAGCACGTGCACGCGCTCCCACGGCAGCGGCGCCCCCAGCTCCCGCAGCCGCTCGCGTGCGAAGACGCTCGGTACGATCACGGCGTCCGCCTGCTCCACCAGCGCGCCGCTGCCACAGCGCGAGGCCGGCCCCGTAGGCCAGCGCCTCCGCGCGGCTGCCCCGACAGTTCCGCAGCACCCCCGGCAGCGTGGAGCGCCCGTGGCAGCGCACGCACTCCTCACCCTGCGTGAAGCACACCCCGACCGCGCACACGAGGCGGTACTGGTGCAGGTGCAGGACCACCCGCGCCCCCGCGGCCCGCGCCGCCGCCAGTGCCCGCCAGCCGAGCGTGGGGTGGAGGTTGTGCGCGTGCACCACCCGCGCCCCCGCGCGGCGTACCGCGTCCGCCACCCCGTCGGGGTCGAGGCCCCCGCGCAGCAGCCCCGCCGCCGCTCGCGCGCGGCCCACCGGCGCCCGGGTGCGGCTCCCCGCATCCCATCCACCCCGCGCCAGCAGCTCCGCCGGCTCCCCCAGGCGCTCGCGCACCAGCCACAGCAGGTCGTCCACCACGCGCTCCTCCCCCCCGGCGCGCGGTAGCGGTTGTGCAAAAACAGGATCATGTGCCCTGCAAACCTAGAATGTTCTCGGTGCGAATACTCTCGTTGCGAGTATTCGCACCTGCAGGGGGCAGTCGACCGGAGGCCGGCGAGCCGGGGCCCCCCTTGCTCGGCCGGCAGCACCTCCGCTCTTGAACCCCACGAACCCCCCCGCGTCGATCGTCATCCCCACCCGCGAGCGCCCCGACTACCTCGAGGTCGCGCTCGCCTCGATCGCCCCCCAGGCGGCCGCCGCCGGGGCCGAGGTGCTCGTCGTCCACGACGATCCGCCCTCGCCCGCGGTCCGCGCGACTCGCCGAGCGCTTCGGCGCGGGCTACCTCGCCCACGGCCGGCACCTCGGGCTGAACGCCGCCCGCAACACCGGCGTCGCCAACACCCACGGCGAGCTGGTGGTGTTCGTCGACGACGACGTCGAGGTCCACCCCGGTTGGCTGCAGGCGCTGAGGCGCGCCGCCCGCGAGCACCCCGCCGCGCAGGTCTTCACCGGACCCGTACACGCCCGCCTGGAGGGTCGCGCCGCCACGGGCGCTGCGGGCGCGAGGGCCCCCCCGATGACCGCCCTCGACCTCGGTCCCGAGGACACCGACCGCGTGCGCTACGCGTGGGGAGCCAACATGACCGTGCGCCGCAGCGCCGCTGGAGCGCGTCGGGCCCTTCGACACCGCCCTCGCGGGAGGCGGCGACGAGCAGGAGTGGCAGGACCGGCTACGTGCGCGTGGGGCGGACCAGGGGGATTTTGATGGAGGGGGATCGGCGTTCGCGCACGGAGACGGGGGCAGCCGCAGGAACGAAGCGGACGGCCCGCGGGACGGGAGGGCGTTCGCACGCGGAGACGACGGCACGCGCACGGACGAAGCGGACACCGACCAGGATGGGAGGGAGTCGGCGCACGAAGACGGGCGCATCGTGTACGTCGCCGCAGCCGCTCTCGACCACCGGCGTTCCCCCGCCGACGCCCGGCTGCGCCCGCTGGCCCGCGCCGCCCGCGCCCGGGGGCGCGCCAGCCGCCGCTTCGACGCCTGGCGGGGGGAAGCACCGGCCTCTGCGCGCGAGCTGCGCACGCTCGCCGGGTGCGTCGGCCACGTCGTGCGCCGCCTCTGCCCCGCCGGCCTCACGAGGGCCGCCCACAGCCTCGGGCGCCTCGAACAGGGCGTCCACGAACGGCGCCAGCCCAGCGGCACCCCGAGAGGCGGAGGACTTCCTCTCCGGGGAAAGCGGCACCGTCGGGGGTCTCGACGCCGCGCGGCGGGAGGTGTACGACCGGCTCCTCGACGCCCGCGAGCTGCTCAGCGGCCGGCGCCTGCGCCTCGCGCGCGCCGCGCGCCGCACCCCGCCTCGCCGGCGGGTGCTGGTACTCGGCGTCGAGCGCCCCGAGCGGCGCGAGCTGGCCGCGGCGATCCGCTCAGAGCTCGAGCGCTCCCGCCACGAGGTCGAGCTGCGCTTCGGGCCGCCGGAAGACCGCGGGAAGTTCGAGAATCTCAACCTGCTGCTCGCGGCCCACCCGGTCGCGGTCGAGGAGTACGACTGGCTGCTCGTGGTCGACGACGACGTCGTGCTCCCCCGCGGCTTCCTCGACCGCCTGGTGTACCTCGCCGAGCGCTTCGACTTCCAGCTGGTCCAGCCGGCCCACCGCGCGCGCTCCCACGCCGCGTGGCGCGTCACCCGCCGCCGCGCGGGCGCCGTGGCGCGCCAGACGCCGTTCGTCGAGATCGGCCCCGTCACCGCCTTCGCTCGCACCACGTTCGCCACGCTGCTGCCGTTCCCCGACGTGCGCATGGGGTGGGGCCTCGACCTGCACTGGGCCGCGCTCGCCCGCCGGCACGGGTGGCGCTGCGGCGTGACTGGACGCCGTCGCGATCCGCCACTGCGCCGCACCCGCCGGGGACGCCTACTCGCGCGCAGGCCGCCGTCGCCGAGGCCCGCGCGCTGCTCGCCGAGCGGCCCTACGTGAAGGCCCACGAAGCGCAGACCACCCTCGTCACCCACCGCCGCTGGTAGCCGCCACGCCATGCCCGCCCAAGCACACCCCCGCCGGCGCCCGCGCACTGACCCTCAGCCGATGCCGAGCCCTCGGTGAGAGTCGCCGTCGTAGCCGAGTTTTACCCCCGCCGCGGGCGACCCCGTGCTGGGGGTGTGGGCGCACCGCCAGGCGCTCGCCGCGCAGGCCGCCGGCGCAGAGGTGCACGTGCTCGTGCTGCACCGCCTCGTGCCGCCGCGCGCCTCCTTTTATCGGGACCCCGCCCACCCCCGTCGCCCCACCCCGGCCGCCGCGGCGCGGGAGCTCGGCGAGCAGGCTGCGCGACGGGGTGGGCGGTGCCCGCCACCAGCTCCTCGACGGGGTGCCCGTCACGTACGTCCCCTACGTCTCCCCGTCACGCGCGCGCCCTACCCCGCGTGGGGCGCGTGGGCGGCGCCCGCGCTGGCGCTCGCCCTGCGCCGCCTGCGCCGCCACGGCGGCTTCGAGGTGGTTCACGCCCACAACGCTGTGCCCGCCGGTGAGGCGGTGCGCCGCGCCGGCCTCGACGTGCCGCTCGTGGTGTCCGTGCACGGCGGCGACGTGCTCTACACCGCTCCCCGCTCCGCCGCGGGCCGCGCGGCCGTCGCACGCGGACTCGGCGCCGCGCGCCTCGTGCTCGCCAACAGCCGCGGCACCGCCGAGCTCGCCCGCGCCCACGGCGCCCGGGAGGTGCGCGTGGTGCACCTCGGCGACGGACCTCCCCACACGCCGCGCGGACCGTCAGGGTGCGGGGGGCGGACACCACACACTGGTCACCGTCGGGCACCTCGTCGCCCGCAAGCGCCACGCCGACGTGCTGCGCGCGCTCGCCGTGCTCTCCCCACGGCACCCCACCCTGCGCTACGCGATCGTCGGCGACGGCCCCGAGCGGGTGCCCCTCGAAGGGCTCGCCGTCCGCCTCGGGGTCCGCGAGCGCGTGGAGTTGTGCGGGCAACTGCCGCCCGCCGAGGCGCTCGAGCGCGCGCGCCGGTGCAGCCTGTTCGTGATGCCCTCCACCGAGGAGGCGTTCGGGGTCGCCTACATCGAGGCGATGGCCGGCGGCCTGCCCGCGATCGGCTGCCGCGGGGAGCCCGGCCCCGAGGAGATCGCCGCCGCGGGCGACGGCTTCGTGCTGGTGCCCCCCGGCGACATCGAGCGCCTCACCCAGCGCATCGACGAGCTGCTCTCCGACCCCCACGCGGCTGCGCGAGGCCGGCCGCCGCGCGCGGGCCACCGTCGCCGCCCACTTCACGTGGGAGCGGTGCGGGGAGCAGACCGTCGCGGCGTACGCACACGCGCTGCGATGAAGCCGGTGCTGTTTGTCACAGGGCACGCGCCGTTTGATCGGGTGGGCGCGTTCGCCCGGCTGCACGAGCGCGAGGGGGTCGAGTACGCGCTCTTCGGGGGGCGCTCCCAGCATGGGGGGGTCGCGAGGGAGCAGGAGCTGCCTTTCCCCTGCCGGCACCTGCACCAGCGCGAGGTCGCGGCCCTCGCCGCGTCGGGGCGCTACCGCGCCGTGGTGTGCTCCACCGGCGGGCGTCTCGCGCTGCCCGGCTGCGTGGGCCGGGGCGCGGCGTGCCGGGGTCCCGGTGGTGCTGTGGAGCGCGCTGTGGGCGCACCCCCGCACGGCGGCCCACGCCCTCAGCTACGCAGCGCTGCTGCGCCTGTACCGCTCCGCGGACGCCGTCGTCACCTACGGGCCCCACGTCAGCGCGTACGTGCGCGCGCGTGGCGCCCGCAACGTGCACGTAGCGCCCCAGTCCGTCGACAACGAGTTCTGGTCCCACCCGCCCGACCCGGGCGTCGGTCCCCCCGCGACGCTCCCGTGGCCCCCGGAAGCCGCCGTCAAGTTTCTGTTTGCGGGCCGCCCTGTCCGGGAAAAGGGTGGGAGGGCACTGATCGAGGCCTGGCGTGAGTCGGGCCTGGTAACGCCCTCAGCCGCGCTCGTCCTCGTCGGCGTGGGGCCCATCCCCCCTTGGGTTCCCGCCGGCGGCGCGGCCGGACCCGTCGGCGGCGTGGCCGGACAGCCCGCCGGCGAGGGGACCGGCAAGGAGGTGGTGTGCACGGACCCCGTTCCCCCGGCGCAGCTGCGCACCCTCTACGCAGCGGCCGACGTCCTCGTGGTGCCCTCGCTCGCAACCCGCACCTTCCGCGAGCCGTGGGGGTTGGTGGTCAACGAGGCGATGAACCGCAACCTCCCCGTGATCGCGAGCGACGCCGTGGGGGCCGTGGCCGGCGGCCTAGTGCACGACGGGCGCAACGGCCTCGTCGTGCCCGCCGGAGACTCCCGTGCGCTCGCCGACGCCCTGCGGCGGCTCGCCGCCGACGCGCCGCTGCGCGCCCGCCTCGGCGCGGCCGGGCACAGCGACGTGCAGGCCTACACCCACGACGCCTGGGCGCAGGGGTTCTCCCAGGCGCTGCACAGCCTCGGACTTTCCCGCGGGGGGCGCTGGTAGCGTGCGTCGCTTGTTCACCAAGTTGGCCCCACTCCGGCTGGCGTTTGCCCTTCCCGCGGCGCTGGCGCTCTCGCTACTGATCGCCGTCCCGGCAGGTGCGAGCGAAGTCACGAAGATCTATGAAGACTGCGGCGTCGAAAAGCTGCCCACCGGCTTCAGCCAGCAGGCCTACAACCAGGCGATGAAACAGATGCCGCCGGAACTGGCCGAGTACGACAACTGCCCCGACCTGATCCGCAAAGCGCAGCTCGCCGGCGCCGCCGGCCCCCAGGGCACCGGCGCCACCGGCGCAGTGGCGTCCAGCGCGCCACCGACCCCAAGCGAACAGTACACGCTCGAACGCATCCCTCACGCGAGCGCTCCACCGGTGCAGGTCGGAGGCGAAGTGGTCCACCCGGGCGTCGTGCACGTCAACCTCGCCTCGGCGTGTCAACAAACTGCCGACCCCGCTGCTCGTGCTGCTCGCCTTCCTGCTCGCCTGCGCCCTGTCGGCTGGCGGCCGCGTCCTCCGCAACCGTGTCCGCACCCGCCATCCCGGCAACTGAAGCGACCGCGGAGACGCCGCGGTGGCTTGCCCGTGTGGCTGGACTCACACTCGCTGCCCTTCCCACGCTGCTGGTCGCGGGCGTCCTCTGCCTGATCACGTTCCTCGCCGGCGGCGGGCTCAACCTCAGCACGCGGACCCCCGTCGAGATCGCGCTGACGCTCGCCTGCGGCGTCGGGATCGCCGCGGCGATCCTGCTCGCCCCGGCCAGCCGGCAAGCCTATGGAGCGTGGTCGGCAAGCCTGCTGCTCGCGCTCGCTGCGCTCTCGGCGCTGTCGGTGATCTGGTCGGTGCAACCCGACGACAGCTGGCAGGACGCCGGGCGCCTGTTCGCCTACAGCGCCGTGTTCGCGCTCGCCGTGCTGCTCGCGCGCGTCGCCCCCGGGCGCTGGTCGGCGGTGCTCGGCGGAGTGCTGCTCGCCGCCGTGATCGTGTGCGGCTATGCGCTGCTCACCAAGGTCTTCCCCGACGCGGTCGGCGCCGCGCAGAACTACGGGCACGTCTACGCGCGGCTGCGGCGACCGTACGGCTACTGGAACGCGATCGGGCTCGCCGCGGCGCTCGGGCGCGGTCGGCTGCATGTGGCTGGGCGCCCGCCGCACCGGGCACGCGCTGCTGAACGCGCTCGCGTACCCCGCGATGGGGCTGATGCTGGTCACGCTCCTGCTCGCCTACTCGCGCGGCGCGCTCGTCGCGCTCGTGCTCGGGCTCGCGCTATGGCTGTGCCTCGTCCCGCTGCGGCTGCGCGGCGTCGGCGGTGCTCTGCGCTCGGCGCGCTCGGGGCGGTCGTGGTGGTCGCGTGGGACTTCTCCCAACACGCCCTCACCACCGACAACATCGCCGCTCGCCGCACGCGTCAGCCGCCGGGCACCAGCTCGGAGTGCTGCTCGTCGCGGTGCTCGTGGGTCTCACGCTCGTCGGCCTGGCGATCGGCTTCTTCGACGGTCGCCGCACGCTCCGTCGCCGCGGACGCGCCGGCGCGCCGGCACGGTGCTGCTCGCGCCTCCCCGTGATCGCTGTGATCGCGCTCGCCGGGGCGCTCACCGTCAGCCACCGGGGCCTCTTCGGAAGCATCTCGCACACCGTCAGCACGCTCACCAACCCCAACGCGGCCCGTGCCCGCCAACGGCCCGGGGCGCCTCACCGCGATCGGCAGCGTGCGCGCGCGCTACTGGAACGAAGCGCTGGAGATCTTCTCCGACCACCCCCTGCTCGGGGTCGGCGCCGAAGGCTACGAAACGGCCCGCCTGCGCTACCGCACGGCGATCCTCAACGTCGGCCAGGCGCATGGCTTCGTCGTGCAGACGCTCGCCGACCTCGGCCTCGCGGGGCTGCTGGTGGTGCTCGCGCTGCTCGGCGCGTGGCTCACCGCCGCGGGGCGCGCCACGCATCCCTTCAACCGGCGCTGGAGCGGCTGGCGCTGGCACGCCTCGCCGATCTCCCACCGTCCGGGGACGGAGCGCCCCTCGACCCGATCCTCGACGGGCGGAGGGAAGCCGCGTGAGCGGTCCTCTACTCCGCCGAGCGCGTCGGGCTGCTCACGCTGGTGTGCCTCGTCGCGACGTTCGGCGTCCACTCGTTCGTGGACTGGACGTGGTACGTCCCCGGCGTCGCCTGCGCCGCCCTGCTGTGCGCCGGGTGGGTCGCCGGCCGCGGGCCGCTGAACGAGTGCTCTCGGGTACCGAGGCGCCGGCGCTGCCGGCAGGGTCTCGACCCCGGGCGTCGCGAGCGACCCGGTGTCGCGCACGCCGCGGTGGCGCTCGCTCACATTGCGCGACGTCGGGCCGCTACGCGCCGGGATCGCCGCCGCCGTGGTCGTCTGCGCGCTGCTCGCGGCTTGGGCGCGAGTGGCAGCCGCAGCGCTCGGTGGACGCCTCCAACGAAGCGCTCGCGCTGGTGGCGCGCGACCCCACCGCCGCGCTCGCCGCCGCGCACACCGCGGTCAGCCGCGACCCGCTCTCCGCCGAAGCGCTGCTCACGCTCGCCGCCGTCCAGGAGGGCGCCGGCCAGTCGGCCGCCGCCGCCGCCACCTACGAGCAGCGCCGTGCACCTGCAGCCCGTCCAACTTCAAAACGTGGCAGGCGCTCGGCGAATACGACCTGCGCAGCGGCCAGCCCGCAGGCGGCGCTGCAGGCGCTGCGCGCCGCCGTCTACCTCAACCCCGAGGCCGTCGCCCCCCGCGCGGAGCATCGCCGAAAACGGCGAACTGCTCTCGATCCAGAACGCCTACCTGCAGGCGCTGCGCGCCACCGCCGGCGGCGGTGGCACGGCGGCGGCGCCGGCACATCGACCAAACCGGCCACCTCGGGGGATCGGCGCTGTCAGAACGCGCGGCGCTGCCGGCCGTGCATTAGGGCCTCAGGCCCTCAGTAGCGCCGCGCCGCGCCGCCGCCAGCAGCACCGCCGGGGCAGGGCCCGATCGAGCCGCCGAGGCGCGGGTCTCGATCCGCTCGAAGCCGAAATCCTCCAGCAGCGCGACCAGCGTGCGGCGGGTGTAGAAGCGCAGGTGGTCGGAGCGGGGGTCGAAGTGGGCCGCGAACGCGCGCCCCGAGAGGCCCAGCGCGCAGGCGCGTGAGCGGGCCGTGCGCGGGCGTGCTCAGCACCAGCGCGCCCCCGGAGCGCAGCACGCGGCGCACCTCCGAGAGCCACCCCGCGGTGTCGGCCACGTGCTCGAGCACCTCCCCCGCCCACACCGCGTCGAAGCTCACGTCCTGCAGCGGCCACGGCGCCCTCCGCGGGGACGAGGCGCAGTCCAGCTCCGCCCGGCCTCGCGTGCGCGCGCGCGGCGCAGCGGCTCCTCGCGCCACGTCGATCCCCACCGCCTCGCGGCCCGCCCGCGCGAGCGCGGCGGTGAACCAGCCCTCGCCGCAGCCCACGTCCAGCACGCGCGCGCCCGCGGGCACGTGGGCAAGCAGGAAGGCCAGCCGCGCCGCCCAGTACGGTGGCCACAGGCCCTCCGGGACCCCCTCCCACAGGCTCTCGTGGTACTCGCGCGTGGACACTCCGCGCAGGCTAGGCCACCAGACGGCCCACGCGGTGTGAGCGAATCGCGGAGAGAGCGGCAACTCCGCTGTCATCTCTACCACTCCGTCACAAAACCACTAAGGTCCCGCCGTGCACGTCTGGGGGACTGCCGTGAAGGACCGCGAGCGCCTGTGAGGCTGGCGTTCGACAGCCGGCCGACCGCCGACCCGCAGGGTCTGGGGCGCTACGCGCGCGGCCTGCTGCAGGCGCTGCGCGACACCGCCGGCGAGCAGGACGAGATCCTCGAGGCCCACCGCCCTCGCGGAGCCGACCTCTTCCACGCGCCGTGGATGCAGGGCGCGATGCTGCACAGCCCCTGCCCGATGGTCGTCACCCTGCTACGACATCGCCGCGCTCAAGCGCCCCTCCGAACGGCTGCGCGGCGGCGGCATGCACCTGCGCCTGCGCCACCTCGCGCTGCAGCGCGCGTCACACGTGATCGTCCCCACCGAGGTCGTCGCCCACGAAGCCGTCGCCGAGTTCGGGCTCGAGCGCGAGCGTGTGGCCGTGATCCCCGAGGCGCTGGACCTCGCCCCGCTCTCGCGGGGACTGGGAGGACGCCGCGCGCGAGACCTGGCGCGTCTACCGGCGGGCGCTCGCCCACCCCCACCGGCCGTGCGTCGCCTCGTCGGGCCAGAGCAGGGGCTCCAGTAAGCGCCGCGCCGCGAGAGCACAGCCGGGATCGTCTTCAGCAGGATCGTCAGGTCCACCGCCAGCGACCAGTGCTCCAGGTAGAGGAAGTCGAGGTGCACGAGGTCGTCGAAGTCGAGCTCCGCGCGGCCCGACACCTGCCACAGGCCGGTGATCCCCGGGAGCACCAGGTAGCGCTTGCGGTGCCACTCCTCCAGCCTCTCGAAGTCGCGCTCGGGCAGCGGGCGCGGGCCCACCAGCGACATCTCGCCGCGCAGCACGTTGACCAGCTGCGGCAGCTCGTCCAGCGAGAAGCGCCGCAGCAAGCGGCCCACCGGGGTCGTGCGCGGGTCGTCGCGGATCTTGAACAGTGCGCCCGACGCCTCGTTGAGCGCTTCCAGGTCGGCTTGGCGGTGCTCGGAGTCCACGTACATCGTGCGGAACTTCAGGCACGCGAACGGCCGCTCGCCGATCCCCTGGCGCATCGAGCGGAACAGCGCCGGGCCGCTGCGAGGTCGCGCGCACCGCCACCCAGATCGCCGCCAGCAGCGGGCTCAGCAGCGACCAGCAGCACCGTGGCGCCGACCACGTCGAACGTGCGCTTCAGCGCGAAGTCGATCCCTTCGAAGACCGGCGGCTTCAGCTCGAACAGCGGCACCGACTCGCCCGGCACGAACTCCGCGCGGTGGATCAGGATCTCCATCGTCGAGGGCGCGATCCGCACCCGCACCCCCCGCTGGTGGCAGCGGTCCACCAGCTCCACCGCCTCGGCCTGGGGGAAGTCGGGGTCGGCGATGATCACCTCGTCGACGCGCTCCGGTCGCTCAGCACCTGCTCCAGGTCGCGCGGGGTGCCCAGCGAGCGCAGACCGTTCGCGGGCAGCGCGCGCAGCGAGACGTACCCCACGACCTCCACGCGCGAGTGGGGCGCGTCCGCGAGCGCGCGCGCCACCTCGCGGATGTGCTAGCCCGTGCCCACCAGCACCGCGCGGCGCTCGTGGCCCGCGATCGCGCAGCGACCGCGCCCGTGGCCCGCTCGTACAGGTAGCCGCAGCAGCGGTACGTACAGCAGCGCGAACGCCAGCGAGCCCCAGAAGATGTAGTAGCTCGAGAAGTGCTCGCCGCTGACCAGCGCGAACAGCGCCGCCACGAACGTCACCTGGAAGAGCGCACGCCACGATCCGCGTCATGCCCGGCCGCTGCGCCCCCGCCGCGTACAGCCCCGAGCGCGCGAACAGCAGCGCCGTCAGCAGGTACGCGAACGCCAGGATGCTCCGCGTCTCCTCGTAGGCGCCGTGCACGCTTACTTCGCTCAGCACCGCCGCCTTCAGCACCAACGACGTGAAGATCGCCGCCGACAGGCCCGCGAAGTCGAGCGCCAGCAGCGTCAGCACCCGCACCGCGCGCCGCGCCGTCTCGACGCGCAGCAGGAACGAGATCGCCGGCGAGCGCTTGCGGCGCATGTCGCGGTCGGAGGGCTCCCGGCGCACCGTCGCCTCCGAGAGCACGGGCATCGGGCGGCCTCGGCGGCGGGGGAGCCGTCAGAGCGCTCGATTCCAGGGGGTGCACCTTGGGGGGCGGGGTCTCGAGCGGGGTAGCAGGGTCCTCGTGGCGGGGGCCATCTCGCCTTTCACAACGCCTCAGACTCGCAGATGGAGCGGTCGGGAGGCCGACAGCCCTCCCGCTCGCCGCGTGCCGGCCGGACGCTCCGCTTCAGCCCACCAGAACCTCGATGCCCGACTCGTCGATCGTGCGCTCCAAGCCCTCCCGCAGCGCCACCTCCGGGGACCACCCGAGCAGCTCGCGCGCCAGCGCGATGTTCGGCCGGCGCTGCTTGGGGTCGTCCACGGGCAGCGCCTCGAAGACGATCTCCGAGCTCGACCCGGTCACCTGCTTTGACCGTCTGCGCCAGCTCCAGCAGCGTGAACTCGTCGGGGTTGCCGATGTTGACCGGCTCGTGGTGGCCGGACTCCGCGAGCGCGATGAGCCCCCGGATCAGGTCGGCCGACGTAGCAGAACGAGCGCGTCTGGCCGCCGTCGCCGAACACCGTGATCGGGCGGTCCGCCAGCGCCTGGCGCAGGAACGTCGGGATCGCGCGGCCGTCGTGCGGGCGCATCCGCGCCCCGTAGGTGTTGAAGATCCGCACGATCGCCGTGTCCACCCCCTGCTGGCGGTGGTAGGCCATCGTCAGCGCCTCCGCGTAGCGCTTCGCCTCGTCGTACACCCCCCGCGGGCCGATCGGGTTCACGTGGCCCCAGTAGGACTCCGGCTGTGGGTGCTCCTTCGGATCGCCGTACACCTCGCTGGTCGAGGCGATCAGGAAGCGCGCGCGCTTGGCCTTCGCCAGGCCGAGCGTGTGGTGGGTGCCGTAGGAGCCGACCTTCAGCGTGTGCAGCGGCAGGCGCAGGTAGTCGATCGGCGACGCCGGCGAGGCCAGGTGGTAGACGAAGTCCACCGGCTCCTCGACGAAGTACGGGTCGATGATGTCCAGCCCAGGTGCACGAACCGCTCGGGGTCGCGGATGTGCTCGATGTTCGCCAGCGACCCCGTCTCGAAGTTGTCCACGCAGATCACGCGGTGCCCGCGCGCGAGCAGCTCGTCGCAGAGGTGCGAGCCGAGGAAGCCCGCGCCGCCGGTGACCAGGCAGGTAGCCATCGGCCGCAGCATAACCGGGCGAGCGGGTTCCCCATCCACCGGCCCGTATCATCCAACCATGGCCACCACCGCGCGCCCTCCCGGCGGGAGTGCCGGGGACGAGCCCGAGCACCTCACCGTCGCCCCGATCGTCGGGCCCGACGACCCCCGCCGCTTCACCGACTCGGGGATCGAGGTCGCGCCGCTGTACACCGAGGCCGACCTCCCCGCAGAGCTCGACCTCGGCGAGCCGGGCGAGTACCCCTACACCCGCGGGCTCCACCGCGAGATGTACCGCAAGCAGCTGTGGACGATGCGCCAGTACGCCGGGTACGCCTCCGCGAAGGAGTCCAACGCGCGCTACCGCTACCTGCTCTCCAAGGGCTCCACGGGGCTGTCGATGGCCTTCGACCTGCCCACGCAGCTGGGCCTGGACTCCGACAACCCCCGCTGCCTGGGAGAGGTGGGCCGCACCGGCGTGGCGATCGACACGATCGACGACATGCGCACTGCCTTCGAGGGCATCCCGCTGGACCAGGTGTCCACGTCGATGACGATCAACGCCCCCGCCGCGTGCCTGCTGCTGCTGTACGAGCTGGTCGGCGAGGAGCAGGGCGTGCCCTCAGAGAAGCTGCGCGGCACGACCCAGAACGACGTGCTCAAGGAGTACATCGCGCGCGGCAACTACATCTACCCGCCCGCCCCCACGATGCGGCTGACGACCGACCTCTTCCAGTACTGCCACGAACGGGTGCCGCGGTGGAACACGATCTCGATCTCCGGCTACCACTTCCGCGAGAAGGGCTGCTCGGCCGTGCAGGAGGTCGCGTTCACGCTGTGCTCGGGGATCGCGTACGTGCAGGCCGCGATCGACAAGGGCCTCGACGTCGAGGACTTCGCGCCGCGCCTGGCGTTCTTCTTCAACGGCCACAACCACGTCTTCCAGGAGGTCGCCAAGTTCCGCGCCGCGCGGCGCATGTGGGCGCGGATCATGCGCGAGCGCTTCGGTGCCACCGACCCCCGCGCGCAGACGCTGCGCTTCCACACCCAGACCGGCGGCGTCACGCTCACCGCCCAGCAGCCGGAGAACAACATCGTGCGCGTCGCGCTGCAGGGCTTCGCCGCGGTGTGCGGGGGCACCCAGTCGCTGCACACCAACGGCTTCGACGAGGCGCTGGCGCTGCCCACCGAGCACGCCGCCAAGATCGCGCTGCGCACCCAGCAGATCCTCGCCCACGAGTCCGGCGCCGCCGACACCGTGGACCCGTTCGCCGGCTCGTACTTCGTCGAGGCGCTCACCGACGAGATCGAAGCGCGCGCGCAGGAGCTGATCGACAGGGTCGACGCGCTCGGCGGGTCCGTGAACGCGCTGCAGTTCATCACCGGCGAGATCGACGAGTCCGCGTGGGGTTACGAGGAGCGCTACCGCATCGGCCAGGACGTCGTCGTCGGCGTCAACGCCTACCAGGAGGACGACCTCGAGGTCCCAGATCTCCTGCGCGTGGACCCGCAGTCCGAGCGCGAACAGCTCGATCGCCTCGCCGCCTTCAAGGCCGACCGCGACCACGCGCTCGTCGAGCGCCGCCTACAGGAGCTGCGCGAGGTGGCGCGCGGCAACGAGAACCTGCTGCCCGCGATCCGCGCCGCGCTCAGGGACCGCTGTTCCCTCGGCGAGGTGTGCGGGGCGATGCAGGACGTGTTCGGCAAGTACACGCCGACGTTCTGAGCTTCTGGGGGGACCAGCCCACATGTGGGCTGGTCGGCAGGGCCACATGTGGCCCTGCCT
This sequence comes from uncultured Solirubrobacterales bacterium, assembly GCA_963720795.1. Taxonomy (GTDB): domain Bacteria; phylum Actinomycetota; class Thermoleophilia; order Solirubrobacterales; family Solirubrobacteraceae; genus Palsa-744. The sequence goes on along the minus strand of CAVRGU010000003.1, from coordinate 61,480 downwards.
GGGGACGGCCACATGTGGCCGTCCCTCGAACCCGCACATGTGCGGGTTCGCCGGACCGTACATGTACGGTCCGGCCCGACCGATCGGAGATCGACGGGATCTCCGATCGACCAGCATGCGCCGCCGGACTCAATAGGATCCGCGCGTGCTCGTCGCCGTCGCCTTCTTCGAACTGGTCCTCGCCGTCCACATCCTCGCCGTCGTGGTCGCCTTCGGCGCGACCTTCGCCTACCCCGTCTTCCTCGCCGCGATCACCAAGGCCGACCCGCGCGCGCTGCCCTCGCTGTACCGGGCCTTCCACGCGGTCAGCCAGAGGGTGATCATGCCCGGGCTCGCCGTGGTCATGATCTGCGGCATCTACCTCGCCTCCAAGCTGCACGTGTGGAGCGCCTTCTACGTCCAGTGGGGGCTCGGCGTCTCGCTCGTGATCGGCGCCATCGAGGGGATGCTCCTCGGGCCCTCCGAGAAGCGCCTCGTGGAGGCGGCCGACCGCGACCTCGCCGCCGCCGGCGACGGTCCCCTTACACCCGGCCCTGAGCACAAGACGCTCGTCCGCCGGGTCGGTGGGATCGGCGCCCTGATGGACCTGCTCGTGGTGCTCACGATCTTCTTCATGGCCACCCGTATGGGTGGGTAGCAGGATTTTTACCGGCGCCAGCGGAGCGTAGCTTAAGATAAGACCTGTATCGTGAGGAAAGCGGCGTCCGACCCGATTGCTATATTTTTGGGTTTTGTCGCCGCAAGCCGATGCTCACGTGATGGGGAACGTTTGCCGATGCGCCGAGAGGGAAACACTAGCCCAGGAGCCTTCTGATTTGCGCTTGGATGGAGGAGACGACCCGACCAGAGGAAACTTGCTTACTCGACCAGGGAGCGCAACACAAGTGTCCAGCACAGGAACAATCATAGAACGGCTGCCATGAGCGCCGGCTACCGCATCGCTGTCGTGGGTGCCACAGGCGTCGTAGGGCAGAAGGTGCTCCAGGTTCTGGCCGAGCGCCAATTCCCAGTGTCCGAGCTGGTCCCATTCGCCAGCGAGCACTCGGTCGGGAAGCCCGTTCGCTTCTGCGATGAGGAGCTACGCTGCCGAGCACTCGCGCCCGAGGCTATCGGGGGCTTCGACCTCGTCTTCTCATCCGCCGGGGGCGACGTAAGCGAGGAATGGATGCCACGTTTCGCCGATCAGGGCGCAATCGTGATCGACAAGAGCAGCCACTACCGCATGGAGCCCAAGGTGCCTCTGGTCGTGCCCGAGGTCAATCCCGAGGCCCTGACAGGGGTCGGACCTGGTCGGATCATCTCCAGCCCCAACTGCTCGACGACCCAGATGGTCGTCGCACTCAAGCCGCTCCATGAGGCGGCAGGTGGGATCAGGCGTCTCGTGATCGCGACCTATCAGGCGGTTTCGGGCACGGGCAGACGAGCCGTGGACGAGTTGCGAGCCCAGTCACGCGCGGTCATCGGAAACGAGCCGATCGCTCCACCTCAGGCGTATCCCCACCAGATTGCGTTCAACGTGCTCCCGCAGGCCGGAAACTTCGCTCGCAATTCGGACGAAACCGACGAGGAGTGCAAGCTCCGCCAAGAGACACGCAAGATCTTCCTCAACAAAGGCGGGGGGGAGATCCAGATCAGCGCAACCTGCGTGCGTGTGCCGGTCGAGAACTGCCACTCCGAGGCGGTGAACGTGGAGCTTCACGAACCACTGGCACCCGAGCGTGCTCGCGAACTGCTCGACGCCGCACCGGGCGTGAAGGTCATCGACGACCCCGCCGCAGCGCGCTATCCACTTGCGATCGACGCCACCGATCGCGACGAGGTGTTCGTCGGACGTATCCGCAGCGACCCCGACAACGCATGTACCCTCGACCTTTGGATCGTCGCAGACAATCTACGCAAGGGTGCCGCCACCAACGCCGTGCAGATCGCCCAGCTGCTGCATAAGCAGGGGCAGATCACGCCGTCCTCTGCGCGGCTTGTCGCAGCCTGAGACTCAGGTCAGTAGGGCGACTGAAGACCGTCGAGCATCGGGAAGTGGCGCACGTTGGTCGTGAGCAGCTCAGCCTCGAACACGATCGTTGTCGCGGCGATCAGGTAGTCGACGTCATCGATTCCGCTGTGCGCGGCGCGAAACTTACGCGCCAGCGAGCCCGCCGTACGTGCCACGTCCCGATCGACGGGCAGCCACATCAGCGCCGAGCAGAACGTCTCCAGCGCCTCCAGCTCATCCGGGCGCACGCCGGCAAGCAGCTCGAAGCGGACGAGCTCGCTCGCCGCGAGTAGCGCATCCTCCTCGCTCAGTCGCACCAACAGCTCCACCGCGGGCTCGGCACCGCGCAGGTGGTCGATCGCGACGGTCGTATCGAGCAGCTTCACTCGAGGCCGAGTCGCCGCAGACGGTCGTTGAGATCGCCTCGTATCGCATCCACGTACTCCGCGCCCGTAAACCCTCTACCCCGCCACGAGCCCGCGCTGGCCGCAAGCGCCCTGCTTCTGTCCGCCTTGCCGCCGGCTCCAAACGCCTCCCTGACCGCTCGGCGAATCAGCTCCGAGCGGGAGGCGCCCACAGCGCGCGCCGCGCGATCGAGGAGCTCGAGCTCCTCTGCCCCAAGGTACACCTGCGTACGACCCACGACACCATTATACACCACCTAGCGCCCTAATCCACAGCTGTCGTTCCTGCTGAAGGAGTCCCGCGCCGACGCTCGAACATGAGGGCTATGCCCTCCACCGAAGCGCAGCGCACCCTCGTGAAGTCCCCGCCCGAGCTGTGGGCCGAGTTCAGCGACCCCTCCTCCCTTGCTCGGCATCTCGGCGAGTTCGGCGAGATCCGCATCGTGCGCGTCGAGCCCGAGAAGAGCGTCGAGTGGGAGGCCACCGACGCTACCGGCGCCGTCCAGCTCAAGCCTTCGGGCTGGGGCACGCGGGTCACGCTCACCGTCGTCCGCGAGAGCCCGGAGCCGGAGGCCGTCCTCGAGCCCGAGCCGCAGGCTGAGCTCGTACCGGAGCCTGAGCCGCAGGCCGCACCCGAGCCGGCGCTTGAGCCCGAGGCGTCCTCGGTGCCTGACCCTGCCGCCGAGGAGGACCCCGAGCCGCTGCCCGTGACACGGAGATCCAGACTCTTCGCCCGCCTCTTCCGCCGCCGGGCGGCGCGCACCGCCGGGCTCGAGCAGCCCCCGGCGGTGGAGGCCGAGCCTGTGCAGCCCGAGCCGACGCTCGCGGCGGAGGAGCCTCCCCCGAACCTCGCGGCCGAACTCGCCGCGGAACTGGCGCGGGTCGAGGAGGCGATGGCCGCGCAGGACGCGGCGTTGCTCACCGCGGTGCTCGACCGTCTGGGCGCGGCGCACCACCGGCCGTTCTCGCGCGGTTGAGCCTCGACAACCGGCTCCGACGCGCAGCGTGGGCCTGGCAACACGTGAAAAAAACTTGCGCCTACGCGGGAGCGTAAGAGCCACGGCGGCTGTGGCGCGGCTAACATCGGGCGCCCTGTGATGCGCGCCAAGGCACCGGAGACGTACGAGGAGAAGCTCGCCCAGCTGCACGAGCTGCGCGCGGCGGCGCTGCACTCGGCCCCGGAGGCGGAGGAGAAGCAGCACGCGCGGGGCAAGTACACCGCGCGCGAGCGCGTGGAACGGCTGCTCGACCCCGGCTCCTTCCAGGAGCTCGACACCTTCGTGCGCCACCGCACCTTTGAGTTCGACATGCAGCGCAACCGGCCGTGGGGCGACGCGGTGGTCACCGGCCACGGCACCATCGACGGGCGCCAGGTGTGCGTCTTCAGCCAGGACTTCACCGTCTTCGGGGGCTCCCTCGGCGAGGTGATGGGCGAGAAGATGTGCAAGATCATGGACCTCGCCGCCAAGATCGGCTGCCCCATGATCGGCATCAACGACTCCGGCGGCGCGCGCATCCAGGAGGGCGTCGTCTCGCTCGGCTCCTACGGGGACGTGTTCCTGCGCAACGTCCGCTGCTCGGGAGTGATCCCGCAGATCTCGCTCGTGATGGGGCCCTGCGCCGGCGGCGCGGTCTACTCACCCGCGATCACCGACTTCGTCTTCATGGTCGCCGAGACCTCGCACATGTTCATCACCGGCCCCGACGTGATCAAGACCGTGACCGGCGAGGAAGTCGGCTTCGAGGAGCTCGGCGGCGCGATGACGCACAACACGAAGTCCGGCGTCGCCCACTTCGCCTCCGTTGACGAGGACGCGTGCCTGGAGGACTGCCGCTACCTGCTCTCGTTCCTGCCCTCCAACAACCTCGGCACCACCCCGCGCGTGCAGCCGACCGACGACCCGCTGCGGCAGGACCCCGAGCTCGACCACGTCGTCCCCGACAACCCCAACAAGCCCTACGACATGCGCGATGTCGTGCGGCTGATCGTTGACGACGGCGAGTTCCTGGAGGTGCACGAACACCACGCCCGCAACATCGTCTGCGGCTTCGCGCGCCTCGACGGGTGGACCATCGGGGTCGTCGGCAACCAGCCCTCCCAGCTCGCGGGCGTGCTCGACATCGACGCCTCCGCGAAGGCCGCGCGGTTCGTGCGCACCTGCGACGCGTTCAACATCCCGCTGCTCACCTTCTGCGACGTCCCCGGCTTCCTGCCCGGCACCGCGCAGGAGTGGGGCGGCATCATCCGCCACGGCGCCAAGCTGCTCTACGCCTTCGCCGAGGCCACCGTGCCGAAGGTCACGATCATCACCCGCAAGGCCTACGGCGGCGCCTACGACGTGATGTCCTCCAAGCACCTCGGGGCAGACTTCAACCTCGCGTGGCCGACCGCCGAGGTCGCGGTGATGGGCCCCGAGGGGGCGGTCAACATCATCTACCGCCGCGACATCGCGGGCTCACCCACCCCCGAGGAGCGGCGCAAAACGCTGATGGACGACTACAAGGCGCGTTTCGCCAACCCCTACACCGCCGCCGAGCGTGGCTACATCGACGACGTGATCATCCCTCACGAGACCCGTCCGCGGCTGATCACCGCGCTGCGGACGCTGCAGACCAAGCGCGAACCGGACCCCAAGCGCAAGCACGGCAACATCCCGCTGTAGGCGACGGCAACATCCGCTGTTCCGCTGTAGGGCATTACGCGTGGCCTGCGCCATCGCGCGTATCGCGTAACGACGCGCAGCAGGCTTGCCGGCCGTACGTCAGAGGTGGCCGGAGTTTCGGTCTGCTCGATACCACGCGCGTGGCTGACGTCCACGGCAGACGAACCGGAAAAGCAACCTCGCTGCCTACACTGTGCGGCGAAGATGGTCAACCGCCGCCCCCAGCTGGAACTGATCGCGCCGTCCGCCTCGCCGCAGGAGGCCGCGGCGATCGTGGCGGCACTGGAGCGGTTCATGAGAGACACCGCGCCGCCCCTGGCGCCGGTGGCCGAGCGCCGCGACCTGTGGACGCGGATGGCGATGCTCGAATGCGTCGGGCGCGAGGACGAGTGGCCGACCGACTGGGGCGATCCGCACCCCTGGGAATGACCGGCGCCGGCGGCACTGGATAAATACCCAAAAGTCGCTAGCCTTTAGGGCCAAAGCTTTCCGCCCCCCGTCAAAACGCAGCCGAGAAGCCCCAGGAGGTCCGCCGATGGAGCCAACCACAGTACCCCCCGCCCCGCGCGGCACTCTGGAGGACCCCGAGGTCCTGCAGAACGTGCCGGGCCACGTGATCCCGATCCTGCAGCGGGAGTTCGACGACTTCAAGACCGAGGCCGACGAAATTCCTCGAGGGGCAGACGCCGGAGGACGAGTTCATCAAGTTCCGCCTCAAGCAGGGGGTGTACGGCCAGCGCCAGGCCGACGTGCAGATGATCCGCGTGAAGCTGCCGTTCGGGGGGATCACCCCGGAGCAGCTGGAGAAGTTCGCCGACGTGATCGAGAAGTACGTGCCGCTCAACAAGGGCCACGTCACCACGCGCCAGAACATCCAGATGCACCACATCCCGCTGCCGGATGCCGAGCGGGCGATCCGCGAGCTGGGCGAGGCGGGGCTCTCCAGCCGCGAGGGGTGCGGCAACACGGTGCGCAACGTCACCGGCGACCCGTGGGCGGGGGTGGCGAGCGACGAGCTGTTCGACATGACCCCCTACGCGGGCGCGTACGTGCGCTACTTCGTGCGCCACCCGACGACGCAGGCGATGCCGCGCAAGATCAAGACCGCCTTCGACGCCAGCGAGCCGGGCCGGGCGATCAGCGAAATCCACGACATCGCCTTCCGCGCGCGCGTCCGTGAGTCTGACGATCCCGCCCACCCCGGCGAGGTGCGCGGCGCGCAGATGCTGGTCGGCGGCGGCACGTCGATCATGCCCCGCAAAGCGCCGGTGCTGTACGAGTGGGTGGGGCTCGACGACGGCGAGTACCTGAAGGTCGCCGAGGCCGTCTTCCGCATCTTCGACCGCCAGGAGTGGCTGCGCGCCAACCGCGCGCGGGCGCGGATCAAGGTGTTCGTGGACAAGTACGGGATCGACGAGCTGCGCCGCCAGGTGGAGGAGGAGCTGCAGGGCGAGTGGGTGCGCCGAACGGGACTTCTCGGTCGAGCACCGGCTGTTCCTCGACGACGAGCGCGAGAGCGCCCCGGCGCCGCCGGCCACCTACGGCAGCCCCAACGGGGACCTCTCGGAGTTCGAGCGCTGGCGGGCGGCCAACGTGCGCGAGCAGAAGCAGGAGGGCTTCGTCACGGTCGAGGCGAAGATCACCCGCGGCGACCTCACCCCCGAGCAGTTCCGCGGGCTGGCGGCGATCGTGCGCGACTACTCCGGCGGGTACGCCCGCACCACGGTGCAGCAGAACCTCGTGCTGCGGTGGGTGCGCCACGAGAGCGCCTACGACGTGTGGCGGGCGCTCTCCGAGCTCGGCCTCGGCGACGCGGGCTCGCGGGAAATCGACGACGTCGTGTCGTGCCCGGGCACTGACTCCTGCAAGCTCGGCATCACCTCCTCGATGGGGCTCAACCAGGCGGTGCAGGAGCGGATCGAAGCGATGGACATCTCAGACCCGCTGACGCGCGCGATCCACGTCAAGATCAGCGGCTGCCCCAACGGCTGCGGACAGCACCACGTGGGCTCGATCGGCTTCACGGGAGCGTCGATCAAAGTCGGCGAGCACACGATCCCCGCCTACATCCCGCACGTCGGCGGAGCCTTCGAAGGCAAGGAGATCGCGTTCGGCCTGCGCCTGAAGGCGCGCCTGCCCTCCAAGCGGGTGCCGGATGCCGTGGAGCGGTGGCTGCGCCACTACGAGTCCACGCGCGAGGAGGGCGAGGAGTGGGGCGCCTTCGTGCAGCGCGTGGGCACGCCAGAGCTGGAAGGGCTCGTCAAGGACCTCTCGCTGCCGGTCGAGTTCGGCCTGGAGACGATGGGGCAGTTCATCGACTGGAACCGCAACGTGCCCTTCGAAGTGATCCGCGGAGAGGGCGAGTGCGCGGTCTGAGCCACCCCATCGACGCCCCCGCCACGCGGGCGGCCGTCTCCGGCTCGGTGGGCCAGGCCGGCCCCAACCCGGCGGAGAGCCTGACGGCGACGCTGCGCGAGGCCGCGACGCGCCACGGCGCGCGGGCGGTGCTGCTGTGCTCCTTCCAGAAGGAGGAGTCGGTGCTGCTCGACGAGCTGCTGCGAGTCGAGGGCGGGGACGCCGTGCGGATCGTGACGATCGACACCGGCGTGCTGTTCGAGGAGACGCTCGCCACGTGGCGCGCGTTCGAGGAGCGCTTCGGGGTCGCAGTCGAGGTGTACGACGCGAGCGCACCGGAAGGCGACCGCTGGAGCGGCCCGGAGCACTGCTGCTCGCAGGCGAAGGTCGCCGCGCTGGAGCGCGCGCTCGACGGCGCCGAGGGCTGGATCACCGGCATCCGCCGCGAGCAGGGCCCCACGCGCGCCGAAGCAGAGCTGATCGAACGTGACGAGCAGCGGAGCCTGTGGAAGTACAACCCGCTGGCGCACTGGACCGAGAAGGACCTGTGGCGGCGGATACACGAGCGCAACCTGCCGTACAACCCGCTGCACGATCATGGGTACGCCTCGATCGGCTGCGAGCCGTGCACCCAGCCGGGCAGCGGCCGCGAGGGCCGCTGGGCGGGTAGCAGCAAGACCGAGTGCGGGCTGCACGTGATCGAGCGACATGAAAGGCGAGGACGCATCATGCACGGGGAGCACCAGGGAGCGACCGTGACTGTGGCGGCACGCCCGCAACTGAGTCACCTGCGCGCGCTGGAGAGCGAGGCGATCCACGTGATGCGCGAGGTCGCCGCGGAACTGGAGAGCCCGGTGCTGCTGTTCAGCGGCGGCAAGGACTCGATCGTGCTGCTGCGCCTCGCCGAGAAGGCGTTCCGCCCGGCGCCGTTCCCGTTCCCGCTGATGCACGTGGACACCGGCCACAACTTCCCCGAGGTGATCGAGTTCCGCGACCGCCGGGTGGCGGAACTGGGCGAGCAGCTGATCGTGGCGAGCGTGCAGGAGTCGATCGACTCCGGACGCGCGGTCGAGGAGACGGGGCCGCGGGCCTCGCGCAACCGCCTGCAGACGGTGACGCTGCTGGACGCGATCACCCAGCACGACTTCGACGCGGCGTTCGGCGGCGCGCGGCGCGACGAGGAGCGCGCGCGGGCGAAGGAGCGGATCATGTCCTTCCGCGACGACTTCGGCCAGTGGGACCCCAAGAACCAGCGCCCGGAGCTGTGGAACCTCTACAACGGGCGCATCCGCAAGGGCGAGCACGTGCGCGTGTTCCCGCTGTCGAACTGGACGGAGCTCGACGTGTGGGAGTACATCGCCCAGGAGCAGCTGGAGGTGCCCTCGATCTACTTCGCGCACGAGCGCGAGGTGTTCAGCCGCGACGGGATGCTGTACGCGTGGCGCGAGGGAACCGAGCTGATCGACGGCGAGCAGGTGTACTCCGAGACCGTGCGCTACCGCACCGTGGGCGACATGAGCTGCACGGGCGGCGTGCGCTCGCTCGCGGCGACGCTGGAGGAAGTGGTCACAGAGATCGCCGCGACGCGGATCACCGAGCGCGGCGAGACGCGCGCGGACGACCGCACCTCAGAGGCCGCGATGGAGGACCGCAAGAAGGCGGGGTACTTCTAGTGGGACTTTTGATGAGGCCCCCCACAAGGGGGGGCAGGGAGGGGTCGCGTAGTGGCCCACCGCAGGCGCTGCACGGCGCGGGCGCGCCCGGCCAGCCCGGGTCGGCGAGCGGGGAGGAGACGCGGCGGTGACCCTCGATCTGCTGCGCTTCACAACCGCGGGCTCCGTGGACGACGGCAAGAGCACGCTGATCGGCAGGCTGCTGTATGACAGCAAGCAGGTGTTCGAGGACCAGCTCGAGCACGTCGCGCAGGCGAGTGCGCGGCGCGGCGGCTCCGGCGCGCTGGACCTCGCGCTGCTGACCGACGGCCTGCGCGCCGAGCGCGAGCAGGGGATCACGATCGACGTGGCGTACCGCTACTTCGCGACGGCCCGGCGGCGGTTCATCATCGCCGACTGCCCCGGCCACCAGCAGTACACGCGCAACATGGTGACGGGCGCCTCGACGGCGGACCTCGCCGTGATCCTGCTGGACGCGCGCAAGGGCGTGCTGGAGCAGTCGAAGCGACACGCGTTCATCAGCTCGCTGCTGGGGATCCCACACCTGGTGGTGGCGGTCAACAAGATGGACCTCGTGGAGTACTCGCAGGCGCGCTTCGAGGAGCTGGTCGTGGAGTTCGCCGGCTTCGCCGCGAAGCTGGGCGGCAGAGCGAAGCTCGACGTACATCCCGATGTCGGCGCTGGAGGGCGACAACGTGGTCGAGCGCTCGGCGCGGATGGAGTGGTACGAGGGGCCCACGCTGCTGGAGCTGCTCGAGGAGGTCGAGGTCGCCTACGACCACCCCGACGACAACCCGGCGCGCTTCCCGGTGCAGTGGGTGGTGCGCCCCTCGACCCCCAACTCCGCCGCCCCGACCCCCGCCGGGGGAGCGGCGGACGGCGACTACCGCGGCTACGCCGGCCAGCTGGCGAGCGGAGCGCTGCGCGTCGGCGAGGAGGTCGTCGCGCTGCCGAGCGGCCAGCGCACGCGGATTGCCGCGATCGACACGTACGACGGCTCGCTCGAGGAGGCGCTCGCGCCGATGTCGGTGACGCTGCGCCTGGAGGACGAGCTGGACGTCTCGCGCGGGGAGCTGATCTGCCGGGCGCAGGAGGCGCCGACCGTGAGCCGGGAGCTGCGCGCCGACGTGTGCTGGCTGAACGAGCGCCCGCTGCGCCCGGGGGGGCGGTACGTGATCAAGCACACCACGCGCAGCGCCACGGCGATCGTGGAGGAGCTGAGCGACCGGGTGGACGTGCACACGCTGGAGCGCGTGCCGGCGCCCGCGGGCAGCTGGCGCTGAACGACATCGGCTCGGTGCGGCTGCGCACGAGCTCGCCGCTGGCGTTTGACCCCTACCGCGTGCAACCGCCGCACGGGCAGCTTCATCCTGATCGACGAGGCGACCAACGAGACGGTCGGCGCCGGGATGGTGGGCTCGACCGAGGATTGAGCACGCGCCCGCGGCACTGCGGTTTCGTATATCCGGCCATGTCCGGCTGGATCTGACTAAAAATGCCTCCTTTTCGACAGACATCCTATCTTTGTTGGACAAGTAGAACTTCTAGGACCGGTCGGTCGATAGCCAAGCTGGTGCGGCGGCGGTCAGAGCCGCCCACCCCGGTAGGACGGGCACTGAGTGCGAGAGCACGCCAGGGCAGCGCCCGGCTCGCGCCAGGGGTCTGTGGAGCGCTTACCCCGGGCGCGAGCGCCTGCCGGACGCCGGTAATCTGCCGGCCCCTCGCATGTTTACGAAGGTACTTGTAGCCAACCGAGGCGAGATCGCCGTGCGCATCGTGCGCGCGCTGGAGGAGTTGGGCGTCGCCTCGGTCGCGGTGTACTCCGAGCACGACCGCGACACCCCGCACGTGGGCCGCGCCGAGGAGGCGTACAACCTCGGCGGGGGCCCGGCGGCGGAGAACTACCTGAACGTCGAGAAGATCCTCGACGTCGCGGCCCGCGCGGGCGCCCAGGCGATCCACCCGGGGTACGGCTTCCTCGCGGAGAACGCCCCGTTCGCGCAGGCGTGCGCCGACGCGGGGGTGGTGTTCATCGGGCCGCCGGCGAGCGCGATCGAGGCGATGGGCTCCAAGACTCGCGCGCGCGAGCTGATGCAGGCCGCGGGCGTGCCGATCGTGCCGGGCACGACCGAGCCAGTGGCGAGCGTCGCGGACGCGCTGAAGCTCGCCAAGGGCGAGATCGGCTTCCCGGTCGCGGTCAAGGCCGCAGGCGGCGGCGGCGGCAAGGGCTTCCGCGTGGCGCTCTCCGAGGAGGAGCTCGAGGGCGCCTTCGAGGGGGCCAGCCGCGAGGGCGAGAAGTTCTTCTCCGACCCCACCGTCTACCTGGAGCGCTACCTGCCCGACCCGCGCCACGTGGAGGTGCAGGTGCTCGCCGACCGCCACGGCAACGTGATCCACCTCGGCGAGCGCGACTGCTCGATCCAGCGCCGCCACCAGAAGGTGATCGAGGAGTCCCCGGCGCCGGAGTGGGTCGTGGACGCCGCCCTGCGCGAGCGGATCGGCCAGATCGGGGTGGAGGCCGCGCGCGCGGTCGACTACGTGGGCGCGGGCACGATCGAGGGCCTGCTCGCCGTCGCCCCGGCGGCGGGCGGCGCGGCGGCCGGCGACGGCAAGCGGCGCGGCGGCGGGCGCGGGTCGAGCGGCGCAGCGAGCGCGGAGAGCGGCGCGCAGCCGGAGTACTACTTCCTGGAGATGAACACGCGCGTGCAGGTGGAGCACTGCGTGACCGAGATGACTACCGGCATCGACATCGTCAAGGAGGGCATCCGCGCCGCGGCGGGCGAGCCGCTTGCCTACACGCAGGAGGACGTGCAGCTGCGCGGCCACGCGATCGAGTGCCGCATCAACGCCGAGGACGCCTCGAAGAACTTCGCCCCGGCGCCGGGGCGGATCGGCCGCTACCGGGAGCCCACAGGCCCCGGTGTGCGGGTGGACTCGGGCGTCGGCGAAGGCGGCGAGGTGTCCCCCGCGTACGACCCGATGGTCGCCAAGCTGATCGTGTGGGACGCCGACCGCGAGCAGGCCACGCGACGCATGCTGAGGGCCCTCGAGGAATACGAGATCGAGGGGCTGAAGACTCTGATCCCCTTCCACAAAGCGCTGCTGGCCACCGAGCAGTGGGCCCGCGGTGAGACGTGCAGGGACCTGTTGGAGGACCGCGCGTGGCTGAAGACGCTCGCGTTCGAGGCACCGGCGAAGGCCGCCGACCCCGCGGCCGAGGCGGAGCAGGAGCGCCTGGAGCAGTCCTACACGGTCGAGGTCTCGGGTCGGCGCTTCGACGTGAAGGTCGTCGGCCCCCCCGGCGAGGGCACAGGCGACCCCAGCGCTCTGAACGGCTCGGCCACCCCAACCACCCGCAAGCCCCAGCGGCGCGAGCGCCGCTCGGCGGCGGCAGGCGGCCCCGACACCCTCGCATCGCCGCTACAGGGAAACATGTGGAAGGTGCTCGTCAAGCAGGGCGACACCGTGACCGAGGGCCAGCTGCTGTGCATCATCGAGGCAATGAAGATGGAGAACGAGATCACCGCCCACAAGGCGGGAGTGATCGCCGAGCTGCCGATCACAGAGGGCGCCCCGATCGCCGCGGGGGCGCCGATCGCGACGATCAGGAGCGCGGAGGGCGCGGGGGGCTGAGGGCCGCCCATCGCAGTCGCGAAACGCCGGCCTATCGCCCCGGCACGCAGGTGAGAGACAGTCGACCAGCCGGCAGAGCCCACCCAGGAGACGGAGGCAGTGCACGAAATGTGCGGATCGGGCCTGCCCATAAAATCGATGCGTGCGAAATCTGGACTTTGCCGGCCACGTGATACGGCAGCTGCGCGCTCTCGTGCGCGGGCTCGTCGCCGTCCCGATGCTGCCGCTGCTCGTACTTGCTGCGGGGGCGGCGCGGCTCGACACGACTCGGCGGCGCCGTAAGGGCGTGCGTCCGCGGCTGATCTGGGGCCCGGTCCCGATCATCAACATCAAGTACTGGGCACAGGCGCTGCGGGCCCGCGGCTACGAGGCTCGCACGTGCGTATACGAGCACTACGCGATGAACGAGCGCGCGGACTTCGACGCCTACTACGACGAATTCATGCCGGCGGGCGTCGTGTTCGACCCGCTGCGCGCCTACGTCGTGTTCCTCTGGGTGCTGCGCAGCGCAGACGTGTATCTCTGCTACTTCGACGGCGGCTTTCTGCAGGGGACGGCGCTGCGGCGCCTGGAGCTGCGCCTCCTGCGGCTCGCGGGCAAGCGCGTGATCGTCTCGCCTTACGGAAGCGACATCGCCGTTCGCGGCCACATGGGTGCGCTCGAGCAGCGCGTCTTCGAAGACTACCCCGAGCTGGCCCGCAACGCCAAGCAAATTCGCACACGTGTGCTGGAACTCTCACGCCGGCCAAACTTCGTGATACGCAACTACCAGCCGGGCTTCATCCCACGCTGGGACGTACTCTGGCCGACGGAGATCGGGATCGACGCCGAGGTCTGGAGCCCTGGGGCGTCTCCCAACCACGCCGACGGCCACAACGGGGAGGTGGTCGTCGTCCACGCCCCCAACCACCGTCGCCTGAAGGGCACCGACCTGCTCGTCGACGCCGTGGAGAGGCTGAGGGCGGAGGGGCTGCGTGTGCGGCTGGTGTTGCTGGAGCGCCGCCCCAACGCGGAGGTTCGCACGGCTGTGATCGCCAGCGACATCGTCGCCGACCAGTTCATCGCCGGCTACGCGCTCTTCGCGATCGAAGGCATGGCGGCGGCCAAGCCGGTCCTCTCGGCGCTCGGCTGGATGCCCTCGGACCTGCGGGAGAACCTCGACGCGCGCGGACTGCCGATCCTCGACACCGACCGGGATGGTGTGCTGGAGAGTCTGCGCTCCCTGATCTGTGACCCGGAGCGTCGTCGGGATCTGGGCGAGGCGGGACGTCGCTTCGTGCTCGAACACCACTCCTACGAGGTCGTCGGCGCCATCTTCGACGCGATCATCCGCCACGTCTGGTTCGGTGCGCCGCTGCCGGACGATCTGCTGCCAGCCCCGTCCGGAGACAGAGAAAGTCCACGACACGGCCGATCTGGCAATGGTCGGCTTCATGCCCCAAGCCATGCACCGTGAGCTGCTGGACATCCTCGTCGCCCCGCGGGACGGCAAGCCACTGACGCTGGAGGCAAGGGCACTGCCCCCCACGAACTCCACCCTGCTCTCCGGTTCGCTGATCGCCGCGGATGGCTCCCGCTTTCGAATCGACGCAGGCGTGCCGCGCATGGTGCCCAGGGATCACTCCTCTGCCACCACCGATGGCGGCGCCACCCAGCGCAGCTTCGGCGCCAAGTGGGCCGAGTACAGCGAAGACGAGAAGAGCCAGCTCGCCAACTACCAGTACCGCTGGTTCGATCAGCGCTTTGGATTCGCCAATGGGGCCGATCTCGGCGCCTTCCTGAGCGGTAAGCGCCGCATCCTCGACGCGGGCACCGGTCCGGGGCTGTGCGCCGCGCGGTGCGCACAGCTCTCCGATGCGCAGGTCGTCGGTATGGACCTCAGCGACAGCGTCACGGCCGCCCGCGGCCGCTACGCCGAGCTCGAAAACCTCGACTACGTCCAGGGCGACATCCTCAACCCCCCCTTCGCCCCCGGGACGTTCGACCTCGTCGTCGCCGACCAGGTGCTGCACCACACCCCGGACTGCGCCGGAGCATTCAGGTCGATGGCCGGGCTGGTGAGGCCGGGCGGGCAGCTCGCTGTCTACGTGTATCGCAAGAAGGCGATCATTCGGGAGCTGGTCGATGACCACGTGCGGGCGATCACATCGAGGCTGCCCGTCGAGGAGTGCCTGGAGCTTGGCGAGCAGATCACCGAGCTGGGGCGTGAGCTCTCCCACCTCGAGGAGACGATCACGCTCGAGCGCGGAGTGCCTCTGCTCGGGATCGAGCCCGGGACCCACGATGTCCAGCGGTTGATCTACTGGACAATGCTGAAGTGCTACTGGAACGAGGATCTCGGATGGCACCAGAGCGTCATGACCAACTACGACTGGTACAGCCCCGTCTATGCCTCGCGCCACACCGAGGAGGAGGTCCTCGGGTGGTGCCGGGAGGAGGGACTGGAGGTCGTCCACCTCGACGTCATCGAGAGCGGCATCAGCGTACGTGCGGCGCGACCGGGCTGATCTCGCCTACGGCCGCCGGACCCTGGGATGGTCGCGGCCGCCCACCCCATCTCACACGACCGCCCGCCGCTACGGGTGGGCGCCCTTGAGGAAGGTCTGGCACCACTGCTCGAAGCTGAGCAATGACCAGAGGAGCAGGCGCCGGTTCTGACGTCCTTCGAGATGGTCCTCGACGAGCTCGCGGACCCCATCTGGCCGGAGGAACTCGTAGATCGCGGCGTCAGGTGAGAGCAGCAATGCGCGCATGTAGTCGATGCTCTCGCCGCGATACCAGCTCCCATCCGGCCCGATGAACCCCTGCTTGATCTGATCGGCGATATCGGTGGGCACGAAGCGCTCCATGGCGCGTCGCAGCAACAGCTTTCCGTCGCGCGTCTTCTCGAAGTAGCGTTCGGTCTTGGGCCCGGGCTCGTTCTCGTTGAGCTTGACGACCGCCCCGAGGTCGCGCAGCTTCAGTCGCAACGGCAGGCGCTGGGCGAACTCGACCAGGTCGTTGTCCATGAACGGCACGCGGTTCTCCAGGCCGTGGGCCATGCTGAGCTTGTCGTCGACGACGAACAGCCCGTGCAGGAACGTGCGGGCCTCCAGGTGGAGCGAGTGGTTGACGTACTCCTCCGGCGAGCTGGGTAGGCAGGAGTCGGGCAGCTCCGCGCGGAAGATCTCGGTCGTGTCGATGTCCTTCACCTCCCGCCAGACGTGTGGAGCGAAGAAGCGCGGGTGCAGCTCGTCGGGCACGAGCCGACTCCAGAAGCGGTAGTACTTGCGCACGTAATCGCCCAGATCGGTGTTGACCACGGCGCGGTAGTAGCGCCAGGGGTACCCGGCGAATAGCTCGTCTCCACCTGCCCCGCCGAGCACGACCTTGACGAAACGGCTGGCCAGCCGCGAGACGTAGAAGTTGGGGTATGCCTGCCCGACGCGCAGATCCTCGAGATGCCAGGTCAGGGCGGGCATACAGCGCAGCATGTCCCCCGCCTTGAGCACGACCTCGTAGTGCTCAGTCTGGAACAGGTAGGACATCGCCTCTGCCTTGACCCGCTCATCCACCGCCAGCTCGAGTCCGACACGTGAGGTCATGTCGAATCCGACGGTGAACGTGTTGAGGTGCGGCAGCGCCTGCGCGGCCACGGCGGTGATGCTGCCCGAATCCATTCCGCCGGAGAGGTGCGCGCCGACCTGCACGTCGGCGACCAGCTGGCGCTCGACCGCCTGGCGGAAGAGGCGGCTCAGCTCCTCCAGGTACTCCTCGTCGGAGACACTCTCGGCCGGCTCGCGAAAGTCGAAGTCCCAGTAGCGCTCCAGGTGTGGCCGCTCGCGCCCCTCTCTCAAGGTCATGCGGTGCGCGGGGGGCAGCAGCTTGACCCCGGCGAACAGCGTTCCGTCGCTGAAGATGTTCTGGAACGTGAAGTACTCGAGCAGGTGCGGAAGGCTGACCGACGCGGCCAGGCCGTCGTGCGCGAGCAGGGCCTTGATCTCCGAGCCGAACAGAAACACGGGGCCGGCCTCCGCGTAGTACAGCGGCTTGATCCCGTAGCGGTCGCGCGCCAGGAACAGCTCGCGGGTGCGGCGGTTCCAGATGGCCAGCGCGAACATGCCGTTGAAGCGCTCCACGCAGGCCGGCCCCCAGGCCGCGTAGGCGTTGAGCGCGACCTCGGTGTCGGTGTGGTGGAGGAAGCGGCGGCCGAGCCGTTCCAGCTCCTGACGCAGCTCCCGGTAGTTGTAGAGCTCGCCGTTGTAGGTGATCACGTAGTCGCCGGTGGCGTCGAACATCGGCTGGTTGCTCTCCGGCCGCGGGTCGATGATCGCCAGGCGCCGGTTGGCGAGGCCGACCGGCCCGTCGGCGTACTGCCCCTCCCCGTCGGGCCCCCGGTGCGCGATCACGTCGCTCATGCGGCGCAGCAGCTCGACCGGAACCGGCGCCCCGGAGCGATCAAGCGCGCCGGCGATGCCGCACACGGCGGTCTCCTGAGCGCCCACGGGCTGCTACGACTGGGGTGGACATGGGTATCTGGATAACTGGGACCATGTGGTTATGAGGGCTCTGTTCGGACGACTGGGAAGGCAGACGATCGTGTACGGGGTCGGCGGTGGCGCGCTGCAGGTCGTGGGGGTGCTCACGCTGCCGATCTACGCACGGGTCTTTGTGCCGGCGCAGTATGGCGTGCTGGAAATCGCGACGATCGGATTCGCGGCCCTGCTCGTGCTCGTGGACTCGGGCATGACGGCAGCCGCACTGCGCAGCTTCTACGACTACAGCGACGAACAGGAGGCCGAGCGCCGCGCCGCGCTGCTCACGAGTCTGGCCGTGATGATGTCTCTGTCTCTGGCCGTCGGCGCGATGACGGCGCTGCTCGCCGACTCGATCTCCAGCGCGCTGTTCGGGACACCGGCGCACGCCGACCTCGTGCGGGTCGTCGGCTGGACGGTGCCGGTCGCGACGCTCGCGGCCTACATGCGCGAGTTGATGCGGCTGCGCTTCCGCGCGTGGCACTACGTGGTGTCGGCGCTGCTGGGCGCGATCGGAGCGGCGGTCACGGGGGTGCTCGCCGTGACCGTGTTCGGCGCGGGCATCTTCGGGGTCCTGCTGGGACTCCTGGTCGGCAACGCGCTCGCGGCGCTCTATGGCGTCGCGGTCGCCGGAGGGGACCTGGTGGGGCGCTTCTCAACACACGAGTTGCGGCGCATGGCGCACTACGGCGGCCCGTTGATACCGGCGGCATTCGCGATGTGGGGGCTGGCGTTCCTCGACCGCGTGATGCTCTCCCAGCTCGGAGGCTTCTCGCAGACCGGCCAGTACGGAGTGGGGAGCCGCTACGCGATGGTGCTGATGTTCGGCGTCTCGACGTTCATGACCGCCTACAGCCCGTTCCAGCTGTCCCTCTGGCAGGAGGACCCGGAGGCCGAGCGGCAGGTGCGAGCGCGACTGCTCTCCTACGTCACGCTCGCCCTCGTCGCCATGGGTCTCGTCATGGCCCTGTTCGCACGCGAGCTCACCGCCATCCTCGCGCCGCGCTACGACCGCGCCTACCTGGTGGTGGGGGTGTTGTCGACCGGCGCCGCCCTCTACGCGATCGCGGGCATCGCGTCCTCATGTATCGGCCTGACGCGCCGAACCGGCTACATCGGTGCCTACACGGTGGTGGCGACGCTCCTGAACGTCGGGCTGAACCTGCTGCTGATCCCCGCGTGGGGCATCATCGGCGCCGCGACCGCGACCGCCTCCGCATACGGCCTGCTTGCGATCCTCTACTACCGCAAGGCCCAGCAGCTCTCCCACACGCCGTATCTGACCCGCCGCGCGCTGGGCGCGCTGCTCGTCGGCTGCCCGCTGATGGCGATCGGGGCGCTGCCGATCGAGCCCGAGGGGCTGGCTGTGGCCGTCAAGCTGATGGCCATGGGGATCTTCGCCCTAGCTGTATGGCGCCTGCGGCTGATCGACGAGGAGGAGTTCCACGCGCTCCTCTCCCTGGCGCGGCGGCCGCGCCCCCGTGTAACGACACCCACACCCGCGGGCCGGTTGGGCTGATGCCTGGGCTGGCCGTATCGCACGACTCCCAGGGCGGTAAGGCGCACGAGAGTGAGAGACACGACTTGCGCCTTTGGGGTCCCAACACTATCCTGGGCTGTAATCATGACAGGTGGGTCGGTATCACATTGCCAAAACGGCAGCACTTCATCTGCCGCTGTATGTTCGTGCCTGCCATCGTGATCAGGGTAGGCGGATGCCTGCCCACCGGGATGGAGCAGAGAGGGCGTTGTATGCGCATAGCCAGCTACCCAGCCTTGATGCCCTTCGTCGCCGAACCTGGCTCTCTCGAGAGCCGACATCTCGGCCTCGAAGTCAGCTCCGGAAAGCCCACCGGGCCGAACACGGCCACAATGACCAAAGAAGGAGCTAATAAGTGATGACTAGTACCCGTAGGTATCTCCGACTGGCCTTGGCCACGCTGGGCCTGTTGGTGGGCGGAGCGCTGCTCGCCGCCCCGGCTTTGGCTGGGTATGTGCCTGGCGCAACGCCGTCGTTTCCTGCAACCGGCATCTCGCCGAGTGCCGTAGCTGTCGAACAGGCCAAAGGTGATATATATGTAGGCAACGAAGGTGGTGAAATCTTCAAGTACAATGAAAAAGAGGAACCTCAGACCTTCACCCCTTCCGAATCACCCGGGCTTGTCTATCAGATGGCTGTCGATAACTCGACCGAAGGATCAGACCCGTCCAAAGGCGACCTCTATGTAGCTGACTACACCGCCGAAACCCTGTATCAGTACAATGAATCAGGGACGCTCGTCAAGAAACTAACAGGCCTGGGGTCCGATACGGCCGTAGCGGTCAACTCAAAGGGAGATGTGTACGTAGGGATGTACGGCGCAGGAGGAAAGATAACCGAGTACAACCCCGAACTGGGATCTGGCCATACGGTGCTGGAAGGCCTTACCAACGCGAATGCGCTTGCATTCAACTCCAAAGGCGACCTGTATGTAGCCGAGAACGAACCCGGCTTCGGGACAGACGAGTTCGCGCCCGAAGGCAGCGGGTTCAACGCAACGCCCATCAAGTCACTTGCGGGGGGTACACAGGGGGGCCTCGGTGTTACGGTGGATATGTCGACGAACGACGTTTTCGCCGATGACTTCGAATATATCGAAGAGTTCGGTGAAACTGGTAGTCTCATTGAAAAGTTCGGCTCGCTCAGTTCGTCGAACGCCGTCGCCGTAAACGAAAAAACAAAGGCGGTGTATGCGACGAGTAGGACCACTGGCAAGGTCGAAGTCTTTGAACCTGAATTCGTCGGTAAAAAGTTCGCCTTGACGGTCGAAAAGGAAGGTACGGGCGCCGCCGAAGGCAAAGTCACGTCCACTCCCGCAGGGATCACATGTGGGACCGGGGCGGAATGCACGCATGAATTCCCGGAAAATGGAACAGTGACTCTCGAAGAGACGGCCGAAGGCACCACGTTCGAAGGCTGGACAGGCTGCAGCAAAGAAACGGCCGGCAAGTGCGAAGTCGAAATGACTGCAGTCAAGACCGTGAAAGCTAAGTTCACGTCGATAGTACATGCGAAATTCCCGGTCACAGTGACCGCGATCACCGGCGAAGGCGAAGTCAAAGGCAAAGTGATCGCATGCACGCCAGGTGGCATAGGGAAAGCCGCCTGCACCGAAGAAGCCGAAGAAACAAAGAAAGTCACGTTGACGGCGGAACCAAAACCGGGCTACAAGTTCGTCAAATGGTCGGGCAAAGAGTGTACGGCAAGCACAAGCAAGGCCTGCGAATTCACGATGCCGGCTGAAGCGGTCGAAGAGCAGGCCGAATTCGTGGTAACCAATGAATTCCCGCTGACCGTGTTCGTCATTGGTGAAGGCAAAGTCAACGGTGGCCCGATCGTCGAATGCAAGACCAGCGGCGGGACGTGCACCGGAGAAGCCGAAGGCAAAGTGACCCTGACGGCGAAAGCCGAAGCGGGCTATGTGTTCACCAGCTGGATCGGCTGTGCGCCCACCGGGGCCGAAACGTGTTCGGTCGCCGTGACCGCGGCAAGCGACGTGGTTGCCGTGTTCGTGAAAGAAGGCACCGTTGGTCCCGCTGGACCTGCTGGTCCCACGGGTCCCGCCGGTCCGACAGGGCCTAAAGGCGCTACTGGGGCTACCGGCTCAACGGGTGCCCCCGGAGCCAATGGCGAAAAAGGTGCTAACGGTGTCAACGGCGCAACCGGTCCGCAGGGTCCAGCCGGTCCAGCCGGCGCACAGGGTCCCGCGGGTCCAGCCGGTCAGGTCGAGCTCGTGACCTGCAAGAAGGTCGGGAAGAAGCAGAAGTGCACGACAAAGACGGTGTCGGGAACGGTCAAATTCACGACCAAGGGCCTCTCCGCGCACGCGACGCTCTCGCGTCACGGCGCAGTGTACGCGGCCGGGACGGCGCGCAGCGCAAACGGGAGTATCAGCCTGCGGCTGACGCCCCTGCGCAAGCTCCAGCCGGGTCATTACACGCTTACGCTGATCAGCGGAGCGGGGAAGCACGAGACGACCCGTAGCGAGTCGTTCATGCTGGGTTAGCTAGGCGGCTTAGCCAGCAGACGTAGAAAGGTGGCGTGGCGCTCGGAAGGGCGCCACGCCACAGTTTCGTATGGGCAGCACCACGATGTCAGAGACATACGCGCGATCATCACCGGTTGCGTGACACCGAGTTATCCGGCTGGGCAATTTATTCTTGATGCCCGGACATAAGGAGTGCTTGACTTTGCCCGATGGCATCCTCGACAACCGCAGGCCGGTGGGACTCCTTACGCCAAAGTTCGGTCTCGGCTAAAGCCAACGACTTCGCACGTCAGTGGTGTTGCGTCCGCAAGGATGCGATCGACGCTGTCGAGCGGGTCGGACGCAGCGGCTGGCTGGTTCTCGGCGAGGAGGTTCGCGCGCTCGAGCGAGAGCTTGCGGCGTGGTGGGGAGTACCGCACGTGGTTGGGGTGGCGAGCGGCCTGGATGCCCTCGAGATAGCGCTGCGATGCGCAGGTGTGCCGGCTGGTGCGCGTGTGCTAACCACTCCGCTGACGGCATTCGCTACGACGCTCGCGATCATCCGTGCGGGTGCAGAACCGGTCTGGTGTGACGTGGACTCCTCGGGCAGTCTTGACCTCGATCTGGTTGAGGCCACGCTGCGGGTAGACCGCTCCATCTGCGCCGTGGTGCCTGTTCACCTGTATGGGCACCCGCTGGACCCGGTGGATCTCGAACGGATAGCCGCCGAGTACGAGGTGATTGTCATCGAGGACTGCGCCCAGTCTGCGGGTGCTGAACACGACGGGCGGCCGACGGCTACTGCGGGTATTGCTGCCGGCTCAAGCCTATATCCGACGAAGAACCTAGGCGCGATGGGCGACGGAGGAGTGCTGTTGACAGCCGACGCCGCGCTTGCCGAGCGAGCAAAGTGTCTGCGTAACTATGGACAGAGTGGCCGCTATGAGCATACGGAGCTGGGACTCAATAGTCGACTCGACGAGCTGCAGGCCGCGATCCTGCGGTCCGCTCTGTTGCCCCGGCTCGATGATTGGCTCGCTCGACGACGCATGATCGCTGCACGCTACACCGCCGCCCTTGATGGCAGCAGGCTGCGACCGATCCTGGCCACCGGGGGTCGCTCGGCGCACCACCTCTTTCCGGTCGAGGTGATCGACGGCCACGTTACAACGATCGCCGAGCGGCTCACCCGGCGTGGAGTGGCTGTCGGTCGCCACTACCCGTTCGTCTGCCCCGATCAGCCAGCCATGCGTGGGTTGGGCACGGTGGCGGGGGACTCGCTCCCCGTCGCGCGCCGCCTCGCCGCGCGCGAGCTCTCGTTGCCAATCAATCCATACCTGCGGGATGCGGAGATCGAGTTGGTCATCGAAGCTTGCCTGGAGTCCTGTGATGGGTGAGATCTTCGTACACGAGTCGGGGTTGTGCGAGAGCGAGGATGTCGGTCCGCGCACGCGTATCTGGGCCTTCGCGCACGTGCTGGCGGGCGCCCGCGTAGGTGCCGATTGCAATATCTGCAATGGCGTTTTCATCGAGGACGGCGTCGTGGTGGGCGACCGCGTGACCGTCAAGTGCGGGGTGCAGCTCTGGAAGGGCGTCGAGCTTGAGGACGATGTCTTCATTGGGCCGAACGCGACATTCACGAACGACCCTTTTCCGCGCAGCCGACAGTGGACCACAGATCATCCAAGGACGGTCGTGCATATCGGCGCGTCGATTGGGGCCAACGCGACAATCCTGCCGGGTCTCGAGATCGGCCGCGGCGCGATGGTCGGCGCGGGCGCCGTCGTAACGCGGCCGGTTCCGCCCTACGCGGTGGTTGTTGGCAATCCAGCTCGCATCAAGGGCTACGTGCAGACCTCGGCGCTCGATACGCAGAACCTGGCGACAGCCGCGAACGAGTCGAGAACTATGGAGCTTGCCGTTTGCGGTGTCCGGGTTCAGCGGTTCGCCGAGTTCTCCGACCTTCGCGGCAAGCTGATCGCGGGGGAGATGCCGAGCGAGTGCGTCCCGTTCCTACCGCGGCGCTGGTTCCTCGTATACGACGTGCCAAGCCGCAAGGTGCGCGGTGAGCACGCCCACCGTGTGTGTCATCAGTTCCTAGTCTGCGTCTCGGGTAGGGTGAGCGTCGCTGTTGACGACGGGAAGGATCGCGGCGAGGTGCTGCTGGACAAACCCACCCTTGGCATCTACATCCCACCGCTGATTTGGGGCAGCCAGTTCCGCTACGACCCCGATTCGGTGCTGCTCGTACTCGCCTCCCACGCATACGATCCGGACGATTACATCCGCGAGTACGACACTTTCCTCGCGGAGGTTGCCCACGCCTCGACATCCGCCTGAGGCCCTGCCTCCCTCAATGCCGCCCCAAGGCTGAGTTGGCCAACGGACCGTTGGCCAAATGCGGTTTCGCATAATGACGGAGGGGCCGCAGCGCCCGTTCGGCCCTGTCTACAGCGAAGGCAGCGAAACAATCCCTGCGAGCACTTCGCGGGCCACGGTGCGGGGGTCATGGCGACGTTCTACGAAGGCCCGCCCGGCAACGCCAAGGCGCGTGCGTGCCGCGGGGTCGGCGATGAGCTCGCGGATCCTGGTGGCGAGGGTATTCGCTGTGGCTCGCACGATCGGCAGCTCCGCGCCGAACGGGTTGTCCTCGGGGTTCTCCTCCAGGATATGGCAGAGGACCGGCTTGCCCATCGCCATCGCCTCGACCGACAGGCCGCCGTACCAGCCGATCAGCAGCTGGTCCACCACGATGTCCGCCGCGCGCAGGCGGGGAATCGCGTCTGCGTGGGGAACCGCCTCGATCAGGTCCAGGCGCACCGGGACGCCTTCGCTCTGGAGCTGGTCGATCGCGGCGAGCACGTGGCGGGTGCCCTTGTAGTCTCGGTTCGTGGGTGCGTGTGCAACGAGCACCTCCTCGCGGGCCGGCATCGAGCTCGGCGGGGTGAGAACCCGTAGGTCCACGTTCGAGTAGGGCAGGAAGCGCGACCCCGGCAGCCAGCGCCGGAGGTCCGGGTTGAGATGGAAGCAGCGGTCGGCGTAACGCAGGAAGCGCGCTGCGTTGGGGAGGCGATAGGCGTCTTCGGAGCGGCAGTGCTCCAGGCGGCAGAAGCAGCACGCCCACGGTCGCACATCGCAGCCCTGGAAGGTCACGAGGATCGTCTTGCCGGCCCGCCGATATAGGGGAAGCTCGTTGAGGACCTGCCCGAACATCCGCGCCGCGAACAGGGTCTGACCGAAGTTGAAGTGGACGATGTCGTAGTTGCGTAGCGCGTGGCGCAGGAACGCGGCGCGTGAGGCCAGCTGCCGTACGATGCCCTGGCCCTCGCCCAGGCGGATGTCGGCCCCGTAGCCAAACGGGACAGCCGTGGTCACCGCCACATCACTCTGCAACCCCAGCTCCCGCTCGGCGCGGGAGAGCGTGAAGGCGTTGCCCGCTACGTCGGCCGGTGCGTGGAGGATTCGCAGCCGAGTGGCCATCTGAGCTTCATCCAAGGGCACGAGCCGTGCGCCGCAATCCCTCCGCGAAGGCCACGCGCGGCGGCCCGATGAGCGCGTCGCGCCGCTCGTTGCTGGCGACGACGTCGGGCTGGGGGTCGCCCACCACGAACGTCGGCTCACGATCGACCAGCCTTCCGATCTGTTGGGCGATCTGCCGCACCGAGACGATGTCGGGTCCGGCCAGGTTTATCACTACCGACTCATCGCGATCCAATGTCGCCAGGACCGCGTCGGCCGCGTCGTCGACGTAGATGGGGTTCATGTGGATGCCGTCCGGGCCTGCGAGCGTCACCTCGCGTCCCTCCCGCACGCGGGCGATCAGGCCGGGCATGAGCATGTTGCGCTGGCCCGGTCCGTAGATGAAGAAGGGGCGCAGGCAGTGCCCGCGCAGAAGACCTCGGAACTGCTCTACCGCCTGCTCCCCGGCGAGCTTCGAGGTCGCGTAGAAGTTGCCTGGCGCCAATTTGTCGGTCTCCTTCACCGGCGCCTGGCCGGGCGCGTAGACGCCGCCGGTGGAGGCGAAGGTGAATGTTGTGCCGCCCGCGCGGTGGCAGTAGTCGAGCAGCCTCACGGTGGCGGCAGCGTTGACCTCGTGCATGTCGACCGCACCCTCCGGGAACTCTCGATGCCGACGCGACTGCGCCAGGTGGATCACCGCGTCGATCCGGTCGGGCAGCTCGGATGAGAGCGGCTGCGTTAGGTCCTGCTCGATCCACCTCACCCCCTCAACCGGCTCTGGGCTCCGCTCGGGGGGATACATGGCGAGCACTTCGCCGCGGGCGGCGAGCCTTGGCAGCAACGCCGAGCCGACCAACCCTGTTGAGCCCGTGAGGAGGACCATCGACGCCTCAGGCGACCTCGGCGGCCTGCGTCTCGCGCAGCTCCCCGAGGAAGCCGGCGAGCCCGTCGCGCAGCGATACCCCGGCGGTGAAGTTCAGCATCGTGCGTGCCTTGCTGACGTCGCCCACCCGGGGGAGGGCCGCTGTGATGGGCCCCTCGTAGATCGGCTGCGCACTTACGCCCAACAACTCCCCCATCAGCTCGACGACCTCGTTCAGTGACGCGCTCGTGCCGTGGCCGACGTTGAAGTCCTCGCCGTCCACCTCGGCGCCGAGCGCGAGCACGTTCGCGCGGGCGCAATCCTCGATATGCACGAAGTCGAAACCCTGGCTGCCGTCTCCCGTCAGCCGTGGGCGCTCGCCAGCGAGCAGGCTGCGCGCGACGGCGGGCATCACGCCGATCCGCTGCCCGGGGCCGTACACGTTCATATACCGCAGGATCGCGATGCTGTACCCGTACGCCCCGGCGAGGCCGCGCAGCAACATCTCGGCCGCCGCCTTACTCGCTGGATAGAACGCGTCGGGGTGCAGCGGATGGCTCTCGGGGATCGGGACCTCCCCTGGGGCCCCGTACGCCGACGACGCGGACGAGTACACCACGCGCTTCACCCCGCGTTCGCCCGCCGCGCGGAAGACGTTGAACGAGCCGCGTACGTTTGCCTGGAATGCCTTCTCATGCTCGTTGTTGGCGTATATGAGCGGAAGGACCGCCAGATGTACCACCCCGTCGATTCCCTCGCACGCACGGCCCACGGCCTCCTCGTCAGCGATGTCCGCGACCACCACCTCGCACTCCAGCCCTTCCAGCCGCGGTGACGGCTCCACATCGAGCACCCGCACCCGCGCGCCCTCGGCCAGCAGCGCGGGCACGGTGGGCACGCCCACGAAGCCGCCCCCGCCGGTGATCAGTATGTGCGCGTTATCCAAGAGCACGAGCGGGCTACGCTATAGCGACGATTTGGTTGGGGCCAGCGGTCGCCTGGCAAGCGCCGTGAATCGGCCGATGATCCGCACCCGCGTGTTCCTCACTGCGTCCGCCACAAGCTCGGTAGGGATTCGCCGGTCGGCTCATCGCTTACTATGGGTCACGGGCACGGCGGGCGCCAGGTCACCGGGCGCCGCCGACCAGGTTCATCCGCCGCTCCCGCTGGGCGATCGCCCGCTCGACCAGCTCGGCGAGCTCTTCCGCCGGCCTCGGGTAGACGTAGCGCTCGAGGCCCCGTGGCTTGTAGGCCCTCGCCAGCGTCCCATCCGCGACGGCCCCGAGCGCCCGTACGATGCCCCCCACGTCCTCGGGCGCCACCACCGTGCCCGTGCCGGTCTCCTGGACGATCCTCGCTGCCACGTTCCCGCGCGCCAGCGCGAGGATCGGCCGGCCCGCGGCGAGGTAGTCGAACAGCTTGCCGGTCGCCTCCGATGTGTGGCCGGGGCCGGTCAGCAGCAGCAGCGCGTCCGCCTCGCGCTGCAACGCCGCCGCCGCGCCGCGGCTGAGGGTGCCCACGTGCTCGACCGCACCGTCGAGGTCGAGCCCTTCGAGCAGCCGCTGCTCGTCGGTGTCCAGGCGGCCGGCCAGCACTACGCGCAGGCGCGCCGCAGTCGCGGGGTCCTCGGTGGCGAGCCGGCGCAGGGCGGCGAACAGCGGCCGGGGGTCCCGTCCGCGCGGCCCGCTGAGCGTGCCCGTGTACACGACGTTGACCCGGTCGTGCGCGAGCGCCGGGGGCGCCTCGTCGCTCGCCTGCTCGGCCACCGTCGGATTCCAGCCGTTGGGCACGTACGCGGACAGCGCCCCCAGGCGCGTGCACGCGTCGTCGGCGATCGGGCGGGTGACGCCGACCACGAGGTCGGCCGCGCGCAGCGCGCGGCGCTCGAGCAGCGCGTCGAGACGGTCCTGCGCGCGTGTGGGCCACGTGTGCAGCGCCTCGTAGCGCCACCCGTCACGCAGGTCGGCGATCCACGCCGGCCGGCGCCGGCCAAGTAGGAGCGCGAGCAGGTGGGTGGAGTTGGGCGGGCCGCTGGTGACGACGCAGTCGATCTCCCGTTCGCGCACCACCCACCGCGCCCGCGCAAGCGCCCCCGGGCACCACGTCCCCAGGCACTCGTCCGGCACCACCACGTCCGTGAACCACCACGGCGCCGGCTTGTGAACGGTGCTCGCGAGCTCCGCGGGGAGCGCGGGGGCCCGGCGCAGCAGCCGGCGCGCGGCGCCGACCGCTCCCACGTCGAAAGTCGGCTCCACCCACCGCTCCGCGTGGGCTCCGCTCGAGCGCGATGTGATCACGGTCACCTCGTGGCCCGCCCGTCGCAGCCACTCGCTCATCGCCGACCACCGCGCGCCGCCGATCGACGGATCGGGCGGGTAGTAGTAGCTGAAGACCAGCAGCCGCCGGGCGGGCACGCTCACACCGCCTTGGTCGTCGGGGACGCCGGGAGGAGAGGACAAGCCCTGACGTTCGGGGCCGCGGGGGCGATGGGTCCTCGTGCGAGCACCGGCCTCACACCGCCTGGGCGACCGCGCCCGCCGGGGTTAGCGTTCGCAGCCACAGCTCGACGTTGAGCACCCTCCACACTGCGCTCGGCTCGCGCCACGCTCCGGCCGCGTAGTCGCGCTCCAGGGCGGCCTGGTCGTAGCGCCCACTCGCCCGCGCGCTCGGGTCGAGCACGACCTCCGCGATCCGCTCCCTGGCCACGGGTTCGTCGAACCACCTCCGCTCGGGCGTCTCGTACCCGACCTTCTCGCGCCGGTCGAGCACCCTGTCGGGCACCGTGCCGCGCAGCGCCGTTCGCAGCGCGCGCTTGGTCACGCCGTCCCTGTACACCTCGCGCGGGGGCAGCGACAGTGCGTACTCCGCCACGCGCCGGTCGAGGAACGGCATCCGCATCTCCACCGAGTGGGCCATGCTGTTGCGATCGCCGTACCGGCACAAGTTCGGCAACGTCGTGTTCGAAACGCCTGCGTGAGCAGCTCGCGCCGCAGCGGCGAGCGCGTCTGGCGCCACTCCGTCGGCCTGCGGTCCACCGCGGCGGGCCGCGCGGGCCGTCTCGTGCGTTACGTACGGCGAGGCGCGCCGCATTCGGTGGTGGCGCGCGACCGCGCGCGGCGCCCGGCCCACCGCGTAGGCGACCGCCAGCTCGCCCGCGACAGTGTGATCCTCGGCGAGCGCGCTCAGCGCTGCGCGGGCGGCCAGCGGCGCGCAGCGCCCACCCGGCAACGCCGTTGTAGCCGCCGAACAGCTCGTCGCCCCCCTGCCCGTCGAGCAGCACCACCACGCCCGCCTCGCGCGCGGCGCGCGTCACCCGCCACTGCGCGTAGATGCTCGTGCCGGCGAACGGCTCCTGCTGGTCGCGCACGAGCCGCTCGAGGTCCTCCCACAGCTCCCCGGCTGTCGGGCGCACCGCGTGGTGCGTGCTGACCGCGGCGGCGCGCGCGACCTCCTCGGCGTACCGCCACTCGTCGCGCTCGAACCCCGGGAACGTCGCGGTGAACGCGTGCCACACGTGCTCGCCCGCCAGGCCTGCGCGAGACCGTCACGACCGCGGAGGAGTCCACGCCGCCGCTCAGCGACGTGCCGACGGGAACGTCGCTGCGCAGCCGCAGCCTCGACCGAGTCGGCCAGCAGCTCGCGCAGCTCGCGCGGCCGGCGCGCGCCGGGTCCGCGGCACCGCCGACGCGGCTGCGGACGCCAGTAGCAGCGCAGCACGGCCCCTTTCCCCGCTCCCACCGGGCCACGTGCGCGGGGGCAGACGCCGCACGTCGCCGAAGAACGTCTGCGGCAGCTGCGGCATCGTGCCGAGCGCCACGTACTCGCGGACCGTCGTCTCGTCGGGCGACCCGCTGCGCCGGATCGGCGCCGCCTGCAGCGCGCGCACGTCGGAGGCGAACGCCAGGCCCTCGCCGAGCCGGCGGTACATCAGCGGCTTCTCCGCGAACGGGTCGACGGCCACCGTCAGCCGCTTGCGCTCGCCGTCCCACATGCGCGAACGCGTACATCCCGTTGAGCCGGTCGAGCGCGCCCTCCCCCACTGCTGCCACGCGTGCAGCAGCACCTCGCCGTCACCCTCGGTGTGGAAGTCGTGCCCGAGGCCGCGCAGCTGCTCGCGCAGCTCGACGTAGTTGTAGATCTCGCCGTTGAAGACCATGTGTAGAGAGCCGAGATGCAGCGGCTGATTGGAGCGCTCGTCGAGGTCGATGATCGCCAGGCGCCGGAACGCGAAGCCGACCTCCTCCTCGCGCCACATCGCCCTGACCGTCCGGCCCCCGCTGGACCATCGCGCCCGCCATCCGCTCGAGCGTCCCCACCTCTGGCCGGCCCACCCCGACGATTCCCGCGATGCCACACACTCGGCGGAGCCTGACTTACCGGAAGACCGCTCCTTCCCGCCTTCGCGACCCACGCCCACCTTTGACAGGGACGTCCGCGGGGCTCCTCGACGGGGGTGTCCCGACCCGCGGCGCTTGCCTCGCAGCCCACCCACCTTTGCAGGACTGTCCGCGCGTCCCTTCGGCGGGCACATCTGCGACTTCGCGGTCTCACGGCCCCCGCCCGCCTTTCGACAGGGCCGTCCGCGGGGCCTCACGGCGGCCGTGTCTCCGACTCCGCGGCGCCGCTTTCGCCTGCATTTCAGCGGAACTCGACCCTCGGGAGCCGACCGCAGGATGCCGTTGGGGTTGATTGGGCTCCTACCATCGCTGCTTCGATGGCCATCTCACTATTCGAAATCGCGGGCCCGTTGCGGCCGCTGCGGGCGGAGCTGCACGCTCGCGTCTGCGCCGCGATCGACGGCGGCCGCTACATCCTCGGCCCCGAGGTCGAGGCGTTCGAGCGGGAGCTCGCCGCCTTTCTCGGCGTCCGCCACGTGGTCGGGGTCGCCTCCGGCACCGACGCGCTGACGATCGCCCTGCGCGCCGCCGCCGGCGTGGGTCCTGGCGACGAGGTGCTCGTGCCCTCGTTCACCTTCTTCGCGAGCGCCGAGGCGATCCTGCCGACGGGCGCCACGCCGGTCTTCTGCGACGTGGGCGACTCGCACAACGTGACGGTCGAGACCGTCCGCGCAGCACTCACCCCGCGCACCCGCGCCGTCATCGCCGTCGATCTCTTCGGCAACCCCGCCCCGGTCGCGGAGATCCGCGAGGCGACGGGGCTGCCCGTGATCGAGGACGCCGCCCAGGCCGCCGGCGCGCACTCCCACGGACGCCGCGCCGGCTCGCTCGGGACGGCCGCCACGTTCTCGTTCTTCCCCGCCAAGAACCTCGGCTGCCTGGGCGACGGGGGCGCGATCGCGACCGACGACGACGCGGTCGCCGACGCCGCGCGGCTGCTGCGCTACCACGGCTCCCGCGACAAGCTCGTCTTCGAGCAGGCCGGCTACAACTCGCGCCTGGACGAGCTCCAGGCGGCGGTCTTGCGCGCTCCTGCTCCCGCACCTCGAGACCTGGACCGAGGGCCGCCGCGCGGCCGCCTGTGCCTACGAAGAGAGCGGGCTCGGCGAGCTCGTCACCCTCCCGCGCGCCGCCCCCGGCGTGCAGCCGGCGTGGCACATGTACGTCGCCCACCACCCCGACGCGGACCGGCTGATCGACACGCTCGCCCGTGTTGGCATCCAGGCGCGCGCCACCTACCGCACGCCCAACCACCGCCAGCCGGCGATGGCGCCCTGGGGCGCCGACGCCCACCTGCCCGTGACCGACGCTCTGGCGCGCACCTCCCTCGCGCTCCCGATGAGCCCGACCCTCACCGCCGCGCAGGCGTTCGAGGTGACCGCCGCGATCCGCGCGGCGCTCGGATCGGAGCACCACGCCCCGCCGCAGGGGCACGGAGGCCCCAGCGCACACCCGCCCGGTGGCGGCGTCCACTCACGCGGACGATCCCCCCTGACCACCCCCTCATGACTCCCCCCTTTCGCATCGGCGTCGCCGGCCTCGGCTACTGGGGCCCCAACCTCGCGCGGGCCTTCCACGGGCTGGCTGGCTCGGAGCTCGTCTGGTGTTGTGACGGCTCCGCGGACGCGCGCGCCCGGGCGGCTGCGCAGTTCCCCGCCGCCCGCGTGACCGCGCGTTTCGATGACCTGCTGGAAGACGCCTCGCTCGACGCCGTCGCGCTCGCCACCCCGGTGCCCACGCACGCCGATCTCGTCGTGCAGGTGCTGGAGGCGGGCAAGCACTGCTTCGTCGAGAAGCCGCTCGCGCACTGCGTCGCCGACGCCGAGCGGGCCGTCGCGGCGGCCGCTCGCACCGGTCGCACGCTGATGGTCGGCCACCTCTTCATGTACCACCCCGCCGTGCGCCGGCTCAAGGAGCTCGCCGACTCCGGCGCGCTGGGGGAGGTCCGCTACCTCGCCTGCTCCTGGGTCAACCTCGGGGTGTTGCGCGCCGACGAGAACGCCCTCTGGAGCCTCGGCCCGCACGAGGTCTCCGTGCTGCTCGACCTCGTCGACGAAGAGCCCTACGAACTCTCCGCGCGGGGTGAGTGCTACGTGCGCCCCGACGTGGAGGACGTCGTCTTCGGCTTCCTGCGCTTCCCCTCCGGCGTCGCCGCCCACCTGCACCTCTCCTGGCTTCACCCCCGCAAGGAACGGCGCTTCACGGTCGTCGGCTCGCGGCAGATGGCCACGTTCGACGACATGGCCGTCGAAGGCAAGCTCACCGTCTACGACAAGGGCTTCGACCCCGCCCCGCACTCACGCGAGGACTTCAGAACCCGCTCGGGCGGCATCTTCCTGCCACAGCTCTCGCTCGTCGAGCCGCTGCGGCTGGAGTGCGAGCACTTCCTCGAGGCGCTGCGCTCGGGTGTCCCGCCGCGCTCGGACGGCCCCAACGGCCTGCGCGTCGTGCGGCTGCTCGAGCGGCTGCAGGGTGAGCTCGACCGCTCCCGCCGCGTCGCGGCCCAGACCGAGCCCGCAGCCGTGGCCCTCGAGCGGTGACTCGCGCGGACCCCGAGCGCTGTCCGCTGTGCGGCGGCTCGCTCGGCGCCCCGCTGCTGTGCTCCCCCGACCGCTTCCACGGCTCGCCGGGCACCTTCGCGGTCGTGCGCTGCGGCTCCTGCGGGGTGGGCGTCACGCTCCCCGTCGCTGTCGGGGCCGCTCAGCTCGCCACCTTCTACCCCACCACCTACGGCGCCTACGGGCTGCCCACGGGGCTCGCCGGCCTGCTCTCGCGGCTGATCCTCCGCCTCCAGGCCCGGCGCGCTCTGCGCACGCCCCCGCTCGCCTCGCTCACGCAGTTGCCCCCCGGACGCCTGCTCGACGTCGGCTGCGGGCGGGGCGACCTCGGCGTCTGGTTCCTGGGGCGGGGCTGGCGCGCCGTCGGGGTCGAGCCCTCCGCCGCGGCCTGCGCACTCGCGCGGCGCCGAGGCGTGCACGCGAGAGAGGGCACCCTCGACGTGGCCGAACTGGAGCCCGACGCGTTCGACGCCGTCGTCTTCCGCCAGTCCCTCGAGCACGTGCCCGACCCGCTCGCCGACCTGCGCCGCGCCGCCACCGCCCTGCGCCGGGGAGGCCTGCTGGCCGTCTCCGTGCCGAACTTCGGCTGCTGGCAGCGGCGGCGCTTCAGGGGCCGCTGGTTTCACCTCGACCTCCCCCGCCACCGCTTCCACTTCGACGCCGCCGCGCTGCGCGAGGCGCTCGTGCGCGCCGGCTTCGAGGACGTCCGCGTATCCACCTCCTTCGAGCACAGTCGGCCTCCCGGGCTCGCTCCAGTACCTGCTCGCCGGCCGCTGCCTGTTTCCCGGCGGGCTGCCGCTGCGCGTGGCGGGAGCCGCGTGTGTCCTCTCCGCGCCGCTGGTCTGGGTGCTCGACCGCCTCGGCGGGGGCGGGGACATGCTGCACGCGGTCGCGCGCCGGGGCGCCGGGGACCCGCGGTGGGCGGGTAAGACGCCACCCGCGGCCAGCCCGACGGCCTCAGGTCCGCCGGCGGAGGTCCCGTAGCCCCGCGGCGAAGGTCCGGCAGGCCCGCTGTCGGAAACAACGACGCACACTGTGAGGCGCCGTTTCGCCCGCCCACGCTACAGGCGCCGGCGAGCGCTTGACCCCCGTGGGCCCGCTTGCCAGCCTGAGCGACCCATGAGCACCAGCGTCGAGAGGGCCGTCGTCCGGGACGTGAGCGAGCCGGCGTGCCTGGTCTCGGTGGTCATCCCCTGCCTGAACGAGGCCCTCAACATCGAGCAGTGCGTGCCAACCGCGCAGGAGGCGATGGCGCGCGGCGGGGATCGCCGGCGAGGTGGTCGTCGCCGACAACGGCTCGATCGACGGCTCCGCCGCGCTGGCTGAGCTCGCGGGCGCCCGCGTCGATCCACGAACCGGTGCGCGGCTACGGCCGCGCCTACCTCGCCGGGTTCGCCGCGGCGCGCGGGCGCTACATCCTGATGGCCGACGCCGACCTGACGTACGACTTCAACGAGATCCCGCGCTTCCTCGCGCAGCTGCGAAGCGGGGGCGGACATGGTGATCGGCGACCGCATGAGCGACATCCAGCCCGGGCGCGATGCCGTGGCATGCACCGGTACATCGGCAACCCGCTGCTCTCGCGCCTCCTGAACCTGCTGTTCCACACCGGCGTCAACGACGCGCACTGCGGCATGCGCGCGTTCCGCCGCCGAGCACCTGGAGCGCCTTGATCTGCGCACCAGCGGCATGGAGTTCGCCTCCGAGATGGTCGTGCGCGCGGCGAAGGCGGGCCTCGACATCGACCAGCTGCCGATCGCCTACCACCCGCGCGGCGGCGAGTCGAAGCTCTCGAGCTTCCGCGACGGCTGGCGGCACCTGCGCTTCCTGGTGCTGCACTCCCCCCGGCACCTGTTCATCGTCCCCGGCGCGCGACTGGCCACGCTCGGCGCGCTGATCTGCGCGACGGTGCTCGCGCACGTCGACGTGCTCGGCCGCCGCTGGGAAGTGCACACGCTGATCGGCGGCTCGCTGCTGCTGATCGTCGGCGCGCAGGTCGTCACGCTCGGCCTCTGCGCCCGCACGTACGGCGTCTACTTCATGGGCGAGCGCGACCCCTGGTTCGAGCGCATGTGCCGCGCGCTACCGGCTCGAGCACGGCCTGCTGCTCGGCGGCGCGATCGCCGCCGTGGGGCTGGCGATCCTCGCCGCGATCGTGGTGGAGTGGGTGCAGCCGCGGCTTCGGCTCGCCTCTCCGAGGAGCGCCTCGCGATCCTCGCCGCGACGCTGATGGTGCTCGGCATCCAGGTCATCTTCGCCTCGTTCCTGCTCTCGATCCTCGGGCTGCGGCGCCGCTGATGCGCGTCCGGGTGGCGCTCGCGGTCGGGTTGGCGCTGATCGCGCTCGCGTTCGCTGCGACGCTCGCGCACGCGCCACTGCGCTCCCGCGACGCCGGCGAGGTCGGTGCCGCCCGAACGCAGCTGGTCGCCACGACCCACAACATCGGCGGCTGCCAGCCCGGGGAAGCGCTGCCGCGCGGCACCGTGGCGATCCGCCTGGCCTGTTCGGCGTCACCTCGGCCCGCGGGTCGCGGTACGAGTGCTCGTCCGGCTCGCGTGCGATCACGCACGGCACGCTCCGCCCGGGTGGTCGGGCGAGGGCTCGGTGACGGTGCCCGTGCAGCCCGCTCTCGCGCACGGTCGCGCCCGTGACGTGTGCTTCTCGATGCGCAGACTGTCAACGGGAAAGTCACGATGGTGGGACGGACGGACGCCGCTCGGGCGAAGCCACGGTCGGCGGCGAACGGCCGCTGCCCGGCCGCATCGCCATCGAATACCTGCACCCGGGCCGCCGCTCGTGGTGGTCGCTCGCGCTCTCGGTCGCGCGGCGCCTCGGTCTCGGCCGCGCGGCCCCGGCACGTGGAACGCGCTGCTCGTGGTGGTGCTGGCGGCGTCGGTCATCACGCTCTCCTCGTGGCTGGTCGTGAGGGACCTCAGATGAGCAGGCGCACCGTCCCCAAGACGCCTGCGAAGGGGCGCGCGCGGCGGCCCACCCCCGCCGCGACGTCGCCACCCGTGGCGGCCCGCCTGCTGGCCGCACTCCGCCGGATCCCCGTGACGGCGTGGGTGTGCGCGCTGATCGCCTGCCTCAACGCGGTCTGCTGGTCGGTGATCTCGCCGCCCTTCCAGGTCCCCGACGAACCGTCCCACTACGCCTACGTGGCAGCGCCTGGCCGAAACGGGTCGCCTGCCCTCCTCGGCGGCGCGAAAACTTCCCGCCGGCCGAGTACACGGCTACCTGAACGACCTGCACACCGCAGCGGTGCTCCGACACCCAACAGGACACGATCTCCTCGCCGGCCGAGCAGCGCAAGCTGGAACAGCGACCTCTGCCGCTGCCCGCAAGCGCACCGGCAACGGCGGCGCGGGCGTCGCCGCCTCGCAGCCGCCGCTGTACTACGCGCTGGAGACGATCCCCTACGGCCTGGCGTCGGGCGGCACGGTGCTCGACCGGCTGCGCCTGATGCGCCTGCTCTCCGCGCTGATGGCGCGGCCTGACGGCGCTGTTCGTCTACCTGTTCCTGCGCGAGGCGCTCCCCGGCGGCGCCGTGGGCGTGGACGGTCGGCGGCCTCGGCGTCGCGCTCGACGCCGCTGCTCGGCGAGCATGTCGGGCGCGGTCAACCCCGACGCGCTGCTGTTCGCGGTCTCGCGCGGCGCTCTTCTACTGCCTGGCGCGGGGCTTCCGGCGCGGGCTCACGCCACGCCTGGCCGCTCGCGCTCGGGGCGGTGCTCGCCGTCGGCGTCCTGACCAAGCTCACGTTCCTCGGCCTGCTGCCCGGGGCGCTCCTCGGCCTGCTGGCGCTGGGCGCGCGCGAGGCCCGGCGCGCGGCCGAACGGGGATTCGCCCCAAAGGGGCGTGTCTCCCGGCTTCGGCCGACCGGCCGCCCTGCGCTGCCTGGCGCTCGGGCTCGGGGTGGCAGCGACCCCGGCGCTGTTGTACGTGCTTGTCAACCTGCTCTCCTCCCGGCCCGCGGTCGGGGTGCTCGGCAACGCCGTGTCGCTCTCCGGCCGGGGGTCGCTGCTGCACGAGCTCAGCTACATCTGGCAGTTCTACCTGCCGCGGCTGCCGGGCCATGACGCCGACTTCCACGGCTTCCTCACGACGCGGCTGTACTGGTTCACGGGCCTGGTGGGCGATCTACGGCTGGCTGGACGCGGCGTTCCCGAGCTGGGTCTACACCGCTCGCGCTGATCCCGACGGCGGCGATCGCGGTGCTCTTCGCGCGGGCGCTCGTGGTCTCCCGCGGGCGCGCTGCGCAGCCGCGTGGTCGAGGTCGGCGGTCTACATGGCGATGGGCCTCGGGGCTGCTGTCTGATCGGCGCCCGACGACTACGTCTACCAGGTCCCCGGGTGAGTATCGCCGAGCCGCGCTACCTGCTGCCGCTGCTCGCGCTGTGGGGCGCCGTGCTGGCTCTGGCTGCGCGCGGCGCGGGGCGGCGCTGGGGGCCGGTCGTGGGCGTCGCGATCGTCACGCGTCGTGCTGGCCCACGACCTCTTCAGCCAGTTGCTTGTCGATCTCGCGCTACTACGGCTGATGGCACGGCGCTCGGCCACAGTCGCACGCGCGCCCGATCGGAAGAGACGGGCCCGACCTCCCACGCCACCCCCGACCCGCAGGCGACGGGCCTGGCTCACCGGCCTGCCTCTCCCCGCGCCACCCTCGGTGCGGATCACACTGGCGGCGTGCCTGGCGCTCATCGCCGTCGCGTTCGTGTTGACGCTCTCGCACTCGCCGCTCACGGTCGCCCGGGGCAACCTGTCCACTGCCGGCGGGCTCGTGACCACGGGCCAGCCGGCGCGCGCCTGCCAGGCCGAAGAAGCGCTACCGCGGGGCACCTCGGCGATTCGCCTGGCGCTGCTCACTGTCCTCGGTCCGCAGGTGACGGTGCGGGTCCTGTCGGGCTCGCGCGTCGTGACGCAGGGCTCCTACCCCCCTGGGTGGTCGAGCGGTGCGGTGACGGTCCCGGTGACTCCCGTCGCCAACGCGGTCGCTCCGGTGAAGGTCTGCTTCGCGCTCAGCTCGATGAACGCGCCCGTCACGCTGCGTGGCTGGCCGACGCGGCGCGCCGTCGCGGCGCTCTCCGCCGAAGGGCCGCTGCCCGGCAGAATGGGCGTCGAATACCTGCGGCCCAGCAACCCGTGGTGGTCCTCGGCCGCGTCTGTGATCCGGCGATTGGGCTACGGCCACGCGGCCAGCGGCCTCTGGGACGCGCTGCTCGTGGTGGCGCTCGCGCTCGCGTTCATCGCGCTCTCCTCTTGGCTGGTCCTCAAGGAACTCCCGTGAGCGAGCGGACCGGCACGCGGACACCCTCCCACAGACGGGTGCTCGCCGGGGGCCGCCGGCTCATCGCGGAGCTGCCCGCGGCGCTCCGCCGCGTACCCAGAGCGGCGTGGGCCTGCGCGCTGGTCGCGTCCCTCAACGCGGCGTGCTGGTCGGTCGTCTCGCCCCCGTTCGAGGTGCCCGACGAACCCTCTCACTTCGCCTACGTGCAGCACCTCGCCGAAACCGGGCACCTGCCGTCGGGGAGCGGGGAAACGTTCCCGCACGCCGAGCGGGCTGTGCTGAACGACCTGCTCTACTCGAACGTGCGGTTCGACCCGAGCGTGGGCACGATCTCCTCGCCGAGCGAGCAGCGCCGGCTGGAGCGCACCCTCGCCGCGCCGCTCTCGCGCACGAACTCGGCACAGGCGGGCGTGGCCGCCGCCCAGCCGCCGCTGTACTACGCCCTGGAGACGGTCCCCTACAAGCTGGCCTCGCCCGGCACCCTGCTCGACCAGCTCGCGCTGATGCGGCTGCTCTCCGCCGTGCTCGGGCGGCCTCACGGCGTTGTTCGCGTTCCTGTTCCTGCGCGAGGTGCTCCCCGGGGTGCCGTGGGCGTGGACGGTCGGCGGGCTCGGCGTCGCGCTGGCGCCGCTGCTCGGGCTGATGTCGGGCGCGGTCAACCCCGACGCGCTGCTGTTCGCGGTCTCGGCGGCGCTCTTTTACTGCCTGGCGCGGGGCTTCCGGCGGGGACTCACGCCGCGGCTCGCCCTCGCGCTCGGCGCGGTGCTCGCCGTCGGCCTGCTGACCAAGCTCACCTTCCTCAGCCTGGTGCCCGGCGCCGTGCTCGGGCTGCTCGCGCTGTGCGTGCGCGAGGCGCGCACCTCGCGGCCGGCCGCTCTGCGCTCGTTCGCGCTCGCCGCCGGCGTGGGTGCGAGCCCGGTCGTGCTGTACGCGCTCTACAACGCGCTCACGGGCAAACCGGCGCTCGGCGCGCTCGCCGGCGCGCTCAACCTGAGCGGCAAAAGCGGGTCGCTCCTGAAGGAGCTCGGCTACATCTGGCAGTTCTACCTGCCGCCGCTGCCTGGGATGCACCACTACTTCCACGGCTTCCTCACCGCCCGCGTGCTGTGGTTCAACGGGCTCGTGGGGCTCTACGGCTGGCTGGACACGACCTTCCCCAGCTGGGTCTACACGGTCGCGCTCGTCCCCGCGGTGCTGCTCGCCGGGCTCTTCTCGCGCGCGCTCTACACCTGCCGCGGGGCGCTGCGCAGCCGGCTGGTGGAGCTCTGCGTCTACCTCGCGATCGTCCTCGGCGTCGCGGGCGTGATCGGCGTAGACGACTACATCCACCACCTGCCCACCGAGTACGCCGAGCCGCGCTACCTGCTGCCGCTGCTCGCGCTGTGGGGCCCCATCCTGGCGCTGTCCGCGCGCGGCGCCGGGCGGCGCTGGGGGCCGGTCGTGGGGGTGCTGATCGTCACCCTGCTGCTGGCGCACGACGTCTTCAGTCAGCTGCTGGTCATCTCGCGCTACTACGGGTGAGCCGCATGGACGCGCACGTGCCGCCTCCCGCGGCGCGACCTGCGCGCGGGCGGCGGCTAAGCCTGAGCGCGGGGGCGGGCGGCTAAGCCTGAGCGCGGGCGGCGTTCTCCCGGTGCTGGTTTCGCTGGTACGCGGTGCGCCGTCCGGGGGGCAGCTCGGCCTCGACGCCGCGCTCCTCCAGGGCACCCAGGTAGGCGAGGTCCTCCTCCAAAACGGCGAGTCCGCGATCTGAGTCGAGCACCGGCCCGTGGCCGGGGACGACGTGCTGCGCGTCCCCCACCAGCGGGCGCAGCCGCTCGAGGGTGGCTCTGTAGGCGCGCAGCGCGTCGGGGGCGTCGCCGAGGGTGGGGATCTCGGCGGCCGAGACGTAGTCGCCGGTCAGCAGCACACTCGCCCACGGAACCCCTACGGCCATCCCATCCCCGGTGTGACCCTCGGTGGGGTGCAGCTCGAGCTCGAGCTCGCCGATCGCGCAGCGGCCGGGGACCGGCAGCGCCTGGACCGGTCCCAAGGACAGCGGCCGGGGGCGCTCGATCAGGTACTGCTCGTCGAACGCGCGCAGCTCGCGCTGGGCTTCCCCCGGCGCGGCCTGCATCCGCTCCGCGGTGCTCTGGGCGCAACCCAGCGCCACCCCTGGGAAGGCGAGGCGCCCGAGCAGGTGGTCCCAGTCGGCGTGGGTCGCAAGCAGGCCGCTGGGGGCGGGAAAACGAGCCTGTTCGAGCAGCGCCGGCAGGGCTTCGAGCTCCTCGGGCAGGACGGGGGAGTCGACGACGAAGGTCTCGTGCCCGTCGGCGTCGACCGCCCCGCGTACCACCGCGCAGTTGGTCTGCCAGATCGCGCTGGTGGCCACGAGCACGTCCGGGTGCAGCGCGCGCACCCGCACAGGGTCAGGCGACGCCCAGCAGCTTGGCTGCCTCGCGCAGCGTGGGTACTTCGGCGGTCGGCTTTTTCTGCGAGGGGTCGAGGGTCTCCTTGTTGCGGTTGACCCAGATCACGGGGACGCGCTGCTTCAGGCAGGGCTCCACGTCGTGGTGGTGGCTGGCGGCGACGTGCACCCACCCCTTCTTGCCCCCCATGCGCCGCGCGCACTCGGTGAAGTGCGCGAGGTCGGGCTTGTAGGAGCGCACCTGCTGGGCGGTGACGACAAGGTCGAAGTCGGTCGCGATGTGGCGGCGGGTCTGGCCGAGCAGCTTGTCGTCGATGTTCGAGAGCAGGCCGAGCTTGTACTTCTTGGCGAGCTTCTGCAGCTGGATGGGGGTCTCCTTGAACGGTTTCCAGCGCTGCACCGAGTCCGGCAGGAAGCCTGAGCGGGACGTTTCCAGGGGCCAGTCGAGGCGTTTGGCGATCTCCAGGGCGGTGCGGCGCAGGACCTCGGCGTAGAGCTCGTAGGAGCCGGCCTCGATTTCGCGGGAGATCTCGTGGAAGAGGCCGAGCAGCTCGGCGCGGTCGAGGGTGATGCCGTCGCGCGTGGCCTCCTTCTCGAACGCCTCGTAGATGCCGGTCTCCCAGTCGATCAGTGTGCCGTAGACGTCGAAAGTGACGAAGGTGACGTTCTTTGGGAGAGGCATCGCGGGGGCATTATGCCTCAAGAGGGGGAGGGGGGAGGGTGCCCTCCCCCCTCCCCCTCGCACCCCCTCCCCCCTCCCTTTTCAGTTAAAGTCCCGCGCCGCTATGGATTTGCTCGAGTACCAGGGGAAGCAGCTGTTCGCCCGCCACGGGCTGGCGGTCTCGCCTGGGAGGGTGGTTACGACCGTGGAGGAGGCGGTGGCCGCCGCGAACGAGGTGGGATACCCGGTGGTTGTTAAGGCCCAGGTGTTGGTCGGTGGGCGCGGCAAGGCGGGGGGCGTGAAGCTCGCGGCTGACGAGGGCGAGGCCCGTGAGCACTCCGGCTCGATCCTTGGGATGGACATCCACGGCCACACCGTGCGCCGGCTTTGGATCGAGCACGCTAGCGACATCGCTACGGAGTACTACGCGTCGGTGTTGCTTGACCGCTCGGCTAAGCAGCCGCTTGTGATGTTCAGCACTGAGGGCGGCGTGGACATCGAAGAGGT
This sequence comes from uncultured Solirubrobacterales bacterium, assembly GCA_963720795.1. Classification (GTDB taxonomy): domain Bacteria; phylum Actinomycetota; class Thermoleophilia; order Solirubrobacterales; family Solirubrobacteraceae; genus Palsa-744. The sequence goes on along the minus strand of CAVRGU010000003.1, from coordinate 20,105 downwards.
GGCGGAGCAGACGCCGGAGAAGTTGGTTCGCCACCACGTCGACGCTTTGGCGGGCCTCTCGCGGGAGGAGGCGGTGGGGATCGCCACCGCGGGGGGGGCCGACGCGGATGTGATTGAGGGGGTTGCGGACGCGCTCACCGCGCTGTACGAGGTGTGGTTGGAGGAGGACGCCACGTTGGCGGAGATCAACCCGTTGATCGTTACTCCGGAGCGGCAGGTCAAGGCGCTTGATGCGAAGGTTTCGTTGGACGGCAACGCGCTCTACCGCCATCCTGAGAACCAGGGGCTCTCGGATGCGGAGAACGAGGACCCTGTGGAGCGCCGCGCCAAAGAACAGGGCGTGCAGTACGTGGCGCTCGACGGGGACATCGGCATCCTTGGCAACGGCGCGGGGCTCGTGATGTCCACGCTCGACGTGGTCGCCCAGGCGGGCGGGCGCCCCGCCAACTTCCTCGACGCCGGCGGTGGTTCAGACGCGGCCAAGATCAAGCAGGCGGTTGAGCTGATCCTCTCCAACCAGCGTGTGCGGGCGGTGCTGTTCAACATCTTCGGCGGCATCACCCGCTGCGACGAGGTCGCGCGGGGGCTGATCGCGGCGTTTGCGGAGGTCAAGCCGACGGTGCCGTTCGTGGTGCGCCTCGACGGCACCAACGACAAACAGGGGCGCGAACTGCTCGCGCAGGTGGCGCTGCCCAACGTGCACCCGGCCGCCACGATGAACGAGGCGGCCGAGAAGGTCGTCGCGCTCGCGGCGGGGCGGGGGATCTGATGTCGATTCTGGTCGACGGGAACACGCGCCTCGCGGTCGCGGGCATCACCGGCAAGGAGGGCTCCTTCCACACGCTCAACAACCGCCGCTACGGCACCGCCGTGGTGAGCGGGGTCACTCCGGGCAAGGGCGGCCAGGACGTCGAGGGCATCCCCGTGTTCGACAGCTGGGCGCAGGCCGCGCAGGCGACGCAGCCGAACACGGCGATGATCTTTGTCCCCCCGCGGTTCGCGGCCGACTCGATCCTGGAGGCCGCCGCGGCGGGAGTGGCGCTGGTGATCGCGATCACCGAGGGGATCCCCGCGCACGACGAGCTGCGGGTCTACAACACCTTGAAGCGCGACCATCCGGAAACGCGGCTGGTGGGTCCCAACTGCCCCGGCATCCTCTCCCCGGGGAAGGCCAACGTGGGCATCATCCCGGCGTCGTTCTTCCGGGAGGGCAACGTCGGTGTGGTGTCGCGCTCGGGCACCCTGACCTACCAGATCGGCAACGAGATCGCCCTCGCGGGCTTCGGCAACAGCTCGATCGTGGGGATCGGCGGAGACCCCGTGCCGGGCTCCTCGTTCGTGGACATCCTCGAGCTCTTCGAGGCCGACGCTGAGACCGAGCTGATCGTGCTCGCGGGGGAGATCGGGGGCTCCGCCGAGGAGGAGGCGGCGCAGTACATCGCCGAGCACGTCTCCAAGCCGGTGGTCGCCTACATCGCCGGCTTCACGGCGCCGGCAGGCAAGCAGATGGGCCACGCGGGCGCGATCGTCTCGGGCAGCTCGGGCACCGCGGCCGCCAAGGCGCAGGCGCTCGAGGCGAGCGGGGTCCGCGTGGGGCGCACCCCCACCGAGGTGGCCGAGCTCGCCGTGCAGATCCTGCGCGGGTAAAGCAGCACAGACGCAATAAGCGGCCCAGGGCTTGTGCGCCCGCCGGCCCGGCCCGAGTAGGATGGAGTAGCGACCCTCCCTGGATGCTGATGACCGATACGTTCGCCAATGGACCCAGCGCGCCCGGCGATGCCGCCTCTCAGACCGGTGACGTGACGGGCACCCTTGCGGATCTGGAGCGCAAGCTGCGAGAGCTCGAGCGGGAGTTGACGTCGATCGGCAGGCGTCGGGAGTTGACCAGCACAAATGCAGCGCAGGAGGCAAATGCGGGCGCCTCGGGAGCCCCGGGAGCCCCCGTGCAGGCGAGCGGAAGGCTGGTGGACGAGGCGATCGAGCCTCCGACTCCGATCGGGACTCCCAGCCCGATCCAGCCTCCCACCCCGATCCGGCCTGCGGCCCCCACCCAGCCACCGACCCCAAGCGAGCCCGCCGGCAGCGGACAGCCAGTCAAGTTCGTGAGGCCACTCGAGTCGGCGCGGCAGTCGGCGTTGCGGGAGCCCACCCTCCGTAACGAGCCACCCCCCGTGAGCGAGCCGCAGTCGGCGCCCGAGCCGCAGTCGGCGCCTGAGCCGAGGATGACGCCCGAGCCGCAGACGACACTCGAGCCCGGTGAGCGCCCGCGCCCAACCGAAGCGCAGCTCGCGAGCCTCGCGGAGCTGCGACGCTTTCGCGATCGGCTGGAGCGCTTCGCCAAGGATCTGGCCTCGGAGTACGACGCGCTGCTCAGCCGGGTGATGTCGGGGCTCACCTCTGCCTCTCCCCCGGCCACCACCGCACCCGCGGCACCTGCGATGGCGCCCGCTCCCCCGTCGCCCCCCCCCGCCTCAGCCCGCGCCCCCGTCGCCGGAGGAAGCCCTGTTCGAAGGTCGTATCGAGCTGGGGGTCGGCCCGTTCTACGACATCGCCTCGCTGAGCGCGTTCCAGCGACGGCTGGCGGGCCTGCCCCACGTGGCCGAGGCGTCGGTGCGCCGCTTCGAGGCGAGCCACGCGGTGGTCGACGTGCAGCTGGCGGCTCCCGTGGCGCTGGTGGTGGAGCTGCGCCGCGCCGGAGAGACCGACTTCAACGTCCGCGAGGTCGCGGACGGGCGCATCCTGCTGACGTTCGACGAAGGCTGAGCGGCGGCGGACACCCCCCGGCGCCCGGCAGCGCGAGGGACGAGAGGCGGTTCGCGTAAGCTAGCGTCGATGACGGACTCAACGATCTCCTTCGCCCGCGGCGCCCCCTCGCTCGACATCATCGACGTGGAGGGCCTCAGCGAGGCGTCCGCGCGCGCGTTCGCCAACGACCCGGCGGGCACGACCGCGTACGGAACTTCGATCGGCTACCCCAAGCTGCGAGCGTGGATCGCCGCGCGCCACGGGGTGGAGCCCGAGCGGGTGTTGGTTACCAACGGCTCGATGCAGGCGGACGCGTTCCTGTTCGATCACCTGGTGCGGGAGGGGGACGAGGCGGTGGTGGAGCGCCCCACCTACGACCGTACGCTGCTCTCGCTGCGCGAACGCGGCGCGCGCGTGCACCAGGTCGAGCTGCTGCCGGACGGGATCGACACCGAGGCGCTCGCCGCGCTGCTCGAGGGCAGGTCCGGCCCGGCGGTGCGCCCAAAGCTCGCCCACATCATCCCCAACTTCCAGAACCCCGCCGGGTACACCCTCACCGCGGAGCGCCGCCGCGCGCTGCTGGCGCTGGCGGCAGAGCACGACTTCACGGTGTTCGAGGACGACCCCTACGTGGAGCTGCACTTCAGCGGCCACAAGCTGCCGACGATGCTCTCGGCGGACCCCGAGCGCGTGGTGTACGCATCGTCGTTCTCGAAGACGGTGTGCCCCGGCATCCGCGTCGGCTACCTGGTGGGACCCACCGAGGTGATCGCGGCGATCGCGAAGCTGGCGACCAACACGTACATCTCCCCCAACATGGTGGCGCAGTCGATTGTGTACGAGTTCTGCGCCTCGGGGGCGTTGGAGCGTTCGATCGAGACTGTCCGCACAGCCCTCGCCAAGCGCGCCCGCACGCTCGACGTCGCACTGCACCGCGAGCTGCCAGAGGCCGAGTTCGTCGCACCCGAGGGCGGCTACTTCATGTGGGTGACGCTGCCCGAGGGCACCGACGTGGCCGCCCTGCACTCCGCGGCCGCGGAGCTGGGAGTGGTGTTCGTGAAGGGCACCGACTTCCTGTTGGAGGGCGGCGAGAACACGCTGCGCCTCGCCTTCTCGGGCGTCACGCCGGAGCAGATCGAGGAGGGCGTCGTGCGGTTGGCCGCGGCCGTCCGGTCACTGCAGTCCGCGCCGGCGTAAGTCGTTCGCCCCCTGACGTGCGAAGGCCAAGCATGGCCAATCGATCAGGACCCACCCACCCGCGAAGTGTGCTTGGCACACGAGCGATCGAGGACGCCGCCAGGCGCCGGCATTCGCGCGTCAGGTTTACTTTCCGTAGCGCTGCTGTCCGAGCACCAACTGCTCCGGCAGCGCGGTGCGCGCCGGCGGGGAGGGGTCGGCGACCACGGAGACGGTCTCGGCGACCGAGGGAGTGACAGCGCAGCGGCGCCCGTCCGCCGTCTCGACAACGACCTCGCGGCGGTCGTGGGCGGCGAGGGTGCCCTCCAACTCGGGCTCGAGGCCCGAGTCCTTGAGGTAGTGCAGGAGGTCCTCGGCCTCGTTCTCGAAGCGCAGCACGCGCACCGTGGCGCCGAGGGCGACGTCGGCGAGCGGCACACCGGCCTCGCGGGCGCCGGCGACGAGCGGGTGGCCGTGAGGGCAGGTCTTGGCGTCGCCGATCGCGGCGAGCATCCGCTGTTCGAGCACGGGGGACATCGCGTGCTCGAGGCGCTCGGCCTCCTCGTGGACCTCGTCCCAGGGGACCCCGAGGACGTCGGTGAGGAAGCGCTCGATCAGCCGGTGGCGGCGCACAATGCCCTCGGCCTGGGCGGCGCCGTCGTCGGTGAAGGCGATCGCGCGGCTCTGCCCGCGCGTGATGTAGCCGTCGCGTTCCAGGCGCCCGACCATCTCATGGACGGTCGGAGCGGAGAGCTGCATCGCGCGGGCGACATTGGCGCCAGTCATCGGCAGCCCGGCCTCTTGGAGCCAGAAGAGGATCTGGAGGTACTCCTCCTCCCCCACGGTGGCGGTGTCGCCGGTCATCTCTCCGACGATGCTAACCGAGCTGATCGAAGGTGCACTGAAGGGGTTCCTTGTCCTCCCGCCAACGCCGCAGCTTGGCGCCGTGGCGGATGCGCCCGGCAGAGACGTGGTCGAAGTCGATCTCGATGACGAGCTCAGGACGCAGGGCGACCCACTCGAGCTCGCGCCCGGAGCTCCAGCGGGACGGGTCGGCGGAGCCACGCTCGCCCGTCTCGTAGGAGGCGAGGAAGCCAACGAGGCGGCGCTTCTCGGTGGCGGTGAAGCCGGAGCAGTGCCCAACGACGCGCAGGTGGTCCCCGTCGTAGAGCCCGAGGATCAGTGCGCCAACGGTGTCCGGCTCCTTGCCAGGGCGCCAGCCGACCACGACGACGTCGAGCGTGCGGGTGCGCTTGACCTTGAACATCCCGCGGCGCTCCCCCGGGCGGTAGGGTGCGAAGCGCTCCTTGGCCATCGCGCCCTCGGCCTCGCGCATCCAGAGCTCGGCCTCGGCGGGCGTGTCCACGGTGGGCATCAGCTCGACGGGCGTACCCGCGAACCGCTTCTGCCCAAGCAGCACCTCGAGCGCGGCGCGGCGCTCGGCGAGCGGCTGGGCAAGCAGCGACTCCTCCTCGCAGGCGAGCAGGTCGAACGCCACGTACACCGCGGGGGTCTCGGCGGAGAGCAGCTTAATGCGCGACTCCGCGGGGTGCACACGCTGCCCGAGCGCGTCGAAGTCCTCGCGCCCGTTGGCGCCACGGACGACGATCTCCCCGTCGAGCACGTACCGCCCGGCGGGGAAGCGCAGCTCGGGGAAGTAGCGCCCGAGCGGCCGCCCGTTGCGGGACTGCAGGAAGACCTCCTCCCCGTCGACGAACGCGAGGCAGCGGAAGCCGTCGAGCTTGATCTCGTACAGGTACGCCTCGCCCACGGGGAGCGCCTTGCGCGAGAGCGCGAGCTGCGGCTTGAGCGGGGGGGTGAGCGGGAGGGTCACGACTCGTCGCTCGCGGTCGGCTCGGCGAACGACTTCGACCCCCGGCCCGAGGCGGCCTCTCCCTGCCCACCCGCAGGCGGCCCGGACGTCCCCTCGCCCCCCCGCGCACGGGAGGGCTGCACGCGCGGCGGCTCGCCCCGCTGCTTGCGAAAGTGCGGCGGCCACGGGGCGTCGCCGAGGCCCTCGCGCTCGTCGCGGTCGGCGAGCTCCAGCAGCGAGTCCAGCGAGCCGGCGTGCGAGTCGATCTCGGCGGCGGGGTCGCCGCGCTCGCGCAGCCGCGCGGGGACGGTGTCGAGGCGCAGCTCCGCCGGCTCGACGTCGGCAACCTCGTCCCACCCAAGCGGACAGGAGACACGCGCGTCGGGGACGGCGCGCACGGAGTAGGCGGAGGCGACGGTGCGGTCGCGGGCGTTCTGGTTGTAGTCGATGAAGACCCCCTCGCGCTGCTCCTTCCACCAGCGCGTGGTGGCCAGGCCGGGCATGCGCCGCTCGACCTCGCGCGCGAGCGCGAGCGCGGCGCGGCGCACCTCGCGGAAGGTCCACTCTGGGGAGATCCGCACGAACACGTGCATCCCGCGCGAGCCGGAGGTCTTGGGAGAGCCGCGCAGCCCGTGCTCCTCAAGCACCTCGCGCACCCCGAGCGTCACAACGCGGACCTGCGCGAAGGGGATGTCCGGCTGCGGGTCGAGGTCGATGCGCAGCTCGTCGGGGTGGTCGAGGTCGGCGCGGCGCACCGGCCAGGGGTTCCAGTCGATCACGCCGAGGTTGACCCCCCACACGAGGTGGGCGGCATCGGAGACGACGAGCTCGCGAGCGGTGCGCCCGGAGGGAAACTTCACGACCGTCGTCTGCAGCCACTCGGGGGCGTGGTCGGGGACGCGCTTCTGGAAGAACGGCTTGCCGGCGACCCCGTCGACCCACCGCTTCATCACCGTGGGACGCTCGCGCAGGTGCACGAGGACGGCCTCGGCGCACTCAACGTAGAAGGCGATCAGGTCGAGCTTGGTGAGGCCGGGCTCGGGGAAGTAGAGCTTGGAGGGGCTCGAGACCCGTAGCTCCTGCCCGGCGGCCTCGATGGTGACGTACTCCTTGCTCTGCAGACGAGGCGCGCTTGCGCGTCTTGGGCGCGGGAGGCTCCTGCTCGTCGGCAGTCGAGGGCGCGGGAGGGGGCACGGGCTCGTCGGTCACGCCTGTAAGGATGCCGGACCGTGATCTCGAGGACCGTGCTCATCGCCACGGAACACTTCGGCGAGGGGTTGAGCGCGGAGCGTGTGGGGGCCGCGATCGGGCGAGGGTTGCAGGCGGGGGACCCTCGCTGAGGTGGACGTGTGCCCGATCGAACCCACCGAGGAGCAGGACGCGCGGGAGCTGCTGGGGGCGCTGGACTTCGATACGCGGATGCGTGCAGCCCGCGCGGTGGTGGTGGGCGCGGAGCGCCTGGACGAGCGCACGCTGCTAAACGATCGGGGAGGGGCCAGCGCGGTGTTCGAGACCGCCACGCGGGCGCGTCAGGCGGGCGTGCCGGCGTACGCGGTGGCGGGAGAGAACGCGCTGAGCCTCTTCGACGCGCGCATCCTCGACCTGCAGGTCATCGTGGAGGCGAACAACACGCGGGCGCTGCGCCAGGCAGGCGAAAAGCTGGCGGGACTTATATAGGACCCATAGAACTCACAAAAAGCACCGCCCCTCCCCCCGGTAGGTGAGGACCTCCTCGACAACGCGCGCGCCCTCCACGAGATACAGCCGGTCGAAACGCTCGCAGAGCTCGCCGGCCTTGGCGTGGCGCATCCAGACGCGGTCGCCGACTGCGAGTGTGTGGGCAGGGGCACCGAGCAGGGGGGTCTGCACCTCCCCGGCACCCTCGCGGCGGTCGAGCCGCAGCCCGGCGGGCAAAAAGGGCCGGGGCAGGCGCGCGGCGTCGGCGGGACCGGAGGCGAGGTAGCCACCGCCGAGCGCGGTGAGCACGCCGGGCGCGGGGCGGCGCACGAGCGGCAGCGCGAATAGCGCGGCGGGTCGGGGGGTGAAGGCGCGGTAGGTGTCGAACAGCGCGGGCCCGTACAGCCCGGAGCCGGCGGAGACCTCGGTGACAGCCGCCTCGCGGGCGGTGCCCTCCAGGCAACCGGTGCCCCCGCCGTTGACGAACTCCAGCGGCGCTACGCCCCGCACAGCGGCGACCGCGGCGGCGCGACGCGCGGCGAGCTCGCGAGCCGACGCGGCCTGCAGGAGACGCACGGCGAGCGCGTTCAGACGCGGACCGACCCCCTGCCCGGCCGGCAGGTCGCCGAGGCCGGCGATGTGGGCCTCGTAGGCCATCAGACCGACGAGCTGCACCCCCGTGCGAGCGACAAGCGCGCGGGCGAGCGCGACGGCCTGCGCGGGGGTGTGGACGGGCGAGCGCTTGACCCCGACGCGCACGCGCCCGCCGAGCAGCCACAGGCCGGCGTCGAGCTCCAGGCAGACACGCACGGGCGCACGGGCCACGTCCGCCCGCCCCCCGACGGCGGCGTCGAGCAGATCGAGGTGCGCGAGCGAGTCGACCATGATCGTGACGCGCGCCTCGGGCCGCTCGGCGGTCAGCTGGGCAAGGTCCCGCAGCGCACGGCGATCGACAGTGGGGTAGGCGACAACGAGGTCCTCGAACCCGCACTGCGCCAGCCACAGAGCCTCGGGGAGCGTGAAGGCGAGCGTCCCCTGAAAGCCGGGCCGCGCGAGCACGCGCTCCTGCAGCGCACGGCAGCGCACGGACTTGGAGGCGAGCCGGATCGGCAGGGGCGCCGCACGCCGTTCCATGTCGGCGGCGTTGGCCCAGAAGGCGTCGAGGTCCACGACCGCGAAGGGCGGGTCGAGCGAGGCGGTGGCCCGTTCGAGCGCTCGAGCGCGCGGCTCGAGGTGGGGTCAGGGATCGTCCAGCGGTGGTTCAAGGGGCGCATGGGCGCGGGGCCTCCTACCCCCCGCGGTCGCCCGGCGTGGCGGGGGATGGCGGGTGACGGCCCCAACACCCGGTCGGTGTACGCGTTGGCGAAGCGCCCCCAGGGTCGAGACGCCGGCGCACGGCCTGGAAGCGCTCCCACTCGGGGTAGCGCCCGCGCAGCGTGGCGGCGCTCTGGAAGTGGCGCTTGCCCCAGTGGGGGCGACCGCCGAGCTCGTCCATGACGGCCTCCACCGCGCGGAAGTACGGCTCCCACGCCATCCCTTCGAACATGTGCACCGCGACGAACCCGCTGTCGCGCCCGGCGGCGGTGGAGAGCAGCGCGTCGTCGGCGGCGACGGTGCGAACCTCGATCGGGAAGGGCACGGCAAATCTGTTTCGAGTCCCACCAGCCCGCCGCCCGCCCTCCACCAACTCGAACACGCGGCGCACGGCCTCGACGGTGCGCTCGCGCGGGAGCGCGTACTCCATCTCGGTGAAGCGCACTAGCCGGGGGCTCGTGAAGATGCGGTCGGAGCGGTCCACGCGGCGGCGGGCGCCCGCGAGGCGCGTGACGAGCCGGTTGATGCGGGGGATCTGCGCGGGCACGCGCCGCCCGAGGCGGCAGCAGAGCTCGAAGGTGCGGTTGGTGAGCAGCACGTCGTTGGTGTACGCGCTCACGCCTGCGCGCGGCCGGGCCGGCTCCTCGGTGCGGTTGTTGGTGCGCGTCAGCGCGGTGCGGGCGTGGGGGAAGACGTAGAACTCGAAGTGGTCGTTGGCGGCGACAGCTCCTCGAAGCGCTCGAGCGTCTCCTCCAGCGGCGCGGGCGCGTCGACGCCGCGCAGGCGGAAAGCGGGCACGCAGCGCAGCGTCACCTCGGCCACGACCCCGAGTGCGCCGAGCCCCACGCGCGCGGCGCGCAGCAGCGCGGGGTCCTCCCTCGGAGCAGTGCAGCGTCGAGCCGTCGGCGAGCACGAGCGTCAGCGCGGCGACCTGCGAGGAGAGGTTGCGCAGCCGCGCGCCGGTGCCGTGGGTGGCGGTCGAGATCGCGCCGGCGACGCTCTGCGCGTCGACGTCGCCGAGGTTCTCCAGCGCCAGGCCGTGCTCGGCGAGCCGGCGTTGAGCGCGCGGATCGTGATGCCGCCCTGCACGCGCACGAGGCCCGCTCGCGCGGTCGACGTCCAGCACGCGGTTCATGCGCTCGAGCGTCAGCAGGCGCCCGTCGGTGAGCGCGGCGTCGTTGAAGGAGTGCCCCGCGCCGACGACCCGCACGCGCTGGCCCTGCGCCGCGGCGCGCTCCAGCGCGGCGGCGACCTCGGCGATCGAGGCGGGCCGCTCCACGCGGCCGGGGCGGCAGCGCTGGTCGCCCGCCCAGTTGCGCCACTCGGGGGCGCCCGCGTCCGTCGCCGTCATCGCCCGACCACAAGCGGGCCCGGCCGACTGCGCCACCGCTCTCGGTCGATCGCTAGGCTCGCTCACCGGTGACTGAGCCTACCTCCACTCCGCTGCCGCGCCTCCGGTGGCGGAGGCGAGCGTCGCCCGCGCCACCCGCGCCCGCTCGCTGCCGACGCCCGGGGCGAAGCGCGCGACGGTGATCGGGGCGGGCTCGTTCGGCACCGCGCTCGCGGTGGTGCTGGCGCGTGGGGGCCTGCGCACGACGCTGCAGGCGCGCACCGCCGAGCAGGCGCAGCGTCTGGAGGAGCGAGCGCGAGAACCGCGTGTACCTGCCCGGCGTGGACTACCGGCGCAGCTGCGCATCGAGCCGGCCTCCGCGGGCGTGGCGCGCGCGGACTACGTGTTCCTGGCGGTGCCCTCGCAGGCGCTGGGCGCAGTGATCGCGGGCCTGCGCGACGCCGGCCTGGGGCGGCGCACGGCGGTGGTGTCGGTCGCCAAGGGCCTCGTCCCGCCGGAGGGGGCGCCCCCGACGAGCGTGCTCGGCGCGGCGTTCGGCGCCCACCGCGTGGCGTGCCTCGGCGGGCCGGCGCACGCGCAGGAGATGGTGCACGCCGGCGCCGGGCTCGTGGCGGCCTCCCACGACGAGGAGCTCGCGGGCCAGCTCGCGCAGGTGTTCACGCGCGCGGGGGTGGTCTGCGAGCGCTCCGCACGACCCGCTCGGGGTGGAGCTCGCGGGGGCCGCCAAGAACGCCGCGGCGCTCGCCGCGGGGGCCACCGAGGCGCAGGGTCTCAACGCCGCGGGCGCCGCGGCGGGGCACATCTTCGCGGAGGTGTGGCGCTACGCGGAGAGCCTCGGGGCGCGGCCGGAGTCGATGATCGGCCTGGCCGGCACCGGCGACCTCGTGGCCACCGCGCTGGCGCCCGAGAGCCGCAACCGCCGCGCGGGCGAGCTGCTCGCCGCGGGGGTGCCCGCCGCGGAGATCCCCGCCCGCATCGGCCAGGCGGTGGAGGCACTGGAGTCGGTGCCGCTGCTGGCGCGCGCCCTGGAACGCGGGCACAGCGAAAGCAAGCGAGTGGACCCGCGCGGGACCACGCCGGCGAGCGGGCGAGGGGTGCACAGGCGCCAATCACCACCGCCCTCGGCCGCCTGATCTCCGGGGAGCTGCCGCTGAAGGAGTGGGTCGCGCTGGTGCGCGCGACCGTACCCCCGCCCGCGCTGTGGCGCCGCCGGCCCCACCGGGGTTCTGGCGGCGGCTGTGGCGGCGGCTGCGGTAGGGCCCCCGGGGGGAGACGCCCAGCGACCTGACCCGGGGCCCGCGCCGGCCCGGGAGTCGCTCCGCGCCCCTGTCCGGTGCCGTCGAGGACCGCTCAACAGCCGTGGTGGCCCACCGGCACCGTCAGGCGGTACACGTCCAGGGCGCTGTTGGCGAACACGAGCCGGCTCACGCTCGGAGGCTCCCGCGCGGGCACGCCGTGAGTCTTGTCGCTCAGGATGTAGCTGACCCCCTTGCGCGCAAGCTCCCGCACCGCGGCTGGGTTCCCGCGCACGGTCGCCGCCCGGTTGAGCGCGTAGAGCCCCGGGTAGGGCTGTTCACCGTGCTGCCCCTGGATCGTCATGTCCCAGCTTTCGAAGAAGACTTCCCGTTCGGTGAACGCCGAGTAGTAGAAGTACCCCGAATCGGCCGTCGCGCCCGCAGCCCCCGCGGATCGGACTTCGGGGGTGTTCACCGCGAGGATGGCGCAACTGCTGGTATGGTCGCGGACCCACCTCAGGCCCCGGTAGAGGGCCGCTGTCATCCCCGGCTGGCTTGGGGAGTCCCGCGGTACCGTCTGCCTGTCCAGCAGGGTCCTCCAGGTGTCCGGGACGGCCAGCGCGATCGACTCGGCGCAACCGAGCACTCCGAGGAGGAGCACACCGCACACGACCACGCGAGCGCCCCGCGATGGGAGCCGACCAAGCGCCCTTCGCACATCCCTGCGGACATCGCCCCACACCGCCACCAGACCCACGGCCGCGAGGGGGATGAGTCCTATGTAGCCGTACCAGATGAAGTAGTTCTCGTTGTCGGCCGGACTTCCCATCAGCACGTAGACGGTGAACCCGACCACGAATAGCGCCACCGCGAGGCTGGCGTAGGGGGACCACGCACCGCGTCTCCACACCGACCAGACGACCGCCGCCGCAGGCAGGAGCTTCCAGAAGACGATCACGCTCATCGCTGCCGCCATCGGCACAAACCCTGGGTGCGCGGCGAGCGTGGAACCGAACACGGTGTATTTCATGAAGTCGAGCGGGGCGAGCGTGGTCTCCGTCGTCGCGGGGGCGCCGGGGCCGTAGAGCAGCAGCAGGTACGTCGCGGCGAAGCAGGCGAGCGACAGCGCCACCCAGCCGGACAGCAGCCGGTCGGCCTGCGAGGCAAGGCCCCCAGCCCTGACCAGACGCCACACCCACAGCAGGCCCAGGCCCGCCACGAAGGTCGCGACGGCGGTTGTCTTCACCGCGCCGGCACCGAGGACGAGGACGCCGAGCAGCGCCAGCGAGCCCACGACTCCGGGTGGCGCCCACCCGCCACGCGCGGGGCGGGCGTGGGAGCCTGTAGGCGGGAGCCCGGCCGGGTGACCGGCAGGCGCGGGGGGAGCCGGGGTCGGAGAGGTCGTCGAGTTCCTGCCGGGGAACTGCGATCTGAACAGGATCAGCAGGCCCAGGAGGAAGATGACGCCGAACCCGTACGTGGGACTCCAGGTGAATTCACTGAACAGCGCGACGCCAAACACTTTGGTGTGTGTTGGAAACAGCTTCAGGTTTTCCACGAAGACCAGCAGCGCGACGGTGACCGGACCCGCCCACCGTGAACGTCCCAGCAGGGCGCCCAGGCACCAGAACTGCAGCATCGCCACCACCGTCGAGGTGGCGGGGACCAGCCTGAAGATCGCCGTCCCAAGCGACACGCCCATCACCTGCTTGATGGCGGCGACGTGGAGGAAGAAGCCGATGTAGTACCGGAACGGATGACCGGCCAAGAAGGACTCCGTGACTGGCCAGTGGTGCAGCGCCTCCGCCGCGGAGGACACGTCCCACACGTTGTCCAGGAAGTAGAACACGCTGCTGGCGTGTTCGGGGAGGGGGTAGATCGCGAAGTACCTGACGGCCAGCAGTACGAGCGCGAGCGCAATCGCGCCCGCCGCGAGCAGCGACCCCGCTCCCAGCTCGTGCGCTCGCGACAGGTGTCCGCCGGGCGGTCCTTCGCCGAGTACGCCCTCGCCAGGCGGGCCTCTGCCGAGCGGGTCTCCGCATGCCGCGGACGCCCCCGGCGCCGACGCCGAGCGGGCTCGACGGCGCCTCTGGAGGACAGCTGGCCCCAGCGTGAGCGCAGCCAGTAGCGGGAGAAACACAAACAGGCCACGTGCGTGCAGCGCAGCGGTCAGCGCGAACGCACCGATCTCGAGCGCGTAGCCGAGCGGCCACCCGACCGCGAGCACTCGCAGCCGTACCCCGGGCGCCGGGTCCAGTTCCCACGACGCCGGGCTCAGCAGCAGGTACAGCAGGCAGCCTGGAAGCACCACGTAGAGCGTTTCGAAGGCGAGGAACCTCGCTACGTCCCCGACTGAAACTCCCGAGATCAACCAGACCGCCAGGAGCGTGGAGGCGATCAGCGGGGCCGCGAGGTACCCCGCCCGCCCGCTGAGCTGCCCGGTCAGCGCCGGCCCCCGGGGAGCCGGCCTGTCGGCGGCCCGCTCTACGCCCGGGCGCGTGGCCGTGGCGTGGTTCGCTGCTGCTCGGCCGCGCCGCACCACTACGAGCAACCTTCGGGCACCAGTGAGGGCAGAATCGCCACCGGACTCGCGGGGGCGGGCACTCGCGCAACGATGCGTAGCGCCACCAGGCCCCGCCCGTCGGCGGCGATCTGCCGCAGCTTGAAGTGCGTCGTCAGCAGCGAGAACGCGTAGTGGTCGACCGGCGGCGCCTTGTTGCCCTCCTGCAGCGATTCGCTGAACACGATGATTGCGCCGGGCCGCAGCGACTGCACGGCCCGGGCGGCCCGTTCAGCGCCGCGGTAGGAGATCGATTCCTGACACGAGTTGCTCGACCCCACCGCGTTTGCTCTGCCGAGCCGGATCAGTGCCTCTGTCGCGAGATACGGAGTGATCAAGAGCGCCAGGCTGGTGTTCGGGCCCGGGAGCGACCGCACGAAGCGCACCACCCGTTCAGCCTCCGGTTCGAGCAGCTGGTTGTCCCACATCGTGCGCAGCGCCCTGCCCAGCGGCGGCCCCTCCCCCGTCAGGGCGGCCAGCGCCGTGGTCGAGTACTTCTGGCTGATGTCTTCACGCTCGCTCGCGACGATCATCGCGCCGAGGAAGACCACCGTGGCGCTCGCGACCGCCGCAGCCGTCCGGTTGTTGAACGTCGAGCGGACGATGCCGAGCCACACGAACAACAGCGCGACCGCGGGCGGCGAGACGTGGATCAGGTTGTTCTGAGCGGAGCGACCGAGGTAGTAGGTGTAGACAAGCGTGCCGAGCGCTGTCAGGCCGGCGGCGGCACGAAAGGCCACAGCCCGTTCGCGCACAAGCGCCGGTCGCGCCGCCACGAGCACCACGACGGCGATCGCCGACGCCACGTACATCCCTCCAAGCGCAAGACCCGCTGACCAGGGTTCGATCGGCAGGTCGGCGACTTCACCGACGGTGTACCTGCGGACGTATTCGAGGTAGCCGCCCCAATCGGGCCACACGCCGGCGGCCACCCGCGTCACCACCGTAAATGCCACGAGGCCAAAGACGCTCGCCGCGACCAACAGCACTGTGCGGCCGGCGCCGATTCGCAGACGCTCGCGCCAGCTTGCCTGCGCGACTGCGGCATCCAGCCACGCGAGCACCACGGCCGTGCCCAAGCAGTAGACGCCGGTTTCGCCGCTCCACATAGCCGCGATGGCGAGGACCGCAAGCACCAGCGCATCGAACAGCCGCCTGTGTCGCGGCGTCCTGACCGCGGCGAGCGAGAACAGGACTACGAGCCACGGCAGGCCGAATCTCAACACGCCGGTGCTCGGGTAGCAGATATAGAATTCGATCTGGCCAAAGACATCGAGCAGGGCCGCGACCGCCACTCCGCACGCGGCGATCGGCAGCGACCCGGTGCTCCAGCGCAGCACGACGTAGAGGCCGACGAACACGAGCGTTGTCAGCGCCGAGAGCAAGAGAGTGAACGTGCCGTACCCCATCGGCACGACGAGGAACACCGCCGCCAGCGCATCCATCACCCCTACGCCGTACTGCGAGAACGTGCTGAGGAGCATCGGGTGTCCGTGGAGAATGTCGAGGGCCGGCCCGAGGAAGTAGTTCTGGTTGCCGATCAGCGTGCTGCTCGGGCGCGCGACGTAGCCCACGACCAGTACGCACCCGACAACGACAGCGAGGTCGAGTGCCCTCCTCCAGGCACGCGGCAGGCCACGGCGGCCTCCGTACGCTCTGGCCAGCGCGAACGTCGCGAGCCCGGCGATCGTCGCGACGGCGACATCGGGAAGGCTGCGTGTCGCGGGCGGGACGAACGGCGCCGCGGCCGCCGCGAGCAGCAGCGGCATCGCGGCGACCGCCGCCCGGGCCGGACGGCGCGTCCATGCCTCCGGAACGAAGCAGGCCCCAAGCGCGACCGCCACCCGCGCCGCGACGAGCGCGAGCAGCAGCGTCAACGACGTTCCGGCCCCACCGGAGGCGGGTGTCGTGAACAGGTACACCGCGCACAGGACCGCCGCGGTTGCCGCGAGCGTAGCGAGGGCCTGGAACTGCCGGCGCCCCTCCGTCGCGCCGGCCCGCTTGCGGCGCCATGCGAGAACCACGCTCAGGGGCACGATCACGAGGATCGCCAGGTAGTAGCCGTCCCGTTCGACCGGCTCGCTCTGACCGAGCAGCGCGACCAGGCCCGCGGCGGTGATCGCCAGCAGCATCACGCCGTCCGCGATCGCCCCGCACAGCAGCGGCGCGAGGGCGAGGTTCTCCTGCGCGTCGGCGGCGTCGGCGGCGTCTTCCGGGACGTCGGGGGCGGGCTCTCCCGTGCCGGAGGCGGGCTCTCCCCTGCCGGCTGCCGGGTCCCAGGCACCGCCCCCGTCGGGCCCCGCTGACGCCGCGCTACGCACAGCCGATCGCCGAGGGGCCGACGCGGGGAGGCGGCACCCGAGCCGGGTGGGGGTTGATCGGCGTGGTCAGCCGGACCGCGTACAGGCCCCGCCCGTCTTTCGCGATTTCCCGCATCGTGAAGCGCGCTTCCATCAGGCTGTAGATGTAGTACTTGAGCCCCGGCGCTCCGCCGCCCTCCTGCGGCGTGTTGCTGAACACGATGATCGCGCCCGGCCGCAGCGACCGCACCTCTTCGGCGGCCCGTTCGGGGCCGCGCTTGGAGAGCGTTTCCTGACACGGGTTGGCAGAGCCGATCTCGTTCACGAACCCGAGCCGGATCATCACCTCCGTCGCCATGCCCGGAGTGAGCAGGAGCGTCAGGTTCTTGCGCGGACCCGGGAGCGACCGCACAAAGTTCTCGATCCGTCCGATCACCGGTTCGACCAGCGGGTTGCCCCACAACCTGCTCAGCGCTCTGCCCAGCGGCGGCGCATCCCCCGTCACTGCGGCCAGGGCCGTGGTCGGGTACTTCTGGCTGATGTCTTCACGCTCGCTCG
This sequence comes from uncultured Solirubrobacterales bacterium, assembly GCA_963720795.1. GTDB lineage: Bacteria > Actinomycetota > Thermoleophilia > Solirubrobacterales > Solirubrobacteraceae > Palsa-744. Next base: position 3,376 of record CAVRGU010000003.1, on the reverse strand, counting down.
CGACGATCATCGCGCCGAGGAAGACGACCAAGGCAGTCGCCAGCGCCGGCGCAACGCGACTGTCGAGCGTCGAGCGGACGATGCCGAGCCACACGAACAGCAACGCGAAGCCGGGCGGCGATATGTGGATCAGGTTGTTCGGGTGGGAGCGGCCGAGGTAGTAGGTGAACACCAGCGTGCCGATCGCCGTCAGGCCGGCGGCGGCGCGAAACGCTACCGCCCGTTCGCGCACAAGCTCGGGCCGCTTCATCACGAGCACGACGAGCGCGATCGCCGACGCCATGTACATCCCCCCGAGCGCCAGACCGGGCGACCACGGTTCGATCGGCAGGTCGCCGAACCCGCCGACGGTGTACAGACGGATGTATTCGAGGTAGCCGCCCCAATCGGGCCACGCGCCGGCCGCCACGCGCGTCAGGAGCGTGAAGGCGACCAAGCCGCCGACGCTCGCCGCGACCAGCCACGCAGTGCGCAGGGCGCCGACCCGCAGACGCTCGCGCCCGCTCGCCTCCGCGACCGCCGCATCGAGCCAGGCGAGCACGACGGCGGTCCCGAGGCAGTACACCCCGGCCTCGCCGCTCCACACGGCCGCGGCGGCGACGATCACGAAGACCGCCGCTTCGAACGGCCGCTTGAACCGTTCCGTCCTGGCGGCGGCGAGCGAACAGAAGAGCACCAGCCACGGCAGGCCGAATCTGAGCACACCGGTGCTCGGGTAGTAGGTGTAGTAGTTGATCTGCCCAAAGACGTCGAGCAGCACCGCAACCGCTACACCGCACGCGGCGATCGGCAGTGACCCGGTGCTCCACCGCAGAACGACGTAGAGGCCCACGAACAGCAGCGTCGTCAACGTCGAGATCACAAGCGTGAATACGCCGTAGCCCATCGGCAGGACGAGAAACAGCGCCGCGAGCGCATCCATCATCCCCACGCCGTACTGCGCGAAGGTGCCGACCAGCATCGGACGGCCATGGAGAACGTCGAGGGCGGGCCCGAGGAAGTAGTTCTGGTTGTACGCGAGCGCCGAGGTCGGAAGCCCGATGTAGACCACGACCAGCGCACACCCGACGACGACCGCGACGTCGAGCGGCCTCGTCACGGCGCGCGGCAGACCGCGACGGCCCGCGAACCACATCGCCAATCCGAAGGCCACGAGCGCAGCCGCCGCCGCGAGCGCGACGTCGGAGAGAGTGCGTGTCAAGACCGGGACGAACGGCGCCGCGGCCGCCGCAAGGAACAGCACCGTCAAGGCGGCCGCCGCTTTCGCCGGACGATGCGTCCAGGCCTCCGGCACGAACCGGGCCCCCAGCGCGAGGACGGCCCGCGCGAGGAGCAGCGCGATCGCCAGGGTCGCCGACGTTCCGATCCCGCCGGAGGCCGGCGTCGTGAACCGGTACACCCCACACAGGACCGCGGCGGTCGCCGCGAGCGTCGCAACCGCGAGGAACCGCTGGCGCTCGTTCGTCATGCCGACCCGCCCGCGCCGCCACGCGAGCAGCACGCTCAGAGGCACGACCGCGACGATCGCCAGCAGGAAGCCGGCCCGTTCGACCGGCTTGCTCTGGCCGAACAGCGCGATCAGGCCCGCGGCGGTGATCGCCAGCAGCATCACGCCGTCCGCGATCGCCCCGCACAGCAGCGGCGCGAGGTCCCCCTCGACCTCGCCGACGGCGAGCGGGTCGGCCGCGGCGCTCTGCGGCTCACCGAGGACCGCAGCGGGTCCCTCCTTCGCGCGCTCGGGCAGCAGTGCTTTCGCGATCGAAGATCGCACGGTGGGCGGGCCACTCGCGGGCGGCGTCGTGTCGAGCGCCTCGCTCACAGCCGCGGGACTCGCTCGGTGATCCACGACCCCTGCGGGAGCTGCTCGGGTGCCCTCAGCGCCCCCGCGGCAACGGCGACGGCCCCGTTCTCCGGGAGGGCCCCGGCGGGCGCCCCGGTGGGGGCGTTGAGGACGCTCTCGACCAGGTACGGCGGACGGTGCTTGCTCTCCTCGTAAATGTGCGCCACGTACGAGCCGATGATCGCCAGGCACAACAGCTGGACGCCACCGATGAACAACATCCCGACGATCAACGTGGTGAACCCCTTCGGGGCGAGGTTCGGGTCGGTGAAGCGCAGTCCGAGTTGCGCCACCAGTCCGAGGAACGAGACGCCGACCGTGACGAGCGCGAGCCACGCGATCAGGTCGAGTGGGACGTAGGAGAACGAGACGATCGCACGGCGCGCCCACCCGACGTTCTTGACCAGCGAGTTGGTCGTTCTCCCGAACACCCGCTCCGGTCGCACGTAGGGCACCCCGACCTGGCGATAGCCGACCCACGCGCGCAGACCCCTGATGAAACGGTGCGACTCCGGCAGCCCGTTGAGCGCGTCCACGACCCGGCGGTCGAGCAGCCCGAAGTCACCCGCGTCGAGCGGGATGTTGATGTACGAGAGCCGGCGGAACAGCCGGTAGAAGAGCTTGTACGCGCGACGCATGAACGCCGTCGCCTCACGCTCGACACGCACCCCGTAGACGATGTCGTACCCGGCCTGCCACTGCTCGACAAACTTGGGGATGATCTCGGGCGGGTCCTGCAGGTCTCCGTCGAGCAGCACCACGGCGTCCCCCGTCGCGATCTGCATGCCGCTGGTAAACGCGCTCTGGGACCCGAACGCGCGTGTGTGGTTGACGACCACCACCTTCGGGTCGCGCCCGGCTAGCTCGGCGAGCACCTCACGCGCGTTGTCGGGGCTACCGTCGTTGACGAAGATGATCTTGTAGTCGGCGCCGATCTCGGCGAACATCCGGCTCAGCCGCTCGTGCATCACCGGCACCGCCGGGGCGTCGCGGTAGCAGGCGATAACCGCGCTCAGTTTCACGCCGGCGCCTTCTTCGCCTGAGGGTACAGCGCGGACGCCGCGATGCTCGCGAGTTCCGCCGCCGAGTGCTGTTCGTGGAAGCGTCGGTTGAAGAGGGCCATGTTGAAGAAAGTGAACCGCCCTTCCGCGCTCTTCACCGGGGCGACCCCGAGCTGGCTGCTCAGCGCCGCCACCACCGCCTGGGGGTCGGACAGGCCTTCCCGGTCGAAGTAGAGGCCGGCGAAACCGATCGCCGAGATGCCTTCCAGGATCTGCGGCAGCGGCCTGGTGGTGAAGGCCGGCACCCAGTTGGTCGGCCGCCCTTCCATCGCGCCCCCGCTCCAGCGCAGGTGGTTGGAGACGAAGTAGGAGTAGAGGTCTTCGTACGCGCCGATCGTGCCGGGGTCTTTCCCCTGGGGAAAGGGCACGTACGGCAGCTCGAAGATGCTCGCTTCGCTCGGCACCTGCGCTTCGATCGCACGCACGAACTTGGTTCGGATGTTGTACTGCTTGATCTCAGGGGCGTATTCCGGAG
>CAVRGU010000002.1:0-223382 GCA_963720795.1 uncultured Solirubrobacterales bacterium | reverse complement strand
ATGGCCAATTGCTGACCACGCGCCGACGTTGTGGTTGAGCGCGAGGACGTGCCCGCCCGGCCGCAGCACCGCGAGGCACTCCTCGAGCAGCTCGACCGGGTCGGAGATGTGGTCGAGCACCTGGAACAGGCACACCGCGTCGAAGCTCTCCGGCGCGAACAGCCCGGCGCGCATCACGTCCTGCACGATCGCGCCGTCGAGCTCGGGCGGAGCCTTGGCGACGGCGTCGGCGCTCGGCTCCACGCCACGCACCTCGCGCCAGCCCTGCCGCCGCGCCTGCTGCGAGGAAGAAGCCGTTGCCGCAGCCGATCTCCAGCAGCGCCTCGCGCCGCGGCGCGCGCGCCTCCAGCCAGCCGAGCGCGCGGCCGTAGGTCGCCTGGATCGAGTCGACCTCCGAGCCGTAGTCGAAGCTGCTCGACGCGTACAGCTGCCGCCAGCAGCTCCTCGTCCGGCGACCGGGTCTGAGCGCACGAGGCCGCAGCTGTCGCAGGTGACCATCCGGTAGTGGACGCGGTCGGGCAGCCGCCGCGCCGAGAAGACGCGGGCGCTGAACGCCTCGCGGGTCGAACGTCGCCGGCCAGCGCTCCGTCGCGTCGCCTGCGCGCTCGCAGATCGCGCAGCGGGTGCGCGCATCTCCGGCAGCGCCGTGGCGAGCGCCTCGCTCACGGCTGGCGCGACTCGCTCGGTAATCCGCGACTCGCCCTGGAGCTGCTCGGGTGCTCCAGCATCCCCGCCTCGACCGTGGCGGCCGCCGTTCTCTGGGAGGGCCCCGGCGGGCGCCCCGGCGGGGGGGTTGAGGACGCTCTCGACCAGGTACGGCGGGCGGTGCTTGCTCTCCTCGTAGATGTGCGCGACGTACGAGCCGATGATCGCCAGGCACAGCAGCTGGATGCCGCCGATGAACAGCATGCCGACGATCAGCGTGGTGAAGCCCTTCGGGCGCGAGGCTCGGGTCGGCGAAGTGCAGTACCAGCTGCGCCACCAGCGCGACGAACGGAGACGCCGACCGTGACGAGCGCGAGCCAGGCGATCAGGTCGAGCGGGACGTAGGAGAACGAGACGATCGCGCGCCGCGCCCAGCCGAGGTTCTTGACCAGCGAGTTGGTCGTCTTGCCGAACATCCGCTCCGGTCGCACGTAGGGCACCCCGACCTGGCGGTAGCCGACCCACGCGCGCAGACCCCGGATGAAGCGGTTGGTCTCGGGCAGCGCGTTCAGCGCGTCCGACGACGCGGCGGTCGAGCAGCCCGAAGTCGCCGGCGTCGAGCGGGATGCTGATGTAGGAGAGGCGGCGGAACAGGCGGTAGAAGAGCTTGTAGGCGCGGCGCATGAACGCTGTCGTCTCGCGCTCGACGCGCACGCCGTAGACGACGTCGAACCCCTCCTGCCACTGCTCGACGAACTGGGGGATGAGCTCGGGCGGGTCCTGCAGGTCGCCGTCGAGCAGCACGACGGCGTCGCCGGTCGCGATCCGCATGCCGCTGGTGAACGCGCTCTGCGAGCCGAAGGCGCGCGTGTGGTTGATGACCACGACCTTCGGGTCGCGGCCGCGCAAGCTCGGCGAGCACCTCGCGCGCGTTGTCGGGGCTGCCGTCGTTGACGAAGATGATCTCGTAGTCGGCGCCGATCTCGGCGAACATCCGTGCTCAGGCGCTCGTGCATCACCGGCACCGCCGGCGCGTCGCGGTAGCAGGCGATGACGGCGCTCAGCTTCACGCGTCAGCTTCGCCGTGGCGGTGTCGAGCGCCGCCTGCACGCGTGGCCGCGAGCCGCCGCGCCGAGAGCCCGAAGCGGTCCTCCAGGAACCGCTGGCTGCCCGTGAGTCCCCTGGGCGTGTGCTCGACGCCGGCGCGGATCAGGCGACAGCTCAAGCCCGCGCTCGGCGATCGTCTCCGCGACCAGCGAGCCGAGCCCGCCGTTGAGGTAGTGCGTCTCCACCGAGATCGCAAGCGACACGCCGCTCAGCAGCTCGGCGAGATCCTCGACCGGCGAGGGGTTGAACGTCGAGACGACCGCCACGGTCGCGGCGACGCCCTCTTCGGCGAGCAGTCTCGGCGGCGCGCTGCGCCTCGCGGGCGACCGAGCCGATCGCGATCAGCGCGACGTCGCGCGCCGTCGCCGATCAGCTGCGCACGGCCGGTCTCGAAGCGGCCGTCCAGGCCGGCGACCGGCGTGCCCTGCTTGGCGATCCGGAAGTAGATCGGGCCCGGCAGCTCGCGCGTGGCCTGCACCGCGGCGCGCGCCTGGGCGCTGTCGGCCGGGGCGACGACGCGTCATGTCCGGCTGCGCGCGCATCAACGCGTAGTCCTCGAGCGCGAAATGCGTGATCCCGTTGTGGCCGTAGTCGAACCCGCCGCCGACGCCGACGATGCGGACCGGCAGGTCGTGCAGCACCGGGCCGTTGCGGATGAATTCGTACGGGCGCATCGTCGCGAACGTGGCGATCGAGTAGACGAACGGCACGTAACCCGCCTCGGCGAGGCCGGTCGCGATCCCGACCATGTTCTGCTCGGCCACGCCGACGTTGAAGAAGCGGTCGGGAAAGCGGTTGGAGAAGACGTCGAGCACCATGTAGCCGAGGTCGCCGGTGAGCAGCACGACGCGCTCGTCTGCTCGCCGCCAGCTCGGCGAGCTCGGCGACGAAGTCGTCTCTCATGCGACCGCCGCCTCGCAGCTCGGCCAGCGCCTGGGTCGTACTGCTCGTCGGTCATCGGCAGGTAGTGCCAGTCGATCACGTTCTGCATGAAGCTGACGCCCTTGCCGAACGTCGTGTGGGCGATGCATGACGTGCGGCGCGCCCGCGGTCGCAAGTCGAGGCCTCGATCGTCGCCTGCATGGCGGCCGGGTCGTGCCCGTCGAGCTCGTGCACGTCCCAACCGAACGCCTCCAGCGCTGCGCCGGCGCGTCGAGGTCGAGCACGTCGCGGGTGTAGCCGATCGCCTGCTGCCCGTTGAGGTCGAGCGATCACGACCAGGTTGGCGAGCCGGTGGTGGGCGGCGAACATGACCGCCTCCCAGACCGACCCCTCGTTGAGCTCCGCGTCGCTCATGCACGACGAACACGCGGCGTGGCGATGCCTCCAGGCGCGCCGCCAGCGCCGCGCCCGACCGCGAGCGACAGTCCATGACCCAGCGAGCCCGTGCAGAAGTCGACCCCGTCGAGGTCGCGCTCGGGATGCACGCCCAGCAGCGTGCCGTCGGTGCAGTAGGTGCCGGCTCGTCCCGGCGGGCAGCGCCCGGTCAATTCGAGCGCCGCATAGAGGGCAAGCGCGGCGTGGCCCTTGGACAGGACGAGGCGGTCCCGCTCGGCCGGGCCGCCGGGCAGCTCGCAGAACGCCGCCGTAGAGCGCGGCGAGGATGTCCGCGATCGACAGCGCCGAGCCGATGTGGCCCGACGTTCGCACGCTTGGACTGCTCGATGATCGTGCGGCGGATGCCGTCGGCGAGGGTCGCGCTTTCGATCGCGCTCACCGCTTCCCCCCACCACGTCGCGAGGGGCCTGCCGGTAGCGGCCCAGGTGCCGCGGGGCTCGTGTTGCTCGGCGCCGACCCATCTTGCGCCCGAAGGTACCACACGGCCCCCCTGGGTTTTGCCCGTTTGTGGATGCACTCCGGGATGGTTAGGCTGATCGAGATGTCCGAACACGACCACAGCGCCGCCTACCTCGCCGCGGCCGCGGACGCTCGCGCGGGCGCGTCGACCCGGCCGCGCTCGACGCGATGGCGCGCGGCCTCGCGGCGGTGCGCGAGCGGGGCGGGCGCCTGTTCATCCTCGGCGTCGGTGGCGGCGCCGGGCACGCCTCGCACGCCGTCAACGACTTCCGCAAGCTGTGCCGCGTGGAGAGCTACGCGCCGACCGACAACGTCTCGGAGCTGACCGCGCGCACGAACGACGACGGGTGGGAGACCTCGTTCAGCGCGCTGGCTCGCCGTCTCGCGCCTGTGCGCGCGCGACGCGCTGCTCGTCTTCTCGGTCGGCGGCGGCTCGCGCGAGCACAACGTCTCGACAACCTCGTCGGCGCGATGGAGGCGCGCGCGCGAGGTCGGCGCGGCGATCTACGGCGTCGTCGGCGCGCCCGGCGGCACGCTCGCGCAGCTCGCGGACGTGGCGATCCTTATCGATCGCCGCCGGCGCTGCGTACGCCCGCTGGTCGAGTCCCTCCAGGCCGTGGTCTGGCACGGGCTCGTCTCACACCCCGTGCTGGCCGACAAGCGGGCCACTGGGAGACGCTCGCGCCGGCGCGAGCGGCCTTGTGAGCACGGCCAGCCGCGGCTTCCTCGACCGGGACGGGGTTCTCAACGAGCGCGTCCCCGACCCCGACTCGCGGCGCGCCGAGTCGCCCCTGAGAGTCGCGGACGTGCGCCTGCTGCCGGGCGTCGCGGCGGCCCTGCGCAGGCTGGCGGCCGCCGGCTTCGCACTCGTCTGTGTCTCCAACCAGCCCGCCGCGGCGAAGGGCCGGGCGACGGTGGACGAGCTGCTCGCGGTGCACGCGCGCGTGGCCGAGTTACTCGCGCGCGCAGGTGCACGCTTGGACGGCTCCTACCTCTGTTTCCACCACCCCGACGGAGTGGTTCCGGCGCTCTCCGGGCCGTGCTCCTGCCGTAAGCCTGCCCCGGGATGCTGCTCGAGGCCGCGGACGCGCTCGGCCTTGAGCTTGGCGCGTCGCGGTTTCTCGGAGATACCGACACCGACGTGTTCGCCGGCGAGGCGGCCGGGTGCCGCACTGTGCTGCTCGAGTACCCGGGAAGCGCCCACAAGCGCCCCGGCCCTGCGTGGGCAGACCTGCACGCGGCCGACCTCCCCGGCGGAGTGGCGCAGCTGCTCGGGGAGCACGCGTGGCGGCCTACGCGTCGCCATCGTCGGCTGCGGCCTGATCGGCGCCAAGCGCGCGGCGGCGCTCGCGCCCGCGGACGACACCCGCTCGGCTGCTACGACGTCAACCCCCAGGCAGGCTGGCACCCGGCCGACCGGCACGGCTGCCGCGCCTGCGCGACGCTTGCGGAGCTGCTCGAGCTCGGCCCCGACGTGGTCGTCGTGGCGACCGTCCACGACCAGCCTCGCGCCGCTCGCCGAGGGGCGCTCGGCGCCGGCGCGCACGTGCTTGTCGAGAAGCCCGCGGGCATCTCCGCGCGCAGATCGACCGCCTCTCGCGGCCCAGCGTGCGAGCGGCCGCCTTGTCAAGGTCGGCTTCAACCACCGCTTCCACCCGGGCTCGCGCGCGTCGCCGAGGAGGTCCACTCCGGCCGGCATGGGCCCCTTCTACACCTCCGCGCGCGCTACGGGCACGGCGGGCGTCCCGGCTACGACCGGAGTGGCGCACCGACCCGCGCGCGCTCCGGCGGCGGCGAGCTCGTCGACCAGGGCATGCACCTGCTCGACCTCACGCACTGGCTCGCCGGGCCCGCTGCCGCTGCACGCCGCGCTGCTGCGCACGCACTTCTGGGAGATGCCCGTGGAGGACAACGCCGCGCTGATCCTCGGTCGAGCGGCGACTCGCGCACTGCGCCCGTGGGCGATGCTGCACGTCAGCTGGACGGAGTGGAGCAACATCTTCTCGCTGGAGGTCTTCTGCCGCACCGCGAAGCTTCGCGTCGAGGGCTCGTGCGCTCCTACGGCCCGCAACGGCTGCTGATCCACCGCATGTCGCCCGAGCTTGGGCCGCCCGCGCTCGAGGAGCTCTCGCTTCCGGACGAGGACCGCTCCTGGGAGCGGGAGTGGGCGAGCTTTGCCGCGGCCATCGTAGCCGGCGATCCGAGCCGGAGTGTGGCGGCCTGGCCGACGCCCGCTACGCCTGGCCGCAGATCGAGGCCGCCTACGCCACGAGCCCCTTCGCGGGGATGCGCGAGGCGGCGCTCCGGTGAGCGCCGGGGCGCTCGGCAGGGTGGCTTGCCGCGGACGCGGGGGCACGGAGGCCCCAGCGCACACGCGCCCGGACGCGTCACCGACTCACGTGGACGATCCCCCGATGACGATATGAAAAAAAGCGACCCATATACAGGTGCCGCGAGCGTCGGTGTCGAGGGGCGCGCGCTGCCCCCGGTGTGCATCCTCGCCGGGGGTTTGGGCACCCGCCTGGGTGGGCGCGTGCGCGACACGCCCAAGCCGCTGCTCGAGGTCGCCGGCGAACCGTTTCTCCACCACCAGCTGCGGCTGCTCGCCGCCCACGGCGCCCGCGAGGTGGTGCTCTGCGTCGGCTACCTCGGAGAGCTGATCGAGCGGCGCGTCGGCGCCGAGCGCTTCGGGCTGCGCCTCGCCTACTCCTACGACGCCCCCGGTCTCGACGGCACGCTCGGTGCGATCCGCCGCGCGCGGGCGCTGCTCGGCGAGCGCTTTCTCGTGCTCTACGGGGACACCTTTCTGCGCCTCGACTACGCCGGCGCGGCGCGGGCCTGGCGCGACAGCGGGCTGCCGGGCCTCATGTGCGTGCTGCGCAACGACGGCCTCTGGGACACCTCCAACGTGCGCTACGCCGACGCGCGCGTGCTCGCGTACGACAAGCATGCCCCGCGCCCCGACATGCGCTGGATCGACTACGGCCTCGGCGGCCTCACGCAGGCGGCGCTCGACTGCGCTGCGCCGGGTGTGCGCGAGCTCTCCGAGCTCTACGCCCTCCTGACTCGCGACGGCCAGCTCTGCGGCTTCGAGGCGCACGAGCGCTTCTACGAGATCGGCACGCCGGAGGGGCTCGCCGAAACCGAGGCGTTCCTCGCGGGGCTCTCAGTGCCCGACTCGCCTGCCGCCTGAGTCGCCTTACCGACGTACGCTGATTTGTGGTTCTCCCCCTCAAGCGCGCGGAGCTGCTCACCGAAGGGGAGGCGAGGACTCCATTGATGTCGCCCGCGTCTGCTTCCGCACCCACCACCACCGTCGCCCATTCGCCGTCGACCCCCGCGCGCTCGACCGGCCTGCGCGCGCTGGTCTGCCTCGCGGCGGCGTTTGCGCTGACGCTCGCCGTGCTGCTGGGCGCCTCCGGGGGGGCGCGGGCCGCCACGACGACCTTCGGCAGCCCGCTGACGGCGCCGGCGACACTCACCACCGCCGCCACCTCGCCTACGCCGGGTACGGCATCCCGACCATCTCCGACGAACCAGGTCGGTCACTGTGCACATCACGCACGACGCCGCCGATACCGCCCTGTGGAACGTGAGCCTCGGCGGCGGGGCGCCGACCGCGCCGAGCGCCGGGCAGGTCACTAGCGTCAGCCTCGAGGGATGCGCCGAACCGGCGCCGGAGGGCCGGCCCCGCTCACGCAGATCCACTTCCAGGACCTCGTCCCGCAGCCGGGCGGCGGCGCGCAGGTGAACGTCACCACGCAGCCCTTCGACATCCCCGTCTGCGGCGCGGGCGGGGCCAGCGGGAGCACCGTCACCAGCTACGAACCGACCAACTTCTGCGTCAACCAGGGCGACTACGTCGACTTCAACGACGAGGGCGGCTTCGAACCCGCCGACCCCCTCGCCTATCCCTCCGGGGTGCCCTACAAGGTGCTCGGCGCCGTCGGGGTGCGACGGTGGACTCCTTCATCGCCAACAACGGTGTCGGCAACGGCGCCGTGTTCTCCCCGTCCGTCGTGACCGAACACAACGGCTTCGCCGCCACCGCCCATGCGGAACTGCTGCTGCAGGCGACGCTCGCCACCGGCCCCGACGCCACGCCGCTCTGCCCGGGGGGCACCCGCGGCGAGCCGCCCGCGGGCGGCCTCCCGGGCCTCGGCGAGCACCTCGCGCACGGCCCTCCCGGTCACCGTGCCCCACCAAGACGACGGCGTCAACCGCCGCGGGCTCGTCACGATCGCGCTGTACTGCCACGCCGCCCCCACCTGCACCGGACCGTCGCGCTCCACCGCCACGGCGGCCACGCCGCCGCGTTCGGCGGGGCGCCCTTCTCGGTGTCCTCGCTGCAGACGGGCAAGGTCACCGTCCACCTCGCCGCCAGCGTGCGGCCCGCGCTCCGTCGCCTCGCCGGCACGCTGCCCGTCGCGGTCACCGTGGCCCCGCCCGGGCGGGAACAGCCGCGGAGGGCGTCGATCGACCTGCGCGGCTGGCACGCAGGGTGAGAGGTCGTCTCGCGAGCGATGCCCGGGTCGGGCCTACATAGGCGATGGGTCTTGCTTCATTTTCGCGCCTATATATAGGTCGGCAAACCAACGAACCAACGCTGCCACGGTGTTCAGTTGGACAGGCCACCGATGGTAGGCGGACCCACCGTTCAAGTACCGTTCCTCCGCGTGAACGCAACCCCCCTACCTCGCCTGCAGGGGCCGGTGGTGCTCGAGCCGCGCGTGTTCGCGGACGAGCGCGGCTTCTTCTGCGAGACCTACCGGCTGGAGTGGCACGCCGCCGCGGGCATCCCCCCGCAGGAGCGCTTCATCCAAGACAACCACTCCCGCTCCACGCGGGGGGTGGTGCGCGGGATGCACTTCCACATCGGCGCCGGCGTCGCCAAGCTCGTGCGCTGCTCCCGGGGGCGGATCCTCGACGTGATCGTCGACCTGCGCCGCGGCTCCCCCACGTACGCACAGTGGGGGGCGGTCGAGCTCGACGACGAGCGGCTGGCGATGCTCTACGTACCGGTCGGCTTCGCGCACGGCTTCTGCGTGCTCTCCGAGGTCGCCGACGTGCTGTACAAGCAGACCGCCTACTACGACCCCGCGGTCGAGCGCGGCATCGCCTGGAACGACCCTGACGTGGGGATCGTGTGGCCCGCCGAGATCGAGCCCCTCGTCTCCGCCCGCGACGCCGCCGCCCCTCCGCTGCGCGAGGTCGCGGACGAGTTGCCGTTCGTGTACCACGCTGAGGGCTGCCGTTCTCCAAGCGGTAGTGCCTTGGTTTGGTCAGGACTCGCAGACCCGCGAGAGCCATATAGCGCTTTTGGACGTCATATAACTAACTGGACCTCTCGTAACTGCTATCTGGTCGCGACCCGCAGGTCCAGTCGGGTGATATACCCCCAAATTGATGCACCACCCTCCAAGCTGGCAAACTTTCAGGCCATGGCCCCTCCCGCCTGGAACGCCTGCGCGAGCGCACCCACGGCTACACCGTCACCCCCCGCCAGTACGTGCTGCTGGCGTACGTCGCGCTCGGCGCGCTCACGCTGATCGTGCTCACCGGCGCCGCCGTGCGGCTGACCGGCTCCGGCCTCGGCTGCCCCACGTGGCCGAAGTGCTACGGCAACCTCTACCCGCCGCTCTCCACGCACGCGGTGATCGAGTTCTCCAACCGCGTCATCTCCGTGCCCGTCGTGCTCGCCGCCGGTCTCGCGTGGCTCGGGGCGCTGCGCCGCCGGCCCTACCGCCGCGACCTCGTGTGGCTCGGCGCGCTGCTGCCCCTCGGCGTCGTCTGCCAGGCCGTGCTCGGCGGGCTCACCGTGCGCGGCAAGCTCGACTACGGCTGGGTCATGGCCCACTTCGCGCTCTCCATGCTGATCCTCGTGGCCGCCGCCGCCCTGGCGTGGCGGGCCCGGTACGAGCCGGGAGAACGCCCCCGCAGCGGCGATCGCACGCTCGTGTGGTCCACCCGTGCGCTCGTCGGCCTCGGCGCCCTGACGATCTTCGCCGGCACCGCCGCCACCGCCGCCGGGCCCCACGCCGGGGGCAACCCCGGGGAACACATCAACCGCCTCGACTTCGACGGGCGCGGCACGATGGACTTCGTGATCCACCGCCACGCCGAGATCGCCCTCGCCTTCAGCCTGCTCGCCGTGGGCGTGTGGTGGCTGGCGCGCCGCCGCGGCGCCGACCAGCTCGTGCGCCGCTCCCCCACCGCGCTCTGCGTGCTGCTCGCCCTGCAGGGGGCCGTCGGGCTGGACCAGTACGAGACGCACCTGCCCACCGAGCTCGTGTGGGTCCACGTCGTCTCGCCTGCGCCTGCTGGCTCGCGGCGCTCTGGACGGCGTACGCCGCCGGGCGCCTTTGCTCGTTATTGTTGTGGGTGTAGTTGGTGGTGGGCGGCAGCTCTCTGTGGCAGGTGGGGCAGGTTCCGTGCCAGCAGGCCAGGAGCGCTTGTAGCTCGCGGACGACCCGGAAGAGGGTTAGGCTGCCGCCCTGGCTGGAGGGCGCCGGGTTCGCTCCAGGGTGAGGAACGCGTGTGCGATGGAGACGAGGGTGACGTGGTGGTGCCAGCCGCGGTAGGTGCGGCCCTCGAAGTGGTCGAGGCCGAGCGCGTCCTTGAGCTCGCGGTAGTCGTGCTCGATCCGCCAGCGCAGCTTCGCTAGTTTCACCAGCGTCTTTAGTGGCGTGTTGGGCGGGAGGTTGGAGAGCCAGTACTTGGTCGGCTCGTCCTTGCCTCCGGGCCACTCGCACAAAAGCCAGCAGACCGGGATCTCCTCGCCGTTTCTGTTGGCGTTGTTGCGCAGGTGGATGTTCGCGGGGCGGACCTTCAGTGCCAAGAACCTGGAGGTCATGCTGCCGCGTGTGCCCTCCCGCCAGGTGACTGTCTGAGCGGCCTGTTTGCCGGCGGCGAGCGCTAGCGCCTTCAGTGAGGATGGCTCCTCGCGATAGCGCGGCTTGGGCGGCCTGCCGGTCCCTTTCCACTCCGGGCGCTCGGGCTGGACGCTTTCACCATAGGCAGAGGTGCCGCCCTTGACGTCCAGCACGTACTGCAGCTCGCGCTGCTGAAGACCCAAGCGGAACTCGGTGTTATCGCCGTACGCGCCATCACCGAGGATCACCGGCGGCTGGATCGCCCAGCTGATCAGCTCATCGATCATCTTGAGCGCCTGTCGCCATTTCTCGACGTGGTGCGCATCCTGCGGCAGCTTGGCTTTCTCGCGCCGCTGCTGGTTGAACTCGCTGTCCTCGTCCCACTCCTGCGGGATGAACAGCCGCCAGTCAAGCGGACACGACGCCTGCTCTGACGCGGCGTTGATCGACACCCCGAGCTGGCAGTTACCGACCTTCCCCAGCGCGCCGGAATACTGGCGCGCGACCCCGACCGACATCTTCCCGAACTTCGGGAACCCGGTGTCATCAACGATCCACGCCTCGGGCTCGATCTCGGCGCTCATGCGTAGCGCCAGCTCCCTGCGCACAGGCTGCCAATCCCACGGCGACTGGTTCACAAACTGCTGCAAGCACTGCTCGTCCCCGTCATCGAGCCTGGCAGCCATCGGCTCGATCGACTTGCGCTTGCCGTCCAGCATCAGCCCGCGCAGATACACCTCGCCCCAACGCCGCTGGTCCTTCCGGCGCATCGAGTCGAACATCTCCCCGGCGAACTGCTCCAACCGCCCCCGCACACGCGCAAGCTCACCCAGCGAAAGACCAGCCACAGTCTGCATCTTGACCTCCCCAATCGACAGCAGCATCGACAAAGAGATTCGAGATCCCAACCCAAACACCTTCAACCTAACGGAGCACTACTAGGGGAGCAGGCTGTGGGGGTGCAGGAGGGCGTGGAGACGTCGCCGCGAACGGGCGCAGAGGCGCCCCCGCAGGAGGGCGTAGAGGCGTCTCCGTCCGTGCGCGTCCCGGTATGAGGAACGTTGTGTCGCGCCGTGCCGTCCTGGCGGGGCGCTAGTCTGCTCGCTTTAAGCCATCACCCCCACCACGGGAGGAGTGCCAAGCATGACCAAGAACGATTTGGCCGAGAAGGTCGCAGAGCGCACCGGACTGGCCCCCAGCCAGGCCCGCCAGGCGCTGGACGCTACGATCGAGACCGTCGCCGACGAGCTCGCCGCCGGCGGCGAGGTCGCCCTCGCCGGCTTCGGCAAGTTCAGCGTCAGCCACCGCGCCGCCCGGCAGGGACGCAACCCGGCCACCGGCGCGACGATCAGCATCGCCGCGAGCAAGGCCGCCAAGTTCTCCGCCGCGAGCGCGCTCAAGGGCCGCCTGAACTGAGGTAGGCACTGGACAGCGAACGGCTTCATACCCGCCGTGAGGCCCGCCGCCGCGAACTGGCGAGGCGTCGGCGGCTGCTGGCCGTAGGGGCGCTGCTGGCGGTACTGGTCGCGGTGCTCGCCGTGGTCGCGCTTGCCGAGTGCGGCTCCTCGGGGACGTCCCCGCGCCGCCGGGTCTCTCCCGGGAGCGTTGTTGCCGGTGCGGGTGTGGGCACAGGCGGGGATGCGGGCGCTGCCATGGTCAGGCGGGGTCCCGATGGGCCGGGGCGCCGCGGGCGTGTCGTCCGGGACAGACAGGCGGGCGGGCGGTGTGGGTGAGCGGACGGCGGGTGCCGGAACCGGGCGCAGGCGGTTCCGATCCTGATGTACCACGTCATCAACCCCCCGCCCGCGGGGGCGCCCTTCCCGGGTCTCTACGTGCCCTCCGAAGAGTTCGCCGAACAGATGCACGCGCTCGCGCAGGCTGGCTTCCACGCGGTCACGCTCGACCAGCTGTGGGCCTACTGGAAGGAAGGCGCGCCGCTGCCGCGCGGGCAAGCCGATCGTGCTCACCTTCGACAACGGCTACCAGTCCCAGTACACCAACGCCCTGCCCGTCCTGCGCCGGCTGGGGTGGGACGGCGTCGAGAACCTGCAGCTCACCGGCCTGCCCCCCTCCCAGGGCGGGCTCTCCCCAGCACAGGTCCGCGGCCTGGTGGCCGGCGGCTGGGAGCTCGACACCCAGGGCTTCAGCCACGCCGACCTCACCACCCTCGACCCCGCCGAGCTGCACTACCAGGTGGCCGTCGCCCGCAGCGAAGTGCAGCGCCTCTACCACGTGCCCGTCAACTGGTTCTGCTACCCCTCCGGCCACTACGACGCCGCGGTGCTCGCCGCCGTGCAGGCGGCCGGCTACCGCGGCTCCACCACCGTCGTCCCCGGCTGGGCCCAGCCGGGCGGGGACCCCTACCGGCTGCCACGGCTGCGCGTGCTCGGGGGCACCACGGGGCCGCAGCTGCTCGACGAGATCGCCGCGATCCGGGGAGAGCGCCGCCGCCCGCCTCCTACGTGCCGGCTGAGACGCTATCGCCCGTGGCGGCGATCGGTAGGATGCCGCGCATGACGTCGCTGGCATACCGTGCCCCGGGCTGGGGCTCCTGGACCTTCAACCCGATCGTGGTCGCCGCGCTGGGGCTCGCGGCGTGGCTGTACGCGCGCGCCTACCGCCGCGCCGCGCGCGCTCCGACGCGGTCGGCGCCGGGCCACTGGGTGCCCTACATGGCCGGCCTGCTGGTGCTCGCCGTCGCCCTGCTCTCCCCGCTGGACCCGATCGGCGACAGCTACCTGCTCTCCGCGCACATGGCCCAGCACGTGCTGCTCTCCGACATCGCCCCCGCGCTGCTCGTGCTCGGCCTGCGCCGCCCGCTGCTGCCGCTCGGCCTCTCCCGTCAGGCGCTGCGCGCGGTGGCGCCCGGCGGCGGCGCGCTTCGGGCGCGTGCTCGCGCGGCTCACCTCCCCGTGGGTGGCGATCCCCGCTGTGGGCGATGGCCACCTGGGTGTGGGCGATCCCCGCGATCTTCGACTTCGCCGCCGCAGCACCCGACCGTGCACGCGTTCGAGCACGCCACGCTCTTCTACACCGGCCTCGCCCTGTGGTGGCTGATCATCGACCCCCTGCCCCGCGCGCGGCTGCGCCCCGGCGGCGCAGCGCCTCGCGCTGCTCGGCTTCTCGCGCCTGGCGAGCGCCGCGGTCTGCCTGCCGCTGACGTGGCTCGCGCGCACCCGAGTACCCGCTCTACGCCGGCGCCCCGCGCGCCTTCGGCCTCTCGGCGATCAACGACCAGCACCTCGCCGGCGCAGGCATGTGCTTCCTCGAGTTCCTCGTCTTCGGCATCGCCTTCGCGGCGGTCTTCATCTCGTGCTCGGCCGCGACGAGCGCCGCGCCACAGTCGCCGAGCGCGCCGCCGGCTTCTAGCCGCAGCCTGTATTAGCGCCGCAAGACGAGCAGGTGTAGCAGGAGCCGGTCCGCTGCATCATCCCTCCGCACTGGCTGCAGGCGGGACCGAGGTCGAGGCCCTGGAGCCTGGCGGGTACGACCGGTGGGGTGTCGGTGAACGAGGCGGCGGGCGCGCTTGCACCGCCACCGCCGTTCCCTTCCGCGCTCGGCGCGCTCGGCCCCGCGGTGTCGGAGGCGACCACTGACTGGGCGGCCTCCTGGGCGGCCTTGCGCGCGCGGACCTCGGGGGTGAGGATGCCGAGCTCCTCCTGGACGTCGGCGTCCAGGAAGCGCGAGGCCAGCCAGCGCATGATGTAGTCGGGCATCGACTTCGCGAACGGGATCTCCGGGTTGGTGGTGATGCCCTCGGGGTCGAAGCGCATGTAGCTGAACTTCTGCACCAGGGTCTCCAGCGGCACCCCGTACTGCAGCGCGATCGAGATTGCGGTCGCGAACGAGTTCATCATGCCCCGCAGCGTCGAGCCCTCCTTGCCGATGTCGGTGAGGAAGATCTCGCCGATCGCGCCGTCCTCGTACATGCCCGCGGTGATGTACCCCTCGTGGCCGCCGATCGAGAACTTGTGCGTGATCGACTGGCGCTCGCGCGGCATCCGCTTGCGCTTCGGCCCGCCTCGGCGAGCGCCTTGGCGACCGCCTTCTCCACGAGCGCGTCGACGTCGGCCTTCGCCGGCTCGCCCTGCTGGGCGTCCGTGCGCAGCGCCTGCGCGGTCTTCGAGCCGTCGCGGTAGATCGCGAGTGCCTTGATCCCGAGCCGCCACGCTTCGGTGTAGGCGTCCTGGATGTCCTCCACGGTCGCGCTCTGCGGCAGGTTGACGGTCTTCGAGATCGCCCCCGAGATGAACGGCTGCACCGCGCCCATCATCTTCAGGTGGCCCATGTGCGAGATCGCGCGCTCGCCGACGGCCACGTCGAACACCGGCAGGTGCTCGTCCTTGAGGCCGGGCGCGCCGACGATCGTGCCGTGCTCGGCGAGGTGCGCCTCGATCTGCTCGACCTGCTGCTCGGAGTAGCCGAGCCGCTGCGAGCGCCAGCGGGACGGTGCGGTTGACGATCGTCATCTGCCCGCCGCCCACGAGCTCCTTGAACTTGACCAGCGAGAAGTCGGGCTCCACGCCGGTCGTGTCGCAGTCCATCAGGAACGAGATCGTCCCCGTGGGCGCCAGCACGGTGGCCTGCGCGTTGCGGTAGCCGAGGCGCTCGCCGAGCTCCACGGCCTCCTCCCACGAGCGGCGCGCGGCCGCCAGCAGCTCGCCGTCGGCGCACGTCTCATCGGCGATCGCGAGGGCAGCGTCGCGGTGCATGCGCATCACCGCGTTGTGCTCCTCGCGGTTCTCGCGCGTAGCGCTCGTAGGGGCCGAGCGCGCCGGCGACCTCGGCTGAGCGGCGGTACGCGCGGCCGGTCATCAGCGCCGTGATCGCCGCCGCCGTGCCGCGGCCCTGCTCGGAGTCGTAGGGCATCCCGTCGGCCATCAGGTACGCCCCGAGGTTCGCGTAGCCGAGGCCGAGCTGGCGGAAGGCCCGCGCGTTCACGCGCGATCTCCTCGGTCGGGTAGCTGGAGGGACCGACGACGATCTCCTGGGCGAGCAGCATCACGTCGACGGCGTGCTCGAAGGACTCCACGTCGAGCGTGCCGTCGGGGCGGCGGAACCGCATCAGGTTCAGCGAGGCCAGGTTGCACGCCGAGTCGTCCACGTGCATGTACTCCGTGCACGGGTTCGACGCGTTGATGCGCCCCGAGCGGGGGGAGGTGTGCCAGCGGTTGATCGTCGTGTCGTACTGCACTCCCGGGTCCGCGCAGCGCCACGCGGCCTCGCGCGATCTCGCGCATCAGCTCGCGCGCGGGCATCGGCTCTCCGACCGGCTCCCCGGTCACGCGCGAGGTCAGGCGCCACTCGCGGTCCTCCGCGACGGCCCGCATGAACTCGTCGGTGACCCGCACCGAGTTGTTGGCGTTCTGGTACTGGATCGAGTTGAAGCCCTCGCCGTCGATCGACATGTCGAAGCCCGCGTCCCTGAGCGCCGCGGCCTTGTCCTCCTCGTTGGCCTTGCACCAGATGAACTCGCGGATGTCGGGGTGGTCGACGTCGAGCACGACCATCTTCGCCGCGCGGCGGGTCTTGCCGCCGGACTTGATCGTGCCCGCCCACGAGTCCGCGCCGCGCATGAACGACACCGGCCCCGAGGCGGTGCCGCCCTTCGCCAGCTGCTCCATCGAGCCGCGGATGTTCGAGAGGTTGATGCCCGACCCCGAGCCCCCGCGGAAGATCATCCCCTCCTTGGTGTTCCAGTCGAGGATCGACTCCATCGTGTCCTCGCACGGAGAGGATGAAGCACGCCGAGCACTGCGGGTTCTCCTCGAAGCCGACGTTGAACCACACCGGCGAGTTGAACGCCGCCAGCTGGTGCAGCAGGATGTGGGTCAGCTCCGCCTCGAAGGCGTCGCCGTCCTCCTCGGTGGCGAAGTAGCCGCGCTCGCGCCCCCACGGGCGATCGTGCCCGCCACGCGGCCGATCATCTGCTTGACCGAGTGCTCGCGCGCGGGGGAGTCGAGCTGCCCGCGGAAGTACTTCTGGGCGACGATGTTGGTCGCGTTCTGCGACCAGCTCTTGGGGAACTCGACCCCGCGCTGCTCGAACGCCACGCGGTCCCCGTGGCCGATGCGCGCGTCGCGCAGCTCCCACTCCACCGCCTCGAAGGGGTGCGTCCCGGGGGACGTGAAACGGCGCTCGATCGACAGCGCCTGCCCGGGCGTCGTCTCCTCGATGGTGGTGGGGCGGGACGTTGTCTGCATCGGCCTTGCTCCTTCCGTGCCGGCGTCGCTCGGAGGACGCCCACTCGACTCTGAATGACTGGGGCCAGGCATCATCCCGCGCCCATCGGCTAGAAGTTTTCGTTGCAAGCCAGAGTCCTATTTTACTAGGTCTGGAGCGGGATTCCGTCTCCTCCAGTCGGGCTCAGCGCCCGAGTCTGAGCCAGTCGGCGAACTCCCCCCAGGTGCCTCCCAGGCGCCAGCTGGCCTCCGCGAGGGAGTGGCGCAGGGTGACCGTCCAGTGGGGCTCGTAAGCGAACCAGCGTGCGACCCCCCACGCAAGGCACACGACGATCAGCAGCGCCGCCGCCACCACCGCGACGAGCGCCCACGTGGAGAGCTTCGTCGTGTGCGGGGTCGTCTGGTGGACCACCACGAGGGCGAGCGCCGCCGCCCGGGAGGAGCCTTCGAGGATGCTGTGCACCGTGCCCCATGGTAGGGCACGCCCCTACGTCAGACCAAGTCCTCGACCGCCGCCAGCGCGTCGCGCAGCACGGCCTCCGGCGGACGCTCAGCGTCGAGCGACACGATCCGCCGCGGCTCTGCGCGCGCGAGGTCCGTGTAGGCCGCGGCGGTGCGCGCGAAGAACTCCTCCCCCTCCAGCTCCAACCGGTCGGGGGCGAGCGCGCGGGTGCCCTGGCGTGCGCGGCCGGTCTGGGGGGAGATGCACAGCAGCAGCGTGCGGTCCGGCGCGAGGCCCCCGGTGGCGAGCAGGTTGACGGCGCGGATCTGCTCCACCCCAAGCTCCCGCCCCGCACCCTGGTAGGCCAGCGAGGAGTCCACGAAGCGGTCCAGCAGCACCAGTGCGCCCGCGTCGAGCAGGGGGAGCAGGCGCTCCTGCACCAGTTGGGCGCGCGCCGCCGCGTACAGCAGCGCCTCGGCTGCGGCGCCGACTGTCAGTGCGGGATCCCGCACGAGCTCGCGGATGCGCTCCGAGAGCACGACGCCGCCGGGCTCGCGCAGCAGCTCGACGGGGCGCCCGCGCGCGGCGATCTCGCGCGCGAGCCCCTGCGCGAGCGTGGTCTTGCCCGCCCCGTCGAGACCCTCGATCGTGATCAGCATGCCCCGCGGCATCGCGGGAGTATCGCCTCTACGATGGGCCACGTGAGCCTCCCCGGCCTCGACGGCCATCCGCACGCCCAAGCGCTGCTGCTGCCGGTGCTGCCCCGCGACGGCGAGAGACCAGCCCGGGAACCAGCTCACGCCTACCTCTTCCATGGCCCCCACGGCGCCGGCAAGCGCACCGTCGCGCGCGCGTTCGCCGCGGCGCTGCTCGCCGAGGGGGCGCCCGCGCCGGAGGCGGTCGCCGGGCGGGTCGCGCGCGACGCGCACCCGGACCTGACGTGGGTAACGCCCTCGGGGGCGGGGGAAATGCTGGTGGCGGACATCGATCAGGCCGTGGTCGCCGCGGCGGCCCACACTCCCTTCGAGTCGCGCCGGCGGGTGTTCGTGATCGAGGACGCCCACACGCTCAACGACCAGGCCGCCAACCGCCTGCTGAAGACGCTCGAGGAGCCCCCGCCGTTCGCCCATCTCGTGCTGCTCGCCCCGAGCCCGCGGGAGGTGCTGCCGACGATCGCATCGCGCTGCCAGTTGGTGCGCTTCGACCCGCTGCCCAGCGGCCGCATCGAGGAGCGGCTGACGGCCGACCGCGAAGGGTCGTCGGCTGACGCCCCGGCGGGGACGCCGACCGCGCGGAGGGCGCCCAGCTCGCGGCGTGCGCGCGCCTCGCCCTCGGCGACGCCCGGCTGGCCGGCCGGCTGGCGGGCGCGTGGGGCCGCGCGCTGCGCGAGCGCGTGGAGGCGTTCGTGGGTGGCGCGCTGCGCGGCGAGACCGCGGAGCGCCAGTGGGTGGGGCTGCTGGAGGTCGCGAAGGAGGCGGGGGCGGAGGTCGGCGAGGCGCTCGCGGCGCGCGTGGCGGAGGAGCTCGAGATGGTGCCCGCGAAGGAGCGCAGACGCCACGAGCGCGAAGCTGCCGACGCGCAGCGCCGCGCGGAGCGCCGCGCGCGCACGGGCGCGCTCGACCTCGCGCTGCGCCTCGCGCAGCTGTGGCTGCGCGACGTGTGGTGCGTGGCCGAGGGGGCGGGCGAGCTGGTGTACGCGGTGGACCGTCGCCCAGAGATCGAGCGCGACGCCGCGGGCCGCTCCCCCGCGCGGCTGCGCGAGGGCGTGGAGCTCGTGCAGGACACGCGCCTGCGGCTACCGCTCAACGTCTCCGAGGAGCTCGCCCTGGAGGCGCTCGCGTACCGGCTGCAGGCGCTGCTCGCTGCGGGCTGAGTCCGAGGCCGGGGCCCCGGCTACGGGATCGGGTCGGGCAGGCGCTCGGACCAGTCGAAGAGGCGTCCCTGCCGGTCGGCGCAGAGCTCGGGCGCGGCGATCAGCGGCAGGACCCGCCGTGCGACGGCTTCACGGAGGGCCCGCACGGTGGCGTGGTAACGGCGCGCCCGCGCGGGGAGCGGCTGAAGGACGGGCTCGACCTCCTCGAGGTGGCGCAGTCGGCCGGGGGCAGGGGGGCTGGGCCCCTCACCTTCGGTTGGAGCGAGCTCCTCGAGGTGTCGCAGCGCGGCGTCGGTTTGACGGGCGCGCAGGGCGGCTTCGGCCCAGATGACCTCCAGGTAGGCGGTCGCCGCGGGGAGCTGCTCCTCGGGCAGCCGCTCGCCGGTCTCGAGTTGGCGCACGACGGGGATCACCTTGCTGCTCAGCAGGTGCTGCTCGGAGTGGGCCAGCAGCAGCAGGGAGACGTCTGGCGGGGACTCCAGGAGGGGTATGCGGTAACGGTCTTCGGACATGCACTCACGCGGGCCGGCGCGAGGGATGACTGTTGCGGCCCACAGGTGGACTCGGCGGGTACGGCCGGGTGCTTTAGGAGGCCCGTGCGCCCCCCAACGGATTGCCCGCGCCGAGAGAGCGGGTCCACACGAGGAGGCGCAAATTCGAACCACCCGTCCGTCCTAAAGCCCCAGCGGGGGAGGACCGATGTCGAACAGTGTGCCCCTCGAACGCGACCCCACGGCCCGCGCGCCCGGGCAGTACACCCGCTCGATCGTGCAGCGGCTGCGGATGCGCACGCTGCTGACGCTGGGGGGCCTGGCGGCGGCGACGACGGTGGGGGGCCGGCGCTTCGGCTGGCAGGACCCGCGCTTCCTGGCGGCGGAGGTGGCGATGCTCACCGGCGATCTTCGCCGATCTCCCGCTGGGTGCTGCCACAGGTGGATCGCCACGACCGGGGGGCGAAGGGGGAAGAGCAGGTGGGGGGGCTGCTGGAGGGGCTGGCCGGGCCAGGGGTGGCACGTGGTCCACGACGCGAGCCTCGGGCGGGGCAACGTCGACCACATCCTGATCGGCCCCGGCGGGGTGTTCACGGTCGAGACGAAGAGCCATCCGGGCCCGGTGCGGGTGGGCAGGCTGCACGGCGGGGTGCTGAGCCAGGCGCAGGCGCAGCGCAAGGCGGTCGAGGGGATCGTGGGCGAGCACGTGGAGCCGCTGGTGGTGTTCAGCCGCGCGTGGGTGGACCGCCCCTTGAGCCGGCGCAAGGGCGTGCGGGTGGTGCCGGCGAGGATGCTGCTGGGCTACGTGGACCGCCAGCCGCAGCGGCTGAGCGCCGAGGAGGTGGAGCGCGCGCACGCGCGCCTCGCGCAGGCGCTGGCCGAGCATCTCGCGCGCACGCGATATAGGCCCCCAAAAACAAAGACCCAACCCCCGAGGCCCTCGCGCGCACGCGCGATATAGGCCCCCAAACGAAGACACACAACCCCCAGGGCGGGCGGGGCCGTCAACAAAAAAGACCCCATATATTGCGCGCGTACGCGGGCGCGCGCGTATAGGCCCCAAAAACAAAGACAAACCACCAGGGCCGCCCCGCAGGCCACCCCGCGCCGCGCTAGCCTGGGGGCCGTGGCGAGCGCAGCAACACTACCCGCGGCAGAGCGCCGAGAACAACAACGGCAGCAACGACATCGCTGCCCCCGGGCCCGAGGTGGCCGCCGGCCGCGCAGACCTTCGCGTGGGCGGTAGCGATGCCGTGGATGCTCGACTACTGCAGCGAGCGCTACGGCGAGGAGTTCACGGTGCAGTTCTTCCCGAGCGGAAGGAAGATCGTGGTCGTCAGCGGGGCCGAGCGGGTCAAGCAGGTGTTTACCGCATCGCCGGAGGTCGCGCCGTCGGCGGCGGGCATCTCGCCCATCGCTCCGGTGATGGGGCCGAGCTCGGTGCTGACGCTGACCGGCCCCGAGCACATCCGCCAGCGCAGGCTGCTGCTGCCGCCCTTCCACGGGGAGCGGATGAAGGAGTATGAGGAGACGATCGTCGAGGCCACGAAGCGCGATATGGAGACGTGGCCGACGGGGACGCCGATGAGCCTGCAGGAGCGAACACGGGCGATCACGCTGGAGGTGATCCTACGCGCGGTGTTCGGCGTGGAGGCTGAGCGGATGGACCCATTGCGTGAGGCGATTGGGGCGCTGTTCGTGCCGCTGAAGCTGCCGATGCTGCTGCTCATCGCGCTGCGGGCACCGTCGATGGAGCGCCCGAAAGGGGCGTTCGGCCGCGCGCTCGACCATCTCGACGAGGTGACGTACGCGGAGATCGCACGCCGGCGCGCGCAGGAGGATCTCGGCGAGCGCAAGGACATCCTGTCGCTGCTGATGCAGGCGCGCGACGAGGAGGGCGTCGCGATGACCGACGCGGAGCTGCGCGACGAGCTCGTGACGCTGCTGCTGGCGGGCCATGAGACGACCGCGACGTCGGTGGCGTGGGCGGTGGAGCGCCTCGTCAGGCATCCCGACAAGCTGGCGAAGCTGATCGCGGAGATCGACGAGGGCGAGAGCGAGGAGTATCAGCAGGCCGTGGTCAACGAGACGATGCGGGTGCGCCCGGTCGTGCCGATGGTCGTGCGGATCCTCAAGCAGCCGATGAAGGTCGGCGAGCACGAACTGCCAGAGGGGACACGGGTGGCGCCCTCGATCTGGCTGACGAATCGCGACAAGAGCGTGTATGAGGAACCCGAGGAGTTCCGCCCCGAGCGCTTCGTGGGCAGCCAGCCCGAGACATTCTCGTGGATACCGTTCGGCGGCGGGATCAGGCGCTGCATCGGCGCGTCGTTCGCAACGCTCGAGATGAAGCTGATGATGCGCACGATCCTCGAAGAGATGGAGCCAAAGCTCCCGCCGGAGCGCCCAAGGCGAAGGCGCGCAGGCGAGCGGATCCGCAGGCGCGCGATCACACTGGTCCCCGCCGAGGGCACGCGCGTGGTGTGGAGCAGACGTACCTGAGGCGAGCGTAACAACCGGAGCTCCAGCTACGGTCCCAAGGGTGAAGGAAATCCTGGAGGCGATCGAAGCCGCAAGGCAAAAGCTCGAAGAGAGCTCGGGCGACCGGCTGGCGTACGCCCGCGCGCGCGGCGTGCTGAGCCAGGCCCGGGAGGTGTGGGAGGCGCTCGACGCCGAACAGCGAGCGGAAGTGCGGGGCCCGGCGGGCGAGCTGCGCGAGCTGGTGGACAAAGAGGCAGAGAGCGAAGATGCCCCGCCGACCCCCGAGGAGCTGCTGGGCCGCTTCGGGCTAAAAGAGTTCCGCGCCGGCCAGAGGGAGGCGGTGGCCGCGGCGCTGGAGGGGAGGGACACGCTCGTGGTGATGCCGACCGGCGCCGGGAAGTCGCTCTGCTATCAGCTGCCGGCGCTCGCGGGGAGGGGCCTCGTGGTCGTCGTGAGCCCGCTGATCGCGCTGATGAACGACCAGTGGAAGCGATTGGCGGAGACCGGCGTGAACGCGGTGATGCTCGCCTCAGGGATGGAGGAGGGGCATAACGGCAGAGCGCTGCTCGATATCGAGTCCGGCTGGGCACAATTGGTACTGGCAGCTCCCGAGCGGTTCGGGTCGCGAGCGTTCAGAGAGGCCGTCGCAACGCGCAAGGTCGGGCTGTTCGTAGTCGACGAGGCGCATTGCGTGGCCGAGTGGGGCCACGATTTCCGCCCCGACTACCTGCGACTGCACGGAGCGATAGCGGCGCTGGGAAGGCCGCCGGTGATGGCCGCAACGGCGACGGCGACCCCAAGGGTGGCGAAGGAGATCGCCGCGAAGCTGGGGTTGAAGGAGTGGGTGTCGGTGAGCTCCGGATTCGACCGCCCGAACATCGCGTTCGACGTGGTCAGCGTCGAGGGAAAGGGTGCGGTGGCGCGCAAGCGGGCCGCGCTGATGCACGTAATCGAGGACCCAGAGGCCCGCCCGGCGATCGTGTACTGCGGGACGCGAAAAGACACCGAGGAGGTCGCGGAGACGATCGCGGCAAGGGGAATAAAGACCGTGGCGTATCACGCGGGAATGCGCCCGGAAGACCGCCGCAAAGCGCAGGAGCAGTTCATGAGCGGCAGGGCCGAGGTGGTGGTCGCAACGAACGCGTTCGGAATGGGCGTGGACAAGGCGGACGTACGGACCGTGGCGCATTGGGCGGTGCCGACAAGCCTCGAGGCGTACTACCAGGAGGCGGGCCGTGGAGGCCGCGACGGAAAGCCGGCAAGGGGACTGCTGCTCGCATCGAGGATGGATCTGGGAAGGCTGATCCGCTTCAACACCGAGCGCCAGACAAGCGTCGAGGAAGTGCGCGCATATACAAATCGCCTGAGCCGTAAAGCGAACGGCGGCGTGGTGGAGATCTCCCCAGGAGAGCTGGACGACACCGAACGGGTGCTGCTGTCGATCGCCGAGCGAGCGGAAGCAGCCGAGCTCCAACCGGGCGCAAGAGGAGTATTGCGAGTGCGATTGACGGGCGAGATGGACGGCCGCGCCGCCTATCAGGCGATCAAGGCAGCAAAGGATCGCGGCTGGGAGTCCTACAGAGCGATCGAGCGGTTCATAGCCAACGGAAAGGAGTGCCGAAGGCGCCAGATCCTCGAGCATTTCGGCGACAGAAAGGAAGGGGAGCGAGAGGGCCGCTGCTGCAGCGT
Organism: uncultured Solirubrobacterales bacterium; assembly: GCA_963720795.1. Lineage (GTDB taxonomy): Bacteria > Actinomycetota > Thermoleophilia > Solirubrobacterales > Solirubrobacteraceae > Palsa-744. Next base: position 199,803 of record CAVRGU010000002.1, on the reverse strand, counting down.
GTGCGACCCCGACAAGGAGCTGGAGCGAGCGGTGGCGGCGAGCGCGAGCACCAGGGCGCCCCGCGGGGGGCGAGCAGCGCGGGCAGAAGCGAACGGGGCCACGAGTAACGGCGGCACGCCAGGGCAAGCGCTCAACGGCAACGGGCATCAGCTCAACGGCGCCGTAGGGCCGGCCAACAACGGCGCCGATCTCCCCGAGCCGATCAACGAAGCGCAGTACGAGAAGCTGAGGGAGTGGCGCCTAGGCCAGGCGGAGGGCAAGCCGGCGTTCACGGTGGCAGCGAACACAGTCCTGGAGGAGATACTGCGCCGCCGCCCAAGGAGCAACGACGAGCTGATCGAGATCCGAGGCATCGGCCCCGCCTTCTGCGAGAAGCACGGCGAATCATTGCTGGAGGCGTTGGGGGCGCTGTGAGAAGGTGTCGATGGGCCTACCGCGCTCGACCCCTGGCGGCGGCGACCTCGCCATCGCGGCGCTAGCATCCCAGCACGCGCCGACGTAGCTCAGCTGGTAGAGCACTTCACTCGTAATGAAGGGGTCCGGGGTTCGAGTCCCCGCGTCGGCTTATAGAGAAATCCCGCTTGAACAAAGGGCTTTAGGCGATATGTCTCACCGGCCATCGACCGGAAGTCCGGCGTCCGTGCTGTCCACGAGGCCCGCCGTGCGTAGTGTTGTTAGGCTTGATCGTTGACGCCAGCGTGCCCCGTTGCTGGCCGTTGCGGCTCCCTATATCCGGTCTTGTTGATGCTCGGGCGCGTGTACGCTGGAGCCCTCTCGGACCCGCTGCAGCGGGTCCTGTGTCCGCTCGATAGGCGAAGCTCCTGGGCTGATGCCGCACACCCAGGCCATCTACTACCGGGACAGGCGGGGCCGCCAGCCGGTCGAGGAGTTCATCGACGAGCTTCGACCCAAGCATCAGGCGGTGGTGGACCTTGCGATCGATCGCCTCAACGGCCTGCATCCGAGCGAGCCGCCGCTGGCGTTTCCGGCGACCTCTCAGGTCGATGGGGAGCTGAGGGAGTTGCGCTGCCACTACGGTCCGGTGCTCTACCGCGTGCTCTACCGGCGATCCAGGAACCTCTTCGTCCTGCTGCACATGCTGCGCAAGAACAGCGGGAAGATCCCGCAAGGGGACATCGAGATCGCGCGGACACGGTGGGAGGACTTCAGGGCGCGCATGGACGCCAAACTCCGGCGGCCTCCTCGTGCGGCGGGTGGTGATGCGCCATGAGACGCCACCTCCTGCTTATCGATTTTGGTAAGCTACGCGCGAAGCGCATCTAGCTCAAGCAGGTGGATCACAGATGGGGCGACAGGCACAGACAATCTCTCCGGTCGGGACTTCCCATAGGGAGTCGATGCGTCGTCGTGCTCGCAACCCGGAGTACCGCGCCGAGCTCGAAAGGCTGGCTCCCTACGAGGCGCTGGCGCGGATCGTCATTCGTCGTCGGGGCCAGCTCGGGCTCAGCCAGGCCGAGTTGGCTCAGCGCATGGAGACCAGCCACTCCGCGATCTCTCGTATCGAGAGCGGCCAGCACGCCACAACCGTCCAGACGCTGCGCAGGCTCGCTGTCGCGCTCGAGACCAATCTCGTTGTGGGCTTCGCGGACGACATCGCCGGCTTGGGAAGCGACCCGGTCATCGATGCCCGCCAAGCGGACCTCATCGCGGCCGGTTGACGAGCTCCCGTAGCGACCGAGTCGCAAAAGCGTGTCCCGAACTCCGCAAATCTGAGGTCATCTGGGGACACTTCAAGTCCCTCGATACGGCTCAACTAAGCCAAAGTGACGGCCGATCGCGCCTCTCGTATGAAGGGGTCCGGGGTTCGAGTCTCCGCGTCGGCTTCAAAAGCCCCATTCAATCGTGACGGTGGCGCAGGCGGCAGGTCAACCGCAGGCGCGTTCATCGAGTGTGGCGCGGGGTGTCCGCCGGCAGCGTAAGCGTTGCCGCCTGGGGAACTCTCGCGTCACAAATTCTCAGCCTTCACGATGTACTGGTTGTGGGCGTCGATGAGGACCAGGCCGATGAGGCGCTGCTTGTGGCTGGCAGGAGCGACGCGGAGGCGTTTGGGCTCTTCTACGGACGGCGCGTGGACGCCGTGCTCGCCTTCTTCCTGCGGCGCACGGGCGACCGCGAGCTCGCCGCCGACCTGACCGCGGAGACGTTCGCCGCGGCGCTGTCCGCTCTGCCGCGTTACAGCCCGCAGCGCAGTTCGGCACTCGCGTGGCTGTTCACGATCGCACACCACAAGTTGGCGGATTCGATCCGCCGCGGACAGGTCGAGGACCGCGCGCGCAGGCGCCTGGGCCTCAAGCCGCTTGTGTTCAGCGACGAGGACATCGAGCGCGTGGAGCAGCGGGCGGCGGCGGCGGACGGCGGTGCTGCGTTGCTCGAGCTCGAGCGGCTGTCAGCTGAGCAGCGTGGCGCGGTCGAAGGACGGGTACTCCACGAAGCCGACTACGACGAGCTGGCTCGACGCCTGAGGTGCTCGGAGTCGGTGGTCCGCAAGCGCGTGAGCCGGGGGCTCGCTGAGCTCCGTACGAGGATGAGGGAGGCTTGAGGATGGACGCGATGGACAGGTTCGGGCAGGAGCTGGTACGGGCCGGGCGGCGCCGACACGCCGGGCGGCGGCCGCTGCCGGCGCTCTTCGGCAAACGCTTCGCGCGTAGGTCACCGTCACCGCGACGCCGCGCATCCGTGCAGGTACGCGTCGCACTCGTCGCGTTCGCGCTCGTGCTCGCGACCGCCGCGATCACGCTCGCGGCGACCGGCGTGATCCTCACGGGCTCGCCGGTCGGCACGGCGCATGCTCCGATCGCCACCGCCGGCGAGGGCATCCCGGTGGCGGGCGGCGCGCGGCTGCTCTCCCTGCGAGCACCAGACCCGGCGGGTGGCCTGCCGTGGGGAATGCGGATCGTCCACACCACGCGCGGCCTCGTCTGCGTGCAGCTCGGCCGCGTCTATGACAACCAGCTCGGGCAGCTCGGCGTCGACGGCGCGTTTCACAACGACGGACGCTTCCACCCGCTGCCCACAGACGCGCTCCCGGAAGTCATCGCAAATGCAGGCGGACGGATGGCCGGAAACTGCTCGAGTCCGGGAGCCACCTACTCCGGGGACAGCGTGGGGCTCGAGCTCAGCGCGGCCACCAGCCCCCGCCCGGGCGCTGGGGTGCCCGCGGACCGCCGCGAGATCTCCTTCGGGCTACTCGGAGTGCACGCGGTGAGCATCACCTACCGCGAAGGCTCGCAGATACGCACCCAGTCAGTGCTCCCGGGTGTGGGCGCGTACCTGATCGTGCAGCGCTACACCAGCGGCAGGCCGCTGGGAAGCTTCAGCGAGAGCGACGGCAGAGACGAACCGGGCAACTACAGCTCACCGGCCGGCCCGAACGGGGCGCTGAGCGCGATCACCTACAACTACGCGGGGCGGCCGTGTGTGGACCGGGGCAACCTGCGCCAGGCCTCGTGCGGACTCTCGGAAGTACCGCCACCACGCCCGGCGGCGCTGCCGATCGTGCGCGAGCCGCTGCGCGCACACCTGCACATCCACAACCACGTGATCACGAGCGCGCAGATCAGCTTCCACGCGCCCTACCCCGTCACTGATGCCGACGAGAGCTACTCGGTGACGGCGCCGACCTGCCACCGCGGCCTCGCCGGCGAAGGCTCTCGCGCCGACGTCGCGCGCGGCGCGCTCGTGACCATCCCCGTCGGGGGAGTTCTCTCCGACGCTTGCAGCCGCGCGGTGAAGTTCACCGTCGAATACGTCAGCTTCGCGGGCGGCCTGCCACAGCCCACGCCCCTCGGCACCATCACGATCCACGAGCCGCCCGGCACGCACCCCGTACCACTGCCGAGGGCAATTATCGAACAGGAGCGACGGTCCCACCCGACACGCAGCCTGCACGCGACGGTTCATCTCACGCTCCTGCCCCAGCCCCGGGCAACGTGCAACGCCGCGTTCCTGCTCTACCCGTGCTACAAGGGCGAGGTCGGGTTCACGGCTCCCTACGCGGTCACCTCTGCGGCCGCCGGCTACTCCAGGGCCACCGAATACGCCATCAACGGGTTCGCCACGTGCAAGGCCGGTGGCCGCCCCGAAACCAGCTGGGGCCTACGGCGCAACGTCAAGGCGCACGAAACAATCAGAACCACCTCGCTCGGGCTCTTCGTGCTCACGCCCTCCTGCGCATCGAGCGAGGGGTTCGAAGTCGCTTACCTGAACCGGCACGGCCCCTCGCCCGGCGCACCCCACGAATCGGTCATCGTCGGCACCGTGACCTTGAGCAAGGCAACACTACCCAACGGGCAGAACCCAAAGCCGCCCGCGGGATGACAGTCCTCGCGGCGGCCGAGGCGTGGCGGCGAGAGGGCTGCGCTTAGAGCCGGTCGCTGCTGGACTGGATGTGCAGTTTATTTGTGCCGCCAGTCTTTTACTGACGGCTCCTACTAGGCGCACGGGTTCCTCACCCTGGAGCGGCAGAACCCAAATCACCCGCGGCCGGCCTGACCCTACCCCAGGCAGTCCTACTGTTCCAGCCCCTCTTCAAGTGCTGGACCGGCCGCTGCACCACCTGCCACCAACCCATCAACCCCGCCAAGATCCCCCTCCACCCACCACAACACGAGTAAACAGACCTACCAAAGCTCCCGTAGCGGCCTGTCGGTGGAACGCGATCCACGAGCGTGAGCAGCTCAGTGATGTCGTTGCGATTCCCGGCGGTCAACGTCATGGCCAAGGGGACACCCTGCCCCTCGCAGATCACGTGGTGCTTTGAGCCCGGACGGCGCCGGTCGACGGGCGAGGGGCCTGTCTTTTCGCCCCCCCTTTGCCCGCACGTGCGAGCTGTCAACAACCGCCCTGGACCAGTCGAGCTGGCCAGCGTCTTGCAGCTCATCCAGCAGCGTGAGAGGCATCCAGCAGTGGCACGACGCGAGCGCTCGACACCGACCCCGGAGCACAGAAGAGCGTCACCTGGTTCCCTCGCCCTACCAACACCGCACCGCATCGTCAGCGAGCTCTCCGAGGCGTCCTACATCACCCACCACCGCACCGGCCGTCGCAGCACCTACGTCGTCCACCCGACCTACCGCTGCCCGACGCAGTCGCACGCAATCAGAACGTCGGCGAACTGCTGTCGATCCTCGTCAGCCCCACCTGACGCAAGGCCTCGATGCCGATCACGGCGCCGTCGTAGCGCGCTCGTCCCTACTCACCACCGCGACCCCGAGAGGGACACTTTGGTGGAGGTGACCGTCGATCGATACCTGTACCTGGTGCACGGCCTCTTGTTCAAAGCGGACGTACGGTACGTTGAACGCAAGCAGGGTTGTTGAAGGCATTCCCTCGGGTCCGCTGCCGTTCGCGGCCGGCAGTTCTCCCGTAACGTGTATACGGTTGGCGTCTTCGCTCGCGTCTACCTCGGTCAGACCGTGGCCGACCGGGTTGCCGTCAGCGTCAACCAGCTGGAGGTCGAAGGTGTGCTCGTCTGAAAACATCTCGTCGGTACCGGCGAGGATCACCGCGATCCCTAGATTTGGTAGGACGAACGGTAGGTAGGGCGTCTGGAGCACATGCCAGCCACCGCCGTGGACGTAGAGCTTTCCGCCGCTGGCCATCACGGAGTCGGCAATGACAATGGTTACGTCCATCTGGACACCAGCGGGAGGCGGACAGTCATGAGCTTCCTATTGCTTCTTGGGTCCTATGGGAAAGTCGAATTGGATTGTTAGGTTCGCAGTAGCGAGGCCACCCCATGGGGATCGGCCGGGGGCCGGCGAATATAGGAGACCGCCACCCACTGCCAGAGTCACCTCCGTCTGTCCAGACTTGACATTGTAGGCGGGCATGAGCGTAAGCGCGCCAGAGTGTGGCGACTCGGGGCTTGGCTGAGTCATCACCCCGGCTGCGCCAGGCTGTTGCGGGGCGGATTTTGGCAATCCGGTGTAAGTGTAACCCAGTTGCACCGGGAACTGGATCTGCTGCTCAAACCGGGGCGAAGTGTATGTCGCTTGCTTCGCGCCGTCGCCCTTTGGCGTTGCGAGCGGGCTGTCGGTCTGCTTGGGCTGGGAGGGAGCGTCCGGGTCGTGTCCGAGTGCCTTCAAGAGTACGGCTTGGTCCTTCAGAACCGTGGCCCGGTCCGTGTTAACCGTCTGATCGAGATCGCTCACCTTGCCCCGCGCCTCGTCGGCATGCGTTTGGGCGTGGTCGAGCGTATCCTTGGCGCCCTGGACGGCTGTCGCCCGCTGTAGCGCCTCTTTGAGTTGTGCGGTGTGCTGTGCTTGCGCGCCGGTCGCGGCACCCAGGGTGTCGCTAGCCTTCTCGAGGGCGTCGCCGGCGGTCGCCTTGGCGCCGGCATCCTGGGCGTTGTCGTACTCCTTCTGGTGTGCCTGGATTTGCTCGCGCGCCGTGTCGGCGCGGCCCTGATCCTTGTTGAGTTGCTCGTTCAGCGCGGCGACGGACTGCTTATCGCCCGCCTCCTTCTCCGCGCTCACGGCCTTGTCGAAGGTTGTCTGGGCCTTATGAACGTCGTCATCCGCCGTCTTGAGGGTGACCTTGGCCTCCGCAAGCTGCTTACTGTGTGCTGCGAGCGTCGTCTGGTCTTCTCCGAGCTTTCCCACCGCGTTCGTGTGCGTCTGCTCCGCGCTGGCAATCTTCTGAGTGTTGGACTCGATTGCCTCTTGCGGTGTGACGGCGGCGGGGCCCGGCGGGGTTTGGTTGGGCGCGCCCGCCTGGAGGCCGCGTTGCGGCGGTGCCTGCTGCCCGCCGCTGCTCGTCGGCGCGTCAGCCTTGGTCGCCCCACCGTCGGCTGCTGGCTTGACGTCAACGGGCCTTGTCGTGAATCCCTTGGGCACGCCTGCTCCCAGGGAGCTCGGCGGTGTCTGCTGGTCAGGCGCCGTCGAGTGCGCGTCCTCTGGGGTTGGTTGCTTCGGCTGAGGAGGCGTAGGGAGGAGGGGATCTGGCATTGTCAGCCTCTCAGAGGCGGTCCGCGGGACGAGGTGGCTCTTCGGCCGGGCTCGCAGAGTTCAAAGCCAGCTCGTCTTGGGTTTGGTTTCCTAGCATTGCCCGCTGGGACATTAGCTGGTCCCGGCGCCCAGCAGCGACCGGATCTTTGCCGATGAGGAGGGGTCTGGTCGAGACTGCACGACCGCGAGCTGTAGGGCGCACAGTGCGGCCGCGTTCACTGCTTTCCGCGCGAGCTCTGTCTCGGTCTGGTTCCAGTCGTCCTTGGGCAGCGTCGTAAGCCACCGTGCGAACATGTCCGCGGCGTGGAGTGCGCTGTCCGCGTTCCCGTCGACGGGTGCCGCGGCTGCCCGGAGCGGGTCTCCCAGAGTGGGGTCCGCCAGCGCGTCGGCCGCGGGCCACCGATACAAGCAAGTCGGTTGGGGGCAGATCTCGCTGCAACTGGGGAAGGGGTCGCTCCGGCGCGCGAACAGCCGCTGAGCGAGGTCCCGGTAGTCGTGGGCGGCGCTCACCGTGACCTGGTCGGGTCCCTGCGTGACCGCGACCAGGGCCGTGTCCAGCGAAGTCGTGTGCTCGCGCATCTCGCTGTAGGTCCAGCCGCGCTGCGCGCCGCGCCGGCGGGCAAGATAGTCGGCGCCGTGCCAGAGCATGCACCTGCCGGCCGGGTCCGCCTCTTCCTCGTCATGAGCGCTAGGAAGCGCCGCCTCCAGCTCGATCCGCAGGTCGCGACCGAGGTGCGGCGCCGCGTCGGGGTTCGTCGCCAGTGTCACGGCGATCTGTGCGATCAGCGAGCGAAACCGCGTGCTGGTCGCTGCTTCGCGACCGCGCTCGCACACGGCCGCGTCCTGCGCTCCGCAGCAGCTTTCGGCTGTCTTCTCGCTCGCACTCCAGGACGGTGCCCTCTCGCGGAGCTCCTGTAGTGAGACTGGCCCAAGACGCGATTTGAGTGGCTTGACGTCGATCAGGACCGGGGAGTCCTCGCCTTCGGCGAACACGGCGGCGCGACCTTTTTTGTCGAAGGTCGCCAGCGCCCGTGATTGCACGTCGGTCATGACCATGGTCTCGCCCATAGCCTTGCGATCGTCCTCGGCGACGATCCTGTGCACGATCTTGAGATTCGTGTTCTTCAGGACCTCCGGTGCAAGCCGCGATGGCACCTGATCGGCTATGACGAGGCCCTGTCCGTAGGCTCGAACCTCGGCCAGCAGGTTGGTGAAGGTCTCGATCGCCTTGCCGCCCGGGTCGCCCGACTTCTCACTGCCGCCCGCCTTCGCTCTGTTCGAGAGCAGTCGGTGGGCCTCCTCCACGACAAGCAGGTGGCGGAGTCCGTCGTGCTCTCCCTGCATGCGACGGTGCTCGGTCAGACGGATCAGGATGAGCCCCATCAGGAATGCCTTGTCGGCCTCGTCGCCGAGCGCCTCCATCTCGATGACGACCGGACGCTCGAACAGCGCCTCGCCGTCGATGCTCGCGTTGGTGTCAAACATCCTCCCCTTGCCGCCGGCGCGCAGGCCGCCGAGCGCCGCTCCGAGGGCGCCGCGAATGCGTCCCATCGCCTCTGGGTCATACCCGGACTCGCGGATAACCTCATCAGCGTGATCGCTCAGATCCGACAGGGTGGGGAAGGCGCTGCGGCGATCGGCGGTGGCATCGAGCCGGTCGTTCTTGTTTGCGGTGACGTCCCAGCCACGGTCGGCGTAGCTGCGATGGAGCGCCCGCTCGAGGATCTGTGGGATCGGATCCCACAGGGCGAACGCGACCGAGAACAGCGCGCGTACGAGATCGAGGTGCGTCGCCACGGCAATCTCGCCGTCGGGTGACTTGCCCACGGGTACCTCGAGGGGGTTCAACCGCAGCGGGGACACCGTCTCATCGCCCGCGGTAAAGACCCGTAGCTCGTCTCGCAGCTCGGGCAACGTCAGCAGCGACCGGTACTCCGTCTTGGCGGGCTCGAGTACCAGGAACTGCGCCCCGTGCTCTCTCGCGCCAGCCAGCAGCACCAGGATCGTGTTGGTCTTGCCGGCCCCCGTGACGCCGCAGACAAACGCGTGCTGGTTCAGCGACTGTGGCGTGATCCGGTAGCTCTCGTTCGTGGGTCGTGTGCCGTCGAGGACCTGCCCCAGGTCGAGCGCTCCCGCTTGCGGTGAGGACTTGGTGTTCGAGTCGAACACGACAACCTGCTCGACGCTGAATCCGGGGTGCTCCTGCTCAGGCAGATGCAGGTACGCCGCCACCTGGTCGCTGCTCAGCACGGTCTGAGCCGCGAACGGGAACCGGAACGCACCGGGTGATTGGGGACCAGGCACGTCCGGCAGGGCCCACTCTCGAGCGAACTCGAGGACCGCGGGCGAACTGTGCACGCGGACCGGCAGCCCTCTTGCGCTGGCGCCGGCGAAGAGGCCACGCCAGGCCGCACTGAGACGCGCGTATCCCGAGTGGTCGCCGAGCAGGTACACAGCCGTGCGCCACGCGCCGACGGCGCCGGCCAGGGTCAGTGTCTCGATTTCGAGCTTGAGGCTCTCCAGGTACGCCTCCGCCAGCGGATGTTGCGGGCGGTCCTTGTCCAGGACGGCGCGAACCGTGCGCGAGTCGGACAGGAGTTGCTCGCGCAGCTGAACGCGCGCGCTCTCCTGGATGGGCTGTGCGAGGATGACTGCGCCCCAGCGCTCACCGCGCAGTCCTCGCAGCAGGCGATCCCAGGGGCTCGCCGGGTCCTCTGCGCCGGGGACTCGGGGATTCGGCACACCGAGCACGTACCCCCCGTGGGTCGCGTCAGCGAAGATGGCCTCGGTGTGCTCGGTGGGCTCTGCCGTGACCTCGAGGTAGCAGCTGCGCATCAGCGCAAGGAGCGTCTCCTGCCGGACGTCGAGATCGTGCGCATCGGGCCGCGCGGACCACACTCCGGCTTTGATCAGCAGCCGGCCGTCCAGGTGGAGCACCGCGTAGACGAGCGCCGTCCGTCCGTGCAGTCCTACGAGCAGGTCGGTCGAGCGCGGCAGCCATCGCGCCTCGCGCTGTCCTCGCTGCTCTGACTCCCACCGCGGCCGGGAGTCCGGTCTGCTGGGAAGACCCTTGTCGAGTGAACCGATCCCCACGATCCGACTCAGCCGGCGAGCCTGCGGAGCCGCCGAGGTGAACTGCTGTGCGCTCGCGATGCCGTCAACCGGCGCCCAGCTGCCCTGTAGGTAGTCGACGCGTTGACTGAGCGCCGCCAGTGGATCGTCGCTGCCGCGCTGATCGGTCATCGATCCTCCTCACGGCTACCCACCGGCTGGTGGGGGTGGGGCCACGGTCGGGGAGCCGACTCACGGTGCATGATGGCCGGTCACCACGTAGAGGATGAACGCGAGAACGCAGAGCCACAGCGCAAAAAACACGACCATCAACGCGGCCCGGCCACCCCCAAGCAGTCGCCGGCGTAGGACACCGACCTGATGGACCGTGGCGCCCGTGGTGAGGTTGTGAATAGCTCTCGCCTTGAGTACGCCATCTCGCATGCGGCCACTCGCCTCGACGCGGTCGCCGTTGGCGACGTCTCCCCTCAGAGCTGCTCCGCGAAGCTCGACGCTCAGCACCCTGCCACGATCTCCGTGCTCGGTGAACTGCTCGAGTCGGAAGGTGATCACCTGCTCCGGATGCGCGCCCTGGCGCCTGCCGACTTGGTCGACTCGACGATTCACGCTTGCCGCGGTCCCAGTCCAACTGCCGCGTCTCTGTCGCACGTCCCCGGGTTGCTGTCGTGCACCCTCCGGCGGGGCGTACGCTGGTGCAGGCGCACGCATCGAGGGCACGACGGGCACCCAACCGGTCTCTTCGGTGTCGTCGTACGTCGCCTGCGCAGCCGGTGGCACATCGGTGGGCACCCGCCCTTCCGGAGGCGCGGTCGCCTCGCTCGCGTTCACGGTTAGTCGAAGGCTGCTGTCCCCGACCGCGAGCGTGTCGCCCGGGTGGACGGGCCGGATCGCGGTTATGCGGTCTCCATTGACGAACGTCCCGTTCGCGGACCCCAGGTCCTCGACCGTCACGGTCCCGTTTGCTGCACCACGGAGCACGGCGTGATGGCGTGAGAGCGCGGGGTCGCCGCCGAGGTCGCCGCCGTGGTCCTCCGCGCGTCCGAGGCTGAGCTCGTCGATGAGCTCGAGACTTGTCCCGGCTGCTGGTCCCGCGATCACCTGGAGGATCTTGGGCCGGTGCCCACCCAGCGGCTCATCAGGCTTTCCCGAACTCACCGACGGACCTCTTCTCGGTTGGCGTGATCGACTACGCTCCGCACACTGCAGGCCTGGCTGATGCTAGCGAAAGGTTACTCGGGGTGGCGCGTTGTGAGCAGTGATCTCAGCGACGGAGAGAGCTTCGGCGGATACCACATCGTCGGCGTGGCGGGCTCGGGCGGCATGGGCATCGTCTACCGAGCCGAGCAGCGCAGCCTCGGGCGCACGGTCGCGCTTAAGGTGATGCGTCCGGAGGTCGCTCAGGGCGACGGCTACCGCGAGCGTTTCCTGCGCGAGGCGCGACTGGCTGGGGCCGTCGACCATCCGCACGTCGTGTCGGTGTTCGATGTCGGCGAGCAGGCCGGCCGGCTCTACCTGGTCATGCAGTGGGTTGAAGGTGTGACGCTGCGAGCCCTGATCGATGGGCACGAACTCGCTCCCACCAGGACAGTCCGAATCGGAGCCCAGCTTGCGCTTGCGTTGGGCGCGGTGCATAGCAAGGGGCTCGTCCACCGAGACGTCAAGCCGACGAACGTGCTCGTACGCGATATCGCAGGGCAGGATCACGCGTACCTTCTGGATTTTGGAATCGCCAAGCTGCCGGCAGCCGTCGATGAGCTGAGTGCCTCAGGGTTGGCGGTCGGCACCACGGGCTACATGTCACCAGAGCAGATCAGGGGCCAGCAGGCCGACTCGCGCAGCGATCTTTACGCCCTCGGTTGTGTCGTCTTCGAGGCCCTCACCGGCGAGCGTCCTTTCGTCGGCGAGAACCAGATGGCCGTCCAGTGGGCCCACGCCAGCAGCCCACGACCGGTGGCCTCGCACGTGCGCGCTGACATCGGGTCACGCTACGATGCTTTCCTGGAACGGGCGCTCGCCATCGACCCCGGCGACCGGTTCCCCTCGGGCCGCGCATTCGCGGATGCGCTCGAGGCCGCGCACGCCGGGAAGCCCAACAGCGTGGCGGACACGCGAGCGCGTGCCGACGAGCCCACCGAACTGCGTGCCGGTGCGCCGGCCCGGTCCGCGCCACCACTCCCGCCCCTGACACCAGATGCCGGCGAACACGCTCGACGGCCCGTTGGAGCCGCCGCGGCGGTCATCGTAGTCAGCTACATCGTCTTCGTCATCTCCCTGACACTGCTGACTGACTACATAAATGACGGCACAGGCATGAAGAGCCTGCGCTTCGCGACGAGTGGCGATGAGAGCTCTCCGCTGTACCCGCACGACTTCTGGGCATTGATCGTACTGAGCACGCTGGTTCTAACGCTCACCATCGCCAGTTTGCGTCTGCGCCGGCGACAATTCATGGCGGGTGCTGTCGCAGTGTCACTCGGGTTGATCGGCTACACCGTATCGATACCCTACAAGGGGTTGCATCCCGGCTTCAGTCACTACGGCTCCAGCTACTGGCTTTCGCTTGCGGCAGGCGTGGCGATGGCGCTCGCAGCCACCGTATCATTGCTTACCAGTGCTTTGGTAGGTTTTTTGTAGGATTTGTCGTTGTGTTGGCGAACCTTTCTTGTGTCTTGTTTTCGGTGTGAGGGGGTTCGTTGTGGGGATGGCGGAGGTGGTGGTGGATGGGTCTGTGGTGGTGCGGGAGCGTTTGGAGGCGTTCGCTGGGGAGGTTTGGGTGCGGCGGTGAACCGGCCGGTGCAGTTGGCGAATGGCCGGCTGTATTTGCGGGGGTTGATCGAGGAGGGGGAGCGCAAGTCGTTGGAGCCGATGGTCGCCAGGCTGGGCGGGGAGGCCGACTCATCGCGGCTGGCTGACGGTTCCCGCAGCGGGCGAGACGCAGCGACGACCGACTCGTGGCGCCGGCAATGAACAACTCCAACGGCAAGTCACCCGCATCCCGGGTGATGGATGAAGCGATCGAGTTTGCGATCGAGGGCCGCTCTCCCTACCCCAAGCGCGCGGCGTTCATCGATGCCGACACGCCAGACATCGACTGGACGATCGACCGAGCCATCGACGATGACCTCGCGGTCGTGCTCGTCTCCGCCGACGGCCGCACGCGCATCCTGCACGATGAGCCTGCTCACCGCTGACGGCGCGTCCCCGCGTCGGCTTGAAGGAGCGCCACAGGGAAGGCCGAGGATGGGTGGGCCCCCGGAGACGTGGGGCACGGAGGCCCCACACCCACTGCGCTTGGGTGGCGTACCGACTCACGCGGACGATCCCCCCCTGAACACTAGACTGCTCCTCGCGCGCCCGTGAGCTCCACGTGGCGGCCCGGCGGTGTGTAGACTATACGCTACAGGCTGAGCGGGAGGACCTGCACACGAACGCCGGGGCGTTGGTAAAGTGTATTCCCGAAGTTCGGATTTGAGCAAGGCGGAGGAGTGCCGCCGGCCGGCCTACGAGCGACGCGAAACGGTAGGAAGTGCGAAACCCACACCCACACCCACAGGACCTCGGCCCCCGGGCGCGAGCCCTTCGCGGTCTCGGTGACGCCACGGCCCCGCAGCTGGGGGGCTCGACCGGCGCCCGTCAGAGACGCGCGCGGGGGCTGGGGGTGGCACTGGCGGCCTTCGCTGCGGTCGCGGGCCTCCTGGGAGGCGCAGCCTCGCTCGCGGTGGGCGCGTCCGCCGGTGGCGGCAGGGCACACGGCGCCGCGGTGACCGGCGCCGCGCGGACGAGTGCGGTGGGAAGGGCGGCGCACGCGCTGAGCGTCAAAGACGAAGGGCACCTGCACATGGTGAGCAACTCCGGCTCCGACCTGGTCGAGGAAGGCGCGGTCGCGGGGACGATCCCGGGCACGGTGCGGGTGAACTTCAACATCGGCCCCACGGTGTACGCCTCGTTCACGATCTACGTCCACGGGGGTGGCTCGATCAGCGGCAGCGGCCACGGGACCCTGCACTCGACGAGTGCCTACTCGACGTTCGGGGGCACCCTGACGGTCACCCACGGCACCGGCCGCTACGCGCACGCCCACGGGACCGGCGGGCTGTACGGGGCGATCAACCGCAGGAGCTCCAGCTACCCGATGACGGTGCAGACCACCGGCACGCTGTACTACTGACCATGGGCACCCCTACGGGCCACGCCGTGCACGGGTGCCGGCTCACCCCACCCGCGACAGCGACCCCACGGCAGCGGGCGCGGCGGCGGGCAGGGTGAAGCGGATCCGCGTCCCCCCGGCGGCTTCGGCGAGCCAGATGCGCCCCCCGTGGGCCTCGACGATCGCGCGCGCGATCGCCAGCCCGAGGCCGCTGCCGGGGCCGGTGCGGGCGGCCTCGTCGCCGCCGCGGTAGAACGGCTCGAACACGTGCGGGCGGTCCTGCGGGGCGATGCCTGCGCCGGTGTCGGCGACCTCGACCTCTACGGTGCCGTTCGCGGCCGCCGCCCGGATCGCGACGGAGCCGTCCGGGGGGGTGTGGTGGATCGCGTTCTGCAGGAGGTTCAGCAGCACCCGCCGCAGCTTGTCGGGGTTCGCGTCGGCCGGTGCCAGGCTCGGCGGGAGCTCGGCGCTGAGCGCGACGCCCGCGGCCTCGGTCGCGGGGCGCACCAGCTCGCACGCCTCTCCGACCAGCTCGGCGAGGTCCACCGCGCCGGTGCTCCACGCCACCTCGCCGGCGTCGAGACAGGCGAGCTCGAAGAGGTCGTCGACGAGCGTCCCGAGAGTGCGCACGTGCGCACCCGCCGTGTGCACGTAGCGGCGTGCGGTGGCAGGGTCCACGAGCTCGTCCTCGAGCGCCTGGGTGAGCAGCCGCAACGCGCTCAGGGGGGTGCGCAGGTCGTGCGAGACCGCCGCGATCACCTGGCGGCGGGCGGCGTCGGCGGTGTCGCGGGCGCGCTCCTCGGCGGTGAGCGCGGCGACCATGCGGTTGGCGGTGTGCGCGAGGTCCTCGAGCTCGCGGCCCGAGTGGGCCTCGATCTCGATTTCCCGCTCGCCGCGCTCCAGCGCGTGCAGGCCGGCGCGGATCGCGCCCACGTCGCGCTCGACGCCGCGCAGCAGCAGCTGCGCCGCGCGGGTGGCTACGACCGCCGCGAACAGCAGGATCGCGACCGTCATCCACGCGTCGTGGGGTGAGACGAACATCACGGCCGCGCCGATCGCGACCGCGGCGAGGAGCTGCCCGAGGGCGAGGGCGAGGCCCAGCTCGAAGCGGTGCTGCAGCGTCCGCAGCCGCAGGCGGCCGCTGTCGGCGAGCCCGGCGAACGCGAGCGCGAGCAGGCCGACGGGGAGCAGGATCTCGACGGTCGTCCACACCGCGTGCGCGCCGCCGATCACCGCCATCACCGCGCACGCGGGGGCCAGCGCGAGCGCCAGCACCGGGATCGAGCTCCACACCGAGCGTCTCACCGGGGCTCCCGGTTCGGCGTGTCGCCGCTCACCGCGTCACTCCCGGCCTCGCCGCGTCGCTCCTGGCTCAGCGTGCCCGTCGGCCGGAAGCGGTAGCCGACGCCCCACACGGTCTGCACGTACCGGGGGCGCTCGGGGTCGGGCTCGAGCTTGGCGCGCAGGCGGCGGATGTGGACCGTCACGGTCGAGGTGTCGGTGTAGTCGGGCAGCTGCCACACTGCCTCCATCAGGCGGTCGCGCGAGAAGACCTGCCCGGGGTGTGAGGCGAGGAACGCGAGCAAGTCGAACTCGCGGAGGGTCAGCGCGACCTCGCGCTCGCCCACCACCACGGTCCGGGTCGCGGGCTCGATGCGCAGGTCCTCGAACTCGAGCACGGGCGCGCGCGGTGGCGTGGGGCGCTCGCGGCGCAGCACCGCTTCCACGCGCGCGACGAGCTCGCCGGGGGAGAACGGCTTGACGACGTAGTCGTCGGCACCGCGGCGCAGCCCGACGATCCGCTCGGCCTCGCGGCCGCGGGCGGTGAGCAGGATCACGCGCGCCGGGGAGGGCTGTTCGCGCAGGCGGCGCATCACCTCGAGGCCGTCGAGGCCGGGCAGCATGATGTCGAGCACTACGAGGTCGGGCGCGCTCTGGGCGCAGAGGGCGAGCGCGTGGGGGCCGTCGCCGGCGACCCGGGTGCGGTAGCCGGCGCGCTCGAGGTAGCGAGCGACGACCTCGCCGATGGTGGGCTCGTCGTCGACGACTAGCACTGACGCGCGCGGCTCGCTCTCTGTAGGGGGTTGCATCGCTGCGGCGATCATGACAGCGTTTTCCAGTGCGGCCGCTCAGTCGAAGGTGAGATCGTGGATTCGCTCACGTCGGTGCCCGCCCGCTCAACCGAAGGTGAAGTCGTAGACCGTCACCCCCGGCGGGAACTGGACGGTGAGGGTGTGGGTCTGCACGGAGGGGAGGTCGACGAGGTTGTAGACGTCCTGCAGCTGCACCTGCGGCGGTCCCCGCGCGCACCGCTGTCCCGGCGAGCGCCTGCGGGGATCGGCCGCCCGTCGAGCAGCACGCGCACGGGGCGGGGTGGCCGGGAGATCCCATCACCAGGTACACGCGCCGCGCCCTGAAGTTCAGCTGCACCGCGCCCGCCGCCGGCGCTCGCCGGGGTGGCACCCCAGGCGCCGACGCTCAGGGTGCCCGCGAAGCGCAGGTAGCTCAGCGGCGGAGGCTGTGAGGGCAGCGAGCCGAAGTCGTGCACGCCGGAGGTGAGCGGGCCGGAGGTGAAGCGTTCCCCCCGTTCGACGCCGAGGTAGGACTCGGGTGTCATTTCCGCTTCGGAGGGTTTCAGCGCGTGGACGTGGGTCGGTCCACCCAGGCCCGCGGCGCCCGCTTCGACGAGCAGGCTGCGGATCGCGCGCTCCTTGGTGGCGTATTCGCCCTCGCCGAAGTCCTCCAGGCGGATGCGGCCCTGAGCGTCGATCAGGTACTCGGCGGGCCAGTACTGGTTGTTGTAGGCGTTCCACGTGCCGTATTCGTTGTCCTGGACGACGGGGTAGTGGATCCCGTTCTGGGAGATCGCGGCGGCGACGTTGGCGGCAGAGTGCTCGAAGGGGAACTCGGGCGTGTGGACGCCGACGATCTCAAAGCCCTTGCGAGTGGTACTTCGCGTACCACGCGTTGAGGTAGGGCAGGGTGCGGATGCAGTTGATGCAGGTGTACGTCCAGAAGTCCACGAGCACCACGTGGCCGCGCAGGCTCGCGAGCGCCACCGGCTGGCCCGCCGGGCGTGTTGAACCACTTCTGGGTGTCCACGAATTCCGGTGCGGTGCCGAGCACCGGCAGCCGCAACCCGGCGTCGGCCTCACGCAGGCCACCCGCCTGGCGCGCCTTGCGGCCGCGCAGCGCGGCGAGCTGCGACGGCAGGCGGCGTGGCTCTCCTCGAGGCCGTGGGTGGGGTCGACGAGGAAGGACGGCAGGTCGCTCGCGATCGAGGTCTCGAAGCGGGTGTCGTAGTTGCCGAGCATCGCCAAGGCGACCAGCACCATCACCGCGCCCATCGCCATTTGAAAGCGCCCGCTGCGCCGCGCGAGACGGCCAGTCAGCCGCCGCCCGCCGAGCATCAGCGCGTACAGCACGACCGCGGAGCCGATCCCGTAGGCGAGCGCCACCGCGAGGCGTCCGGCGGTGAAGGTCTGCGAGGCGGAGACGGTGATCACGCCGGCGAGGATCGGGCCGGCGCACGGGGCGTACACGAACCCGAGGCCGCCCCCGACGAGCATGCCCGACCAGAAGCCCTCTGCCGCCCGCGTGCTTGCCCGAGCCCGACGCCGCGGCCGGGCCGAGGCGGCTCAGCCACGCCTCCAGGCGGTCGCCGAGCGGCGGCACGAGCAGGCAGACGCCGAAGCCGACCAGCACCGCGATCGCCAGCGGTGCGCAGCAGTCCGTCCGGGCAGCCCGAGGCGGAGATCACGTACACGAGCGCGACGGTCGCGAACGTGAACGAGAGCGCCAGGCCGCGTGACGACCCCCAGCGGCCGCCGGCGCCCGCCGGTCACGCCCGCGGAGAGCGCGACCGGCAGGACGGGCAGCACGCAGGGGGAGACCGCGGTGGCGGCGCCGGCGACGAACGCGAAGACGATCAGGACGAACACGTGGCCATCGTGGCACGTAGTTATTGCCGATCCCTTACGAGCGTCTGCTGCACGTGTAAGGAAACCGTAAGAGGTGTCCGCTGCACTGCACCACAGCCGGGCAGCGGCCCGGTGCAACAAACCCCGTACGGAGGAGACTCATGCACACCACTCGTTCCACGCACAGGCTCGTCGCGCTCGGCGCGTCGCTGCTGGCCCTCGCCGCCGTCCCCGCGGCCACTCAGGCGGACTCGCACCCGGCGATGAAACAGCCGGCGATGAAGAAGCACCACCCCGCGATGAAGAAGCACCACCCTGCGATGAAGCACCACCCCGCGATGAAGAAATAGTCAGAGCGGTTGCACAGATGCCCCCACCAGGACGGTGGGGACAGCTGGTTTTGGCTGGCTTTGACGGCCGGTCGGTGGGTTCAGGCGGCCTGTGTCGCTACGTGCTCGCCGCTCACTCGGTCGGAGACCAGTTCGACCTCCTGGGGCCGGGAGGCCACAGGTGGGCGCAGGATCAGGAAGGCGGCGAGGATCCCGAGCGCGACGCACACGGCAGCGACCACGTACGCGAGGTGGTACCCACCGGTCAGCGCGCTGGTCAACGGCTCGCCGGCGGCGCTCAACGCTTTGGTGTGGTCGGTGGCGATCGTTCCCGAGCGCGGCGAGGCCGATCGCGCCGAACAGCTGCACGGAGACGTTGATGATCCCCGAGGCCAGGCCAGCGTCGCGCGGGGGCGCGTCGGACATGCCCAGCGTCAGCAGCGGCAGGAACGAGGAGCCAGCGCCGAGGCCGAGCACGAGGAACGCGAGGAACAGGCCGGGGAAGTAGCCGGCGTGAACACCCTGGAAGGCCAGCAGCACGAGGCCGACGACGATGCCGAGCAGCCCGGCGGCGAGCGTCGGGATCGGGCCGAAACGCCCGACCGCACGCGCCGCGATCCCCATCGACATGGCCGCGATCGCGATTGTCAGCGGCATGAACGCCAACCCGGTGTCGATCGCGTCGTAGCCGAGCACGCGCTCGAGGTACAGCGCTCCGAGGAAGAACGCGGAGAACATGCCCGTGATGAGCAGGCCGCGGACGAGGCTTGAGCCCATCAGCGTGCGCAGGCGCAAGATCCGCAGCGGCATGATCGGGTTGGCCACGCGCGCCTCCAGCGCCAGGAAGGCGCCCAGCAGCGCCAGCGAGGCGCCGGCGGCGGCGAGCGTGCGGACAGAGAGCAGGCCGTAGTCGCTGGACTTGACGATCGCGAAGGCGCCGAACATGGTCGCCAGCGTGATCAGCGCCGACCCGAGCACGTCCACGCCGCCGGTGAGGCCGATGCCCTCGTTCTCCTCGATCAGCATCGAGCCGAGCACCAGCGCCACGATGCCGATCGGCACGTTGACGAAGAAGATCCAGTGCCAGCTCAGCGACTGTGTGAGCGCGCCGCCGGCGAGCAGTCCGATCGAGCCGCCGCCGGCGGAGACGAACGCGTACATGCCCATCGCCTTGGCCTGCTCGACCCGCTCCGGGAACTCGGTGACGATGATCGCGAGGATCACGCTGGAGGCGATCGCGCCGCCGACTCCCTGGATCAGGCGAGCGCCGATCAGCGTCGCCTGGCTGTCCGCCAGCCCGCACGCAATCGACGCCGCTACGAACAGAACCAGCCCGCTGAGGAAGACCTTCTTGCGGCCCACCAGGTCGCCGAACCTGCCGGCCAGCAGCAGGAAGCCGCCGAACGTGATCAGGTAGCCGTCGATCACCCACGTGAGGTTGGCCTGTGTGAAGTGAAGCTCGCGCTGGATCGAGGGCAGCGCGACGTTGACGATCGTCGCGTCCAGCACCATCATCAGCTGGCCGAGGCAGAGTACGGCGAGCGCGATCCAGCGGCGACGCTCTTGCCTGCCGGCCGCGCGCTGGGTGGTCGTCTGGCCGGTGGCCTGCTCGCTGGTGCTCGGCTGCGGCGTCTGGAGCTGGGCGTGCCTGCCGGTGGCCTGCTCGCTGGTGCTCGGCGGTATCTCGAGTTGGGGTGGTGCGGTGGCAGTGGTGCTCATCGAATGCTCCTTCTGGGGTGCGGTAGAGAACACCATAGCAGGGATCATCACTGGAATAGGTATTATCGTTTAAAACTTGATGGTTGCTGCGACGTGGTATAATCCTGCCGTTATGCCCGACCAGGTCAGCTCGTGCCCTCCCAACTCGATGGTGCTGTTGACCCGCCTGGCCAAGCAGGTCTATAGGCGCAGCAGTGAGGAGCTCCTGGGCATGCATATGCGCCTGTTGATGGCGCTCAGCTACGTGCGTGACCACGACAACGCCCCCCAGCAGGAGCTGGCGGAGGCGCTGTGCATGGACGCCAACAACGTCGTGCTGCTGCTCAACGAGCTGGAGGACCTGGGGTACGTGGCTCGCCGCCGCGACCCCGACGATCGCAGGCGCCATCTGGTGGCGCTGACCGACGCGGGACTCCAGGCGCTGAGGAGCGCCGAGCGCGCGCAGGAAACGATCGAGGACGACGTGCTGCGGGCGCTCGACCCGGACGAACGCGCGGTCCTGTGGCAGCTCCTCACCCGTGCGCTGCAGGGCGCCGAGCCGGACGTACTCGGTTCAGGCAGCGCCGTGGCCGCGTCGGTTACGGCGTAGGTGCCTCAGAGCCACCGGCACTCGACAGTGCTCTCCACCCGGCGGAAGCGGAAGGGGGGGGATTCGAACCCCCGAGCGACGTTGCCGCCGCCAACGGTTTTCAAGACCGCCGCATTCAACCGCTCTGCCACCCTTCCGGGGTGCCTGTCCTCGACGAGGTCCCGCCAGATGCTACGACGGTTGGCCTGCGCCTCGCAGCCTTGCGCCGGTCGGTGCAGCCCCCACACTGCGATCCTGAGGCTACACTGACCCCCGACCTCCGGGAGAGGTGGCCGAGTGGCTGAAGGCACTCGCCTGCTAAGCGAGTATGGGGATTAAACTCCATCGCGGGTTCGAATCCCGCCCTCTCCGTTGAAAGCCACGTGCGAACCTCGGCCAGGGCAGGTCGTCCCAGCCCAACCCGCCAACGGGCCGCGCGGGCGACGACGCCGTGGCCCCGCTTACGCTCGGGAGAAGGGCAGCGCGTAGGCGGTCTTGCCGTCGCCGCGACGCTTGACCTTGGTGATCGCGCCGCGCCCGGTGAGGCGGATGAGGCCGCCGCGAATCTCGGGGGTGCTCATCGCGGTGACCATCACGAGCTCGGTGGCGGTGTGGGAGCCGTGCTCGAGGGCCGCGAGGATCGCCTGCCGGACGCCGGCGGGCGTAGCCGGCTCGCGCGCGGGCTCGTGGTCGGCGACGTGCGTGGACGGCTCCCACGTGTCTCCCTCGACGGCGGGCGGGACGGAAGCCGGTCGCTCGAGGATCTGCGTGGCGCTCGGCGCGGGCGCCGCTGCGGGGGGGTTGGGCCTGGGCGTCGGCCGCTGCAGCGGGGTGGTGCGCAGCGACATCGCCAGTTTGACGCCGCCGTCTGAGCCGCGCAGGGGGTACGCGCGGCGGAGGGCCGGTGTGGGGGGCTCTTCCGCGGGGTCCACGGCCACCGCCGCGGGGAGCAGCGGAGCCTCTGCGGAGCGGGTCGGAGCCTCCGCGGGGAACTCGGGCACGTCCCGCGCAGGGGGAGCGTAGGGGTTCTCGCCAAGGGGCGTCTCCGCGTAAGGGTCCTCGACGTCAGTGTCCACCGCGGCGCGCGGCGCGGTCCCCACGGCGGCGCGCGGTGCGGTCCCCACGGCGGCGCGCGGTGCGGTCCCCACGGCGGCGCGCGGTGCGGTCCCCACGGCGGCGCGCGGTGCGGTCCCCACGGCGAGGCGCGGTGCGGTGCCCACGGCGGCGAGCGGTGAGGCGTCCACAGCGGCGAGCGTCTCGGCGGCCGCGGTCAGGCGCTCGTACTCGCTCAGCAGCGGGCGCAGCTGCGCGAGACGCTCGTCGATTTCGCTGCGGATCCTCGCTAGGAGATCAGTGGCCACTGCGGTCCTTTCGGTTCAAGTGCACTTCCACGACACGCCCCCAAGGGCACAGCCCAGAATAACCGGCGCCCCGAGGCGGTTGGTGGGAGTGTCGTCCCCGCGCCCGCCAGTCACTGTTTGCGGCCGCGAGATTGGAGTGTTTGTTTCTAGCACGCTCACCGCTCCCCGACGACTTCACCCGCACGAGCTCGCGAGGAGGTACCTCCCGGTGGCCCACCGCGAGCAGCGCCGTGAGCGGCCCCAACCCCCCAGCGGCCCTACCCTCCAGGCTCCTCGGGCGGCCCTACCCCGGCCCTACCCCCTTACCTCTACCCCCAGCGGCCCGCTCCTCCCTCGGGCGCCCCGCACCGGCGAAGCGTCGGGGCTACCCCTCGGGGTCCTCGGGGGGCGAGACCGCGAAGACGATGTGAGCGCGGGCGACCGCGAGGAAGGCGTGGCTCTCCGCGGGCCCACCGTCGAGCGGTTGCAGGGAGACGTCGGTAAGCGTGAGGAAGTCGCGCTCGGAGGCGTTGAGCACGTCGGAGACGCGCGAGCGAAAGCCGTCGCGGGCGAGCGTAACGAGCCCTTCGATGCGGTGGCGGGGCGTCTCGAGGCGTACGCGCTCCTGACGGTGCTCGGAGAGGTGGGTGTCCTGTACCGGGGCGTCCCCGGCGGTGGGGGGGGTGCTCATGCCGCCCTGCGGCTGCCGGGCGTCTGGGTGGGGGAGCGGCCGCTCACGTGAGCCGCTCACGCGCTTGCGCGGGCAGCCCGGCGCGCGCGATGGGGGCCACGGGCCCGCCCAGGTCCTCGGGGCGGTTGCGCTCGTCACGCACGATGTACAGGGGACGGTGCTTGACCTCGTCGTAGATGCGCCCGACGTACTCGCCGATGACCCCGAGCGCGATCAGCTGGATGCCGCCGAGCAGCAGGATCGCGATCGTCAGCGACCCGAAGCCGGGGAGGTAGGAGCCGGCGAAGTGCAGCCCGAGCACGACGGGGATCGCGACGAACGCGAGCCCGGCGGAGAGCAGCCCGACGTAGGTGGCCAGCTGCAGCGGCACGTGCGAGAAGGAGGCGATGGCGTCGAGTGAGAAGCGCAGCATCTTGCGCAGCGTGTACTTGGTCTCCCCGGCGTGGCGAGGGTCGCGCTCGTAGGAGACAGCGGTCTGGGTGAAGCCGACCCACACCGTCATGCCGCGCAGGAAGCGGGAACGCTCGGTCATCGTCAGCAGCGCGTCGAGCGCCCGGCGGTCGAGCAGGCGGAAGTCCCCGGAGTTGGGCTCGAGGTCGACCTGGGCGAGCTTGTCGAAGAGCTTGTAAAACCATGAGGCGGTGGCGAGCTTGAAGGCGGTCTCGCCCTCGCGCGCGCGGCGCACGGCGTACACCACGTCCGAGCCGGCCTCCCAGCGGGCGACCATCGTGGGGATCAGCTCGGGGGGGTCCTGCAGGTCCGCGTCGATCATCGCCACGACGTCCCCCACGGCGTGCTCCAGGCCGGCGGTGAGCGCCGCCTGGTGCCCAAAGTTGCGAGAGAGGTGGATGACCCGCACGCGGGGGTCCTCGGCGGCCATGCGGTCGAGCAGCGCGGGGGTGGCGTCGGTGGAGCCGTCGTTGACGAGCACGAGCTCGAAGGTGTAGTCGGCGACGGCGGCGCAGGCGCGGCGCACGAAGCGCTCGACGAGCTCCTCCTCGTTGTAGACAGGGGCGACCACGGAGAGGAGCGTGGGCGAGCGGGGCGAGGAGTCGGACACGGGGCGGGGCAAGCTGGTTAAAGTAGCGGGCGTGGAAAGCGTAGAGGAGGCCAGGGGAAGAGTAGAGGACGCGCCTAAGTCCCGGCTCAACACCCCGGTCGCAGCGCAGTTCGTGAAGTTCGGGCTCGTGGGCATCTCGAACACGGTGCTGAGCCTCGTGGTGTACGTGGTGCTGCTGAAGGGGTTCGGGGTGGTGTACCTGGCGGCCTCGGCGGCGTCGTTCGCCGTGGGGACGGTCAACGGCTTCCTGTGGAACAGCCGGTGGACGTTCCGCGACCACGTGGGCGACGCGCTGACGCCGGTGCGGTGGTTCGTGGTGCAGGGGTGCGGCCTCGCGGTGAACGAGGCCCTGGTGTACGTGCTGGTGCACGACGCGGGCCTGGACAAGCTCGTCGGGCAGGTGTGCACGACGGCGTTCGTCACGGTATGCACGTTCGTGGCGAACCGCGCGTGGACCTTCCGCATGCAGCACCCGGCGACGGACACGGCCCTGTAGACCCGGCCTGCGCCCTGCGGACCGGAGCGCGTGGAGGGCAGGGAGGGGGGCAGGGGGCGCGTCCGCGCGTGTGGGTACGCCATCCACGGAGGGTGTGGGCGGGGCCTCCGTGCCCCGCCGCCGCGGGTGATCCAAGAAGAGGGGCCCGACCGAAGCCGGGAGACACTCGCCTTCGGCTCGCATCCCCGTTTCGGCCAGCCGGCCTGCGGCCGACTGCGCCACCCTCTTAGCGCAGCACCGCCAGCAGCGAGAGGCCCGCGGGGATCGTGCCGCCGCGGCCGATCAGGCGGCCTCGAGGTGTAGCGGCTGCTGCAGCAGCCAGTTCACCGGCGCGGGTGGCACCCACAGGTCGAGGCTCGATTCGGTCGCTCGTGTGTGCAGGCGGTCCAGCGCGCGCAGCGCGACCGCCACGGGCAGCAGCAGCGAGTTGAAGTGGGTGGCGCGCTCGCACTCCCAGCCGGCCTCCTGCGCGGCCTGGCGCAGGGTGGCGCGGGAGTAGCGGCGGTGGTGGTGGTTGACCTCGTCGTGGCCGCTCCACAACCACTGGTAGGCGGGCACTGTGACCACCAGCGCCCCGCCGGGGGCGAGCACCCGGCGCAGCTCGCGCAGCGCCGCGCGGTCGTCCTGCAGGTGCTCGATCACGTCGAGGCACACCACGAGGTCGAAGGAGTCCTCGGCGAAGGGCATCTCCAGCACCGAGCCCTCGACGACCTCGCCCACGTGGCGTCCCCGGGCGGCCTCGGCGGCGGCGGCGGAGAGCTCGACGCCGGTGACGGTGCCCCACCGCGCGAGGTCCACCATGTTGCGCCCGGAGCCGCACCCCGCGTCGAGGATGCGCGCGCGGGGCGGCAGGCCGAGGGGTGCGACGGTCCGCTCCAGTACCCGGCGGCGCCCGCGGTACCACCAGTGGCGGTCCTCCACGCGGTGGGTTTGCAGCTCGAAGTCGTGGTTCACCGGACGCATCTTTCCTAAAAGTCGCCCTCCCGCGCGGTGCGGCTGCCCGCGGCGACCTCCAGATGGGCCGCGGCGGGTGCGCCGTGGCGCTCAGCGCCGGTGGTGGCGGTGGTGGCGGCGTCGGTGGTGCCGGTGGTGCCCGTGAGGCGTGACGGTGAGGTTCTGGGCGATCACCGTCGAGCGGTGGCCGCCGGTGAGGAGTACCACGGTCAGGTGCACCGGCAGCCTGCCGAAGCGGGCCAGCAGGCTTGTGCCGGCCGCGTTGAGCTGGATCGCGACCGTCACCCGCTGACCGGCGGGGATCGTCACCTCGGAGGAGCCGACCAAGACCTCCTGCGAACGGAGTTGGGGGCGGTGGCGCCTGGCGAGGATCGCCGTGACCCGGCCGTTGCGGGTCCGCTCCACGGTGTCGAGCGTCGCCTCGACGTCGCAGCTCGTGCCCGCGGCGCCGGTGCAGGCGAGCGTGAACGTGACCTCGCCGTTCGTCCCCTTGGCCGAGCCCACCTGCGCGGCGTGCGCCACGGGCGGGATCGGCTTGTAGGTCACGCTCACCGTCTTTTCCGTGGAGAAGCCGGCCTGGTCGGTCGCGAGCGCTTTGATCGTGTTGGCGCCCTCGGCGAGCGGGACGCTCGTCGACCACGCGCCGCCGGCGCCGACACCCACGGCTGACCGTCCACCGTCAGCGAGGTGACGATCCTGGTGTCCGAGACGGTGCCCGAGACGGTGACGTTCGGCGTGGACACCGTGGCGCCGTTCGCGGGCGCCGCGATGCTCAGCGTCGGGGGCGAGCTCGGCGGGTAGCCCGCGAGCACTCCGGCGGCCAGCGTTTCGACTTCGGAGAGCTTGTAGGCCTGGACGAAGGCCATGTGCAGGGTGTAGGAGTCGCCCGCGGGGATCGTGGCCTGGTAGGGCATCTCGAAGCCGTTGAATTCTTCTGCTTTGGTCCCGCGGTACACCGCGAGCGGCCCGGAGGGCGGCGTGTCGTAGACGATCGCCCCCTGGAGGTGCTTGCCGTCCCCTTCGGCGGGCGTCGCGGCTTCCTCCTTGTAGAGGATCCTGCCCACGCCGGCGGGTAGGGTCACCGCCTCCCCCTTGGTGGTCGCCGCGAACACGTTGGTGCCCGGGAACTCGTAGGCGCCGCCTTCGGTGCCCCCGTTTTCGGTCCGCTGGTCGTAGATCGCGTTCAGGGAGTGGGCCGCTCCGTCGGTCGAGCGCCACGTGTCGGTCATCGAGGCCACCTGGTTGGCGGCGCTCGTCTGCCAGGTGCGTTCGAGCGCCACGCCGGTGGGGACGAAGCTCGTGCAGGTGGCGCTCGTCGGCGGGAACGCGGTCGAGGGCGAGCACTTGACCGTCGGGTCGACCTCGTGAACCGTGACGAGGCCCGCCGCGTAGGTCTTGGTCACCGTCACTTCCGGGGCGCCGGGGAGGGTGCCGACTTTGAGGGCCTTCTTCGAGCGCTTGCGCCGACGCCGGGCTGTAGGCGTTGGCGCCGTCGATCTGCAGCTCGGAGCGGGTCGAGGACGCGTCTTCTCCGTAGAGCGCGGCGTTGCATTCGAACAGGCCGCTGCTGAAGTCGAGCGTTTCCGGCGTGTACAGGTTCGACGAGTATTGCGGTTTACAGGTGCCGACCGAGTGGATGTCGAAGTAGCCGGAGAACGTGTTCGCTTCGAGTGCGTAGTCGTAGGCGATGCCGTTTTCCGCATGGACCGCGAACAGGGAGCCGACGAGGCGGGGTCCCTTGAACGGGTCTTTCGATTCGTCGCGCCGCCGGCGGGTTCAGTTCGACGTAGCCCATCGGCACGGCCCGCAGCACACAGGGGGCGAGGGGCAGTAGCTTTGGTTCGACTTTCACCGAGAACGAGACGCCTTCCAGTTCCACTCCTTCGGCGAGGGTGCTGTAGGGGGGAAATTCCCCTCCAGACCCGTAGTAGCAGCGCAGCGCGAGCTTCCCGGCGATGTTTTCCGTGGTGCCGCTGACCGTGACCGCGGCGGGCGGCGAGGACACGGTTTCGTCGTTGAGCGCGTACGTCGGACCGGCGGGCGAGGTGATCTGCGAGGTTTCGGCGGCGGCGGCCGTGGCGACGAGCGGGCCCGTCAGTGCGAGCAGAGAGAGCGTACCGGCGAGCATCGCGGCGCGCCGCAGGGGATTCGGTAGCACGTGAGCCTCCAGGGATCCGTTGGGAGCTTGGGCGTCGTTCGCCGGCCGGTCGGCCGTCCAGCCGCTACGACACGCCAGGGTGGGAGTAGTTGCGGTCGAATGTGTGGGACGCTTTACCGGGCCGTTAGCGCGTCGCCGCCCGCTTCGCGCTCGGGTCGGGATGCCGAGGCCGCCTGCGCCCACTTCGTGGGCTCGCACTCGGGGTTCGAGGCGCCGAGGCCGCCTGCGCCTGCTCGCGCGGCTCGCGCCCGGACTCAGCGCGCCGCCGCCTGCGCCAGCTTCGCGCGCTCGCGCTCCGGCGTGACCCGCACCACGTCCCACGCGAGGCCGACCCTGGCCATCGCGAGGATCAGCCACCCCGAGGGGTCCAGCTCGTACCAGCGCAGGCCGTGGAACGCCGAGCGGGGGAAGGCGTGGTGGTTGTGGTGCCACGCCTCGCCCAACGAGGGCAGCGCCAGCCAGAAGACGTTGGTCGAGCGGTCGCCCGTGTCGAAGCGCCGGCTGCCGAAGAAGTGGCAGATCGAGTTGATCGACCACGTGATGTGGTGCACGAGGAAGATCCGCACGAGGCCGCCCCACAGCGAGCGCGGCGAGCGCGGCGACCACGAGCCGCCGCTGAGCGCGAAGCCGAGCAGGAAGGGTATGCCTAGGCTGGCCAGTGCGATCCACGGGAACGAGCGGTTGATGCGGCGCATCCCCGGGTCCTCGACCAGGTCCGGCGCGAAGCGTTTCGAGGAGGCTTGGCCGTGGGTGCTGAACAGCCACCCCACGTGCGCGTGCCACAGGCCCGCGGCCATCCCCCGCAGGCCCGCACCGCGCCCGGCGTGGGGGCTGTGCGGGTCGCCCTCCTCGTCGGTGAACGTGTGGTGCTTTCTGTGGTCTGCCACCCAGTCGATCACCGGTCCCTGCAGCGCCATCGAGCCGGCTACCGCCAGCGCGTAGCGCAGCGGGCGGTGGGTCTGGAAGGCGCGGTGGGTGAGCAGGCGGTGAAAGCCCACCGTGATGCCCACCGCGGTCAGCGCGTACATCGCCGCGAAGATCGCCAGGTCGCGCGGCCCCAGGAAGTGGTTCCACAGCAGCGCCGCGGCGACGAGCACACCGAGCAGCGGCACCACCACCGCGGCGACGTTCACGTTGCGCTCGAGGCGGGTCACTGCTTGGAGATACCCCCCGCCCGGCCCCGGTTACAGGCTCTGACAGAGACCTGACAGGAACGTAACAACCCGGTCTCGCCACGGCTCCCGCCCAGGGCCTCGATGTTGCCGTCGCCCGGCCGTGGTGCTCACGTTCTCGCAGCCGAGCGCCTAACATCGCCGGGCACACCGACACACGAGCGAAGGGAGGGGCCGTGGAGGATCTGCGAGGTCGCACCGCACTGGTCACCGGGGCCTCCGGGGGGCTCGGCGCCCACCTCGCCCGCCGCCTGGCGCGCGAGGGGATGCACGTCGCGCTCGCCGCGCGGCGCGAGCCGGAGCTCTCGGCGCTCGCGCGAGGAGCTCGGAGGCGCTCGGCGTGCGCGCCGCGGCGCTGCCCGCGGACCTCTCCGACCTGGCTCAGGTCGACCCGCTGCTCGAACGCGCCGAGGACGCGCTCGGGCCGCTCGACCTGCTGGTCAACAACGCTGGCGTGGAGGCCGCCGGCGCCTTCACCTCCGTCACCCGCGAGGAGCTCACCGCGACGGTCGACCTCAACCTCACCGCCCCGCTGCTGCTCACCCACCGCGTGCTGCCAGGGATGCTCGCCCGCCGCCGCGGCCACGTGGTCGTTCATCTCCTCGCTCGGCGGCAAGCTCGGCCCCGCCTACGACGCGCCTTACGCCGCCACCAAGGCCGGGCTGATCGGGCTCACCCAGTCGCTGCGCGCCGAGTACCGCACGGGAGCCCGTCGGCTTCTCCGTGGTCTGCCCCGGGCTTCATCGCCGGCGACGGCATGTACCAGCGGATGGTCGAGGAAGGCGTGCAGTCCAACCGCCTGATGGGCGAGACCACGCTCGAGAAGGTCGCCGACGCGACCTTGCGCGCGATCCGTCGCGACCTGCCCGAGGTGATCGAGACCGGCGCCCCGATGCGTCCCGCGCTCGCGCTCGCGCAGCTCGCGCCCGGGCTGGCCGAGCGCGTCGCGCCGCTGTTCGGCGTCACCGAGATCTTCCGCCGGATCCGCCGTCTCGCGCGGGCGCGGCGGCTGAGGCAGCCCGATCCACGAACTGCGAACGCCGCTGGCGGCCCCGGAGGGGGGCCGCTCATCACTTTTGACTGAAACCCAGAGTACGCCGGCTCGCGGCCTCCGGCCGACTGCGCCACCCTCTAGGCGCCTCGGAGTAGCGCCGGCTCCCCGGCCCGTTCGTGCTCCGCCGCGGGCTGTTCGCTCATCTTGCGTTCGGGCACCAGCACCGTGAGGGCGACCGCGAGCGCGGCCACGATCAGCCCCGCCCCGACCGTGAACGCCAGCTGGTAGCCGCCCGTCAGCGCCGCCGCGTGGGAGTGCCCGCTGCGCGAGCAGGTGGTTGGTGCGGGTCGCCGCGAGCGTCGCCACCACCGCCAGCCCCAGCGCGCCGCCGACCTGCACGGTCGTGTTGACGAGGCCCGACGCCAGGCCCGCGTCGGCTCGGCGTGGCGCCCGACATCGCGAGCTTCATCAGCGCCGGGAACGAGCTGCCGATGCCGGCGCCCATCAGGATCATCGTCGGCAGGACGTCGCTCACGTAGCTGCCGTGCACCGGCGCGCGGGTGAACAGCGCGAGGCCCGCCGCGATCAACACGAGGCCCGGGATCAGCGTGCGCCGCGCGCCGAAGCGCATGATCAGCGGTTCTGAGAGCCGCAGCGACATCGCGCCCATCACCACCGTCGTCGGCAGGAACGCCAGGCCGATCTGCAGCGCGTCGTAGTGGAGCACCTTCTGCATGTACAGCGCGCCGAGGAAGAACACCGAGAACATCCCTGCCACTGTCAGCGCCTGGATCAGGTTCGCCCCGGCTGACGTTGCGCGAGCGGAAGATCCGCAGCGGGATCAGCGGCGTGCGCGCCGTCGCCTCGCGCGCGACGAACGCCGCCAGCAGCGCCACCGACGCCGCGCCGAGCTCGAGCGTCTTGGTCGCGCCCCACCCGTGTTCGGCCGCCGGCTTGACGATCGTGTAGACGCCCAGCATCAGCGCGCTGGTGATCAGCACCGCGCCCGGGCATGTCGGCGCCGGCGCGCAAGCCGACGCCCCTGTCCGCCGCGATCAGCCGCCGCGCGAGCACCGCCGTGGCGATCCCGATTGGCACGTTGACGAAGAAGATCCAGTGCCAGTCGAGCGCCTGTGTGATCACGCCGCCCGCGAGCAGCCCGATCGAGCCGCCCGCGGAGGCGACGAACGCGTACACGCCGATCGCCTTCGCCTGCTCGTGCGGCTTGGGGAACATCGTCACGATCATCCCCAACCCCACCGCCGAGGTCGCGGCGCCGCCGGCGCCCTGCACGAAGCGCGCCGCCACCAGCATCCGTCTGGTCCTGTGCAGAGGCCGCACACCAGCGAGGCGGTCGTGAACACCGCCAGGCCGCCCACGAACACGCCCCGGCGGGACGTCAGGTCGCCGAGGCGCCCCGCGAGCAGCAGCAGGCCGCCGAAGGCGATCAGGTAGGCGTTGATCACCCACGCCAGCGCCGACTGCGTGAAGCCCAGTTCGCGCTGGATCGTGGGCAGCGCGACGTTCACGATCGTGCCGTCCAGCACGATCATCAGCACCCCCGCGCACAGCACGTACAGCGCGAGCCACCGCGCGCGGTCGGCGTGCTGGCCGTTCTCGGATGCGCGGTCAGCCGGTGTGGGGGTCTGCGGCGTCGTCGCCGCGGGCTGGTGGTCTCGGGTGGTGGCTGTCGCTACGTCGTCGAGCATCGCGCCCGCTCTCCTTGCTCGGGTTCGGTCCACTCCGCCGGTCCTCAGGGCAGAGTCACTACAGATAGCAGCCAGTGCGGGTGACAGCCCTTGTCATCCGACGAGCGCGGAACGCACGACGGACCTGACGTAGGCCTCGGGCAGACTCAGCTCGGCAAGTCATCCTGCGCGGGCCTTCGTCGCTCTGCGTGCCCTCCTTCTTGCGCTGGCCCTTGTCCGTGCGCGCGCTCTTACTCCTGCGTGCACCCTCGGTTTGACATAGCGTTCAATATCTGTAATAATATACGTTATGATAGATGCCGCTCCCCGTCTGTCCCTGCGTGATGAGCAGAAGGCACTGACCCGTCGTCGCCTCCTCGACAGTGCTGAAGCCGTGTTTGCGCGAAACGGCTTTCACGGCGCCTCGGTCGAGGCAATCGCACGCGAGACCGGCGCCACGACCGGGGCGCTGTACTCGAACTTCGCCGGCAAGGAGGACCTGTTCCTCGCTCTGTTCGAGGAGAGGATCGCCACCGACATGGGCGACTACTCGCAGATCGTGGCTGAGGGAGCGACAATCGAGGAGCAGGCTCGCGGAGCGGCGGATCACTGGATCGAGATACTGCGCGAGCGTCCCGACTACTTTCCCTTGCTGATCGAGTTCTGGGCCTACGCGATCCGCGAACCGGCGCTTCGAGAGCGCTTGGCTGGACGGTTCACGGCTCTCCGCTCGGCCAGCGGCCGCCTGTTCTTGGAGGCGGCGGAGCGGCAGGGCCATCCACCGAATGTCGAGGCCGGCGACTTCGTGGGACTGCTGATCAACGCGCTCGGCAACGGGCTGGCGCTGGAGAAGCTGGTCGATCCCGACGCTGTTCCAGATGGGCTGTTCGGAGACATGCTCGTGCTCCTCTTCCGGGCTTTCCGAGCACTTGCGCGCGAGGACCCGAGCGCGGTCGACCCGGACATCGCGATCACCTCGCAAAAACCAGCAACCGAAGGGAAGGGAGCAAAGAGTGAGTAAGAGCTCGCCAAGCCTTGTCAGTGACGCACCGTCGCGCCCGCCCCCCGATCCCGGGCTGCGCCCGGCGACCGCTGAGGACGTCCAACGCCTGGCGACCGTGCTGGCGGAGGCTTTCCTCGACGACCCGGTGTTCGGCTGGTTGATGCCCGAGGACAGCAAGCGGCTGGCGCGCTTGCGCCGCTACTTTGCGGTCGATCTACGCTACTTCGCGCTGCCGCACGGGCGCGTGTGGACGACAAGCGACCTCACCGGCGCCGCGCTGAGCTTGCCGCCGGGTGCGTGGCGTGTGCCGCCGCGTACCACCCTGTTGCAGGGCAGCGCCTTTGGAATCCATCTGTCCAGGGCGGCGAGGATAGGGGCCGCGATGGAGTGGCGCCACGCGCGCGAGCTCCGTGGGTCCCACTACTACGTCCGAGACATCGGCGTGCACCCCGACTCGCAGGGCAAGGGTCTTGGCAGCGCACTGATGCGTCCGACGCTCGAGCGCTGCGACCGAGAGGGCTTGCCTGCCTACATCGAGGCCTCCAACGAGCGTAGTGCCGCGCTGTACGAGCGCCTGGGCTTCGAGCACCTCAGGGAGCTGCGCGTCGGTGGCAGCCCGCCGCTGTGGCTCATGCTCCGCCCTGCTCGCCCTGCTGTTCAACCATAGACAAATACGCCAAACCATCGCTGCTTGGGGAGGCATGATCGCCGGCGCGTCCAGTCGCCCGGGGAGCTCCTCGGCGGAACCCCGCAGCCAACGATCAGAGAGACTATGAGGGATGCAACCTGCAGACCGTCGTGACGCCGCGCTCAAGGATCTGGCGCGCACCGGTCTCCGTGATGCCCCTGTGGAGATCGTCGAGTACGACCCCGCTTGGCCGGCTGCCTATGCGGCCGAGCGAGAGCGACTCGCACCGCTGCTGGGAGACGGGGTGGAGTTGCACCACTTCGGATCCACCGCCGTCCCGGGTCTGGCCGCCAAGTCGGTGATCGACATGATCGCGCTCGTAGACGACCTCGACACCCCGATCGCGGCGCTGGTGCAGCGCGGCGGCTACCAGTACCCCCCGGCGTACAACGCGACGCTCACCCACCGGCGGTTCCTGTGCTACCCCACAGCCGCCCACCGCACCCACCACCTCCACCTCGTCGACGAGCCCGGGGAGCTCGAGCGGCGTCTGCGCTTCCGCGACCGGCTGCGAATGGACCCTGTGCTCGCCGGCGAGTACGCGGCACTCAAGCGAGTTCTCGCCGAGCGCTACTCCGATGACCGTGAGGCATACACCGAGGCCAAGCGCGAGTTCATCACCCCACACTCGCAGCCGGCCACCCCCGGCCTTCCCGGCTCGTGAGTGGCTCCGGATGACCTTTTCCGTACAGGAGACGCCCACCAAGCAGCCCCGGCGGGCTAAAGTCGCTCGGCGGGCTAAAGTCGAGCGGCGCACTCGCTTCGAGTCAAGGAGGGCTGGCAGGCTGGCAGCGGGGTAGATGCTCAGCGGATTGGGCGCAGCTCGGCGCCGTGAGCTGCCCCTTGCCAAGCGGTGTCAGCCGTCAACACCGGGGCGCCCAGCCGCCGTGCCAGCGCGAGGCACGCCCGGTCGCCAAGCGAGAGTCCTGCATCACGGGTCAGCGGTCGCAGGTGTGCCACGTCGATCGCGTCGGCTGCCGTGAATGGCTCGACGGTGATCGCACCGTCGAGCAGGCCGCTTTGGGTGAGCTTGGCGGCGAGCTTCGCCGGGTCGGCTCCCCGATCTGCGGAGCGGCTGAAGACCTCCGCGAGATTGACGGTCGAGATGATCACACCGCCAGCGATTGCCTCAGCTACAACGTCCGCGCCGGGCTCCTCACGAAGATAGGCGAGCAGCGCCGAAGCGTCGAGTACGAGAGTCAACTACTCGGCGTCCTCGCGGGCGGCTTCTGCGCGCCGTTCGGCGAGCAGTCCATCGACCATCGACCCCCCAGGGAGATCGCGGAGCAGGCCGCGGCTCTGCTCGGCCACGGCGCGATACGGGCGCAGCCGCAGCGAGCCGTCTTTCTCGGTGCTCAAGAGCATGTGAGTACCAGGCTTCAGGTCCAGCTCGCGGCGCACCGCAGATGGCAGGACCACCCGCCCGCGCTCTCCGACCGTGATGTGTCTCTCGGTGTGGGCCATACCGCGAGTGTACCACGACTGCGGAGAGGCCCACGCCGGGCTAGTGCCAGAAACAGACGAGCCGCGACTAGTCCGGCAGGTCCTACCAACCAGCAGTAATATGGAGCATGTTGGGGCGCGCTCTGAGTGCCGCCCCACACCATGCGGCGCACGTATGTCTCGGTCATACTCTTGGCGACGAGCTTCGATGTGCCGTTCGTCCAGAGCCAGGTCGGGCACTCGGACTCCAAGTTGACGATGGACGTGTACGCGCAGCTCTTGGACCGCAGCAAGCGGGCGCATGGCGCAGCCTTCGACGCGCTGGTGTCGGACGCGCAGACGACCCTCTATGGGGCGCGGGTCAGCGGCGGGCCTCAGCGGCGGCCCGTGGCCTGCCGGCAGCGAGCCCGCCGGCCTGGCTGGGTGCTCAAGGCCGTCGTCCAGGTGCTGACCGACCGGGGCGAGCCGATGCGGGCCAAGGACATCCACGCGGCCGTCGAGGCGCTGGTGGGCGAGCCGGTGCCGCGGTCCTCGGTCAAGGGCGCGCTGGCCTCGGACGTCGCGGGCTCTGCAGGGCGACTGGTCCGGGTGGCGCGGGGGCGCTACGTGTTGGCCGAGAGTACACAGCGCCAGAACCTCGCGCTACCTGACGTCGTGAAACATTCGGTCCTGAGCACGACGCCCACCGCGGAGCAGCCGACGCTGAGCCAGGAGGAGCGCGCCGAACGTCTGCGTTCCCTCTCCGAGCGCCTGCGCAGCCCGGACGGTTTGGATCGCGAAGCGCTTGCGCGCATCGAGCAGCTCACCGACACCGAGCGATAACTGCGGGCACCTGAGGATCGAACCAGCGTCTCGATTCAGTTAGCGAGGTGATCTGTCCCTGATTCCACGGGGGCAGATCGAAGCCTCCGTCAAAACCCGGATGGCTCAGATCGAGTGCTCTAGATCGACGCGCGCGATCCGTCCGCCGGGCAGGCGAGGATTATGAAATGCAGGTTCGCTCCTTCGAATCGCTCGACATCGGCCAAGCTTGGCAGCGTGTCCGAAAATGGGCCCGAACCCCTGCGATGGAGGTTCCAGACAGGCTTCCATTCGAGGTTCTGGACCGACTATACGGCGATCAGGGACCGCAATGCGATACGCGGCATCATTGGTAGACAACCACGGCACGCAGGTGGTCAAAATCTTTGCGCAAGTCTTAGAAAAGGGTCGCTTTGTGCGCGACTTTGAGAAGCTGAACAGGAGTAGCAGCCCTAATCACCGTCTACTACGCTCGCGCCACCGTCTCGGAACCCGCAAGTTGAGGCGTGAGGCGCCCAATGAGCGCGGGGAAGGCGTTTACGCTCATTGAGGTTCTGCACGTCTGGATGGAGATCGGCGAGATAGCCAGTACCGGCTTGCTCGCGACCCGCTTGGGCGCCTGGCTCTTGGCACGCCGACGTGCGGAAACCGAGAGCACCGACCAACCGCGTCCGCGTAGTGCCGATCTGTATGGGCCGGATGGAGAACTCCTGAAGACTGTTCGCGTGGAGGGCGACGAGCCCGACATCGGCGGCCCCGAGGTAGACAAGGAGCGGTTTGCGCCCGTGACCGAAACCACGGTCGCTCGACTGAATGCGTCCGAGTTGGCACCGTTTTTCGCAGCGTTCCGTCTGAGAAGAACCTGGCGGGACAGCGCACTGGAACCAGCGTCTTGGTTCGATTAGCGAGGTTCAGGTCTCCGAGAATGGGCACGGGTGGTTTCGAACCACCGACCTCTCGCGTGTGAAGCGGCCCGGTAAAGGCCTAAGGAAGCGCAAGAAACGGCTTTAACAAGCCATATACAGGTCTGCGCCCTTCGTGCGTCGATCCCTCTAGATGCCGGTGCTTCCCGGCGGATTTGGCCCACCAAACGGCCCCGGTGGGCCAAAAGGATTCGGTATCGAGACAATGAGCGTCCAGATGGGCCACACATTGAACGAAGCCCAGGTCGCGGTTCTCAGATGGGTGGCCGATGGCTGCCCTGATGGTGTGATGGATGGCTCAGCGCACCGCATCTCGGCCGCGGCCCTTCGCAGCCGGGGTCTGATCCGAGTCTCTGGCCGCGGACGGACCTGGAGCGCCACAATCACGGACGCGGGCAGCGCCTACCTGGCGTCTCCACCTCCACCTCGTAAGCAGACACTCCGACCAACTCGGCGCGCCCCGACGAACCGCTCCGCTCTGCCGCAGTCTGCTGCCGTGCCGGCCGCCAGCCGCGACGACGCTATCGCGGAGGATCTCCGTCAAGTGCACCCATTTATCCGCGCCACTCGCTCAGCAGCGCGGGGGCTGCGTCCCGCACTAGACGGGCGACTGGTCGTCGGCGAACGACCCGGTGTTGTACGTATGGTCGTGAGCCGTGATCGCACTCATCGAGCCCTGGTGCTGGCTCATAGCTTGATGGTGGGCGCG
Organism: uncultured Solirubrobacterales bacterium; assembly: GCA_963720795.1. Classification (GTDB taxonomy): domain Bacteria; phylum Actinomycetota; class Thermoleophilia; order Solirubrobacterales; family Solirubrobacteraceae; genus Palsa-744. Next base: position 162,959 of record CAVRGU010000002.1, on the reverse strand, counting down.
AAACGCCGCGGCTGGAGCATCGAACCCTACTCAAAGGATCGGTACGGGTACGGCCACCATCCAGGCGTGGCGATCGTGATCGGTGAGCACCGTTACCCGATCGAAGTGCACGAGGAGACGCGGACACTCCCGTTCACGCAGGAAGAAATCGAGGCGTGGCGCAACGAGCACTCGTGGATGAAGGATGATCGCGCCCACAAGATGCCTCCCCCGCAGCGCAAGCGCAAAGAGCCAACCGGCAGGCTCAGGGTCGTGCTGCCGGAAAGCTACGGTCACCGCGCCAGCTGGACCGACAGCCCGCGCTCGCTGGGCGGCTCACTGAGCGAGGTATTCCGCTCGCTCGAAGCGCGCGCTGTCGCAGACGATCTTGCCGCGGAGAACGCACGACGACGCCAAGAAGAGTTCCAACGAGCGCAAGCGCTGCACGCCGAACGTGTGTCAACGATCATCGAAATTCCTCAGTTGCGATCACGGTTTTTCCCCACCCTGGTTGAGGCCGGCGCGTAGTTGTTGGAGGCGGGCGCGGTGGCCGCGCATGCGGTAGCTCTCGCCGTCGATTTGTAGGACGGTGGCGTGGTGTAGGAGGCGGTCGAGGATCGCGGCGGCGACGGTGGTGTCCTCGAAGATCTCGCCCCAGCTGGCGATCCCGCGGTTGGTGGTGAGGATGATCGAGCCGTGCTCGTAGCGGCGGCTGATGACTTGGAAGAGGTGGCTGGCGGCCTCGCCGGGCATCGGCAGATAGCCAAGCTCGTCGATCACGAGAAGCTGGGGGCCGTTCCAGAAGCGCATCGTGGTCTGCCAGCGACCGTCGATGGCGGCTCTGGCGGTCCTGGCGACGAGGTCCGCGGCGGTAGTGTAGTAGACGCGGTAGCCGGCGTGCACGGCCTTCAGGCCGATCGCTATGGCGAGCATCGTCTTGCCGACGCCGGGTGGCCCGATCAGGAGCGCGTTGGCTTTCTCCTCGATGAACCGCAGGGTCGCGAGCTCTTCGACGAGGCGGCGGTCCAGTGCTGGCTGGGCGGTGAAGTCGAACTCATCGAGTGTCTTGGTGGACGGGAACCCCGCGAGGCGAAGCCGGCCGTGGAGGCGGCGCTCCTCGGTCGCGGTGACCTCGACTGCGAGCAAGTCCGTGAGGAACTGGGTGTAGCCGGGCTTGGTCTTCTCGGCCTGCTCGAGCGCGACGGGTAGATGCTCCGCGGCGGCGGCGAGCTTCAGGTAGGCCAGGTGGCCGCGTAGCTGCTGGTAGGTGGCGTGCTTGTTCATCGCCCGGCGACCCTCGCGATCCGTGCGTACTCATCGAGGTCGACTACCGTGCCCTGGCGTTCACCGCGCAGCTGGGCGGCCTCCGCGAGTGCTGCCTGGCTGGGAGGACGGTTCTGCTTGCGCCGGCACGGCTTGGCCGTCGTGAACGCATCGAGCACCGCGGCCTCCAAGAGGCGCGCGTGCTCTGGGGTCTGCAGGACCTGCCCCGCGCCAGCAGGGGCCCGCCTGTGGCGCGCGACGCGCCTGTTGGCCTTGGAGATGATCTCCAGGTGCAGCTCACCGAGCCTGACACGCACGGTGACGCCCTGACCGACCAGCCCCGGCGGAACGCTGTAGCGGTTGCCCTCAAACGCGACCATGGCCGTTCGCGCGACGACGCGCTCGGCCTCCAGCAGCGCCGGGAACCCCACCGCGGGCAGCCCGAGCAGATGCTCTGCGGTGGCGAGCTCGGCGATCGTCTGCCCTCGGCGTTTGCGGCGGTCTGAGACCGCATTCGCCCAGCGGTCCAGGTCAGCCTGCGCTTGCCCCAGGTTCGCGACCGGCGCGGTGCGCCACCACGAGCGCGTGATGTATTTGATCGCGGCCTCCACGACACCCTTGCGCTGCGGCCGGCGTGCTGGGCAGACCCAGACCTGCACCCGGTAGTGCTTGGCGAGCTGCGCGAACGGCGCGGTAATCCGATCCGTTCCCGGGTGCACGACTGTCGCCATCCGGTCTGTCCGCCACGCACGCGCGCTACCACCCAAGCGGCGCAGCACCCCGTCGATCGCCTCGACCAGGTGCGCGAAGGTCTGCCCCTCGCAAATCACCCCGCGGCAGCGACCGGAGAACGACAGCGCACCGACGAGCACATACGCCGGCTCACCCCACGGCGTCTCGCGCAACTCAAGCCAATCCCACTGGATCTCCTCGCCCGGCTCATGAGCGATCACCGTCGTCACTCCGTGCCCACCCGTGCGGCACGCCTCACACCGCGGGCGCAAACCGAGCGTCCGCAGCTCCCTGACGAACGTCACATACGAGCGGTCGAACCCGAGATCGAGCACCTCGCGGTAGAGCACCGTCCCCTCGACATGCGCGTCATCAGCGAACCGCGTGGCCAGGTACCCCCGGTAGGGCTCAACGCAGCTCGCGGCCGCCTCGCGCGAGGGCCCGCCACCGTTCAGATACTTGCGGACCGTCTTGCGATCCCGGCCCGTATGACGAGCGATCGCCGACACCGACCAGCCGCGGCCCGCCAACGCATGAATCTCCACATCGTCCTCCTTGCTCAGCATCCCCAAAGGCTCCCTTCCAAATCGCAGGCATCAACACCCGCGACCCTGGAGGGAGCCCCCGACAGAACCGCGCCGGCGGTCGCCCACTACGCCTCGCCTACGGCTCGGCTCCGCGGACGACCGCCGCTACGCACTCAAAGGTGGGGAATTTCCGTGATCAGATCTGAGGACGATTACGTGATCGCGGCCACGTGCTCGCTTGGCGCGCATCGAGGAGGCTCGGGCCACTCGCGCGATGGCAGAGATCAACGCCTGGCGGCAAGCCCACGCTCTCGCGGAGTACGCCGCGACACTTCGCCAACGGCTTCCAGAGCTGACGGACGCCGAGCGCGATCGCATCGAGGCATGGTGTCGATGGTTAGAGCACCGGGCACGACGCTCAGACCCCACCAGCGACACTTCACTCATCGTTGGATTCAACGACGAACAGGATGCACGAGGCTGGTAGCCGAAGGGTCAACGCCAGGGATCTATCGCTGAGATCGAGCAGTGTTTCAGGGCGCGCTCGTGAGAGAGGAGGGCATCGGCAATGCTGTCGCAGGTTGGCTATCTCAGCCCGGATTCCGCAGGGCTGTGGGATTCCTGCGGATTTACCAGCCAAGCGGGCTCAGTGCGCAAGTTGAGGCGCGCTTGGCTGTCGTGGGAGAACACGCCACTCGATCCCTGGTGCGGGCGCCCTGTCAGGCTTCGTCGATGAGTCGCAGATGCCGCGGATCGGGTGGAAGGCCTCGCCAGATGTCGCGCTTGGTGACTCTGGGCCAGCGCTCGGCGGGTAGGTTTGCGGGGAACAGCGCGAGGGTCTCTCCGCGTTCGCTCGCGGCTGGCGCGATGAGTCCTGCGAGTCCGAGCTGATGTGCGGCGGCCCCGATGGCTTGGCAGGCTGTGTAGTTGCCTACCTCCGAGAAGAGCCGCGTATCGGTCAAGGAGAGCGCCACCCGGGCGGCGCTCTCGCGAAGGTCGAGGACTTTGGGGAACGTCGATCTTGCAGGTCACTATGCGCCGCTCCAAGACACTTGCGGCGAGAGCGCCGGTGTCGTCGAGCTCGTCATCGACGAGGTGGCGGTAGGCCTCGATCACGACGCTGCTGCGCGGGCGCCCGAGGTAGAGAACCTCGTAGGCGCGTCGCGCACCCCACCGTCCGCCGGCGGCACTGGGCTTTAGCTCCTCCCAGCGCAGAGACGTATGCCGCTCGAATGTGCCCTGTATTCGGATCGGGTCGATGCGGGCGACCGCGGCGAGCAGGTCGCGCTGCCTCACATGGCCCCCGCGCTTTTGCGCTCGATGGCGTCGAGCACCTCCTCATAGGAGCCGCTGGCGAGCATGTCCACGGGGCGGCGGCCTGCAAGGCTGCGTTTACGGCCGTGCAGCCAGATCTCGGCACCCTCGCGTGTGTAGAGGTCGCGCAGGGCCTGCGTCACGTAGTGCAGCTCAAGTAGACGATCGCGGTTGCGCCCGCTCGGCGTGCTGCCGCCGGAGGTCCAGTTGCGTACCTGGCGTTCGGCGACTCCGACGAGGCGCGCGATGTCCGCCGTGCTCAGCCCGCTATCGCGGATCTCACTGACGATACGGGCGTAGAGGGCTTCTGTATCGCTTGGAGAGGGGAAATCATCGGGGCTGGTGGGATGCGCGACGCTTGTGCTGGTCACTTGTGTCCTCCTCAAAGGTACGGTCAACAACCGCTCAAAGTTCCTATAGAATTGCCTCCAGCATAGCACCCATAACCAGCCAATCGGCATACGGCGATGGGCCGCGTCTCGAACATCCGACGTGTCGTTGCCGGGACGACAGGTCGCTCATTCGAGCCCGCGTGCCCCAAGACGAGGCATTTAGCCGGAACAACGCCTCAAAGGCTAGTTCTGGAGCCAAATACCTGGTGCGCACGGACCGTTCTTGTATATGTGCCTACGACGACGGCACCAGTGACAAGCTACGACAAAAGCGGAGCGATAGTTCCGAAGGGCGTAATTTACGCGCCTCCAAGACTGACTTTAGTCCACTGTTTAGCCCACTGCCCAGTTCAGCGCCCGCCAACGACCTTCGCGATCGGTCAAGCATTTGGCTTGGATACAGGCGAAACGCCGGATGGGCACGGGTGGTTTCGAACCACCGACCTCTCGCGTGTGAATAGGTACCGCAGGGTGGGGCGGATACCATGTTTCCCCTGCCTTCATACGGGAAAATGGGGATTGTGCCGATTGGTGTTTTCGGCTGATTTCGGCCCAAATCGGGGGGGTTTAGGCCCATGAGCGGCTCCATGGGCCTAAACGTTTCGGGGTGCAGCCTCGCGCCGCGGATTGGGTGGGTGAGGACCCAAGGACGTGCCGTAGCCGCTCGGCTGCCTCCTCGTCCATTTGGATGCGCTCGTCGATGTCAGCGGGATAGGCGGCGTAGTAGCTCGCTGCCAGTTCCACCGTGCTGCGGTCGAGGCCGCTGATACGTACAACCGCCTCGATCGGGTCCGTCGCGCTCTCCCCTGCCGCCGCCTTCAGATCGCGGGCGATCTCCCAGACGTCGGGGCCGCCGGCGATGCCGGCCCGCCTACCGGTAGGGCCCGAGCGGAAGACGATCCCCGGTAGCGGCTCGCAGTCACCATGCAGAAGCTCCGGCGCGGGATCAAGGCCGTTGGGCCACACCACCGTTCGCGCCTCTTCATCGACCCGCACTTGCCGGAAGTACTCGGGATCGCGCAGGGGCTCACCAAGTGTCCCGCGAAGCAAGAAGGCACAGTCGACATCGCGCACTACGCCATCGTTGAACGCGACTCGCAGGCGGTAGCCGTCTAGCGGATGGACGCTGGTGACTCGGAGCATCGTCTCCTTCATGCTAGGGCCGGTGGCTCGATCGGCACCATGGGACTCCAGTTCCTGGGTGGGGCGGGCGTCCTACCTCGCGGCGGTCAGCGCCGGCTCGGCTGCCACGACCTCCTGGCGCTGGGCGAGCTGGTCGTAGGCGGCTCGCAGCACCGACGTGATCGCCTCGGCGCTCTCCTCGCTCAACGCCTCGTCCGCGCGCAGGAAGCTCCGGATCGATTCGAGCGTCTGCGAGCGACTGTCGGGTGCGGCGACCTCCCCGTGCGCGTAGGTCTCGAGCGGCACCCCAAGCCAGGCTGACAGCGACAGCAGGGTGTCCACATCAGGAGTCTGGCCGCGGGACATCCGGGTGAATACCGTGTGGTCGGGCAGCTCAAGCTCTGCGGCGAGGCCACGCCAGCTGACGCCCAACTCGCTCTTCTTGGACTCAAGCGCTCCGTAGAACGCATCGACATCGAGGTTGCGCTTCATCGGGACTCCTGGTGTAGCCTACCACCATTGGTGGCTTCTACCACCAGCAAGGGGCGAGGCGCATTGCCTACCGGAAGCGCGACGCTTCGCGTGGAGCGCAAAGCGTTGGGAGGCTGGGTTCGTGCCGATATGCTTCATCCCATGTCTCGCGATATTCGTCATCCCGGCCTCGCCAATACGGCTATGCAGCCGAGGCCCACTCGTGCCGAAACGACGGTTGCGCTCCCCGAGGAGCAGCGTGCAGCAGCAATTGAGCGCCTGCTCGCACGCTCAACGGGCAGGACGGGATTGGACTGGGATCTCTACTCCCGAGTCGATCGGGAGGCATGGGGACACATCACGAGCCCTGAATGAGCGCAGAACCGCCCTGGGACGGCGAGCAGTTCATAGCCGACAAGTCTGTTTGGGACCGAGCCAGCCTCCCGCAGGTCCAGCCGCTTTGGGAGCGGGCATTGCGTGCAGATCAGATAGCCACGTGCGCGATCAGCCGGCTTGAGCTGCTCTACAGCGCTCGGGGCGTTGACGAGTTCGCGTCGTGGGAGGCGGATCTCGCTGCATTGCGCGATATCCCGATCACCCGGTCAGAGCTCGCCGCGGCTATCGGCGCGATGCGTGACCTCGTGGCGCGTGGCGAGCGCCATCATCGCGTGCCATTGCCCGACCTGATCCTCGCCGCGACAGCAGCCAGCGCCGGCGTCGGCATTCTTCACTACGACCGGCACTTCGATCGGCTTGCCGAGGTGTTGAACTTTCGTAGCCAGTGGGTTGTCCCCCGCGGAACGCTTCTCGACGAGTCCGCACCGGGACGACGGCCCCTGAGGGTGCGGGTCGCCGCAGCCTTCCGCGAGCTTCGCAGGGCATAGGACCGGGGCGCCGGGCACGAGCTCGACGTTGCCCTCGACGTACTGCTGGAGCGCCGCGACGATCAGCTCCGGGAAGTTCTGGTCGAGCGCGCAGAGGTGCGGCATGGCCGCAGCGGTCAGGCCGCCAGAGCGAGATCCGGCTGAAGCTCGCACTCCAAGTCCAGCGCGTTCTCGACATCCACAGTATCGATCGCGGGGTATAGCGCAGTGATCTTGCCGACGGTCAACCCGCGGCGCCGCAGGGCGGCGAGCGCCTCGGTCTCGATGCGGGTGTGGTGGACGTGAGGCGCTCCGGCGAGCTTCCCCGGGACTATGCGCAGCCGCGGACGCGGGGCCACAAGGTCGGGCCCGCGTACCAGCCGCCCGATCGCCAGTGGGCGAAGCAGATCAAGCGCGTCCGCATGGAGGACTGCCTGCCCCGCCTGCCCATTGGCGTGCTCGGGCGAGGGGGTCGCGTTGAGGACGATCCGTCCGCCACGGTCCACCGCGATATTCGGGCTGCCCTCCTCGGTCCACCGGGCGAGGTCGATGTTGGCGAGCTCGCGCAATCCGGTCTGCACGGCGGTCATCGTGTCGGGCGCGATGGCCTGCCCATCGGGTGCGGTCTTGGTGGCGCGCAACCAGGCGATGACGCGCAGCGCGAGCAGATCGCTGTAGGACCAAAGCCTGATGCGCTCAGCCGACACGCTCGGGACGAGCGTGCCCAGTAGCGCACGGTCGACTTTGGCACGCCTGAGAGGGCCGCCGCGCGGTCTGCGCTGTAGGCGCCACGTGGATCCATGGCTCAAGTGTGGCCTTCGACGCTGACGGGTGCCGTCTCAGCGAAGCAGCTCGTCCGCGCAGAGGGTGCCATCTACCGCCGGCTCCCTGACCGTCCGCGCTGCGCCTGGCGCTCGGGCGGAGGACCAGGGCACCCACTTCCACAGGGAGGCGGCAGCGCGCGTGTTGCCGGCCGAGACGCTTGTCTTCTCGCGGCTAGGGAGTAGCGATACTGTTCGATGGGCCTCGTTGCGAGGCATCGAAAGTGTGCAAGAGTATTGAAGGCGTGTTCTGGCTCTACGAGTGGATCGACGACCACGGGGTGACTTCGCTCGCCCGCGCCGAACAGCGCCTTCGCGATCCCAGGGAGCTTGCTCGTTTGCAGGAGCGCGCCGCAGCCGTTCCGTACACGACTGAGCCGATTGATTCTTCAGAGGGTGAGCTTCTACTGGGAGGGCGGGGCATAGATTTGTCCGGCGACCTGGATTGCTTCAGCTGGAGTTGCCGCAAGAAGCAAGTCGACACGCTGTTGTCGCATGCGTGGCACTACTTCGATCGTGTGGTTGTCACTGGGCCAGCCGCTTTCCGAGTGGCTGGCGACCTGGAGAACGGGGCAACCGATACGGCCATTGACCGCCTCCTCTCCGATGTTCAGTTGCTCTTGTACCTTCGAGACATCGGCGCAGACTCTCTCCTGCTGTTTCGGCAGAAGCCCCCGCCTTGCGAGATCCATGTCGAACAGCACGCCCACGAAGTCGGTCTTGATGCAGCACTGGATCGCCTTGATGAGCTTGCTAGCCGCTTTGCCAAGGAGGCCCAGATCGATACACGCAAGCACGAGGACCATGTGCACTACGCCTTCGTGCATCCGCGGTTTGAGCACACGGTTTGGGGAACAGCTTGGCCAAGGGAGGATGATCTGCGAAGAGAGGTTTCTCGGGCGGTCCTTGGGCGCTACATGTCACACCTAACATCGGACGTCCGCGCGGCCACGATACTTGGTCTGCCGCTCGCATCAACGGTCCAGATGCACGGTGATCTTCTCGGTATGACACCAGCCGCACCATCGACAGCTCAAGTGATCTTCAGCCTTCGATTGCCGGTTCTGGCTGGCGTCGACGTGCGAACACTGCTACGGCTCCGAGACGAGGAGAGGGAGTACTTCGAGCGCTTCCGACAGGCTCTGCGCGTCGCCGCCAACGAGCAACTTCGATCTGGGCAGAGCGACGTACAGGCTGCAGCTGACAGCGTGCAACATGATGTGATCGAGCCGGCGCTTCTCGACATTAACGTGAGGCTCAGAGCGGCAGCCGACACGCTTGCAAGCAAGACACGTGTTACAACGAGCTTGAGCGCCGTCCTTACCGCATGTGGCGTCTACTTGGGTGAGCCATTGATCGTAACCGCTGGGATAGCGGCAGCGGGCGCCTCGGTGCAAGCGGTAATGAAGAACGCCGACGACTTCGGACAGGTTCGGCTTTCCGATATGTTCTTCCTGTGGCAGGCGCAGCAGCACTGTCACTGATCCGAACCTCCTGACGGCATACGGTCAAGAAGCATGGTTCGAAGGTGAATACTCCAGGTGTGTGAACCGGGACTCACCGCGTCTCGCCACTTGCGCCTTCGTGCGAAAGAAGCGCTTCTGCGGGAATATGCTTCCTTGTCATTTGGGGGAGCCAACTACCACCACCTCAGATGCGTGGGCGTTTCGTCGAAGCGCTTAGCCTGTCTCGGACCGCATGGGCGACGGCAGCTCGCCAGCCAGAGCGCGGACGGTCAGTGCAAGTTCCTTGTCATTGGCTAGTGTCGTGCTTGTTTAATTCGTTTGCGGTTAGGGTAGGTGGTGGTTATGCCTATTCCTACTGCCGTTTCAATCGAGTTGACCGACGACGAGCGGTCGGTGCTGGAGAGCTGGACGCGGCGCCGGACGAGCGCTCAGGCGCTGGCGCTGCGAGCACGTATCGTGCTGATGGCCGCTGAGGGGTTGTGGTCCAACGGTGAGATCGCCGAAGCGCTTGGGGTTTCGCGGCCGACGGTCACGAAGTGGCGCAACCGGTTCGCGCAGCGCCGGCTTGAAGGTCTTGCGGATGAGCCGCGGCCCGGCAAACCGCGGACGATCACCGATGAGCAGGTCGAGCGGGTCGTGACCAAGACCTTGGAGAGCGCGCCGAAGAACGCGACGCATTGGTCGACCCGGTCGATGGCCAGGGAGGTGGGGATGACCCCGGACGCGGTGATGCGGATCTGGCACGCCTTCGGGTTGCAGCCCCACCGCCAAGAGACCTGGAAGCTCTCCAAGGATCCCTTGCTCATCGAGAAGGTCCACGATATTTGCGGCCTGTACTTGAATCCGCCCGAGCGTGCCGTTGTGCTCTGCGTGGACGAGAAGAGCCAGATCCAAGCACTCGACCGCACCGCGCCGACGTTGCCGATGCTTCCCGGCACGCCCGAGCGAGCGACGCACGACTATGAGCGGCACGGCACCTCCAGCCTCTACGCCGCCCTGAACGTCGGGAGCGGGCAGGTGATCGGCTCGCTGCACCAGCGCCACCGCGCGATCGAGTTCCTGAAGTTCCTGCGGACGATCGACCAGAACGTGCCCGGCCATCTCGACGTGCACCTCGTGCTCGACAACGCCTCCAGCCACAAGACCCCCAAGATCCAAAGTTGGCTCGCTGCGCACCCCCGGTTTCATCTGCACTTCACCCCAACCAGCAGCTCATGGATCAACCTCGTCGAGCGTTGGTTCGGCGAGCTCACCACCAAGCTTCTACGCCGCGGCGCGCACCGCTCCGTCCACGCGCTGAACACCGACATCCGCCAATGGATCGACACCTGGAACGAAAACCCCCGCCCCTACGTCTGGACCAAGACCGCCGACCAAATCCTCGACTCCATCAGACGATACTGCCAACGAATCAACCAGACACGACACTAGCCGAGTCCGAACGGCTGCCTCATAATCGTCGCTGTTACGAAAGCCTAATGCCTTCGCAACCTGTGCAGGAAGGCCAGTCTCTCTGACTGGAAAGCGTGCTACGAGAGTCGCGAGGTCACGCTCGTCCAACAAGCGCTGAAAGAGCTTCAGTTGCTCGGGAAGCGGTGACTCCAAGGAGAGAGTGACGCTGGCACCAGTGTGCCGCAGGTCTTCGGCGCTCGGAAGTCCTGCGACAGCTCGACGAGCAAGGAGCTGCGCTGACAGCTTAGATGCGAGTCGCTCTGGCGTTTGATCGGCGGACAGCGCTGCGAGCGCCGATGCGATTGCTGTGGTCGACGCTTCCTCGGCGTCCCTTTCAATGGTCGCCGCATGATGCGCCGCGACTCCTGCGATAACTTCCGGCAGATAGTAAATGGACTCAATCTCGTGGACCGGAAGAACGAGGATCCCCTGTCCCCTCAGCTTCCGGGCTTCGATCTCGTCACGGCCATCTCGGTCGACGATGCCTCGTGCGTCCACCCAGTGATAGCTCGTGCTTGCGCGCACCCCGGACACAGCGCGAAGCACCTGCTCACATCCGCCGCGCGGCACCACATTCCAGTCCGGGAACAGAATGGTGTAAAGGCGTCCATCCAGGCTGCTTACTGTACCCTCGACGAAGAGGAGCCTGCTCTTGCCGCCAAGGATCGCGCGACGAACTCCTTCGGGGACTGCCTGATCGGGGGGAAGTCGATTTATGTCCCACGTATTCACGTTGCCGTTCTCCCACGTACATCCGGAAAGTAGGATCACTTGCGCTGCTTGCGGCGCAAGCGCGGACGCGAGATCGAGGTCGTGCGTCAGCACTACGAAATGGCAATCGGATCTCTGCGCCAGGATCGCGGAGATCAGATCAGCTGAGATTGACCGATGCAGGTGTCGCTCCGGCTCATCGATAATCTGGACACAGGTCGGTGCGACGAGTACCTCAGCCGCGAGAAGAAGCGCACTCTTCTCGCCATCTGACATCTGGCTGATTGGGTAGGTCACACCGGTCTTGACGGATCGGGCGTCGAACGTTGCGTTCTCCGTGAGAATGAGTTCGACCTGTAGGTGCGCCGCGCGTAGGATCTCGGTTATACGTGTGAGAAAGGAGCGCTCGACCTCATCACGGATGCCATCACTCGATGTGCCGGTGTCTACCAGGCTGGCGACACGAGCATTCCTCTTGTTCTCACGGGCCATGAGATCGAACAAGACAACGTCGGCCCGCTCGTTATGAGCATGGTCCAGCCACCTCGACTCGGGGCTACGACTCCACGTAGTCATCGGTGCTCGTAGATCGTCGCGTTGAGCGGACGTTACCGCGGGCCCCGGATGCCGCAACCAGAGGCGACGATGGGCAATAAGTCGACTAACTACTGCTGTGGCGTGCGCCTCAAGCCACTGCCCGAGTGCCGACTTGCCGGTTCCGTTCGGTCCAACGACGACGGTGATGGCTCCCGCGCTGGCTGTCAGCTCGCAAGTTCCGCCAGCTGTTTGCGGGATGTGCCAGCGGGCCAGCGGATCCTCCACGCTCATGTCTCCATTCTGGGGCACGTCTCGGTCTGAAGTCGCGTCACACAAAAGTTCGCAGACTCTACCCTGGCCTGGTCGTGGGACCCATAATCGTCGTGCCAGACCCCGACGAATCGTCTACGCCCTCGAAGACGCCGAAGCCCTGCCGACCCACACGGCGTCGACGCCGTAATGCGCGAGGATCGCGTTAAAGTCGGCGCGATGGACGATGTCGACGATACCGCGTCCACAGGGTCGGGGATCGTGAAGTCCTTGGGACGCGCCGAGCATCTCGCCGCCCATGACCGCCGCTTTGGCGAAGCGAGCGAGCGTGCACGGTAGCTGCCTCGGCGTTAGCGCAACGTACGGGCCGCAGAAGTCCCGGCCCGGCGTAGACGCGTTGTTGCTCCTCCTTCCCGGAGGGGTGTTGGGTTGGGTGCCAAGCGGATGCCAACTCCTACTGGTGTCATTCACATCAACTCGATGACGTACCCATCGGCTACGATGACCAAATGAACACAACGAGCAGCGCCAGCGGTGAGGAGCAGGTGCTCAACGACTTCAGGGACGCGCTCGGTGGCTGGCGTATGGCGCTTGAGGCGCATCGCATGGCGCCACCCGATCAAGGCTTCAGCGCTCGCCTGGCTGGTCTCGCGGACGCCGCGAGCAAGGAGGCGCGTGCCTGCCGTGCCGCGGACGCCGCTGGCTTTGACTGGCCGCCCCATCGCGCCGCCGACCCTCGGCCGCCGTATGAGCTGCAGCCCGGTACCGGGCGCCGCGGACCCGGGGGTCTCTGGCGGCGATTCGACGAAGCCGTCCGGCAGCTGAACACCGCGGCGACCGGACAGAACATGCTCGATGTTGCCCGCTCCTACGATGAGCTAGCCGCTGCCGCTGCGGAACTCGCAGAGGCAGTCGAGCGCGAAAACGGCGCGAGCGCCCGGCGGCCACGCTCCCGCGCTCGTCGCTCAGCCTGACCGGAGAGAACATCGGTAGCAGTCGGGTCGGGTGGTCAGGAGCGCTTGGAGGGCAGCGCCGGGGTACCCGCCTCGTCCCACACCGACGCTGGACGCTCCGTACCGCGGCGGCGGTGGGGCAACCCGAGGGTCTCCGGTGCCCAAAGGTCGCGACGTGTCGCCAGCGAGCTGCTGTCGGCCTGCGCGCGTGCGAGTAGCGCGTCGACGTGCTCGCGTCGTATCCGGAAGGCTCGGCCGATCTTCGCCGCCGGCAGCGCCCCGCTGTCGATCCAGTTGCGGATCGTCTGAGCGGTCACCTGAAGCTCGTCGGCGACCTGGGGGACAGTCAATATCTGCTGCTCAGCCATCGCTCAACATGCCATCCATCGTTGCGGGAATCGCCCCAGCGTATACGGGGTGTCGGCTCGATTGCGCTTGATCCTCGTTCCCCTCGTGGATCGGTGCGGTCACGCTGTCCACCCCGCGCACCATGAGTCAGAGTCCGATCCCGAGGTCGATGTCGCGCGTGTTCGCGACCTCACGTCCAAGTCGCCGCTCAGCACGGTCGATCGCTTCCTGGGCGCGCTCCCAGTCGCGCTGCTGGCCGCCGCGCTGCTCAGGCCGGGGGCCGAGCGCGTCGGTTGGATCGGTGATCTCGTACTGGGCGCGGTAGCGCGCTGCGTGGCGCACGCCGTTCTCCCACGCCTCGCGCTTGGAGGGCCGGTCGGGTCGCTCGCCGAAGCTGGCCTTCACCCACGGGCCGGGGGTTCGTAGTTCGCGCTCGGCAATCTCGTTGCGCAGCGCGGTGTGCTCCCGGGTGGCGTGGGTGATCGCGTGTTCGAGGCCTTCGCGTTCGGCACGGGCCTCGACGGGGTCGCCGAGCTCGCGCTCGAGACGGCCGCGCTGCGCGAGGACCGCGTCGAGCTCCCGCTCGTTGGCTTGCAGAGCACTGGCCAGGTGGGCGCGCTCGATCGCGTGGGAGTCGTGTTCACGTCCGAGACGCCGGCGTGGCTCGGGCAGGCCCATGACACGCTGAGCGAGCTGCTCGCGCTGGGTGGTGAGGGTGAGGGTGCGCGCGTCGAGGTCCTCGATGCGCTGCAGCTCGGGCATTGGTAGCGCCGCGAGCTGTACGTGGAGCTGCTCGACGCGCTCGCGTAGCTGCTGCAGCCGCGCTGGGGTCGCCATAGCCGGCGGCGTCGGCTCGGCGCGAGCGGCGGCGTGCTCCTGTGGTGGGTCTGCCGCGTGTGTCTGCGTGCCAGCGACGTCAGGGTCATCAGCGCGGCCCGCGCCGGGGAGCTGCTCGATCGCGAGGTCTTCGTCGTCGCGCTCCAGCATCCGCCGGCCTACCCGCTCGAGCAGCTCGCCGCGGGTTGCGGTCGGGGTCTGGTCGGTGGGCGCGAACTCGCTGCGCTCCCGCTTGAGGTCGTCGTCGTAGACGAGCAGCCGTGTGGTTTCTCTTGCGCGGGAGAGCGCGGTGTAGGACCAGCCGGCGGTGAGATCCCGGGGTGAGGCGACGACGATCGCACTCTCGATGGTTCCGCCCTGCATCCTGTGGCCGGTTAGGGAGTAGGCGTGCTCCACGTGCTCGGCCACGTAGGCGGCGGGCAGCTCGCGCACGAGCCCGCCGTCGGTGTCGATCACTACCCGGTTGGGGTCGATGTGGCGCACGGTGCCCCTCATCCCGTTGTCCACGTCGAGCTGTCCGTCGTTGCGCCGGCAGATCACCCGGTCCCCTACCGCCACCTCAATGCTGCCGTAGGGGTGCTCCTGTCCGAGCCCGCCATCAGCGCGGCGCAGTTCGCGCGCACCCCGGTTCAGCCGCTCTCGGGTGTCGTTGTCCCGGGCGATCATCACCGTCTGCGCCGGGCCTGCCCCCGTGGCCGCGTGCGCCCACTCGGCCAGCGCCTGCTCGCACGCGCCGGCGGGGTCGCTGAACGTCTCGATCCGTGCGTTGTGCTCGGCCCAGTTGAGGTAGCGCTGGGGGTGGCCGTCGTGCAGCGCGCCGAGCGCCCTGCGCTCCGCGGGGTCGCGCTGGCGCATCACCTCCGTGAGCCGCTGCGCGCCGAGCGCGCGGCCCACCGCGCCGAGCCAGCCGCCGGCCTGCACCGAGGCGAGCTGTCCAGGGTCACCGATCGCGACCACCTTCACACGTGCGTGCTGCGCTGCCTCTAGCAGCCGTACGCTGGGCCTGGTCGCAGCCATGCCAGCCTCGTCAAGGATCAGGACGCCGTTCTGTGGCAGCTCGTCGCCGAGCTGCTCGAGGTCGAGCAGGAGCCGGTCCAGTGTGCGCGTGGGGATGCCGGCCTCCTCGGTGAGCTCGCGTACCGCGCGGCCAGTCGGCGCGACGCCGAGCACCGTGTAGCCCGCGCTCTCATACGCCTGGCGCAGCACGCCGACGGTGTACGTCTTCCCTGTTCCCGCGAGCGCCTGGATCACGCTCACCCCGTGCCCCGAACCAGTCACCGCGCGCACCGCCGCTGCCTGCTCTTCGGTGAGGGAACGATCGGCCGCTGTGATCGCACGCTCGGCCAATGACGGGGCGACGATGCCCGCTCCCTCGCCGGCGCGGCCGACCGCGGCCGCGATCAGCCGCCGCTCGACCGCCACAAGCTCCGCGGTCGTCATCTCACCACGACGAGTCACGATCACGTCCGGGCGCTCCGCGAACCGCACGGCGTGGTCGCGCACCTCGTCGACCAGCGCGCCCGCACCCGTGGCGGCGGCGAACTCCTGGAGTACCGCGCGCTCGTCGAAGGTGTTGCTGTGCTCCGTCAGACCGTCCACGCCCGTCAACTGCGCGCCGAGCGCCTGCTCGTCTACGCCGCCACGCCTGGGTAGGTCGCATATCAGGCGCTTCCGGCCTGCCTGCAGAATCTCCACGATCCGCTCCGTGTCGAGGCCCTGCTCGCCGCGGGCCCTGACCTCCTCCCGCCACGTGTGCGTCTCCAAGCCGTATTGCTTGCGCTCCCGTGTCGCGAGCGCCGCGTGCTCGGCCGCGCTCTTTGACCCCAGGCCGATCCCGCCCTGCTCGGCCTCTCGCAGCATCTCGTGGCGGCGCTGCGAAAAATGCTCGACCACCGGGCGCTCGACGTCCGCGAGCTCCGCCGCACCATTGCGGACCTCCCCCCACTCCAGGCCAAGACGCTCGGTGACGAGCGCCCGCAGATGTGCCTGGTAGAGGTACCCCGCTGTCTTCGCCGCCCGGTAGAGCTCCGCGCCATGCAGTGCGGTGAACCGTCCGTCCGGGCGGCGCGCGAGGTTCGCCGCGACGACGTGCGTGTGCAGCTGCGGATCAAGCGCACGGCTCATCCGATGCCGGTAGGCCGCCGCGACCAGACCGTCCCCGCGCTGCACCCGCTCGCCTGCGTGCCCACGGCGGACCATCACCGCCGTGTCCCCCAGATACCCCAGCGCTGCCCTGACCGCCTCTTCGTGGCAGCCGACGAGCACACCGGAGACCGGCTCCGGCGCGATAGCGAACAGGATGCTCAGCGTCTTCGGCGCGGAGAACGTGAGGTCATACGCGGCGACCTTCGGGTCATGCGCGGAGGAGCGCAGTCGTGCCGCAGGGTCGCGTGGGTCGTGGCCGGCGATCAGCGCACCGAACTGCCCCGCGCCCACCCAGCCCGTGAGGCCGAGGGCCTTTGCGCCGGCGCCGACCCATTCGCCTGGAGCCTCGCCGCGGCCGGTGTAGTAGTCGTCCTGGCCGTGGGCTACCTGCTGCTCGTAGTAGCGGTGCTGACCCAGCGCGATCTTTCCGATCGAGAGCATCCTGAGGGCAAAATAGCAAAAGAAGCACTTTTTAGGTGCAACTGTGTGCCGTGAGGCGGAGCGCAGCGACGCTGAGCGGCGGGGTGGCTGGGGGTGCGATGGCGGCCGGAGGGGTTTGCTTGGGCGCCGGTGGGTACGTCGTGGACGCGTGGTGGAGAGCCGAGCGGAGCGAGGTGGAGCGAGAGAGGTCGATGGGTACGCGGTGGAGCGCGCGAGTGCGGCGCGGGTCAGCGGCGGTAGCGCGGGAGGATCACGACGGCGAGGATCTCGAGCTGCGTGAGCGGGTTGCGGTTGCCGAGCAGGCGCGCAGTCAGTCGTGTGCCGTCACTTGGCCAGCCGCTCGAGCAGCTCCCGGTCTTCCTCGATGATGCGACGTACGCGAGCCTTGAACTTTGGATCGCGGCGGCGGCGCTCCACTGCTTCCGCGAGCGCCTGCTTGACGGTCTCGTTCAGGCTCA
Source organism: uncultured Solirubrobacterales bacterium (assembly GCA_963720795.1). GTDB lineage: Bacteria > Actinomycetota > Thermoleophilia > Solirubrobacterales > Solirubrobacteraceae > Palsa-744. The sequence continues at coordinate 145,857 of CAVRGU010000002.1, read as the reverse complement.
TGCCCTCCGCTCGTGCGAGCGCCTCTGTGTCGGCCGCGAGCTCCTCATCGAGGCGAACGGTCAGGTTCTTCGTCATCGCACCATGGTAGCATACAGTCATGACGGTGGGTGCTGTCGGGCATGGATGTAGGCGCGCACGAGGTCGGTGATCTCTCGGGCAATCACTTCCGGGGAAACACCTGGCGGCGAACGCAGCACGAGACGATGCGTGAGGCCCTCGATCGCGCTGATCACTATGCGGGCCGACAACCGGGGATCGACGGGACGTGAGTACGGATCGGCCGCAAGCGCTCTTGCCGCAAGGTCGACGAGCCGATCTTCCAGTTCATCGAGCTCTGCGCGGAGCGTCGGTGGGAGCTGGGTCTCCTCGAAGAGCACGCGGTGAAGGCTCGGCGCGAGCGCGTGCATCGCGACCATCGCGTGGACCATGTTCGGGAGAACGTCGTCAAGGCGTGCTCCGGAGTGCAGCCGTTCGAGGTGTGGTTGGAGTGCAGCTGTGCCTTCTGCGATGTGCCGGTGGACGAGCGCGACGAGGATCGCGTCCTTGTTGGGGAAGTACTGGTAGAGCGAGCCGATCGATACGCCGGCTCGCTCGGCAATCCGGTTCGTGGTCCCGGCGGCGTAGCCGTGACGCTCGAAAACCTGAGCAGCCGCGTCGAGGATGGCTTCGACAGTCGTCTGCGATCGCGCCTGCTTGGGGAGCTTTCGCGGCTCAAGCTGCCGGCCGGGAATGCGAGTTGACGACATGCGAGTAATTACTCAGTATATGGGGATGACGAGTTGTACCTACGCCGACCAGGCCAACTGGCGGCGCTACCAGCCCTACCTCCCGCAGCGTCACCGGCTGACCGAGGCGAATCTCCCGCGCGAGGAGAGGTGGGCATGGCAGGGCCTCGCGGTCCATCTCGACCGCTACGAGACCGCAGACGCCGCAGCGGTCGTAGTCGGATTGCATGGTGGCGGAGGCTACGGGCGGATGCTCGCCCCGGTCGGCCTGTTCGCACGCAGGCTCGGGTTCGAAGCAGTGCTGCCCGACTTACCCGGTTATGGCCTGACCCGCGTGCCGCGCGGACAGTTCACGTACGAGACGTGGGTTACCTGCGCCCGTGACCTGATCGCCGCCGAAAGTCGGCGCTCGGGCCGGCCTGTGATCGCACTGGGAGGATCGATGGGCGGGATGCTGGCTTGCCATGCCGCCGCGGCGGGCGCGCCGCTCGCGGGAATCATTGCGACAGCGCTGATCGACCCTCGCGACCCGGCAGTTCTCCGCGCGCTGGGACGCACCCGGTTGGCAGGACCGCTGAGCGCCAGAATGCTCAGTTGGGCGCCGGCCCTTACTGATCCCCTACCCATCCCTATGGCCTATGCGGCGAACATGCAAGCGATCGCCAATAACGACACGGTCGCCACGATCGTGCGCCACGACCGACTCGGCGGTGGACGGATCGTCCCGGCTCGCTTTCTGCGGACCTGGATGCACTACTCCCCGAAGTGCGAGCCAGACGCGATTACGCTGCCGGTCATGCTCGCCCACCCGGGCGATGACCACTGGACGCCAACCGAACTGTCCGAGCGATTCCTCAACAGGCTCGCCGGACCAAGGCACATGGTGACCCTTGGGCGCTGCGGACACTTTCCACTTGAGGAACCTGGACTCTCCCAACTCGAGGCAGCCGTCCGGGAGTTCGCAGCAGAGGTGATCGGCTGAACAAACTGGCATCCGACCTCCGCAGTTGCCTTCAGCGGCCAGCGGTAGACGCCGTGGAGATTGCGGGAAGGGCGGTGCGGTGACACTACGCTCGGCGGCCAGCGCAATCGCCTCCGCGTAACAGCCGGCCAGCAGCTCGTGCTCGTTGTGGGCACTGCGCCACAGCAACCGGCCACGGCCGGCAGGCCCAGCACGCCGGCAAGACGTGAGCAATGCCGGCGGGGACCCTCATACTTTCTCCGTCGATCGAGCAGTCGGCTGGCCCCCGGCCCGGCCCTGCTGCACACCCTGTCACACCCCTTGTGGGTTGACAGGGTGTGCCACGCTACCCCCGGACGGGGGCCGGGGGACTGCGCTCCGCCGCGTTCGGGGCCCCCGACCAGGCGAAGCCTGGTTGGGGAGCGGCGGACGATCGACCGTGACTTGAGGTCGAGATGACGCTGTGGCTGCGCGACGAGCTCGTCCGCCACCGCGGTCAGCGCGTCGCCGATGACTTCCCGATGGGGCCGACCGACCACTTCTTCGGCACGATCAGCGGCAAGCGGCGCGACCCCGACCGTTTCCGCGACCGTGTGCTGGAGCGCGCCGTCGAGCTCGCCAACGAGCGCCGCGCCGAGCAGGGCCTGCCCTCGCTGCAGGCGATCACCCCGCACTCCTTGCGGCGCACCTGGGCGATGCTCGCCGCGCAGGCCGGGCGCGACCCGCACTGGATCTCCGATCAGATCGGCCACACCTCGGCCGCGTTCACGCTGCAGATCTACCAGCAGACCCGCAACCGCCGCCTCACCGATCGCGAGCGGCAGGCGATCTGGGAGCTTATGCGCTTCGCCGACGAGCCCGCCGAGTGCCCCTTCACGCGCCAGGTCACCCGCGGTGCAGAGGGAGAGTTTAGGCCCATGAATGGGCCCATGGACGATTTTGGTCTCTCAAGCGAGCTGAGTGGGCTCGCTGGTGATGAGTAGAATCCCGCTTGAAAAAAGGAGATCGAGGAGTGGGCACGGGTGGTTTCGAACCACCGACCTCTCGCGTGTGAAGCGAGCGCTCTCCCACTGAGCTACGTGCCCTCGGGGCCTGATTCTATTGGGCTTCCGCGGTGTCGGCGGCCTCGGGGCGGCCCGCGAAGGGTGGCTGCTGCCCATTGCTGCCCAATCGCGGCCCTGCGCAAGTGCCTCGGCGAAGATGGCCGACACCCCAGCGCAGCGGTGACGGCCACGAGGGCACCCGTTGCGGTGGCAGTGACTTCGGTCCAGTCGGTGCCGGCGAGAAGCACTAGCCCATGCGAGAAGCATCGGCCCATGATGGGCGCGTGCACGACGCTGGCTCGTCCGTCAGGGCAACGAGAATGGTTGGCATGAGCACCTGGACCGAGATCGACGAGCGCGTCCTGCGCTGGTTGCTAGACCAAGACTCGAAACCCGACTGGGATGGCCGTATCAAGCTCGCCGTGTACGGCCAGCCGCAGCCGTTTCAGGACTTGAACGGCGAGATCGACTCACGCCAAGTCGACGAAGCGCTCACGCGTCTGCACAGTTACGGCCTCATTGCTGGATTCCGTACCGGCACCGCTATGGCTGCGTTCTGGTCGGGGCTCCGGCTCGCGCCTCGCGGCCTGATCCTCCTGGGCGAATGGCCTGACCTGGACCGTGTGGCGTCCCTTGAGGGGCTCCAAGCTGTATTCGCGGGCCTGGCAAAGCAGGCTGAGGATGCGGGCGACAGGACGGCGCTCCGCCGGACAGCGGGTGCGATCGGCCGGTTGGGCGAGGGCATCGTGGATGCCACGATCGAATCGCTAGGTGAGGAGCTTGCTGGCGGATGAGCGAGTATTGGAACGGGCGCGCCTTGCCGGTGCTTCAAGCACTGCGGACCCGCGACGCAGCCTACGGCGCGGCTAGCGCCATCAAGCTGGTCAAGGGCCAAGGCAATGATCTCGGGCTTGCCCTATCGGCTGGTGTCATCCAAGACACGATCTTGCAGCTCACGGAAGCGGGATACGTCGAATGTGACGTGACGCACGAGATCGGTGGCGGTTACGGGATGATCTTCGTGGGGACTCGCATCACCGGCCGTGGGCTCCAGGTCCTTGGTGAGTGGCCTCGCTTCGAGGTGATGATCTCGCCCGTGACGCTTGCAACGCTCGTAGATACCCTCGCCGAATACGCGACGCCGGATGACGCCGAGCAAATGCATCACGCCGCAGGGGTGGTCCGACGTATCGCGACTACCGGCCTCAGGAGCGTCGTTTTCGGTGCAGGCGGTCAGCTACTCCGTCACGCACTCGGACTGCCTTAAGCGCCCGCATCGACCCTCCTCGCGGGCTGAGCGGAGGGTTCGGCAGGGCGGGTCGGATACGTAGCCCATCGACGAGCGCCATGAGCCGCTCCGGCTCGCCATCGCGGCGATCCATCTGCCGGGCGTAGATCGCCAGCGTGAGGTTTGGCGTGGTGTGGCCCATCTGTGCCATCACGTACGGCGGCGACTCACCGATGGCGAACAGAAGCGAGGCGAACGTCCGGCGCAGCGAGTGAGGCGTCAGGCCCTCGGGTAGTGGCTCGACTCCGTCTGCGGCGAGTTGTGTGTTTGCGTGCTCGACCGCCTTGTCGAGTATGCGCCGTCGGATATTGGTCGCGCCAAGTCGATGGCCGGTCGTGGTGCAGAACACGAGTGCGTCGGAGGCCGGATCCACGCGCGCTCGGTAGTTGTCCAGCTCGTTGCTGAGCACCGGGAGGATGTTCACAATTCTGACTCCGGCGTCGGTCTTGGCGACGCGCACCAGGATCGTGCTGCGCGCGAGGTCCACGTCGCGCCAGCACAACGCCTGCGCCTCACCGAGCCGCAGGCCGCCGAAGGCCAGGGTGGCAAGCAGTGCACGCCGTTGACCGCGATAGACCCTCGCCTTGTCGTCGAGCTTGCCGGCGCCGTCGAGCAGAGCTGCGATGTGGTCGGCACGGTCAAGCCAAGAGCGTCGGGGGGCAACCGTTGGCAGCCGTCGCCGACGGCCACGCGCGGGGTTGCGGTCGATCAGCCCATATTCGACCGCGGCCTCCATGATCGCTGCGAGCGTCATAAGTGTCTTGTTGATCGACGTCACGCTCAGCTTGCCCCCGCGGACCTTGCCCAGCCGGTAGCGGTCCACGTCCTCGACGGTGATCCGATCCAGCCGACGGGACGCGAATGTGGGCAGCAGATGGTTTGACAGTCGCCACTCCAGGTCAGCCTTCCCGGCGTCGCTGAGCCCACTCCCGCGCCGTCCGCCCTCGATCTTCTGGCGCTCGAACCATTCCGAGGCGAACACGTGGAAGGTGGGGACCTCTCGTGGGGCCTGTGCGACCTCTACGACCGGCGGGCGCCAGATGCCGCGCCGCACGTCGGCGAGGACGTTCTCAAGTTCCGTCTGCGCCTTCGCTCGTGTCCAGCCGTCTGCGGCCGTGCCGAGGCTGACGTACTCGCGGCGTCCGTAGGCGCGGAAGCGCAGACCGAATGTTGGGCTGCGCCTGCGTTCGTCTACTACCACTTGCCCTGTAGCTGGCCTTGGCATCACCAATCACCGCCACTTGATATGGCCGTGTCGGTTCCCTGCGGCGTGGTCCCGGTCCCAGTGTGCGGGCCTTCAAGTCGCCCGCCGTTGGCGTGTCTCGCGGGCCTGCGCTCTCTTGGCGTGGGCACTCCTTCCGTCAGACCCTCCAGCGGGACCTCCAGCGCGTCGGCGAGGATCAGGAGCGTCAGCAGGTTCGGGGCGCATTGCCCTCGCTCAAGCACGCCGATCTCGTTGCGATGGAGGTTCGCGACTTCCGCGAGCCCTTCCTGGGCGAGATTCCGCCGCTTGCGCAGGGCGCGCAGCTTCTCGCCGAACACCTTCAGCAGCCGCGCGCGCTCGGCCGCATAGACATCCTGCCCGGCCATCACGCCTCGCCCTCCGTTCCCGGTCCCGTCGAGCGCCCCCATCCCCGCGTCGAGCGCCGGGACGGCCGGTACCACGGCGGCCGATCGTCGTCTACATCGGCGTGGGCGTCACCTGGCTCGGCCCACTCCCTCGCGCAGTACGTCGCCGACCCGAGATACTGCAATGCCTCCCCCAGACGCACCGCGAGAGCGAACCACGCCTCGGAGTCGGCCTCCTCGGCGTCGAGCAGCCGGCCGGCGTCCTGCACCGCGCGGCGGGCGTCCTCGCGGAGCCCGTCGATCCGCTCGACCGCCATCCTGCGGGTCTGCCTCCAGAGCCGATGCTGCGGGGACTCCGGCAGGGCGACGGTCTGGCGTGCCCGCGCCGCCTGTGTGCGTCCCTGCTCGGTTAGCACCAGCCGGACTATCCCCTGGCGCGTCACCCGCTCAAGCGCCCCGGCGTCGATGAGCGCGTCAAGCTGAGGCCGCAAGCCGCGCGCGGTCCAGGGGCCGCGGACGAACCCAAGGTGCTCCGCGAGGTGGGACCCCATCACGCCTGCGCCCGTGCCTCTGCCGTGGCGTTCCGCGCGGTCGATCGCGGCGAGAACCACCGCGTCGGAGACGGGCTCGAACTTGCTCAGCTCGTCCAACGGCTCAATGACGGTGGCGTTCATATCGAGATCAGCTCCAGCTCGTCGATACGCCTCGCGGCCCGCGACGCCTTACACTCCTCTTCGCTGAGCACCACCACGCCCACGCCTCCCAGACGCTGCACTGCCTCCCCGAGGATCTCGGCGGGCAGGCCCTCGATTTCCTGCGTCAACTCCTCCGGCGTCCACATCTCCCGGTGGTCGTTGCGGAGCACCTGCAACACGACGGCCCGTTCGGCCATCCACAACTTCTGCGCCCTGCTCATGCTGCGCGTCATCTTCGGTTCCTCCTTGTGATTGGAGGCCCCGGGAGAACTGCTCTGGCAAGGAAGCCGCGCCGACCGACTGCTGGTAGCTTGGCTGGCGTGCCGGGAGTGTCTGCTCTCGGTGCCAGGCCGGGGGCGGTTCGTGCCGCGCCCCGGCCATATGCTTGTTGGGCTGAGAGCGTAGCGCAATCTAGCCACAATTGCAATGTCCCGCCGCGAGCCCGACGACGCCCAAGACCACCGCATCCTCGGCCGAGCGCTGCGGGAACTGCGCGACCAAGCCGGGTTGAAACAGGAGGAGGTGGCAACACGCGCCGGCATCGGCATCACGTACGTCTCCCAGCTTGAGAACGGGCACCGTGGCGCCCGCTGGCATACCCTCCGGCGTCTACTGCACGCCCTCGAAGCCGATCTGCACCAGCTCGCGGACGCGATAGCCGAGGTTGAGAAGCAAGACCCGCCGCCTGAGCGCTGACCACTCATCACAAGTGCTCCCGGTCGGCATCGATGGGCCTCGCGGTCCCCTTTATGGGCAGCAGCGGCGGGCTGTCGCCCATTCGCCGTCGCCGAGGACGAATCGAACTGCTTGCCGGCGTGGGTGGTTTCGGCGCGTGTGGCCCCTTGATGTGCAAGCGTGCGAGTACATTCCTGGCCGCCTCCACGTCGAAGCGCAGACGCGGCCTTGAGCCACCCCCGAGCTGAACGGCGCCGAGTTCATCGCGGTGGGCGTAGACCCACGAGCGCTCGACACCCAGCTCGACGGCGAGCGTCGCTGCGTCGACCAGCCCACGGGTGACATGTGAGCCGCGTTCGGTGCGGATCAGTTCGGCCACCCGTCGCGCCACTGCCTCCACGGATGCCGCGTCGAGCGCGATGTTGGGGTGGGGGTGGCGAGTGATCCGTGGAAGGTCGTTTGGGGTCATCCGTGTTATTGATCCTGAGCGTCGTCAAACGGCCAACGACTTTCGATCTATGGCTCGTCTCCCTCTACGATGCGCCTCCGCATCGTTTAACACGCCGGTTCGCGGTTTCGCCGCGGCCCTCGCATCCCTTCCGACGTGCACGCCCGAGCGGTCCGGCTGCGCCCGCTGCTCACACAGCCGCCCGAACAGCCCAACGACAAGTTGCTCCTATGTCAAGGAGAGTCCGCTCTTTGCGGATTTTTGGTGGCGTTCATCAACTACTTCTCGGCGCGATTCAGTGGGCTTTGGGATGATCTTCGGGCGCATGACTGCATGGACAGTAGTTTCGAGTGTCATTCTGGTCGCAACCCTGGTTTTCATCGCATGGCAGGCAAGGGAGACCGCGCACTACGCGCGAATAACTAGCGACGGCGTCGTTACGGCTACCGCGCGGGACGCACTGACGCATCTAGATTTGGTGCTGAAGGAGTGGCTTGAGCGGCCAGAGTTGCGAATCTACTTCGATGAGGCTCGCCCCTGGCCGGGCGACCTGATGATGGCCGCTCGGCTGAGGACGATCATCGAAATGTGGGCCGACTGTGTAGGGGCCTCCCTCGATTTCCAGGGTGTCGAGGGATTTGAAGAGCACTATCTCGCCTGGGAGGCGTATGCGAAAGCGGTCCTCCGAACCTCGATAGTCGCGTACGACGTTATTGCCGAACATCCAGAGTGGTGGCCAAACCTCGGGAAGATCACTCAGGAGATCGCAGTGCTAGGTGTGGCGCCAAGCATCGCCGACGATCCGCTCGGCGATGGTCCTCTGCGACGGGACGGCAGCGGTGAGATCGACAGCGAATTAGATAGTTAGTACCACTGGTCCTCAGACCAGACACAGTGAGCGTAAGGGGCGGGCGCTCTATGCCGTATGCGAGCGGGACAAGCGGCTGCTGGTGGACGAAGGAGCAGGCGGTGGTAGTGGCGTGCGAGATGGCGCTTGAGGCAGCGCATCGCCTCGATGCGGGTCTTACCCTCGGCTTCCTTACGGGCAAGGTAGGCACGGGTCTCGGGGTCGATCCGGCCGCGGGTGATCGCGATGACGTGCAGTGCGCGGTTGAGCTGGCGGTTGCCGCCGCGGTGGAGGCGGTGGCGGTCGCGTCGCCCAGAGGATGCGGGTATCGGCGCGACGCCCGCCATCCTGGCGAAACGTGCGTCGCTGGCGAAGCGCTCAGCGCCAGCAGTCTGCCCGATCAGGATCGCGGCGCAGAGCGGGCCGCAGCCTGCCTCGGCGAGCAGCTCGGGCCGGTGGGCGCGGGTGAGGTCGCGCAGCTCGCGCTTGAGTGTCTCGGCTTCCCGCGTCAGCACAGCGATGCGCTTGACCTGATTGCGAGCGACGCGAACCCTGGCCGTCTGTGGCAGCGCTCTTAGCCGACGAGTGATGCGCTGCAGCTGGGCCGGGATAGTCGAGCTTGCGCGAGGGGATCTTCGCCTCGAGCTCGGGATCGAGGACGACGAGATTCCAGCGCAGCCGATTGATCAGCCGCGTGCGCTCGGCAACCAGGATCTCCCGGTGATCGCACAGCAGCCGGATCTCGACGGCCTGCTCGTCGAGGAAGGCGGCAGGGAACCGCTCGATGCCCTCGCGCAGTACAGCGCGGGCGATCGCTCTCGCGTCGATCTGGTCGGACTTCCCCGGCTCTCGTTCGCCGCGACGCGAGGCACCCATCAGCTTCGGTGCGACACGCAGAACACGCTCACCCGCGGCCACGAGCGAGCGCTCGAAGCGCTGCGAGACGTGCCGGCAGTCCTCGACTGCCCACACGATCTCCTGGCCGAGCTCACACGCCCAGCGCAGCCCCTCAAGATGCCCCTGGTCGGTTGCAGCGATCTCGCGCTCGGCGAGCACCTGCCCAGTGTCCGCGTCGACGGCAGCGAGGGCGTGGGTGCGCTTGTGGGTGTCCACTCCGATGACGATCATCCAGCACGTCCTTTCAATCGAGGTCTCGTTTGAATGGACCTCCGGCGGACAGTTCTGAGTTAGGGCGGTTGCCACGCTCCTATCAAGTCACGCCACAGGTCCCGGACGACGGTGGACGACACAACGGCCGAAGGTCAGGCACGACGCCGACAAACAGACTACGAGTCAGCCCACCGCCAGTCCGGACCTAAACCGGCCAGTCGGACACCCAGCACAAACGGCCCAGAAAGCGCGGTCTCAGCAAGCTGAGACGACATGAATCTGAGCGCCGTGCCGCCGGCGCCGCCATCCGGCGCCTGGCACTCTCGCACTCGTTGCTCCTATGTCAAGCGAAGTACGGAAATTGCGAGGAAGTGCCCTTCCCGCTTCTCGTCCAAAGGGGCACGCCAAGCTTGATCGTCGGCACACCCGCTTGTTGGAAGCGGGCGAACTTGCGGCGCGCAAACCAGCCGTCGATCGTGGCGCCAGCGGTCTCGATCACGAATTGGGCGCCCAACGACGCGGACTAGACCTCGGGCGGCCGAAGGTCTACGTATCTCGCGTTAGCGGAGCCAAGCACCCGGAAATGGTCCTGTAGACGCGTGCCGGGAGGGCGGAAGGAATCCAGTCGAGCGGCGTGTGTCATGCAGACACCGCAGAAGCGCTCGAGCATCATCTTCGAGCCCTCTCATCTCTTCAGTCTCGGCGTCGATGTCTGCTGCCGGTAGGATTTCGTGGTGGAACGGCTGCGAAATGCTTGATGCCCGCACTCGCCCAAGTATTGAGCCTTGGTCGCTCGGGTCATCGAGCGGCGCGGAAGGCACACCCGGCAAGTCATCGACGATCCAGTCGCCGTGGGCGATGACGTTGCGTCGTCGGATCATTTGATTCATCTGGTCGCGCAACACGCGCTCAATTTCGCGGTCGTCGCGATCCAGCTTGGGGTCGGCAACTCGGCGGCCGATGGCGAAGAATGCGTCAGCGGTTGCCTGGGCGCCGAGTTGCCCCAGAGTCATGTGAAGCAGTTCACGCCGCAGCTCGTCTTCCCACGTAATCTCGGTGAGCACCGCGCTAAGCATGAAATGCATGAGGTCGGAGAACGTGACGAAGTAGCGGCCGATGGCCCGGTAGGCATCAAGCGTCTGCTGCGGGAGACCGAAATAGAAGTCATCTGCCCTAGGCTCGGATGGCTCGCGATTCTTAGACACAGACCGCCGAGTCTACGTCGGAGGCGCAGCTGACGCAGCCGAGGAAGCCGCTCTCAAACGCCGGCAAGCATCCCGGCGTACGAGATGGCCGCGCGTGACGACTTGCGCGTTGGACGACGAGCAGCCGCCTGCCCCTCTGCGGATAAGGGGAGGATCGACCTATGCGCTCTCCATATAGCTCGACGCCGGCATTGGGTCGGGCATAAGGCCCATTGATCTTGATCGTTCGCTGAGCAGCCGATAGTAGTGGCGCGCAAGATGGCGCTTGAGGCAGCGCACGGCCTCGATGCGGCTCTTGCCTTCGGCTTCCTTGCGAGCGAGATAGGCGCGAGTCTTTGGGTCGATCCGGCCGCGGGTGATCGCGATGACGTGCAGGGCACGGTTCAGCTGACGGTTGCCGCCGCGGTCCAGGCGGTGGCGATCATGTCGGCCGGAGGACACGGAGATCGGCGCGACACCAGCGATCCTGGCGAACTGCGCGTCGCTTTTGAAGCGCTCGGCACCAGCGGTCTGGCCGATCAGGATCGCGGCGCACAGAGGCCCGCAGCCGGTCTCAGCGAGCAACTCGGGACGATGCTGTCGGATGAGGTCGCGCAGTTCGCGCTTTAGCGCCTCAGCTTCCCGCGTCAGAACGGCGATCCGCTTGACCTGCTCGCGTGCGATCCGAACCCGCGCGGTCTGCGGCATAGCGCGCAGCTGGCGGGTGATCCGCTGCAGCTGGCCGGGGTAGTCCATCTTGCGCGCTGGGATCTTCGCCTCCAGCTCGGGGTCGAGCACGACAAGGTTGATCCGCAGTCGGTTGATAAGTCTGGTGCGCTCGCTGACGAGCGTGTTGCGGTGATCGCACAGCAGTCTGATTTCAGCAGCGTCACGGTCGAGGAAGGCGACCGGGAACCGCTCGACACCCTCCCTGAGCACTGCGCCGGCGATTGCTCTGGCGTCGATCTGATCGGACTTGCCCGGCTCTCGTTCGCCGCGACGCGAAGCGCCCATGAGCTTGGGTGCGACGCGCACGACGCGCTCGCCAGCGGCGATGAGTGCTTGCTCGAGATGGTGGGAGAGATCGCGGCAGTCCTCGATCGCCCAGACCAGCCCACTGTCGAGCTCGTGCGCCCAACGTAGAGCTTCGAGATGGCCTTGCTCACGGGCGGCGATTTCTCGCTCGCCGAGGAGCTGCCCGGTTGCGGCGTCGACGGCCGCGAGCGCGTGGGTGCTCTTGTGCACATCCGCTCCGATCACGATCATCTAACACGTCCCTTCGGTCGATGGTTTTGGTTGATCGGACCCTCGGCGGACAGGCCTTTTCTTGGGGCAGTTGCCACGCTCCTATCAAGTCACGCCGCAGGTCCTGGGTGGTGGCGGACGACACAACGAGCGACGGTCAGGCCACGGATGGCCGACAGACAGACTAAGAGCCAGTCCGTCACCAGCCCAGGACCCAACCCGGCAAGCCGGACGTCACCAGATGGCATTCCTTTTCTGCCAGCTACGCGTCCGGCAAGCCGGCCGCTGCGACCGACAGCCAGCACCCGGCATACCGGAGCTTCGCTGCCGGCCGCTGCACGCTGGCAGAAAAGGACAGACTAGATGCACGGGTCCCGAGCGGGACCCACAGGTGCCCCCAAAATTGCGTGGCCGTTTTGGCGATCTCGCGGTCATTAACCAGAGAGGCGCAAACAGCGCGCCGGCCAATCACGACAAAGGGGAGCCTGATGAGCTACCGCATGAAGATCACCCTGCCCGACCCAACAATGGCCCAGCTGGAGACCCTCGCCGAACAGCGCGGAGAACCAGCGTCGCGGGTCGCCGCGCAGATGGTCTGCGCCGGGATCGCCGAAGGCAAGGACCTCCGGCGAGACCACGCCTCTATCTCAGCCTCGCCGCCAACGGAGGCCCCAGACTCCGACCGCCACGCCCCCTGGATAGAGCCAGTTCTCGGCGACCCGGAATGGCGATCGATCATGTGGGGTTCGATCGTCGCCCTCTACGGCCGCTATCCACGGGAGCTGGCGCACCTCAAAGACGGCTGGTGGGAGGACTCATCGCACGTCGAGACGCTGTGCGCGCTCGTCGCATGGCGCGACTGGATCGACCAAGTCGCGGACGACCCGCGGCACGAGCTGGCCTTCCACGTGCAGCTCGGCGACTACAGTCGAGAACTTCGCCAAGAGGGCGGCGGCGTCACGCGTGCATGGGTGCCGGGTGCGCCACCCGACGAGTGGACTGGCCGGGCGTAGTTTAGAGTTCGGATAGCGCCCGTCGCGCAAGTACGGCTCGCTATGCGTGCGCCAGCTCGCGCATCTGGCGCACGGGATGGCGACCCAGCCGGCTGGCGGTTGCGTAGGGCGCGACGTGTCCGTGGGCGCGATGGGTCACGTTGACGCCGACGCGCCCGCGTAGCCGGTCGATCAGGCTCCTGGGCAGCGGGATCAACAGCAACTCGATCTCGTCGCTGACGAGGACGGTCGCGCGGCCCTCCGTGAGATTGCGCCAGAGGGCCTCGTCGGCCCACTCCTGATCGCCAGGGATGAACGCGACCCTGTCGGGGTACCCAAGATCGTCGTCGCTGAGCGACGCTTCCATGAACAGCTTGTGGGTCTTCTCTACGGTGTCGCTCATCGTGTGTTCTCCCAACTACGAACGATATCGCCCCAGCCGCCGAGCACCTTGACCTCGACGGCGTGCATCGCTTCGTTGACCGGACCCAGCGTGACCACCGGGGGCTGCTTCTCGGAGCCGACGTAGCGGTGCTCATGGTGCTCTTCGGGCGCGTGGGCATTGTCGAAGGTCCGCACCGTATGCCACGTCCCGTTGCGCTCGACCAAGAGGATGATCGCGTACTCGATTGGATGAGTGCTTGAGCGCCGGATCACGACGAGCACATCGGGGGCGAGGAGCAGTTCTCGTATCCGGTCCTTGGGCATGGCCGGATGATCCCAGGGCGCGAGGCGGCGCCGGAAAGGCAGCACCCAGGGGATGCGCGAGTCGCTGGTCGAGGGCGCGCGAGGACTACGGGCAGAGCCGACGGCGGGAGTTGTCGCGGCCGGGTGGCCGCCGCTACGTGCACCGGAGGCGTCGGCTTCGCCTCCTTGTCAGTGCCGCGAGGTGACGGGCATTGATCAGCCCGCGAGATTCGCGCCCGCTGGTGGGTCTGGTATCCGCGGAATCCGCATGTGCGGCGCCTACAATCGTGGCTATGACGACGACTGACTTGACCCAGATGCTCGATCAGCAGAAGCGCATCGCGGAGATGATGGACGGTGGCGGCGCCGTGCAGCGGATGCTCGATCAGCAGAAGCGCATCGCGGAGATGATGGACGGTGGCGGCGCCGTGCAGCGGATGCTCGATCAGCAGAAGCGCATCGCGGAGATGATGGACGGTGGCGGCGCCGTGCAGCGGATGCTCGATCAGCAGAAGCGCATCGCGGAGATGATGGACGGTGGCGGCGCCGTGCAGCGGATGCTCGATCAGCAGAAGCGCATCGCGGAGATGATGGACGGTGGCGGCGCCGTGCAGCGGATGCTCGATCAGCAGAAGCGCATCGCGGAGATGATGGACGGTGGCGGCGCCGTGCAGCGGATGCTCGATCAGCAGAAGCGCATCGCGGAGATGATGGACGGTGGCGGCGCCGTGCAGCGGATGCTCGATCAGCAGAAGCGCATCGCGGAGATGCTCAGCGACACGCAGTTCTCGACCTACCACGATGCCGCGACCGGTACGGTCGAGCAGATCGCCGCCGAGCTGGCGATTGGCAGCGATGGCAATTTGGAGGATGTACTCCAAGGCGAGGCTAGACCCTGGGTGCCCACCCGCGAGCAAGCACAGCGGATGGCAGACAGCGCAACGTTCGTTATTGCGTTCGTCTTGTTCGTGGTCACGCTGGCTGGGACTGAGATCCCGGAAATCACGCAGCGTGGTATTGAGACGCTTCTAGCATTTGCAGTCGTGATGACCCGGTACGCTAGGCGGTGACGTCTGGGCAGCAGTCCCATATCGCTGCCCAAACCCCGCCGAATCGCGTCCAATCCTGCCGCATCCGCACGACTGGTCGAGGGCCGGAGTCCCCGATGAACACTGACAATCAGGGCATTATCGGCGCAAGCGTCGCACCGCGTGTGAAGCGAGCGCTCTCCCACTGAGCTACGTGCCCTACAGGCCCGATTCTATTGGCTCTGGGGACTGCCGGCGGACGAGCTGCGCCGCGCGCTGTGGCTGGTCCAGGTGAGCCCCCGGCCCAGCTGGTCAGCGCGGCCCGCGGCGTCCTCCTACACCGCCAACCCCGGCGGCGGGTGCGGCGCGAGGCGGGTGGCGGGGATCGAGTAGGCGCCGGCGAGGGCTTCGATCTGGCGCTCTGTGAGGGAGCGGCCGAACGCGGGGGGCCCCCCGAGCTTGCGGTACGCGTCTTGCGAGGGCCTTGCCGACGAGCGAGAGGTCGTAGTGGCCGTCGTAGACGCAGTAGATGTACAGGCCGAGTTGGCTCGTAGGAACAGGGCGCCGCGGTGGTCGTGCCGCCGCTTTGCCCTGCACTCTACCCGCTGCTCCCGTGCCCGGCACCCCGGCTGCGGTCTTCCCGCCGCCCTGCTCCGCGGCGAGCGCTGCCGCGAGGAACTGCCACCCGCGCTGGGTCAGGACGGCGTAGGCCTTCAGCAGCCCCCCGAGTGCCGTCGACCGGCCCGGTGAGGCCGCCCGCTTCGTTCGTCACGTACCGGGGTAGCGCGATCGCTGCGGCTCGGCGCGCCGCGGTGGCCATCGCCAACCGCGTCGTGGGGGACAGGTTGTGGGGCAGTCCACGGGCGAGCGCGGGCCACGCGGCGCGCGCGGCGGCGACCTCGCTGTGGGTCGAGGACTGCAGCTGCCCGCGAGCGTGTGCGCCACCAGCACGAGGTCCGCGCGCTCCAGGCGCAGCGCGGCCGGCCTGGGTTGGTGGCCTCCGCAACCGACCGCTCCCGTGGCGGCACCCGCGGTGAGCGCCGCCACCGCGAGGCGGGCGAGGCGTTGCTTCGTGGTCCCGACCCCTCTGCCCTGCGCCCTAGACCGAGAGCAGGTCGACGATGAACACCAGCGCCGAGTTGGGCGGGATCGTGGGCGGCCGCCCGGGTTTGCCGTAGGCGAGTTCGGCGGGGATGATCAGCTCGCGCCGGCCCCCCACCTTCATGCCCGCGACGCCTTTGTCCCAGCCGGGGATCACCTGGCCCTGGCCGAGCGTGAAGGTGAAGGGTTCTTTGCGGTTCCACGAGGCGTCGAAGACCTTCCCGTTGCTGTACAGCGCGCCGACGTAGTTGACGGTCACGGAGTCGCCGGCCTTCGCTTCGGCGCCGGTGCCCGTGATGATTTCCTTGGTCACGAGCGTCGTCGGTGCGGAGCCCTTGGGGACCGTGATCGTCGGCTCGGTGGCGAGCGGGCCGCTGGTGGGTGTGGTGCCGGTGGTCGAGGCGGGGGTGGTTTCGGTGGTGGCGGGCACGGAGGTGGACTCGTTGCCGACGCCGATCGAGCTGGAGCCGCCGGAGCCGCAGCCGGCGACCAGCGCGGCGACGGCGAGCGTGGCGAGGCCTGCCCCGACGCGGCGGGGGAGGCGGTATGTGGAGAGGTCGTTGTCGTTCACGGTTGCGCAGCCTAACGGAACGCGACGCGCTTGTGGTGCGGTGGCGTGGCGCGGGCCGTCCGTGGGCGTCGCAGCGCGAGGCGAGGAGCGGCCCCCGCGCGCTAGGATCGACGGTGGACCGTGCTAGGCGGGGAGGTAGCGGTGCCCTGCACCCGCAATCCGCTCTAGCGGGGCTGAACTCCCCCCCGAGGGGTGCTCGCTCCGGTCGCTCCGCCGCTCGGGGCGTCGATGGTTCGGGTCCCGCGCGGTGTCGGCTTGTGAACCAGGTCAGGTCCGGAAGGAAGCAGCCTTAAGCGATCCCCGGCAGGCGCAGCGGGCGTTCCCGATCCGGAGCCGCGGGCGGCGTCAGGCGTCTGGGGTGGAACCTCGACGGGGGGTGCACGGTCCGTTTTTTTGCGGGGGGTTGTGCATGGTCTGTTCTTCGGAGGGGTCCACGGTCCGTTTGCGGTGCCGGTGTGGCACGCCTGGCCGCAGGGGCACGGAGGCCCCAGCGCGCACCCGCCCGGTAGACCGCACTCACTCGCGCGGACGATCCCCCCTAACCCCTCCCGGACGTACACCGCTGGAAGATCAGCCAGTCGCGACTGGTGCGGGTGGCTGTGAAGCCGGGGGGCGGGGTCACCGGGGCGCTTTCGTGGGGGTCGTTGCGGTTCAGCACGTATTCGCGTCGGACTTCCTCGTCGGCTGGGTCCACGTACGTGCCGTGGGTGATGGTCCGCACCTGGGCGTTCACGACCTGCGCGGGGGGCGCTTCGAGCCACAGGGCGAGCAGCGGGATCGGGGCGTGGTTGGAGACGCCGATGGGCTCGCACCTGGCGGTGATGGCGCCTTCGTCCACGAGCGTCTCCAGGTCGTCCTGGATCTGCTGCTGGCGGGCGAGGGCCCGCAGTCCGTGATGGTCGGTTTTGTACTGCGACGGGATCGAGACCACCAGCCCCACGGCCACGAGCGCTGCGGCCGCCCCCCACCAGCGCCGCCCGCGGTGCCCTGGGGGCAGGAGCATCCACCCGAAGACCGCCGCGCCGCAGAAGACGCACCCGATCGCCGCCGCGAGGAACGCATACCGGGTGTCGATCGGTAGCCCCACGGTTGCGAACGCGACGAACACCGCGACCGCGCCGGCCCCCACGACCACCCCGGGCACGGCGCGCCTGCGCAGCCACACCAGGGACAGCACCCCCCCGATCGCCGCCCCGGCGAGTCCGGCCGCTCCGAGGATCTCCCCGATCCGCCTGGGGACGTACTCGGGCACCTTTGCGATCCCCGTCTCGCGGCCGAGCGCTTCGGCGGTGTGGCGGGTGTTGGTCAGCGACCACACCGCGTTTCCGGTCACGAGCCAGTCGCTTGCCACCCACGCGATCGGGGCCGCGAGGGCGAGCAGCGCCAGACCCCAGATATGGGGTGCTGATTGTTCTTCTTGCGGACCCCCTACTTGGGGCTTGGAACGTTCTCTTTTGGGACCCCCTGTAGGGGGAGCAGCATGTCCTCTTTTGGGACCCCCTGTAGGGGGGGCGGCATGTTCTCCTTTGGGACCCCCTGTAGGGGGAGCGGCATGTCCTCTTTTGGGACCCCATTCCGCGCGCCCGCGTACGCGCGCGCACACACGCGCGCCATAGGGGCTCCAAAAGAAGAGATACCCCCAGTACCCCCCCGAGAGCACCCACGCCTCCGGCCGCAGCAGCCCGGCGAGGGCGAGCAGTACGAGCACGGGCGCCCCCGCGCGCGGTCGGCGGGTCTCGACGACGAGCGCGCCGAGCACGAGCGCCAGGTAGGGGAGGTCCACGTACGCGCGCACCCCGTAGGAGAGAGCCGGTTCGCGGGTCACCAGCACCACCGCGGCGAGCGCCCCCGCGGGGCGGTTGAACCAGAGCGCCCCGAGCCGGTACACCGCCCACCCGCAGGCCGACAGCGCGAGGAAGCCGAGCGCGACGGCGATTCGCTCCGCCGCGCGGGGCCCCAGCGGCGCGCTCACCACGCCGAGCGCCTCCACGAGCGGGTGGGGCGTGGGCGCGAGTGGGATCCCGTACTGGGGGGTTTCCCCGCGTGCCGCCTGCTGGCCCCACACGAGCGCGTACAGCGTGTCGTAGTTGGCGAACCCCACGCCGCTCGCCACCCGCAGCGCCACGGCTCCGGCGACGATCGCCAGGGGCGCGCCGAGGCGGCGCAGCGGCGCGGGTACGCCGGCGGAGCGAGACCCGGAGGGAGCGTTGGCGGGGGCGCCGGCGGGAGTGGCCACGAGGCGGACGCTACCGCTGAGTGGAGACGCCGGCCCCGGGTAGACTCAGCAGGGGTGCCCGAAAGCGAGCCACACCAGCAGTCCCTCTACCGGCGCAACCGCCCGCGGGCGTTCGCGGAGGTGGTCGGCCAGGAGGCGGTGGTGCGCACGTTGCGCGGCGCGGTGGAGCGCGGCCGGGTGCACCACGCGTACCTGTTCGTCGGCTCGCGCGGCACGGGCAAGACCTCGATGGCGAAGATCCTCGCGGCGTGCCTGAACTGTGATCGGGATCCCCACCCGACCGTCGAACCCTGCGGGGAGTGCGAGTCCTGCCGGGCGATCGCCGCCGCGCGCTCGCTGGACGTGATCGAGATGGACGCCGCGTCGAACAACTCCGTGGACGACATCCGCGAACTGCGCGAGTCCGTGGCGTTCGCGCCGGTCTCCGGGCGCCACAAGGTGTACATCCTCGACGAGGCGCACATGCTCTCCACCGCGGCGTGGAACGCGTTCCTCAAGACGCTTGAGGAGCCGCCCCCGCACACGGTGTTCGTGCTGGCGACGACCGAGGCGCAGAAGGTGCCCGCGACGGTCGTGGACCGCTGCCACCGCTTCGACTTCCAGCGCCCCACGGTCGAGCAGATCGCGTCGGTGGTGCGCCGCGCGGCGCAGGCCGAGGGGATCGAGATCCCCCCGGAGGCGGTCGCGGCGGTGGCGCGCTCGGCGACCGGGAGCTTCCGCGACGCGCTGGGGACGCTCGAGCAGCTGCTCACCTACTCCGGCCCGCAGCCCGCGCTGGAGGACGTGCTCGCGGTGCTGGGGGTGACGGACTCCCAGCTGCTGGAGGACACCGTCGACGCGGTGGACCGCGGGGACGCCCGCGCGGCGCTCACGGCGGTGGCGCAGTGCGCAGAGAGCGGGCGCGACGCGGGCGCGTTCGCAGCGGACCTCGAGGGGCGCGCGCGCGAGCTGCTGGTGGTGGGCACCCTCGGGGAGGTGCCCGCGGAGCTCGCGCTGACGGCCGAGGCGGACGCGCGCCTGGCCGCCCAGGCGCAGCGGGTCGCGCCGGCAACCGTGGTGCGCCTGCTGGAGCAGCTGGGCGCCGCGTTGGAGGCGGTCAAGGCCGGCGGGGAGCCGCGCACGCAGCTGGAGCTTGCGCTCGTGAAGGCCGCCCGCCCGGAGACCGACGGCTCCCTCGGGGCGCTGCTCGCCCGCCTGGAGCGCCTGGAGAGGCAGTCGGGAGGAGTTGGAGGAGGGCCGCCCGAGGCGGCCTCAGCGGCGTTCGTCGCACGGACCCAGGCGCCAACTCCGACGCACCCCGCGGAGGAGTTGCTGGCGGTCGCCACGGCGGGTCAGCCCTCGGTGGCGCCCCGCGCCCCTGCGGCGGCGGACGAGCAACCGGCGAGCGAGGCCCCCGCGCGGGCCGAGGACGTGGAGGCGCCCGCGACGCCCCCGCCGGCGCCCCCCGCGGCCGACGGGCCGCAGGACGTGGAGGCGTTCGACGCGCTGTGGCCGGCGGTGCTGGAGCTGGTCGGGGCGGAGAACAAGCTGCTGAGCGCGGTGCTCGCCGAAGCGCGGCCGGTGGGCCTGAGCGAGGAGGAGCTGACGGTGGCGTTTCCCCCGAGCGCGTCGTTCTCGAAGAAGAAGGCCGAGGACGCCGCCCACCGCGCGACGGTGACCGAGGCGCTGCGTCAGCTGACCGGGCAGCGGCGCCTGCGTCTGGCCTACGAGCTGCGCGAGGAGCTGCCCCCGCCGGCGCCGGGGCAGGCGGGAGCGGCACCGCGCACCGAGGAGGAGTGGCTGGCACGCCTCAAGGACGAGTTCGACGCGAAGGAGCTCGACGTTGAGCAGTCCGACGCGCAGGCGCTCGTCGGGGCGGGCGAGGCGTACGGCGAAAGCGACTAGGAGCGACCCCCCATGGCCCAGCAGAAGCGACCCAACATGCAGCAGATGCTCCAGCAGGTGCAGCAGATGCAGCGCGAGATGGAGGAGGCGCAGGAGGCGCTCAAGCACGAGACGGTGGAGGCCACGGCCGGTGGGGGCGTGGTGCGGGTGAAGGTCTCGGGCGACCTGCAGGTCCTGTCGGTGGCGGTCGCCCCCGAGGCGGCGGACCCCGAGGACGTGGAGATGCTCGGCGACCTCGTCTGCGCGGCTGTCAACGAGGCGCTGCGCGCCGCCCAGGAGCTGGCGGCAGAGCGGATGGGCGGGGCAACCGCGGGACTCGACCTGGGCGCGCTCGGCGGCCTTGGTCTGCCGGGGTTGTAGGGCGTGTCCCCACTCCCGCTCCAGCCCCACCACCAGGGGGCGCGTCCCGAGGGCTCGCGCCCTGAGCCCGAGCCGGCAGCGGCAGCGGCGGCAGCGGCGTGAGCACCTTCGCGCCCCCCGTCCAGCGGCTCGTCACCGAGCTCTCGAAGCTGCCGGGCATCGGCACCCGCACGGCGCAGCGGCTGGCCTTCCACATCCTGCGCGTCTCCGGCGAGGAGGCCGACCGCGCTGGCGCAGGCGATCCTCGAGGTGAAGGAGCGCATCGGGCTGTGCGAGGTGTGCTTCAACCTCGCCGACGAGCCCGCGCTGCCGGATCTGCCGCGACTCCCGCCGCGACCACGGGGTGATCTGCGTGGTGGAGGAGCCCTCCGACGTGATCCCGATGGAGCGCACCCACGAATTCGAGGGCGTCTACCACGTGCTCGGGGGCGCGCTGTCTCCGATCGACGGGGTGGACCCCGAGGACCTGAAGATCGCCGAGCTCTACGCGCGCGTGGTGCGCGGTGCCGCGGCTGCGCCTGACGGCCCCGTCGCGTCCTCCGACGGCTCCGACCTGTCCGCCTCGACGGTCCGCGAGGTGGTGCTCGCCACCAATCCCACGACCACGGGGGAGGCCACGGCGCTGCACATCGCGCAGGGCCTGCACGAGCGCGCCCCCGAGCTGCGCGTGACCCGCCTGGCCAGCGGCCTGCCGGTGGGGGCGGACCTCGAGTACGCCGACGAGGTCACGCTCGGCAAGGCGCTCTCAGGCCGCCGGCTGCGGTGTAGGGGCGCTTCGGGCCCGGCGGGCTGGCGGCGGCCCTCGGCGCGCCGCCGGCCTCAGCCCTCGGACGCAGCCGCCCCTCAGCCCGCAGCAGCCGGCGCCGGCTCGTCGATGGCGTCGACGCCTTCGACCGCCGCCGGTGGGCAGGGCCCTCCTCCACGTCCTCCGCGAGGGCCACCGCTCCGTTGTGCTCTGCTGTCCCTGCTCCGTTGCGCTCTGCTGTCCTTGCTCCGTTGCTCTCCGTCTCCGCTCTCCCGACTCCGTTGCTCTCCGCCGGCTGCTGGTGGCCGTCACCCTGGTCGCCGCCCGGCCCGCGGCATCGGAGCTCTCTTGGCGGAGCAGCGGCACGATCGCCGTCGAGCTCGAACGAGGCCCAGCAGGCGCGCGCGAGCTCGTGCCCGTGGTTGGCCCACGTGGCGTTGATGACCTTGAAGCCACGCGCCTGCAGCCACTCGACGGCGGGCAGGTAGTCGGTGTCGCTGGAGACAAGGATCGCCGCGTCGAACGCGCTCTCCCCCGCGAGCGAGAGTAGCCCGTGACGATCGCGGTGTCGACGCCTTTCTCGGGCGACCACCGCAGCGGCTCCTCGCAGTGGGGGCAGTTGTCGATGCTGCCTTCGCACGCTCTGCAGTACACCGAGCGCGCTTGGAGCGGCGCACGCGGGTGGTCACGCGGAAGCGGGGCTGCTTGTCGAGGAACGCGTCCAGCCATCCCTTCAGCTTGCGCCCGGCGTCGTCTTCGTCGTAGGAGGCGTACACCAGCGCCTCCTCGAGGTGCAGCGCGTCGCCGAAGCCCGCGGCTCTGCAGTTGACGTTCGCTCTCGCCGAGCAGCGCGGCGGGAACCCTGCGTCCAGTCGATGCGGTCGCCGTTGGCGCGGTTGCGCCACTGCAGGCTAGAAGTTCCAGAAGTCGATGAAGATGCTTGTGCGGTAGGCCACGCCCTACCCCCTATCGATTCGAGTTGCTCGCTCCAACCACCATAGCGCCTATCCTGCGGGCGTGTCTCAGATCGTCGTCATGAAGTTCGGCGGCACCTCCGTCGCGGACGCCGAGCGGATCAAGCGCGCCGCGCGGCGGATCGTGGAGCGGCGCGAGGCGGGCGCGCAACGTGGTGGCGGTGCTCTCGGCGCGCGGCAAGACCACCGACGAGCTGATCGCGATGGCTGAGGAGGTCTCCGCGGCGCCCGACCCGCGCGAGATGGACATGCTGCTGTCCTCCGGTGAGCGGATCTCCTGCGCGCTGTGCGCGATGGCGATCCGCGACCTCGGCCACCGCGCGATCTCGCTGACCGGCTCGCAGGCGGGGATCGTCACCGACAGCTGGCACACCTCCGCGCGGATCATCGAGGTGCGCGCCGACCGCGTCAAGGAGGCGCTGCAGGAGGACCACATCGTGCTGGTGGCTGGCTTCCAGGGTGTCTCGACCGCCACGCAGGACGTCACGACGCTGGGGCGCGGCGGCTCGGACACGACCGCGGTCGCGGTCGCCGCCGAGCTGGGCGCGGAGGTATGCGAAATCTACACCGACGTCCCCGGCGTGTTCAGCGCCGACCCGCGGGTGGTGCCCGACGCGCGCAAGCTGGACGCGGTCACGTACGAGGAGATGCTGGAGATGTCATCCTCCGGCGCCGGCGTGCTGCAGCTGCGCTCGGTCGAGTACGCGCGCAACCACGGCGTGCGCATCCACTGCCGCTCGTCGTTCGACGATCGTCCCGGTACCTTGGTGGTGTCGGAAGGAGAGAACATGGACCCTGCAGAGCGACCCATCGTCACCGCCGTCACCCACTCGACCTCGGAGGCGATCGTCAAGCTGGTCGACGTCCGCCACAGGCCGGGCATGGCGGCCCGCATCTTCACGGCGCTCGCCGACGCCGGCGTAGAGGTGGACATGATCGACCAGAGGCCCGCCGACGGGGGAGCTCGCGCAGATCGCCATCACGATCCCCCGCGATCGCATGCGCGACGCGCGCGCGGCGCTGGAGCCGCTGGCGGGCGAGGTGTTCGCGGAGTTGGTGCCCGACGAGAACGTCGGCAAGGTGTCGATCGTCGGCGCCGGCATGCGCACCTACCCGGGCGTGGCGGCGAAGATGTTCAACGTGCTCGCAGCCGAGGGCCTCAACCTCGACATGATCACGACCTCGCCGATCAGGATCTCCAGCGTGATCCCGCGCGACCGCGTGGACTCGGTCGTGCGCGCGCTGCACGCCGCGTTCGAGCTCTCCGGGCCGGACACGATCCGCGTGGAAGAGACCTTCGGGGCGACGTAGGGGCGGCTTGTGGCTCCCTTCCTAGATTCACACTAACCCCCCCTTTTTTGTGATCTTTACCTTTGCGGGAAAACACACATTTTAGGTGAGGATTAACCCGTCGCCGTCGCTGCACGAAATCCTTCCAAAATATTGGTCCAGTGTGGTAGGGTCCCGCTCAAGCGACCGTAAATAGCGGAGTCGCAGGGATAGGAGATACAAGGAGAGATTTCAGCTGCTGCTTTGAGCTCATGGCGCACGGGCGCCGTGCTTCTACGCCGTCGCCAGCTCCGACCGCCGAGCGTGAGGGGGAGTGGGACCTAGGCGTTTCTTGGGCGGTCGCGTCGGGTCGATGCCATCGGGGACGTTTGTACCGGTACACGGCTCGGATTTTCTACAGGTGCTTAACGTCGGTTTGACTAGGAACATGTAGCTTCAAGCAGACACGGCAGGTTCAGCTGCCCGAGGCGGTAGGGCGCCCCGGGGGAAGCATCGACGATACGGGGGTATCGACAGTGCCTACGGCAGGGGTAGAACAGAGCGTAAGGACGACGCGGTCGTTGCCGCGCGAGGATGGCGTGCCCGGCCGCCCGACGCCCGCCCACCCCGCGCCCACCAGCCCACCGACTCACCGGGCGCGCCCGGCGCGTCCCAACCACCTCACGGCCGCCGGCCGCCCAGCCCGCCTGACCCGCACGACGGCCGGCGCGGAGACCAACTCGCGTCTGGTCTCGCAGGCGATCCAGCGCGCCAAGGAAGGCGACCGGGACGCGCTCGGGTTCCTGTACGCGCGCTACGCCGACAACATCTACGGCTACGTGCGCTGATCGTCCACAACCACCACGAGGCCGAGGACATCACCCAGCACGTCTTCACCAAGCTGATGCGGGTGATCGGCAAATACGAGGAGCGGGACGTCCCCTTCTTCGCGTGGGCGCTGCGCGTGGCGCGCAACGTCACGATGGACCACATCCGCTCCGAGCGGCTGGTGCCGGTGGAGGAGATCACGCAAGGCCGAGCGCGAGTCAGCCGACCCGGCGGCGGGCGGCACGATGCACGATCTGCGCGAGGCGCTCGACACGCTGCCCGTGGCCCAGCGCGAGGTGCTGATCCTGCGCCACGTCGCCGGCCTCTCGCCGATCGAGATCGCCAAGCTGACCGGCAAGAGCGAGGGCTCGGTCCACGGCCTGCACCACCGCGGCCGCCGCACGCTCGCCGCCGAGCTCGCCAGCCGCGGCGTGGCCCCGACGACGATGGCCGCCGCCCGCGCGAGCGCGGCTGGGGTCAGGGTCGCGGCGCCGAGGCGCCGCCTCAGGGTCTGTCGCCGACCTCAGTCGTCCAGCAGCCTACCGAGCGGGTGCGGCTCGCCGGGGCGGGGCGGCGGCAGGCGCCGGGCGATGCGCCCGCTGTCGCCGTCCGCGAGGTAGTAGAGCACCGCGTAGCTCGCCAGCTCCTCGACCGAAACCCCCAGGCCGGGCGGCCTCCTGCTCGAGCGCCTCCCACGTGAAGCGGTCCGAGGCCGAGCGTCAGGCTCGCGCGCGACGCGCATCGTCGCCGGCCTCGCCGCCGCTGTCGTCTGCGCACACGCCGATCACCGCCACCGTCGAGGTCGGTTCACACTCCACTCTGCTACAACGTAAGGCGGCGTCCATACTTGCCGCAAGCGCCGTCCCGGCGGGTGCCGAAAAAGGCTGGTCTTCACAGACAAGGCGCTGCTTGGGAGGTGCCCAACCCCTCCGGGACCGCCGGCGACGGTCCGGTTGGCGCGAGGTGAGCTGTCAACGGAAGCTCGGATAGCGTTCCAAAAGGTATGAGCGATTTCTGCTCGCAGAATAACAACCTCACCCGACGTCATGCCTCTCCCGACCTCGTTTTCCATCGTCCCCCCTACGTTCCGAGGGTCTGCCGGCACCCCCGAGGATCTCGCGACGTGCCCCGCCTGCGGCCGGCGCGGTGCCGGCGGCGAGGGGTGCGTCGGGTGAACCTATCAACCGCGGGCAAGGGTTGGCAAGGCGTGCAGGGGCGAGCCCACCGACGGTCGGACGACCACACGCGAGATCGTGCCCACAGGGCAGTCCGAGATCGCGCCCGCAGGCGGTGATGGGCAGGTACTAATTTCGGTGGAACGTCGCCTTTCCTTGGTTTGAGCGGGGGTGGTCTGTATAGGATGCTCACGCGGTATCGGTCAGCGTCGGGAAGAGCGCCGGCCCAAATGGAGACGTCGATGCGCGTCACAGCCCATAGGACAGGGATGCGCCGGAGGGGGTATAGCGTTGACTAGGCAAGCAGGTTCTCTGCAGGCAGGTTCTTTGCGGGTGTTGATCGCGCGCTGCGCGGGTATCGCGGTCGCGGCGGTTCTCGCCCTGGCACTCTGGGCGCCCTCGGCGGCGCACGCGAGCGGCTGCACCGACACGTTCACGAACACCGCGGGTGGTAGCTGGAGCACGGGCTCCAACTGGAGCAAGAAAGCCGCGCCGAGCACCACCGAGGAAGCCTGCATCACCGAACCGGGCACCTACACGGTCACGCTCAGCGCGAGCAGCGTGAGCGTCAAGTCGCTGACGCTCGGCGGTAGCTCCGGTACCCAGACGCTCGCGGTCGAAAGCAACTGCTCGGGGGCCGCCTCGCTGGGCAGCACCGAAGGGATCGGCGTTGGCGCCAAGGGGGCCGTCACGCTCACCAACGGCGGGCTCTGCGCGAACACCGTCACGCTCGGCGGGCCGGTCGCGAACGCCGGCACGATCACGACTGCTCCCGGCACGACCGGCGGCGCGCGCAACCTCGAAGGCAACCTTACGAACACGGGCACGTTGGCGATCGATACGACGACGGCGTTCGGAGGCTCGAAAGCGACGCTGACCAACGAAGGCACGGTCGAGCTCGCCGAAGGCGTGGAGCTGTTCGTGCCCAACAGCGGCACGTTCTCCAACGGGGCCGGCGGTTCGATCTCTGCGACGGGCAGCGCGAGCGTGTTCATCCCCAGCGGCGCGACGTTCAACGAGGGCGCGGGCACAACGAGCGGCTCCCAGCCGGTGATCGTCGAACAGGCGACGCTTAACTACACGGGGTCTGGTGCGAGCTCGATCAGGCTGCGCAGCTACTACGACCACCTGAGCGGCGCCATCGCCCCGGGCCAGTCGCTTGCGATCGAAGCCTGCGTGGGCGGCGGAGAGCCGTCGATCGTCGATGCAGCGAAAAGCTTCGCCAACGAAGGCTCGCTCACGGTCACGAGCGCCAAGCACAGTGGCGCCGATTGCGGCGGTAACGACTACGCCACGCTCGACGTCGAAAGCGGCACGCTGACGAACACCGGCACGCTCGACGTGCAACCGGGCACCGGCGGCGCGCGCACCTTGGAAGGCGGCCTCACTAACAAAGGCACGCTGGCGATCGATACGACGACGACGTTTGGCGGGTCGAAAGCGACGTTGACCAACGAAGGCGCGGTCGAACTCGGCGCAGGCCTCGAGCTTTCGGTTACGAACAGTGGCACGTTCACGAATGGCACCGGCGGTTCGATCGCGGCGCCCGGCGGCGCGAACGTGTTGATTCCCAACGGCTCCACGTTCAACGAGGGTGCGGGTACGACCACTGGCACGGAACCGGTTGCTGTCGAACAGGGGACGCTCAACTACACGGGGTCTGGCGCGAGCTCGATCAGGCTGCGCAGCTACTACGACCACCTGAGCGGCAGCATCTCCCCGGGCCAGTCGCTCGCGATCGAAGCCTGCGCGGGTGGCGGGAACCCGTCGATCGTCGATGCAGCGAAAAGCTTCACCAACGAAGGCTCGCTGACGGTCACGAGCGCCAAGCACAGTGGCGCCGATTGCGGCGGTAACGATTACGCCACGCTCGACGTCGAAAGCGGCACGCTGACGAACACCGGCACGATCGACGTGGAACCCGGCACCGGCGGCGCGCGTACCTTCGAAGGCGGCCTCACGAACAAGGGCACGCTGGCGATCAACGCCGCTACCGCCTACGACGGTTCGAGCGCGGTGCTCACCAACGAAGGTGCACTCGACTTGGCTGAAGGCACGGGGCTGTTGGTCTCAAACGCTAGTTCTGTCGTCAACGGCGCGGGCGGCAAAATCGCCGGCGGCGCCACCGGCTATCTGTTGGCGCAGTCGGGCACGTCCTTCACGGAGGGCGCGGGTACGACCAGTGGTACAGAACCAGTGATCGTCGAACAGGCAACGCTCAACTACTCCGGGTCTGGCGCGAGCTCGATTAGGCTGCGCAGCTACTACGACCACTTGACCGGCAGCATCTCCCCGGGCCAGTCGCTGGCGATCGAAGCCTGCGTGGGTGGCGGGAACCCGTCGATCGTCCGCGCAGCGACCGGCTTCGCCAACGAAGGTTCGCTTACGGTCACGAGCGCCAAGCACAGCGGCGCCGATTGTGGCGGTAACGATTACGCCACGCTCGACGTCGAAAGCGGCACGTTGACGAACACCGGCACGATCGACATCGAACCCGGTATCGGCGGCGCGCGCACCTTCGAAGGCAGCCTCACGAACAAGGGCACGCTGGCGATCAACGCCACTACCGCCTACGACGGTTCGAGCGCGGTGCTCACCAACGAAGGTGCGCTCGATCTGGCTGAAGGCACGGGGCTGTCGGTCTCGAACGCCGGCTCGGTCGTCAACGGCGCGGGCGGCAATATCGCTGGCGGCGCCACCGGCTATCTGTTGGCGGAGTCGGGCACGTCCTTCACGGAGGGCGCGGGTACGACCAGCGGCACAGAACCGGTGGTCGTCGAACAGGCGACGCTTAACTACACGGGGTCTGGTGCGAGCTCGATCAGGCTGCGCAGCTACTACGACCACCTGACCGGCAACATCGCCTCCGGCCAGTCGCTCGCGATCGAAGCCTGCATAGGCGGCGGGAACCCGGCGATCGTCGATGCCGCGAGCGGCTTCAGTAACGAAGGTTCGCTGACGGTCACGAGCGCCAAACACAGCGGCGCCGACTGCGGCGGCAACGACTACGACATCCTCAACCTCGCAAGCGGCACGCTGACGAACACCGGCACGATCGCCGTGGAACCCG
Organism: uncultured Solirubrobacterales bacterium; assembly: GCA_963720795.1. Classification (GTDB taxonomy): domain Bacteria; phylum Actinomycetota; class Thermoleophilia; order Solirubrobacterales; family Solirubrobacteraceae; genus Palsa-744. The sequence continues at coordinate 117,146 of CAVRGU010000002.1, read as the reverse complement.
GAACCGGCGGTGAACGCATACTCGAAGGCAGCCTTACGAACGATCGCCTGCTCTCGCTCGGCGCGGGCACGACCCTGAAAGTGACGGGCTCCTACACCGAAGCCAAAGCCGGGACGCTCGAGACGATGCTCGGCGGCACCGCGGACTTCGGCGCGCTGTCGGTGGGCGGATCGGCGACGCTCGCCGGCACCGTGCTCGCACGCCAGGTCAACCCGTTCAAAGGCGAACTTGGGCAGAAATTCGCGATCCTCACCGCCGCCTCGCGCTCGGGCTCGTTCGGGCACACCTCGGGCGCCACGATCGGCCCGGATCTGTACTACTCGCCTGTCAACACGGCCACCGGGACGAACCTCGTGGTGCTCGAAGGCGAATCGCCCGAAAAGGTCCCCACGAACGTGACCAAGCCGACGATCTCCGGGGGCACGCAGCAGGGCCAGACGGTCGTGCTCGACTCACACGGCACATGGGAACAGTCGCCCGGCGAATACTCCTACCAGTGGCTGCGCTGCGAAGCGTCGGGCGCGAACTGCCAGGCGATCGCGGGGGCGACCGGGCAGAGCTACCTGCTCACTGGCGCCGACGCCGGCCACCGGATCTCGCTGCAGGTGATCGCCTACAACGGGGCCGGGGAAAGCGCTCCGGCCGAACCGAGCTCTCCCAGCCCGGTGATCACCGCACTCCCGCTGCACGCGGCCGTGGGGGAAAGCGTCTCGGCGGAAGAAGGCGCGTCGGTGACGCTCGACGGCTCGGGCAGCACGCCCGCCGCTGAAATCACGAAGTACCGCTGGCAGTTCGGCGATGGCGCCGAAGAAGCGGGCGCGGGCGATGCGATCCTGCATCACACCTACGCGACCGCGGGCACCTACACCGCGAAACTGACGGTCTTCCGCGGCGGCGAAGAATCGAGCGCGTCCGTCACGATCACCGTCACCACCAAGCCGAAACCTGCCGGCGGGGGCCACCCGGCCGAAGGGGTGTACATCACGGTCAAGGGCACGGGCGATGAACCGATCGGTGGCGCAAGCGTGCTGTACGTCGGCTCGGGCGGCGCGCGCATCGAAGCCGCGAGCGCCTCCAGCGGCGAAGCGGTGCTCAAGGGTCTGCCGGAGGGCACGGACACGGTGTATGTGTACAAGAGCGGCCTGCGCCCCGCCGTCGCCCAGGTGGCGGTCAACGGCGAAGGCGACGGCTCGGCGAGCGTCACGCTCGCTCCCGGCGAAGCCGCCGCGGCGGAAGTGAAATCGAAGGAACTCAACTACGAAGAAATCGTCGCCGCGGGAATCAACCCGAGCGAACCGGCCAACCAGAACGTCTACAAATTCGTGATCAAGCTCGCGTTCATCGAATCGCCGCCGATCGAAGTGCACGGCTACGTGAACTCGGGCGGCGAGTTCGTGGGCGGCACCGGCGCCAGTGGCGGCGGGGGCGGCTGGTCGTGCGGGTCCGGCGGCTGTGAAGGCGGCGGTGGCGGCGGTGGCGGTGGCGGCGGCGAACGGATCATCGCCCAGCCCGAGGTCGTCCACGGCCACCCGCTGATCCAGTGGCTGATCCTGCACGGCAAGGCGGCGGTGCTCAAGCAGTTCTTCGAAGTGAGCATGATCGTCCAGAACCTCTCCCCCGAACCGTTCACGCTCGCAAAGGGCACGGCGACGCTGAACCTGCCCGAAGGGTTGAGCCTCGCCCCGACGACCGCGCAGCAGGCGCTGAGCAACGAAGTGCCGGCCGTGCCGGGTGGCGGCAGCACGACGACCAACTGGATCATCCGCGGCGACAAACCGGGCGAATACAACCTCTCGGCCCAGTACAACTCGACGCTCGAACCGTTCGAAGCACCCGTGTCAGTACAGGCGGCGCTCGCCAACCCGCTGAAGGTGTGGGGCAAGGAAGCGATGACGCTGAAGGTCAGGGCCGACGAAGGCAAGCTCCACGAAGGCGTGCCCTACCACGTGTACGTAGGCGTCGAAAACAAATCGGACGTCCCGCTGTACAACGTCGCCCTGACGATCGAAGAAAACCCGCACGTGAGCTTCATCTTCCAGCCCGAACAGCAGTTCAGCGAACTGGTCGGCGAACTTAAGCCCGGCGAAACCTTCTTCGTCAAACGCCCCTACATCCTGATCCCCAACGCCGAAAGCGTGTCGGTCTTCAACCCGGCGCTGTCGAGCGCGACCTTCGTGGGCGAAAAGGAACACCCCGGCGAAAACATCGAAAAGATCCCCGCGCCGACAATGTACCCGCTGGAATCGGCGGCCAGCATCCCCGGATACGTTCGTCTGAAATGGACCCCGGTCCCGGGCGCGGAAGGGTACAAGGTGTTCTCGACCCAGACTCTCGAAACGCTGTTCACGAACACGCCGTTGAGCGTGCTGCCGAGCAGCTCCTCCAAGGTTGCCGTCACGGAACTGCCGGCGAGCGCCACCGAAGCCTACGTTCCGGCGAGCTCCTCCGAAGCGCTCTGGTACGCGGTCAGCACGGTCATCAATGGGCACCTCGAACTTGAGTCCTCGCCGATGGTCGAAGCGTCGGCGCCGGTGTCGAAAGTGCCCGCGGTTTCTTCGGTGAGTCCGGCGTCGGGGTCGGTGAATGGGGGGACTCCGATCAAGATCACTGGCACCGGGTTCGTTCCTGGGGCAACTGTGGAGATCGGACAGGGTTCTGGTACCGGGCCGACGGCGATCGCGGCGTCCGAAGTGGTCGTGGTCTCTCCGACTGAAATCACCGCCAAGACTGGTGGCCCGGCCAAAGCGGGCTCTTGGAACCTGTTCGTCATCGACTCGGGGGGAACCAGTCCCGTCAGCACTGGTGACAACTACACCTATTACCCTGCGACGACACCTACGGTCTCTTCGGTGAGTCCGGCGTCGGGGTCGGTGAATGGGGGGACTCCGATCACGATCAAGGGCACCGGTTTTGTTCTTGGGGCGACTGTGGAGATCGGCCAGGGCAGTGGCGCGGGACCCACGGCGATCGCGGCGTCCAAAGTGGTCGTGGTCTCTTCGACGGAAATCACCGCTACGACTGGCGGCCTAGCCAAAGCTGGTTCCGAGAACCTGTTCGTCATCGACTCGGGGGGAACCAGTCCCGTCAGCACTGGTGACAACTACACCTATTACCCTGCGACGACACCTACGGTCTCTTCGGTGAGTCCGGCGTCGGGGTCGGTGAATGGGGGGACTCCGATCACGATCAAGGGCACCGGTTTTGTTCTTGGGGCGACTGTGGAGATCGGCCAGGGCAGTGGCGCGGGACCCACGGCGATCGCGGCGTCCAAAGTGGTCGTGGTCTCTTCGACGGAAATCACCGCTACGACTGGCGGCCCAGCCAAAGCTGGTTCTTGGAACCTGTTCGTCATCGACTCGGGAGGAACCAGCCCCGCCAATACCAGTGACGACTACACCTACAGGTAAGCTGATGGGCTCTCGTCGCGGTCATCGAGGTCCGATCACCGCGGAGTGGCGATGTGTCCGGTACGAGGGAAGAAGCGTTCAGCGCCACATCCCGCTGAGAGGTACGGCGGCGAGGCGGTCGCCGAACGGGAGCGTGTCCGCTCCGGTGTAGATCAGTGCGCCGGCTGGGGAGGACCCGACGTGCCACCTGGTGGGGGTGGCGGACCTCTTCGGAGCGGGGAGGAGCTTCTCGCCTACGCCCAGCGCGTGATCGGGCGTCTGTTGCCCCGCGTCCGGGGCCGGCCGTTCGATCTGTCACGTCACCCGCCGGCGGGGGACGCCGGCGGCTCTTTGGGTCCATCCGAGGGATCGATGATCGGCAGTTGGGCGAAGCGGCTCCTGTAGAACCCCCGATCGCGGGTCAGCAGTCGATCGGCGAGGGTCGACGCGTGCGCGCCGATCAGGAAGTCCGCGATCACACGCTCACGAGGTCCTCCGGCCTTGCGATACTCCTGCCAGGCACGGCCGGCTTGCAGTGCGGTGGCCGCGGCGATTGGGGAGTACTCGACTCTCAGTCCCGCAAGCGCGTTCTCGGCGGCCTGCGTGTCCGGGAACGATGCGCCGGTCTCGGCCCACACGATCTCGCAGGCGATCAAACTCCCCTGCGCTATGCAGCGTCTGAGCGCGTCGGCCGAACGCTTGCCGAACTCGGCGTCGTTGGCAAAGACATCGAGCAGGACGTTGGTGTCGACGGCGGTGATCACTCAGGATCGGACTCGCCACGCATCGCCCGGATCGCCTCATCGGTACTCACGTTGAGATTCAGGATCCCGAAGACGGCGTCGACCGGATCCCCGCCGCCGGGGATGGTCTTCGTGGCGACGAGCCTTCCCGCGTCCTCGACGAGCTCGAAGCCGGTCCCCCGGATGGATGCCAAGCCGTTCGCGTAGGCGCTTGGGAACAGTGATCTGCCCCTTCTCGGAAACCGTGCTCAGCAAACCACCTTGGTAGGAATGCATACCAGATCAATCATACCAGATGGAGGCAACTCAATCGCTGTGGGGGACCTCGATCAGGCGGTGGGCGCACCGCATCCGGGCCGTGAGCAACACCGCCGTAGAGGTCACCATCCGCCTCGCGCACCACCGCTCCCCGTACACAAACCTCGAGAAGAAGGCAGCCAACCGCGCACTGAACGCGCTGGCCGACACATCGATCGTGATCAGGCCGGGCGGCCGTGGTTCGTGGACGTTGGCGGACCCGCTTTTCTCGGCCTACGTTCGCCGCGAGATCAGCGACGGCTGACGCCGGTGCGTCTGAGAAGAGCGAGTCGCACTTTCCTCTGGTGTCAGCGAAGAATCGCCCAGTCGGGCAGTTCATTCGGGTCGTCAACGTCGTAGATCATCACGTCCGCTCCATTGCCGGCGGTGGCGATGCGGTCGGCCTCGGCTTCAGCCTCGGCAATGGTTTGGTGGGTGGACCGCAGAAAGGCCAGAGAGGGACCGTCGGTGACAGCGAACTGTCCGTCACGAGGCAGGACGAACACCTGCAGCCGTGCGCCTCCATGACGACGAACCCAGCGAGCGAGAAGTGGGTCGATGACGCGCAGTGGCCGCTCGTCCTCGACACGCTCGATGATGGCGTTACCTTCGAGATTCTCAGCCGCGCGGGCTGCGCTGCTGCGGTTGGCCAAGCCCATGAACACCCTGGCCTCCTGCTGATAGGGAGAGTATCCGGACGCCAGCGCGGCCAGGACGCGCCTTTCGTTTGCGCTCAGGGCGTCCCACAGGTAGCGCAGCTCGGGGTTCACCATTCGCATCGTGCCGTCGTAGGCGCTGCGCAGGTCGGCCAGCGTGGCTGGATGCTGCCTCTCGACACGGTCCCACAGCAGGTGGGCAATGAGCATCAGGCGCTGGGGATGACCCTCGGCGACGTGGACGAGATCGGAGATGGTTTCTCCCGCGTCCTTGCCGGTTTCGTCGAAGCGGCGAGCGATGAAGTCATGCGTGACGCCGGGGTCGAGGCGCTGCAGCCGCACGCGCTCGGCCTGCCCGTAGAGCGGACGGGCACGATCCTCGAACAGCACGCGGAGCAGGGAGGGCTCTGAGCCGGCGAACACGTAGCTGACGTCGCTGTGATGCTGAATATGGCTGCGAAATACACCGTCCAGGCCGGTGAGATTAACCAGTGACTGGAACTCGTCGAGGACCACAAGGACACGCTGACCGTGGCGGCTCGAAGATCTGCGCCGGCAGCTCGAGCAGCGTATGCACCGCCGCGATCGGATCGGCAGGCGGATTGCGCCGCGAGAAGCTGAACCCGGCGATCGGTGTTGTGATCGCCACGCTTCCGAGCTCCTTGCTGACGAGCCTCTGGATGTTGCCCGGCAGCGCGCGGAACGCCTGCTCGAGTCGTGCCGCTACATCGGCGACGCTCAGGACATCGCTGAGATCGACCAGCACACCGGGCATGCCGAGCTCCGAGGCGCTCTGGAGCACTTGCTTGAGCAGTGTGGTCTTGCCAAAGCGCCGAGGGGCGTGCAGCACCGCGTTGTGTCCGCCCGCGGCCAACTCGAGCAGCCGCCTGCCCTCGACGCGATCGATGCCCTCCTCGGGAGCGAGCACCCGCGCATGGATGAACGGGTTGGCTCCAGGTGGCAGGATGTCAGACCTGTTGACGATGCTTTACATTGTAGCTCGCAGATTGCGAACCTGCAAGTTCGCAGTAGGCGTACGGACTCGTTCGCTGTGGGCGGCGGCTGGCGGAGTATCCGCCTCGGGAGGTCACGCCCATAGCCCGCTGAGAGGTACAGCCCACAGACGCTTGCCGAGCGGGATCGTCTGCGCGCAGGTGCAGAGCACCACTCCGGCTCTGAAACGCTCACCAGTGCTGTTGCGCAGCAGTCCCGAGTCCATGAGGTACGCCTCGGGAGCGGGTTGGGGGCATGAGCACGAGGCAAATGGCGATCTGAGTTTCGGCAGATGGCGATTAGATGTGCAAAAGGCCGCTGGGCTCCCGCGTACCGGACGGCGGAGTGTTCCGTCGGCCACCGCCCGGCTCGCACGGCGCCTCGCCCAGGTTTTGGGATAATGGAGATCGATGACGGTCCCCACGCATCGCACAGCGGCGCTTCGTTCGGTCGCGGTCCTCGCGGTCGGGTTCGTCCTCTGCTGCGCCCAGAGCGCGGCCGCGGCCACCGTCTCGCCGCTACCTCGCTCGGATTACGTCGTCCGAGCGGTGTGTGGCGCACCCGCTCCCGGGCGCGCCGGGTGCCTGGCGCTGCAGCTGGTACCGCAGACCACCGAAGCTCGCGCCCACACCCACCCGCTCGGGATGGTTCGTGCGGCTCCGGTGGCGGCGCGCTCGCCGGCTGCCGGTGACTATGGCCTGAGGCCGCAGGACCTGCATGGCGCCTACAACCTGCCGGACAGCGCGGCGGGGGCGCAGACGGTCGCATTGGTCGACGCCTACAACGATCCGACTGCCGAAGCGGATTTGAAAGCGTACGACGAAGAATTTGGGCTGCCCGAATGCACGAGCGGTGACGGCTGCTTCAGGCAGGTCAACCAGAACGGGGAAGCCGGGAGTCTGCCGTTCCCCAAGACCACGAAAGAATTGGAAACGGCGCGCAAAGGCTCGCGGGCGAAACGCGAAGAGGCCGAAGAAGCGACCGGTTGGGCGCTCGAGATCTCGCTCGATATCGAGGTCGCGCACGCGACGTGCCAGAGCTGCGACATCGTGCTGCTGGAGTCGAACGGCCCGAGCTACGAAGACCTCGAAAGGGCCGAGCAGAGTGCGGCCACCCTCGGTGCCGGTGAGATCTCGAACTCCTGGGCGGGCCCCGAGGAGGGCGAGACCCCCGAACTGGAGAGCGCCAGCCCGTTCAACCATCCCGGCCTCGTGATCACGGCTGCCGCCGGCGACGACGGCTACTTGAACTGGGATGCGGAAAGCAGCTCGCAGAGGGGCTACGTCAACTTCCCCGCGTCCTCTCCGCACGTGGTCGCGGTGGGCGGCACCCGCCTGAGCCTCGGGACGGGTAGCGCCTGGGCGGGCGAGACGGTCTGGGACGGCGACCACGCCACCGGCGGCGGCTGCAGCGTGGTGTTCACCGCGCAGACCTGGCAGCAGTCCGTCTCGGACTGGTCTGGGGTCGGCTGCGCCACCAAACGCGCCGTCGCCGACGTGGCCGCCGATGCGGACCCCTACACCGGGGTCGCCGTCCACGACACGAGCCCGGAATGCGAATATCGCTACGAAGAAGCCGGCGTCAAACACGTGGCCTACTGGTGCACGATCGGCGGCACCAGCCTCGCCACCCCGTTGATCGCCTCGGTGTTCGCGCTCGCAGGGGGAGCCAACGGCGTGGAATACCCCGCCAAGACGCTCTACGAAAACGCGCTGAAGTCCCCGGGGTCGCTGCACGACGTCACCGTCGGCTCGAACGGGGAATGCGCCGAACCCTTCCTGGAAGATGGCCTATCGGCCTGCACGCCCGCCGAAGAGGCGGTGAGCTGCGCTTCCAAGGCGATCTGCCTGGCGGGGACAGGTTACGACGGTCCCACCGGGGTCGGGACACCCGACGGGATCGCCGCGTTCAAGCCGCTCCCGAATCAGCCGGCGGTGACCTCGGTCGGTCCGGCGTCGGGGCCGGTGAGCGGGGGGACTCCCATCACGATCAAGGGCACCGGTTTTGTTCCTGGCGCGACTGTGAAGATCGCGCAGGGCAACGGTGCCGGGCCGACGGCGATCCCGGCGTCCAAAGTGGTGGTGGTCTCGCCGACTGAAATCACCGCTACGACCGGTGGTCCAGCCAAGCCCGGTACCTGGAACCTGTTCGTCATCGACTCGGGGGGTACCAGTCCCGCCAACGCCGGTGACGACTACACCTATTACGCCCATCCCACGGTCGCCTCGGTGAGTCCGGCGTCGGGGACGGTGAGCGGGGGAACTCCGATCACGATCACTGGCACTGGTTTCGTTGCTGGTGCGACTGTGGAGATCGCGCAGGGCTCTGGTGCCGGGCCGACGGCGATCCCGGCGTCCAAAGTGGTGGTGGTCTCGCCGACTGAAATCACCGCCACGACTGGTGGTCCGGCTAAACCGGGTACCTGGAACCTGTTCGTCATCGACTCGGGGGGTACCAGTCCCGCCAACGCCGGTGACGACTTCACCTATAAGTGAGCCCCTCTGATAGGGCGTCTGCCCGGGCGCGGCGCTTTCCGAGCAGAAGTTAGCCACAACTTTCAAAGTTATGGCTACTATGTAGTAAATGATCTTCCACGACAGGGCAGACGAGCTCGAGGCGCTCGAGCGGCGGTGGGCCTCGCCCCGAGCGGAGTACGTCGTGATCTACGGCCGCAGGCGGGTGGGCAAGACCGAGTTGATCCTGCGGTTCGCGGAGCACAAGCGGTGCGTCTACTTCGAGGCCACCTCCGGGACCGAAGGCGATCAGCTGGAGGATCTGTCGAGGGTGCTGGCGCACGTGAGCGAACGTGAGCTGCTCGCGGTCGAGCCGCTGAGCAGCTGGCGAGGCTTCTTTGCGGCCGTCGGCGAGGAGCTGCAGCGGGGACCGCTCGTGGTGGCGCTCGACGAGTTCCAGTTCATCGCCCGCGAGACGCCGACGGTCGGCTCGCTGATCAACGGCTTCTGGCGTGAGCACCGTGAGGACCCAAACCTGTTCCTGATCCTGTCGGGCAGTGACGTGTCATTCTTCGAGCGGGAGGTCGTGGGCTACACCGCGACGACGTACGGCAGGCGCACGGGCTCGCTGCGCCTACAGCCGTTCCCGTTCACCGAGCTGAGCGGTTTCCTTCCGTCGTGGAGCGTCGAGGATTTGGTCCGCGCCTACGCGGTGTTCGGCGGGGTGCCCTACTACCTCGACGCGCTCGACCCGGGTGCGACGCTCGCGCAGAACATCGAGCGCCATATCCTGGCCCCTGACGGACTGTTGCGCCAGGAGCCCCGCTTCCTGCTCGCCCAGCACTCGGACCTGCGCGAGGACGGAGTGTACTTCTCGATCCTGCGCGCGATCGCGGCGGGGCGGACGCGGCGCAACGAGATCGCCTCCCGGGTCGGGCGCAGCGACAGCGCGACGGGCCAGCTCTTGGAGAAGCTGATGGAGATGGGGCTTGTCCGGCGGGTCCACCCGGTCACTGTCGCGAACCCCGACCGGACGAAGGTGGTGCGGTTTGCGCTGGAGGACCCCTTCCTGCGTTTCTGGTTCGCCTTCGTCCACCCCTACGAGAGCGCTCTGCACCGCCGCGCGGACGCTCACAGTCACCTCAGGGGGCTGGTGATGCCAAGCCTCGAGCGCTTCGTCTCCCGACCCGTGTTCGAGCAGGTCTGCCAGACCTGGCTGCGCGAACGCCTCGGCGCGGGGAGCGTAGGCTGGTGGTGGGGCAACGTCAGGGAGCGGACCGACCGCGCTCTCCACAACGTCCAGCGCGAGCTCGACGCGGTGGCGATCGACCACGAGCGGCGCGTGGTGGCGGTGGGCTCGTGCAAGTGGACCAGAGGGCGGATGGCGCACGGGGAGATGGGCCCGCTCCGTCGCTTGGCCCGCCACATCGCTCCAGAGGGAGCGGCGCCCGACCTCTACCTCTTCTCGCGCTCGGGATTCGACGTCGCGCTCACCCGCGAGGCTGGGGAGGACCCGACGTGCCACCTGGTGGGGGTGGCGGACCTCTTCGCAGCAGGGAGCAGCTCCTCGACTGCGCCCAGCGCGTGATCGGGCGCTCGCGTCGGTTCACTGTGTCTACGATCAGCCGTCCCCTGTCTGGTGATTATCTGCCCATCGGTGGGCGATCCATCGACGGCGCGGTCGAGCGTCATCTGGTCAGTGCGGACGCGGTGAAGCGCAGAGCTATCTGTGTCCGCCCGAGGCCAACTCGAGCAGCCGCCTGCCCTCGACGCGATCGATGCTCTCCTCGGAAGCGAGCACCCGCGCATGGATGAACGGGTTGGCTCCCTTCGAAACAGACCAGACAGTGGATAAACGTCCAAGGCGCGGCGGTATACGCCATGCCCGCGGGGCGCCGTCCGATGACTGCACTGCAGGGTCCCCGTAGTCACTTGATAGGCAACGACAAGGACGCCGTGTTCATGCTGCTTGCTCACCGCCTGGTGGCGGTTCGAATCTGCCTGCTCATCGCCAGCTTCGCGCTGGCGAGCGCGACGTCCGCGCTTGCCACTAGCACTCATCGGTTGCACGGCCCCTCGGCTTCGCGCCTGCACGATACGTCCCACGCCGCGCTTGCCTCCGAGGCGCGCGCAAAGGGCAGGAGGTCGTCGTCATCGCCGCGAGTCAGGTGCCTCCGCATCGCGACTCGTGCCGGCAGGCGTCGCGAGGCGGGCAGGCCGTGCGCGCCCAAGAAGTCGAAGGCGACCGGCGCCAAGCGGAGCGTCCGGACGGGCGCGGATGGGTCAGCCCCGGCTGCCACCGCATCTGCCGGTGTTCAGATACCCGTGATCGGTGGCGTTCTCCCCACGGAAGCGCTCGAGTTGCCCGGCTCGGAACCCGCGCCGGTCGAAGAGTCAACGCCTCCGGTGGAAGAACCCAAGCCGTCAGCCGAAGCTTCTCCGAGCGGAAAGTCATCGACTACGACGACCCTTTCGTCTTCTCTGGATCCATCGATGGTGGGCCAGGCGGTGACTTACACGGCGACGGTCAACGCGGTAGCGGCTACGGGCAGCATAATGTTCGAGGATGCCGGGACTGCCATCCGGGGCTGTGCAGACAAGACCGTGAGCCTCGGCGCTGCGACGTGCACCCTCTTGGGCTACGCCACGGCAAGCACCCGCTCGATCACCGCGACCTATAGCGGCGACGGCAACTACACCGGCTCCACATCGTCTCTCTTGAGCCAAGTGGTCAGCCAGGCGAGCACGAGCACGACGTTGACATCTTCGGTGAACCCCTCAATGGTCGGGCAACCGGTGACCTACACAGCGACCGTGAGCCCCGCGGCAGCGACTGGAACTGTCGCGTTCCGGGAGGCCGGTACGGCGATCCCGGGTTGCGCCGCCCAGCCCGTCGGCTCCGGCACCGCGACATGCACCCTCTCGGGCTATGCCACCGCTGGTGAACACGCCATCGCCGCGACTTACAGTGGGGGTGGCAGCTACCTAACCTCGGCGTCATCCTCCTCAAAGCAGGTGGTCAACAAAACGGGCACGACCAAGGCTACGCTGACGCTGGCGTCTTCGTTGAATCCTTCGACGGTCGGCGAAGCGGTGACGTACACGGCTACGCTCAATACCACAGCCGCGACGGGGACAGTTGAATTCAAACAGGCTGGGGTAACGATCACGGGCTGTGTCGCGCAGGTCATTATCTCCGGCACGGCGACTTGCACTGCGGCCGGTCTTACCGCTGGAGGTCATTGGACTACGGCGTTTTATTTTGGTGATAGCAATTATGCTGCTTCGACGGCTCCTGGTTTGGGTCAGACAGTCAATAAGAAAACTACTACGATGACGCTGGCGTCTTCGTTGGATCCTTCGACCGTCGGGCAAGCTGTGACATACACAGCGACGGTGAGCGCTGTGGCTGCGACGGGAACGGTGTCGTTCAACGAAGCTGGCGCACCTATCGCCGGTTGTGCTGTGCAACCTGTGAGTTCTGGTACCGCGACGTGCGCTGTGGCTAAAGCTACCGTTGGTGGGCACGGGATCACGGCGGTTTACTCTGGCGACGGCAATTATGCTGCCTCGTGGTCTCCCGCTTTGACCCAGACGGTAAAGAAGAAAACCACCACGACGGAAGTATCATCTTCATTGGATCCTTCGACCATTGGGCAAGCCGTGACTTTCACGGCTACGGTGAGTGCCGCGGCGGCGACGGGGACAGTTGAATTCACGCAGGCCGGGGTGGCGATCGGTGGGTGTTCTGCGCAGATCGTAAGCTCAGGCACCGCGTCATGTACTGTGGCCAATCTCGCCGCTGGTGGGCATTGGGTTACGGCGGTCTACTCCGGCGACAGCAACTATGGTAGCTCGACGTCTTCCGGCTTGACTCAGACGGTCAACAAGAAAACCACTACGACGACGCTGGCGTCTTCGTTGGATCCTTCGACCGTCGGGCAAGCTGTGACATACACAGCGACGGTGAGCGCTGTGGCTGCGACGGGAACGGTGTCGTTCAACGAAGCTGGTGCACCTATTGCCGGTTGTGCGGTGCAGCCTGTGAGTTCTGGTACCGCGACGTGCGCAGTGGCCGATCCTACCGCCGGTGAGCACTGGATTACCGCAGCTTACTCTGGCGATAGTAGCTATGCTGCGTCGTGGTCTTCTGCTTTGACTCAGACGGTCAACAAGAAAAACACCACGACGACAGTATCGTCCTCTTCGGACCCTTCTACTGTCGAGCAAGCTGTGACCTATACAGCGGCGGTGAGCCCCACGGCCGCGACGGGAACGATCGACTTCGAGGAAGAAGGCACCCCGATTACCGGATGCACGGCAACGATCATCAGCTCCGGTACAGCTACATGCACCGTTGCGGGCTATCCCAAATGGTCCTCGTACAGGATCACCTCCGATTACAGTGGAGACAGCAGCAATCTAGCCTCGGCTTCGTCCGTGTTTACGCAGACGGTTGAACCGCCGGCTGAATCTGGGGCTCCTTTTCGTTTCTTCTCGCCCACGAGCTTCTGGAATGAGGAATTGCCGGTGAACGCGCCGCTGGATCCGAACTCGGCGCTGATCGTAGGTCCCCTCGACGAACTAGTCGCGAAAGAGGAGCAAGAAAAAGAAGGCCCGGCCATCAACACGACCTCATGGTCGGTTCCGCTCTACACCGTCCCCGCCGGTCAGCCCATGGTCAAGGTGACGCTCAAGAACGCTTCGAAAACGAGCGCCGCGCTTCAATCTTCCTGGGAAGCGGTTCCGCTACCCGCGAATGCTCAACCCGCAGCCGGCACCGACAAACATCTGGTCGTCTGGCAGCCGAGCACGGATAAGCTGTGGGAGTTCTGGCGGCTGGAAAAAACCGAAAAAGGCTGGTACGCTGCCTGGGGCGGCGCGATCCAGAATGCGTCGTCCGATTCGGGGGCCTACGGTCCCGAAGCCTGGCCTGGTGCGGAAACAAGTTGGGGAGCAAGCGCGTCCGCGCTGTCGATCGCCGGCGGCCTGATCACATTTGAAGATCTCGAACGGGGCGAGATCAACCATGCTCTGGCGATCTCGGTCCCGAACACGCGTGCCGGGGTCTATGCTTCGCCGGCTGAGCGGACCGACGGCCCGTCGACTAAACCTTGGTCGTTGCCGGAGGGTGCACATCTGCGGCTTGATCCCAACCTCAACCTCGCGTCGCTGCACCTTCCACGGCTGACGTTGATGATGGCCGAAGCGGCGCAGCGCTACGGAATATTCGTCAGGGACAAAGCTGGGAGCGCGGGATTTTTTGCGCAGGATCCGACATCGAACGGGACGAACCCATATACCGGCGTGCATGGTTACTTCGAAGGAAAATCCCCAAGCCAACTCCTTACGTCATTCCCCTGGAGTCATCTACAGCTGCTCAAGATGGAACTTCACGGGAGTATGCCCGGATCGTCGTAGAACTTTGAGAACGGCCTCTGGGGATTTGACGGTCAGACTGTAACGGTTTGTGGGACCTCGGCGTGAGTGGTGGTGGAGGAAGGGTGGCTCGTGCGGCGTGGCGTTCGATCACGAGCGCGGCGAGGTTGCGGTAGCCGATGATCCGTCGGAGCTACTGCTCGGCGACGAGCACGAGCATCCCCGGTGGCGCTCCAACGCTTGCGCCGTCGCCGCCCTGCCAGCGCTTCACGTTGCGCTGGTCTCGGCCAAACACAGGATGGCTCGGGCGCGATGGACGATCGCCGATGTAGTCGGCGAACGACTCGTATGACGGGGTCCCTCTGAAGTGGTTCAGGCTGGAGGCGTGGTCGTGTTTCCCGTGATGGGATGGAAGGATGGACACGATCATGAAGCGGCACAGGCATACGCCGGAGCAGGCAGTCAGGAAGATCAGGGAGGGCGAGCGGCTGTTGAACGAGGGCCGCGAGCTCGTGGAGGTGCTGCGCCAGCTGGAGGTCAGTGAGGCGACGTGGAACCGCTGGCGTGCGCAGTACGGTGGGATGAAGGCTGATGAAGCCAAGCGCTTGAAGCACTTGGAGGGTGAGAACCAGCGGTTGAAGAAGCTGGTCGCGGAGCAGGCGTTGGATATCGACATGCTCAAGGAGCTGGCGGAGGGAAACTTTTGACCCCGGGGCGCCGGCGTAGGGCCGTCGGCACCCTGCAGGAGCGCTTCGGGGTCTCAGAGCGCAGGGCGTGCCGTGTCGCGGGCCAGCACCGCTCCACGCAACGCAAACAGCCGCGGCCACCAGGCCGTGAGGATGAGCGCCTGGCGGGCAGACTGCGGGAGATCGCGGGGGACCATCCACGGTGGGGTTGGAAGACGGCGCACACGATCTTGCTCCGGGAGGGTTGGAGCATCAACCGCAAGCGGACCCGCCGGATCTGGCGCCAGGAGGGCCTGCGGCGGCCCGTGAAGACCCGTAAGCGCCGCCGTCTTGCCACGGGGCAGGCTGCGCGTCTGAGAGCGAGCAGGCCAAACGAGGTGTGGGCCTTTGACTTCCAGTTCGATGAGACCTCAGACCGCCGCAGGATCAAGCTTTGCAACATCGTCGACGAGTACACCCGCGAGGCGCTGGCGATCAGGGTCGCGCGCAACTGCACCGCCGAGGACGTCATCACCATCCTCGAGCGACTCGTCGCCGACCGCGGCGCCCCCACATACCTCAGGGCTGACAACGGCCCGGAGATGATCGCCTGGACCCTCCGTGACTACTGCCGCCTCGCCGGCACCGAAACGGCGTACATCGAGAGGTTGTCCCGTTCGCCGTGGAAGTTCGTGGCGGCGGTCGGGTGTGATGGTTACACGGTGACGGCGATCCGGGTGTCCTCCTTGGTCGAGGTGTGAATAGGGGCGTGCTGTGCGATGAGGTCGCGTTCGACGGCGAGGGCGAGCTTGGCGAGATCGCCGTAGCCGATGATCCTGCGGAACTGCTGCTCTGCCTCGAGCATCCCCGCGGCGGTCCATCTCAGGCACATATCGCCTGACTGCCAGCGCTTGACGTTGCGGCTGGTGCGCCTGACGGTGCCGATCATGGACTCGATCGGGTTCGTGCTCTGCAGCGCGCTCTTGAGCTTCCCGTGGACCCCGAGGCGCGTGAGGGTGAGCGTCTCGGGCATCCCCTCCCGCAGCGATGCTGCAGCACCGGGGTGGGAGCGGTCAAGCTCGCCGGCGAGCAGCTCCAGCCCGTCGAGTGCGAGCTGGTGGTTCTCCGATGCCCATGCCTTGCGCAGACGGGCCTTCACGTCGGGCCGGTCGCGTTCGGGGAGATGATCGAGCACGTTGCGCTCCTTATGGCGAACACAGCGCTGCACCGGTACCGGCCCGAAGACCTCGTCGACCGCTGCCCGCAGCGCCTTCGAGCCGTCGAGGACGACCAGGACGCCCTGCTCGACGTCAAGACCGCGGGCGACGAGGTCGGCGAGCAGGTGCACCGTGACGGTCTTGTTCTCTGTGGAGCCATCCCAAAGCCCGAGTGGGATCTTGACGCCCTCGGTGCTGACGCCGAGAGCCACCACGCAGCAGCGGCCCTTCAGCTCGATCCCGTCGAGCATCAACGCCGCTAGGCGCACATCGGAGAGCGACCGGGCCATCAGCTGCTGCAGGTGCTCGCCGGTGCGTCCCACGAACTCACGGCTGACCGCTGACTTCGACGTCGAGCGCTCGCGGGCGCCAACAGCCTCACCGACCGGCTCACGTGTCCTTGAGAACCGGCGCGTCGAGACACCCGCAAGCATCTGCTCCAGAACGACGCGGGTCAGAGGATCACGCTCAGCGAAATGCGCGTACGTCGCCAGCGGAACCTCGTGCTCCCCATCAGCAGTGCGCGCCCGCGGACGCCTCACCGCCACCCGCCGGCCACCCAACGTGACCTCGCCGTCCTCATGGCCATGACGAACAGCGCTACGCCCAGCGATCGTGGCGTGCTTGACGCCCACGACCTCATCCAGCTCGGCCTCCATCATCTCGCTGAGCACGCCCAGCCCAACGCCGACGCTCAACGCGAGCAGCCCCTCCTGCGCGGCTCCCACGAGCTCGCCGAGCGCTTCCCGCACCCGCAGCGGCAAGCCCTCACGGCCGCTGTCCTGCTCCTGCATTACGGTCTCCATGGCGGTTCCTCTCGTCTCGATGGACTTGTTTGCACTCGCCACGGTCCCAACGGGACCGGACGAGGCGAAAGGGACCGCCACCTACAAACTTCTACGCGCTACGGGACAACCTCTACATCGAGCCAGGATCACCGTGGGAGAACCCGTTCGTGGAGTCCTTCAACGGCCGCCTCCGCGACGAGCTGCTGAACATTGAAGAGTTCGCCTGCATCACCGAGGCGAAGGTCATCATCGAGGACTGGCGCATCCAGTACAACACCTACAGGCCACACTCAGCCCTCGGCGGACTCACACCCGCCGAATACGCAGCAAAAGAGAACCAACACCAACCAGACCACGCATAGACCCTGGACCACCTACAGGGACCCCTTCACGTAGCTGGCGACGGGAAGCTGGTGTTGTCATCCGCCGAGCGGATCCGAGGCCGACGGAGCGGCACGCGCCGGCCACCCAACGTCATCGACCTGTCCTCGTGGCACGCAAAGCTAGGTTCATCGAGTACTATGTCGCACTGAACTTCAATGTCTAGCTCTCGCGCCGAACGGCAGCTTATTCTGCTAAGTGCTGGCATCTCTTCCCGTCGGCAGGCCATGCGCGAGCGTGCCGAGCGACTGGTGGCAGAAGTGGACTGGTCGCGACTTGGTGAAACGCTACACAAGCGCAGGCTGTTGCCCACGCTGGGTCCGCGTATCATCGAGCTTACCGAGGGACGTGTCGACGACGCCTTCGCCGCTGCGGCGCAACAGGCGATAGCCGCAGGACGTCGGCGTGGACTCTTCCAGCAGCTTGTCTCCCTGCGCGTAATAACTATGCTGGCCGAGGCGGGGATTTGCGCGACCGCGCTGAAGGGGCCATGCCTAAGCGAGGCCATATATGGCGATCTCGGTCGTCGCCTCTCCAGTGACATCGATCTGCTTGTGTCTACTAAGCAACTCCGTACGGCGGTTGATGTGGTACGTGGGCTGGGCTATGGTGCCCCTTCCGACTACGTGGAACGCAACGGTCTGCCTCAGCTACACTTCTTACTGATCCACGAGCGTGGTGAGCTACCGCCGGTGGAGCTCCATTGGCGGGTCCACTGGTATGAGCGAAGCTTTACGCGTGATCGACTGCTGCCCCCCGTCGACGATCCTGAGGGCAACTGGCGTCCGGCTCCGGCCGACGAGCTCGTTGCCCTCCTGCTGTTCTACGCACGCGACGGCTTCGTCGACCTACGCCTGGCTACCGACTTGAGCGCATGGTGGGATATCCATGGGACAGATGTATCTCCAGGTGCGCTAGATGAGACGCTACGCCTTTATCCCGCACTCACACGCGTCATTCCAGCCGCAGCCAGGGTCGCTGAGAAGATTGTGGGCTTGCCGGCAGAGCAAATCGTCACGGGCGCGCATAAACTGAGTCTTCGTGAACGTGTAGCGGTACGGCTTGCGAATCCCAATCCACACACCAGTGAGGCGCAACTTTATGCCGATATGGGATTGATCGACGGACTCTTGGCACCCCGCGGCGGCTTTGGTGCATTCGTACACCGCCAGTTGTTACCTCCACGCGAGGTCCGGGAAATGCAGGCCCGGCACAGAGCAAGGCGGCAGCCGAGATCGCCCATCGGCCGTGGTGCGGGTATCCTGGCTCGATATGGCCTGACGATGACTCGTCTGGTCCGGCAACCCGAAACGCTTAATCGGTAGCTACTTTTTCTTATTAAGCTGGGAAACGCGAGAAGGCACGCGACACATGTTACGGTCCCATATATATCGCAGAGTCGGTGCTTGTTGTGTCATGTCGGTATCTCGTCATACTGAGGACTGCGACCACTATCAGAGCTGCCGCGTAGTCTGTAGGGCTGTAGATAAGCGTGTTGTCAGCGAGCGAATTAACGAGACATCCGACAACGATAGCAATCCCAAGTGTCGGCGCGTTTAGGGTGACTGTATCTAGGGTGCCGGGAGTTCGTCGTCTGCGAGCGAGGCTACGGATTAGTACCGTGACCGCACCAAGCAGAATGATCAAACCTATGATGCCTGTCTCAACGAGATACCGTACGTACTCGTTGTGAGGTGGCTTACCCGCGAATCGGTTCCCAGGAATGGCTTCGGTCGTTATGGTCGTACCCAGCCCTTGACCCAAAAATGGGGATTCCCTCCATTCTGGTAGCAGCGTTTTCCACTTATGCAGGCGCCAGTCAAGCGAAGTGTTTGCTTCTCCACGTTCTGCGGTCGCAAGACTAGTCGACGACTCATTGACAACGCGCTGTGCACCGAGCGGCGTAGCGAAAAATGCCAAGATAGCCAGTACCGCGACCAGATACGGAGCGACTTTGATACGGAAGGAACCTCCACAAAGAACTCCAAGCACCACCAGCATCGCAACAAGTGTTGCCAGGCCGTCGATGCTGAGTGTGGAGATAAGCGCTGCTGCAAAGACGGCCACAAGTAACGCATCAGACCGATGTCGTCCATTATCGAGGTAACGCCACATAGAGGTGACCGTAGCTATCGCAAAGAACATAGCTGCGCTGTCTGGGTGGGCGAACGTACCGTTCGAGCGTATCTCACCGTGAATATCAACGCCGGTATTTGTCACGAGCTGGTAAAGGGCAAGGACGGCCGGGATAAAACCCATACACTGCACCAAGCGCGTTGCAACGGCGACCGTCACTGCTCCATACGCGTTGTAGACGATTACGGCCAGGGCGACGACAGACTCCTCACGCACACCCTCCCGGAGTGTCTCGGTCGATGCACCGCGCGTACTGACGGCTATAGCCGTCCATACACACAGCCACAGTGAAGTCAGAATTGCGGCCCATAAGCCTTGGCGTCGGCAAAGAAGCAAAACGGTCGCTGCCACGATAAACAGCACAGCAATCCCTCCCGACAAGTTGAGACTGCCGGAGTGGTGACTGTCTGGCGATGACCGGTCATCAAAAAGCACACGCACGATGAGTGTCGCGCCAAGAAATGGCACAAGACCACGAATCGCCAGCATGCGAAGGGTCCTGCCACCGAGCTCCGAACGCCATCGGCTGAGATTGCGCCACTTTGATGCGCTGGCGCTCATAGTAGGACTGAGGTGGCGCGCATGGGCTCTATAGTACAACCAAGGGAATCATGTAGACTCAGGCCCCCATCAGACCCGCTCGATCTCTAAGCTGGCAATGCGACTTTACAACGACAGCAACTCCCGCCGGCCATCAGGGTTGGTATCTGATGGGACGGCGAGCCTAGGAAGAAGCCCATGCTCACGGTACCTGGCGCCAGTATGATAGTCGATGGGAGGAGTGAGGTGGTACTGTCCGGGATGCTTAGATCATGATTCCGCGTGGTTCCCGCACGGTGGTTCTGGTTGTGGTCATGTTGTTCGCTGCAACCACCTGGGTGTGGGCCCATTCAGCTGACAGCGTGCATTTGGCGCCGACTGCTGTTCTGACGGTGAACACAAGTAGGTCCGGGCACGTGTTCGCTCTCGGCGCAGTTGGACTCTCAACGCAAGCCCAGGATTTAGGCGCCGGTCGTCTAACTCCTGATGACCATCGCTTAGTTCGACTCATGCGGCTGCTGGGCCCTTCAGTGCTACGCATAGGAGGGAACACCGTAGATTTCTCGTGGTGGACCAGCAGCAATGAACCACCCCCCTCGTGGGCCACCACTACTATCACGCCGGAAGAGCTTGAGACGCTTCACCTGCTCTTACGGGCTACAGGCTGGAAGGCAATTCTTGGTCTTGATCTGGGTCACTACGAACCAGTCCGTGCCGCCGATGAGACTCGCGCTGCACATCTGATCCTCGGCGCCGAGCTCCTAGGCGTTGAGATTGGCAACGAGCCCAACAGCTACAGCGACAAGAACGATACCGTCGTCCTGCGGCCCTCAACTTACGGCGTGAGCGAATACCTGCGGGAAGCGGACGCCTACCGCGAAGCGATAGGCGTCGCAACACCAGATGTGGCCGTAGACGGACCGGCCTTGAGTCAAACTCGATGGCTGACCGAAATGGGAGCCGCCGCTGGCATGTTTACTGAATTGACCCAGCACTACTATCCGACGAGCACATGTCAAGACGGACAGCCCGGTACGACTTTGCAACCGCCTACCTCTGCTGAATTGCTTTCACTTGCCGTTCGGCAACAGGAGGACGAAACCCTAGGGGCGCTTATACGGGCCGGGACCATTGCGGATCGCCCTACGCGGATAGGCGAGACTGGCGACGGCACGTGCAACGGGAAGAGCCCCTCTAGCGCAGTGTTCGCGAGCGCTTTGTGGGCTTTGGATTGGGCGCTACGCGCCACAAGCGTGGGCGTGCTAGGTCTGAACTTCCAAGGTCATCTTGAAGTGTGCGGCTCGGATAACCAAAGCCCCATTTGTACCTCTGATCAGGAAGCTGGCCGAGTAGATGTCACAGCACAGCCTGAGTACTACGGGCTACTCGCTGCGCGTCAGCTTGAGGGCGGTCGGTTCGTGTCCACTAGCGTGACCGCCCCCGACCCACTTCCGAACCTCACGACGTGGGCCACCGCCGCTAGCAATGGCACAGTGCGAATCGCGATTGACAACCTCGCCCTAGAAGGCTTGGCGCAGCCCATATCCATTATAGTTCCCGGTTATCGTGTTGCAACAGAGCAGGCATTGCTCAGCTCATCGGTTGAAGCGAAACGAATCACCCTCGGGGCCGTACCACTGACGAGTGCTGGCCTGTGGCACCCCAAGCTGGTAAGCCTGCGTCGTGCTCACACACGGCATCACTCTTTTCGCGTCGTTGTGCCCCCGGCCAGCGCTGTCATAGTCATTCTACACCGAAGACCATTAAGTCACTGATGAGGAACCGGGTGCTTCGGGGCAGATTGTGGCGGACGAAGGACCTCGATTCGCTTCGCCAGTGCAGGCATACCGAAACTTCCATCATTGCTGAACAAAACCAGCGACGGTTCGATCACAGGAACCCTGCAAGCGCTGGGGAATTAAGCGGGGGAACCACTAGTTCGAGGTTCCACTCACTCTCGCCTGAGCTGCCTAAGAGCAGTAGCCCGCAGAACTATCCATCTGATCGATCAAGCGGTTACAAATGCCGGTACTTCAGCAGGTGTCGTCACATTTCTGCCGACTGCAGCGAGCAGATCGTCGTAGGTAAGCTTATCGGCTTCCACCGAGACCGCAAGGCCACGGCTACTGAGCTCCGTCGCAATCTGTATCTGGTGATCGTCAACATGCTCTTTCCAAGAAGCTCGACGTGGCACGAGCAAAGGGGATTTGCCGACATCGAATGCCGCAAGTGCAGTTCCGATACCAGCGTGCGCAACAACCACATCTGCCTCACGCATGGCCTCTGTGAGGTCTTGTTCGGGGATCGTGTCGTGCCCAGTAATGTCAAAACAGCTAACATCTGTGTCGCCGGTCTGCCACAGCACGTCCGTCTCGGGAGGAAGAATTTTGAGCAGCTGCCGTATGATTCGCTGAAATCCGTATCCACGATATGTCCCGACGGTCACTACAAGTTTCGTAAGCCTGGGTAAATCGGTGCAAGGCAGGTCTGCTCGCTCAAATGCGTCAAATACTGAGCCGCTGTAGCCCCATGTTTTTGAGGCCCACGTAGGAAACTGTGCGTAGAGATGGACACCCGGGATCTTGCTTATAAGACGTCCAGTCACCGAAGGGCCTTCGACGCGCGCCGAACACTCGATGTAGTGGCACTCCAGCCGCCGAGCGCGCGCCAGTCCAAAAAATGGAAGCGCAACAGCGGAGCCCGTACTGACGACTGTGTCTAGCGCATCATTGCGCAAGATGCGACGTGCTGAGGCAAAGTTGCGGCTGACGTTTAGCGGATCTCGTCCTCCCACAAACGGCACGAACTCGACATTCTCATTGGCGAGCAGCGAGCGGCTTTGTGGAGTGTCGAAAGTGACCCATCGAAAGGGTCCTTCAACTCCTGACAATCGTCGATGTAAGTCATACAGCTCCCTCAAGTGACCACCGGTCGAGGCGACAAGCAGGGTGCTCATACCAACGGACTCCTCTCCAAAGGCGACTGTTGTGGTGCTTGCGCCATGTTCGGCCAGTGCTTCGCAACCAGATCCCTGGTACTGTGAATATTAGCTCTACTCGAAGCCCCGAACACAATCGACTCAATGTTCGGCTGCGCACAGACCCACTCAATCGCGTCCCGCGGGGGGATAGCACCAGAGGCATAGACAGACATAGCAATCGCTCGAAACTGGCGCTCACGCAGCGCAGTCTCATATGCCTCGATACCACCACACATCCGAAAGCCGATCTTGTTGATGTTCGAGCAGACGATCGGGTTCTCGAGCCCCAACTCGTCCAGCACGTCGAGCAGTGCCGGCATGTTCATCGTGATGAATCCTGGCTCCGCGTCGTACCGGCTCTTCACGTGATCGGCGAAGATGCAAAACGCGTCCTTGAATCCAAGACCTAGCAGCAGGTCGACAACGACGTTCTGGAGAAAGATCACCGGCGTGCTCAATCCGTGGAACATCTTCATCTCTGCGTCGATGAGCAGCGTGGTCATGCCCTCAATGTCTTTTTTGGCCATTGAGACGCCTCCGCGTATAGCGGCGTCCATAAGACCCTCATCGGGAAGGAATCGTTTGACCGCGCCAAGCATCCCATCCTCGGTCACCGCGTCGGCGTACTTATGGGCATATGGCATGCCGGGATAGAAGATGAAGTCCGGGTATCTGTCGGGGTGCGCGCGCACATGATCGCAGACCAGGGAGATGCGGTCGTGCGTGGTGCACATGAATGTCCGTATGCCCTCGTCATAGGCGATGTCGAGCACTTCGATCACCGTACTGATCTCCTGGAAGCGTAGCGCCTGAGCGCGGGCCTTCTCCTCGGACATGTGGTTCACGCCAAAGAACTGGTTGTCGCCAAAAAGTAGTCGATCCATCACGTTCTCCAAGTCACCGTCGCCTAAGACGGAACCGTTTTGACCGTTTCGGGCGCACGGGTTCGAGGACGGCCCCGTCAGAGAGCGTCGAGGCGCCCTTCCCGGCGTCGGCGATCAGCATGCCGATGATCTTGTCCGTTACTCCCGCGCTCTGGAAACGATTGACGACCATCCGTGCGCCGCTCCTTCACCCGTTGGATAAAGGCGTCGATCTGGGCGCTGTACTCCTCGCCTCGCAGGTAGAACCACACGGGCTCGGTCAGGTCGGTGGTGTAGCGAGCGTTCCAGCCGTGCGCATACCCGGAAGGAGGAGTCGCGGTATCCCGGATATATACCTGGCATTCCTGCCTGTCGACGAAGATCCGTCCCTTCGTGCCCCAGACCGTGATGCGGGTCGTCATCTTGCGGTTGGACTCGTCCGACCAGTTGACGGAGATCTGAGCCGTCGTTCCTTGGGGGAAGTAGAAGGTGCTGAAGACCTCGTCGTCGATCTCGCGCGAGAACACGCTGTTCAGTGCCGTACCGCCGACGCCTGTCGGCTCGCCGACGTACCAGTTGACGAGGTCGATGACGTGCGCGGCGTAGTCGTACAGGCAGCCACCACCCTCGGTGCGCTGACTGCGCCATGTTCCGCCCTTGGGCCTCAACACGACAGGCCCATACGCCTCCCCTAGGACATGGGTGACATCCCCGATCGCTCCGGTGTCGAGTAGCCGCTTCACCTCGCGGAACGCGCCGATGAACCTGTTGTGGTAGCCGACCTGCGTCACGAGGTTCCTATCGCTGCTCAGTGCCGCAAGCGCATCCGCATCCTGCGGGTTGAGCGTGAAGGGCTTCTCGCAGAATACGTGCAGATCGCGCTCGAGGGCGGCACGAACCATCCTTGTGTGCGAGCTGGAAGGCGTCGCTATCACGACGGCATCTAGATCGGCCTTGTCCAGCATCGCGTCGAAATCTGAGTACGTCGGAACTCCGGTGTACTTCTTCAGCACCCCAAGCACATAACTGGAGGAGTCGCAGACTCCGGCTACTTCGACGTCCGGATGGGCATTGGCGACCGCGTAGTGCGACAGCCCCATCTTGCCAAGGCCAACGACGGCGAGCTTTATCACTCCCGTATCTCCGACGACCCGGAGGGACCTCTGTAGAACCATCTGGAGTGGCCACGGACGAGGGATCGTAAGCGCGCGTTGCGATTACGTTGGCAGTAGATACCTGAGCGACATTGGGGAGCCGTTGGCAGAGGGACGGCGACACGATCCGAAGCCGCTGGGCGGCTAGGTAGGCAGGTTCGCTCGACTAAGAGCTCACGACTTGGTATCTGCTGGCCCTCGATCATCCCTGAGCTCTATCTTCATGCCGATTCGTGTGTCGAGATCCCCGGATTTGCTCGCTCGTGAATCCTAAGCCGATTCGACTCCCGCTGGGACCGTAACATGAGCTTACATTCTGTTCGGGCGACGGTCTGAGCATGATGAGTATGGATTGTAGAGACTTTGGTTGACATTTGGTCTGCCAATCGTCTGAAGTAGTGCTCACGCTTCGGCCTTGCCCGCCTTGATCGGTATAGTTGAGCCGTGTTTCTTGGCAGCCCTCAATGGTCTTTAGGAGAGATCGGAGCCCTTACTTCGCGGTCAGCGTCCCCCAATTGTCCTTGTTTGCCCCGGCCCCTATAGTTCCGGATTGACTGGCGTCATAGACTATCGACTCAATGATGGTCTCATCCAGCTGCACGCTACTTGTCGCGCCAATGAAGAGCTACCGAGAGCATATCGAAGCGTACGAAATCGAGAACACGCATAGATCGCGTGTGTATCATTTCGGACCGAGTACAAGCTACGTCGGCGGGATGGCTTCCGTCATCGCGACGCTAGTCGAGTACAGTCTTGGTGCGGAAAGTGCCGTAGCGGTGCCCACCTGGGTACCAGGTTCGCATGTAAAGTCAGGACTGCTCGCTGGGCGGGCGGCGGCCAGTGTAACCCGACTTCCGCGAACAGTCGCTGTGCATGTGCATTTGTCGGAGGGCGGATCATTTCTTCGCGAGGCGGCGATCCTCGCAGCGGCAAAGTACCAGCGCTTGCCACGCATCATCACGATTCATGGCCCAAACTTCGCCGACTTCAGTGCCAGAAGACCACGCCTTGTGAGCGCGGTGCTGCGTATGGCAAGCGGAATAACGGTTCTGAGCGACACTGACCTTACCGTGGTTCGAGGTTTAGCTGGAAACGTCCATGCGGAGATCCTCCCCAATCCCATGTCACTTGACTTAGCTGCGGGTCCAGCTGCTGCAACATCCGAACTCGTGCTGTTTGCCGGCAAGGTCGGGCTACGTAAGGGTGCGGATGTACTTCAACGGGCATGGGAGATAGTCGTCGCTCAACGCCCGCGTGCCAACTGCATCATCGTCGGCCCAGCTACCGAGCTTCGTATCTCGGATACCAAGGGACTTGAGGTACGCGGGCCCGTGACGTCAGAAGAAGTCAAGCATCTAATTCGCGCGGCGCGCGTGATTGCTCTTCCATCACGTGGCGAGGCGTTGCCCATGATCCTCACAGAGGCTATGGCCGCCGGACGCCCGTTTGTAAGCACACCAATAGGAGGAGTGTCCTCCCTAGCTCAAGGTGGCCTTCTGGTCCCCGTCGAAGATTACCGAGCTTTGGCAGGGGCGCTGATAACGATGCTGGTAGACCCTGAACGTGCACAGTCTCTTGGGACAGCTGGCCAGGCATTGTGCCAAGAGACAATGAGCCCAGACGCGATCGGCGAGCGTCTCCGCCGCCTATACAGCCTGTCTTGTTGATACGCCGAACTGCTGAATCGAAAGACGAGCACATCGACAGGCAAGAGCACGGTCTCGGAGGTCTTCATCGAGCGTACGCACCGAGCTGGGCGACCTGATGGGCCGGTGGGTGGGCGACGTGCGGTTGGCGGTGATGACGCTCAACACCGGTCTCGAGATTGCCGGCCGCACGCACATTGTCGCGCTCGGAATCTCGACCGAGAGCGTGAAGATCCCGCGCGGGCCGTGGGAGGGCTCGACCGGAGAACGCGACGCTCGGACGCTGCTCGCCCATCCCGGTAGACCGCGGCTTGGATCCTGAGCAGGCCATCCTGTTCGTCATCGACGGGGGAAGGCGATCCACCGGGCGATCAAGGACGTGTTCGGCGAGCGCGTGCTGGTGCATCGCTGTCGCCGCCCACAATGAGCGTAAATGTTCGCGATCAGCTGCCCCGAACGCGATCGCCCCCAAGTCCTCGCCCGGATCTGCAGTGCGTGGACGCCCAAACGGCTCGCATCCGATCCCAGCACCGTCAGACGTTTTACTGGACCGGCGTAGTGACTTCTGGCTCTCGGCGTGGGGGAGGCGTGGTTGCCGCCGTGAATCTGCAAAAATACCGGCCTGATGTCTGCACAAGCCAAGCCCGACCTTCCAGCTCCGAAGAAGCCCCAAGTCATCTACGTGATGGGCGCAGGCCGCAGCGGAAGCACGATCTTCGGGGTGGCTTTAGGCAACTGCACCGATATTTTCGATGCTGGCGAGATGGAGGCGTGGCTGCGACGGTCAGGGGTGCCCAACTTCGACGGCGCAGATCGACTCAACTTTTGGGCTGGCGTACGCAATCAAGTCGGCGGCGCGGATCTCTACGGTGACCGAGCATGGCTGAGCCTTGAGCACTCATCGTCTCTGCTTCGGATTGACCGATGGGCAACACGACGACGACTACGTCACCGTTACCGCCAAATCATGGAGGACCTCTACCGCGCGATCATGGATGCGTCTGGTCAACCCGTCATGGTTGATACCTCGCACTATCCGCTACGGGTGCGAGAGCTGCAGGCTTTGGAGGGCATCAATCTCTATCTGATTTATCTGGTGAGAGATCCGCACAGCGTAGTAGCTTCATTTAATCGGCGCGATGTCAACCAACCATCTAAGTCTCCGGTAGGCACTAATCTCTATTTATGGGCGACGCATCTGCTGTCAATATTTATTTTTCACCGCCAGCCGGCCCACCGGCGCCTGCTCGTTCGCTATGAGGACTTCGTTGCGAATCCGCAAGAGATGCTACGGGAGATTTTGGGTAGTATCGGTGTGTCGGATGTCCCTCCCGACCTATCTTCCCTTAAGACAGGCATACCGTTTCAGGGCAATCGTCTTCTGACTTCCGAGGTCCTTCCCCTCAGAAGCGACACGGGTCCACGGCCCACGAAGCACGTCGTCACGACATTGCTCCAGTCTCCTTGGACCTTCATCCACACTACGCTACATCCTACGGCTGGCTCCTCAACACCATCCAAGTAGGCGGCGACACTATCAAGGCTTCTTGCGCCGGATCCCTGCTTCTGCACCTCGGCTAACTTGGCTAGCGTGTCCGCAACGTAGCCACACGTGATCACAATTAGATCACAGGCTGCCAATCGAGAAGGGTTTCTGTTGCCCCGGATAGCCACCAAGCTACGCAACATATCTCCAAGTAAGCGTGCCCTTATTGGGACTAGTCTTGGAAGCCTTCCTGGCTTTCTATTGCCGTTCGCCCTCAGCTGGCGGCTACATGCAGGGCGTCTAACCGATGCATATTTTTTTAGCTTTGCGATCGCAACATTTGTCGCAACGATCCTAAGCAACGTATTCGAAGTAAACATGATCCCTGCGGCCGCAGCGAGTAAGCAAAGTGGTGGCAATAGTCTTGCCGAGCTCGTTCGCACAACTATTCGTAATTCCCTCGGCATCGCCACTGCGGCATACATATTGACGGGGATCGTCGGAGTTGTAATAGTCAACACAAGACACACTTGGACGACCGATCAGAAGCATCTTTGCATAGTACTTATATTTGTTTTCAGTATATATATAGCGGCCATCGCCGTAACCAGCATTCTAGCGGGAACGCTATATGCCCTCGGGCAGTTCTTTATTCCGACACTTAGCCAATGTCTTCGAGCTCTGTTGCCCCTGGCTTTTATAGCATTGACGGAACCAAATGACTTTGGTGTGATCTTGACCGCGTCGCTACTTGTAGCAGGCGAGCTAGTGCGTGGACTAATACTTATGAGAGTGCTATGGGCACAGATTCCGAGCATTGTTGGTGACGGGACACCCACAAAGCCGTCGCGGCTTTTGGAAGCCTCTGTGCCGCTGGCACTTTCGTTGCTAGTGGTTACCGCATCGCCGGTAGTTGACAAGATTGTGGCCTCGCCGCTAGGTACCGGCTCTGTGACGGTGCTAGAATTAGCTGAAAAGGTGTTCTTTGTTCCAGTAATCGCTATCACATCGTCGGTCATACTTGTCGCCGGATCTAGATGGGCTGGTCTGGTGCACCACAATCCGTCAGCCGTCACCCGCGACTACAGCCGTACGCTCAGGCGTCTTGTCATGTTGTCGGTCGTGGCCGCTGTCGTGGTTGGTGGCGTTACTACGCTTGTGACTATCGTCGCAGGGGACCGGTTCCTCAGTCTCAATGCGCTGCAGTTCCGGGTATTAGTCCTCATTTTTCTGGGCGGACTTCCTGGCGCACTCATAATTACTCTAGGTGCACGTGTAATGACGTCAGTCCAGCGAACACGCTTGCTCCCGCTGTTTGCGATAAGCGCGTTTACGGTCAACCTGGTCGGTGACATAGTCGGCGCTCATTTTCTAGGAGTTGACGGTATTGCTCTTGCTAGCACAGTGTTCCGGTACGTAAATGCGGGCCTATATATCTGGACATGTGCACTAGTGCTCAGGGCCGTATCGACAAGCCCAAAAGACGGCGAAGCAAGGGTGCCATTTCTGCTTCGCTAAGGCGCATCATTTGCGACAAACCAGCTATGCGCCGCGACTTGTCAATCATCTAAAAAGCACTCGAAGCGGGTGCCACTAAGGAGTCGGCGCACCTCATCATAGTTCTCGATAAGCTCTGGCTTGCTCGAGGTATTCAGCTTCTTGAACTTCGACACTTGCGTACCGGGTGATGTAGTTGTGCCGAGGAAAGCAAATACATCGTCAAGAAGGGCGGGATTAGCGATCAGTTGCTCATACGAGACCTCGATATGGCGGATAGGTACCACGGTCAGCAACCACCGTGCCACTTTGATGCGGAACTCGAGGTCGTGTAATGAGGACATGAGCGTTTTAGGATCAAGCCTAACTGATTGTGTCTCGACGTCATGGCCTTGCCAAGCGTGGGGTTGCTTTCTCGTCTTGAGTGTCTCTAGTGAGATAACGATATCGAGAAGATTCGACCGCACCAGATGCACTACGCATACGCGATGCTGGACCATATAGGGCCACACCCAGGGGTTTTTCCATAGCTGGCTGTACATAAGCTTCATGCCTAAGGCGTCTAACCCTTGGCGTGGTGAGTAGAGTTTGTTGAGATAGCGGAACGACCACAAGACTCGGGTTAGGCGATTGTCACGCTTGCGATGACGGGCGTAGTAAGGTTCAAAGAACTCAAGATCGGTTCGGCCCCAATACCCGCTGTCGGTTGCTTTGGGAAGGAGCAACTCGTCGTAACAGGCGACAGCCGGGTGCCTGTCGAGCATTCCCATCAGCCAGTTCGAACCGGTGCGCTGGGTCGCAAAAATTACAAAGGATGTTGACTTAGCGTGGTTGCTCACGATGCGAGTCTCCTATTGTGGGGCTGGTGCTCCAGCATCAAGACGGAACAAAAGTGGCGACCGCACTGCGACCCTCGGTAGAGATCGAGCCCCCATGCGAGCGTAATGTCCCTGAGGACTTCTAGTATCGCTGGCTAGCAACGATATCAGGGGGGCTCGCTTCAACCCAAAAATCTAGAAGACCTCCGGACGCCCGGTTCTTTGGAATCTTGCCATGTGCTCAACACTGTGGTAGGCGTGGCTTTTGAAGCCTAACTGGAGTCCAACGTGACCGCTGCTCGCGACTCGTTGCTAGTTCGCCAAGCAACTTAATATACGATTGTGCGCAGGTAGAGATATGAAACTTCTCGATCGCGCGAACCCGGGCGGCAGCGCCGTGCTGCTGACGCAGCTCTACCTGCTCAGCATAAACAGACAGAGCATACGTCAATTGGCCGACGTTTCCGGGTTCCACGAGTGTTCCAGTCGTACCGTCTGTTATCAGCTCGGGGATCGCACCATTGCGTGTCGCAACGATAGCCTTGCCACATGCCATTGCCTCAAGCGTGGCCATCGAGAAGGACTCAACAAAAGTATCCCCTGGAAGCGCTGCGATGTCGCACTGTTGCCAGAATGCCGGTACATCGTTGACCACACCAAGAAACTCGATTTTCGAGGCTGGTCCGAATTTTCGCGCTAGCGAGGTAAGGCGCGGGCGCTCTGGCCCATCACCGGCGATGAGTAGTCGTCTCTTGCCGGGGCTACGCATTTGCCCAAAAGCCTGAATCAGTCGGTCCGCGCCCTTGCCTGGAATCAGACGCGCCGCGAATCCCACTGTTACGGGACCGGTGGGTACTGCGGGCGTTCTCTGAAGTGGCATGTAGGTTTCCGGATCGACACCATTATAGATCCGCACGGAGCAGCGCGCGTGGGAATCTGTGAGCATTTGTTCAAGCATGAAATCAGACACCGCAACCTCTGCGTCGACGGCCCATGCTCCCAGTATGCAGCCGATCCGACGGGGTAACCTTTCGGAACCAGAGTATTTTTGTCGTTCTTGCAGGAAATCACCGTGCTCCACGGCCACGATAGGCGCCCTGTAGCCACCTGCTCGCAGGGTTGCTCCCATGAACCCACGCTCCACGACTAAAGCACCATCGGGACCGCAGCGCGAGATCTCCTTGGCATAACGACGAGGATTTCGGAGCACGTCACTCCCGCGATCAAGGTCGAGGCTCCGATACGGGATATTCGCGCCTGGCAGACGCTCACTAAGAGGCCGCGGCCTCGTAACGAACACGATCGTGACGGTCACCCCGAGTCGACGCATATGCGTTGCGAGCGTTACGCTTAACATCCTCGGCACCACCCAAATTACCATTCCAAAGGACTATAGCGATTCGGCGATCACCACAATGATCTGCGTTGGCCACGGCCTTCCGGTCCTCTGTCACCGGAACCTCGATCGTCTTGCCATGCGACTTTCCGCCACCCTTTGTCGAGTCTCATCAACAACCGTCTTAGCTCCTGCAGGAACCGTCGCGCCTACGCCATTGTGCGACACTATCTCGACAAGCCCGATGATTCGATCGCCAACGAGGACGGGCGATACAAAGCTCCAAGTGCAGTGCACTAGTCAGCCTCGCAAATCAGCTAGCAACCACGACTTGCTGTCGTGGCTTCGGTTGGCTAACTGCACGCGCGCCGTCGGCGTGTAGGACTCCGCGTGGCCTGGGCGCTGTGATGATTACGATAATAAACAGCGAAATCAGCATTATCAAGGGCTTGTGACCCTCGATCGCATTAAACCCGGCCATGTCTATCAAAATTGCCAGCAAGGCTGCAGTCTCGCCTGTAACTGACTCGTTTCGAAGTCCGGTGAAAACGACGGTGATCAGCAGCGCACTGATCAGCAAGACGCCGATAGGACCTAGACTCACCGTAAGCTCCGCATAACTGTTCTCCAAGTCTGTTTCCCATCCCGGCAACTGCGTGGCTTTGCGATAAGCATCGGACTCGCCGGGCCCGGCTCCAAACGGCTCGACGTGATGCAATGCTTCGGAAGCACGCTTTATCACAGTAATGCGGGTTTCTGCGGAAGACTGGCCTTCGTGCGATTCATTGCGAGCCTTCAACCCATACACAAGGATTGCTGCCCCCAAAAGGAGACTAGTCGCAAGAATAAGTCGTCGCGTCTTCCATCCTCGCTCTCGCCCACGACTAAAGAGAATCACCACAATAACCCCTACAGCAAGCGCGATGGCGGCACCGCGCGAATGGGTGGCATCCGTCGCACCAACGAGAATGATGAAGCGTAGTAGCGCGAGCGGCGTTCTACGTGATCGCTGTACCAAATCGCTCGCTGCTAGAACCGCCGCAGCGGAGAACACGAGGCCGTTGAACAGTGGATGCCCGAGAAGCGTAGTGACCCGGTAGGACGCGTTGTAGCGCTGTGCGTGCCACCAGGTATCGTGCTCAAATATCTTCGCAAACAGTACATTGCTATGCAAAAAGAAACCTTCGAGCAGCGCGTACACCCCGAGAAGAGTTGCAATGTCTAGAAACAGTGCACGGAAATCCTTTGCTTTGAAGTTTGCCGGCGGCCTCATGATTACAAAGACCACTGCTAGCCCGAAGGTGACGAGCCATTCCAAGCCGCGATGTGTATGAAAGGGTGCAAAAATATAAGAGAGCGCCAGCCACGCGGCGAGAAGGTAGTTCAGTACACGGAGAGTCAGTGGGCCTCGAGTAGTTGCCGTTGGTGCTCGGATCAACCATACCGCTAGAGGAAGTAACCCGAGCGCAGCACCTTGGAGCGTATGAGGCAGCAAGGTGGTTTCGGTCGGAACAAGAAGCGTAACAAGCAGAATAATCACAGGCAGAAACCGAACAGGGACGGAAAAGAGAATGCCAAGAACCGTTATTACGAGGAAGATCTCAAAAAAGAGATGGAGCTCACCACGTGAATCGGCGAAAGGAATCAGTACCCCGGCAACCAGCAAAGCAAGCAAGGCCAGAGACGCCAGTAGAACTGTGCGGACTCGAATACGCAATCGCAGAGGCAGGCCGTTCGCGAATGCGAGGCTGTGACTAGGGTTAGTGCTCACTGGTCGCATCTAGGCACTTCGATGAAATTACCGTACGTGCTTGACATCGATTATTACCACCTAAGGTTTGGGTATCCGTCAAAGCTGATCGCGGGCAGAGTAGGGCGCCAGTGTGGGCTGATATAACGCAGCTCACACAGTTCGGCATCGTGCGTCTAAACCTTCAAACCTTGGTGGTCGGGATGGGATCCTCGGACGGAGAGGCACCGCGCTTGGATGCTGCGGTGCGAGACGACTTGCCATCGTTGGGAGCAGCATAGACGCCAGGGATGCCTGACTCTGATCCATTAGCGATGATACCTAGTAGCGGTGCGCCGCTACTAGCGAGGATGCTATGTAGTTGTTCTGCGGCATTACGACGACTAAGCCCAACCCGACCCACGATGATGACCCCGTCGACCTTGGTTAGTAACGGAAAAGCGTCTGAGACCGCCGTTAGCGGTGGGGTATCTATCACGATGAGGTCGTAGCTCGGCCTTACTTGGTCGAGTACGGCATCCATCGCATCGCTCTCGATCAGCTCGCCCGGGTTTGGAGGCAGAATGCTGCCAGCGGCCAGCACAGCAAGCGTCTGCACTTTGGCACCCTCCTCTCCAGGGCCCGCATTCAGTACGACCCGCTGGACGGCCTCGTCTACCGATGCGCTCCCATTGACTACCTCGGTCAGGCCTGGACCAACACGCAGACCGAGTTGCTGGGAAAAAGTTGGATCTCGCAAGTCAACCTCGAGGAGTAGGACCCGCGAGCCTGATCTAGCTGCCGCCTCAGCCAAATGGCGTGCGATTGTGGTCTTCCCATCGCCTGGCGCGGCGGAAGCAATAAGGACAGTGCGCAGGTCGCGATCGATGGTGAGCAGACGTAGGTGAGCGCGAATCAGACTGAATGCCTCAGCCTCGGACGACGGGAGAATACTATGCATACCGCCGCCGACCGCCGATCGCGCCAAGGCCCGGCTGTTGGGGACCGCTCCGAGCAGAGGAAGACCATAGGCCGCCTCCAAGTCCTGCGGACGCCTTATCCGGCGATCAGTGCGCTCTAGCATGAGTGCGAGACCAAGACCAACGATGAGACCCACGAACCCGCCTAGTGCCGTGTCCTTGGGTGGGTTCGGCGAGGAGGGATTGGTAGGTACCGCCGCTTCCTGAGCGACATCGACATTCCCATAGTGCAGTGCCTCGAGAAAGCTCAACGTCTGCTCGCGATCCTCAAGCGCCACGCCAGCGCCCCCCACCCTCTGCTGTCGGGATAGCGCTGCCAGTTGCTTATTCACAAGCGCAAGAGCAGATGCGAAGTACAGATGGTTAGTTTTTTGTTGCTCGCTAACGAACTGGCGGCTGTAAGTGTTCGCGATGGCAGCCGCCAGCTTCGGGGATGTCGAGGTCGCAGAGACTTCGACCACATTCGATTCTCCCTGCTCTGCAACGCTCAAGTTGCCAGCGATCTTCTCCGCAGTCAACCCGTGACCCAAAGTTGCAGCAGTGACCGCTGCCATATCACCAAGCTTCACAAGTTCGACATTGCTAGCCTGCTGGGCCAGCAATGTGCTGCTGCTGCTGGCTGGTAGTCCAGCGATCTGTTGGCTGAGCGAGTTCTGACTGAAGTCTAGCGAAGCGGTTGCCGTGTACTTCTTGGTCTCGTGCTTGGAATAGCCGAATGCGACACCCGCGACGATCACGACGCAGAGCAGAACCAATGGCAAGCGACGACGCAGAACGCCAAGCGCTTGCTCGAGACCGAGCCCTTCTGCTTGATCCTGTTGCACGTAGGTATGTCCTCTCAGATCGCTGTACGCTGCTTCTAAAACCTATCTGGTGCCCGTAAACTTGTGCGCCGCTATGGCGTCCAGAGCATCCTTACCACAGGCGATGGACTCCAGCCTGGGCGGGTGATCGTCGATCACCCGCCCAAGTTGGTCGCGTGCAGGTAGATCCGGAGTCCTGGAAGCTGACTCTGGTCTATGGCCAGGTTGCGCCACGGTTGAGCGCGGTGGTTTGGGATAGGCGCCAGATGGCGCTCAGGCGGTCGCCAGTTCGTGTCGCGGTCGCGTAGGTAGATCCAGCCGACCAGGCAGGCGCTGGCCGCCAGCAGGGCGATCGTGATGTAGAGCCATCTCATGTCGCGTCGTACCAGAAGGCCTGTACCTCGCGCTGACCGTCACGGGCACGGAACAGTGGGCCGATCGCGATGATGTTGGTTCCTGTTGCAGGTGTTGTTTCCCAGGCGGGCAGGCGCACGACTACGAGGTGGAAGGCGCTGATCACCGCGATGTGCACCTCGTCTGGGTTGGGACCGTGGGTGGAGTCGATCACGCGTCCCTGCACGCGCGCGCAGAATGCCAATCGCTCGCGTTCCTTGCGGGGTGTGCCCCTTGTGCACCAGGGCTCCCACGAGGGCAGCGTCGCGCCCTGTTGGTGCGCGGCTGGCCGGCGGGCGATGATCGTCAGCGAGCCCTGCGCGCACACGAGCACCAGCCCGCACAACAGCAGCGCGGACAGCACGGCGGTGACGCGCCACAGCCGCGGCCGGTCAAGCGCAGCGCTCACCCTCGGTCATGCCGCGCGCTTCTGCAGCGCCACGGCCAGCTGCTCCAGGTCGATCGCGGCCTGGTGCGCTTCCCGTGACGCCTCGTACAGGATCTTGCTTGCACTGTGATCATCGAGCTGCTCACCGGCGGCTTCGCTGAAGACCCGTCTGATGGTGCTCAGGCGTGCGGGGACGCTCGCCCAGGTGCGCCGGTGAGCTCTGCTCAGACCGGTCCTCGGCGCTTCGAGCGCATCGGCGGCGTCGGAGATGCGCTTGTCGTCCTCTATCGGGATGCGCCCATTGACGGGTATCTTGCTTGCCTGTCCGTTCTCGGGCTCGGGTGTGAGCTCGTTGGACTGGGACCGCGACGCGAGCGCGCAGCGCCGAACGCATCGTGGTGTCGTCGTGCAAATCGGCAACCGCTGCCGATTTGGCGATCTCCATGTAGTTGCGTGCGGTGCGCTCGCTTGCGTCGAAGTGCTTCCCGACCCAGTCGAGCCAGTTGCCGTGCCCGACCCGCCGCTTCATCTCCAGCAGCAGCTCGCCGCAGCGGATCGCGTACTGGATCGTTTTGCGCTTATGCGTCTCGACGTGCCCGTGCTCCGTGTTGATCTCACGAGCCAAATCCTCGTCGCTGCGAATAGGTTCGATGCTCGGGGCGACGCTCTGCTGCGGCAAGGTCTCTGAGCACGCACCAGACTGTGCGCGCCGGCCTGTCCGCGCGGGTCGCGCGGCGATCGCCGGCGATCTTGCAAAGCCGACCCCTGGGCCGGGGGGCGGCTCGTCTGGACACTGCTCCTTGACATGCCCGATCAACGAGGGATCGACCGTCAGACTTGCGGCCCCGGTCGTTGCTGCCGTTTCGGGATGCGTTCCCGCTCCTCACGAAGGTCGATGGGGTCGTGATTGTCGGCTGGGTCGAGCACAGCCTACGAAACGCTGCGGAACGACTCCACCAGGTCCTCGCCGGCAACGGCGCGCCGCTGTTGGGTCATCGCCAACGGGCGCGAAGTCGGATGGGCCCTACACCTACGCCCATACCAACGGCGACAAGTCGTCCCCTTGCCGTCGCCTCGGCCGACGGCGCCTTCACATCAGAGAACCTCCGCCCCGGCCGTCAAGGGGCTGAGTCGCCTCTGGGCGTCTGGCTTATACACCTGACCAATACGCAAGGTGCTCGAGGACAGCAGGGTGGAGTTCGCGATGCTACCCGATGCCGATGAGCTGCTCGGTCCCAGCGCGCTCGAGCGTCAGCTGCAGCCCCTCGCGCAGCCCCACCTCGGGCTGCCAGCCCAGTACGTGCTGGGCGAGCGAGATGTCGGGCCGGCGCACCTTGGGGTCGTCGATCGGCAGCGCCTCGTGCACGATCTCCGATTTCGAGGTCGTCAGCTCGACGATCGTCTCCGCCAGCTCGAGCAGCGTGAACTCGTCGGGGTTGCCGATGTTCATGGGATCGTGATACCCCGACTCCGCGAGCGCGATCATCCCTGCGATCAGGTCGCTGGCGAAGCAGAACGAGCGCGTCTGGCTGCCGTCGCCGAACACGGTGATCGGCCTGTCCTGCAGCGCTTGGCGCAGGAACGTCGGGATCGCGCGACCGTCGTTCGGGCGCATCCGCGGACCGTAGGTGTTGAAGATCCGCATGATCGCCGTGTCGACCCCCTGCTGGCGGTGGTAGGCCATCGTCAGCGCCTCCGCATAGCGCTTGGCCTCGTCGTAGACCCCGCGCGGACCGATCGGATTGACATGCCCCCAGTAGGACTCGCGCTGCGGATGCTCCTGCGGGTCGCCGTAGACCTCGCTCGTCGAGGAGATCAAAAAGCGCGCACGCTTGGCCTTGGCCAGGCCGAGCGTGTGGTGGGTGCCGTAGGAGCCGACCTTAAGCGTGTGCAGCGGAAGTCTGAGGTAGTCGATCGGCGACGCCGGCGAGGCGAGGTGGTAGACGAAGTCGATCGGCTCGTCGATGAAGTAGGGCTTGATGATGTCCAGGTGCAGAAACGTGAACCCCGAGCCCTGGATGTGCTCGATGTTCGCCAGCGACCCCGTCTCCAGGTTGTCGACGCAGATCACCCGATTGCCGCGCGCGAGCAACTCGTCGCACAGATGCGAGCCCAGGAACCCCGCGCCGCCGGTGACCAAGCAGGTAGCCATCGCGAGCCGCGCTTACCTCGTCACGCTTTTTAGCGGCTTGTCGTGCCAACGCTCACTGCGTGGGGGTATGCTGCCCGTCCCCGCGTTGACGCGCCACAGCCGATCAGCGCGGCGCGCACCCTCGATCATGCCG
The DNA here is from genome assembly GCA_963720795.1 of uncultured Solirubrobacterales bacterium. Lineage (GTDB taxonomy): Bacteria > Actinomycetota > Thermoleophilia > Solirubrobacterales > Solirubrobacteraceae > Palsa-744. The sequence continues at coordinate 79,154 of CAVRGU010000002.1, read as the reverse complement.
CACGCTTCCGCAGTGCCGCGGCCAGCTGTTCCAGGTCGGTCGCGGCCTGGTGTGCTTCGCGTGATGCCTCGTACAATGCTTCGCTGGCGCGGTGGTCGTCGAGTTGGGCGCCGGCGGCTTCGCTGAAGACGCGTTTGATCGTGATCAGGCGTGCGGGGACGCTTGCCCAGGTGCGCTGGTGGGTTTTGCCCAGGCCGGCCCTCGGCTCCTCGACGATCTCGGCGTCGGGGATGCGCTCGGCGCCCTCGATCGGGATCGGAGCGGGGGCGAGCGCGTTGCTTGCCTGTGCGTCTTTGGGCTCGGCTTTGGAGGCCTTCTTCGACTGGGACGGCGAGGCCAGCGCGCGCAGCGCCGAGCGCATCGTGGTGTCGTCCTTCAAATCGGCAACCGCTGCCGATTTGGCGATCTCCATGTAGTTGCGGGCTGTGCGCTCGCTCGCCTCGAAGTGCTCCTTGACCCACGCCAGCCAGTTGCCGTGCCCGACGCGCTGCTTCATCTCCAGGAGCAGTTCGCCGCAGCGGATCGCGTGCTGGATCGTGCTGTGCTTGTACGTTTCGACGTGGCCGTGCTCGGTGTTGATCGCGCGGGCCAGGTCGTCGTCGGTGCGAACGAGGTCGGTCATGCGGCCTCCAGCGTAGCCAGAGCACGCGGACTGCTGGGCCTCGAGCTCGCCACGTGGACGGAACCAGCCATTCCCACCATAGTCAACCCCTGCCACTCCAATCGACGCGAGCGGATCCCACAATGACCCGCTTCTACCCGGGGTAACGGCGGCTGGGGTCTCGCACTTCCACTCCAAGGGCGGCCTACCTGCGCCTCCGCCGCCCGGTAGGGGCCAATAGCCTTCGAAATATGCCTATACTTGCAGGCATGAGCAGCATTCAGTACACCGTGCGCGGTGTGCCCCCCGATCTCGATGCAGAGCTCCGGCGGGAGGCCCGGGCGAGCGGCAAGACACTCAACGGACTGGTCGTCGAGACGCTGGAGCATGCGAAGCTGCGATCCATTGCCGTCACATACGACGACCTCGACTGGTTCGTCGGCAGCGCGCCGGGCGGGGAGGACGATTCCGACGCTGCGCAGGCGTGGCTCGATGCTCTGCCGGCCGAGCTCGCGTGAAGCTGGCGCTCGACACCAACGCCTACAAGGCGCTGGGCGAGGGCGATCTGCGTCTCGCGAAGGAGATGCGCCGCGCGGAGGCGGTCGGCCTGCCGATTATCGTCCTGGGCGAGCTGTGGTTCGGGTTCATGAAGGGATCGCGGCTGCGCCAGAACACCGAGAGGCTGGAACGCTTGCTCGCGACGCCACGGGTGCAGATACTCCAGCTTGGCGAGCAGACGGCGCGCCTGTTCGGCGAGATCGCCACACTGCTGCGGCAAGCGGGTATCGCCATCCGGCAGAACGACATCTGGATCGCGGCGCTTTGCAAGCAGCACGGCTTCGCGCTCGCCACCCGCGATCAGGGCTTCCAGCACGTGCTGGGATTGGAGGTCGTCGAGGTCTCGTCGTCGGCACTGTGAAGATCAGGCCGAGATGCTCCTCGGCCGCGACGCCCGAACCCATCCGGCGGTGGGTTTGCGGAGCCCTCTTACGCCTCATCGAGCGGCAGCAAGCGAAACGCGTCGCCACCCCAGAGTGGACGGAGCGCCCGGAAGTGACGCTCATCGAAGGTGGCGATCTCGGTGGTTTGCAGGCGTGCGGCGAGCGCGACGAGGCTGGCATCGGCGAGGCTGACGCCGAGGTCCGCATACTGCTGGGCAATCTCGGCCGCCTGTGCTGCCGCGTCATCCCACCAGCTGACGCGATAGGCGCCCGCGATCACATCATGCCGGAATGCTGCGCGCATCCTTTGGCCTCCCCGGTTGGCGGCCAGGAAGTCCACCTTGGCCAGCACCAGCGGGACGGTTGCCAGCGCCGGATGTGTTCGCTCGTACCACGCACGAGTGATGTCGTGGCGCTCGTCGGCGCGATCGAGCAGCGCGAAGATCGCCGAGGCGTCGGCGAGGATCACAGGGCGTCGTGCTCAGCGAGCAACAGATCGGCGATCTCCCGGTCTTCTGGCGAAAGCGCCGCAGGCTTGGGGTCGCGGTCGATGCCGATCGCCGTGATCTGTGGCTGAGTACGCTCCTCGACGGCGCGCCTGAGCGTAATGCGGATCAATTCGGCCTTCGTCACGCCGTCTCCCCGAGCCACCCGCGCGAGCTCGGAATCCAGGTCGGGCTCCAGGTAGATGCTGGTCTTCTTCATTAAGGTAGGGTAGCACCCACCCTATAATCTTTTCCGGCCCTAGCGATCGGCCTTACAAAGCGATACTATCGGCCATACCATGGAATCCCTGAGGAGTCTTGCGACGGCGCTCGCCATACCCGAGCGCACACTCCGTCGAGCCGCCGCCGAGGGTCTCCTGCATGGACAGCGCCTGAGTCCACGCCGCTTCCGCATATCGGCGCGGGAGGAGCTCTATCTACGCGACCATTGGGAGCTGCTTCGGCGCCTGCGCACGGCGCTGCGCACGGAGCCCAATGTGAGGCTTGCCGTCCTCTTCGGCTCGACTGCGACCGGCACGGAGCACGGAGGCTCCGATATCGACCTGCTCGTGGACCTCGACGATCCCGCGGTCAGCCGGCTGGCCGACATTGCCGGACGCCTGACAGGCCGAGTCGGCCGCGAGGTGCAGCTCGTACGCTTGCCCGACGCACAGCGCGCGCCGGTATTGATGCTCGCCACTCTGCGTGATGGACGGGTGCTCGTCGACCGCGACGGACGCTGGGCGCTCGAACGCGCGCAGCTGCCGAGGTGGCAGCGCCGCGCCCGCGAAACGGAGCGACCCCTGGAGGAGGCGCTCGAGGATCTCGGCCCGGAGGAGCCTGCGTCTGCGTGACCCAGCCGCAACCTCCACCCGCGCCCCTGGAGGCAGTGGATCCCGATCGCGCCCGTGTGCTCAAGGCGAAGATCCGCGACCGCATCGGCGACGTACGCCGTCACCTGCTCGCCCTGCGCACGGCGATGGCCGAATTCGGCGAGGACTTCGACCTCGGCCAGTTCAGCTCCGCCTTTGCGTCCGAGGACCCGCGCAAGCTCAACCAGGTCAAGGCCGTCGAGCGCGGCGTCGACCAGCTCTACAACTACATCGCCGAGCTGGGCGCCTTCGGTTTGGAGCTCGCCCAGCTTCGCGCGCGCACCGATCAGACCAACGCCCGGCGCGACCTGGAGGCGCTCCGGCACAATCGCGTCATCTCGGGCGAGCTGGCGACTCGCCTACAGCGGCTACGCGAACTACGACGGCTACTCGTGCACGAATACGCCACCGCCACCGCCGAGCAGATCCACGAGTCAGCTCGGATCCTCGTCGCCGACTTCCCGATCTTCTACAGCGCCTACGGCGAGTGGATCAAGCGAGGCTTCGCGCAAGCCGACCGCGAGTCCTCCGAGCGGTAGCCCGACCCCTGAGCGACTACCACTCGGCGACGGCGAGCAGCCCATCCGCTAGGGACGCGGCAGGATCACATAGCCGAACTGGCGTTCGGCACGCCGGCTCAGGCCGGCCGGCAGGGCCGTGGAGCGGGGCTGGGGATGCCGTTCGGGGTGGCTGCCGGCAGGGCCGAGCCACGCGAGGGTCTTCAGCCGCTGGCGCATGTCGTGCCGGCAGTGGTAGAGGATGCCCTCGACGCGGCCGGCGAGCCTGCTCGCCAGCTCCTGGGGGGGGCCGTAGTCGTACCCGGGGCCGGACGCGATCGCCGCTGTGAGGCCCGCTCCGAGCGCGCGGCGATCGGTCAGGTCGACGATACTGAGGTCGCGGTCGAGCTCGATCCGCGCGAGGCGCAGCGGGTCGAGGTCGTCCTCGTCCAGCATTCGCCGCGTGCGCAGCTTCTCCACCCACGCGGCGAGGTCGCTCCGTCCCCAGTAGCACGCCCCCAGGCCGTCGCGCTGCAGCGGATCGAACCGTCCCTGCCCGCGGCTGAAGAACCAGCACTTGTTGTCCTTGTGGTGGATCCTCCACAGTCGCGCCCCCGCGCGCAGCGTCGCGACGGGCAGCGCCTCGAGGTCGACGTCTGTCACTGCGCGAAGACCGACGCGTCGCGCGTGGCGGTCAGCAGCAGCGCCTCCGGGTCCTCCCGCCGCGCCGCCCACTCGACGGGGCTGAGCCCCTTGAGCTCGGGATGCGGGGTGACACACCACGATGCGACCGTCCACGGGGAGAGCTGCCCGTGCTCCACTTGCGACCAGAACGCCTCGCTCAGCGCCCGCGAGGGGCGTCCGTCGATCACCTGCCAGGCCGGCAGTAGCCAGCCGCCCTCGCGCGTGCGCAACCCGATCAGCCTGTGCTCGGCAAGCTGCTTGGCGACCGCCTGCTTGCTGAGGCCGAGCAGCCTGGCCATCGCCGGCGTGTCGAGCTCGAGATCGAGGTGCCGTCGCCAGGCGAGCTCGGACGCAGCGAGCCGCGCGGCGCGCTCGGCCACCTCCACGGTGATCTCGCCCTCAGGCAGCAGCTCGCCCAGCGTGTCGGCGATCACGCGCGCCGCCTCTTCGCGACCCCGGTGCTCCTCGACCGAGTCGAACGCGGCCCTGATCGCCTCGACCTGTCCTTCGAGGCGTTCGAGCGCTGCGCCGAGATCGCCCCCGCCTCGCGCCCGCCGGCGCCTGGGTCTCGCGGCACGCTGCAGCTCTACCTGTTGGTTGCCCAGCATGACCGTTACCATATCACAAGTCAACCACGACTACTGTGGACGATCACCCGGCCAGCCCCCGCTGGGCGTCGTAAAGTAAATCTAAGTTCCGTCCGAAGACGATCCAAACGAGGGAGGCGTGGGTTATAAAGGACGTGGGCCTCTCCGTCGCGTGATCCAATGCTCGTACTCGTGATACTGCTAATGCTCGTGTGGCTCGTCGTGAGCGTCGTGGTCATCGCCCTCTGCCGGATGGCGGCTCGCGGCGACGGCGATCTCGCCGAGGTGGCTCAGAGTACTCAGAGTCCCCGTCTGCCGAGCACGTGCGGGACGGTGCGCAGGAGGATCTTGACGTCGCCCCACAGCGACCAGTTCGCGACGTACAGGTAGTCGATCGCGCCCATCTCGCTCAGCGGGACGCGCGCCGGGCCGAGGATCTGCCAGGGGCCGGTCATCCCCGGCATCAGCTCCAGCCGCCGGCGGTACCAGCCCTCCACGCACTCGGTCCTCGTCGATCACCAGCGGGCGGGGCCCCACGAGGCTCATCTCGCCCCGGATGATGTTGAACAGCTGCGGCAGCTCGTCGAGGGCGCTGCTTGCGCAGCAGCCTGCCCACGCGCGTCACGCGCGGGTCCTCGGCGATCTTGAAGAGCCCCGCCTGGGCCTCGTTGCGCTCGCGCAGAGAGTCCTTCAGCGCCTCGGCGTCGGGGACCATCGTGCGGAACTTCAGCAGGCTCGAAGTGCTTGCCGTGGCGCCCCACCCGCTGTTGGCGGAAGAAGACCGGGCCCCGGCTGTCGAGCTTGATCGCCACCGCGATCACGATCAGCAGCGGCGCGACCGCCAGCAGCCCCAATGAGGCGCCGAGGAGGTCGAACGCACGCTTCACCGCCGCCGAGGAGCGGGTCAGCTCGAAGCGGCTGACGCCCATCAGCGTCACCCCGTGGAGGTCGTCGAACTCCACTGAGGATCCCACCACCTCCAGCAGGCGCGGCAGCACGCTGACCCTCACTCCCACCGCCTTCAGCGTGCGCACGAGGTCGAGCATCTCGCCCGCGTCGGCGCTGCGCGGCGCGACGATCGCCCGGTGCACGTCGAGCGAGCGGGCCAGTTCGCGGATCTCCGCGAGCCGCTGCGCCGAGAACGTCTTGGCCGACCACCGCCCCACGTCGTCGAGGTCCAGGTGGGCGACCAGTTCGGCCTTGACGCCGCCGTGGCCTGTGAGCTTCGAGCGGATCGTACGCGCCGACGCGCGGTCGCCGATGAACAGGCACCGTTCGGCGGGCACCGCCCGCAGCGCCAGGCCACGCGCCAGCGAGCGCGCCACGATCAGCAGGAACATCAGCACCAGCCACAGCAGCAGCGCCTCGCGGCGGTTGAGGATGCTGCCCTCGACGACGAAGCCCCCCGCCAGCCACGCGACCAGCGCGCCCAGCGTCGCCACGTGGAACAGCTTCGGGGCCTCGTCGAGCGTCGTCTTGTGCAACAGCACCTCGTCGCGGTCGTAGAGGCCGAAGACCTTGGCGCCCACGAGCAGCGTCAACAGCCCGCAGACGCTCACCCACGTGAGCTGCAGCGATCGCGAGGAGAGCTGCGCCAGCAGCACGAAGGCGCCGACGATCGCCGCGACGTCGGCCGCCAGCAGCGCGCGGCGGAACAGCGCCTCGCGCGAGAGGTTCTCGGTCAGCCCGCGCGCCTCGACGGTCTCGGGTGGCGCTATCGGCTGCGCCGGCCTGGGCCTGGCGGTCGTTTCCGCCGCGGTGCTCGTCCGCGCGAGTCTGGTGGTCGTCCCGCGCCGTGATCGCACTGAGCCGTGGTGCTCGTCCGTGCCGGTCTGGGCGCCACGATCGCTCGCGCCGTGTTTGCGCCTGACCTCGACCTCGGGGGTCATTGCGCCACGACCGGTGTCGGCCTCCAGGGGCTCTCCCCCGAGCGCGAGGATGCCCATCCCCAGGCCGCGCTCGGAGTCGAGGATCAGGTTGACCGCCTCGTTGCGCGAGCGCACCCCGAGCTTCCCGAACGCCGAGGAGAGGTGGCTCTTGACGGTGCTTTCCGCGAGGAACAGCTGCTCGGCGATCTGGCTGTTCATGTACCCCATCACCACCAGGCCGAGAATCTGCTTCTCGCGCGCGGATAGCGCGGGCGGCTCGATCTGCCGCCAGTGCTGGCGCGGCACGCACACCTGTCCGGCGCGCACCGCCTGCAGGCACGGCCCCAGCGCATCCGCCATCTCCTCCTCCAGCACGACTCCCGCCACGCCACTCGCGAGCGCCGCGCGCAGCTCCCACCGCTGGATGCCAGCGCAGACCACCACGATCTGTGCCCGCTCGACGCCGCGGCGCAACGGCTCGATCTGCTGCATCGGCCAGGAGGACGGATCCTCGATCCAGAGGACGATCAGCGCAGGGGTGTCCTCCGTGCAACGTGCGAGCATGTCCTCTACATCCTCGAACGCAGTGCAGGCGAACCCCTGTTCCTCCAGGACCTCCCCGATGCTCTCGCGTGGGCCTGCGTCTGCGACGAGCGCGACCCCTGCCTGGGCCCCGCCAGCCCCGTTTGTGACGCCCCCCGCCTGAACCTTGGTTCTGGGCACGGCCGACTAACGACAAGCCGAGCGCGAGACTTACGGATCGTCCAAAGTCACAACTCTTTCAGCGCGACTTGCGCGTCACAGCTCGACGAGCCGGGCGAACGATCCGTCGCCGGGGGAGAGAACGGGCTGGCCGTCGTACTCCACCCACGCGTGAGCCAGGAAGTCAGGATCGGCCCGTGCGCCGATCACGAGCTTGGCCGGGATCCCTCGCCGCGCCAGCAGCCGGGTGAGCACCAGCGAGCGCGCCAGGCAGCGCGTGTCTCCGGGCATCAGCTTCAGGGTGCGGGCCACGATCCACCCCAGGCGGCGGGCTTCTGCCAGGCGGCGGACTTCGGCCAAGCGGTGGACTTCGCTGAGCGCGTGCGGCCCCTGGGTGAGTGGTGGCAGCGAGCCGTCCGAGCGCAGCGCCGCAACGACCGATTCGATCGGGGCGCGCCGCAGCTCGCGACGCGCCTGCAGGTAGGCCGCGACGATCTCGGCGGCGAGGCGCGCGCGGGCCGCAGGGCTCAGGCGGGAGGGGGGCAGGCGGCGGGCTGCTGCGCCGCACGCCTGCGCCCGCTGCGGAGACTCAACCTCAGCCTGCTGGGGAGTCGCCATCGAGTTCGATCAGTCCTCGCGCGAGCAGGCCGTCGCAGAGCGCGCACAGGTCCCGTTCGACCGTCGCCTGCGGCTGCGCGTACTCCCCGGCTACCGCGACCGCCGCATCCTGCAGGCACGAGGCCCGCTCCAGCGCTTCGAGCATGCTGCCCGCGGTGGTGTTGAGCCCGTGATACTTGCCCGTCTGCAGGTTGAACACGACGGTCTCCGAAGGTAGGCGACGGTAGACCACGTGTCGAGGAATGGTGATCTTCGATACTGGCAACGAGGAAGCATAGGAGGCGACGTCGGGGGCCATGAGGCCCTACCAACTCCAACAGCGCCCTAGTTCTTTCGGCCTGGATGACGCCAAGATCGATGCTGCGCGCAAGGGAGCGAGCGCCAGCGGACTTCGAAGGGGGCGTATGGCCGGCCCCCCCGCTGGGAGACCGGCATACGCTTGCTCACGGGGATGAAGGCTGAAGGTGCCCCTTGGTGGACTGGCCAGCGTGCACTTCGCCTGTGAAGTCGAACTCGGTGCCGACGTTGCCGCCGGCTGTGAGCTCCGTAAGGTCACCGTGATCCTCGATCCGCGGGGCCTCGTACTTGGTGGTGTTGATGCCGTTCTCCATGCTCTGTCCTCCTTTCCTTGGAGAGGCAACATCTTAGGGTGGCGATCCGGCCTTTTACAAGGACGGAAAAAGTACGACCGAGCAAAGGGACGGAAAAAGTACGAGCTCGCGGAATGCCTCGGGCTGGAGTTCGGGCTTGCCGGCATCGATCACCGAGTCCAGCCCTCCTGGGACGACAGCCACCTGTTCGCGATCGCGATCCGCCACAGGGAGCCCGCCACGAACGTCGCGCGCCGATCCGGAGCCACCTCGATCTTCCGTTCGAGGGCCAGGGGTGTCACGTAGGCGCGGACAGGAGCGTCCGTTCGCCGTAACGGCTCGATCAGCCCCGCTTCGTCAGCGCGAATGCCGGCGAGCACCAGTTGGGTGAAGTAGCGCTTGGCGTGATCGGTGCGCACTGCCTCGGGGATCAGGCCAGTCATCGAATCGCGCAGCAGGGGGCGATCGCGGACCGGATCGAATTGCGCTTGGGCCGGGAGCCGCAGCGTTGCTTCGATCAACTCCAGGTCGTAGAGGAGTGGGTGGCGTCGGTCGATCCTCTCGTCCATGGCCTCGCGGCGAAAGTGGCCACCCAGATCGAGAAGGTCGCGCGTATCGATCAGGGTCTCGGCCAGAGAGCGCCACCACAGCGGGCCGTCGCGCCGGCTCTGCTCACTTGCCCTCTGTAGTTCGAGCAGCTTCAGGGCGTCCGCGCGTGGCACGATCGCGCCCGAGCGTGCGTTGCTGCTCCTGACCGCGAGACAGTGCTTGATGCTCCCCGGCACCAGGGGACTCACGCCGAAGTGGCCCAGCAGTCGCAGACGGGTGCGCGTGCCCGGAGTGGGGCCGAAGTGGGGGATGCGCGCGGTGAGCGACCAGGCCGTGAGCAGTCGCCCCGCACGGAGCATGTCGGCGATCAAGGTGGGTACGCATCCGAACAACTCATCGCCGCCCTCGCCGTCGAGCATGACGTCGACGCCAAGCTCTCGCGCCCGCGCCATGATCGGTTGGGACAGAAACAGGTTGGGCGTGGCCGGCGGCAGGCGCCAGCGGTCGATGTGGGTGAGTGCTGGGTCGAGTATCGAGCTGCTCGGATCGAAGGGGACCAGCTCGAGCGAAAGGCCCGTGTGCCGCGCCGTCGCCTCGATCAGCTCGCTCTCGTCGGTGGTCGGGTGAGTCGGGAAGATGCCTCCGATAGCGACCGCACGGCTGTCGGCGAAGCCGTTTGCCGCGAGCCCTGCCGCTACGCAGGCAGAGTCCAGGCCCCCGCTGAGCTTCATCGCCAGGCGCTCAGAGCCGACCGCGGCTCGCCTGGTCGCGGCGAAGGTGGCATCTCGCAAGCGCAACGCGAGGTCGGCCTCGCTGCCCTGCTCGAATCCTTCATAACGTGGGTTCCACCAGCGCTCGATGCGCACGCGTCCACCGGCGAAACCCAGCCGGTGGCCGGGCTGTAGGCGACGCACTCCCTCATAGAAGGTGTGCCCGGGAAGGGTGGTGCTGTTGTCGATCCACTGCAGCAGCGCGAGTCGATCCGGATCCGGGGTGCGAGGGAGCATCTCGATCAGGTCGCGCTCGTGCTCTGCGAACAGGACCCCGTCCGCCGCACGAGCGTGGACCAGCGGCTGGGCGCCCAGCTGGTCGCGCACCACGAGGCAGCGACCCCGATCGCGGTCGAGTGCCACGACGACGAACCTGCCGCACAGCAGGCTGCACGCCGTCTCGCCCAGCTCGGTGAGCGCTGCTGCGAACGCGGCGGGCAGATCGTCGCGGGGGCCGAGGCCGAAGCGCGCCGCGAGCACGCCGCGGTCCTCCGGTCGGCCGAACAACCAGCCCCACCAACTGCCCCGCACGAGTTGGGGTGGGCTGAGCATCGTCAGGTCTCCGGCCCGATGGATCGACTCGCCACGACGTTCGGCCGCTCGCTCGAGCAACTCGCCGGCTCGTGTGCCCCAGGCTCCGGCCAGCATCGCCGTCGCTCAGTGCTCCAGCGGGCGCTCGCGGCTTCGCCGAGCGCCGGAGTGCGCCGCCGCCTGTTCTGGAGGCTTCTGCAGTGAAGCGAGGTGTTCTTGGACGATCGCCGCGAGCAGTGTTGCATCGATTCCGGGTTGTACGCGCAGACGATGCGCAAACCCGCCCGAGGCGATCGCGGACACGACGTCGAGCTGGCGGCGCAACCGCGCCGGCGTGCGCACCGACAGGTTGAACGTGCTCGCGATCAGCTCGAAGGGATCGACGACCTCGAGCCTTTCCACGGCGGGCTCATCAGCCGAGCGTTCGAGTAGGAACACGCTTCCCAGCGGTACTGCGCCCGGCGCACTGGTGCTCAGGTAACGGTGCCTGTCGTTCACAAAGCTCGCCTGCTGCCCGAGCGTTGCACGTGCCGGGGCGGAGAGGCGCTCGTCCTCCGCTGCGCGCAGCCGAAGCACTGCGGATCCGGCGTACGCGATCAGTGCCCCGTCGCTCAGCGCCAAGGCGACGACGTCATCGCTGAGCAGTTGTCCTCCGGCGCTGAGGAGTCCGGCGGCGATCGAGCTCTTGCCCGCGCCGGAGGGGCCCATTATCAGGGCTGCCCTGCCGTCCAGCACGACACCCGAGGCGTGCATCACCTCCAGCCCCCGGATCGTCGCGGCGAGCGGCAGTGCCTGAGCCGAGACGATCGTCGCCCAGTCTTCGTTGATGGGATCCGGTTCGCACAGCAGCTCGAGGCCGTCGGGTGAGATCAGCACACGGCCGAAGTCGCGAGCCCACAGCAGATAGCCGGCCGGCTCAGCGAAGTCGACTGACATCACCAGCATCTCGCCGTAGTACAGCTCTCGTGCCCGTGCCGGTGACGTGGTGATGGTCTCCCAGCGCCGGTGAAGTTCACCGTCGTCCAGGTGGACACGTGAAGGCGGTCCCGCTACCGTAGAGCCCAGGCTCGGTCCGAGCCCTGGGATCGCGATCCGCCGATCGATTGACAACGGGAGTCCGAATGCGGTGCTGTGGTACTTCCGCTCCTCAGCACCCGTCCGCTCCTCACTCGGTGTCGTCATCCACGGTCTCGATCAGCCCGCGCTCCAGGAGCCCAGAGGCCAGGGCGAGCAGATCGCGCTGAATCTGCTCTTGCTCGACGTTGTACTCGCCGGCGAGTTCCGGTATCGCGCCGCCAACCGTGGGCGCCGCCTGCAGGGCCTCCAGCATCCTGCCGGCGGTCGGGTTCAGGCCGTGGTATCGACCCGTCTGCAGGTTCAATACGACCGTCTCTGCGACGAAGCTGCGACATACGACGTGCTGTGGCAGCCGCACGCGGGCGGCAAGCAGGTCGCTGGTGGAGGTAGAGGCCACGGTTTGAACTCCTGGATCGGTGTTGTTCAGTACTCGGCGACGGTTCCGGTGCGCTGACCGTAGCGGATTCCATGCCGCAGCAGCGCGAACCCAGCGGGGAACAGGACTGCGATGAACCCCACGAGCTTGAGCAGGTCCACCGCTGCGGAATGCGCCAGGGGCGTGTTCACGAGCAGGTGACGCAGCAGGTCGGCCGCGGGCGTGAATGGTTGCACTTCGGATGCCCAGCGGATCCACTCCGGCAGCACCGCGATCGGGAAGTACAGTCCGCCGGCGATCGCGATGCCGGCGATCAGGAACTGTGTCGCGTTCGATACCTGCTTGAACACCATTACCAGCGCCACGAGCAGGAACGCGAACGGCATGAAAGCCAGTATGCCGAGCAGCGACACCGGGATCGCGAGGACGGCCGTGGCCGCCAGTGGCAGCCCGAAGATGACGGTGGCCAACCCCAGCATCAGCACTCCGGTCAGCATCGCGTTGAGCAGTGGAAACACCATCGTGCCGAGGATGCCATTGACCGGGCCGTGGGCGCTCACCAAAAATCGCTCGATCGTGCCTGCGACGAGTTCCTGCCTGACGGTGACCGGCATGACCCCGAGAGAGACGGTCAGAATTTGAACGATCACCAGTCCGACGATCACGAATCCGAAGTAACCACCCGGCGAGTGTATGGTCCTCGCTGTCAGCAGGCGGCTGATGTAGTAGAAGAGAGTGATCGAGAACAGCGGACCGAGAAATTGCGATACGAGCTGGCCGCGGTAGCTCACGAACAGAATCGCGTCGCGGCGCACGATCCCCGCCATCGCGTCCCACCACAGCCTCATTCGACACGCTCCAGGTGTCCCGCTTCGAGGGTGTAGCCGGCGTCGCACGCGAGTACCCGGTCCTCGCCTCGCGGCGAGCACCACAGGACGGCGGCGCCACGGCCAGTGACCCACGCGATCTGCTCGCCGAGCAGTTGGTAGCCGTCGTCGTCGAGCGAGTTGCGGGGCTCGTCCAGCAGCAGCACGCGCGGTTCGTGCAGGAAGGCCATCGCGAGGCGGATGCGCTGACGCTGGCCCATCGACATGCGGTCGACACGTCGCTCGGCGAACTCCTCCAGACCAAACCGCCGCAGGCTGTCCGCCACCAGCTCGGCGCGTCGCTCGCGGGGGACGTAGGCGAGACGGGCCCAGTAGTCGAGTTGCTGGCGCACGCGCATCCGCGCATTCAGGCCGCGGTCGCCCGCCGAGAGGAAGCCGATCTGGCGCTGATAGCGGCCTCCCTTCGAGACGGGCGTGAGCTCGCCCATGCGCACGCTGCCACGCTGAGGCAGCAGGATGCCGGCGGCCAGGCGCAGCAGCGTGGTCTTGCCGGCGCCGTTGCGCCCACCGATCCAGGTCACCTCGCCCGCGCGCAACGTCAGGGTGACGTCGTCAAGCACGGGCGGCTTGGGGCCCTTCCAGCGGTGGTAGAGGCACTCGAGCTGGAGTATCGGTGCTCCCGGTGCGTCAGCGAGCTCGCTGGTGGTAGTGGAGGCGACTACCTGGCCGGAAGCCTCGGAGGCGATTGCCTGGCCGGGACCCTCGGGGGCGAGTTCCTCGCTGGGGGCGGTCGGGGCTTCGGAAGCGGAGATCATGGGCATAGCGCTGAGACGGCGGGGCTGACGAGACCCTAACAACGGTTGCGCACGCCGCATACGTACGCCTCTCAACGGACGGTGGACAGGCTCTGCGGCCGTGTCCGGTGGGGCTCCACGCACTCTGCCAGCAGCAGGCCGGCCAGGGTCTCGGGGGCCACGCTTGGATCGGCGTCCAGCCGCCAGATGGGAACGTGCGCAGCGATCGCGCCGGCCACTTCGAAGCGGGTGCGCTCGCGCTCTGGTACGCGCGGGAAGCGCAGCAGCGAGCCCACCAGCACCGCGAGCGGCCTGGCAGCTCTGTGCATGCCTGTGGCGAGGCCGGGGCGACGGTTCAGCACGACCAGCGCCTTCAGCGGCAACGGCTCGGGGTGAACGGGCACGGGGATCCAGCGCTCTTCCCCGAGTGCGCAGATCGCCTCTGGGGGACCTGTCTCCGTTTGGCTCGCATCGGCGTCGGCACGCGCCTCTGGGGGACCCGCTTCCGAGGAGCCCGTTTCGGCGGGGCAGCTCGCGGCCGCGAGCCTCGGGAGCCTCGCGGCCGGCACCGTCATCAGGGGCGGGGCCGGGTGAGCGAGCGGGGGGGCGTCTGTGCTTGAGGGTTCCAGCACGAGCACGTCGTCTGCCGCCAGCGTCAGACCGTGAGCCAGCAGCTCGCTCAGCAGCGTGCTCTTGCCGCCGCCGCTCGCGGCCGTGATCGCGACTGCGCCGTCCGGCGTGGCGAGCGCGCCGGCGTGCAGAGCCTCGTAGCCCTGCAGCAGCGCGACCGTGAACAGCACCGAGTCGAGCACGACCCGCCACCACGACTGCTCGGCCGGGTCTGAGGGCGCGCACCGCAGCACGCGCGCATCGGTGGAGAGGTGGTGGACGGCGCGGGTCCCCGCGGAGAGCGTGCCGCTCTGGTGGGGGTGTGCGCCGTGCACGAAGCGGTGGTCTCCGGCTCGGCCGCGCTCGACGACGAACGGGGCACCGTCGATCATCCCCTCCCAGCCGATCGCATCCAATCCAGACCAGCTCTCGGCGATCGCCCGCGAGGAGGCCGACCGCAGGCGCAGGGTCGGCTCGGCCAGGGGCCGCTGCACCCACGCGCCGGGGGGTGTGACGTCGCTGAGCAGCCCGAGTCCGAACGCGGTCAGGCCCAGTTCTCGGCCCTTGTCGTTCCGTGGTGCCAAGCCAAGGGTTCTTGGGGCGTGGGCCCTAACCTCTCCTACTCCGCTTCCCTTTCTTCTTGCCATGCTTCTTCGGCTTGGGATGCTTGCAGGTGTGGTAGGTGCGGCTGGACGAGAGGTGGTGCCCGAGAACGGTCGTGGCGCGGATCTTGATCGTGAACGTGCCCTTCGAAAGGCTGCTCAGGTTGATCGTGGCAAGGACATACTTGCCTCTGCGCGAGGTCGGGATCTGGTGGCCGCTGAGGGTGATCTTGACCGTCTTGAACGGGTCGTACTTCGGCTCCTTGAGGCGGATCTTGAACAGCTTGCCGCTCAGGCACTGCGTGGGCTTGGTCTTCGGCAGCGTCAGGTGCTCTACGTTGCTCGACGTGCCGGAGCCTCCTGGGGCGACCGGTAGGGGAGCGGTCAGCGCCGAGTTGAAGCAGCCGTAGGTGACGTGATACGGGGCGTCTTCAGATGGTTCATTGGGGGCGCCGTCGGCGGCGATCGTCGGCTGCGTCGAGCCCGGATTGCTGAAGCAGACGCGGAGGTAGCGGGAGCCGTTCGGATCGTGCAACACGCGCCAGGCGGTGGGCCCGAGTGTCGTATTCGGGATGCAGGCGGCGTGGAACCACTGATGCAGGCCCCAGTACGAGCCGTCGGACTGCGGCGTGATTGCGGTCCACATGTGTTCGCCCACTTCGTGCGGGCATTCGGCGAACTTCGTCGCAACCGTGACGATGCCTTCGAATTGCCCGCCGGGTATCGAGATGACGTCGACCTGCCCGCCGTTGAAGGACCACACCCCTTCGATTTCCGAGTCGGCTCCCGCGGATGCGGCGCCGACGCCCAGGAACATGGCCACAGCGATCGCGATCGGCCAGGACCGGCGAGGCACAGCACGCAGAAGACGGTTCATTCGTTTACACACCCTTCTCGGTAGGTAGAGAGACGTCGGCCTAGCAACGGCGCCCGCTGCGGCAGACTTGCGACGGTGGGAGGGAGACCGGCCGCACGGCACTGCGCGCCGACGCGGGGCACGGAGGCCCCGCGCCCCCCGCCGTGGCTGCTCCCACGACCTGCGCGGATGCGCCCCAAATGAACCCCCGACTCATGCGCGCGTCACCCGAGGTGGGCGCCTCAGAGGATCTCTACGGGCCGGCTGCGACCCGAGACCTGGGCGCCGCTCGCGACCTGCACCAGCGCGCGGTAGAGGCCGCTGCGGCGCAGGCGCACGGTGCGGGCGAAGCGCGAGACCTCGCCCGTGTGGCCCCTGATCGTGGTCCCGCTGACCGGCACGTACCGGCCGTGGACGAACCGCTCGAACGCCACCCCGGCGCCGGGCTCGGCGGGGGTCACGGTGCCGTAGAGGCGCACGTCCCCGCGGCGCCGGGCGGGGCGCACGTGGAGGGTGACCCGCACCGCGACGAGCTCGGTGACCACGGGGCTGTAGACCGCTGGTTTGCCGGCGGTGGCGGCGCGCAGCTGGGTGCTCAGCAGCAGACCCGCGACCGGGAGGGTGAAGTCCCCGGCGGCGTCCGTTGCCACGGGGCTCGTGACGTCGTGGAAGCCGTGGGTGTAGGGGAAGGGGTCTGCCTGCAGGACGACCGCCACGCCCGCGTTGCCGGTCCCCGAGAGCGTCCCCGTGAGCTCGAGCGGGTTGCCGAACACGACCGGGTTGGGGGCGACGTCGGCGGTCAGCGACAGCGGCACCTTCCTGGTGGTGAACGTCGCGTCCTTGCTGGCCGTCATCCCCGCGGAGCTGCTCGCGAGCACGCGGAAGTGGTAGGTGGTGCCGGGCTGCAGGCCGCTCACGGTCCGGGTGAGCGGGATTTCCACGGTGCCGCTGCCGGCCGCGGCGGACGGCGTCTGGAAGCCGTAGGCGGCGGTGGGGCCGTACTGGAAGAAGTACGTGGTCGCCACGCCCCGGGGGTTGACCCTCGCTTTGAGCAGAGCCGTCGAGGTGGTGACGTGTTCGACGTAGCTGCTGTACGCGAGCGGGGGAAGCGGTTTGGGGGCGGGCGTGGGAGCGGTCGTTGTGGTCGTGGTGGTGGTCGTTGGTGTGGTTGTCGTCGTCGTGGGTGTGGTCGTCGTGGGTGTGGTCGTCGTGGTGGTCGTCCCCGTGGACGTTGTGGCAGGGGCGGAGCTCCTCGCCTGTGAGGCGAACGGCAGCGCGAGCGCCCCGCCGGCGAGGAGCGCTGCGCCGAGCGCGAGTCCGCGGCGTACTGTCAATCTGCCCACTTTGCGTCTGCCTCCCTGTCGAGCTCTCTCGCGATCGCGCGATCCGCTCTTCTCTTCCAACCCGCCGCGCGGTCGCTCGATGCGGGCCGTGCCACGATGGGTCCACCTCCGCCTCTCTAACGGTGCCCGAGGGTCCGCGCTTGCGCCGGGGGGCTGCCTCGCCCTCTCCCGATCCACAGCCCCGCTCGTACCGCCGGGTTGACCCGCTGGTCATAGATAGCTTGACTGGCTGGTCATATCTACTATGACTGCTGCTATTGTTTTGTCCGTGGCGAGCGATCTCAACCCGTTCGTGTACGACGATCCGCTGCCCCCGGACCAGCTCGTGGATCGCGAGCCCGAGACCGAGCAGCTGCTGGCGCTCGCGGAGGGCGGGCACAACACGCGGCTGCAGGCCCCGCGGCGCTACGGCAAGACGACGGTCCTCGGCAAGGTCCGCCTGGAGGCGGAGCGGCTCGGGATGAACACGGTGTACGTCGACTTCTACCGTGCGATCACGCTCGCGGAGGTCTCGCGGCGTATCGAGGAGGCCTACCTCGGGAGCTTGGCAGGCGCCGCGCGCCGCACAGTCGCCTCCGTCACCCGCAGGTGGCACGGGAAGGTCGTCGCTGCACCCGGGGGGGTGGGCGCCGAGGTCGAGCCCGTGCCGCGCCAGGAGCAGCAGCGGCTCTCCGACATGCTCGATCTGCCGAAGCGGGTGTTTCAGCGCAGCGGTGCGCGTACGCTCGTCGTCTTCGACGAGTTCCAGGACCTCCTGCGGATCGACTCCGACGTCGACGGACTGCTGCGGTCGAAGATCCAGTTCCACCGTGACGAGGCCAGCTACATCTTCGCCGGATCGGAGCCCGGGATGCTGAACGCGCTGTTCGGAGATCGCACCCGGCCGCTGTTCGGCCAGGCGCGCCTGGTCCCGCTCGACCGGTTGCGTGACGAGGACCTGATCGAGTTCATCGGCGAGCGCTTCGAGCGCGCGCAGCGCGACCCGCACGAGGCGCTCGATGCGCTGCTCGACCTGGTCCGTGGCCACCCCCAGCGGGCGATGCTGTGCGCACACCACCTCTTCGAGCAGACCCCGCGCGGGGCCACCGCGGATCTCGACACGTTCGACCGCGTGCTCACCGCCGTGGACCGGGAGACGAAGGAAGTGTTTGAGAAGCTCTGGGACGGCCTCGCCGGCAAGCCAAACCAGCGCAAGGTGCTGCTCGCGCTTGCCAACAGCGCGGAGACGCTCTACAACCGCCGGACACTCGACACGTACGGGCTCAAGAAAGGCTCAGCCGAAGCCGCAGTACGTGCTCTGATCGACCAGGGTGAAGTTCAGCGCGCTCACACCGGTTTCTTGATCGTCGACCCACTGCTCGAGCGCTGGCTGCGGCAAACGCAGCGGCTGTGAGGGCTCGCGGGCCCTGACCCTGCCCCGGCGGCCGGCCGGCTGAGGGTTCGTGAGAACGTCTTGCGGCTCAGGCACAAGTCCCACGCGCCCGCCACCGTTACAGGCCCATGCCGCACACAGTGGAGCCGGAGCTGTCCGTGGGGGCCGCGAGTCCGACCGCCCCCGGCGAGCGTGTCCCCGAGGAGCACCGCGAAGATCCCGCCGCCACCTACCGCCTCTCGCACCTGCGCGCGCTGGAGGCCGAGGCGGTCCACGTGATGCGCGAGGTCGCCGCGGAGTTCGAGCGCCCGGTGCTGCTGTTCTCCGGGGGCAAGGACTCGATCGTGCTGCTGCGCCTCGCGGAGAAGGCGTTCCGGCCGGGGCCGTTCCCGTTTCCGCTGATGCACGTGGACACGGGGCACAACTTCCCGGAGGCGCTGGCGTTCCGCGACCGGCGCGTGGCGGAGCTCGGGGAGCGGCTGATCGTCGCGTCCGTCGAGGACTCGATCCGTCGCGGCCGCGTGGAGGACGAGACCGGTCCCCGCGCCTCGCGCAACGCGCTGCAGACCGTCACGCTGCTGGACGCGCTCGCCGAGCACGGCTTCGACGCCGCGTTCGGGGGCGCGCGGCGCGACGAGGAGCGCGCGCGGGCCAAGGAGCGCATCCTCTCCTTCCGCGACGCCCACGGCCAGTGGGAGCCCCAGCGCCAGCGCCCGGAGGTGTGGAGCCTCTTCAACGGGCGCCTGCGCCGCGGCGAGCACGCACGGGTCTTCCCGATCTCCAACTGGACCGAGCTCGACGTGTGGCAGTACCTCGCCGAGGAGTCCCTGGAGGTGCCCTCGATCTACTTCGCGCACGACCGCGAGGTGTTCGCGCGCGACGGGATGCTCTACGCGGTCTCCCCGTTCGTCCAGCTCGTGGACGGCGAGCGGCCGTTCACCGCGCGGGTGCGCTACCGCACCGTCGGGGACATGACGTGCACGGGTGCGGTGCAGTCCGACGCGGCGACGCTCGCCGAGGTGGTCGCCGAGATTGCCGCCACCGAGGTCACCGAGCGCGGGCAGACCCGCGGGGACGACCGTGCGTCCGAGGCCGCGATGGAGGACCGCAAGCGGCGCGGGTACTTCTGAGGGTTTGAGGGGCTCCTCGCCGGTGTCCGATATTCGTTCCCCGGCCCATAAGTCCCGCCCGCCGGCAACCGTTGCTGGGCACATGGCTACGCAAACCGACCCGGCTACCCAGACAGACGTGGTCACGCAGACCGACACGGTCACACAGACCGACACGGCTACGGAGACCCAGACCCACGACGGCGAGCGCACCGCCGCGCAGGACACCGAGGAGGTCTTCCGGCGGCTCACCGAGCGCCCGGTGGAGCTGCTGCGGTTCGCCACCGCGGGGTCGGTGGACGACGGCAAGAGCACGCTGATCGGGCGGCTGCTCTACGACTCCAAGCAGGTGCTCGCCGACCAGCTCGAGCACGTCGAGCTGACGAGCCGGCGGATGGGCCACGACGGCCTCGACCTCTCGCTGCTCACCGACGGCCTGCGGGCCGAGCGCGAGCAGGGCATCACGATCGACGTGGCGTACCGCTACTTCGCCACCGCGCAGCGGCGGTTCATCATCGCCGACACCCCCGGGCACGAGCAGTACACGCGCAACATGGTCACCGGTGCCTCCACGGCGGACCTCGTGATCGTGCTGGTCGACGCGCGCAAGGGCGTGATCGCGCAGTCGCGCCGGCACGCGTTCATCGCCTCGCTGCTGGCGATCCCGCACCTGGTCGTGTGCGTCAACAAGATGGACCTGCTCGACTACGACCAGGAGGTGTTCGACTCGATCGTGGACGAGTTCGAGCGCTTCGCCGCGCGCCTGGACATCCAGGACGTGACGTTCATCCCGATCTCCGCGCTGCGGGGCGACAACGTGGTGGAGCGCTCGCAGGCGATGCCGTGGTACCAGGGGCCGCCGCTGCTCTACCACCTCGAGCACGTCCACATCGCCTCGGACCGCAACCTGCGCGACGTGCGCTTCCCGGTGCAGTGGGTGATCCGCCCGCGAGGGAGTCGGTCCCACCCTCCCTCGGACTACCGCGCCTACGCGGGCCAGGTGGCGGGCGGGATCGTGCGAACCGGCGACGAGGTGGTGGTGCTCCCCGGCGGGCAACGCACCACGGTGGCGGGCATCGACACCTTCGACGGCCCGGTGCGCGAGGCGTTCCCGCCGATGTCGGTGGCGCTGCGGCTCACCGACGACGTCGACGTGAGTCGCGGGAGCACGATCGCGCGCACGCACAACCAGCCGGCGGTCGCGCAGAGCTTCGAGAGCCTGCTCTGCTGGATGTCCGAGCGCCCGCTCGAGCAGGGACGGCGGTACCTGGTCAAGCACACCACGCGCACCGTGGGGGTGGCCGCGCTGGAGGTGCGCTACCGGATCGACGTGGACACGCTGCACCGCGACGAGCGCGCCACGGCGCTCGCGCTGAACGACCTCGGGCGCGTGCGGGTGGAGCTGACGGCCCCGGTGGTGTTCGACTCCTACCGCCGCAACCGCACGACGGGCAGCCTGATCGTGATCGACGAGGCCACCAACGAAACGGTGGCGGCCGGGGTGATCCTCGACACCGAGGGGGACGTCGAGGACGCGTCGGCGGCGGCCGGGGTCGAGACCAAGACGGAGCGCAGCCCGAACGTGCGGTGGGAGCGCGCGACGCTGACGCGCTCCGAGCGCCGCGAGGCGCTCGGGTTCGCCGGCGCGACGGTCTGGTTGACGGGGCTGCCCGCCTCCGGGAAGTCGACGATCGGGCGCGCCGTCGAGGAGCGGCTCGTGCGGGCGGGGCGCCCAGCGTACCTGCTCGACGGGGACAACCTGCGCCACGGGCTCAACGGGGACCTCGGCTTCGACGAGGCGGCGCGCGCGGAGAACGTGCGCCGCACCGCGCACGTCGCGCGGCTGCTGGCGGAGTGCGGCGCGGTCGCGTTGGTGTCGCTCGTCAGCCCCTACGCCGCGGACCGCGAGGTGGCCGCCGCGCTGCACGCCGCGGAGGGCCTCGACTTCATCGAAGTGTTCGTCTCCACGCCGCTCGCCCAGTGCGAGCAGCGCGACCCCAAGGGCCTCTACGCCCGCGCCCGCGCCGGCGAGCTCTCGGGCCTGACCGGTGTCGGCGCCCCCTACGAGCCGCCGGAGCGCCCCGACGTCGTGGTGCGCACCTGCCAGGAAGACCTCGACGCCGCCGTCGAGCGCGTGTTGGCTGCGCTCGCCGCCCGGGGCTGACCTATCATTAAGCCTCGCTAACCTGCTCACAATCTTTCGCAAGGTCGTGTCGATGTCTGTGGTGTCCGCTCGCACTGAGCTCGAGTGCAGCCCCAACGTGCGCTGGCAAAGCTCCGGCCTAACTCGCGACCGGCGCTGGGAGGCGCTGCGGTGCGCGGGGGCGACGGTGTGGTTCACGGGCCTGCCGGCGGCGGGCAAGTCGACGGCGGCGAGCGCGGTGGAGGAGCGCCTCGTGGAGACGGGCCGCCCGGCGTTCCTGCTCGACGGGGACAACCTGCGCCACGGCCTCAACGGGGACCTCGGCTTCGACGAGGAGGCCCGCAGCGAGAACGTGCGCCGCACCGCGCACGTGGCGCGACTGCTGGCGGAGTCGGGCTCGGTCGCGCTGGTGAGCCTGGTCAGCCCCTACACGGCGGACCGGGAGGCGGCGGCGGCGCTCCACGCGGAGGCCGGGCTGGCGTTCTTCGAGGTGTTCGTGGACGCCTCGCTGGCGCTCTGCCAGCGGCGCGACCCCAAGGGACTCTACGCGCGCGCCCGCGCCGGCGAGCTGCGTGGCCTGACGGGGGTGGGGGCGCCCTACGAGGCGCCCGCGCACCCGGACCTGGTGCTGCGCTCAGGCAGCGAAACCGTGGACGCGGCGGTCGAGCGGGTCATGCGCCTGCTCGAGGCTCGCTGACGGCGCCCGGCGCCGAGCGCCGGCAACGGCGCCTGCTCAGGTGACTCTTGCATACGTCAGAGTAACTTACGCTGGCGTATGTTGAGTGAGGACGACTCGGCGGGGGGTTGCCGCCGCGCCTCCTTCTTACAGGCGCGCTGCGCCTCCTTCTTGCATACGCCAAAGTAACTTACGCTACAGTTTGTTATGGTGGGCGGGTGGACGCGTACCGCTGGCCGCTGGCCGAGGAGTTCCTCGATCGGGAGGACGAGTTGGCTCGTCTGGAGGAGTGGTGGGTGAGCTCCGAGCGCACGCCGGTCAACCTGTTCGGGCGTCGGCGTGTCGGCAAGTCGTGGCTGGTGCGCCGCTTCGCCCACGGCAAGCCGGCCGTCGTCCTGGCCTCAGAGCGCCTCGCGCCGGGAACTCAGCTCTCGCGCTTCGCGGCTCTGCTCGAGCCGGGGCTCGGTGTACGGCCCGAGATCCCCGACCTCGCGACGCTCGTGCGCGTCGCGTTCCGGCTAGCGAGCTCCACCAAGACGCTGGTGGTCGTCGACGAGTTTCCCTGGTTGCTGCCCCACGCCGAGGCGGAGGCCGAGCGGGTGCTGAGTGCGGTGCAGGCCGTCATGGAGGAGGAGCGCGACCACTCCCACCTGAAGCTCGTGCTGTGCGGCTCGGCGATCTCGCAGATGCAGGCGCTGATGAGCGAGCGCGGCCCGCTGCACGGACGCCTGCGGGGGCTGGAGGTCCGGCCTCTGCGCTACCCCGAAGCTCGTGTCTTCCTCGACACGCTCGGCCCGGTGCAGCGCATCGAGCGCTTTGCCGTAGCGGGCGGGATGCCTCGCTACCTGGACGCCCTCGGGCGGGGAGAGCTCAGGTCCGTGGTCTGCTCGCGCGTGCTCGACCGCAACGGCCCGCTGTGGAACGAGGCCCGCGTGGTCCTCGAGCAGGAGCTCAGACAGCCGGGCGTGTACTTCTCGATCCTCGAGCAGCTCGCCACGGGGGAGAAGGAGGTCCAGGAGATCGCCTCCGGCGCCCGGGTGGAGAACGCCACGGTGAACCGCTACCTCGCTACGCTGGCCGACCTGAGGATCGTGCGCCGCAAGCTGCCGGTGGGCGCCCGAGCGTCCAGCCGCGGGGGCCACTGGGAGCTGAGCGACCCCTTCTTCCGCTTCTGGTTTCGGTTCGTGTTCCCGTTCCAGGCCGAGCTCGAGGCCGGCCTGACGCCGGCAGACCTGTGGGAGGGTAGCGTGCGCCCGGCGCTGAGCGACCACGTCGCGCCGGTGTTCGAGGAGCTGTGCCGCGGGTGGGTGCGGACGGCGTACGGACAGACGGCGCAGCGTGTCGGCGGCTGGTGGGGCCCCGCGCGCAACGACCTGCGCCGCACGGGAGAGCGCACGAGCGAGGAGATCGACGTGGTCGGACTCTCGAACGGGCGCGTGACGGTCCTCGGCGAGTGCCGGTGGCGCACCAAGCCGATGGACGCCGGTCTCCTGGCGGAGATCGAGGAGTACAAGCTCCCGGCACTGCGCCAGGCGGGCTACACGATCGCCAAGGACCTGCGCGTCCTGCTCTTCTCGCGAGGTGGCTTCAACGGGGCGCTCAGGCGAGCGGCCGCCGCGGAGGACCGCGTGCGACTCGTCGAGCTCGCCGAGGTGGCGGGCTAGTCTCCCGCGGCGAGCGGCCCCAGCCGCGGGGAGTGGCCGTAGAGCTCGAACGCTCTGAAGCCCGCGAAGGTCTTGTGCTCTGAACCGTGGAAGTCCGAGGAGCCGGTGGTGAGCAGGTCGAGCTCGGCGGCGACGGAGCACAGCAGCGCGACCTGGGCGGCGGTGTGGGTCGGGTAGAAGGCCTCCACGCCGTCGACGCCGAGCCCGGCGAAGCGCTCGAGCATCGCGCGCACCGTGTCCGGCTCGGCCACGTCCCAGAAGGGGTGCGCCCACACCGCGACGCCGCCGGCGCGGTGAATCAGCTCGATCGCCTCGGCCACCGTGGGGCGGGTGCGGGCGACGTAGGTGGGGACGCCGGGCACGAGGTAACGGGGGAACAGCTCGCGCAGGGTGCCGATGCCCTCGGCGGTGACGCGCTCGGCGTTGGCGGGGTGGTCGAGTAGCGCTTGCGCGAGGTGCGGGCGCCCGAGCGGGTCGCCGGCGGCCTGGCGGCGGCGCAGCTCGCGGTCGTCGAGCTCGAAACCCTCCGCGCGCAGCCGCTCGGCCATCGCCAGCACGCGCCGCTCGCGGTCGCCGCGCAGGTCCGCCAGCGTCGCGGCGAACGCGGGGTCGTGGTGGTCGACGAGGTAGCCGAGCACGTGCAGCTCCTCGTAGGCCTCGTCGACCGAGGAAAGCTCAGTGGCGGGCACCACGCGCACCCCCGCGCGGGCGCCCTCCGCGAGCGCCTCCTCGACGCCCCCCACGGAGTCGTGGTCGGTCAGCGCGAGCAGCTCCACGCCCGCCGTCGCCGCTGCGCGCACGACCACGGCTGGCTCGAATTCGCCGTCGGAGTGCAGCGAGTGGGACTGCAGGTCGAAGGTGGGGCGCACGGGGGGACCCTACTGAACGGCTGGTCTCACCGGGGCCTCCCGGGACCTCAGCGGTGCGGACAGCCCAGCGTCCAGTGCTTCAGTCTGCCGGCCGACGACGGCGCGCGGCCGGTGAAGCGCAGTGTGAGTTCGTTGTACACACGCGGGCCGGCTTTGCAGGCGCGCGGGTCGTGGGCCTTCACGGCGACCGGGTAGCGGACGAACTTGCCGGCGGCGCAGTTGGGGGTGCAGGTGTTGAGCTCCAGCGTGCCGGTGGCCTGGGCCGAGGCGCCGCCGAAGCTCGACCACCGCAGCCCGAAGAGCAGGGTGTTGCCGTCGCCGCAGGTGAGGGTCAGCGTCTTGGGGCGGCCGACGGCCTTGGTGCAGTTGGTGATCTTCAGGGGGGTGGAGGTGGCGAACGCGGTCGTACCGACCGCTGCGAGCAGGGTCACTACAAGGATTCCGCTTGCCAGGAGGTGTTTGTTGAAGAGGCGCATCACACAATCATCGCACAGCTGCGCGAGTCTTGTTGGCGTACCATTAATCTGAAACATACGCAATATCAGAGAACTGTCCGACCCCTCCAGCGGCCGCTGTAGCCGGCAACCGCTAACCCGTCAGGCGCCTGCAACCAACCCGCGGCTCCCAGCGAGCCGCCGCAACCGAACGGCTCACCCCTCCAGCGACCGCTGCAAGCGCTCCAGCACCCGCACCACGCGAAGGCCGGAGCGCCCGTCCGAGCGGGGGGTGGCTCCCGTGCGCAGGCACTCCACGAAGTGTTCGCACTCCACGCGCAGCGGCTCGACGGCGGGGAGCTCGGGGAGAAGATCTCCCCGGAGCGCGCGAGGTACTCGCCCCACGAGCGCACGTCCTGGTCAAAGCCCTTGTCGTAGAGGGTGAGCTTGCCCTCCAGGCGCATGTCGTCAAAGGTCGCCATGCGCCGTGCGCCGACCACCGTGAGCCGCCGCTCCTTGTGGGGGTCCAACCAGGAGAGGTGCAGGTGCGCGACCACCCCGGAGGGGAAGCGCAGGTAGCAGAAGACCACGTCCTCCACGCCCGCGCGTACGTAGGAGCGCCCGTGGGCGGTGCACTCCGAGGGCTCTTCGTCGATCAGGTGCAGGATCACCGACACGTCGTGCGCGCCGAGGCTCCACAGCGCGTTCTCGTCGGCGCGCAGCTTGCCGAGGTTGAGGCGGTTGCCGTACACGTAAAACAGCTCCCCCAGCTCCCCCCGTCGAGCAGCGCCTTGAGACGGTCCACGGCGGGGTGGTACTCCAGCAGGTGCCCGACCATCAGCACCCGCCCGGCGCGCTCGGCGGCGTCCACGGCGCGCTGCGCGTCGGCGGCGGTGGTGGCCAGCGGCTTCTCCACGAAGCAGTGCTTGCCGGCCCCCACGACGCGCACCGCGAGCTCCGCGTGGGTGGGCACGGGCGTGGCGAGCACCACCGCGTCGAGGTCGGGGTCGGCGAGCAGGTCCTCCAGCTCCGCGGTGGCGCGCGCGCCGGGGAACTGCGGCGCCACCCGCGCGCGCGCGGGCTCGGAGGGGTCGCACACCCAGCGCAGCTCGCACCCGGGGAGCGCGGCGAAGTTGCGCGCGAGGTTCGGTCCCCAGTAGCCGAGGCCGGCGACGCCGACCCGGACGGGGGTCTGCTGTGGGGTGCTCACGCGGCGAGCGTACCGATCGCCTGCACGCACCGCTCGGCGGCGTGCCCGTCCCCGTATAGTGGCGGCCGCTCCGTCGGCGACCGAAGCCGGGAGACACTCGCCTCCGGCTCGCATCCCCGTTTCGGCCAGCGCTCCAGCGCGGCGAGCGCCGCGGCGGTGTCGAGGTCCACGAGCGTGTTCCACCCCGCCTGCACGGTCTCGACCCACTCGGTGGAGGCACGTAGCGTGACGCACGGCACCCCCGCAAGGTACGCCTCCTTCTGGACGCCCCCGGAGTCGGTGAGCACCGCGCGCGCGTGGCACATCAGCGCAGCCAAGGCGCCGTACCCGAGCGGCTCGGTGAGGCGCAGGCCCTCGGTGGCGGCGAGCTCCTCCAGCAGCCCGGCGCCGCGCAGGCGCGCGCGGGTGCGGGGGTGCAGCGGGAAGACGACCGGCCCGGGCAGCGCCCGCACGAGCTCAACGAGCGCCCGCAGTCGCTCGGGAGGATCGACGTTGCCGGCGCGGTGGGCGGTGAGCAGCAGGTACGCGCCGGCCCGCACCCCGTGGGCCTCCAGCGCGCGCGTGTCCGCGCGGGCGGCGGGTGCCATGCGCAGCGCGAGGTCGACCATCACGTCCCCCACCACCTCGACGCGCCCGGCGACCGACTCCGCGCGCAGGTTCTCGGCCGCGGTCTCGGAGGCGCACAGCAACAGCTCGGAGAGGTGGTCGACGACCACGCGGTTACGCTCCTCGGGCATCGTGCGGTCGAACGAGCGCATCCCGGCCTCCACGTGCGCCACGGGCACCCCCGCATCGAAGCGGCGAGCGCGCCGGCAAGCGTGGAGTTGGTGTCGCCGTAGACCAGCACGGCGTCGGGGCGCTCGGCTGCCAGCAGCGGCTCCAGCGCGCGCGAGCTGCCGCGCGAGCTGCGAGGTGTTCGACCCCCCCGCGATCCCCAGCTCCCGGTCGGGCCGCGGGAGCCCCAGCTCACGGAAGAAGACGGCCGAGAGCGAGTCGTCGTGGTGCTGGCCGGTGTGCACCAACAGCTCCTCGTGCACCTCGCGCAGCGGCCCAGAGACCGCGGCGGCCTTGATGAATTGCGGGCGGTTACCTACGACCGTGAGGATCTTCACGGGTGCGACCTCGAACGATGACCTGGGGGGAGGTCGGGAGGGGGGCCTGCCCCCTTCCCGCTCCATTGCTGCGGGCGGTTACCAACGACGGTGAGGATGCGCACGGGCGCAGCCTACGCTGCCGCGCCCACCACCGACGTCGACCAGTCGATCACCGACGGTGGGCCGCACGATGTGGCGGTTCGAGCCCGAGCTCCTTGGGCTCGACACCCAGCGCGAGGCCGACCAGCTGGGGGAGGTGCAGGACCGGCATCCGCAGCTCGCGCGCGACGACGCTTTCGGCGGCGGGCTGCTGCAGGTCGAGGTTCAGGTGGCAGAGCGGGCAGGGGGTGACGAGGCAGTCGGCGTCGGCGTCCACGGCGTCGCCGAGGTGGCGGCCGGCCTGCTTCAGCGAGGCCTCCTTGTTCATCGTGACGATCGGGAAGCCGCAGCACTTGCGCGCGCCGGCGTACTCGATCACGGTGCCGCCGAGCGCCTCGATCACCTGCTCGAGGTAGCGGTCGCGGGGGTGCTCGGCGTCGATGCCCAGGCGCGCGCGGGGGCGCACGATGTAGCAGCCGTAGAAGGGGCCGACCCGGAGGTTGGTGAGCGGCCGCTTCACACGCGAGCGCAGCTCGTCGAGGCCGAGCTCCTCGACCAGCAGCCACAGGAAGTTCTTGTTGGTGAGGCCGCGCTCGTAGGAGAGGCCCTCGGGGGCGAGCGTGGCGTTGACGTGCGCGCGGTACTCGGCGTTCGCGTCGAGGCGCTCCTGGCACTCGCTCTGGGCGCCCTGGCAGGTGGAGCAGATGTTCATCATCAGCTCCGCGCCGTGCACCTGCTGGGCGAGCGCGAAGGTGCGCGCGTTGAGCGTGTCGGCGAGCTCCTGGTTGTGCTCGGCGATCACGCCGCAGCCGCAGCAGGAGGCGCGGTCGAGCTGGACGAGCTCGAGGTCCAGCAGCGGCGCGACGCGCGCCATCGAGCCGTGCAGCTCGGGGGTGAAGCCGCGGCTGACGCAGCCCGGCCAGTAGGCGACCTTCATCAGCTGGCGCTCCCTTCTCGGGCCGACGCCCGGGGTCGTCCCGCCCTCGGCTCCCGTTGCCGCACCCCCGGCGCTCGCGTGCCCACGGCCGCGCCGACGGGCGTCGCGTCTGCGTCTTCGTCCTCGCCGGAGATGTACAGGTTCAGCTCGTAGCGCTCCGGGCCGGCTCTCGACGGTCTGGTAGATCCGCTGGACGGCCTTCAGGTCGGCCGCGGGGAGCTTGTGGCCGAACAGCGCCAGCTTTGATGCCGATCTTGCCGCGCGCGATCGCCTTGATGGCGGTGGGCAGCAGCGAGAGCAGCTCTTTGCCGGCCGCGGGGTGGAATTTCCCGAACCACGAGTTGCCGCCGTAGGAGCGCGGCGGCAGTTCGGCCTCGTGCAGCAGCCCGTAGTCGCGCACCAGCGTCGTCAGCGCCGCCTCGTGGCGCTCGCCGTTGTTGGCGTCCACGATGTGCTGGTCGGAGATCGCGATGCGGCGCAGGCGCATGATCTGGCCCATCGGGTTGACGTCCTTGGGGCAGGCCTCCACGCACTTGAAGCAGTGCGTGCAGTCGAAGATCCCCTGCGGGTCTTCGGAGAGGTCGACGAGGCGCTCGCGCTGGCGGTCGTCGCGGGGGTCGCCGACGAAGCGGTAGGCCTTCGCGAGCGCGGCGGGGCCGATGAAGCCGGGGTCGACCTCCATCGCCAGGCAGTCCGACACGCACGCGCCGCACTGGATGCAGGCCATCGACTGGGTGACGTCCACCATCGCCTCTTTCGCCACCACGTACTCGCGCTCGGGCACGGGCTGCTTGGCGAGCAGCCACGGCGTGACGCGCTGGATCTTCTTCCAGTGCACCGCGTCCATGTCGACGATCAGGTCCTTGATCACGGGCATGTTGCCCATCGGCTCGATCTCGATCGCCCCGCCCTTGGCGGCCGCGCGGGCGGGTCGAGGTGGGTGTGGCAGGCGAGGCCGGGTTCGCCGTTGATGCGCACCCCGCAGCTAGCCGCAGATCGCCGCGCGGCAGGAGCAGCGGATCCCGATCGAGCCGTCGAAGCGGGCCTTCGCCTGCAGGATGCCCTCCAGCACCGAGCGGTGGGGCTCGAGCTCGATCGGTGTGCTCGTCCCAGTAGGGGGCCTCGCCGGACTCGGGGTCGTAGCGGCGCACCCGCAGCGTGAACTGCTCCGGCGGACGGTGGGTCTCGGCCATCAGCGGGTCGCCTCCTCGGGGGGGGTGAGAGTCAGGCGAAGGCTGGTGGACACTTTCATTGCGCATCTAATACTTGCGCTCCTCGGGCTCCCACTGTGTGATCGTCACCGGCGAGTAGCTCACCTGCGGGCGTGCCGTCGGCGCCGAGCGAGTGAGGTCGATGTGCTTGAGCCACTCCTCGTCGTTGCGCTCGGGGAAGTCGGTGCGGAACTGCGCGCCGCGCGACTCCTTGCGCTCGATCGCCGCGACCACGGTCGCCTCGGCGCAGTCGAGCATGTAGCCGAGCTCGATCGCCCCGAGCACGTCCTGGTTGAAGACCGTGCCGTGGTCGTCGACGTACGCGGAGCGCGGACTCCTCCTGCAGGCGCTTGACGACCCCGAGCGCCTGCTCCAAGCCGGCCTGGTCGCGGTACACCGCGACGTGCTGGTTCATCGTCTCGCCGAGCTCGCGCTTGATCTCCGAGACGCGCCGGCCGGTACGCTCGCGGGCGAGGATCGCCGTCGATCGCCGCGGTGTCCTCGTGCAGCTGCCCGTTCGCGGCGGTCGGCATCGACATCGCTCGCGCGCGCGCGCGGCGGCGTGTTCGCCCGCGCGGCGGCCGAAGATCAGCGTGTCCAGCAGCGAGTTGGCGCCGAGGCGGTTGCCGCCGTGCACCGAGACGCAGGCCACCTCGCCGGCGGCGTACAGGCCCTCGATCGGGGTGGCGCCGTTGACGTCGGTCTTCACGCCGCCCATGATGTAGTGCTGGCCGGGGCGGATCATGATCGGTTCGCGGGTGATGTCCACGCCGGCGAAGTCTTTGCCGATGTTGACGATCTCGCGCAGCGCCTCCAGCGTGCGCTTGCGCGGGACCTTGGTGATGTCGAGGTAGATGCCCGTCCTTGTCGGGCGCCGACGCCGCGGCCCTCGAGGATCTCGGTCTGCTCGGCGCGGGAGACCACGTCGCGGGAGGCGAGGTCGAGCTTGTTGGGGGCGTACCGTTCCATGAAGCGCTCCCCCTCGGAGTTCAGCAGCACCGCGCCCTCGCCGCGCGCGCCCTCTGTGATCAGCAGGCCGTTCTCGACCAGCGTGGTGGGGTGGTACTGGACCATCTCCATGTCCATCAGCGGCGCGCCGAGGCGGTAGGCCTGGGCGATCCCGTCGCCGGTGACGATCAGCGCGTTGGTCGTGGGGCTGTACACCTGCCCGGCGCCGCCGCAGGCGAGGATCGTGTTCTTGGCGTGGAACACCTCCATCCGCCCCGAGCGCACGTCGCGCGCGACCATCGCCGCAGCAGCGGCCGTCGCTCGTCGCGCAGCAGCGAGGTGACGAACCACTCCTCGAAGCGCTCCACGGTCTCGTGGTGGCGCATCAGCTGCTCGTAGAGCACGTGCAGGATCGCCTGTCCGGTGATGTCGGCGACGTAGGCGGTGCGCTTCATCGAGGCGCCCCCGAACGCGCGCAGGTCGAGCAGGCCCTGCGTCGTTGCGGTGGAAGGTGACGCCGATGTGCTCCAGGTGCATGACCTCGGCGGGCGCCTCCGAGCACATGACTTCGATCGCGTCCTGGTCGCCGAGGAAGTCCGAGCCCTTGACGGTGTCGTAGGCGTGCGAGCGCCAGTCGTCGTCCACGGAGATCGCCGCGTTGATCCCGCCCGGCGGCGGCGACCGAGTGCGAGCGCACGGGGTGGACCTTGCTGAGGATCGCCACGCTCGCGCCGCCCTGCGCGGCGGCGAGCGCCGCGCGCTGGCCCGCGAGACCTGCGCCGATGATCAAGACGTCGTGTGCTGGCATGGGGCCGGCACTCTATATGCCAAGCCCTACGTCCCCGCGGCCGGGCGCAGCGCCTGGCGGATCTGCGCGACGGTCACGACGCCGCGCAGCACGCCGTCGTCGTCGACGGCGACCATCGCGCCGAGGCGCCCGAGGCCCTCGGAGCGCAGCAGCGACTCCAGCGGCTGGTCCTGCTCGATGCGGACCGGCAGGTTTTCCTCCAGCACGTCGCGAGACCGGCAGCGCGGGCCGGCCGGCGGCGATCTCGGCGTCCACGCGTTCGGAGCGCACCACCCCGAGGAAGTGGCGGGCGGGGTCCACGACCGCGAACCACGGCCAGCGGTAGCGCAGGAAGAAGTGCTCCTGGGCGTCGAGCAGCCCCGTCTCGGCGGGGATCGTGACCGGCTCGGGGTCCATCACGTCGGCCACCCTGCAGCCGCTGGATGCGCTGGTTGACCGTGCCCTGCAGCACCGCGCCGGTCGCGCTCTGGTAGACGAACAGCCCGATGAACGCCAGCCACACGCCACCGACGTCGCCGCAGCGTCAGCAGCGCGCCGAGTCCGGCCGCGCCGAGCAGCACCCCGAAGCCCTGTCCCACGCGTCCCACCGTGCGCGTGGCGCGGTTGCGGTCGTCGGTGCGCCACCACAACAGCGCGTGCACGATCTGGGCGCCGTCGAGCGGGAAGGCGGGGATCAGGTTGAGGAGCAGCACCAGCACGTTGAGCGTGGCCAGCCAGCTCAGCCACACCACCGACGGGCGTCGTGAGCACCCCGCCGGAGCCGACGGCGACGCGAAGAAGTGGTGGCTGCTCGCCACCGCGGCGCCGAGGGCGACGGAGACGAGCACGACCACCGAGCGTCACGAGCGGCCCGGCGGCGGCCACGCGCAGCTCCACCCCCGGGCGGGGCATCGGGCCGGTGCGGGTGATGCCCCCGAGCGCCCACAGCTCGATGCCCATCACGGGGACGCCGCTGCGGCGCGCCACGAGCGCGTGGCCGAGCTCGTGCAGGATCACCGAGGCGAAGAACGAGAGCACGATCGCGACCGTCACCAGGTACGCGGTGGTGGACGAGCCGCCGAGCACTTCGTGGAAGTAGGGGGTGAGCGTGGCGGCGAAGTAGACGAGGATCACGCCGAGGATCACGAAACCAGCTGATCCCCGACCCCGATGCGGATGCCGAAGACGCGCGCGAGCTGAAAGTTCCTGCGAGGTACACACCCCTCCATGGTAGGCCGCGGAATGGTTGGGGGAGTGGCAGGCCCTGCGCCAAGGCCGCCCGCCCCGAAAAGAACGCATTCTTACGCCTGCACGCGGCCGCGGGCGACGATCGCCTCGAAGTCCGTGCCGGCCGGCAGCGTGCCGTACTCCAGGCCGCCGTCGCGGCCGAGGCGAGCGGCGCAGAAGGCGTCGGCGACGGCGGGGTCGCCGTGGCGCACCAGCAGCGAGCCCTGCAGCGCGAGGGCCATCGACTCGACCACGCGCCGGGCGCGGGACTCGAGCGTGGCGGGGTCCGACGAACTGGTCCTTGAGGCCGTCGAGGTGGGCGTCCAGGCGCCGGTCGGCGCCGCGCGCGTGCTCGAGCTCGTGCAGGAACACCTCCAGCGAGCGCGGGGTGCGCACCAGCGCGCGCAGCACGTCGAGGCTCATCACGTTGCCCGAGCCCTCCCAGATCGAGGCCAGCGGCGCCTCGCGGTAGAGGCGCGGCATCCCCGACTCCTCGACGTAGCCGTTGCCGCCGAGGCACTCCAGCGACTCGAAGGCGTGGTTGGGGGCGCGCTTGCAGACCCAGTACTTCGACACGGCGGTCGCCAGGCGCTTGAACAGGTGGGCGTCGCTGAGCTCGTCGCTGCCCGCGCCGGACTCCGCGCCGGCCTCGTCGTAGGCGCGCGCGAGGCGCATCGCGAGCATCGTCGCGGCCTCGGACTCGACGCACAGGTCGGCGAGCACGTTGCGCATCAGCGGCTGGTCGATCAGCAGCTTGCCGAAGGCCGAGCGGTGGGCGGCGTGGTGGGTGGCGGCGACGACCCCCGCGCGCATCCCCGCCGCGCAGCCGATCACGCAGTCCAGGCGGGTGTGGCCGACCATCTCGATGATCGTCGGCACGCCGCGGCCGGGCTCGCCGAGCATCCGCGCCCACGCGCTGTGGAACTCGACCTCCGAGGAGGCGTTGGAGTGGTTGCCGAGCTTGTCCTTCAGGCGCTGGATGTGGAAGGCGTTGCGCGTGCCGTCGGGCAGCACGCGGGGCAGCAGAAAGCAGGAGAGCCCGGCGGAGCCTCGCCGTCTGCGCGAGCACGAGGAAGAGGTCGGACATCGGCGCCGAGCAGAACCACTTGTGCCCGACGAGCTCGTACTCGCCGCCCGGCGCCCCCGCCGTTCAGCGGCCGCGCGAGCGGTCGTGTTGGCGCGCACGTCCGAGCCGCCCTGCTTCTCGGTCATCGCCATGCCGGCGATCGCCGAGCCCTTCTCTGCCGCCGGCGATCGAGGCGCGGGTCGTACGTGGTGGCGGTGACCAGCGGCTCCCACTCTGCCGCCAGCTCGCGGCTGGCGCGCAGCGCGGGGACCACCGCGAAGGTCATCGTGATCGGGCAGGCGAAGCCCGCCTCGGCCTGCATCGCGGTCATGTACAGCGCGGCGCGGGCGACGTGCGCGGCCGGCTCCGCGGAGTGTCCACGGCAGCGAGTGCAGCTCGTTCTCCACGCCCATCGCCATCAGGTTGTGCCACGCCGGGTGGAACTCGACCTCGTCGATGCGGTTGCCCGTAGCGGTCGTGCGTGCGCAGCACGGGCTTGTTCTCGTTGGCCAGGCGCCCCCAGAACTGCTGCGGTAGGCCGCCGACGAACTGGCCGAGCGCGGCGGCGCGCTCCTTGCGCCCAGCCGCCGCCCTCGCGCTCCAGCGCCTCCACCAGCGGGCAGATTGCTGGAGAAGACGTCCACGCCCTCCAGCGGCGGGGCCTGGTTTGAGACCTCGTGGGTCTCCCAGGGCAGCGCCGCGAGGTCTGCCGACGTGGCCATCGGTGGCAGGCCATCGCCCATGATAGCTCGCAAGCACGATCGATGCAGCACCCTCCCCGCCCCAGCCCCCCTCTCCATATAGGACCGCATGGCCAAGATCGAAGTGAAGAACCCCGTCGTCGAGCTCGACGGCGACGAGATGACCGGATCATCTGGTCGTTCATCAAGGAGCAGCTGATCCTCCCCTACCTGGACGTCGAGCTGAAGTACTACGACCTCGGCATCGAGAGCCGCGACGCGACCGCCGACCGGGTGACGGTCGAGGCGGCCGAGGCGATCAAGCGCCACGGGGTCGGCGTCAAGTGCGCGACGATCACCCCCGACGAGGCGCGGGTGGAGGAGTTTGGGCTGAAAGAGATGTACCGCTCGCCCAACGGCACGGTCCGCAACATCCTCGGCGGGGTGATCTTCCGCGAGCCGATCGTGATCGCCAACATCCCGCGTCTGGTGCCCGGCTGGACCAAGCCGATCGTGATCGGCCGTCACGCGTTCGGCGACCAGTACCGGGCAACCGACATGGTCGTGCCGGGCGCGGGCAAGTTGACGCTCTCCTTCACGCCCGCCGACGGCGGGCAGCCGATCGAGCTCGACGTCTACGACTTTCCCGGCGGCGGGGTGGCGCTGGCGATGTACAACCTCGACGACTCGATCCGCGACTTCGCCCGCACCTCGCTGCGCTACGGGTTGGAGCGCGGCTACCCGGTGTACATGTCCACCAAGAACACGATCCTGAAACGGTACGACGGACGCTTCAAAGACATCTTCGCCGAGGTGTACGACGCCGAGTTCAAGTCCGACTTCGAGGCCGCGGGCCTCACCTACGAACACCGCCTGATCGACGACATGGTCGCGGCTGCGCTGAAGTGGGAAGGCGGGTACGTGTGGGCGTGCAAGAACTACGACGGGGACGTGCAATCGGACACCGTCGCCCAGGGCTTCGGCTCGCTTGGGCTGATGACGAGCGTGCTGATGACCGCCGACGGCAAGACCGTCGAGGCGGAGGCCGCGCACGGCACCGTCACCCGTCACTACCGCCTGCACCAGCAGGGTCTGCCGACGTCCACCAACCCGATCGCCTCGATCTTCGCCTGGACGCGCGGGCTGGCAGCGCGGGGGCGGATGGACGGCACGCCTGAGGTGACGCGCTTTGCCGAGACGCTCGAGCGGGTCTGCGTGGAGACGGTCGAAAGCGGCAACATGACCAAGGACCTCGCGCTGCTCGTCGGGCCCGCCCAGCCGTGGCAGACCACGCAGGAGTTCCTCGCCTCGATTGATGAGAACCTGCAACGCGCGATGGTTGCGAGCACCGCGTAGGCCGCCCTGGGTGACGAACGCGGAGCGCGACGCAGCCGGCCGACCCATTCCACACACAGCACCCGACAGGAGATGAACCCGTGAGCAAACCCGTACGAGTAACCGTTACCGGCGCCGCCGGGCAGATCGGCTACAGCATCGTCTTTCGCATCGCCTCCGGGCAGCTGCTCGGTCCAGATCAGCCGGTCGACCTGCGCCTGCTGGAGATCCCCCCGGCGATGGGCGCACTGGAGGGGGTGGCGATGGAGCTCGTCGACTGTGCCTTCCCGCTGCTCGCCGGCCTCGACCTACACGACCGCCCCGCAGACGCGTTCGACGGCACCAACCTCGCGCTGCTCGTCGGCTCGCGTCCGCGCACCAAGGGCATGGAGCGCGCCGAGCTGCTGGCCGCCAACGGCGAGATCTTCACGGTTCAGGGCAAGGCGCTGAACGCGGCAGCGGCCCCCGACGTGCGGGTGCTGGTGGTGGGCAACCCCGCCAACACCAACTGTCTGATCGCGATGAGCAACGCGCCCGACGTCCCCCGCGAGCGGTTCACCGCGATGCTGCGCCTCGACCACAACCGTGCCGTCGCCCAGCTCGCCGCCAAGCTCGCCGTTCCCGTGAGCGACGTCTCGCAGATGGGCGTGTGGGGCAATCACTCCCCGACGATGTACCCCGACCTGTTCCACGCGACCGTGGGCGACCAGGTGGCCGCGGACGCGGTCGACGACCAGGTGTGGATCGAAAACGAGTTCCTGCCCAACGTCGGCAAACGCGGCGCTGCGATCATCGAGGCGCGCGGCGCCTCCTCGGCGGCCTCCGCGGCCTCCGCCGCGATCAACCACGTACACGACTGGGTGCTCGGCACCGACGGAGCGTGGGTCTCGATGGGGGTGCCCTCCGACGGCTCCTACGACATCCCCGAGGGACTCATCTGCGGCTTCCCCTGCACCTGCTCGGACGGTGAGTGGTCGATCGTCCAGGGTCTCGACCTCGACGACTTCTCCCGCGCCCGCATCGGCGCAAGCGTCAAGGAGCTTCAGGACGAGCGTCAGGCCGTGCAGGAGCTGGGCCTGATCTGAGGGCCCACGAGCCCTGAGGTTCAACACACCCCGGCGAGGGTTCTGATGTGACCTCGCCGGGGTCTGTCATTAGCTGGTTTCGCGTACCCACCCGCTGACGGATGGATCGTCGTTCCTGGCAAGGACGCAAGGAGCGAAGTGTGCTTGGCACACGAGCGACTGAGGACGCCGCCAGGGGCGACGAGACGCCGTCAGGCTA
The DNA here is from genome assembly GCA_963720795.1 of uncultured Solirubrobacterales bacterium. Lineage (GTDB taxonomy): Bacteria > Actinomycetota > Thermoleophilia > Solirubrobacterales > Solirubrobacteraceae > Palsa-744. Next base: position 42,230 of record CAVRGU010000002.1, on the reverse strand, counting down.
GACCTTCGGGTGCCAACCCCTACCCTGCTTTGAGACCTTGCGTTCCTCCTCGAGGGTGGGCAGCACGCGGTAGAGGTAGTTCTGCTTGATTCCCATGCGGGAAGCGAGCTCGGGGATGGTGATACCCGGCTGCGCCTGCACGAAGGAGAGCGCCTGCGCCGCGCGCGTGCCGCTGCCTTTGCGACGCCCGGCTTTGCGGCGCGGACCTCCGCGTCCCGTGGTCGCGGTCGCAGTCGCAGTCGCCGCCGGAGCAACAGCTGCTTTGGTTTTGGTTTTCGAGCCGCGGGGCCGGCCCGGTCCACGACGACCGGGGGGGCGACCGGGGGGGCGGCCAGGGGGTCGACCGGGGCCTTTGCGCGTGGCTTTGGGTGCGGCTTTCGGTGCAGCAGGCGCAGCGGCCGAACGGGCCGACGGACCCAGGCCGTCGAGTGCGGCGACAGCTGCCTCCAGGCGCTGGTACTCCTCCACCAGCGGCTTCAGCTCGCTCAGCCGGCTGGTCATCTCTTGGTGCTTCTCGTCGAGAAAGTCGGTCACGTTCGAATCCTGTTCACTCGGATTAATGTGATGTACATCACATGGTTGCCCGTCACCTTACAACATTCACAGGTCGTTGCACCGTCACGCAAGATCGGTGTCAAAATTGCCGGGAGTGATGGGGACGCACCGCCCGCTCTCAAAAACACGTTCTGAGTGTGCGCTCGGTCAGGAGAGGGTGTCGCGATTGTCGCCGTCGCGGTACTCGAGCAGCTCGCGCAGACGCTCGAGCGTGTGCCTGGCCTCACGTTCGGGCATTCCGCCCACGAGCGCGCGGGAGGCGAGTGCCCCCACCGGCCCGAGTGGGGGGCGAAACTCATTGCGATAATCGAAGTGCGTGCCACCCTCCTCGGGGTGCATCGCGTACTCGGTGTGAGCGCGTGAGCGAGCCGGTCCGCGACCCTGCCACACGGCCAGCTTGCAGGGCTCGCACTCCACCAGGCGCCACCGAACGTCGAGGCTGACCCCACGCAGGTGGACCTGCTGCTCCATCTCGTACCCCACCTGCGGAGACCCCTCGTCGGCCCACCGCAGCGCTCGGTGAATCGTGACCCACTCACCCAGGCGGGAGGGGTCCATCACCGTCTTCCACACCTCCTCCGGGGTGGCGGAGATGTGGGTGGAAAGGGTGACGAGGCTCATCGCGCGTGTCTACCTAACTACGCCCCGATGGGCCCGTAGGTGGATCAGAGCCCACCCACCCAGGACGCACTGAGCGAAGTGTGCCGAAGCCGGGAGACACTCGCTTCGCTCGCATCCGGGAGACACTCGCTTCGCTCGCATCCCCGTTTCGGCCAGCACACGAGCGAGGGAGGACGCCGATCCAGCGCCACCATACGGGCTCATCGCGCGGCGAGCGGTTCGACCGCCTCCCACTCGCGCAGCGCGCATTCGACGGCGTCGTCGAAGGAGTGCAGCTCCACGCCCAGCAGCTCGGCGGCGTGGTCTCCGGCCGCCAGCAGATCGCACTCCAGGCCCTCCATCAGCGGCAGGACCAACTCGGGGTCCTCACCCGTGAGCGCGGCGGCGAGGCGCGCGGTGAGCGGGGTCATCGTGACGCTCAACCCCACCGTTGGCCGGGGTAGCAGCAGCAGCTCGGCGATGCGCTGGAGTAGCTCTTCGTAGGTGAGTGCCTCCGGCCCGCCGATGTCGAGCGTGCGGCCGGCCACACTCGGGAGGCGGGCAGCGGCGGTGAGTATCTCGATCGTGTCGCGCACGTCGATCGGCTGTGTGCGGAACCGGCGCCACGCCGGCAGTGTCAGCACGGGCATGCGCTCCACGAGCCGGACGAGCAGGCGAAAGGAGCGCGAGCGCGCACCGATCACGATCGAGGCGCGCAGCGCGACGGACCCGGGAACGTGCTCGAACAGGATCTCCTCCACCTCCGCGCGGCTGGCCAGGTGGCGCGAGACGGGGCCCGAGCGCGGCAACAAGCCGCCGAGGTAGACGATCCGTTCCACCCCCGCGCGCCGCGCGTGCGCCGCGAAGGTGCGCGCCGCCAAGCGCTCACGCTCGGCGAAGCCGCTCACAGACGGGGCGCCCGTGAGACCGCCTTCCATCGAGTGGATCAGGTAGTACGCGACCTCCACTCCCTCGAGCGCCTGTGTGAGCCCTTCACCAGTGAGGACGTCGCCACGAACCACCTCCATTTTCCCGGCGCGGGCGAACGGTGAGGACGGCGCCTCCCACGCGCGCCGCGGGTCGCGCGTCAGTCCGCGCAGCTCGTGCCCTTCGGCCAGCAGCGCGGGAGCGAGCGTCGAGCCGATGAAGCCGGTGGCGCCTGTGAGGAGAATGCGCATCGCCACCATGATGACGCGCGCATCGACCAACAAATGGTGACGCGCGCACGACCGGTAGTGCCTCAGTTTGGTCGGGACCCGCAGACCGCGAGAACCAGATAGTGCATTTGAGCGGACATAACATAGCTACTGGACCTCTCATAACGCCCATCTGGTTGCTACCCACAGGTCCAGTTGGTATATACCCTCGAAACTGATACACAACCGCACGACCGGCGATAATGAGCCGCGTGCCGCCGCCGGACACCGAGGTTGCCTCGCAAGCGCCCACGCGGTGCGGCCTGGCGATCGTCGGCGGCGGGATCGTCGGACTGGCGGTGGCGCGCGAGCTGACCCGCCGGCACCCGCGGCTGTCGGTGTGCGTGCTCGAGCGCGAAGCCGAGCTCGGTGTGCACCAGACCGGCCACAACTCGGGGGTGATCCACGCGGGGGTCTACTACCAGCCGGGGTCGCTGAAGGCGCGCCTGTGCGTGGCGGGCGCCCGCGAGCTGTACGCGTACTGCACTGAGCGCGAGATCCCGCACGAGGCGTGCGGCAAGCTGATCGTGGCCACCGAGCGCTCGGAGCTCGGGCGCCTAGAGGAGCTGGAGCGCCGCGGGCGCGCCAACGGGGTCCCCGGCCTGCGGCGCGTGGACGCCGCGGAGATCCGCGAGCTCGAGCCCCACGCGCGCGGCCTGGCTGGTCTGTACTCGCCCGCGACGGGCATCGTCGACTTCGCCGCGGTGGCTCGCTCCTACGCCCGCGACGCGCTCGCGGCGGGCGCGCAGATCGCGACCGGCTGCGGCGTGCACGAGGTACGGGCCGGCGCGCGCTCGCTGCGCCTGGAGCACGCGCGCGGTGCGACCGAGGCCACGCACGCGCTGTTCTGCGCGGGCGCGTGGTCGGACCGGCTGGCGGTCGCGGCGGGTGCGGACCCGGACCCGCGGATCGTCCCCTTCCGCGGCGCCTACCTGCGCCTGGCGCCCGAGCGCGCCCACCTGGTGCGCGCGTTGATCTACCCCGTGCCCGACCCCGCGCTGCCGTTCCTCGGGGTGCACCTGACGCGCCACATCGACGGCGAGGTGCTGATCGGCCCGACCGCGCTGCCGGTGCTCGCGCGCGACGCCTACCGGCTCGGGCGGGTGCGGCGCGAGGACGCGCTCGACACGTTGCGCTGGCCGGGCACGTGGCGGATGTTCGCGCGGTGGTGGCGTCCGGGCGCCACGGAGCTGCGCCACGCCGCGAGCAGGTCGGCGTTCGCGCGGGCCGCGGCCCGCTACGTGCCCGAGCTGCGCGCCGAGGACGTGCGGCCCGCGTTCGCCGGCGTGCGCGCCCAGGCACTCGCCCGCGACGGACGGCTGGTGGACGACTTCGCGTTCTCCGCCACCGCTCGGGCGCTGCACGTGCGCAACGCGCCCTCGCCCGCGGCCACCTCCTCGCTGGCGATCGCCCGCCACGTCGCCGACCGCGCCGGGGAGGCGTTCGGGCTCGGTGGGTGATGCGGCGCTGCGCCGCCCTCCCCGCACGTCGGGCCCGCCTGCGCGGAGGGTCCAGCCCACCTGGATCCGCGTGCGCGCCGCGTGCGCGCGGGCGGTGGCGAGACCCAAAACCTCGGAAAGTGCGGGCGTACGCGGGGGGTGTCACCGGAAAGTGACATCACGGCGGCTCTTTGCGGGTAAAAACATTTCCTCTGCGATTTGCGAGAACGCTCCTTGAGCGGACCGGCGGCAGGTGCTTTGATCCCTGCCGTAAGCGATCCACCCCGCCCGACGAGGTCGAGCGGACGAGCCACGAAGGGGAGCGATCTTGGCGCAGCGGAAGCAGGGCGGGCGAGCCGTCCGCAAGGTGACGTGCGATGAATGCTACTTCCGGCGCAACCTGCTCTGCGCACTGGACCTGCCCGAGCCGTGCGCGACCTTCCGCCCCCACGAGGCGCAGCTCAAGCCACCCCAACAGCTGCGCCTCGTCTTCCGCCAAGAGCGGCGCACGCGCGCCGCGTGGGCGTTCCCGACCGCGCAGGAACAGGCCGCGCTGCACGCCTAGCACGGCCCGCACAGCCGGAGTTCGCCGGCCAACCGGCGGGTGCGACGCCCCGGGCGATTGCACGAGGAGCCGAGCGAGCGTATATTGGGGTGGACCCAAGGTAAAAGCTCCAGTAGAGGCGGTGGCCCGCATGGCGGCAAAGGACAGCATCGGCAAGGCTTCGGCGGCGGCTCGCGCCGCGCAGCGCAACCAGTACGTCAAGCGCATCCTCGAGGACGAGGAGCTGCGCGGCAACCTGCTCGCCGCCTACGCGGCCGCGCGCAGCGCGTACGGGCGGGTCGGCAACGGCAAGCCCCCCACCAAGGCGCTGTTCGAGGATCGCAAGCTCCAGCGTGAGCTGCTCGAGGCGGCGGTGGCGCTGCGAGAGGCGTCCAACGCGCTCAAAGAGCCCCCCAAGCGCGAGCGCCGCAGGCGGGGCGGGCTGGGTCGCACGCTGCTGTTCGCGCTCGTCGCGGGCGTGCTCGCGCTCGCGCTCAGCGAGGGCCTGCGCTCGAAGGCGCTCGACATGCTGTTCGGGGCCGAGGAGGAGTTCGACTACAGCTCCACCACGATGCCCGCGCAGGAGGCCCCGAGCTCCGTGGGCGCCTCCGCCTCCTGAGCGCTGCGGAGCGACCGCGTATGCCCGTGGCGTCTGCTGTAGACGTGGAGAGCGCCCCGAGGGCCAGGGCCGAGCGCTCGCTCTCGGGCGAGCGCGCGCAGCGCATCGTCGAGGCGATGCGGCGCAGCGTCGCCCAGTACGGAACCGCCGGCTCGACCTTCGAGCGGGTCGCGCGCGAAGCGGGCGTCTCCCGGGGCCTGCTGCACTACTACTTCGGCACCAAGGAGCGGCTGCTCGCCGAGGCGGTGCGGCGCGACTGCCAGCTGCGCCTGGAGCGCCTGCAGCAGCAGCTCGTGGGGGCGCAGACGGCGGAGGACTTCATCGGCCTGCTGGCCCGCCACCTGCAGGAGATGATCCGCGAGGACCCCGACTTCGTGACGCTGCTGTTCGAGCTGTTCACGCTCTCGCGGCGCAACGCCGACATCGCGGTCGAGTACACCAACCTGATGCGCACGATGCGCGAGCAGGTCGCCGAGATGCTCACCGCGGCCCAGGAGGAGGGCGTGCTGCGGCTGCACGCCGAGCCGGAGGCGATCGCCGAGATCCTGTTCTCGCTCGGCGACGGGTTCGCGCTGCGGATGCTCACCGAGCCAGACCGCGACTTCGCCGCGACGGTGCGCGCGGGGATCACGTGCGCGCGGGCGCTGCTGGCTGATTAGGAGGACTCAAACGTCCGACAATCGGCCGACTGAGGCTGAGTCCCGGCGGCACACCTTCTCTTCTGAGCCTGGCACTCCTATAATGGGAGTGCCAATGCCGATCTACGAGTACCGCCGCCCGGACGGGAGCACCTTCGAGATCGTCCAGTCGTTCTCCGACGAGGCCCTCACCAAGGACCCCGAGACGGGGGTGAAGGTCCAGCGCGTGCTGCACGCGCCCGCCGTGCACTTCAAGGGCAAAGGCTTCTACAACACCGACTACGGCACCCGCAAACGTCAGCGCGAGAACGCGGCAGCCTCGGAGAGCTCCTCCTCGGACTCGGGGTCCAGCAAGGACTCCTCCTCCAGCGACACGGGCTCCTCGTCCAACGGCAAGAGCTCATCCTCGGAGAGCAAGGGCTCCTCATCGGACGGGGGGTCCAAGGCGGAGAAGGGGTCCTCCGCCAAGAAGTCCGAGCCGGTCGCGGCCAAGAGCTGAAGCCGTCCCGTCTAGCTGACGGTCACCCGGCCCGGCGGATGGCTGCCTCGCTGAGCTGGCGACTACCCCGCCATGAACCGCGCCACGTCCGCGCGGCGCGCAGCTTCTGAAATCGTCAAGCCTTCTTCGCCGCTGGGCAGGGTGAGTCTGCCCGGTCGGCAGGAGCACGCGCGTCGGCGGCGTGCCCGTGACGGCCAGCGCGGCGAACATGCCGAGCAGTTCGGAGCCGCTCATGTCGGAGATGATCGCCGGCGGGGCGTGCCAGGCGATCCAGGGGAGGCGCAGGAAGCTCGAGGGGGAGAGCAGCTGGGACTTCATGTCGGTGAACAGCGCCTGCTGGTGCTGCTCGCGCTGGATGTCGGTCTCGGAGGGCGCGCAGAGGTTCTCACGCGTGCGCGCCAGTGCGAGCGCTTCCTCGCCGTCGAGGTGGTGTGTGCCGGCGGGCAGGCGCAGGGTGAAGCCGCCGTTGGCCGAGCCGCCGTCGAGCTTCGAGACGATGCAGCCCCCGGTGTAGGTGACGCCGCCCATCGCGTCGATCAGCTGCGGGAAAGTTTTCGAAGTTGACTTCGACCACGTGGTTGATGGGGACGCCGAGCCAGTGCTCGATCACCGCGACCGACTCGGCTGGTCCGCCGAAGGCGTGCGCGGCGTTGAGCTTCTGCAGGCCGTGGCCGGGGATTTCGACGACCGTGTCGCGCGGGATCGACAGGCGCGCTGCGTGCCCGCCGCCGGTGCGGATCAGCATGATCGTGTCCGAGCGCCCGAAGCCCGTGGTTTCCGCCCCCGGTTCCTTGGAGTCCTTCTGGCGGCGGTCGGAGCCCAGCACGAGGATGTTGCTGGCGGAGGTCAGCGGGTAGCCGGCCGGGTCGAGCACACCGGCGACGTTGCTCGGCAGCGAGGTCCGCTCGAAGTGCGAGGAGACGAGGAACAGCACGAGCGAGAGCACGAGCCAGCCGACGAGCAGCGCAAGCAGGCCGAGCACGACGCGCCTGGGGGTGAGCCGGCGCCACCACCGTGTGGCGGACCGCCGTGCGCCCGTGGGTCCCTTTGCGCCATTGCGCCCTTCGCGCAGCAGCGACCCCGGGCCGCCCGGCGCGGGGGCCTCCACCGCGCTGCCGTCCCCACCGCTGCGCGGCGGCAGCAGTCTGCGGCCCGCACGGTAGCGGGTGTACTGCGGCTCACCCTCCGGCTCGGGTGGACGGGCCCGGGCCCCGGTCTTCGAGCCCGAGGTGGCCCCCGCGGGTGCAGGGGGTCGGCGAGGTCGGCGCGGGGGCGCGCCCTCTGATCCATGCTCTGGAGCCACGACGCTCTCTATATTGGCCGAATGCCGGGCGAGGACGCGCACCTTGGGCGGGCGCCTGCAAGCGGGCGGCTCGTCGTGTGCCCCACCCCGATCGGCAACCTCGAAGACGTGACGCTGCGCGTGCTGCGCACTCTGGGCGAGGCCGACGTGCTCGCCTGCGAGGACACGCGCCACACGCGGATCCTGCTCGATCGCCACGGCATCCGGGCAGCGCGGGTGGTGAGCCTGCACGAGCACAACGAACGCGCGCGCGTCCCCGAGCTCGTAGCGCGTGCGCACGCGGGCGAGACGGTCGCGCTGGTCAGCGACGCCGGCATGCCGGTGGTGTCGGACCCGGGCTTCCTGCTGGTGCGCGAGTGCCTGGCGGCAGACGTCGCGGTCGAGGTGCTCCCGGGTGCCAGCGCGGTGCCGGTCGCCGTAGTGGCCTCCGGCTTGCCGGCGGCCCGCTGGTGCTTCGTCGGCTTCCTGCCCCGCAAGCGCGGTCAGCGCGAACGCCTGCTCGCCGAAGCCACCGAGACGCTCGTAGCGTTCGAATCCCCCAAGCGCCTCCCCGCCACGCTCGAGATGCTCGCGCGAGCCGACCCCCACCGCCCCGTCGCAGTCTGTCGCGAGCTCACCAAGCTCCACGAGGAAGTCGCGCGCGGCTCGGCGGTCGACCTGGCAAAGCGCTACCGCGAACGTCCCCCGAAGGGCGAGGTCGTCCTCGTCATTGGCTCGGCCACGAGCGACTAACTCGTATTGCTACACGGTAGGTGCTAAATCGTGTATCATGCCGCAAATGCCTGCGCCCACCCGGTTGAACGTGACCTTGGACTCAGAGTACGCCGCCAAGCTGTCCAGGCTGGCCGAGCGCACACATGTCCAGGAGGGAACCCTGGCTCGATCGCTCCTGTCGAGCGCGCTCGACGAGGCCGACCCCGACCCTCGTACGATCACCGCGCTGCTCGACGGTATCCCGGGTGCCTATGAGCGCGCCCAACTGGGGTTGAAGCAGGTCGCCGAAGGCAAGACCATCCCTCTCGACGCGCTGTAGTCCCTCGTGGGACGCAGAGCGTGACACACGTCGAGCTGAACCTCGCCGCGGTCGAGGGTCTCGATCGCATGATCGTGACCCACAGCCTGCCCGCCGACACGCGTGCACGCGTCCAGCGCTCGTTGCGCATCCTGGAGCAGTTTCCGTCGGTCGGGCGTCAGCTAGAGGGACAGTGGCAGTATCTCCGCTTCATCATCGGTCCGTGGCGGTGGCTGCTGCTCGTCTACACCTACGATGAGCAGAGGGATGTCATCTCTGTGGTCAGCATCGAGGATGCCCGCTCATCCACCGCGGTGACGCATCTGACCGCCCCGCCGAGCGACTGAAGCGACGGCCAGCCAGTAGCCTGAGCGGCCGTGCCCCCCTTCTACGTAACCACCCCGATCTACTACGTCAACGCCGCCCCGCACCTGGGCCACGCGTACACAACCGTCGCCGCCGACGTGCTCGCGCGCCACCACCGCCAGCGCGGGGACGCCGTGTTCTTCCTGACCGGCACCGACGAGCACGGGGAGCCGGTGGCCGACGCGGCCCATGCGCAGGGGGTCGAGCCGCAGGAACTCGCGGACCGCAACGCGGAGCGCTTCAAGGCGCTGGCCCCGCGCGTGGGGGCGAGCAACGACTTCTTCATCCGCACGACCGACCCGCAGCACGAAGCGAAGGTGCAGGAGGTGCTCACGCGCGTGCGGGAGAACGGGTACGTGTACGAGGGGACGTACGAGGGGTGGTACTGCCCGCGGTGCGCGGACTTCAAGGCGGAGAACGAGATCGAGGAGGGCAATAGCTGCCCGATTCACCACGTCGAGTTGGTGCGCGAACAGGAGGAGAGTTACTTCTTCAAGTTGAGCGCGTTCCAGGAGCGGTTGGAGCGGCTGTACGCCGAGCGCGAGGACTTCGTCACCCCGCGTACGCGGTACAACGAGGCACTGGCGTTCATCCGCTCGGGCCTGCGCGATGTGCCACTCACGCGCCACAAGCTCACGTGGGGGGTGAAGGTGCCGTGGGACGAAGAGCACGTGTTCTACGTGTGGTTCGACGCGCTGTTGAACTACTACTCCGCGCTCACGTATGCACCCGCTCCGGTGACGGCCACGGTGCCGGAGGATGCGAACCCCGCCCCGGCGAGCGCGCCGGCGGTCACGGATTCACCCCCCTCCGCCAACGACACGAGCAGCGACCTCGTGTCAACGTACTGGCCGCCTAACTACCACCTGATCGCGAAGGACATTCTGCGCTTCCACGCGGTGTACTGGCCGGCGCTGCTGGAGGCCGCCGAGATCGAGCTGCCGCACCGCCTGTTCGTCCACGGGTACCTGCTGATGGACGGCGAGAAGATGAGCAAGTCACTCGGCAACGTGCTCGACCCGTTCGCGGCGATCGACCGCTTCGGGGCGGACGCGCTGCGCTTCTACCTGCTGCGCGACGTGCCGTTCGGCCAGGACGGCTCGGTCTCCACGACCGCCTTCGAGCAGCGCTACGAAAGCGAGCTGGCCAACGAGTACGGCAACCTCGCGAGCCGCACGCTGGCGATGGTGCGCCGCTACCGCGACGGCGTGGTGCCCGCGGCGCCGGTGGACCCCGAGCTGGCAAGTAACTTCGAGGGTCTGACCGAGGAGGTGAGCGCCCTGCTCGACCGCGCCGAGCTGACCCAGGCGCTCGATGCGGTGTGGCAGCGGGTACGGCGCCTGAACCGCTACGTCGAGGAGCGCGCCCCGTGGACGCTGGCGAAGGACGAGCAGAGGGCGGGAGAGTTGGATGAAGTGCTCGCTTCGCTCGCGAGCGGCGTTCGCGTGGTGTCCCTGCTGCTCACCCCGTATATGCCGGCGAGCACGGAGAGGTTGCTCGATGCGCTCGGGGCGGAGGATCGAACGTTGAGCGCCGCCCGCCTCGGGGCGGGCGCCACCGCGCCGGGTCGCCCCGTGGGTGAGCTCGAACCCCTGTTCCCCAAGCCGTAGCGCCTCTCCGGGGTGCTCAGGTAGCCGGGTGTGCCTTTAGTTCGGCGTCCATCGCGTGCCCGAGGCGGCGCATCTCCCAGCCGGCGGCCACGAAGACCGCGCCGCGCAGGAGCAGCACGATGCCGACGATCACCGCGAGCGTGGCGATGCCGAGGCTGGGCCACGAAAGGATCACAATGCCGGCGACCATGTCGAGGATCGCGATGCCCATGTTCGCCGCACGCCGGTCCAGCTCGCCGATGGCCTCTACGAAGCGCACGACGCCGGCGACGATGAACCACACGCCGAGGATCAGGACGAACACGACGAGCGTGTCGAACGGTTTCTTGATCAACACGAGGCCGGCAATCACGCTGAGCACGCCGATCATCGCGAGCAGGCCGCGGCCTTCGCTGCGGCTGAAGATCGACCCGAGGATCGCGAGCACGCCGTCGACGAGCAGGAAGATCCCGGCGACCACCGTGAACGTGCTCAGGGTTTCGTGCGGGGAGACGACGAAGAACGCGCCGACGCAGAACACGGCGAGGCCGAACAGCATTACCAGCCACCACAGACCCGTGAGCTCCCGCAGTTCGCCAGAAGACGTGGACATACCCGAACCTCCTCGTTGGGATGGGCGCAGGCCGACGCGGCCCGCACGGTTGTATCTATTCTTGCAAGCACTGTGGGCGTCCGGGTGTCTCGTGCCATTCGGGGTAACTGCGGAGCCGCGTTTCGTCGTCTCGCCCCACGCTGCGGGTGTCGATCCGCTAACCGCGCCCCTGGTCGTCGATCCGCTGACCGCCCCCTGGTCGCTGATCCGCTGTCGCCCACAGGGTCGTGGATGGTCTCCGTCGTCTCGCCCCCACCGCTCCGCCGGCGTGGCTTGCCACACTGTCTCCTCCCGCATGACGATCGACAGCCACACCCACCTCGACCTCTGCGAGCCCCCCGACACCGAGCTTGTCGCCGCGGCCGAGCGCGCGGGGGTGACGCGCATCCTCACGGTGGGCACCGGCGGGGCGTCCTGCCGGGCGGCGCTGGCGGCCGCGGAGGCGTTCCCGCAGGTGTACGCCGCGGTCGGTCGCCACCCCAACTACGCGACCGGCTTCGACGACGCCGACCTCGCCGACCTGCGCGCGCTGGCTGCGCACCCGCGGTGCCTGGCGGTCGGGGAGACGGGCCTCGACTACTACCGCGACTACGCCCCCCGCGCCGACCAGCAGCGCGCGTTCTCCGCGCAGATCGCGCTCGCGCGCGAGGTGGGCAAGCCGCTGGTGATCCACACGCGCGCCGCGGAAGACGACACGCTCGCGCAGCTGGCCGCGGAGGCCCAGGGCGTGAGCGTAGTGATGCACTGCTTCTCGGCGCCTGCGCACCTGGAGGAGTGCCTGGAGCGCGGCTATGCGATCTCGTTTGCGGGCAACGTGACGTACAAAAGCGCCGCCGACCTGGCCGACGCGGCCCGGCGGGTGCCCGCCGAGCGCCTGCTGGTCGAGACCGACGCCCCCTACCTCACCCCCCAGGCGGTACGCAAGCACCCCAACCAGCCCGCCTTCGTGGCGCACACCGCGGCGTTCCTCGCGCAGCTGCGCGGCGTCACGGTGGAGGAGCTCGGCGCCGCCGTGCAGGGGACCGCCGCGCGCGTGTACGGATGGTGAAGAGTCCTGTGGCGGAGGACCTGCCGACCCAACCCACGCTGCGCCGGATGCGCCGGTTCGGGGTGCGCCCCGACCGTGAGCTGGGGCAGAACTTCCTGGTGGACTCCAACATCCTCGGGGTGGCCGGCCGCCTCGCGGAGCTCTCCGAGCGGGACGTGGTGCTCGAGATCGGCGGGGGCCTGGGGGTGCTCTCGGAGTACCTCGCCGAGCGCGTGGCGCACGTGCACGTGATCGAGCTTGACGAACGGCTACGGGAGCCTCTGGGGGATGCGGTGGCGCGCTTTGCGAACGTCACCCTGCACTGGGGTGACGCGCTGGCGGTGGACCTCGCGGGGATGCGCCCCACCTCCACGAAGGTGGTCGCCAACCTCCCCTACGGCGTCGCTGCCGGAGCGCTGCTGCGCACGATCGAGGAGCTGCCCACGGTGACTCGCTGGGTGGCGATGGTGCAGCGGGAGGTCGGCGAGCGACTCGCCGCCGGACCGGGTGGCCGCGACTACGGGGTGCCCTCCGTGCTCGCCCAGCTCGCCTGTGAAGTGCGCGTCGCGCGCGCGGTCCCCCGTACGGTCTTTCACCCGGTCCCCCACGTGGACTCCGTACTCGTCGAGCTGGTTCGCACCGGACTCGCCCCACCCCCCGCGCTGCGCCGCCTCGTGGGGGGCGCTTTCGCCCACCGCCGCAAGACCCTGGCGGGCTCGCTGGCGCTGGCGGGGGTGGGGCCCGGTCGCGAACAGGTGCGCGCGGCGCTGCTCGAGCTGGGGCACCCCGCGGACGTGCGCGCCGAGCGGTTGGGCCCGCGAGAGTTCGTGGTGCTGGCGGAGGTGCTCGGAGTGGTCGCCACGCCCCGGCGAACGGCGTGCGCCTCGACCCCGCCCACGCGCACCCCGCCCACGCGCACCCCGACCCCGCCCACCTCGACCCCGCGCGCGAGATGACAACCAGCTCGGCCGGGCGCTCCCCCTCCGCGGGCGTGGCGCCTCTTCCCCTCCACGCGCTCGCCCCTGCGAAGATCAACCTCGGCCTGTTCCTCGGCCCCGCACGTGCGGACGGTCGCCACGAGCTGGCCACGGTGATGCAGTCGATCTCGCTCGCGGACGAGCTCACGCTGCGGGCCGCGCCCGACCCCGACACGCGCGGCGACGTCGTGGTGTGTCCCGGGGTGGAGTGCCCGCCCGAGGAGAACCTCGCCGCGCGCGCGCTCGCGGCGTTCCGCGCAGCCACCGGTTGGGACGCGCCGCCGCTGGAGCTGCGCGTCGACAAGCACGTGCCCGTCGCCGCCGGCCTGGGGGGCGGCTCGGGCGACGCCGCCGCCGCGCTGCGCCTCGCCGCCGCCGCCTCCGGGTTGGGCGACCGTGACCTGCTCGCCGAGCTCGCGCGGACGCTCGGCGCCGACGTGCCTGCCCAGGTGCAACCCGGGCGGTGGCTCGCCGGCGGAGCCGGAGAGCTGTTGCAAGCGCTGCCCGACCCCGAAGTGCCTTTGGGCGTTCTCGTGCTGGCGCTCGCGCGCCCCCTCTCCACCGCCGCCGTGTACGCACAGGCCGACCGCCAGTCCCTCACACGAACCCGCGCGGAAGTGGAAGACTGTCACAGCGCGTTTGCGCGGGCGCTCGCCGGGGGCGCCCCCCTGCCCCCGGCAGCGCTTCTGCACAACGACCTGCAGGACGCCGCGCGCGCCCTCTGCCCGGAGATCGACGCCGCCCTCGCGGAGGCCGGGGGGAGAACGCCGACGCGGTGCTCGTGAGCGGCTCCGGCCCCACCGTGCTCGGGCTGTTCGCCGGGTCCCGCGGCCCCGCCCGCGCACGTGCGGCCACCCGCGCCCTGGCCGAGCGCGTCCCCGCGCCGCTCGCCGCGGAGGCGGTCACGTGTCAAGCATGAGCGGGATGCTGCGCTTGACGATCGTCTACGAGGACGGTGGCGACGGCTGGCACATCGCATCGATCCCCGAGGTCCCGGCGCCCACAGTCAGGGCCACAGCCGCCCAGAGGCACGCGAAAACGTGATCGACGCACTGCACGGCATCCTCGGCTGCGCTTCGGCGAGCACGCGCTCAACGAGCCCGCATCCGACAGCGAGCTGCTCGAGCTGACGATCGCCTGGAGGGAGCCCCAGGGACGCGCCCAGCGGTCGGCCTCGCCGTAGGTAACAATTAGGGCTCCGTGAGCAACAAAGATGTCACCTACCTCGTGGCCGTCTGCGCGGCCGTGTTCAGTCTGGCGCTGTATGTCGGCCTGATCCTCGCGCCCGCGTGGTCCTCCTACTCGCGCCTGTGGGAGCGCGTGGCGGCGGGTGTCCTCTCGCTGTACGTGCTTGCGGTGCTCGTCGGCGCCGGGGTCGTTGCAGGCCTCGCCGTCGTGTACTTCTGGGTCTGACGCCCGTGGCTGAGCTCTCTGCCCTCGACGCGGTCACCGAGGCGGTCGAGTCGGGCGCGGGCCTGCCCGAGGTCGTGCGCGCCGCGGCCCGCGCGCTCGACGCGAGCCTTGCGGTGATCGACGCGCGCGGGGGGACGCTCGCGGTGGCGGCCCGCTCACCCGCGGAGGAGCGCTCGCTGCTCGCGGGCGGCGAGGGGGTCACGAGCCTCCCGCTGCGGGTCGCCGACGCCGTCGTGGGGTCCCTGCACATGCGCGCCCGCACGGAGCCCTCCGCCTCGATGCGGCGCCTGCTGGTGACGATGATCGCCTCCGAGGTGCAGCGCGTCCGCGCCCCCGACCTCGCCACCGAGTCCGCCGCCGCCGACTTTCTGCACGCGCTCTCCCGGCGCGAGCTGCACGGCCGCGAGGCGATCGTGGCGCGCGCACGCGAGCTCTCACTCGACCTTGCGGAGGGGGCCTCCGTGATCGTCGCCCGCGCCCACCCCCAGGCGCCCACCGAGGAGGGCTGGCGCGCGCGGGTGCGGGTGGTCGCCGAGCGCGGCGCGCGCGCCGCGGTGAGCCGCTCGATCGCCGCCCTCACCGAGCGCGAGGGGGCCCCCGTTCGCGGAAGTGCTGTTGCTCGTGCCCGGCGGCGACGAGCCGCTCGCCGCGCGCGCTGCCGACTCGGTGCTGCGGGAGCTGCAGGCGGGCGTCCCCGGCTGCACCTTCGCGGTCGGGCGCAGCCGCATCGCCGAGGACCCCGCCGACCTGTCGCGCGCCGCCTCCGAGGCGCTGCTCGCCGCGAACGTCGCGGAGGGCGGGAGCACCGCCGCTGGGGGCGGGGGCACCCCCACCGCGGTGCCGGCCAGGAGGGCTCGCTGGCCTTCGAGCAGACCGGCGCCTACCGGCTGCTGCTCTCCACGATGAGCGAGAACCCCCGCGAGCTGCAGCGCTTCTACGCGGAGACGGTCGAGCCGCTGGTGGCCTACGACGAGCAGTACGAGACCGACCTCGTGCGCACGCTTGGAGACCTTCCTCGACGCCGACGGCAACGTCGCGGGCACCGCCCAACGCCTGTTCACCCACCGCCACACGATCTACTACCGCCTTGAGCGGGTGCGCGAGCTCTCGGGGCTGGACGTCTCCTCCTCCGACGGCCGCGAGAAGCTCTCGCTCGGCCTGAAGGCGATGCGCGTGCTCGGCATCGCCCACGCCGGCGGCCCCGCCTCGGAGGCCGGCGCCGGCGGGGGGCGCGTGCCGCGGGGGTCGCGTCGGTCCTGACAGCTACGATGGAGTTCCCGCTGGGGGGTCGTCCAATGGCAGGACATCAGGTTTTGGTCCTGAGAATCGGGGTTCGAGTCCCTGCCCCCCAATGCCTCCGCTACGCGACCCCCTCCGTCCGCGCTGCACGCGGCCGGGATCCCCGGAGGGAGGGACTAGTGTGAGTGCCCCCACTGCCGATGGTGTGAGCTATGACCACGACGAGCGCACCGACAGTTGTCATCCTGGCCGCGGGCCAGGGTACGCGCATGCGCTCGGCGGTGCCGAAGGTGCTGCACGACCTCTGCGGCCGGCCGATGGGGCTGTGGCCGGTCGTAGCGGCGCTGGAGGCGGGGGCGGGCCGGGTTGTGGTCGTGGACTCCCCCGCACGACCCCTCGCGGAGGTGTTGGCCGAACGGGGGATGCTGGTCGATTCGGGGATGCTGGCCGAATCGGTAGGAGGCGAGTGTCTCCCCGCTTCGGTCGAGGGCGTCGAGCTGGTGGTGCAGCCGGTCTCCAACGGCACCGGCGGGGCAGTGCTCGCGGCCGCAGAGGCCCTCGACCCGGGGGCGCCGGTGGTCGTGCTGAGCGGTGACGTGCCGTTGGTGTCCGCGGCGGCCGTCGCCGAGCTGGTGGCGGCGCACGTCGCGGGCGGGGCGGCGGCGACGATGGTCACCACCGTGCTGGACAACCCCACCGGCTACGGACGCGTGGTGCGCGACGCTCGGGGCGCGGTGGCGCGGGTGGTGGAGACCAAGCAGGCGGGCGACGCCACCCCCGAGGAGCTTGCCATCCGTGAGGTCAACACCGGCATCTACGCCTTCGACGGCGCCGCGCTGCTGGGGGTGCTGCCGCGCCTCACCGCGGACAACGCCCAGGGGGAGCTGTACCTGCCCCAGGCGCTCGACCTGCTGCGCGCCGACGGCGCCGTGGTCGCCGCGCACGCGGTCGACGACCCGGGTCTCGTGCTCGGGGTCAACGACCGCTGGGCGCTCGCGCACGTGCGCGAGCTCGCGCAGCGCGCGATCCTCGAACGGCACGCGCGCGCGGGCGTGACCGTCGTGGACCCCGCCGCCACCTGGGTCGACGTGGACGTGCGGATCGAGCAGGACGCGCGCCTGGAGCCCGGCACCTCGCTGCGCGGCGCCACCGTCGTGGGTGCCGGGGCCGTGGTGGGCCCGCACACCACCGCGCTGGACTCGCGCATCGGCGCGCGGGCCGTCGTGCGGGTCTCCTGGCTGGACCGCGCCGTGGTCGGCGAGGGCGCGAGCGTCGGCCCGTTCGCCTACCTGCGCCCCGGGTCGGTGCTCGGCGAGGGCTCGAAGGTGGGCACGTTCGTGGAGGTCAAGAACTCCGCTCTCGGCGCGGGCGTCAAGGTTCCCCACCTCTCCTACATCGGAGACGCCGACGTCGGCGAGCGCTCCAACCTCGGGGCGGGCACGATCACCGCCAACTACGACGGCCACTCAAAGCACCGCACCACGATCGGCCGGCGCGTACGCGGCGGGGTGGACACCGCGTTCGTTGCCCCGGTGACTGTCGGTGACGACGCTTACACCGCGGCGGGCTCGGTGATCACCGAGGACGTCCCCCCCGGCGCGCTCGGCGTGGCGCGCGCGCGCCAGGTCAACCGCGAGGGGTACACCCAGCGGCGCGAGGACGCCCGGGCGCAGGGGGTCTCGGAGGAAGGGCGCCGGACGAGCAGGCGAGGGCGCAGGGGGGCGAGGTGCGAGATGGGAAGGTGTCAGACGGGACGGCGTCGGGCGAGCGGGAGCAGGCGCGGGTGGGAGCCGACGACGATCAAGGTGGCGTGCACGCGCGCGATGCGGAGGCTGGGCAGACGCACGACGCCTCGCCGCGGGGCACGACGCCCCGCGCGCCCGCGCCCGTTACTCCACCGACACACGTGGACGATCCCCAAAAATCCCTCTGACCGTGCCGCGCCTCCGACGTTTACACTTCGAGGGACGATGAGCACGATGGACACGCGTGCCCAGTCGCCGCCACGAGCCTGCCGATCGACTACAACAAGCGGCTGATGCTGTTCGCCGGGCGCGCGAACCCGCAGCTGGCGGTGGACATCGCGGGCAAGCTGGCCGTGGACCTCGGCCCAGTGACGCTGCAGACGTTCTCCAACGGCGAGGTGTACTGCCGCTACGAGGAGTCGATCCGCGGCGCGGACGTGTTCATCGTGCAGTCCACCTGCGGCAACCCCGACACGGGCGTCACTGCGAACGACTCGCTGATGGAGCTGCTGTTCATGATCGACGCCGCCGTCGGCGCCTCCGCGCACCGGGTGATCGCGGTCACCCCGTGGTTCGGGTACTCCCGCCAGGACAAGAAGTCCGCTCCGCGCGAGCCGATCTCCGCGCGCCTGGTCGCGCGCATGCTGGAGGCCGCGGGCGCCGACCGGGTGCTGACGATGGACCTGCACGCCGGCCAGATCCAGGGCTTCTTCCAGAAGCCGGTGGACCACATGACCGCGCTGTTCATGCTCACCCAGTACTTCGACGACCTCGGCCTCTCCGACCTCGTGGTGGTTGCGCCCGACGCCGGCCGCGTGAAGCTCAACAAGAAATTCGCCTCCAAGATCGGCGCCGAGCTCGCGATCCTCGACAAGGAGCGCCCCGCCCAGCAGGTCGCGGAGATCGCGTACGTGATCGGTGACGTGCGCGGCAAGACCGCGGTGATCGTCGACGACATGATCGACACCGCCGGCACGCTCGCGGCGGCGACCCAGACCGTCTACGAAGCGGGCGCTACGTCCGTCTACGCGGCGGCCACCCACGCGATCTTCTCCGGCCCCGCGTTCGAGAACCTCGTCGCCTGCGGTCTGAAGGAGATCGTCGTCACCGACACCATCCCGCTGCCCGCCGAGCGCCCCGCGAACATCCGCGTGCTCCCCTGCGCGGAGCTGCTCACCGACTCGATCCGGCGGATCTTCACCGACGACTCGGTGTCCGAGGTGTTCGGCGGGGAGAACCAGCTTTTCTGAGTGGTGTGCCTCACGGCGCGACGTCCGATGCCGATATCATCTTGGGTGAGGTAGGCGTCACCACGGAGGCAGCCATGACCCGCAGCGAAGCAGACGCAGGTACCCCGATCATCGACTTTGACGCCGAGGAGTACGCGACGTTCCTCGACCGGGAAGCCCGCGAGCGGATGGGGATGTCCGCGGAGGAGTTCACGCAGCGCTGGCTCGCCGGCGACTTGGACGACGTGGACCCGGACGTGCCCCTGCTCGTCGGGCTGCTGGGAATAGGACAGAACGGCCATCACGCCGCCGCGTAGCACCGCGCAGGCGTTCGCCGACCATCTCAATGCAGTCCTGAACCGGACCGTCTCCGACGCGCGACTCACCTTGCGCGAAGGCCCGGAGCCCAACCACTTCATCGTCGCCTGCCTTGATGAGCGCAAGAGGATCGTTGCGTTCGCGTTGAACGGCAGCCCGCTATTCCTGCTCGTCAAACATGAGATCGACGTGGACGGCGGAGAGTGCCACACGACCTCCTACGGCTACCGGTTGGCTACCGGGCAGGCCAAGGGTGATTGGCTCTTTCGCTGGGAGTACTTCCGGCAACCCCCGCGGCCCGACTATCCGTACCCGCTGGCCCATCTCCACGTAAACGGTGACCTCACGTCCGGGGGCCGGGCGCTCCCCAAGCTGCACGTGCCCACCGGGCGCGTCTCGCTTGAGCTGGTGCTGTGGCACCTGATCGCCGAGTGGGGCGTGAAGCCAAAGCAGGACGACTGGCAAGGGTTGCTCAAAGAGTCGGACCGCTTCGAGCGCAGGCGGAGTGTGCCTTGAAGATGCGGCCAAGTGGCCGGGCGCAGGAGGCCGCCTTGGAGGGAACACTTGCGCCCACCGACCCGCGACGCGCGAGCTCGAAGCGACTGTCCCGCGGGGCGCGGCTCGCGCTGATCGCTGTCGGGGCTGCTGCTGTTCCTCGCGATCAGCGGGGTGCTCGCGCGCTTCTTCTCGGCGGAAAACGTCGAACGCGACCACGAGGTCGGCGCTGATGCAGGCCGAGGCGCGCGGCGACGCGCAGGGGATGTTCGCGCAGCTTGCCGCAGCCTGTCGCGCGAGCGCCTCGTGTGCGGCGACGGTGCGCGCCGACGCCGCGACCCTGCGGCGGCCGGGGTCGGTGGAGGTCCTCTCGACGCAGTCCACCACCAACCACTCGCTCACGGGCTCGGTCGGCGAAACGCGCGTGGCGTGGAAGGTGCCCGGGCGCTACCCGGTGGTGCAGTGCGTCCGCGTGCGGCGCTCGGGCAACGTCCTCACCGGCATCTCCGTCTCGCTGCTGCGGGTCGGCCCGCGGATCGGCGACGCACCGCCGACTGCTGAGGGCCGCTTGCTAAAGTCCCCGCCCGATGGCCGACGACCGCCACCCAGCTCGATGTGCGCCTCCGCGAGCCCGATGGCTCGCGCTCCGCGCGGCGCCTGCGCCGCGACGGGCCGCGTGCCGGGGATTCTCTACGGCGGCGGGAGCGAGCCGCTGAGCTTCGACGTCGACGCCCGCGAGCTGCGCCTCGCGCTCGCCAGGGCGGGAGCCGTGCTCGACCTGAGCATCGACGGCGCCGCCGGCCACCCCGGTCGTGCTCAAGGAGGCCCAGCGCCACCCGGTGCGCGGGGACACGGTGCACGTGGACCTGCTGCGGGTGCGCCTGGACAGACCGATCCACGCGGTGGTCGCGCTGGAGCTGACGGGCGTGGACGAGTCCCCGGGTGTGCGCGAAGGCGGCGTGCTCGAGCAGATCACGCGCGAGCTGAACGTCGAAGCGCTGCCCACGGCGATCCCGGAGGCGATCGTGCACGACGTCGCGGCGATGCAGATCGGCGAGACCCTCACGCTTGCCGCCGTCGTGCCGCCCGCGGGGGTCACGCTGCTGGACGACGCCCGAGGAGACGGTGCTGGCGACGCTCACCCCGCCGCGGCTGCAGACCGAGGCGGCACACCGAGATCGAGGCGGAGACCGAGGTCGTCGGCGAGGCCGAGAAGGCCGAGGGCGCCGAGGGCGGCGCCTCCGCCGAGGAGTAGCGCGCCCTGCGGCGCTCCTCGCCGCGGCCATTCGCCGGCAGGCTCGCGCGCGGCGGCGGTTCCGGCGGCCGGCCTGCTGACTGGCTGATCGTGGGGCTGGGCAACCCCGGCCGGGAGTACGCGCGCACGCGCCACAACGTGGGCTTCCTCGTCGCCGACGAGCTCGCCGCCCGGTGGGGCCTGCGGCGCGCCAAGCCGCGCTTTCGAGGTCTGCTCGCCGAGGGTCGAGCGACTCCCTGGGCGGAGTGCCGCGCTCGGCGGGACCACCGCGCTGGGCGGGGCCGCGCCGGAGGACCGCCCGGGTCCGCGCGTAGGCCGGCACCCGTCGCGGTGCTGTGGCCGCAGACGTTCATGAACGAGGCCGGCCGCTCGGCCGGGCCCGGCACGCGGCTCCTACCGTCTGCCGCTGGAGCGCGTGGTGGCGGTGCACGACGAGATCGACCTCCCCTTCGGCGAGGTGCGCACGCGCCTGGGCGGCGGTCTGGCTGGTCACAACGGGCTGAAGTCGCTCAGCCGCGAGCTGGGCGGCGCGGACTTCTGGCGGGTGCGCGTGGGCGTCGGGCGCCCCGACTCGACCGACCCGGAGATCGTCTCCGCGCACGTGCTCGGCCGCTTCCGCGAGTCCCCCGAGGAGGTGCGCGAGCTGGTCGCGCCGGGCGGCCGACGAGGTCGAGCGGCTGGTGCGCGAGGAGCGAGGGCGTGGCGACGCGCGCGGCAGCCCGCGCGCGTGGCGGCGGCCGCGATGAGCCTGCGCTCGCTGCTGGGCCTCGCGCAGGACGACCCCGGCGGGGCGCGGCTGGCACGCGAGGGAGGCCACGCGTTCGTGTCGGCCTCGCTGCGCCCCTACCTGATCGCGGCCTGCCGATGGCCGGCGTTGAGAGCGGGCGGGCGGGGGCGCGGCCCGCGCCGACGCTGGTGGTGGTCGGCGACGACCGCGCGGCGCGGGAGCTGGCGTCGGACCTGCGCGCTTGGTTGGCGCCGCGGCGGGTGCGGTACTACCCCTCGCGCGGGGTCGACCTACGAGTCTCACCTGACCCCGCCTGCGCACCTGATCGGACTGCGGGTCGCCGCGCTGGACGCCCTGCTCGCGCCGAGGGAGCCCGCCGGGGGAGGCGACGGCGCCCCGGCCGGACCGTCCCGAGGTGTCGTGGCGAGCCGCCAGTCGTGGTCGTCTCCGCCGTCGCGCTCTCGGAGAAGGTGCCCGACCCGGCGCTGCGCCCGCGCTCGTTCACGCTGCGCCGCGGCGAGCTGCTCGACCTGGAGGAGTGCGCGCAGCGAGCTGGTGGCGGCGGGGTACGAGCGCGTCGACCAGGTGGAGGAGCGCGGGCCAGTTCGCGGTGCGCGGCGGCCTGCTCGACATCTTCCCCGCCACCGAGGAGCGGGCGGTGCGGGTGGACATGTTCGACGTCGAGATCGAGTCGCTGCGCTGGTTCTCCACGTTCACGCAGCGCTCGCTGGGCGACGTGGAGGAGGTCGAGATCGCGCCCGCGGCGGAGCTCGCGGCCGAGCACCGCGAGCTGGCGGAGATCGCCGCGCTGGAGGACGCCGGCGAGCGCCCGGACATCGCCGAGCTGCTGCCGGTGGAGCGCTTCGGGGCGCTGCTGGACCTGTTGGACACTGGCCGGAGCCGGGGGGCCAGGGTCCGAGGGCGGGGAGGGCCGGGTGGTGGGCGGAGCTTGCGACCGAGGTGATCGTCGCCGCCGAGGAGGAGCTCGACCCGGTGCTCGAGGACCACTGGAGCGACGTGTGCGCGGCCTTCCACGACGCCGACGCCCACCACCTGTACGTCAGCCCCGAGGAGGTGCGGGCGGCGCTCGGGCAGCGCACGCGCATCTGGCTCTCCTCGCTCGCCGCCGACCAGGAGCTGCAGCTGCGCGCGCAGTCCGCCGACACCGCGGCGCGCTCGCTGGCGGAAGCCGAGCCGCAGCTGGAGAAGCTGGTGCGCTCCGGCTACCGCACCGTGGTCGACCTTCCCCCACCGCGGCGAGGGCGAGCGCGCGGCGTACAACCTCGCGCGCCTGAAAGCCGACTGGCTGGGGGAGGCCGGCGCCAGGCCGGCGCGCCGACGGTGCGAGGTCGGACGCCGGCTCTGCGCCGGGCACTCGAGGGCCCCGCCCCGCCGGAGTCGTGCTCTCGGCCTTGGCGGGCGTGGACGTGGCGCGCGGCGCCGTTGGAGCCCTCGCTGCGCTTCGCCGCCGCCTCGCTGCGCGAGGGCTTCATCGCCCCCTCGCTGAAGCTCGCGGTGTTCCCCGAGCACCGCCTGCTGCGCCGCCGCCGCGCCGAGCGGCCGGACGTACGCGCCGACGGCCGCCCGCGCCGCGGCGCGCTGCGCTCCTTCACCGAGCTGCGCACCGGCGACATCGTCGTCCACGAAGACCACGGCGTGGCGCGCTTCGCGGGCTTCGAGACGCGCACCGTGGCGGGCGTCACGCGCGACTACCTGTACCTCGAATACCAGGGCGACGACCGCGTGTTCGTGCCCACCGAACAGCTCGCGAAGATCTCGCGCTACGTCGGGGCCGGCGGCGAGCACCCGCCCTCTCGAAGCTCGGAGGCTCGCGCTGGGAGGCGATGAAGTCGCGCGCGCGGCGCGCCGCGCAGGAGCTCGCGGGCGAGCTGCTCAACCTCTACGCCGAGCGCCGCCGGCGGGCCGGGCTCGCCTTCGAGCCCGACTCCGAGTGGGAGCGCGAACTGGAGCAGCGCTTCCCCTACACCGAGACCCCCGACCAGCGCGAGGCGATCGAGGCGGTCAAGGCCGACATGGAGGCGCCGCGGCCGATGGACCGCCTGATCTGCGGCGACGTCGGCTACGGCAAGACCGAGGTCGCGCTGCGCGCTGCGTTCAAGGCCGCCACGCAGGGCAAGCAGGTGCTGATGCTGGCGCCGACGACGATCCTCGCCCAGCAGCACTTCGGCACCTTCTCCGAGCGCCTCGCCGACTACCCGGTGACGGTCGACCACGTCTCGCGCTTCCGCACCGCCGCCGAGCAGCAGGCGGCGATCGCGGGCTTCGCCGCAGGGCGGCGTGGACATCCTGATCGGCACCCACCGCGTGCTCTCGCGCGACGTGCGCGCCAAGGACCTCGGCCTGCTCGTCGTCGACGAGGAGCAGCGCTTCGGCGTCAAGCAGAAGGAGCTGCTGCGCCAGCTGAAGCTGCGCGTGGACGTGATCTCGATGTCCGCCACCCCGATCCCGCGCACGCTGCAGATGTCGCTCGCGGGGCTGCGCGACATCTCCGTGATCGAGACCCCCCCGGAGGGCCGCCGGCCGGTGCGCACGTACGTCGGCGAGTACGAGGAGGAGCTCGTGCGGGGCGCGATCCTGCGCGAGCACGAGCCGCGGCGGGCAGGCCTTCTTCATGCACAACCGCGTGGAGTCGATCGACGAGACGGCGGAGCGCCTGCGCGCGCTGTGCCCGGGGGTGCGCTTCGCCGTGGCGCACGGCCAGATGGGCGAGGGGGAGCTCGAGACGCGTGATGATGGACTACCTGCGCGGCGGCGCGGACGTGCTGGTGTGCACCTCGATCATCGAGTCGGGCATCGACATCCCCCAGGCCAACACGCTGATCGTCGAGCACGCCGACACGTTCGGCCTCGCCCAGCTCTACCAGATCCGCGGGCGCGTAGGGCGCAGCCGCGAGCGCGCCTACGCCTACCTGCTGTACGACTCCGCGGCGGCGCTCACGCCCGAGGCCGCGCAGCGGCTCTCGGCGCTCTCGGACTACACCGAGCTGGGGTCGGGCTTCAAGATCGCGATGCGCGACCTGGAGATCCGCGGCGCCGGCAACCTGCTGGGCGACGAGCAGTCCGGGCACGTGGCGGCGCTCGGCTTCGAGCTGTACATGCAGATGCTCGACGAGGCTGTCCGCGAAGGCGCAGCCGCCGGCGAAGGCGGCCGCCGAGGAGGAGCTGCCCGAGCCGGTGCGCCTGGACGTCAACGTGGACGCGTACGTGCCCGCCGACTACGTCCCCTACGAGCAGGCCAAGATCGAGATCCACCGGCGCGTTGCGGGTGCGCTGGAGGTCGCCGACGTCGAGCGCCTGCGCGAGGAGCTCGAGGACCGCTTCGGCCCCGTGCCCGAGCCGCTCGCCAACCTGCTGGCGCTGCAGCGCGCGCGCATCAAGCTCGGCCAGGCGGGCGCGCGCGCGGTGAGCTTCCGCGGCGACCGCCTCGCGGTCACGCCGATCGACCTCGACTCCGCCCGTGCGCGGCGCCTGCGCGAGCAGTTGCCCGAGGCGCTGTACGAGTCGGGCCGCTCGCAGGTCTCGGTGCGCGTCCCGCGCGAGGGCCCCGAGCGCTTCCCCGCGGTCGTGCACGCCGCCGACGTGCTGCTCGCGGTCGTGCGCGAGGCTGCGTAGGGCCGCCGCCGACCGTGCCGTTCTCAGCGGTGGCGGCTGCCTAAAGCGCAGCCCGACGGCACTTAGAAACTCCTTAAGCACGCGTTTCTGATTTCCGCTAGAGTGCGCCTCGTTGTGTCTAAGCTGACTCGTTGGATCGCGGCGCTGGGCGCCGTTTTCTTTGCCGCTGGGGGGCTCGCCGCGTGCGGCGGCGGCATCCCCAGCGACGCCGTGGTGCAGGTCAACGGCCAGCCGATCACGAAGGCGACCTTCGAACACTGGCTGGGTGTGGCCGCCTCCGCGAGCGCGGCCGCGCTGCCGGGCCAGAAAGCGGCCAAAGCGGTGGTGCCCGACCCGCCCACCTACACCAACTGCATCGCCCACCTCAAAGAAATCGAACCGAAACCCGCCAAGGGCCAGAAGCCGAGGACCGAAGCGGCAGCTCAAGACGCAGTGCGAACAGCAGTACAAGGCGCTGCAGCAGCAGGTGCTGGGCTTCCTGATCTGCGCCGACTGGGTGATCGGGCAGGCCGAAGAACAGGGCGTCAAGCTCAGCGACAAGGAAGTCCAGAAGACAGTTCAACGAACTCAAGAAGCAGCAGTTCCCCAAGGAAGCCGAATTCCAGAAATTCCTGGCGACCACGGGCCAGACCGTCTCCGACCTGCTGCTGCGGGTGAAGCTCAGCATGCTCACCACCAAAATCCAGGAAAAGGTCACCAAGGAAGCCAAGAAGAACGTGAACGAAGCGGCGGTCGCCAAGTACTACAACGAACACAAGTCCCATCTACGGCAAACCGGAATCGCGCGACCTGCGGATCATCCTCACGAAGACCGAAGCGGAGGCCCAGCAGGCGAAGAAGCGAAATCGAATCGGGCAAGAGCTTCGCGAGTGTCGCCAAGAGCAAGTCGATCGACCCGACCAGCAAGAGCACAGGCGGCGAAATCAAAGGGCGTCGTCAAGGGCCAGGAGCAGAAGGCGCTCAGCGAAGCGGTGTTCGCCGCCAAGACCGGAGTGCTCGGCGGCCCCGTGAAGACACCCTTCGGCTACTACGTCTACGAAGTCAAGGCCGTCCACGCGCCCACCCAGCAGAGCCTCGCGCAGGTGAAAGAAACGGTCAAACAGCAGCTCGCCTCCACCCAGCAGCAGACGCGCGCTCACCAAGTTCGTCAAGGAATTCGAAAGACCGGTGGAAGGCCCGCACCGAATGCCGCGCTGGGCTACGTGATGCAGCGGCTGCAAGCAGTACAAGGAGCCGAAGACCACGCGAGCGGTGCCGCGGGCGCCGCCGGTGCTGCGGGCGCGGCATGCTGCCGGCGCGGCGGGTGCAGCCGGCGCAGGCGGGTAGCATCACCGCCCCGCGTGGACGTAGCGAGGTAAGACGAGGCGGGGGCCGGGCAGCGATGAGCCAGATCGACCGAGTCCACGCGCGCCAGATCCTCGACAGCCGGGGCAACCCGACGGTCGAGGTGGACATCGCGCTGCGCTCCGGCGCCCGCGGCCACGCGGCGATCCCCTCGGGGGCCTCCACAGGTGAGTTCGAGGCCACCGAGCTGCGCGACGGCGGCGAGCGCTGGGGCGGCAAGGGCGTGAGCCGCGCGGTGGCGCGGCGTGAACGGCGAGATCGCCGGCGCGGTGCGGGGCCTCGACGCCGGCGACCAGGGCGCGCTCGACCGGACGCTGATCGAGCTCGACGGCACCCCCAACAAGTCGCGGCTGGGCGCCAACGCGATCCTCGGCGTCTCGCTCGCGGCCGCGCACGCGCAGGCCGCCGAGGAGGGCCTGCCGCTGTGGCGCTACCTCGGTGGCCCGGAGGCCGCGGGTGCTGCCGGTGCCGATGATGAACGTGCTCAACGGCGGCGCCCACGCCGACAACAGCGTGGACTTCCAGGAGTTCATGGTGGTGCCCTGCGGCGCCGAGAGCTTCTCGGAGTGCCTGCGCATGGGCGTCGAGGTGTTCCACGCGCTGAAGGCGCACCCTGCACGAGCGCGGCCTCTCCACCGCGGGCGGGCGACGAGGGCGGCTTTGCGCCCAACCTCGCCTCCAACGAGGAGGCGCTGCAGATGGTGCTCGCCGGCGATCGAGGCCGCCGGCTACGAGCCCGGCACCGACGTGGCGATCGCGCTGGACCCCGCCACCTGCGAGCTCTACCGCGACGGCGCCTACGTGCTCGAGCACGAGGGCCGCACGCTGAGCGCCGCGGAGCTCGCCGACTACTGGGCGGACGCTCGCGGCGCGCTACCCGATCGTCTCGCTCGAGGACGGCATGGCCGAGGAGGACTGGGACGGTTGGAAGGCGCTCACCGAGCGCGTCGGGGCGCACCTGCAGCTGGTGGGCGACGACGTGTTCGTCACCAACACCGAGCGCCTGCGGCGCGGCATCGAGCTGGGGGTCGCCAACTCGATCCTCGTCAAGGTCAACCAGATCGGCACCCTCACCGAGACGCTCGCCGCGATCGCCATGGCGCGCGAGGCCGGCTACACCGCGGTCATGACCACCGCTCCGGGCGAGACCGAGGACATCGACGATCGCCGACCTCGCGGTGGCGACGGGCTGCGGGCAGATCAAGACCGGCGCCCCCTCGCGCTCCGATCGCACCGCCAAGTACAACCAGCTGCTGCGCATCGAGGAGCAGCTGGGCGCCGACGCCGAATTCCCCGGGCGCTCGGTCTTTCGCAGCTGAGAGGGTGGCGCTCGGCTGGGTCGGCCCTAGGCTTCTGCGGGTTCGTTTGGGTTCCTCTTGTTTCAGTCGGCAGGAGCTTCCCCGGCCGGGGTCGAATGCGGAGTGGTGGGATCGACGAGGCGCGCGTACGCTGGGACCGCCTGGGCCGGCTGCGCGATGCTGTGCGTGCTGGGGGCGCTGCTGTACCTCTACGCGAGCGCCGGGGTCTCGCTGGTCTCGACGTGGAAAGAGGCCCGGGGGGACAGCGCCCAGGTGGCGGCGCTGGAGCGCCAGCACGCGACGCTGGAGGCCCAGCGCGCGGCTCTCACGCAGCCCGGCACGCTCGTGCCGGAGGCGCGCCGCCTCGGCATGGTCCGTCCCGGCGAGCAGACCTACGTGATCACCGGCCTGCCGCTCCAACTGAGGCGGCTCGACTGGCCCCCTCAAGCTGCGGCCGTGCCGACTCCGAGCAGCTGCTACCCTCGCGGCCCGTGCCGGGCTTCGAGAACGCGATCCACCAGTGGCGCCAGGGCCAGCGCCGCCTCGCAGGCGGCCCCGCCGGAGCGCCGGCGCGGCTGGAGCGGGTCGTGGACACGCTGGTCGCGGAGCTGCGCCGGCGCCTGGGCGGCAGGTTCTCGGCGGACGAGCTCGCGCAGCTATACGAGCGCGGCACCTCGTGGTGCCTGCAGCTGGCGATGGACACCGCCCCGGAGGACCCGTGGGCGTGGGACTCGGGCGTCGTCGTGGACGCCGCCTTCGGGCGCTACCTGCGCGAGGCCTCCGACTACGCCGGGGGGCGGCGGGTCGCGGCCGAGCGGTGACGGCCGCTGCTAGTCGTCGCCGCCGACGCGGCGGATGACGATCTGGTCCTCCTCGACCAGCGACCTCGACGGGGCGGTGGCCGGCCCAGTGCTCGGCGTAGACCGGGTTGTCCTGGATGGCGGGGTCCAGCCACAGGCCGTAGCCCTCCTCGCCGTGGTCGAAGGTGCCTTCCAGGGGGGCGGTGCTGCGCTGGCTGGGGAGCGCCGTCCGCGCCCTCCGCGCCGGCTGCGCCGGCGGGGCTGCCGGCCCTCCTCGTCCTCGGCCTCTCCGCCCTCGGATCTCCTCCTCGGTTCGCCCCGTGCGGCCCGCTCGGCCCGTTCGCGCTCGGCCTGCTCGGCTCTGGCACGCTCCGCCGCCTCGGCCTCGGCCCGCTCGCGCTCGGCCTCCAGCGCGGCCGCCTCGAGCTCGGCGGCGATCAGCGCGTCGTCCTCGGCGCGGAGGTCGATCTCCTCGGGGAAGTCCGCCGCCGCGAGGCCCGTCGCGGCCTCCTCGTCGCCGACCAGCTCGTTCTGGCGCTTGAACTGCTCGATCTCCTGCACCGTCACCTCGAGCTGGTGGGCGACCCACGCGTCGGTGCGACCCTGGCGCACCCAGGCGCGGATCTGGTTGAGTTGTGGGCGCAGCGACTTTCGTGGCATGGACGGCTCCGGGAGACTAGCGCATGGGGCCATCGTCGCCGGCGACGTCGCCCAGCGCGGCTCCTCCCGAGGCTCTCGCGCGGCTGCGCGCGGCAGCGATTCGTGCTTGCACGGGCGCGGCAGAAACTCGGGCTCGTACGCGTTGTGTGGGTGGAGACCGGTCGGCCGCCGGAGGAGGTCGCCTTTCTCCGCGGCTCTCGGACTATGCTTGCTGCTGAGGCGAGGTCCTGGCGGTGATCGCGCCGGTCGCCGTCGGCGCAAACGGAAGGGTGCACCGCATGCTGGTCCTGACGCGCAAGACCAATCAGAGCATCATGATCGGCGACGATGTCGAGGTGTCGGTGCTGTCGGTCGTCGGCGAGAAGGTGCGCATCGGCATCCAGGCGCCCCCCGACGTGCCGGTCTTCCGGACCGAGATCTACATCGAGATCCAGCGCCAGCAGGGCGAAGGCAAGCCTCCCGAGGAGGTCCGCTCGGAGGTGGACGAGGCGATCCGGGACCTTGGCGAGAGAGCTGAGGGCCTGACCTCGGAGGGCCTGGCCAACCGCCTGGGGCCGGCTGCGCCACGTTCTGACTGAAGAAGAGGGGCCCGGCTTACCGGCCGGGGGCCGGCTGCGTCATCCTCTAGCCGAGCAGCAGGTAGAGCGTGCGGAACATCGCCGACGGTGACGACCGCCGCGGTCAGCACCAGGGCGCACACGAGCAGCGCGAAGCGCACCGTGCCGCGCTTGTTGCGCCGCTGCACCTGACGCTTGCAGCGCGCGCTGCTCGGCGGTGCGCCGCAGCGAGTCGCGGCGGTGGCGGTCGAGCGAGATCTCCTCGGCGAACGCCTCCTCGATCTCCGCGACGCTGCGCCTCATCCTCGGGCCTGCTGCTGCACCGCCCCAGCCTACCCCACGGGGGCCTCGCCCTCGGCGCGCTCGTAGACCTTGACGAAGCGCAGGTAGTTCTCGCGCGATCCGCTGCGCCGCCGACGCGCCGTTCGATCTTGCCGTCCACGTACGCTTTGAGCGGGTCCCACCAGATCGAGCGCCCGATCGCGAAGCCCACGAAGCCCTCCACGGGCGCGGCCTCTCCGAGCCAGTGGTCGACCTTCGCGTCGTCCGCGCCGCGGCCGAGCACCACGCACACGACCCCGTCGCGCCCGCCCGTGCGAGCCTGCGCGACGAGCGTCTCGCAGTCCGCGCGCGCGTCCACGCCCTCGATCTTCCACACGTCCACCTCGATCCCCGCGTCCTGGAGCCTCCGCGATTGTGCGGCGCATCAGCTCGGGGCGCAGCTCGGCGTCGTAGCGCTCGCTGTCGCCGCCCACCGCCTCCAGCTGGGCGGCCGTCGCGGGCACGAGCAGCTCGAACAGGAACTTGCGCTCGTGCTCGTGCAGCCAGTCGGACAGTCGCTTGAGCTTCGCGCGCTGCTCGCGGTTGCGCTGCGCGTCCCCGTCGGGGTTGTAGCGGACGAGCACCTTCGTGAAGTCGGGGTCGAAGCGCTCGATGTGCTCGCCGAAGTCCTCGCCGTACTGGAAGTCGAACATCTCCTGGCCCGAGCGCTCCGCGGGCATCGCCAGTCGCAGGCCCTGCGCGTGGGCCTCCTCGGGAACGGTCGAGCCGAACTGCTCGTCCACCAGCACCCCCGTCACCGACGGGTCGGCGCCGGCGGCCACCGCCTGCACGCATGCCCTCGAAGACGAGGTGCTTGGCGTCGGCGATCATCGCGGTCTGCTCGGGGTCGGGTTCGCCCTCGATGCCGAAGAACTTCTTCTGGAAGGACCCGCGGTGGTCGAACGCGAGGATGTAGAGCTTCTTGTCGTAGCCGAGTTCGCGTCGTCATGGCCCGGACTTTACTCCCGCGCCCGCGCCGGCGCAGTGGAGCCGCCCGTCCCGGCTGCCGCGCGCGTCCGAGGGAGGGAGGCTCCTAGAATGGAGCGGCGATGTCTTCGGGTGCCGATCTGTTCGTGGTTTGCAAGCGCTGCGGCTCGGAGGTCAGCCCCTACATCACCGAGTGCCCCTACTGCGGCAACCGGCTGCGCCGGCGCGCGCCGAAGCTGCCCCGCGAGCACAGTCCTCAGCGCCACCGCTGCACGCGGCTGCCCGTGCCCTCGCTGGGGCGGCTGCGCCGGGGCGAGATCGAGGGAGTGCGGGGCGACTCGCTGCCGTACGCCACGGTCGCGCTGGTGGCGGTGAGCTGCGTTGCTGTGGGTGCTGACCAACGGCGGCTACGTGGGCCTCGACCGGCTCCTCGTCGTGGGGCCGCTGCAGGGCGACTGGTGGAAGCTCTTCAGCGCCCAGTTCGCCTACCTGAGGCGACACCTTCGCCGGGGTGTACGCGTTCGTGCGTGCTGTTCGCCGTCGCGATCTTCGGGTGGCTGCTGGAGCGCCGCCACGGCCCCTTCGCGGTGCTCGTCACGTTCTTTGGCGCCGGTGCCACCGGCGTGCTCGCGGCGCTTGCTGCCTACCCGCTGCCGATCGTCAGCGGCGCCAACGCCGGCGCCCTCGGCGCTGCTCGCGGCGTGGGCCGTGCCCGACCTGCAGGCCGCCCGCGCCGGGCGCTACTACGACGGCGACCTGTTGGGGACCGCGGTGATCGCCGCGGTGCTGCTCGCGATGCCCTTCGCCCGCCCGGAGGCGAGCTGGCTGGCGGGCGTCACCGGCGGGGCCGTCGGGCTCGTGCTGGGCTACGGTCTCACCACCACCCGCGCGAGGGCCGGCTGAGGGCCGCGGTCGCTGAGGTCACGTGGGTGCCGGCCCGTCGTGCTGAGGTGCCGCGAGCGCCGCAGGTCGGTGGGTTGGGGGCCGTGGGGCTGAACGGCGCGTATTCTTGTGGGAGCCGCGAACCGGGCGCTTGAAGCGCACTCCACGCGCCCCGGGTCGCCACCCACATCGCCCATCCCTATCCCTTAAAGAAAAACCGTGACCGAGAGAGGCTGAGTAGACATGGAGATCCGCTTTCTGGGCCACGCGGCCTTCGAGCTTCGGGACGGCGACACCTCGGTGCTCATCGATCCCTTTCTGACCGGCAACCCCCAGGCGGCCGTGGCCGCCGAGGAGCTGAGCCCCGACCGCGATCCTGCTGACCCACGGCCACGCCGACCACCTCGGCGACACCGTCTCGATCGCTCGAGCGCTCCGGCGCGGACGTGGTCGCGATCGTGGAGATCGCCCAGCGAGCTCTCCGCGGAGGGGCGTGCAGAACGGGTCCACGACCCCAACCTCGGTGGCACCGTGAGCGTTCGACTGGGGGTGGGTGCGGCTGGTGCCCGCGTGGCACACCTCCACCACGCCGAAAGGCACCGCCAACGTCCCCGCCGGGCTCGTCGTGGGCTTCGGTGGCAAGGTCGTCTACCACCTCGGCGACACCGCGCTCTTCTCCGACCTCGCGCTCGTGGGCCGGCGCGAGCCGATCGACGTGGCGCTGATGTGCATCGGCGGCCACTACACGATGGACCGCTTCGACGCCGTCGAGGCCGCGCGGCTGGTGGGCGCCCGGCAGGTGATCCCCTGCCACTACGACACCTTTCCGGCGATCGCGACCGACGCGCAGGCGTTCAGCGCCGACGTCGAGGCGGCTGGCGCCGGGCAGGTGGTGGTGCTCGCGCCGGGGGAGACGCACACGCCGTGACCCTCACCGCCGTACCCACCCCGAACACCGCCGTCGTGCACACCCTGACCGCCACCCGGGGGGTACGCACGCCATGACCATGACCCACGCTGTCGTGCTGATCGAGGCCGAACGCGACGCGCTCTCCACGCTGGGGGGTGCGCTCGCGGACATCGAGGGGGTCGCCGAGGCGTACTCAGTCACGGGCGAGTGGGACTTCGTGGCGATCGTGCGCGTGCCCGACCACGAGCAGCTCGCGGACGTCGTCACCGGCCACATCACCGTGCTGCCCGGCGTCGCGCGCACGCAGACGATGGTTGCCTTCCAGGCCTACTCCCGCCACGACCTGGAGGCCCTCTTCTCGCTGGGGGAGTGAGGGCCGGGCTTGGCCGGACGGCCAGCCGATGGTGTACTCTGAGTCGGTGTCCGAGAGCGGCGCACCCTCTGTGCAGAGCGGACCGGACCTGAACGAGCGGGAGGACTTCCGCGCGACCTCCGACCCCGCGCTCACCGAGGCCGGCGACCACGGCCGGGTGGAGCTGCTCGACTACCGCCAGCTCTACTCCCTGTGGGAGCGCCAGCAGTGGGCGGTGCAGGACCTCGACTTCACCCAGGACCGCATCGACTGGCACGAGCGCATCGACGCCGAGGAGCGCTACGCGCGGATGTACGGGCTCTCCTCGTTCTTCGTCGGCGAGCAGCGCGTCGCCGCGGAGCTCGGGCCGATGATGCGCGCCTGCGCCGACGAGGACGCGCGCGTCTTCCTCTGCACCCAGATCGCCGACGAGGCCCGCCACGTCGCGTTCTTCGACCGCTTCTACTCCGAGGTCGGGGTGCTCCAGGCCGACGACCTGGGCGGCCGCCTCGCGGAGACCTCCGCCCACCTCAACCCGGAGTTCGGCGAGCTCTTCGACGAGCTGCTGGGCCGCCGCGTGGACCGGCTCGCGCAGGAGCCCGAGGACACCGAGGCGCTGGTCGAGGCCATCACGATCTACCACATGGTGATCGAGGGCATGCTCGCGCTCACCGGCCAGCACTTCATCATCTCCTACAACGAACGCATCGGCACGCTGCCCGCCTTCGTGGAGGGCTTCACGAAGGTCGCCCGCGACGAGCACCGCCACGTGGCCTTCGGCGCGCGCTTCCTGCGCGACAACGCCCAGGCGGACGAGCGCTACAAGGAGGCCATCGGCCGCACCCTCGCGGAGGTCGCCCCCGCCGCGGAGGGGGTGTTGCGCCCGAAATGGATGAACGAGTCCGAAGAGGACCTCGAGATCTTCGGGGTGCGCATCTCGGAAACCCGCGCCTTCGCCGCGCAGGCTCTGAGCCGGCGGTTGAAGGTCATCGGCCTCGGATAGCCCCCCCGGCGCCGGGCCCCCGAGGGTGGCGCGCTCACGACCCCGCCCGAGCCGCGGCCCCACTGGGGTAGGCTCACGCGCGGATGCCCGCGCTGCCCCTCAAGAGCGAGTACGGCCCGACCCTCGGCGAGCTGCTGGCGCCCCGCTGGCGGCGCTCCTCGCGTGCGGTGCGCGCGGGGTGGGTCGCGGCGGTCGCGCTGGTGCTCGCCGCGCTCGCCGGCGCGGCGCTGACACTCGCTAGCCCCACCCTCTCCCACGGGGGGCCGGTGCCGTTCAGCTTCAGTTACGGGGGGCTCTCCCGCACGAGCCCGCCCCCCGGGTGGTACGCGAAGGTGCAGCGTGTGGAGGGGGGGCGACTGGAGGACTCCTTCGCGGTGGGGCCACTCGTGCTGCCCCCCTACCGCGGGGAGGCGCTCGGCGCGGCGCTGGCGCTGTACGCGGCGGGCTACATCCCCCGCCTCGCCGCCGCACGGGCCCCCGGGCAGACGGGCTTCGTGCTGCGCGGGGAGGGCTCCACGCAGATCGACGCGGTCTCCACGTACGCCACCTACAACGTCTTCTACACGACCCGCGTGGACGGGCGGGAGATGTACGGGCGCAACGTCCTGCTACTCCCCCAGCGGCCGGAAGCGCGCCGGGGGCTGCAGATCGCGATGCTCACCGCGGCCGCGGGCAACCGGCAGGTGACCTCCCCACTGGACGTGGGCGTCAAAGGCGCGCTGGAAGCCCCGTTGGGGTCATTCGCGCTCGAATAGGTGCCCTTGCGCTGGCAGGCGGCCCTGCGCGCTCGAGTAGGTGCCCTTGCGCTGTGCAGGCGGCCCGGCGCGCTCGGATAGGTGCCTTACGCGCTTGGCACAAGCGGCCCTACGCGCTGGCAGGCGGCTCTACGCCCTGGCGCACCTGGCCGCTACGGCCCGGCGGGGGCGGGGGTGCCGCCGTCTTCGGAGAGGTCTGCTTCGCTCCCAGTGACTTCCGGTGAGCCGTGATCACCTTCGCCTTCGCCGGTGGCCCCTTCGCCGGTGGGCGCCGGTGAACCGGGCGCGGACACCGGGGCGGGTTCTTCGGCCGGCGAGGTGGTGGTCGGCGTCGATTCCACGGGCGGCGGGGAGGGGGTCGTGCCGGTGGTGCCCGTGGTGGTCGGGGGAGGCGTTTCAACGGCAGGTGTCGTCGGGGTGGTGCTGGAGGGCAGCTGGGTGGTCTCGGTGGTGACCTCCACTCCGACCGGCGGCCGGCGCCACAGGTGGCTTGGGCGCGGGTGGCGCGACGGCGGGCAGGACGGCGACGGGCGGCACGTGGGAGCGCTCGGTCTCGGGGTCGGCCGTGAGCGCCGCTTTGCGCGCCCCGCGGGCGGTGCGCGCGGTGGACAGCGAGCGGTACGTGGACGGCGGCCACGGCCGTGGTGGACGGCTGGGGCGTCGAGCGCACGATCAGCGGTGGCACGTACGTGTGGGCGGCGGTAGCAGCCGCGGCAGCCGAGGCGACGGCGCCGGTGGCGTGGTGGTGGACGCGGTCGGTGTGACCGGCCGCGACGGCGCCTGCGGTGACGAGCGCGGCTGCGGCAAGGGTGGCGGCGGCCTTCGTGGCGATCGCCCCGGCGCCGGCGGTTACGAAGCCCCCGACGGTGCTCGCCCCGCCGGCGGCACCGGCGCCCGCGCCCGCGGTGAACAGCCCGCCCGCGCCGGCTGCGCTTGCGCCACCGCCCGCTCCGCCCGCACCGGCGACCCCCGCACCGGCGGACCCGGCGCCCGCGGCGTGTCCCGCGCCGGCGGAGGTGCCGAGCTTGCTGAAGCACGAGGCGCTTGAGCAGCAACAGCGGACCGACGGGCAGCACGGCGGCGAGCGCGTGGTTGTTCTGCTTGAGCAGCTTGCGGAACGTGCGGCACCGTTCGCAGTCGCGCAGGTGGCGGCGTACGGGGGGGCTGACCTTGACGAGCCCCTCCGCGACTTCGCCGAGCTCGCCGCGGACCTCCTCGCAGGTGAGCTTGCGCGCCTCCGCGGCCTCTGCGAGCGAGATGCGGGCGCGCACGAGCAGCGACTTCACCGAGGGCACCGTGGTGTCCATCGCGAGCGCGATCTGCTCGTAGGAGAGCGCGTCGATCTCGCGCAGCAGCAGCGCGGTGCGCTGGGTCTCGGGAAGCTGCTGCACGTCGCCGATCAGCTCGCGAAAGCTCTCGCGGCGCAGCACCTGGTCGCCGGTGGAGAGGCCGTGCTCGGCGAAGTGCACGTCCATCGAGTCCACTCCGATCGCCGAGGCGCGGCGCAGGTGGTTGAGCGAGCGGTTGCGCGCGATCCGGTACAGCCACGGCCGCACGTTGATCGGGCGCTCGTCGGCGAGCACCGCGTTGAAGGCGGCGGCGAACACCTCCTGCAGGACGTCCTCGGCGTCCTCGCGCGAGCCCAGCATGTGCCGGCAGAAGGAGAGCAGGCGGGAGTGGTAGCGCGAGAAGAGGGTCTCGAAGGCCGCGTGCTGGCCGCGGCGGGTCAGCGCGATCAGGCGCTCGTCGGGCTGCAGGCGCAACAGGGGGCTGGCCCCTCGCAGGCCGGGTGCGACGCCTGATTTTAGTGCGGTGACCTCCACGGTGGTCCCAATCGCGCGGCTTGTCCCTTTAGACACGGTACCAACCGCTTAGTTGCGGCCGGAGGGGCTTTGTTTCCCTGCCTGTGGTCTACCCGGGTACCCCCAAGGGGAGATAAATGTTCGAGGGCGGGGCCGGGGCCCGCGAGGCGCTTGTGGCCGCCGTCCCCGCTCTCAGCCGCGAGGCGCTTGCGGTCGCCGCCCCAGCTCCCGGGCGCGAGACGCCTGCGTCCACGCCCGCTCCCGGCCCGCGAGGCGCTCGCGCCCACCGCTCCCATAGACTTGACAAGGGGTTCGTGGTAGAGGAGGCCCCTGAGCCCGGGTGGCGGAAAGGGTATACGCAGCCGACTTAAAATCGGTGCCCCGCAAGGGTGTGTGGGTTCGATTCCCACCCCGGGCATGGGAGCCTGTCGCACACGGCCTCACCCCGCACACGGGCCACGCCAGCAGGTGGGGCTCCGCCCGGCGGGAGGCCCTGCCAGCAGGTAGAGTCGCGGGCACGCGATGTCCGCAGAGAGCACGCAGACACCCCCTCAGCGGGCGACGTACCACGGGGGCCGCCTGGTGGCAAGGCGCCTGAAGGCGCACGGGGTGAGCAAGCTGTTCACGCTCTCGGGCGGGCACCTCTTCTCGATCTACGACGGGTGCCGCGCGGAGGGGATCGAGATCGTAGACGTGCGCCACGAGCAGACCGCGGCGTTCGCGGCGGAGGGGTGGGCGAAGGTGACGCGCGAGGTGGGGGTGTGCGCGCTGACGGCCGGCCCCGGCGTGACGAACGGGATGAGCGCAATGGCGAGCGCGCAGGCCAACCACTCCCCGATAGTGGTGCTCGGGCGGGCGCGCCCCGGCGGGGCGGTGGGGCCAGGGCTCGCTGCAGGAGATCGACCACGTGCCGTTCGTGCGGCCGCTGAGCAAGCTCGCGGTGACGGCGCAGAGCGCCGCGGAAATCCCGGAGCTCGTAGAGGAGGCGTTCGCGGCGGCGCGAGCACCGCACGGCGGGCCGGCGTTCGTGGACCTGCCGCTGGACTACGTCTTCCAGGAGGCGGAGGACCCCGAGGAGCGGGGAGCGGGGCGGCGAGTGGGGGGGTGCCGCGGGTTCGAAGGGGGCGCCGGGAGAGGCGGTCGAAGCGGCAGGGCGGCTGTTGCGCGGCGCGCGGCGCCCGGTGGTGATGGCGGGCACCGACCTCTACTGGGGCCACGGCGAGGTGGCGCTGCGAGAGCTGGTGGAGACCCTGCAGGTGCCCGTCGTTCCTCAACGGCCTCGCGCGGGGGTGCGTGGCGGCCGACCACGAGCTGTGTTTCTCGCGCGCGCGCAGCCGCGCGCTGCGCGAGGCGGACGTGGCGCTGGTGGTCGGGGTGCCGATGGACTTTCGGCTGGGCTTCGGAGGGGCGTTCGGGGAGCAGACGGAGATCGTGGCGACCGACGTGGCGGAGCCCGCGCGCCGGCACCCACGGGAGGCCGCGGTGGAGCTGTACGGGTCGCTGCAGCGAGACGCTGCGCGACCTGCGCGCGGCCGCGGGGCCGCGTGGCGGCGTCGCAGCGCGCGAGCGGCTGGGTGGCGCGAGCTGCGCGCGGCGGAGGCGCAGCTGCGCGAGGGCGAGCGGGCGGAGCTCGAGGACGAGCGCGCCCCGCTGCACCCGCTGCGGGTGTACGGCGAGCTGCGCGGGGCTGCTGGAGCGCGACGCGATCGTCATCGGGGACGGCGGCGACTTCGTCTCCTACGCCGGCCGCGTGGTGGACAGCTTCGAGCCGGGGTGCTGGCTGGACCCGGGGCCGTTACGGGTGCCTGGGCGCGGGGCCGGGGTACGCGCTCGCGGCGAAGCTCGCGCACCCGGAGCGCCAGGTGGTGCTGCTGCTGGGGCGACGGCGCGTTGGGCTTCGCGGGGATGGAGTGGACACGCTGGCACGCCACGGCGTGGCCGTGGTGGGGGTGGTCGGCAACAACGGCGTGTGGGGCCTGGAGAAGCACCCGATGGAGTTCCGTCTACGGGTACTCGGTGGCGGCCGACCTGCGCCCGGGTACCCGCTACGACCAGGTGGCCGAGGCGCTGGGCTGCGAGGGCGAGCTGGTGGAGCGCCCCGAGCAGCTGCGGGGCGCGCTGGAGCGGGCGCTGGCGGCGGGGCGTCCCGGCGCTGGTCAACGTGCTGACCGACCCGGCGGTGGCGTACCCGCGCCGCTCGAACCTGGCGTAGCCCTGCGCCACGCCGGCGGGGTTGGGTGGGCACGCATCTCGCCTCGGCGACCCCTGGCGCCTCGGCTGGCACGCCCCTTGGGAGCGGCCCTGAGAACGGCTTTCAAAAAGACCGGCACACCCCTCGGCCGGCACACCCCTTGGGGGAGCGCCCTTAAAGCGAGGAAGCCGCCCGGCAGTGGGCGGCTTCCTCAGGTAGGCCTCGAGGGACAGGCAGGGGTACGTTCCTCAGAGGCCTCGGGGGGTAGGGTGACCCGGGCGGCGGGAATGCCGATCGCTCGGCAGGTTCGCCCAGGTCTATGGACCGGCTGAGGAGTCATAAGACACGAGGCCTTACGCCACCTCGCCATCAGTGTATCGGATATCGGAATCCAATGCAAGCCCAATCCAAAAAGATTTCAGATCGGCCACCTGGGCCACTCTTTGGAAGGCTTCGAAGCGCACCGGTTCGCATCCGGCTGAGTTTAGCGCGACCGCGGATGGCCCCAGGGGGCCGCCCAGCGCGTCGCGGGCAGGGCGCAGGGGCCCGGGGGAGCCGCGCGCCCCCTGACGCGCGAGCCGCAGCGCAGGGCGCCGCCGCGGAGGATGTCGTGCTCGGAGACCTCCACGCGGTCGAGCTCGAAGGCGCGCATCGCCTCCCCCAGCAGAACCATCCCGGCGACGATCGTGGGGGCGCGGTCGGGGTGCAGGCCCACGACCCGGCGGCGAGCGGCTTCGTCCATGTCGGCGAGGCGCGCGAGCAGCAGTTCGACCGTGGCGAGCAGCAGCGGGTAGCGGTGCACGCGCGCGGGGTCGTAGGGGTCGAGCTCCAGGTCGATCGCGGCCGCCGAGGTGGCGGTGCCGGCGACGGCGATCCCGTGCCGCACGGGAGCGCGCTCCTCGGGGGGCAGGCCCTCGAGGTAGACGCGTACGGGTGTCGAGCGCGAGGCCTGCAGCTCCGCGGGAGCGGGCGGGTCGGAGTGGATGTGGCGTTCGCTCATGCGCACCACGCCCGCTTGCAGCGAGACGTGGAAGCCGGCGGTGCGGTCGTGCCCGACGACGAACTCGGTGGACCCGCCGCCGATGTCGATCACAACCGTCGGCTCCGGCGAGGCCTCGCGGTCGGACATCGCGCCGAGGAACGTGAGCTGCGGCCTCCTCGTCCCCGGAGAGCGTGCGCGCGTCGAGCCGGTAGTCGCGGCGCACGCGCTCGGCGAAGGCGGCCCCGTCGGACGCGTCGCGCACCGCGGAGGTGAGCACCGCGAGGTTGGCCTCGCAGCCGTGGCGGTCGATCAGCGCGCGGTAGTCGGCGAGCACCGCGCAGGTCCGCTCGACCGCCTCGGGCGAGAGCCCCCCGTGCGCGTCCACGCCCGCGCCGAGGCGGGTGACGCGGGATTGACGCACCAGCTCGGTCACGGACCCGTCCGGGCTCGACGTCGGCGATGCAGCAGGCGGGTGGAGTTGGTGCCGATGTCGACCACGGCGACGCGCATGGGCGGGGATGGTATAGACGGCGCCCGCCCGCTCCCGTCCGCGGGGGGAGCAGGAGGAGAAGGGCCGTGGCCGCGGAGCGGCCGGCCCGAAAGGGCGAGGAGTCGTCGTGAGCTCGCCGCGCGGGGTGGCGCCTCCAGAGTGGGCGAGACCCGTTCGGGGGACCCGCGAGGTGCGAGCCACGGCGGCGTCGGGGCCTCGCGCGCCGGGGGGCGGTGCGGCGCCGGGGGCGGTGCGGACCAGGGTGCTGGTACGAACGACTACGGGGCGTCCGCCCGGGGGCGCGGCGGTGGCTGGAGTTGCTGCGCCCCCGGGTCGTGAGGTCCAGCGGCGTAGGGGCTCGGGTAGCTCGTGATTGGCCGGCGACGGAGGTCCTTTGCTAAACTGACGGGTCCGCCGCGGGGTGGAGCAGTCTGGTAGCTCGTCGGGCTCATAACCCGAAGGTCGCGGGTTCGAATCCCGCCCCCGCTATGTGGACAGTTTTTCCTAGAGTTTTGGAAAAGCGCTGCGGCGGCCCTCCGGGGCCGCCGTTTCCGCTTCTGGTCCGAACATTCAAGCGTTGGCTGCCTGCGGAGGGCGCGTGAGCGGGGGCCGAGCCCGGAAAGCGCGAAGCCGCCCAGGGGCGATCCTCCTGAGCGGCTGGTCTGCGTGATGAGGGGCCGTGTCTACGGTCCCGGTGGGGCGCCGGAGCGCTCCGAGGGCGGGCGTTCCTTGCCGAGTCCGAGCGCTGCCGCCTTGGGGCCGTAGGGCAAGTCAAGGCTGTTCTCGGAGCGGCGGTCAAGGAGTTTCTTGGCGGCGAGTATGCCCGCGTCCATCTTCGTCCTCGCTCCCTTCCTGAGCCGCTTCGCCGGGCGAGCGGAGCCGAGCCAACCATTCTTTGCGGCGATCCGCAGCCAGTCAATGAAGCAAGCAACGTTCGCGCGGAGCCGATGCCAGTTCAAGCTCACGATCTTGGGGCGGTTCGCCAACGTGTCCGAGGCGACGCGGTAGCGATCCCGCCAGTAATCATGGACGCCCTCGTACTGCCGATGGCTCGCCATCAACTCGTGGTACAGGGGCTCCAAGCGTGACAACGGGATGAGGGAGCGCCAGTCCGTCTCACAGCGGATGCGTTGCTCGCCCGAGCAGTCGGGTGTCGCTGGCGCCACACACTTGAACCAGAGGTAGGGGGTGTCTGTTTTCTTGCCTTTTTCAAGGCGAAGCGTGTTTGCTTTATATCGCCGCCGCAGTGACGACAGCGCATCACGCCATCACGGTCGTGCGACTCCTTATCGTCGGGCTCCGCTCCCGCTCGGCTTGCGCGCCACGGGAACACGGGCGCGATGCCCCTCCGCGTCGCGTACTCACACTTCTCCACGGAGAAACCCCTGTCGCCGATCACGGTCTGCGGTGTCTTGCCCGTCATCGCGCAAACGCGGTCCATAAGTTCCGGGAACAAGTCACTCTTGCCTGCTCGCAGAGTCCACGAGCGGGTTCACGCCCCCGGTTAGGCCGCATACTGCCTTGCCCGAGTAATAGCCGTGCCAGAAGCGTTTGAGCTTGCCGTTGCTTATGTACGCGCGCACGCCCGCTTCCTCGTCCCTGGTCAAGTACCAGCACCCGCCGACGCGGACGCGCTTCACGGAGCGATCCCCGTGTTTGACTGTGATCGTCTTTTCGGGCGCGGCGTCTCGCGGTGCTCCTCACTGTCCAGCGGGTCTTCTTCGTTCCATTCCTCGCGCTGCTCGCGCGCCACGTTCGTCGTCGCGCGCTGCGGACGCAGCGCTGAGCCCTCCCCCGTTTGCGCCTCCTCACGCTTGCACGACTCGCCCGGCTGGCAATCGTGGACGACTCCTCGTGTTGTTTCGTCCTCGGTTGAGTCAACGTGGACGTGGGCCATGATGCGCGGGTCATGAGCGATGCAGTGA
>CAVRGU010000001.1:0-126190 GCA_963720795.1 uncultured Solirubrobacterales bacterium | reverse complement strand
TATGTTAACGTGTCCCTTTGGTACGAGTACGTATTGCTGCTTATAGTCGTCGCCGCGGCCCTGCCGTCTCTCGTTGCTCTTTCAGCCGGACACGGCTGTACGTACCGATAAGAACCGGGGGCACTCTGTCGCTGGCCTCGCTGCGAGCGGATGGATCGCGCAAACGTCTCTGGGATTTTCCCAACCCGGCGGAACGTGTCGTCACCGCACTCGCGCATTGGGCAGTTTGGCTCGCTCTTGGTCTGATGCTTTTAGGGATTGCCGCATCGACCACCGCTTCGCTGCGCCTCGGCCGGCCTACGTCGGCGATGCAGACGGAGACACCGTAGTTTTGAGGAGAACCATGTCGAAGCTCAAAGATGTTGTCTTTCGGACGGCAGCGATGGTCCTGTTGTCTTGTGTCGTCGCGTGCGTTTCTATGGTGTGGCCGGCGTCTGGCGCCACGGGCCAAAGCCCCACGGCGAAAATCGTCAGCGCCGCGAACGCCTTCCTCGGCACTCTCGACCAAACGCAGCGGCAAACAGTCCTGTTCGCTTTCAACGACGAGAAGCAGCGCGCGCGATGGTCCAACTTGCCGGTCGGTGCGGTTCCGCGTGCCGGGACCCGCCTGAAAGAGATGAATGACGCTCAGCGTTCAGCCGCCATGGCGCTCGTCTCGGCAGCCTTAAGTCCGAAGGGCCTCGAGAAGGTTCAGGAGATCATGGATGGCG
The DNA here is from genome assembly GCA_963720795.1 of uncultured Solirubrobacterales bacterium. GTDB lineage: Bacteria > Actinomycetota > Thermoleophilia > Solirubrobacterales > Solirubrobacteraceae > Palsa-744. The sequence continues at coordinate 125,480 of CAVRGU010000001.1, read as the reverse complement.
ACGAAGTCAACAAGACCAACGAGGCGAATGGCAACGGCGGCGGGCCGCGTGGACGGGGCCGGGGTCCGGGCGGGCCCCCGCCGATGGCGGCGGCAATGGTCCAGGCTTCGCGCGCGGCGGGAACCAGCCGCCCTTCGGACGCGGAGGCGGTGGGCGGCGGTGGTGGCGGGATCCTCAACTTCTTCGCCGAAAACAAAGGCTCGAGCGGCGCCAGCTTCGCGGGCAAGGTCGCCGCCGCCCAGAAGCGCACCCAGAGCCACCCCACCGAAGCGGCGGCGTGGGCGGCGCTCGCCGAAGCCCAGCTGCACCAGGCGAGCGAACCGGAATTCAACACGGTGGTGGGCGAACGCGAACAGTACACCCCCAAGGGTCTGGCGCTGCTCGCCAAGGTGTCCAGGGCGTGGAACACCTACCTTCGTCTGGAACCGCACCACCCGAGCGCGGAAGTGGCCCAGAAGATCGCGAACATCTACGCCGAACAGGGCCTCAATCAGCCGGCGGAAGCGGCTCGGACGTTGAAGGTCGCGGTCGCAGGCAATCCGTCCAACGGGGGCCTGTACTCGGCCCTTGCGGTAGCCGCCTACGAGGCTCGCCACGTCAAGGAAGGCGACGCGGCGACGCACAAGGCCCTGCTTCTGATACCCGCCTCCGCCGAACGCACGCGAGTGAAGAAGTACCTCGCGGAACTCCGCAAGAACCCGCTGAGCCACGTCCCCACCGTCGTCAGCAGGCTCTCGAACGGCACGTACGTCGCGACGCAGGCGGGGAAAACCTTCCCGGTCGCCAAAGCCCCGAATGGGAGCTTCACGGGGATCGTCACCACCCCGGCTCCCAAGACAACCCCTGCGGGGAGCGCGTCTACCTCTACCACCCCCGCCTCCACGACGACGCCCGCGGGGCATACGACCAGCTCCAAAAAGTAGGCCGGGGTTGGAGGGGAGTCGGCGGCGGGGTCTAATCTGACCTCGAGATGGCCGACCCGCAGGAGGATTCGCCCCGCTACACCGCGCGCCTGCTGATCGCCTGCCCGGACCAGCCGGGCATCGTGGCGGCCGTCTCCGGCTTCCTGTTCGAGCAGGGCGCGAACATCGTCTCCTCCCATCAGTACTCGACCGACCCCACCGGAGGCAGGTTCTTCCTTCGCACCGAGCTCTTTCTCCCGGGCGTGCTTGAGTCCCCCCACTCACGGGAGCGCCTGCAGGAGCGCTTCGGCGCGGAGGTGGCGGAGCGCTTCCAGATGGAGTGGGAGCTGCGTTTCTGGGGCCGGCGGCGGCGCATGGCAATCTTGGTCTCCAGCCGAGACCACTGCCTGGTGGACCTGCTGTGGCGCTGGCGCCGCGGCGAGCTCGACGCGGAGGTGATGGCGGTGGTATCCAACCACCCCGACCTCGAGCCCGAGGCGCAGGCCGTCGGGGTCCCCTTCCACCACGTACCCGTCGAGCGTGACGGCAAGCCGCAGGCGGAGGAGCGCATGCTCGAACTGCTGGCGGGCAGCGTCGACGTGGTGGTGCTGGCCCGCTACATGCAGATCCTCAGCGGCGACTTCCTGGCGCGCCTGGCGGCGCCGGTGATCAACATCCACCACTCCTTTCTGCCCGCCTTCCCGGGCGCGGACCCCTACCGCCGGGCGCACGAGCACGGGGTCAAGCTGATCGGGGCGACCGCGCACTACGTCACCGAGGAACTCGACGGCGGCCCGATCATCGAACAGGGCGTGGAGCGCGTGGACCACCGCCACACGGTCCGCGACCTCGAACGTGTGGGCCGCGACATCGAGCGCATGGTCCTCGCCCGCGCGGTCTCCTTACACCTCGACGACCGCGTGATCGCCGACGGCGGGCGCACGGTCGTGTTTTAGGCGCAGAGGCGCCGGCCCCACTTGACCTGGGAGTCGCCCACCGGATCGCCTGGGCTAGAATGCGACCCTCCTGACGGACGTCCCTGATCCACGGGCGTTCTCCCGGGCCGTTAGCTCAACCGGCAGAGCAGGGGCCTCTTAAGCCCAAGGTTGCAGGTTCGATTCCTGCACGGCCCATTCTCGGAAACCTGAACCTCGCTAATCGAACCAAGACGCTGGTTCCGTCCGAGCGAGCAATGCGGCAATCCCGATCGGTCGAGTGCAGACGATAACTTGCGCTCATGGCGACCGTGTACCTGTTTGGCGACGAGGCCGGTAACTTCGACTTTTCCGACGGGTCGGGGGCGAGCCGATACTTCGTGCTGGCGACCGTGACGATGCACGACTGGCAGGCCGGCGACCGTCTACAGGCGCTGCGTCGCAGGCTGGCATGGCGGGGGGTGCACCTCGGCGCCGTGCTGCACGCCAGCGAGGATCCCCAGGCGGTCAGGGACGAGGTGTTCGGCGTGCTCGCCCGCTGCGAGTTGCGGATCGATGCGACGATCATCGCCAAGCGCGAGGTGCCGGCCACGCTGCGCGACGCGCACGCGCTCTACCGCTACGCCTGGCACGAGCATCTCGCACGGATCGCCAGCGAGGTCGCTCGCCCAGGCGACCGCCTACTCGCCGTCGCCTCCGATCTCGGCACCCGCAAGCGCCGGGGCGCGTTCCACCTCGCGGTCGACGATGCCGTGCGCAGCTCGGCACGCTGTCCACACCGCGTGGCGTTCTGGCCCAACATGAGCGAGCCATGCCTCGTGGTCGCCGACTACTGCACATGGGCGATCCAGCGTCGCTGGGAGCGCGAAGACCCGCGCTCGCACGTGCTGCTCGCAAGCAAGATCCACTCCGAGACTCAGGTGCAGCCACCCGCCAGTGTCTCCAGCAAAAGCTAGACCCTCGCCAGCTAGCCGCGCGAGCGGCAGAGCCCAGGGGCTCTTTCGCCGGTGAGGGTCACACGGCGAGAGTAGCAAGCCGGGAACCAGTGGTCAGCATGGGTCGCATCCGCGCAGGTCCGCGTCAACCACCGGGCGTGCAGGCTCGAAGTAGTACTAGAGGCTCTGTCTGCGTGCCGGCGCGCGCGTCAGATCGTGTCGCTTGTGAGAGCCCGAGCTGTCTCGGCCTTGGGACTGAATCTCGAGATAGATCTCCGTCCGGTGAACCGGCACGTCCGAGGGGGCCTGGATGCCGAGGCGCACCTTTGTGCCGTCGTTCGACAGCACCGTGACCTCGATCTCGTCGCCGATCATGATGCTCTGCTTGGTCTTCCGCGTCAGAACGAGCACGAGCCTCGATTCCCGGCTTCGATCCGGCTGGTTCGGACTCCAAGGCCAAGGCGAGCACATCGGACCCACCTCTGGCTCACGGACTCCCTCTGTGGTGTCATCATCCAGTACGAGCTTAGCGCTGGAACGACGATCGGGAGCAGAGAAGCTCGCACTATGCCTGAAGCAGCGCCCATGATCGAGCCGGTCAAGAGCCCTTCGACACGGGCCTTCTCCAAAGGCCGCCGTGCTCTTTGGCTTGTCGCCCTGCTCGTGTTCGTGGCGCTGGTCTTCGCCGCCGGCGCCCAAGCTCGCGGGAGGAACGCGCCCGATGCCGCCACCGAAGCGCCGATGGGCGAAGTGGCGACGGAAGGGGGTGCGTCTCCAGAACGGACCCCACCCGCCACCGATCAGACCCCGCCTGCCACCGAAGCGGCCTCACCGCCGACTGAAGCTCCCCCGACGACCGAAGCGGCCGCTCCTCCTGCCGAACAGTCCCTGCCGGTGGCTGAAGCGGCTCCGCCGACGGCTGAACAGGTGCCACCAGTGGTTGAAGAATCGGCTTCCCCTGTCGAACAGGCGCCACCTGTAGCAGCCGAAGCGGCCTCACCGCCGACTGAAGCTCCCCCGACGACCGAAGCGGCCGCTCCTCCTGCCGAACAGTCCCTGCCGGTGGCTGAAGCGGCTCCGCCGACGGCTGAACAGGTGCCACCAGTGGTTGAAGAATCGGCTCTCCCTGTCGAACAGGCGCCACCCGTCACAGCCGAAGCGGCCCCGCCGACGACCGAAGCCCCGCCGACGACCGAAGCGGCCGCTCCTCCTGCCGAACAGTCCCTGCCGGTGGCTGAAGCGGCTCCGCCGACGGCTGAACAGGTGCCACCAGTGGTTGAAGAATCGGCTTCCCCTGTCGAACAGGCGCCACCTGTAGCAGCCGAAGCGGCCCCGCCGACGACCGAAGCCCCGCCGACGACCGAAGCGGCCGCTCCTCCTGCCGAACAGTCCCTGCCGGTGGCTGAAGCGGCTCCGCCGACGGCTGAACAGGTGCCACCAGTGGTTGAAGAACCGGCTCCCCCTGCCGAACGGACGCCACCGGTGGCCGAAAAAGCCCCTCCAACGGAAAAAAAGACCGTCGAACAGACCCCCGGCGGGACTGTCGCCGAAGCGGGCTCCGAAGGGCTTACCACCGAACGCACAGGGGAGAGCTCGCAGGCGTCCGCCGCCGCTTCCGGGCTGACCCACGACGCCGCCGCGGGCGAAGCCGCACCGGAAGTCTCGTACGCCGCAACGGCTTCTACGACCTCCGTCGTTCCGGCGGCGATCCCAACCGCGTACGGCCGGCCGTCGCTCGCGTCGGGGTCGCGAACGAGCTTGCCACCCCACGCCGGGCAGGCGACCTGCGAGATCGCCGCGATCGGAGCATTAATCGCAGCGGACGGCGCCGGCAGCTGGTTGGACCTCGCGGCCGCGGCGTCGGACTCGACCACCAACCTTGCCGCCGTAGACGCATCGTCTGACGCGGCCGGCGCAGGCGCTCCCGACGGCAGCCAAAACGATGGTTCGACGGTTGAGAACCATCCCTCCGCCCCCGCCCCCGCCCCTGGGCCCGGCGGGGCCGGTGGTGGATCGGCCGCGGGGGGCGCCCCAGGCTCCACCTCCTCGGCATCCGTCACGCTCGTCGGCGCTCTCCTCCAAACAGCGCCGCGCGCGATACGGCGATTTCGCCTCGGGCAGCCGTCGTGGCGCACGTCGTTCTTCGTTCTGCGGCCAGAGCGACCGGACTAGCTCCTCCCGGTCTCTCTACGCACCCGGCCCCGGACACCTGCTCTGGCGCCGGCGCTGCCAGTTCGAAGATCTCTCGAAAAGGAGCTGAAGACATGCGACGTAACCTGACACTGCCAACCACGAGCCTGCACGCGCTTCGGGGCAACAGCGCCGAGGCGGTCACGGATCGACCCCCCGCCGGCGACAGCCCGACCGGCCTGCCGGAGACCGCGCACGCTCGGCCGCGGCTGACGCTCGCGAGTGCGCCTATGTGGAGGCACAAGCTGATCCTGACGGGCAAGCTCGACCACCGCTCGGCCCCCGAGCTCGAAGAGGAGATTGAGTGCCTGTGCGAAGAAGGCGTCACGACCCTCACGCTTGACCTCTGTCAGCTCGACGCGATCGAGTCAACCGGGGCCACTGCGATCGCACGCCGCGGCGCCGTTTGCAAGATGCGAGGACTCGACTTCGGGGTGATCCCCGGGTCAAGCGTCATCTGCCGCGCGTTGGCCGAGGCCGGCGCCACGGACCTGCTGACGTCCGCTCCCACCGCGAGCGTCGTTCGTCGTTTCCCCGGTCGTTCTGCGGAGGACTCGTCTGCCTACAGGTCGACCGCGATGATCAAGGGCTTGTGAGAGGAGTGCGCATGGACCGCACGCGACCGGTAGACGTCTGCAAGTCTTGCGGATCATGGGGAGGGATAGAAGCGGAGTGGGCGGAGCTTGAGCGTCGAGCGAGCACGACTGCGGGTCAGTAGTGGGCTGACGATCCCGCTCTCGGAGGTGACTGTGCGCGCGAGCCGCTCCTCCGGCCCGGGGGGGCAGCACGCCAACGTCACCGCCTCGCGTGTGGAAGCGAGCTTCGACGTGCGCGCCTCACCAACCCTGACCGACGTGCAGCGAGAGCGGGTGATGGCGCGCGTGGGGCCGCGCGTCGTGGCGATCGCGCAGGACGGACGCTCGCAGGCGCGCAACCGCGAGTTGGCTTTGGCGCGCCTGAGTGAGCGGCTCGCGAGGGCGCTCGTTGCCCCCAAGCGCCGTCGCGCTACCCGGCCCACCGCGGCCTCGCGCGAGCGACGCCTGGCGGCCAAGCGGCGGGCGGCTGAGCGCAAGCGCGAGCGCCGTCCGCCTGGGGACTCCTGACGCTGGGGGATGGCCGGTGCCATCATGGCGAGCGTGAGCGAAGCCGCGGTGACGTCGACGTTCGTCTTTGCCGACCTCGCCGGCTACTCCGCACTGACCGAGGCCCACGGCGACGAGCGCGCGGCGGAGGTCGCCGCTGCGTTCTGCGATGAGCTGCGCGCGCTGCTGGGCGACTACGGGGCCGAGGAGGTCAAGGCGGTGGGCGACGCGCTGATCGTCCGCGTGCCCGACGCGGGCCAGGCACTGCACCTCGCCGCGCGGATCGTGGGGGACTTCGGCGCTCGCGACCGGGCTCTGGGCGTGCGCGTCGGGATGCACACCGGCACCGCTGTGCGCAGGGGTGAGGACTGGTTCGGTTCGGCCGTCAACGTCGCCTCCCGGATCGCCGACCTCGCGTACGCGGGCGAGGTGATCGTGAGCGCCGCGACTCGGGAGGCCGCGGGGTCCTCGGCGTTGGTGGAGGAGCTGCGCTCGCGGGGGCGGCGCAACCTCAAGCACGTTCCCCAGCCGGTGGAGGTCTTTGCGCTGGCCGCGGAGGAGCTCGACGGTCACCGAGGGCTCCCCGTCGACCCCGTGTGCCGGATCGCCGTGGACCCGACCGCGTCAGACCAGACGGCTGTGTGGCGGGGTGTGGAGTACCACTTCTGCTCCCCCGCCTGCGCCGCGGCGTTCCGCGAGGCGCCCACCCACTACATCGACAGGCCGGGCTCGCGCGCGCTTGTGCTGGTCTCCACCGAGGCCCGTGAGAGTGCGGCGCGTCGGCTGGCCCGTGCGTACGCCAGCGGGCGCATCGACGCCGGCGAGCTCGAGCAGCGCGTGGAGGGCGCGTGGTCGGCTCGCACGCGGGCAGACCTCGACGCGGTCACCCGCGACCTGCCGCGCCGTCGGCCGCGTCGTGGGCCGCGTGCGGTGCCGTGGTGGCAGCTGCCGGTCTACCCGCTGGTCCTGCTGGTGCGCGCCGGTCGCGCTCGCGCCAGGAGGCCCAGGCGTCAGCGTCTCGGGCCCTGAGGGATTGGCCCTAAACCCGCTCCCACGCGGGTGAGCCCCCGCTGCCGGCGATCGTTTCGCGACCCTCGTCGGTCCAGATCACCTGGTCGCGACCCGGTCCCACCCCGATGAGGGCCACGGGCGCTCCGACGTGCTCGGCGATGAACCGCAGGTACTCCTGCGCCGCGGTGGGCAGGTCGGCGACGGTCTCACACGCGCTGATGTCCTCGCTCCAGCCCTCGAGCTCCGTCAACTGCGCGGTGGTGTGGTGCAGCACGGTCTGGTGGTAGGGGAAGCTGTCGAACTCCGCTCCCTCGGCGCCGCGGTAGCTCGTGCAGACCTTGATGCGCTCCAGGCCCGAGAGCACGTCGAGCTTGGTGATCGCGAGCGCCGACAGTGTGTTCAGGCGCGTTGCGTAGCGCAGTGCCACGAGGTCCAGCCAGCCCGTGCGGCGCGGCCGGCCGGTGGTCGTGCCGAACTCGCCCCCCCGCGTGCGCAGGTAGTCGCCCATCGTGTCCTTCGAGCTCGGTGGGGAACGGCCCCGCGCCCACGCGGGTCGCGTAGGCCTTCGCAACCCCCCACACCTCGTCGATGTCGCGCGGGCCGACGCCCGCTCCGACGCACGCCGCGCCGGCCACGGGGTTGGAGGAGGTCACGAACGGGTACGTGCCGTGGTCGATGTCGAGCATCGTCGCCTGCGCCCCCTCGAAGATCACGCTGCGCCCGCCGTCCAGCAGCTCCCACATCAGCTTCGCGGTGTCCGCGATGTGCTGCTCGAGGCGGTGTCCGTACGTCAGGTACTCCTCGGTCATCGTGCGCAGGTCGAGCGTGGGGTCCTTCTCGAAGGGGCGCAGCGACAGGCGCTTGGGCTCCATCGCCGCGACGATCTTCTTCTTGAGGATCTTCTCGTCGAGCAGGTCCTGCAGGCGGATCCCCAGGCGGGCCGCCTTGTCGGCGTAGCAGGGGCCGATGCCCCGCCGCGTGGTGCCGATCTGCAGGCGCCCCAGCTTGGCCTCGCCGGCGGAGTCCAGCAGCAGGTGGTAGGGCATGATCAGGTGCGCGTTGGCCGAGATCCGCAGCCCGCTCACGTCGATCCGCCGGGCGCGCAGGCCGTCGAGCTCCTCGATCAGCACGCGCGGGTCGATCACCACGCCGTTGCCGATCACGCACCGCTTGCCGGGGTACAGGATGCCCGAGGGGATCAGGTGCAGCTTCCACTCCTCGCCGTCGCGCACGATCGTGTGGCCGGCGTTGTTGCCGCCCTGAAAGCGCACGACCGCGTCGGCGTGTTCGGCCAGCAGGTCGACGATCTTGCCCTTGCCCTCGTCGCCCCACTGGGCGCCCACGATGACTATCCCCGGCATGTCCTGTGGAGTTTAGGGGACCCCCGGCCTAGGTCTGTGTCGCGCCGGTTCGCCAGGGCGCGCACCCTCTGCCGGGGCTCGGTGGGAGAGTCGGTCTGGCTGAGCGCCGCTGACGCCGGGTGGCGTCAGGAGCGTTCGCTCGCGTAGTTCATGAACTTCGGGTACTCCTTGTGGAAGGTCAGCGTTACTTTGCCGACGGCCCCGTTGCGGTGCTTGGCGATGATCAGGTCGGCCTCTCCGGGGCGCTCGGAGTCTTCGTCGTAGTACTCGTCGCGGTAGATGAACATCACGAGGTCGGAGTCCTGCTCAAGGTTCCCGCTCTCGCGCAGGTCCGAGAGCTGCGGTTTCTTGTCGGGGCGCGTCTCGACTGCTCGGGAGAGCTGCGAGAGCGCGATCACCGGCACCCCCAGCTCGCGCGCGAGGATCTTCAGGCCGCGGCTGAGCTCGCCCACGGCGGTCACGCGGCTGTCGTAGCGGCTGTCGGTGCGCATCAGCTGCAGGTAGTCGATGATGATCAGCCCAGTCCTCCCTCGCACTGGGAGTGCAGGCGCCGCGCCTTGGCGCGGATCTCCAAGAGGCCCACGTCGCAGGAGTCGTCCACCCACAACGGCGCCGCCGCGAGGCGCTGGCAGGCGGCGAGGATCTTCGGCCACCGTTGCTCGCGCCACGCGCCCCTTGCGCAACTCGTCGCCCTTGATCCGTGCCTGGGAGGCCACGAAGCGCTGAGCGAGCTCCGCCTCCGCCATCTCCAGCGAGAACAGCGCCACCGGCCGTTTGTGCTCGACCGCGGCGTTCTCCGCGATGTTGCACACCAGTGCGCTCTTGCCCATCGCGGACGCGCCGCGATGATGATCAGGTTCCCCGGCTGAAAGCCGCCGGTGATCTCGTCGAGGTCTTTGAAGCCCGAGGGGGTCCCCGTCAGCGAGGTGCCCTCGAGCGAGAGCCGGTGGAGCTTGTCGAGCTCCTCGTGCAGCACGTCCTCGATCGCGCGGAAGTCCTGCTTGCGGTCGTCGCGCGCGACCTCCAGCATCGCCTTCTCGGCCAGCTCCACCAGCTCGCGCGGCGGGGCCTGGTGGTCGAGCACGCTTGCCTGGATCTCGTACGTGCTGGCCAGCAGACGGCGCAGCAGCGCGTTCTCGCGCACGATCTGCGCGTACCGGCGGGCGTGACCGGCGGCCGGCACCACTCCCGTGAGCTCGTCCACGGCGGCGACCCCGCCGACCTCGTCGAGCTTGCCTGTCTGGCGCAGGCGAGCGATCACCGTCAGCACGTCGACCGGCTCGCTTTCCGCGTAGAGCGCGAGCATCGCCTCGTAGATCGAGCGGTGGCGGTCGCGGTAGAAGTCCTCTGGGCGCAGCCCCTCCTCGATCACCAGCGCGTACATCGAGTGATCGGACAGCAGGATCGCGCCGAGCACCGCCTGCTCGGCCTCGAGGTTGTGGGGTGGGGCGACGGCCACTGTGGAGGGCCCGCACCGTTGGTCGCAGCGACTGCGCTCATGGCCGCCGCGAGTCTAGTCCGAGCCTTGCGCTCTCCGCGTGGGTCAACCCGCTATCTCGGAAAGAAAAGTCCTGCACGAACGCATGTTCCCATGCGTGGCGGACGGCCACCGCTACTTCTTGGGCACAACCAAGCCTCGGCCGGGGGAAGGCAGGCCCGGGAGGGTGGGCCTTCAAACCCCCTCCCGGGTGTCGCTACTTCTTCGGCACAACCATGACCTTGACGGTCGCGGTCACGTCCTCGACCACGTCGACCACCACTAACGAGGTGCCGACGTTCTTGATCGGCTCCGGGAGGTGCACGGCGTGGCGGTCCAGTTTCAGCCCTCTAGCCTCGCGGATCGCCTCGGCGATGTCCTGCGCGGAGACCGACCCGAACAGGCGCCCGTCCGCGCCGGCCTGCTGGTGGATTGTCAGCACGGTCTTGTTCAGCAGCGCCGCGTTGGCGGACGCCCGCTCGACGAATTCCCGCTCCGCTCGCTCCTCGGCCTCCTGGCGGCGACGGACCGCCTCGACCGCCCCGCGGGTGGCGGGCTGCGCGAGCTTGCGGGGGAGCAGGAAGTTGCGCAGGTACCCCTTGGAGACCTCCACCACCCGGCCCTGCTCGCCGAGCGACTCGACGTCCTTGAGGAGAATCGCCTCGGGCACCCCCCTTGCGTACCGGAGGCCTCCTCAGCGCCCCCGGTCGCGGTCGCCGCGTTCGCGCCGCGGGTTGTCGTCGCGCCCACCCTCGTTGACGTAGGGCAGCAGCGCGAGCTCCCGCGCGCGCTTGACCGCGCGCGCCACCTGAGCCTGGTGGCGGCGGCAGGCACCGGTGATGCGCCGCGAGCGGATCTTGCCCTTCTCGGAGACGAACCGCCGCAGCGTCGCCACGTCCTTGTAGTCGACCTGCTCGACCTTGTCGCGGCAGTGCTGGCAGGGCTTGCGCCGGCCGCTGCCGGGTCCGCCTCGCTTCTCTCGTCTCCGGGCCGGCTTGCTGCGGCCTCGCGCCTTCGCCACTGGTCTACCTCGCTGTCTTGCTCGTCGCTTCGGGTCAGTGCTGGTGCTGGTGCCGTCGCGGCTGAAGGAGCTAGAACGGAATGTCCTCGTCGCCCGCCGCCGCGCCGACCGGTGCGGGCTGGAAGTCCGCCTTCGTTGACGGGGGTTTCGCCACCCTGTGAGGCCCCGTTGCCCGCGAAGGCGCCCCCTCCTGAGGGGTCCTCGCGCGAGCCCAGGAACTGCACCGAGTCGGCAATGATATCGATTGCCTGGCGCTTTGTCCCGTCCTGGGCCTCCCACTCGCGCCACTCCAGGCGTCCGTCGATCGCGACCGGGCGTCCCTTCGAGAGGTAGCGGGCGGCGTTCTCGCCCTGCGCGCCCCACACCTTGACGTTGAAGAAGTTCGGCTTGTCCGTCCACTCCCCGCTGGCCTGGTCCTTGCGGCGCGTGTTGCACGCGATCCGCAGCTCGCACACCGAGGTGCCGCTCGGCAGCGAGCGCAGCTCGGGGTCTTTGGTCAGGTTGCCGGTCATCACGACCCGGTTGATGTTCGTTGCGGCCACGGCTGTCTCCCTTTCGGCTGTCTCGTACCCCCGCGGGGGCCCTCACCGATCTGTTTGGAGGAGCCCCCGAGTTTAGACCTGCGCGCGGGCGCCACTTTGGTCGCCGGCGCCTGGACTCCGCTCGTTGCGTGGTTTTAGTCGCTGCCCGACCGGCTCTGGGGTGCTCGCCCCGGGTGCGCGCTGCGAACGCCGCTGGCGGAGCCGGAGGCGGAGCTCATCCTCCCCCACCGGCGGGTGGTGGGTTCACTCCTCCCGGCGGGAGCGTGGGGAGGTGCGGAACACCTCGTCCCAGTAGGGGGCGCTGATCCCAAAGCCGCGTGTGTCGTCCTGGAAGTGGTGGCGCATGTGGCGTTCGCGCAGCATCCGACCCACGCGGCCGTGGGGGGTGAAGTGGTGCAGGTAGTAGTGCAGCATGTCGTACACCACGTACCCCGCGAAGAAGCCCACCGCCAGGCCGGGGGCGTAGCGTGCGCTGAAGACCAGGTACAGCACGCCGAACACCACGCGCCGCCAGCGGCATGCTCACCGCGGGCGGCATCACCAGGCGCATCGGATCGTTGGGGTGCTCGTGGTGGATCCCGTGGATGATCCAGTGCAGGCGCGCGCCCACGCCGTGGTCGGGCTCGAAGTGGAACACGACTCGGTGCAGCCAGTACTCGAACAGCGTCCACAGTGCATACCCTGCCACCGCGAGGCCTGCCGTCGCCGCGACGCTCGTCTGCGCGAGGCTCCACGCCGCCATCAGGGCGATCGCCGGCACGAACAGGAGCGGTGGCACGGCGGGGTGCACCCGCGAGAAGAAGTCCAGCAGCCGCGACTCGAACATCGGCGGGGACGCTCTCAGCACGTCCGTCCTGCCGACCGAAGAAGAGGGGCCCGGCTCGGCGGCCTGCGGCCGCCTGCGCCACCCTCTGAGTGCCCGTTCGCTTCGGTCCAACCCGCTCACCACACCGAGTGTAGCCAGCCGCGCGCGGCGTCGCAGGGTCGGCTCAGGCGGGCTCGCCGAGCGTCTCGGGCGCGGCTGGCGTGGGCGCCGTCTCGGGCTCCTGCGTGGCCTCGGGCGCCGGCGCAGTCTCTGGCTCCCCTGCCGCTTCGGGCTGCGGCGCGGCCTCGGACCCCGGTGCAGCCTCGGGCTCGACTGCCGCCTGCGGCTCCTGCGTGGCCTCGGGCCCCGACGTGGTCGCCACCGTGGCCTCGGCCTCCGCCGCTGGGGTCGGCGTGGGTACTGCCTCGGGCTCGGGGGTTACCTCTGCCACGGGGGCCGGCGCGGCCTCCTCCGCCTTCGCCGGCGCGCCCGGGGTGCCCATGTCCGGGGCGTCGGGGGTCCCCGGCTTTAGCTTGATGACCCGGAAGCGCACCACCTCGTCGGCGAACCGCAGCGACCGGTCGAGCCGCTCGAGCAGCCCCGGGGTGGTGGCGTGAAACTGGAGCAGGTGGTACCGGGCGGTCGTTTTGTGGTCGATCGGGTACGTCAGCGCCCGGTCGCCCCACGTGTCGTCGCGCAGCAGCTCGCCTTCTGCCTTGATCGCCTCGCGCGCCTCCCCGAGGATCCTCGTGTGCGCCTGGGCGTCGGCCTCTGCGTCGAGCAGCAGCACGAGATCGTAGGTGGGTGCGGGCAGGGTCACGGCCCGAGAAGAGTAGCGTGTTGGCGCGGCACGGCCCCCTCCCTACCGGGACAGGCCCTGAGGGCCTGACCCTCAAGGGTCGCACGCCTGGATACGGCCGATGGCCTTCGCGAGGCTTTGTCCTCGGGCTCGCCGTGGACCCACCACGCCTTCGCCCTTGCGTCCTCGCCTCGCTCGACCCTCGACCGCCCCAGCCGCACGCCCCTATCGGGACAGGCCCTTCGCGCGGATGTCCGCCAGCTGCTCGTCCACCCAGTCCCCCGGGTCGCGCGAGGTGACGATCTCTCGCAGGCCCTCGCGCCCGGCGGTGGCGCTCGGCCGGCGCCATCGTCAGCGCGGCGTAGATCGAGTCGGCGAGCTCCTGGATGTCGAACGGGTTGACCGACAGCGCGTACTCCCCGAGCTCCTCGTGGGCGCCGGTGTTCTCCGAGAGGATCGACACCCCCTCGCGCTCGTTGACGAGCGGGCCCTCCTTGGCGACGAGGTTCATGCCGTCGAACATCGCGTTGACCAGCAGCACGTCGTAGTGGCGGTACGCCGCCATGGCCTCCTCCAGGTCGTCGCGCAGCTTCAGCTGGATCGGCATCCAGTCCGGCGTGCCGTGGCGGTGGTTGACGACCGCCACCAGCGCCTCGATGCGCTCCAGGTACTCCGCGTACTCGGGCACGTCCGTGCGGGAGGGCATCAGCTGCGCCATGAACGTCACGCGCTCGGAGAACTCGGGGTGCTGCTCGAGGAACAGGTCGAACGCCGAGAAGCCGCGCAGCACGTTCTTCGAGAGGTCCGCCCGGTCCACCCGCAGGATCAGGAAGTCCCGCCGGCGCGCCAACAGCTCGCGCTCGAACTCCTGCACGCGCTCGCCCTGCGCGAGGCGTCGGGTGGCGCGGTGGTCGATCGGCAGCGGGTACGCGCGCACCCACACCTCGCGCTCGCCGTAGCGCACCGTGCCGCGCTCGTAGTCCACCTCGAGCTCCATCAGGTCCTCGCAGCACTGCAGGAAGTTGCGCCGGTAGGAGCGCGTGTGGAAGCCGACGATGTCGTTCGCCAGCAGGCCCGCGAAGATCTCCTCGCGGATCCGCGAGGGCAGCACCCGCCACGCGTCCGACTGCGTCCAGGGGATGTGGATGAAGTGGTGCAGGAACACGTCCGGGCGCGCGCGGCGCACGAGGTCGGGCAGCGTGTAGAGGTGGTAGTCGTGCACCATCACCACCGGCTCGCTCGCTGCCCTGCAGCTCCTCCACGACCGCCCGCGCGAGGTCCTCGTTGACGACGTTGTAGCCGAACTCGAACGCCTCGATCTCGTGGCGGCGGATGTCCGGGGCGTTGGACAAATCCCACAGGTAGTGCTGGATGAACCACAGCATCGGGTTCGCGAACACGTTGTAGAAGCGGTCGTACGCCTCAGGGTCGCTCGCCACCAGGCGCACCTGGAACTCCTCGCCCGCGGGGGAGCGCACGGGGAACGCGCCGCCGCCGTGGGCGCGGGAGACCTCGACGTCGGCTCGCTCATCGCCGAGGCGATCCACACCGCCTCGCGGTGCGACGCCAGGCCCGTGAGCGCCGTCACGAGGCCCCCCGAGCCGCGCTGCACCTCGCCGCCCGGCTGGAAGGTCACCGGCCCCCGGTTGCACACCAGCACCAGCGGGGCTCGCTGTGCCGGCGCTCTCGGTCACGATCTGCTCGCAAGCTCGGTGAAGATCCGCAAGTAGTCCCGCAGGTAGCGCGGCGTGAGGAAGTGCGCGCGCACGTGCTCCTTGCCGCGGCGGCCCAGCGCCTTGCCCAGCGCCGGGTCCTCGAGGACCTCGAGCGTCCGCGCGGCGCACTGCTCGGAGCTCGACACGAGGAACCCCGTGACCCCGTCCTCGACCTGCAGCGGGATCCCGCCGACGTCGCCCCCGATGAACGGCCGCGCCTTCCAGATCGCCTCGGTGACGGTCAGGCCGAAGCCCTCGCGCGTGGACTTCTGGATCACCACGTCGGAGTGCGACTGGAACGCGTTGACCTCGATCGCCCCGACGTTGTTGAAGTTGTTGAGGATGTGTATGTCGGGGTCGCCGTCGGCGTGGGCGATCGTGGCGTTGAAGAAGTCCCACCCCTCGGGGTCGTCGCAGGCCATCGAGCCCACCAGCGCGAGCTGCGCGGTGGGGATCTGCTCCTTGACGATGCGGTAGGCGTCGATCACCCCCAGCGGGTCCTTCCAGGGATCGAAGCGCGAGACCTGGCACATCAGCGGCCGGTCCACGTCGATCCCGAACTGCCCGCACACGTACGCGGCGTCTTCGGGCGAGAGCGCCATGTTCTTCGGGCGTCAGCGGGTCGATCGCGGGCGGCACCACGTTGACGTGGCCGCTCATCCCCGGCGGCACGTACTCCTGCATGTGGAACAGCGACTGGGGGTAGTCCTCGATGTAGGGCATCAGCTGCGCGATCGTGTCGGGGTTGGGCGTCGAGAGGTCGATGTGGCAGCGCCACACC
The DNA here is from genome assembly GCA_963720795.1 of uncultured Solirubrobacterales bacterium. Taxonomy (GTDB): domain Bacteria; phylum Actinomycetota; class Thermoleophilia; order Solirubrobacterales; family Solirubrobacteraceae; genus Palsa-744. The sequence goes on along the minus strand of CAVRGU010000001.1, from coordinate 109,924 downwards.
CACCCCCGCGCCTTGCCCGGCACCAGCCGGTACAGCGCCGCGGGCTGGGGGTCGTGCACGAGGCACACGTCCCACCCGCCGGAGAGCTCGCGGGCGTTCATCTCGTTGTACCGCCTGCCAGGTCTCCCACTGCTCCTCGTCGAGGTCCTCCGGGGCGCCCTGCAGCGCGTTGTGCATCAGCTTGGTCGCGTTGAAGAATTCCTCGCGCCCGTAGATCACCTGCCACTCGCACTCCAGGCCCACGTCGCGCATCAGCGGCACGAGCGTGTACAGGATCTCCGACACGCCCCCGCCGAACGCCGTCGCGGAGACGTGCACCACCCGGCGGCCCTTCAGCGGCTCCGCCAGCTCGCGGATCTCGTCGATCAGGTCCCGCCCGCAGATGTGCGTGTAGTCGGCGAGCGTCTTGGTGGCGACGGCGACGGGCTGGAGCACGCGCGCACGATACTCGTAACCGCGGCCGCCGAGGGGGCAGGGTCCGCGGGCCCTACCACTGCCCCGCCAACGTTATGCTCTGCCAGCGTGCTCAACGGACGCATCTACCGCGCAGGCTTTCTCCCGCTGCTGCTTGCGCTGGTGGTCGCGGGGTTCTCGCTCACCGGGCGCACCGCGCCGCTCAGCCTCCAACCTCGCCCCCGACGCCTTCGAAGGCGCGCGCGCCTTCGCCCACTGCAGGGCCTCGCCCAGCAGTTCCCCGACCGCGCGCCCCGGCAGCGCCGGCGACCAGGCGCTCGCCGCGTACGTGGCGCAGACCCTGCGCGGGCTCGGCAGCCCCGCCGAGGGCGGTTTCGCGGTCACCACGCGCAGCTTCCGCGCCGCCGACGATCGACGGGCGAGCGCACGCTCACCACGGTGATCGCGCAGCGGCCCGGCACCACCGGGGAGGCGCCGCTGGTGATCCTCGCCCACCGCGATGCCGCCGGGCCGGGGGCCGAGGCCGAGCTCTCCGGGACCGCGGCGCTGCTCGAACTCGCGCGGGTGCTCGCCGCCGGGGAGACCCAGCGCACGATCGTGCTCGTCTCCACCTCCGGCGGCTCGGGCGGCAACGCGGGCGCGGCGGACTTCGCGGCGCACGCGGGCGAACTGCTGCTCGGCGGGGGCGGGTCGGAGGAAGGAGCGTCGGGCGCGGGACGGCGCGGGCACGTCGCCCCGCTCGACGCGGCGCTCGTGCTCGGCGATCTCGCGGGCACGCGCGCCTCGGGGCCGCTGGTGGCGTCGTTCTCCGGCGGCCGCCGGCTCGGCGCCCGCGCTGCTGCAGAGCACCGTGGCGGCGGCGCTCGCCCAGCAGGCCGGGGTCGCAGCGGCGCACCCCGAGCGACGCTCGCGCAGCTCGCCCACCTCGTCTTCCCGCTCCCCGCCGGCGAACAGGCCCCGCTCGATGCCCGCGGGCTGCCGGCGGTGCTGCTCGGGGCCGGCGGCGAACAGCCGCCCGCCGGCGGCCGAACCGGTCAGCGCCGCGCGGCTGGAAGCGCTTCGGGCGGGCGGCCCTCGCCGCGGTGTACGCGCTCGACGGCGGAGCCGGAAGTCGGCGGCGGCGAAGCCGGACGGGGGCCTCGAAACGGGGCTGCCGATCCAGCAGCAAGGCGATCCCCGCGTGGGCGCTGCGCCTGCTGGTGGCGGCGCTGTTGGCTGCCGGCGCTGCTCGTGCTCGGGGACGGCCTCGCCCGCCTGCGCCGGCGCAGCGAACCTGGTGGGGCGGTGGGTGGCGTGGGCGCTGGCGTGCGCGCTCCCGTTCCTCGCCGGCGCGCTCTTCGCGATCGCTGCTGGGCGCGCTCGGCGCGATCCCCGCGCCCCGCCCGCCGGTCTCCCCCGCGGCGCTACCGCTCGACCGCGCCGCGCTGGAGGCGGTGCTCGCGAGGCGCTCGTGCTGGTGCTCGCCTGGCTGGGCTGGCCGGCGCCGATGCGCCGGCTCGGGCTCTGCCGTGCCGCCCGGTCGACGAGGACGCCGCGGCGCTGGGCCCGCTGCTCGTGCTGGGCGCGCTCGCCGTCGGTGGTGTGGGTGCTCGCGCCCGCTCACCGCGCTGCTGCTCGTGCTCCCTCTGCACGTGTGGCTCGTGCTCGCCTCCCCGCTACGCCCACCGCGCGGGCCGCGTGCCGCTGGGAGCGCTCGGCCTCGTGGCGCTCGGCGTGGCCCCGCTCGCGCTGCTGGTGGCCTTCTACGCCGCACAGCTCGACCTGGGCCTCGGGGGGGTGGCGCACACCGCCGCTGCTGCTGCTCGCCGGCGGGCGCATGGGGGTCGCGGGCGCGGCGCTGTGGAGCGTCGCCTTCGGCTGCCTCGCTGCGGTCGCTGCTGGTCGCGCTCGCCCCGCCGCCCGGCGGAGCGACCGCGGTCGGCGAGCCGGAGGACGGCCCGGCGAGCGCGAGGCGATCAAGGTCCGCGGGCCGCTGTCCTACGCTGGTCCCGGCTCGCTGGGCGGCACGGAGTCCGCCCTGCGGCGGTGACCCAGCGACTCAGCACCTCCCCACCGAGTTTCGCCCACCTTCCTCCGTCTGCTCAGGCGCCCGCCTGTACCACGCCTGCTGATCCGTGGGACCGACCGTGTCCGACACCCTCCTACCACAACCCGCCTTCCCCCCGACGTGGTCGTCCCCGGCGCTTCGGGCGCCGCGCTCCCTCGGGGCGCCGCACACCCGCGGGCCGCGCGCTGCGGGCGCTCTCGACGGCGCTGATCGTCCGTGGGGGTGCTGGCGCTGCTCGACGCGGGCGTCACGCTCGTGTGGCAGGAGCCGTTCTCGGCGCTGTACGCCAAGCTCCAGCAAGACCACCTCGCGGGGCGCTGCGCACGCTCGAACGCGCCCGGCCGACCGCCCTGGAGCGCACGCACCTGCGCGCGCTGGTTGACGAGCGCCGGCGCGTGGCGTTCCTCGCTCGGCAGCTCGCTCGCCACGCGGCGCTCGGCAGCGCGGTGGGCTCCATCCGCATCCCCCGCATGGGCGCCGACTTCGTGCTGGTGTACGGCACCGGCGTCGAAGAACTGGAGCGGGGGCCGGGGATCTACACGCAGAGCTCCTACGCCGGGCACCCGCTTCCCCGGCCTGGGAGGCACGACCGCGATCGCCGGCCACCGCACCACCTTCCTTGCGCCCTTCCGTCACATCGACGAGCTGCGCCGCGGTGACCGGATCCTCGTGGACATGCCCTACGCGCACTTCCTCTACACCGTGATCGGGCACCGCAGCGTGCTGCCCTCCGACGTGGCCGCCGCGATCGGGCACGTCGGCTACAGCCGCCTCGTGCTCTCCGCCTGCACGCCGCTCCTTCAGTGCCGCCGAACGGCTGCTGGTGTACGCGCGCCTGACCCGCACCGTGCCCGTGGGCGCCGCGCTCGCGCCGCCGCCTCGGCCTCACGCCGCGCGGTCTGTGCCACCGCCTCTGCGGCCAGCGCCACTGCCGCAGCTGCAAGCCTGAACGGCGCCCGTGACGGGAGCCCGCCCGCCCCGGGCGCGAGGGGCGGTTCCTCGGCGGCCAGCGCCACCGCCTCCGCGGCCAGCGCCACCGCCTCGGCGGCGAGCGTGAACGGCACCGGGCCCTTGGCGGCGGGTGTGAGCGCCGTCAGCGCCTCCACCGCGATTGGAGCCGCTCTCCCCGACGCCTGCGCGAGCGCCACCGGCTGCTCGACGGGCAGCTCGGCGGGCGCTCCCAGCGGAGTCGGCGCCTGCGCACTCACGGCGAGCGCCGCCGCGGGTTCGATGCGCCGGCGTCCGAGCACCGCCAGCACCGCGGCCGCCGCCACGCCGACGCAGCCCAGCGCGAACGCGGCGCTGGGGCCATGGGCGTCGATCAGCGAGCCCCCCACCGCCGAGCCCGCCCGCCATGCCGGCGACGGTCGCGGCGCGGTGCCACGTGAACGCCTCGGTGACGGTCCCTGCCGGCGCGAGCGCTCCGACGAGCGAGAACTGGCAGGAGATCATCGGCGCCAGCGCGAGCCCGGCGAGCACGCTGAGCCCGAACGCCGGGGCGAGCGAGTGCACGGCGACCAGCGGCGCGACCGCGAGCGCCATCGCCCCCAGCATCACGGTGTAGCGCCGGCCGATCGGCAGGCTCCAGCTGCGGGCGGAGTAGACCAGGCCGCCGGCCATGCTGCCGAGGCTGAACAGCGCGAGCAGCGGGCCGGAGGACCAGCGCGCGCCCTGCTGCACCGCCAGCGCGGGCAGCCCGACCTCGACCGCGCCGATCACCGCGCCCGCGAGCACGACCGTGTAGAGCAGCACGCGGAGGTTGGGACTCGCGGCCAGCGCCCCGCCCCGCGCGTGCTTGCCGGTGTCCGCGCGCCAGCCGCGCGAGAGCGTGGAGGTGGCGAAGTAGAGCGTGCCGCAGACCGTGAGCGCGGCGCACAGTCACACTGCCGCGGCGGGCGAGACGAACCCTGCCGTCAGGCCCACCAGCAGCGGCCCGAGCGTCCAGATCGTCTCCTGCGTGGTGGCGTCGAGCGCGTAGGCGGTTTCGAGCTCCTCGTCGTGGGCGACCTCGGACCACAGCGCACGTACGCAGCCCGCGATCGGCGGCATCGCGGCGCCCGCCAACGCCGCCAGGGCGACGACCGCCGCCACCGGCGCACCGGCCTGCGCGACGAGCACGAGCGCCACCAACAATCCCGCCTGGGCGCCCGCGGCGGGCAGCAGCACCGGCGTCTGCCCGTGCCGGTCGACCAGCGCCCCCAGCAGCGGGCCGACGAGGGCGCCCGCCAGCGTGAACGCTCCCACCGCGACGCCGGCCGCCAGGAACGAGTCAGTGCGTCCCGTGGACGAACAGCAGGATCGCCAGCGAGAACATGCCCGAGGGCAGGCGCCCGAGGATCGAGCTGACCAGCAGCCGGCCGACGCCCGGCGCGGAGAACAGAGCGCGGTAGCGGGCGATCACGTCGGGGCCCCGATCGCGCTCGCTTGGGGCGTGGGCTCAGGACCCGGCCCGCTCGGCCCGCGGCCCCGGCCTGACAGGCAAGTGGGCCCGGATTCCCGCGATTTACATTTTCATCGGCCCGGGTGGGCCCGCGGCACGGGGACCTACGCCACCGACTCGCGCTGTGGGGCGCTCGCCAGCTCGACGGGCGGGACGCTCGCCTGCTCCTGCTCCACAGGCCGCAGCTCACCCAACCCGGCGAGCTCCTCCAGCGCCGCGAGCAGCGTGTCGACTTCGGCGTCGGTGTTGGCCGCGGTCAGCTGCACGCGGAAGCCGACCTCCTCGCGGGGCACCAGCGGGTACGCGGCGAGCGTGACGTACACGCCGCGGTCGAACAGCAGCTGCCCCACCTCCCCGATGCGCTCGTGGTCGCGCAGCGGGACCTCGACGATCGGCAGCCCCGAGTGGTTGGGGGTGTGCACCTCCAGCCGCGCGAGGCACTCGAGCACGCGCTGGGTGTGCCGCCACACCCGCTCGCGCAGCTGCTCCCCGCGGCGCTCGTTGACCTCGAAGCCGGCGAGCGTCGTGGCCAGCGAGGCGACCGGGGAGGGCCCCGAGTACAGGTAGGGCGCCGCCGCGACCTTCAGCAGCTCCTTCATCTCGGTCGGGCACGCGATGAACGCCAGCAGCGAGGAGTACGCCTTGGAGAAGCCACCCACGAGGATCAGGTTCTCGTAGCTCTCGCCGTAGTAGCGGACGATGCTGTTTCCGCGCATCCCGTACGGGCAGCGCTCGCCGGGGCCGCGCTCGCCGATCACGCCGAAGCCGTGGGCGTCGTCCACGTACAGCAGCGCGCCGTGCTCGCGGGCGACCTGCTGCGAAGGCGCGGATGTCGGGCGGGTTGCCGGTCATCGAGTTGACCCCGTCCATGCACACCAGCAGCGGTCCCCCGGGCTGTGCCGCCGTGGTTCCCGCGCAGCAGCTCGCCCAGGTGCTCGGGATCTTCGAAGCGGAAGCGCTCCACGGTGGCGCCCCGCGCGCGCGCCGTCTGGCAGCCGTCGTAGATCGTCTTGTGCGCTCGCGAGTCGAGGAAGATCGTGCCCGACCCCGCGAGCACGGGGATCGTCGAGAGGTGGATGTGGGTGATCGTCGGCAGCACCAGCGAGTCTGCGCTGCCCAGCAGCGCCGTGAGGCGCTCCTCGATCTGCTCGTACAGCACGGGGCTGCCCAGCAGGCGCGACCAGCTCGGGTGCGTGCCCCACGCGTCCAGGTACGCCGGCACCGCCTCGATGATCTCGCGGTCGAGGTCGAACCCGAGGTAGTTGCAGGAGGCGAAGTCGGCCAGCCACTGCGACCCGACGCGGATCATGCGTCCGTCGATCTCCTCGATCACGGCGTCCATCATCGGGTGCGAGCGCGTCAGCGCCGTCAGGTCGCGCAGCGCCGCGGGGGGCCGCTCGCCGACCGGCCTTGTGCCCGTTGCTGCCGTTGTGCCCGTTGCTGCCGTTGCTGCTCTGCCCATTTGACGACGGCTCTGCGGCGGGGGGTTCGAGCTGCGCCGCCGTGGCGGGCGCTGTGTCGAGCTGCTCGACCACGCTCTCGGGCAGCGGCTGGGCGCGCAGCAGCGTCTCGAGGTCGACCGCCGGCAGCGGTCGCGAGAGCGCGTAGCCCTGCACGAGCTCGCAGCGGTTGGCCACGAGCGAGCTCCACGTCACCTGGTCCTCGATCCCCTCCGCCACCACGCGGATGCCGATCGAGTGCGCGAGCTGGATCGTCGCCTGCACGATCGCCGCGTCGACCGGGTCGGTGGTCATCCGCCCGACGAACGAGCGGTCGATCTTGACCTCCCCGACGGGCAGCGACTTGAGGTGGGTGAGCGAGGAGAAGCCCGTGCCGAAGTCGTCGAGCGAGAGGCCGAGGCCGAGCTCCCCGAGTTGCGCGAGCACGTCGCCGACGCGCACGGGGTCGGCGAGCACCATGTTCTCGGTGACCTCGAGCACGAGCGCCTCCGGCGGCAGCCCGTGGGCCTCGAGCGTCGCGGCGACCTCGGCGGGGAACTGCGTGTCCTGGAGGTCGGCCACCGTCGTGTTCACGGCGACGTGCAGGTCGAAGCCTGCGTCGCGCCAGATTCGAACCTGGCTCAGCGCGAGGTCGAGCATCCTGCGCGTCAGTGCCCGCCCCAGGCCGGCCTGCTCGGCGACCGTCACGAACTCCGCCGGTGAGATCAGCCCCCGCTCCGGGTGGCGCCAGCGCACGAGCGCCTCGACGCCGACGATCCTGCGCGAGCCGGCGTCGGCCTTGGGCTGGAAGTGGGCTTCGATCTCTCCCGCTTCAAGCGCGTGAGAGAGTTCGCCGGCGAGCGTGAGGCGCTCCAGCGAGTGCTGGTCGCGCTCGCGTGCGTAGCAGGCGTACCCGGACTGCGCGGCCTTCGCCTCGTACATCGCGACGTCGGCGTGCTGCATCAACTGCTCGTCGTTCTCGGCGTGCTCGGGGAACAGCGCGATCCCGATGCTCGCGGTCACGCGCAGTCCCACGCTCTTGATCGGGAACGGCTGGGCGATCGCCTGGAGGATCTTCTCCGCGACCAGCTCCGCGTTCGCGCCGCCGGCCGAGTCGCTCAGCAGCACCCCGAACTCGTCGCCGCCGAGACGGGCGGCCGTGTCGCTGGCGCGCAGCACCGCGTGCAGCCGTTCGCCGACCTGGCAGAGCAACTGGTCTCCGGCGTCGTGGCCGAGCGTGTCGTTGAGCTCCTTGAAGTGGTCGAGGTCGACGAGCAGCAGTGCGACGCTCTCGCCGGTCGCCCTGGAGGCGACGATCCCCTCGCGCACGCACCGCAGGAAGTGGCGGCGGTTGGGCATCGAGCGTGAGGTCGTCGGTCATCGCCTGGCGGCGTGTTTCGGCGAGCGCGCGCACGTCGCGGAAGGTGAGCGCGACGCGGGCGAACGCGAAGCACATCGTGAGCATCGCGAGCGTCAGCGCGATCGGGTCGAGACGGCTGAAGTGGTCGTAGACCAGGAGGCCGAGTGCGCTCACGGTGAACGCGGCGGGGATCGCGAGCACCGCGCCGCTCGGGACGGTGTCGGTCTCGATCGTCGCCCCGGGCTGCCACGCCGCGAGTGCCAGCAGCGCCACGCCGATGTCGTAGGTCATGTTCGTCAGGGCGCTGGGAGCCGCCGCGCCCCCGCGCCACCTGCAGCGCGTACATGCAGTCGGCCGTCGCCAGCGCGATGAAGCCGATGCCGAGCATCGCCCACATCCGGTCCAGCCGCCACCCGCGCAGCGCGAGCACCCCCACGACCAGCGCGGCGAGCAGCAGGTCGCAGAGCGGGTAGGCCATCTCGGTGATCACGGCCGCGGTGCCCCCCGAGACCGTCGCCAACACCGGGCGCACCACGATCGCCGCCCCGATCGCCGCGATCCCGAGCCCGGCGATGATGCCGTCCAGCCACATCCGCGCCGGCACGCGCCGCTCCCGCAACCGCGCGAGGCCCACGATCCCGAGGTAGCAGCACGGGTACAGCGTCAGCCACATGCCGTCGCAGATCGAGGGGATCGGGGGGTTGGGGAGGTGTTCGATCCACGCCGCCCACAGCACGTTGCCGAGGCCGTAGACGGAGATGCCGAACGCGAAGATCGCCCACGAGGAGCGCGACTCTGTGGTGCGCACGGCGCGCCAGCACACGATCACCCCCACGAGGATGTACACCGCCGAGGTCAGCCAGTCGCGGATCGGTTCTTCGACGGAGCGCCCGCCGATCCCGAGGATGGCGTGGGCCCCGGTGGCCGCGACGAGCGCGATCAGGAAGGCTGTGGCGCGCGCCAACATGCGACGCTCGGTTGGCCGTAGCCCCGAAGAGAGCGGCAGCAGTGACGTGCCCATGGCAGGAATATCGGACGCTGTTGGATATATCTTTACCGTTGGGTTATTCGGGTAGTCCTATGTATCCCACGCCGGCGGTCGGGGGGCGTCGGTGGGGCGAGCCGTCGACCGACCTGCGCTCGTCTGCTTCGCCGCCGGTGGGGGGGTTCCGTTCGTAGGCATACCCTCCTCGACCAGCACTCACCAGCGGTGCTCGAACCCCTCGAACTGCCGGAGTCTCCCCTGCTCGTCCAGCAGCGCGACCCGCGGGCCCGGCCGGGGCTGCGTCGGCTCGCAGCACTCGGCCGATCCACGTGAGGCCCTGGGTGGCGCCCCCAACGTCTGCGAGTGCCCGCTCTGCCCGCTCGCGGTCCGCGGGGTCCAGGCAGACGCAGAGCTCGTAATCTTCCCCGGCCCCGGCGGCCAGCTGCCACGGCGGCACCCCCAGCTGCGCGGCGATCTCGGCGACCCCCGCCTCCAGGGGCAGGGCGTGGAGGTCCATCTCCAGGCAGCACGCCGCTCGCGCGCCCGACGTGGCCGGCGTCGGTCGCCAGGCCGTCGGAGAGGTCGATCATCGCGTGCGCGCCCGCCGCTGCCAGCGCACGGCCCTCGGCCAGGCGTGGGACGGGATGGCGCAGGCGGAGCAGGGCGGCCCCCCTCCGTCCCGGTCCCTCTCTCCGATCCGGCCCCTCCCTCCGACCGGGCCCGTCCTTCCACCAGGGCCAACCCCGCGCCGGCGCCGCCGAGGCGGCCGGTCACCCCGACCAGGTCGCCGGGTCGGGCTCCGTCGCGACCGACAAGCTCGTCCTCGGAGTCGGCCCAGCCGACGGCCGTCACCGACACATGAGCGCGGGCGCCGCGACCACGTCCCCGCCGAGGATCGTGACACCAGTCGCGCGTGCGAGCTCGTGGGCGCCGCGCACCAGCTCGAGCGCCTGCTGTCTCGGTGAATCCCGCCGGCAGGCCTAGCACCAGGTACGCCTCCCCCGGCTCGGCGCCCATCGCGGCGAGGTCGGAGAGCGCCGCGGCGAGCGCGCGGCAGCCCAACTGACCGGGTGTCGTCCATCCATCCCGCAAGCGGAAGTGGACCCCCTCGACCATCGCGTCCACCGAGGTCACGCACACCGCGCGGGCACGCACCACGGCGGCGTCGTCGCCGATGCCACGCAACACTCGCGTATCTGCCACCTGCCTGCCCGCCGGGGCGAGCTCAGCTGCGATCGCCTCGATCAGTGCGAGCTCGCGGCCCGCGGTGCGAGGTGTGGCGGGGTTGCGGGCCGCTCGGCGCCCACGCGAGCCTCAGCTCAGCGGTGCCGGTAGACGATTCGCGCGCGGTCCAGGTCGTAGGGGGAGAGCTCGCAGCGCACGCGGTCCCCGGGGAGGATGCGGATCCTGAAGCGGCGCATCTTGCCGGCGACGTGCCCCAGCACCACGTGATCGTTGTCGAGCTTGACGCGGAACATCGCGTTGGGCAGCGCCTCGATCACCTCACCCTCGAATTCGACCTTGTCTTCCTTTGCCACGGGTGCGTCCCATCTGGGTTCCACGCGCCCCACCGCCATCGGTGGAGGCGGGGGTGGACCTGGTCTCGGATTTGCGACACCCAAACTACCAGCGTCAGCCCGGAGGGGCGGTTCCGCCGTTCTTGGCACCCCCGGCCCCGCTGTTGCCACCACCACTGTTTCCTCCGCCCGCTCCGCCCGCGTTCCCTCCGCCTCCCGGTGTTCCCCGCGCCGCCTCCGCCTCCCGGGGTCGGTTCGCCCTGGGGTTCGGCGGGCGCGGGCTTCGGGGCGGCTTCGGGTTCGGCTGGGTGACTTTCCCGGGGAGCTCCCCCCGCACCCGGTTCGTCCGCGACCACCCGGTTCGGCGGGGCCCGCGCCGGGGGCGGCAGCGTGGTGGCCGTGGCGGGGTTTGGCGACGGTGCCGGCGCCGCCGAGTTCGGTCCAAGCCGTGCCGGGCGCGGCGGACTCGTCCATGGTGGCGAATTTGCCGAAGAACGGCTGGTAGACGAGCGGTTCGGTTCGGCTGAGGGAATTCCACGCAGGGCTGGCCTTCGGTGACCGGCGCCATGTAGTCGTGCCAGATCACCGCCGGCAGGACGCCGCCCTGCTGCGGCTTCGCCGTGGACGTCGGTCATCGAGACGTCGTGCCTTGGGATAACCCATCCACACGGCGGTCGCGTATTCGGGGTTGTAGCCGTCCAGCCACGCGTCGACCAGTTGCTCGTCGTGCCGGTCTTCGCGGCGGTCGGGCAGTCGATCGCCGAGCGCCCGGCGGTGCCTTCGGCGCTGATCGTGTTCATATGCAGGATCCGTGGTCTCCTCGCCGGTCACCCCGTTGGAGAGCACGCTGCACACGCTGCGGCGTGCCCCAGCTCGCGTCGACGTGGCCGTCGGGGAACACGCACCTTGGTGATCGCGATCGGTTCGTTGCGCAGCCCGCCGTCGGCGAGCGTCGCGTACACGTCTGCCATTTCCAGCGGCGTCACCCCGTATTCCAGGCCCCCAAGCGCCTGCCGGGGTTGCCGATCAGGTGCGTCTTGACGCCCATCTTGTAGGCCATCTGCGTGATCGCTTTCCTCGCCGAGGTCGGCGGCGAGCTGCGCGTAGACGGTGTTGTCAGATTCGAGCGTCGCACGGACGAGGTTGATCGACTCCGTTCAGCATCGCCGCCGAACGTTGTGACTTCGTACTTCGGTTCGGCCGCCAGCCACCCCTGCAGCAGCGTGTGGGAGTCGTAGTAGGTGGTGTTCGGGTCCACGCCCTTGGAGAGCGCGTCGGCGAGGTCGATTGCCTTGAAGGTGGACCCGGGCTGGCGGTGGCCTTCGGAGGCGAGGTTGAACTGCGACTGCTCGTAGCTCTCGGACTCGGCCATCGTCTCGATGTAGCCGTTGTGCGGGTCGATCGTGACGATCGCCGAGGCGGGGTCTTCGGGCTCGTCGAGCACTTCGGCGATCGCTTTGTGCGCGAGTTCCTGCATGTGCAGGTCGAGCGTGGTGTAGACCCTGCAACCCACCGCGTTCCACAGTTCTGCGCCCGTACCGGTCGGATCAGCTGCTGGCGGACGTATTCGAAGAAGAAGCCTTCTTTGCGTTCGGAGTAGAAGTCGCCGTGCTGGAGCTCCAGTGGCGCGCGCTGCGGCGGCGGCAGCCTGGGCGGGAGTGACGTAGTGCAGTTCGGCCATCTTGGCGAGCACCTCGTTGCGTCGCTGGCGCGCGGCCGCGGGGTACAGGAAGGGGTTGTATTCGGAGGGCGCCTGGGGCAGGCCGGCCAGCAGCGCGGCCTGCTCGAGGTCGAGCTGCGAGGCGGGCCGGTCGAAGAAGATCCGCGAGGCGGCCTGCACTCCGATCGCGGTCTGCCCGCCGACGGTGCCGTAGGGGACGCTGTTGAGGTAGCTCGTGAGGATCGAGCGCTTGGAGTGGTGTTCCTTGTATTCGAGCGCGAGCTTGGCCTCGACGATCTTCTGTTCGAGCGTGTGCTCGTCGCCGCCGAGGTAGAGGTTGCGCATCAGCTGCATGGTGATCGTGGAGCCGCCCTGCACGCGCTTCGCCGTGCACGAGATGTCCTTCACGGCCGCGCGGAAGATCCCGGTGAGGTCGACCCCGTCGTCTTTATAGAAGCGCTGGTCCTCGATCGCGACGGTGGCGTTCGCGAGGTTGGCGGGGATCTGCGACCAGGGGATCGGCGAGCGCAGCTCGTCGGACTGGATGAACCCGAGGCGGGTGCCGTCGGCGGCGAATACCTGCGAGGAGGCCCCGTCGATGACCGGGTGGCGCGAGGCGAGCCCGGGGGTGGACTGGCCACAGAGAGCACGTAGGCGACGGCGCCCACGGCCCCGAGGCAGCAGGACGCCCGCGAGCACGGCGAGGCCGGTGAGGAGGATGCGGGAGGGCCCACCGCGGCTGCGGCGGCGCCGCCGCTGTCGTGCGTGTCGAGACATGGGGCTCGAAAGGTCTACCAGCAGGCGTGGGAGACTCCTTCTGAGATTATCGTCTGAAAACACGATCACCCGCCGGTACCGCTGCCGCGAGGACCCCTGAAGTCGAGATGACCCCCGACACCGCCGAGATGGCTGTTGCAACCCCGCCGGTTGACGCTTGTGGCGAGCAGTGCGCCCGCGGGCGAACTCGCCGAGACGCTTGCGGACACTCCGAGCGCAGCTGCGTCGGGGTGGTGGGCGCGGCTTTGGACGGGACCGGCGGGTTCGGTACGAAGAGTCGCGGTGCGCGACTGCTGGCGGGCGCTGTGGGTCTCCCGCGTCGTCGTGCTCCTCGCTGGTGTGGGCGCCGTGGTGGCGTTCGGGGAGGGGCGGGCGCGCAGCGCGTACGTCCCGCCGGGTGTGACGAGCGGCTTCGGCTGGCTCGGCGACCTGCTGGCCGCTCCGGTGGCGCGCTGGGACGCGGCGTGGTACCTGGTGATCGCGCACTACGGGTACCGCCCCGACCTCGGCTCCTTCACCGGCCCCGCGGACGGCCTTCTTCCCGCTCTACCCGCTGGAGTGCGAGGCTCTCGAGCTGGGCGCTACCGCCGATCGCGGCGGGCGTGGCGCTCTCGCTGGTGGCGTTTGCGGTCGCGCTGTACGGGATCCACCGCCTGTGCACGCTGGAGCTGGGCCGCCTCGCGGGGGGCCTCGACGCCACCCACCCGCGCGGGGACGTGGCACGGCTGGCGGTGCTCGTCACGGCGCTGGCGCCGATGGCGTTCTTCTTCTCCGCGGTGTACTCGGAGTCGCTGTACCTGGCGCTGTCGGTGGGCGTCTTCTGGTGCGCGCGCCAGGGGCGGTGGGCGTGGGTGGGGGTACTGGGCGCGCTGGCGAGCACGACACGCAGCGAGGGAGTGGTGCTGGTGGTGCCGGTGCTGGTGCTCTACCTGTACGGGCCGCGAGAGGACCGGGAGCCGGACTTCTCCGCGCGCGATGGGACTCGTGCGCCTCAGGGGAGCGCCGGGGTGCGCGCGCTCGGCGGGGAAGGCCTGCGCCTCGACCGTCCCCGCTGGCCCCGCGCGTGGTGGCGACCGCGCTACCGGGTCCGCGCGGACGTCCTGTGGATCGCGGCGCTGCCGGTGGGCGTGGCAGCGTACATGGCCTACCTTGCGCTCGCGGGGGCCAACGCGCTGCGAGCCGTTCCACGCCCAGCAGGTGTGGAACAGGCAGTTCGCGGGGCCGTTCGTGGGTGTGTGGGACGGCGCGCGAGCGGCCTTCGAGGGCGCGCGCCAGCTGCTCTCACTCCAGCGCGAGCACATCTACTTCACCGAGGCGGGGGGCAGCCCGTTCGTGGATGCGGGGCACAACCTGATGCTGTTCGCGTTCCTGGCGGCGGCGGTGCCGATGATCGTCGGCGTGCTGCGCCGGCTGCCGCTGGCCTACGGCGCGTACGTGCTGGCGGCGCTCGCGCTGCCGCTCTCCTACCCGGTGGCCCCCGAGCCGCTGATGTCGCTGCCGCGCTTCGAGGTGGTGCTGTTCCCGCTCGCGATGTGGGCGGGCGCGTGGCTGGCGCAGAGGCCACGGGCGCGCCTGCCGGTACTCGTCGTCTCGGCCCTGCTGATGGCGTTCTTCGTGGGCGAGTTCGCGACGTGGCACTGGGTGGCGTAGCCGCAGAGGGGCCGCTGCTCGCCGAGGACGTGGAGGCGGTGCTGCTGGATGGGTTGGGAACACTGGTGGCGTTGGAGCCGCCCTGGCCGGCGCTGGTGGAGCGGCTGCGGGAGGCGCACGGCATGGAGCTCGCGCCAGCGGCGGCGGAGCAAGCGTTTCGCGCGGAGATTGCCTACTACCGGGCGCACCACCACGAGGGCAGGGACGCGCAGGCGCTCGCGGATCTGCGGCGCCGCTGCGCGGAGGTGTTGCGCGGAGCGCTGCCGGCCGGCGCCCGCCGGGCGGTCTCGACTCCACAGCTGACCGCGGTGATGTTGGAGGCGCTGCGGTTCGCCGCCTACCCCGACGCACCCGTGGCGCTCGCGGGGCTGCGCGCGCGGGGAGTCTCGCTCGTGGTGGTCAGCAACTGGGACGTCTCGCTGTCGAGGGTGCTGCGTGAGGTGGGTCTCGAGGAGGCCGTGGACGGCGTGGTGACCTCGGCGCACGTGGGCAGCCCCAAGCCGAAGCGGGCGATCTTCGACGCGGCGCTCGCGCTGGCGGGGTCCCGCCGGACCGGGCGGTGCACGTGGGGGACTCGATCGAGGACGACGTCCACGGCGCGTTCGCTGCGGGGATCCGTCCGGTGCTGCTGCGCCGTGAAGATGCCGCGCCCCCCGACGAGCCGCCCGTGGGCGTGCCAAGGATCGCCTCGTTGGTGGAGCTGCTTCCGTTGCTCGGAAAGACGCGGCGGGTGAGCGGCGAGGGTGGCGGCGTGGATTGGGCACACTGACCGTAAGCTGGCGTGAGCAAGGCGACGATGGTGCACACATGGAGCTCCAGCCCGACATCCCATCCCACCCGCAGGTCGAGACCGACCTTGTCCTCTTCCCGCTCGAGCCCTACAGCTCCCCCACGCCGCGTGAGCCTCCCCAGCCCCCCGGCCCGCGGCTCCCGGCAGCCGACTGGCCGTGGTGGACGGCCCCGGCGGCGCTCGTCGGGGGGCTGCTGCTGGCGGCGCTGGGGGGTTTGGCGGTGGACATCCCAGCGGCGCTGCTGTTCGGGGTGAGCATCAGCTCCTCCTCGAATCTCCCGGGGGGCCTTGAGATCCTGGACACGGCGGTGCAGGACGCGATGTTTGTGCTGTCCGCGGTGCTGTTCGCCAAAGTGGGCGGCCGCACGGTGCGCGCCTGGCAGTTCGGGCTGCAGCGCCCGGGCATCGGCTGGCTGAGCCCGCGCCTGGGCTGGTTGTGGGCGGTGGGGATGATCCTCGTGACGCTGTTTACGTTCCTCGTGTTCAGCGTCGCGTGGGCAGAGATCCTGAACGTGAACTCAAAGGAGAAACTGCTCGAACAACTGGGCGCGGGCGAAGGCACGGGCCTGTTGCTGCTGAGCGCAGGGCTCACGTGCGTGGTGGCGCCGATTTGCGAGGAGTTCCTGTTCCGCGGCTTCATCTTCCGGGCGCTGTACAACTGGCGGGGAATGTGGCCGGCGGCGCTGATCACGGGCCTGATCTTCGGCGGCGATCCACGCCGGCTCGGCGCCGGCGGTCGATCTGATGCCACTGGCGGCGCTGGGGTTTGGGCTGTGCCTGCTCTACCGCTACACCGGCTCGCTGTACCCGTGCATCGCGACGCACTGCGCTGAATAACTCACTCGCCTTCGGGGACCTCGAGAGCTGGGGCTGGCAGATCCCGGTGCTGGCGGTGCCGCGCTGGCGACGATCGCGCGCTGTCGCTCGGTGGTCGGTGCTGCCCGCCGCAGGCTGCGTGCTGATCACCGCGCCGCCGGGGCCCGACCTCGCCGTCCGCCGTCTTGTGGGCGTCGTAGGATCGGGGGTGATCGCAACCGCCCCTCCATCTCCGCCTTCCATCAGCCCGGTCGCAGCCCAGTGACGCTCGCGACCCAGCGCCTGCGCGGCCACTCGCCGTTCCTGCTCACCGGCGAACGCCTCGTGGTGAGGGGCACGGTGAGCTCGTTCGCGGCGGGCAGAGCGTGACGGTGCGTTTCGAGGGGATGGCCGGAGGGTGCAGACGAGCAGGGTGAGCGTGCTGCCCGGGAGTAACGGGACGGGCCGCTTCCGCCTCGGCTACGCCCCCCGTGCGCCGGGCCTTGTGCAGGTCACCGCGGTGCACACCGCCTCACCGCAGCTCTCCGTGTTCAAGGCGCACACGGGGAGTGTGCGGTACGTGAGCCCGGACATGGCCGAAGGCGCGCGCGGCCCGGGCGTGTGGGTGCTGCAGTCGGCGCTGAGCGCGCTGCACTACGCGGTGCCGCTGAATGGCGTCTTCGACGAAGGGACGGGCCAGGCGGTAACGGCCTACCGCAAGCTGACGGGACTCGAACGCGTGCCCGACACCGACGCCCAGGTCTTCCACCTGCTGCAGCGGGGGGCGGGCGCCTTCCACGTGCGCTACCCGCGCGACGGCAGGCACGTGGAGGCAGATCTCGCCGCGCAGGTGCTGGCCGAGATCGAACCGGGCGAGCGCGTGCGGCGGATCTACACGATCAGCTCGGGCAAGCCCTCGACCCCGACGGTGCTGGGCCGCTTCCGGGTCTACCTCAAGACGCCCGGGGTCAACTCGGAGGGGATGGTGGACTCCAACTATTTCATCCGCGGCTACGCGATCCACGGGTACCCCGAAGTGCCCACGTACGCCGCCAGCCACGGCTGCCTGCGGGTGCCGATCCCAGACGCCCCGGCGATCTACGCGTGGGTGCAGCTCGGGACCCCCGTGGACGTGTACTACTAAAACCGCTGAGGCGTTCGCTGGGCAAGCGAGGCAAGGACGCACCGAGCGAAGTGTGCTTGGCACACGAGCGAGGGAGGACGCAGCATCGCGCCGGCCAGGGGACGCCTCAAACGCGGATGCGGAGCAGGCGGGCCACGTAGCCGAGGCCGACCCCGTAGACGAGCAGCGCTATCAGAGTGCCGACGCCGCGGATCACCCACTGGCTGGTGGACCCCGCGGTGACCCCCGAGAACGGCGAGGTGAGCTTGCCGGCGACTTCGTCGATCACTTTGTGCGCGGTGCCCTTGTGTTCGGGCTGGGTGGTGGTCGTGGTTTCGCTCACCTTGTCCACCTGGTGGGCAGAGGCGGCGCCGGTCTGACCGACGGCGAAGATCACGAAGGAGGCGACCACGATCAGGCAGAGAACCCGCGAGGCCACCCGCAGGATTCCTGCGAGGGGGAACAGTACGCGGGTGGCTGTCATCGAGTGTCCTCTGTCAGGCGGTGGCGTTGAAAAGTGCTCCACAGAGGTACATCGGCAGCCGGACGACAGACCTTCAGGCTAGATTAGGTCCCGCAGTGGACACCGTGGCCGAATCTACGAGCAGCCTCGCCGCCGCGCGCACGCAGCTGTTGGCGAGCCTGCGGGAGCACGCGCTGGTGCGGGGCGAGGTGACGCTCACCAGCGGCCGCAAAGCCCAGTACTACGTGGACGCCAAGCGCGCGATCCTGCTGCCGGATACGTTCGCCGCGCTCGGCGTGCTGATCGCCGACCAGGCGCGAGCGTGCCGCGCGAGCGCGGTGGGCGGCGTGCCGGTGAGCGCGATCCCTGTCGCCTGCGCGGCGCTCGCGGCGGGTGCGGAGCGGGCGTTCATCGTGCGCAAAGAGCGCAAGGCACACGGCCTCCAGCGGTGGATCGAGGGCCCCGAGCTCGCGGCGGGGGAGCGCTGCCTGATCGTGGAGGACGTGGTCACCACAGGAGGCTCCACGCTCGAGGCGCTGGAGCGCGTGCGCAGCGAGGGCCTGACCGTGGCAGGCGTGGTCAGCGTGCTCGACCGCCTAGCGGGCGGGGCGCAAGCGATCCGCGCGGCGCTCGGTGACGAGCAGGCCCCATACGTGGCGCTGAGCACGATCGACGAGGTCTACCCGGACCGCCCGGACCGGTGATGGTCCCGGCGGAACAGGACTCCCCGGGGCCCCCCGACCCCACGATCGTCAGGGAGGCGCAGGCGGGCGACGTTCCGGCGCTGCTGGAGATGTTCGCGGAACTGGCGGACTTCGAGGAGCTGACGCACGAGCTGCACGCCACCGAGAAACAGCTAAGCGAAGCTCTGTTCGGCCCCCACCCGGCCGCGGAGGCGCTGATTGCCGAGCAGCGGGACCCCCACCAGGCGATCGGATACGCCCTCTACTTCCCCACGCTTCTCGAGCTTCCTAGCCAGCACCGGGATCTGGCTCGAGGATCTCTTCGTTCGCCCCGCACACCGCCGCGCAGGTGTGGGCCGCGCGCTACTGACCGCAGTCGCCGCGCGCCTGCGCGAGCGCGGAGGAGCCCGCCTGGAATGGGCCGCACTCGACTGGAACGAGCCCGCGCTGAGCTTCTACAGCGTCCTCGGAGCGCGCACAATGCCCGAGTGGATCACCCACCGCCTCGTCGGCGAGGACCTGGATCGCCTCGCCGGTGGCACCCGCGGCGATAGCCTTCGAGCAGGCTCCGTTACTTGTCGGGGCCTATATGCCCTCGTAGTCCAATGGATAAGACAGCCGCCTCCTAAGCGGCGGATCCAGGTTCGACTCCTGGCGGGGGCACTGTCGTCGCGCGGCCCGGCTTACTGGCGCACCTTGCTATTGCTAGACCCCGTGAGCGGGCAAACGAACCAAACATGAGCGACGCACGCGCGGTCGAGAACTCAACCCCCGAGCCGTCCCGCGCGCGGCGGCGGCTGATCCTGGCGATCTGCTGCATGAGCCTGTTGATTGTCGGGTTGGATAACACGATTGTGAATGTGGCGCTGCCGTCGATCGGGCGCGAACTGAACACCGGGGTGTCCGGTCTGCAGTGGACCGTGGACGCCTATACGCTGGTGCTCGCCAGCCTGCTGATGCTGTCCGGGTCGATGGGCGACCGCCTTGGCCGCCGCCGGGTCTTTGCGACCGGGCTGGTGCTGTTCACGCTCGGGTCGCTGCTGTGCAGCGCGGCGCCGACCCTGGGGTGGTTGATCGTCTTTCGCATGTTGCAGGCAGTGGGGGGCTCGATGCTCAACCCGGTGGCGATGTCGATCATCCGCAATGTCTTCACCGATCCGCGCGAGCGGGCGCAGGCGATCGGGATGTGGGGCGCGACGGTTGGCTTGAGCCTGGCGTTGGGGCCCGTGGTGGGCGGCGCGCTCGTGCAGTCGGCGGGGTGGCGGTCGGTCTTCTGGGTCAACATCCCTGTCGGCCTCGCCGCGCTGGGGCTGACGGTGCGCTTCGTGCCCGAGTCGCGGGCGCCGCGACCGCGGCGCCTCGACCCGGTCGGGCAGGTGTTGATGATCGCGCTGCTGGCGTCGCTCACCTACGCGATCATCGAGGCGCCCTCGGCCGGGTGGCTCTCAACGCAGAGCGTCGCCCTGTTCGCGTTTGCGGCGGCGGCTCTGGTCGGCCTGGTCGCGTACGAGTCGCGGCGCACCGAACCGCTGCTGGAACTGCGCTTCTTCCGCAGCGTGCCGTTCTCGAGCGCGAGCGCGATCGCGGTGTGCTCGTTCGCGGCGCTCGGCAGCTTCCTGTTCCTCAACACCCTCTACCTGCAGGAGGTCCGCCACCTCTCGCCCTTCACGGCCGGACTCTACACGCTGCCGATCGCGGCGATGACGCTGATCTTCGCCCCCCTCTCCGGGCGCCTGGTCGGCCGGCACGGGCCGCGCGCGGGGCTGCTCGTCGGCGGGGTTGGGATCGCGCTCGGCGGGGGGCTGCTGACGGGGCTCACCGTCCACACGCCGCTCGACTCGTTGCTGCCCGCCTACGTCATCTTCGGGATCGGCTTCGGCATGGTCAACCCGCCGATCACCACGACCGCGGTGCTCGGCATGCCTCCTGCGCAGGCGGGCGTGGCGGCCGCCGTCGCCTCGACCTCGCGTCAGGTCGGGCAGACCCTGGGGGTGGCGGTCGCGGGTGCGATCGCGGCGACCGCGCTGGGTGCGGTCGGTCCCGGCTTTGTCGCCTCCAGCCACGCCGCGTGGTGGGTCGTCGCCGGCTGCGGCGTGGCGGTGCTCGTGCTTGGGCTGCTCTCAACGACGGGCTGGGCGAACGCGACTGCGCGGCGGATCGCCGAGGAGTCTTCTCGGCTGGCGCACGCCGAAGCTCCCGACGCCGAGCTGGTCGGGGCTTGAAGAGTGGAGTCACCCGCACTCCCCTGCCGCTGCCCCGAGCGGCTGCGCCTCAGTGAGAGGGTGCTACGGGGGTGTGCCGCGCGCTACCGCGATGCCTGCGCGGCAGGCCGACCGACCGGCTGGTGGTCGCCGTGGAGCACGTCAGGATCGAGGTCGTAGCCGTTCGGCCACACGACGGTGCCCAGCTCGGGATCGACGCTCACCTGGCGGAAGTAGGCGGGGTCCTGCAGCGGCTCGGCCATCGGCCCCCAAAGATCGCCCGAGAGATCGACCTCGCGGACGAGGCCGTCGGTGAACGTCAGTCGCAGCCGGAAGCCCTCGAGCGGCTCGACGACGGTGACGCGAGCAAGTGGGCGGGCATCGCTCATGGCAGTGGATCAATGCTAGCGAGCGGCGTGCGGGCCTGGGCGCGTTCCCAGTCCTCGCGAAGTTCGGCCCGATGCAGCTCGGCCCACTCCCGAATGAGCCGTAGGGCCCGAATCGGCAGTTGTCCGGCCAGTGGGGTGCCGGTGTCGATGACGATCTGCGCCTCGTACTCCCCGTAGCGGGCGTGGAAGTGCGGCGGCGCGTGGTCGCTGCTGTACATCGTCACGACGATCCCGTAGAACGCGCTGATTCGTGGCATCAGGCGCTCCACCGTGGAGATGCCATCAGCATCTGTGTGACTTTCCGAAGGGTTCTGCGGGGACGCTTCACGGTCATTTGTCGCTCCTCCGTTCGACGGGCACGGCGTCGGCCGTCTGGCGGCAGACGCGTAAACAGGATCTGCTCCTGTCTTTTGGCACATTTCTCATGTCTCTTGGTACGCAGCTGTATGCGAAAAGAAAGCAGCATACAGTTATATGTAGATAGTTGTCCGTCACACAATAGGGTGCTGAGAATGGGGGCTTACACAGAGGAGCGTGTCGTGATTCTGCGCGAGTTCGGCGTGAAGGTTGCGAGGCTGCGCGCCGAACGTGGCTCGCAGGAAGCGTTTGCCCACATGGACAGGGTGCGTCTACACCGCAACGAGATCGGGGTCGTGGAGCGCGGCGAATGCGAGCCGGGCCTGCTCACGCTGTTGATCCTCGCGGGCGCGTTCGATGACGGCTCGTTCTGGGAGCTCCTCAAAAGTCTCCCGGCGCCTCAGCAGCGCAGGCCGCGACGGCTTACGCGGGTGGCCGCGGGGTCCCCGCGACCGAAGGAGTCGGCGCGTTGGGGAGGCGATTCGTAGTGGCCTGGCGGTCCTTGCGTATGGGTCCGAAACGGGGGGCACGTCGACGGGCGGCGGGGGTTCTGGGATCGGCCTGATGAGCCGCCGCCAGCCGTGCCAGCGCGCGTCAGGCGCCGCCCCCGGTGAGCTTGTCCGCGCCTGCGCCCGAGGAGTCAGGGGCCGCCGCCACCGGCGCGAGCTCGTCAAGGCGTTCGAGGATCACCTGCAGGCCACCCTGAGTGCGCACGTCGAGGCGGTCGAGGATGACCTCCGCGTCTTTGAAAGTGTTCGCCGAACGCGCGTCGGCGGCGAGGCTCTGCACGTTCTGGCCGACCATGATGACCGACAGCAGGACGAGCTGCAGGAATGTCTGAGCGATCCAGGACACGATGCCCTCGCCCCCCGGTTTCAGCGCCGGCCCCAGACCGATCAGGGCGATGACGGCGAACAGGTAGGCGCACCACATCGTGCCGACCAGTCGGGTGATGAGCACCGCGAACTTCGCGTTGAAGCCTTCGGCCTCGCCCATCGCCTGTTTGAGCACCCGCGGGCTGGGGTGCAGTGCCTTCGCGAGGTGGTGCTCGGTCCTCACCGGTCTACGCTCTGTCAGTGGTACGCCTGTCATCGATCCTCCTCCCCACCTCAAGGGTGGATGCTCGCCGTGCAACGGATTCGGGTGAGTGTAATCAGCCCTCCAGCAGCAGCGTCACCGGTCCGTCGTTGACCAGCTTCACAAGCATGTGCGCCCCGAACACCCCCCGCTCCGCACCGGCCGCGTCGCAGAAACGCTCGTACAGCGGCTCGGCGTGCACGGGCGCGGCGGCGGCGGCAAAGCTCGGGCGGTTGCCCCGCGCGGCGTCGCCGTAAAGGGTGAACTGGCTGACGCACAGGATCTCGCGGGCACCCAACGGCTCGTTCATGCGCCCGGCGGCGTCCGCAAAGACGCGCAGCGCGCGGATCTTCGCCGCCAGCCGCTCGGCCGTGGCGAGGTCATCGTCGTGGGCGACCCCCAACAGCACGAGCAGCCCGGGGCCGATGTGCGCCACCTCGCGCCCGTCGACGCGCACGGCGGCGCGGGTGACTCTCTGCACGAGCGCTCGCACGACCCTCAGGGTAGGGACCGCGACGGGCGAGACGCGCGGGGAGACACCGCTCGTGGTACGCCGCCGCGGCCGGACGCGCCCACGTTCCGTGGGGCCGCTCGGGCGTCGAGCGCGCCCTCAAACGGGTGACCCGGCCACCACTGAGTCCTCGCCGATGCGCCCGGCGAGCCACGGGGTGAGCTCCTCCGCCGGGGCGGGGCGGGAGATCAGATAGCCCTGGCCGGTGTCGCAGCCCATCGCGGCGAGACGCTCGCAGACGTCCGGGGTCTCGATGCCCTCCGCGACGACGTGCAGGTCGAGGTGGCGGGCGAGGTCGATCGTGGTGCGCACGATCGCCTCGTCGCGTGGCGCTGCGCACATCGGGGTGACGAACGAACGGTCGATCTTCAGCTCCCCCACCGGCAGCTTCGCCAGGTAGGCGATCGAGGCGTTGCCGCTGCCGAAATCGTCGATCGACACCCCCACGCCCAGCGCGCGCAGCTCCCCCAGCACGCCCACCGCCGTGGCGGGGTCGGCCATCGCGGCGCTCTCGGTCACCTCCAGGTGAGCGCCGCCGCGGGAACGGAGTGGCGCTCCAGCAGCGCGGCGATCTGCGCGGGCAAATCGGCGTCGTGGAGGTTGCGCGCGGAGAGGTTCACCGACATCCCCAGCTCCAAGCCCGCTGGCCGCCAACTCGTCGGACTGGTCGAGGGCGAGGTCGAGCACGTGCAGCGTCAGCCGGGCCCACCAGCGCGGTCTGCTCGATCAGCGAGATGAACTGCAGCGGCGGGACCATGCCCGGCCGTGGGTGGCGCCAGCGCAGCAGCGCCTCCACTCCCGTGACGCGCCCGGTGCGCAGCGCGATCTGGGGCTGGTAGAAGAGCGTGAACTCCCCCCGCTCCAGGGCGGGGCGAACCTCGCCCGAGCAGCGCCAGCCGCTCGGCGCCGGAGTGGTGGTGCTCGGGCGCGTACACCTCGACGCGCCCGCGCCGCATGCGCGCGCGGTCGAGTGCGAGGTCGGCACGTTGCAGCAACTCGTCCGCCGTCGCGCGCGTGGTCGGGCACGACCGCGACGCCGACGCTCGCCTCGACGTTCAGCGCCACCCCGTCGAACCGTCACCGGGGCCTGCAGCGCCGCCTGGGCCGTCGCCGCGATCGCGAGCGCCTCTCCACGCCCGGGCGGGGCGCAGGTCCGAGGGTGTGAGGATCGCGTACTCGTCGGAGCCCAGACGCGCCAGCAGCACGCCGGGGTCGCAGCTGCGCCCGTAGACGCGCCGCCACCTCCCGCAGCACCGCGTCGCCGGCGGAGTGGCCGAGCGTGTCGTTGATCTGCTTGAACGCGTCGAGGTCGAGCAGCAGCACCGCGACTGACTCCCCGTCCGCCCGCGCGCGGTCGGGCAGGGGCTCCCACTGCGCTCCGGCCACCGGCTGCGCTCCCGCCCTCGACCGCGCTCCCCCCACCGGGCGTACGTGCGTGCGGTGAGCGCCGATTGCCGCCGCAACGCGCTCGCGAAATAGCGTGCGGTTGGGCAGCCCGGTGAGCGGGTCGTAGCGCGCGAGGCGGTCGTTCTCCCGCGCCTGGCGGTGCAGCCGCCGCGAGGCGGACGCCACGATCCGGTAGCAGGATCGCCCACAGCAGCGCCAGGCCGAGGAACACGACCAGCGCGATCGTGCGCTCGTCGTGGCTGACGGTGGCGGCGATCGGCTTGTAGCTGAGGTAGATCTCAAACGCCCCCGCGGGAGGACCGGAGGCAGAGAAGCGCAGCGGGACGTACACCTCGACGAGCCGTCCCAGCCCGACCTCGCCGGCGGTCTCGGTGTGCAGGGCGGGTGTGACCACCTCGGCCGGATCGGGGCGCCCGGCGAGCGCGTCGTGTAGGTCGTCGTCGTCCGCGCCGAGGCTGCGCCCGATCAGGGTGTGGTCGTCGGAGTAGACGATCCGCCCCGCCGCGACCAGATCTTGATCCGCGCTAGGTCGCTCACCGACCGCGTACGCAGCTGCACGTCCAGCGTGTGGATACTCTGCGCGAGAGCCCCTCGTGCAGGTCGCGGGGGGTGAGCCAGGGCTGGACCCCCAGTCGGGCCACCAGCTGCGCGGACTGGCCCGCGTCGGCGAGGGTGCGCTGCTCGATCTGCGTCTGCAGCACCCGCGCGAGGACGAACCCGAGCGCGACGACCGGAACCAGGCTCCACAGCGCAACCTGGCCGGTCAGGCTGAGACGCGCGTGGCCTCGACGCATGCACCACTAATCGGCAAAAGCCGCTTAATCTGAAGCCGAGGTCGTGTCGTCCTCGTCGCTCTCGCCGTCGTCGCCCTCGTCCTCGCCCTCCTCGCCCGCGTACAGTGACTCCCGCGCAAGCTCGCGGCCCCGTGCGCTCCACAGGGCGATCTCCAGCAGGTCGTGGCGAAAGTCGTCGGGGGCGAGCAGCGTGAAGCGGGACTCGAGCAGCTCGCACTGGTCCACCGTGGTGGGGCCGAGCTCCGCGGTGACCACGGAGCCCCCGGCGACCAGCGGGCGGCCCCAGACGAGCGTCATCGCGGCCTCGGCGCCGCCTGGGCCCCGCCAGCGGCCGACCACCTCGTCGCAGAGGTCGAGGGTCCACTGCGGGTTCGCCGCAGCGGTCTCCTCGGTGAAGTCCACGTACGCCGAGAAGCCGCTCGGCTCGTCCTCCTGCTCGTCGGAGGGCACAAAGCGCACGTAGCCGAACAGCTCGTAACCCCCCGAGGTGGTCGCGGTCGCGGGGACGTACGTAAACCCGTGCCAGGAGCGGTCGGGGAACCACACGAGCGTCCCCGGCTCCCCGAGGTCCTCGTGCTCCTGGGCCAGGGCGAGGCACGCCGCCAGCAGCTCGCGGCCGAGGCGCTCGGCCCAACGGCCGTAGGGCAGCCCGTCCTGGGGGGGCTCCGCGGCGAAGCGGGGGGCGGGGCGCTCGACTGGGGGCATCTGCCGGGCAGCCTACCGGAGCCCGCCCGCCCCGCCTGTGGGCACCCGCGCGCCCCCCACCCCGCCCGCGGGCACCCGCGCGCCCCACGTCCCGCCGCTGAGGGAGCCGTGTCTCCGCGCAGACAACGCCGCTGGGACCCGGAGGGTCCTCATCAAAAAAAACGCCGGTCCCACCACGGCCCTCACCCGCCCACCGGCCAGTGCTCCGTGTCGAGCTCGGGCATCGGGAAGTGCTTCGGGTTGCCGGTGGCGAGCTGCGCGCCGACCCCTACGGCGGCCGCGGCGATCAGGCAGTCCGCCTGGCTGAGGGTGACTCCTCTGCGCGCGTGGTCCCGGCGCCAGCGTCCCGCGCGTTCGCCCTCGGCGCGGCCGAGCGGGGCCAGGTGGAGTCCAGTGAGAAAGCGCGTGACAAGCGCCTCCTCGGACTCCTTCGTACCCCGCAGCACCTCCTCGACGTTGACCGCGCAGATCCACGGCACCTGTGCGTCGCGGCGCAGGCTCCTGATGCGCTCGGCGGCGGGACGGCCCCGCAGCGCGTCGATCAGGACGGTTGTGTCGAGCAGCAGTCGCACGTCAGCCGCTCAGCTCGTCGGCCGTCGGTGCTAGCCGACGCGCGCAGGGTCGCTGTGGCGCTGCTCCTGCACCCACCCGGCGGGATCCTCGTCCCACTCGTGCTCGCCTGCAAGTGCGCCGAGACCCGCCTCGATGTCCTCCCAGCGCCGCTCGTCATCGAGCGCGTGACGCAGGGTCGTGGCGATGAAGGTGCTGCGCCGCCGCCTGCCCACACGGTGGTCGAGCTCTTCGACCAGCCTGTCCTCAAGGCTTATGTGCAAACGCATGGCCACACGATAGCACACGGGGCCAAGGTGCCGGACGCCCGGGCCCGCTACGCCTCGCGCAGCACCGCCGCGGCGTCCTCGGGGGCGACGATCAGGAGGTTGACCCCCGTCGAGAGCTCGAGGCCCGCGAGGTGGGTGAGGCGCGGGAGCACGTCGATGCGCCAGCAGAAGCGCTCGGCCCCCCGCGGGGCAGTGCGCACCCACAGGTTCAGCGGCGGGGAGGACCCGAGGTGGCGCGCGAGGCGCCGCAGGCCGTCGTGCAGCAGCGCCGCGCCCGTGGGCCCGTCGTCCTCGAAGCGCGCGCGCGGCCGGCGCGGGACGAGCTGCAGCTGGAAGGGTACGCGCGAGCCGTAGGGGGCCAGCAGCACCGCCTCGTCGTCGATCGCCACCACCCGCTCGCCGCGGCGCACCTCCTCCGCGAGGAGGTCCCCGAGCAGGTCGCCGCCCTGCGTGCGCGTCGCGTACGCCCCCGCGCGCTCGCGCTCGCGCGCCACGTCGGCGGGCACGAAGTCCAAGGCGTAGAGCTGCGCGTGGGTGTGCGGCAGCGACGCCCCCGCCTCGCGGCGCTCGTTGACGATCAGCTGCGAGTATGCGCACCCCGCGTGCACACGCATCCGCTCGCGCCACACCTCGACCGCCGCCGCGACCTGCTCGACAGACAGCTCCGCGAGTGAGTACACCGAGAGAGGCGCGTTGACGATCACCTCGTGCGCCCCCGTGGCCGGCACAGCGGTGAACAGGTCGGGACGCGCCTCCGCGTGCGGGTCGGGAGTTCGTCGTGCGTTCCCGGGGTGGCCCGCAGGGGCAGGGGTCGAAGACGAGCGGTCGCGCGCGGGGGGAGTTGGGATGGACGGCGTCCCGCCGTCAGCGGGGTCGCGTGGTGCGGAGGCCGGGGTGAGCGGCTTCGACCCAGCGGGGTCGCACGGCACGGAGGCCGGGGTGAGCGCGGGAAACAGGTTGGGCACCACCCGAACCGTCCAGCCGGGAGTGTTCGGGGCGCCGCCCTGCGGTCGCACCGCGTACAGCTCCGGGGGAGTGCGGTCCTCGTGGCCCTCCGCGAAGGGGTCGCCGGCGGCGTCGATGGGGTCCGGCGGAACGCACCGCGGCTCCCCCCCGGGCCGGCGGGAGCGCTCCCCGGCGACGATCGTCTTGTGCCCGGAGAGCGGGTCGACGCGGATCTCAGGCAAGGCTCACCTGCACCACTGACGAGGCTGGCTGGGTCGGGTCGGCGCGCGGCGCCAAGAGAGGCGAGGCACGCGACTCACGCGCCCAGGGCGTAGCGCTCGACGTCGCGTTCGAGCTTCGCGGCGGTGGGGAAGGCCCCCTGGCGGAGGAACGCTTCGCCGCGGCGGTTGTAGAAGACAGTGGCGGGCACGTTGTGGAGCCGGTGACTTCCACGCCGAGCGAGCCGGACGGGTCGTAGTAGGTGGGGTAGCTCACGGGAAAGACGTGTAGGAAGCCGAGCGGTTCAGAACGGGAGGTGTCGCCGGAGTCGATCCCCAGGAACGCCACCCGCCGCCCGAGGTCAGCGGCGGCGCGCTGGAAGGCGCCGAACTCCGCCTTGCACGGACCACACCAGGAGGCCCACTTGTTTATCACGATCGGCCACCCCCGCAGCGCGGCAAGGCGCGCCCGCAGCGCTCGTGCGCCCCCGCCCAGCAGATCGTCGGCCTGCGCGTGCAGCGCTGCGAGCGGGGCCGGGGAGCCGGCCAACAGCGCCTGCTCCTGTGCCGGGGTGAGCCGCGCCGCCGTCGCCCCGCCGGGTGACCCGAGCGCCCGCCAGCTGGACGAGCCCGACTACGAGCAGCGCCAGGAGCGCCACCGTGCCAGCGAGCGTGAGCAGCCGCGTCGCAGTCATCGCCGTGAGAAGGGTGCCAGATGGCGCCGGCCCCCGCGCCCCTCGACCGCCACAGCGCCTCCTCCCGCGTGCGAGCCGGCACCCGCGCCCCTCGACCGCCACAAGCGCCCCCCCCGCGCGGGTCAGTCGCGCCGGAGTCCACCGCCCGGGCCTGCCCCCTTCAATCCGGCCGGGGAGTGCTATATCCTGAATGAAACCCGGAGCCGTGTTGCTCAGGGTAACCAGGGGTCTGCCGGCACGGTGCCGGCGCTCCGAGCCACGCAGGACTCCTGCGGCTGGCTCCGTCTCGAAGTCCAGAGCCTCCAATGGCCGAGTCCACACCAGTGGCCCTCGCGGCCGCGCCCATTCCAAGCTCCGCCGACGTCACGCGTGCGGAGGAGTTCGTGCGCGAGCGGTTCCTGCACGAGGGCGAGGACGTCACGGGTGGCGCTGGCGCCCGGGAGCGCGCGCCGTCGCGCGTTGGACGCGGCGCTCGCAGAGCTCGAGGAGCAGGCGCAGTACCCCTCGCCGGAGTGGCGGCGCCACTACTCGCTGCTACTCGGCCTGGAAAGAGTGCTCTCCGACGAGGAGCCGCGGCTGGCCGACGGCACGGTGCTCTCCGCCCACCAGGTGGACGCGCTCTCGGGGACCCTCACGGCGCTGCTGGCGGAGGCCGAGCGCAGCGTGAGCAACGGCGAGGGCAACGGCAACGGAAACGGCCGCGCCGCCGCGGCGGCCTCGCCCGAGCTGCTGGCCTCGGCCGCGATCCTCGGTGCGGAGACGGGCGCAGGCAGCGCGAACGGAGCCGCCGCCAGCGAGCTCGCGGAGCGGGAGGACGAGCAGGGGGGTGCGCCCCCCGTGGGGGTGACGCGACGCCGACGCCGACGCGGGCGAGGAGGCAGAGACGAGGACGAGGAGGAGGAGCAGGACGAGGAGGAGGAAGAGGAGGAGCTCGGCGACCTGGAGGACGAGCTCGAGCCGCTGCCCGAGAGCGAGGAGCCCGAGGAGGAGACCGAGGAGAGCGAGGAGGAGCCCCGCGATTGGGTCGACGAGGACGAGGAGGAGGCGCTCCCCGACCAGCCCGAGGACCCCAACGCGGCGAAGCGCTTCTGGTTCGAGCACGCCACCGGCGCCGGCAAGACGGTGGCGGCGCTGGGCTTCGTCGAGGCTTCGCAGACGGGCGGCGTCCTGATCCTCACCCACCGGCGCAACCTCGTCGACCAGTTCCTCGGCGAGCTGCGCGACGCGCGGCTACTCGCGGCGCATCTCCCGCCCGCTGTACAAGGGCGAGGACTCCACGAAGGGCCCCGTGTCGGTCGAGACCTACCAGTGGTTCGTGCGCAACGCCGGGCAGCATCTCCAGCGCCTACACGATCGTGATTTGCGACGAGGCGCACACCGCGCTGGGCGAGAAGACGAGCGGCGCGATCCGCGCGTGGACAGGCCCGATCTTCATCGGCATGACCGCCACGGGCGCGCTGATCGCGCGCCACGTCACCGACCTGTTCCCCACGCAAACCTCGCGCTTCGACCTCGCCCAGGCGGCGCGCCGGGGCGTGATCTCGCCGCTGCGCTGCGTGCGCATCCCCCCGGCGTGGGGGTGCGCACGATCGCCAAGGTGCCGCTGCGCCGGGGCGAGGTGGACGTGGAGTTCGACCAGGAGGAGCTCGCGCAGCTGCTCGACCAGCAGCCCTTCAACATGGCGATGGCCAACCTCTACAAGACCCGCTTCAACGGAGTGCCGGGCGTCGTGTACGCGGCGGGCGTGCGCCACGCGTACAACCTCGCGGAGGCGTTCCGCGCGGAAGGGATCAAGGCGCAGGCGGTCTCCGGCGAGACCCCCAAGCGCGAGCTGGCGAGCGTACTCGCGCGCTACGAGCGGGGCGAGATCGACGTGCTGATCAACGCGCAGCTGCTCGCGGAGGGGTGGAACAGCCCGCGCGCGACGGTCTGCGTGCACCTCGCGCCGACGGCCTCCACGGCGGATCTACCAGCAGCGCGTGGGCCGCGTGACGCGCCGCCACCCCGGCAAGGAGGCGGGCCTCGTGGTGGACTTCGTGCACCCCGCCACCAAGCACGACGACCCCGTGGTGACGCTGCACTCGCTGCTCGACCGCGACGTGTACCGCGGCGGCGCGATCGTCGTCGGCCCGTGCGCCGCGGCCGCGGCCGGCAGAATGCGCGTGGAGCGCCGCGTGCTGCCGGTGTGCGCGGAGGAGGAGCGGCGCTTCGCGGTGTTCGAGCGCGAGCTGTGGCGGATCGCGGTGGAGAACCTCGACTACGGCGAGCAGCACGTGTGGGCGGCGCTCGCGGGCGCGCGCGTGACGGCCGACCGGGTGGCGCCGCGCGCGGGCGATGCTCCACTTCGACCGCACGGGCGAGCTCAAGAGCCGCTTCCTGGTCACCGCGGTGCAGCGCAACACCAGCCCCCAGCTGCGGTTGCGCGCGCTGGCGGACATCGCGGCCGGCCGCGACGCGGACGCGTTCGACACCGCCGTCGAGGTGATCGGCGCGTGGCCGCGCGAGGAGCGCCGCGAGGCGTCGAAGATCCTGCTGCGCGCGCTCGTGGAGCGGCGCATCGGCCGCCGCGACCAGGCCAGCGCGTGGATCTGGCGCCTCGCGGAGTACACGCGCGAGCTGCACGAGGAGTACGCGGTGCAGCGGTGGCCGGAGACCAAGCGCCTGCTCGGCCTGCTCGTGAACTCCTCCGGCGGCGCGCACGCGCGCAACGCGCGCCGCTGATCCACGCCTCGCGCAAGCAGGACCGCCGCCTCGCCGCCGCGCTGCTCGCCGCCGCGCTCGCGCACACCCCCGAGGCCGAGGAGGCGCTGCGCGGCGCGCGCACGCGGATGGCGCGCAAGCCCCCAGCGCTCGCGCGCGAGCTGCTGCGCAACTTCCCCAAGCGCCGCGCGCGCAGCGCCAAGCGCAAGCGCAAGGTGCCGAAAGTGGCGACCGGGGGGGGGCGGGGGCCGCCGGCTCGACGAACGGGAGGGCGGCGCCGGACACGGAGGCGGCGAACTCAAAGGGGAGAGAGGCGGCGCCCTGGAACGCAGACGCGGCGAGGTCGAAGGGGGAGGAGGCGGCGTCCCGGAACGCAACGGCAGCGACCCCGAGGGAGAGGGGAAGGGGCGTCCGCGAACGCAGGGGCAGCGACCCCAAAGGGGGGGAGGCCGGGTCTGCGGACACACAGGCGGCGGCCCCGGGTGTGAAGGTGCCGAGCGAGACGCAAGCGGTGTCCATCGCGCACGCGGTGAACATCGCCGAGGGCAACGGCGGCGCAAAGACGGCCGCCGGCGCGAAAAAGCCGGGTGTGCGCAAAGCGCCTCGACCGAAACCAGCCCGACCCAAAGCGGCCCGAGCGAAGACGCCGAAGACACCCCGGTCGAAGGCACCCGCCGGCGAGACGTCGGAGGATTAGCCCCCGGGGGGGCAGGAGCGAGGTGAACCTCGCCGGCGTCGAGCGTGGTGTGGCTGCCGTCAGGGAGCCTCACAACGAGCCGCCCGTGGTCGTCGACCCCCTCGGCGCGCCCGTGGCCCGCGGCCCATGAGACCTCGCGTCCGCGCAGCGCGTCGCGCGCGCGCCACGCCTCGAGGACCTGCGTGGCCGGTTCGCCAAGGCGCCGCTCGAGCGCCGCGAGCAGTAGGGCGAGCAGCGGCTCGATCTCCTCCGGCGAGCGCCCAAGTGTCGCCGCGGTGCCGCGCAGCGCGGCCGGCAACTCCTCGACGCGCACCGCCACGTTGAGGCCGA
Source organism: uncultured Solirubrobacterales bacterium (assembly GCA_963720795.1). GTDB lineage: Bacteria > Actinomycetota > Thermoleophilia > Solirubrobacterales > Solirubrobacteraceae > Palsa-744. Next base: position 77,916 of record CAVRGU010000001.1, on the reverse strand, counting down.
CGCCGAGCACCGCCCACCCCTCCTGCGGGCGACCCTCGACGAGGATGCCAGCGAGCTTGGCGAGGGTCTGACTGAGAACGAGGGGCTCGACTGAAGCCGGGAGACACTCGCCTTCGGCTCCCATCCCCGTTTCAGCTAGCCGATCTTCGGTCGGCTGCGCCACCCTCTCAGCCCTGCGCAGCAGCACGACGTCGTTGGGCCACTTGAGGCGCGCGTCGGCCCCCGCGACGTCGCAGACGGCGACGGCCGCGGCGAGCGGGAGCAGCGCGGGAGGGTCCCGCAGCAGGAGTGACGCCAGCAACGCGCTCCCAGGTGGTGCGCTCCAGCGCCGTCCCTGGCGCCCGCGCCCGGCGGTCTGCTCGGCGGCGGTCACGAGCGTCCCGTGAGGCGCCCCCGCGAGCGCCAGCGCGCGGGCGCGCTCGTTGGTCGAGTCGGTGCGACGCAGGTGCACGCGAGGGTGGCCGAGCGCACCCGGGGAAGTGGACACCACCCGAGTGCTATCAGGTCGGGGCGCCGGGGCGGACGGTGTGCAGGACGCGTGCGTCGTGGCGTTCACCGTCCGAGCCCCCGCACCCGCCGCCTGACACCGGTGCTCGACTCAACCTCCCCCCGCTGATCTGCCCACCCGCCGGGTCTGCGGGTGCGCGGCGGCGTCCGCCACCAGCGCCTCCACGACCCCCTCGATGTCGTGGCGCCGTGCCACCACGTGAGGGTCGAGGCCGTGCTCGCGCAGGGTGGCGGAGGTGACGGGTCCGATCGAGACGATCCGGGTGTGGGGGGAGAGGCCGGCCGAGCCGCCGGCGGCCTCGAGGAAGAAGCGCACGGTGGAGGAGGAGGTGAAGGTGATGTAGTCGGCCTCGCGGGCGGCCGCCAACGACCACGGGGAGAGCGGCTCGGCGATGGTCTCGTACAGCGCCAGCACGCTCACCTCGACGCCGCGCGCGCTCAGCGCGTTGGGGAGCACGTCGCGGGCCTCGCGGGCGCGCGCGACCAGGGCGCGCCGGATCGGCAGCTCGGCGAGCGCCTCCACCAGCGACTCCGCGACGAAGCGCTCCGGGACGACGTCCGCGGCGATCCCGTGCTCGGCCAGCGCGCGCGCGGTGCTCGGGCCGATCGCCGCCATGTGCGTGCGCGCGAGGGCGCGCGTGTCGAGACCCGCCGCCGCGATGCGTTCGAACAGGCACTCGACCCCGTTGGGGCTCGATGAGGCAGATCAGGTCGTAGGGGGTGGGGTCGAGCGGCGGCCCTTCCAACGGCCGGGTACGGATCACGGGGGCCTGCACCACGTGGGCCCCGAGCTCTGCGCAGCCGCTGGGCCAGGCCGCTGGCCTGGGCGCGGGCGCGGGTGACCGCCACGGTGCGCCCGCCCAGCGGCAGCGGCGGGCGCCAGTCGAGCTGCTCGGCGAGCTTGGCCACGGGCCCGACCACGGTGATCGAGGGAGCCCGCACCTGCTCCTCGCGCGCCCGCTCGGCGATCGTGGCGAGCGTGCCGGTCACGGTCCGCTGGTCGGGCAGCGTGCCCCGTTCGACCACGGCCACGGGTTCTGAAGCGGGCCTGCCGGCGGCGACCAGCGAGGTTGCGATGTGGGGCAGCTGGCGCACGCCCATGTAGAAGACGAGCATCCCCGGGAAGGCCGCGAGCGCAGGCCAGTCGAGGTCGGTGTCGTCCCCCGCGCCCTCCGCCCACTCCTCGACGCCCTCCGGGTGCTCCCCGTCGCCCGCGCCGCCGCCGCCGGCCTCCTCTGCGTCGCCACCGTCCCCGCCGCTTGCGCCGCCACCGTCTCCCCCGCTTGCGCCGCCACCGTCTCCCCCGCTTGCGCCGCCACCGTCTCCCCCGCTTGCGCCGCCACCGCCCCCGCCGTCGCCGGGCTCCCCGCCGGGAGCGTCCCCACGGGTGCGCCCGGTGATCAGCGCCACCGCGGCCGACAGCCCGCGGTGGGTGACGGGGATGCCCGCGTAGGCAGGGGCGGCCACGCCCGCGGTCACACCCGGCACCACCTCGAACGGGACGCCCGCCGCGCGCAGCGCGAGCGCCTCCTCGCCGCCGCGGCCGAACACGAACGGGTCGCCGCCCTTCAGGCGCACCACGGTGCGCCCCTCCTGCGCGCGCTGCACCATCAACGCCTCGGTCCGCTCCTGCGGCACCGACGGCCCGCCGCCCTCCTTGCCGACGAACACCAGCTCGACGTCCGCGCGCGCGCCCTCCAGCGCCTCCGAGGGGATCAGTCGGTCGAAGAGAATCACGTCGGCCTGCCCGATCAGCTCGACCGCGCGCGCGGTCAGCAGACCGGGGTCGCCGGGGCCGCCGCCGACGAGGTAGACGCGTCCTGTCTCAGGCGTGCTCACCGAGGAGCTCCTCCGCCCTGGTCGAAATGGGGATGCTGGCCCAACGAGGGATGCTCGCCGGAGGCGCGTGTCTCCCCGCTTCGGTCGGAGGCGAGTGTCTCCCCGTCCTGGTCGAAACGGGGACCGCTCAGGGCGACACTCGCTTCGCTCGCACCTCCGCCGAAAGACGCGTGTCTCTCGGCCTCGGTCAGCAGCTCACCGGCTCCCGCGCTCTGCAACCGCTCGGCCACGCGGCGCCCGAGCGCGTCGGGGTCGTAGAAGCCGCCCAGCAGCTCGTCGCCCACCCACGCCGAGCCGTCCGGGAGGCCGACCCACGCGCGCAGGTGCAGGCAGCCGCAGCCGTAGTCGACCGCGTGCGCCCCGAGCGGGGTGTGGCAGCTTGCGCCGAGCGCGTGCGCCACGGCGCGCTCGGCCCGCAGGCAGGCAAACGTCTTGGCGTCGGTGATCGCCTGCACGGCCTCCCGGGTGCGCTCGTCGTCGACGCGGCCCTCCAGCGCGAGCGTGCCCTGGCCGGGGGAGGGGACGAAGCGGGCGGGGTCGAGCACCGCCCCGGCCTCGGCCTCGCGACCGAGGCGGACTAGACCGGCGCGGGCGAGCACGAGCGCGTCGAGGTCGCCCTCGCCCAGGTTGCGCAGACGGGTGTCCACGTTGCCCCGTACCGGCACGACCTCGAGATCCTCGCGCAGCGCTCGCAGCTGGGCGGCGCGGCGCAAGCTGCTCGTGCCCACGCGCGCGCCCGGCGCGAGCTGCTCGGGGCCACTCCCTCCGCAGAGCACGTCCTCAGCCGCCGCTCGTGGGGGAGCGCCCAGCAACGTCAGGCCGTCGGCCAGCTCGCCGGGGACGTCCTTTGCGGAGTGCACCGCGAGGTCGATCTCGCGTGCGCTCAGTGCGCGCTCGAGCTCCAGCACCCAACGAGACTTGTCGCTGTAGGGGGCCACGCGAGCCTCCCCGCTCGTGGCGATCGTGACCACCTCCGCGCCACCGAGAAGTCGCGCGACGAACTGCGTCTGCGCGAGCGCCAGGGCGCTGCCGCGGGTCCCGATGCGCATCTGTCCTCCCGGGCCTCTTACGGGCCCTTGCGGCGACGCCGGCGCAGGTCGTGCACCTCGGCGAGGCGGCCGTCGGGCGGCCCCCCGTGCGAGGAGCGCCCGGAGGCATCCTCGCCCAGCTCCTCCTCTTCGAGGTCCTCGTGCAGGCCGAACAGCTCGCGTACGAGCTGCAGGCTCGCGTGGCTGCGCGCTTCGGAGAGGCTGCGTAGTCGGATCGTCGGCTCGTGCAGCAGGCGGTTGGCGATCGAGCGCGCGAGCGCCTCGACGCGGACGAGGTCGCGCGGGGAGGCGGACTCCCAGCGGCCGTCGTTCTCGGAGAGCACCTGCTCGACGACGGCGTCGCCGTGTTCGCGCAGGGCGCTGACCGTGGGCAGCGCCTCCAACTGGCCGAGCCACCCGGCGAAGCGGTGGATCTCCTCCTCCACGATCGCTTCCGCGCGTGGCACCTCACCCGCGCGCGTGTCGAGGTTGCGCGCCACCACCGCCTGAAGGTCGTCGATGTCGTACAGCGTCACTCCCTCGAGCGCCCCGCAGCCGGGCTCGAAGTCGCGGGGCACCGCGATGTCGATCACCAGCAGCGGCCGGGTGGGCGGGTTCCTATTCCGGAGGCCGACCACGAGCTCGAGCTCTTCGCGGCCGACGATCGGGTGGGGGGAGGAGGTGGAGGAGACCACGATGTCCGCCTGCGTGAGCTGTTCGGGCAGCCCGTCGAGGCCGACGACCGAGCCGCCGAAGCGCTGCGCGAGGCTGCGCGCGCGGTCGGCGTGGCGGTTGGCCACGAAGATCGTGCCCGCCCCCCGGTCGGCGAGCGCCTGCGCGGTCAGCTCGCTCGTCTCGCCCGCGCCGAGGATCACGACGTGGCGCTCGCGTAGGTCGCCGAGCACCTCGACGGCGAGGCCCACCGCCGCGGAGGGCACGGACACGTGGCTGGAGCCGATCGCGGTCTCCGAGCGAACCCGCTTGCCGGTGCTCAGCGCGGCGCTCCACAGGCGGTTGGAGAGCGGCCCCGTGCAGCCCGCCCGCAGCGCGGCCTCGAAGGCGCGCTTGACCTGCCCCTGGATCTCGGCCTCGCCGACGATCATCGATTCGAGACCTGCCGTCACCCGGTAGAGCCGGCGGGCGGCGTCGCAGTTGCGCGGCGCGTACAGCTCCCGCGCGAGCTCCGCGGAGTCGAGCCCCGCGTGGTCGGCCAGGATCGCCAGCGCCTGCGCCTCGGCGCCGACGGGGTCACCGACTACGAGGTAGACCTCGGTGCGGTTGCACGTGGACAGCACCACCGCCTCGCGCACCTCCGCGCCGGCGGTCAGCCGCTGGGCGAGCGCCACCGCTCCCGGCTCGGTGACCGCGAGGCGCTCACGCAGCGCGACCGGCGCGGTCTTGTGCGAGAGCCCCAGCGCCAGCAGCTCGCTCATACCGGTGTCGCCTCCGCGCGGACAGTGTCGAGCTCGCCGGCGTCCGGCGCCGCCTCGCGCGCGTCGTCCCGTCCGGCGCGCGGTCGGTCGGTGAGCTCCAGCAGCTCCCCCAACTGGCGCTCGATGCGGCTGAGGCGCACCGCCATGATCGCCACGTAGACCAGCACCAGGACGAACAGCACCACGTAGGCGCCGGCGACGTACTTGCCGGCGGTGTGCAGCGGCAGCGCGGGCGTCTCGGCGAGCAGGGCTCCCACCATCACACACTCCCCGAGAGCGCCCGGCGCAGAGGCTCGTGGGAGGGGGCGGCGCTGCGCGGCCGGCGCGCCGGCGTGTCGGCCTGCTCCGTCAGCCGCCGACGCAGCGCGCGCAGTTGCGCGCGGGCGTGCTTGGCGGTCAGCTCGTACTGGCAGAGCGTGGCGAACAGCAGCGCCATCGCCAGCAGCGAGACCAGCAGCGTCAACGCCATCGAGCCGGGCAGGTTTGAGGTGGAGCCGAACACGCGCGGGTGCACGTAGGCGGTGGCCATGTTGACGGCGATGTAGTTGAGCGGCACGAACGCCCCCGCGGTGACGGCGAACACCGAGGCGTAGCGCGCCTGGCGCTCGGGGTCTTCGATCGCGAACCGCAGCGGCTGGTAGGTGGCGTACAGCAGGAAGATGATCAGGAACGACACGAGCGTCGGCTCGCTCCACACCCACCAGTGCCCCCACGAGCCCTTCGCCCAGATCGAGCCGGTGACGAGCGTGCCGACCGCGAAGATCAGGCTCATGTGGATCGTCACGTAGGAGCGCAGGTCCCAGCGCGCCTCGCGCGTGCGCAGGTGCTGGATCGCGAACAGCCCCCCGAGCACGAAGCCGCACAGCGCGACGATCGCGAGGGGCACGTGCACGTAGAAGATCTTCTGCAGGAACCCCTGTTCGGCTTCCAGGGGAGCGTAGAAGAAGACGAGGCCGAGCGAGGCCGCCGTCGCGACGACCGTCGCGACGGTGAGCGTGCGTAGTCCCTTGCCGTACGTGTGGGGGGAAATGGGCTCAGTCCTCCAGCAGGAAGTCGAAGACAGCGTAGGCGAGCAGCCCGAACACCAGATCATAGAGCGCGAGCGTCAGCGGCCAGCGCAGCGACGGTGCCGTCTGGTGGGCGAGCGTCAACAGCGGCGCGGTGGCGCGCGCCCCGCCGATCACCACCGGCACGAGCAGCGGCAGCGCCAGCAGCGGCCCGAGCAGGTCCCGCGCGCGGGTGCGCACCGCGAGCGCGGCCACCAGCGTGCCGATCACCGCGACCCCCACGTCGCCCAACAGCAGCACCCCGGGGAGGTCTGGCAGGGCGGGGCCGAGCGAGGGTTCGAGCAGCAGCAGCGCGAACGCGGGCACCGCCACCAGCTCCAGGACCACCAGGTAGGAGAGCAGCGCGAGCGCCTTCGCCGCGAGCAGCGCGGTGCGGTCCACCGGCGCCAGCAGGAACCCGTCGAAGCCGCCCTCCTCGGCGTCGGCGACGAACAGCCGGTTGATGCCCAGCAGCGCGGCGAGCAGCAGCGTCACCCACAGGATCCCCGCCGCCTCGTCCCCAGCCACCCCGGTGCGGTTCAGCGCGAAGTGGAAGATCACGAAGACGGTCACCGCGAACAGCGACATCCCCGGCACGGACTCCAACGTGCGCAGCTCCACGAGTAGCTCCTTGTGCAGCAGCGCGGCCACGGTCTTCACGTGTAGAGCTCCTTGAGCGCCGTGGCGTCGAGGGCCGCGGGGCTTGCCAGCAGCGCCGGACGGCCCCCGCGCAGGCCCAGCACGAGATCCGCCCCATCGAGGTCCACCTCCGGACTGTGGCTGCACACCACCCGGGTGCGGCCCGAGGCAGGTCCGATCAGCGGCTCCACAAGCTCCGCCCCCGCCGGGTCGAGGTTGGCGCGCGGCTCGTCCAGCAGCAGCAGCTCGGGGTCGTGCAACAGCGCCCTCGCGGTTGCCACCCGCTGCACCATCCCCCGCGAGAGCGTCCGTACCGGCTCCTCGGCACGGGTGGCCATACCAACCGCCTCCAGCAGCTCTTCGACTCGCTCAATGCCGACCCGGTGCAGGCGAGCGTGGAAGCGGAGGTTCTCTCTCGCAGTCAACTCTCGGTAGAGCAGCGGCTCGTGGCCGAGCAGGCCGACTCGACCCCTGACCGCCCACGCCTCGCCCGGCAGCGCGTGCCCCAACACTCGCACCTCCCCTGAGTGCGGGCGCAGCAACGTGGCCAGCACCCGCAGCAGCGTCGTCTTGCCGGCGCCGTTGGGGCCGAGCACCACCAGCGTCTGGCCGGCCTGCAGCGACAGCGAGACTCCGTCGAGCGCCTCGCGTTCGCCGTAGCGCCGCGTCAGGCCCTCCAGTTCGAGCGCGCTCACGCCTCAGGCTCGTGCAGCGGTATGCGCGTCCTGCGCGGCTGCGATCAGCTCGCGCACCGCGGCCTCGTCGCCGGCGCGCAGCAGCTCGACGGGGTCGGGGTCTCCGCCCACGAGGCCCTCGAAGAACTCCTTGCGCTCCTGGTAGGTGGCGAGCGTGCCCTTGGCCCAGCCGCGCACCTCGTTGAGGAGCACCGCCAGACGGGCGTAGGGCTCGCCGAACTGCCCTTCGATCTCGCGCTTCATGCGCTTGGCCAGGGCCGGCGAGGCGCCCGCGGTGGAGATCGCGATTGCCAGGGGCCCGTTGCGCACGATCGCCGGCAGGATGAAGTTGCACAGCGGCGGCACGTCGACGACGTTCACGAGCATCGCGCGCCGCTCGGCGTCCTCGTACACGGAGATGTTCACGTCCGTGTCGTCGGTGGCGGCGATCGCCAGGAACGCGCCCTCCAGGTCGGGGGCGCCCGCGTAGGCGCGTCGCTCCCAGCGGATCGAGCCCTCGCGGGCGTACTCCTCGAGTGCCGGCTCGGCCTCGGGGGCGATCAGCGTGACCGCGCCGTCGCACGCGAGCAGGCCCTCGACCTTCTCCAGGCCGATCTGACCGCCGCCGACCACCAGGCAGCGCCGGCCGGAGAGCGACAGGCAGGCGATGTAGAAGGGGGTGTCGAGCATCCCCTGCACGCACGACTGGTCGCAGATCCCTCTGCGCAACTGGCAGACACACTCCTTGCCGGCGTAGGCCTGGGCGGGCATATCGACAGGTTAGGTCATGGCCGGCGCAGCGCCCGCATCCCCACGCGCGCGAGTGGGCCGATGCCGTGGCGCCAGGCGCGCTCGCGGTCGGCGTCGCGGGAGGAGCGCAGCTGCGCGACGGTGTGGGCGGCGCGGGCGTGCAGGTCGTCGTAGGGGGTCCACCACAGCCCGCGCGCGGCGGGGATGCTCCACGCGATCAGCTTCTCCTGCGCGCAGGCGCGCAGGCCAGACTCGCCGAGCGTGCGGCCGAGGCCCCCGCCGGCTGCCGCCCCCCACGGGCCGCGCGCGAGGGCGGGCGCCGGGAGGTGGTCGTTGAGCCACACCATCCCCGTGTGCAGCTCCCGCGCGATGCGCAGTCCCTGGGGGCGGTCGGCGGTCCAGACCGAGGCCCCCAACGCGTACTCGCCGTCGTTGGCGAGGGCGATCGCGTGGTCGGTCGAGTCCACCGCCTGCACCGTGAGCACCGGGCCGTCGAGCGGCTCGCGCTGCACACGCATGTCGTGTGTGACCCCGCTCAGCACCGCCGGCGCGTAGAACGCGGCGCCCGGTGCGCACCCCTCCGGGGGTGACTCCAGCGGTCCGCCGCAGTGCAGCCGCGCGCCCTGCGCGACCGCCTCCTCGACCAGCTCGCGGATGTGGGCCACGCGCCGCGCAGAGGCCAGCGGGCCGACCTGCACGCCGGGGCGCTCGGGGTCGCCCACGCGCAGCGCGCGCGCTCCGTTGACGAGGTGGCTCAGGAAACGGTCGTGGACAGCCCCCTGCACGTAGACGCGCTCGACCGCTCCCCGCGCCTGCCCGGCGCCCGCGTAGCCGGCCCACAGCGCCCCGGCGGCGGCGCGCGCCACGTGCGCATCGGCGAGCACCACCATCGCGTCCTTGCCCCCCACCTCCACCGTGACCTCGCGCTCCTGGGAGACGCCGGCCCGCGCGACCGCCCGCCCCACCGTGGGGGAGCCGGTGAACAGCACCTTGTCGACGGGTGCCCGCGCCAGCGCCACCCCGACCTGGGTGCCGCCGTGAACGAGCCGCACGAGACCCTCCGGCAGGCCGGCCCGGGTGAGTGCGCGGGCGATCCGCTCGCCCGCCAGGCACGCGCGCCGCGCGGGCTTGAAGACCACGCCGTTGCCCGCCAGCAGCGCGCCGGCGATCTGGCCGAGCGGCTGCGCGAACGGCGCGGAGCCCGCGCCGATCACCCCCACCACCCCGAACGGCTCGTACGCGACCCGCGCGCGACGGGAGAGCGCCATCGAGCGGTGCGCCCCCACGCGCCGGGAGCCCAGCACCCGCGCCCCCTCGTCGGCAACCCAGATCAGTGCGTCGAGCGCCGCCAGCAACTCCATGCTCGCGACCTCCGCGCGCGGGCGGCCCTGCTCGCGGGCGATCAGCGTCGCGAGCTCGTCGAACTCGTCGATCACCGCCTGCGCCGCGCGGCGCATATACCGCGCGCGGTCCTCCACGCGCAGCAGCGCCCACAGCGGCTGCACCTGGCGCGCCGCCGCCACGACCTCCTCGACCCGCTCCGGTGCCGTGGTCTGCACGCTCCCGAGGACCGCCCCCGTCGCGGGGTTGCGCGCGTGCAGCGTCTGCGGCTGCGCGGTCGCGGCCGGGGTCGAGGCGGTCTCGGGGGGTACGGAGGTCATCTCAGGCGATTATCGCTCCCCGGGGGGGTGGTGTATCAGTTTGAAAAATGCGTGTCCGCTCGGGCTGAAGCGTCTACGCTGCGCCACGCCGCGGGGCCGGGTGTGGCGCCCCCAGTAGCGTCATAGGATGCCACGGTGCTATTCAAAGGACGTAAGCCTCCAAATCTCCCGATAGATGGGAGCCAGATCCTTGACGCAACTCTCTCGCTCTCGCAGGCTCAAATGCTTGCCCAGGTAACCGACGAGGCGAGTCTGGATGGCCGCAACATGGGCCTGCTTGCGTTCAACGGTGCGCTGCTGGGCGGCACTCTCGCGGCCAAAGGCCTGCTCGGGCACTATTGGTGGACCCCGCTCATCGCCGTGGGCCTGTCGAGCGTCCCGTGCCTTTGGTCCGCCTTCAAAAAGACGAGCGCCTACGGCCCAAGGGCGCTGAAGTTCTTCGAAGAGTTTGGAGGCCAGCGCAGCCATGCGGCACGATCCCAGCTGCTGGCTGACCTCGGGGACGCATTCGAGTTCAACGCCGCAAGGATCAGGCTCAAGGAATTGCGTCTACAAGCTGCGCTGGCAATCCTCGTTGCTGGCCTCATCTTTGCCGCCCTCTTGATTGTTGTTGTCCGTCCGACTACGATAAGACCATGCTCTTCCGGTCAAGTCCGCGTCCTGGTCCAATCGCACCCGCGCCAGTTCCGGTGCCTCAGCCGTCAGGGCTCCCGCTCGTCGGCGCTGGAGGGACTGTCCGGGGCGGCAGCAAACCAGGCTAAGTAGCGCGCCCGAAGCGGCACCCCTATGGGCGCGTGCCCGGCTCTCACGCGGAGGGCGAACCCGACGCTTGGCTCTCGCGTCGAGTCAATGCTCTCCGAACCCGGTCTTCGCCAGGAAGCGATCCACGTTCTCCGAGAGGTCGCCGGGACCGGCGAATACCGCGCTCGCGCGCGGCTTGGCCTGTGCCGCCGGCGCGGCCGCGTCCGCGAGGGCGCGGCGGATCAGCGCGGCCTTTGTGGTGCCCTCCGCCGCGGCCCGGCGGCCTAGCGCTCGATCGACCTCGGGATCGAGGTGGATACTGGTCTTGATCACGTCCCCAGATATACCAACTGCCACCTACGACCCGCCGCTAGGCGGTGAGCGTCACCTTTGCCCGGCTCCCCCGCGGGCCTCCCTCGGGCTGTTTGCACCTCGCCCGGGTCCGTTGCGACAACGCCGCTGGGACCCGGAGGGTCCTCATCAAAATCAACGCCCGCGGGCCTTGCGGATTGCCTCCAGCCGCTTCGTCAGCTCCGCTTCGGCCTCGTCGGGCTTGTAGAAGCGCGTGCCCGCCACCTCCTCGGGCAGTAGCTCCTGCGGGGAGACGTGGCCCGGGTGCTCGTGCGGGTTGTCGTAGCCGCCGACCTCCTGGCCCGGTCGGGGGCCCGAGCGCAGCCACCCCGGGGCCGGTGCCGCGCCGTGCTCGCGCACGTGGCGCTGCGCCGCTCCCAGCGCGCGGCCTGCGGTGTTGGACTTCGGCGCGAGGGCCAGGTAGATGGCGGCCTGCGCGAGCGCGAATTTGGCCTCGGGCATCCCCACGTGCTCGACCGCCTGCGCCGCTGCCACCGCGACGCTCAGGGCTGCCGGGTCGGCGTTGCCCACGTCCTCGGAGGCGAGTATCACCATGCGCCGCACGATGAACCGCGGGTCCTCGCCGCCCTCGAGCATCACCGCGAGGTAGTACAGCGAGGCGTCGGGGTCTGAGCCGCGGGTGGCCTTGATCCACGCGGAGGCGTAGTCGTAGTGGCGGTCGCCCTTGCGGTCGTACAGCACCGCCCGCAGCTGCAGCGCGTCCTCCGCGCGGGCGACGCCCACGCTGCTCTCCCCCCGCTCCGCCGCCGTCGCGACGGCCAACTCCAGCGCGTTCAGCGCGGTGCGCGCGTCGCCTTCTGCACGCGCAGCGAGGAACTCCAGTGTCTGGGGCTCGACTGTGATCGCGCCGTTGAGCTCCCCCGAGGCGAGCGCGCGGCGCAGTACCTCTGCCACCTCCTCGGCGGAGAGCGCCTGCAGCGCGTACACGCGCATCCGTGAGAGCAGCGCTCCGTTGACCTCGAACGCGGGGTTCTCCGTGGTCGCGCCGACCAGCGTCACCACGCCCTCCTCCACCGCCGGCAGCAGCGTGTCTTGCTGGGCCTTGTTGAAACGATGAATCTCGTCGAGGAAGAACACGGTGCCCGTCCCGCTTGTGGCGCGGCGGTGGGCGGCTCGCTCCAGCACCGCGCGAACCTCGGCACGGCCGGCCTGCACCGCGCTCAGCTCTTCAAACACCGCGCGGGAGCGCTCGGCGACCATCCGTGCCAGCGTCGTCTTGCCCGAGCCGGGCGGGCCGTAGAGCACCATCGAGTGGGGGTGGCCCTGTTCGATCGCGGTGCGCAGCGCCGAGCTCTCCCCCAGCAGGTGGGTCTGGCCCACGAACTCCTCGAGGTGCTGCGGGCGCACGCGTACCGCCAGCGGGCGGTCCTCTCCCTCCGCGGCTGGCCCGTGGGGGTCCCCTCCGTCAGGTTGATGTCCGCCTCGGCCCGCGCGGGGTCCCTTCCGGCCACGGTCGGGCTCGGCTGGGTCTTCGGACTCGAAAAGGGTGTCCATATTCGGAAGGTACCGCGGGAGGTCGCCGGGCGGATGGTGTCGAACCTCTAAGGCTGATGCGCCACATCAGAAACACGTCCCCTCCGGCCCGGGTCATTGTGGTATGACCACCGGCGCTGCCGACCTCCTCCTGCAGGACCCCACCCACGGTGGGCTAGGGGGCGGGCTGCAACCTGGCGGGCCGGGGCTCGACGGGCAGGAGCTTGCCCTCCTCGACGCGGGCGATGGATTCGCTGGACGCTCGCCCTGGCAGCTCTTCTGGGGGCGCCTGCGCCGCGACCGGGTGGCGCTCGCCTCGCTCGGCTTCATCGCGCTGCTCTTGGTGGTCGCGCTCGCCGCGCCGCTTGTCGTCTCGCTCGCCGGCGTGCCCGGGCCCTACGTACAGAACCCCGCCGCGCTCGACGCCTTCGGCAGTCCCACGGGCCCCTCCGCTGCGCACCTCTTCGGGGTCGACCAGCTCGGGCGCGACGTGTTCGCGCGTGTCGTGTACGGGACTCGCGTGTCGCTGGAGGTGGGGGTCATCGGTACCGCGCTGGCGACGCTGCTCGGCACCGTCGTGGGCCTGCTCGCCGGCTTTTACCGCGGCCTCACCGACACGCTGCTCTCGCGCGCGATCGACGTGGTGCTCTGCTTCCCGCTGCTGCTCGTCGGCCTCGGGCTGGGGGCCGCGTGCAGTGTGCGCGGCTGCGTGCGAGGGGCGATCCAGCCCGGCACCTCCACGATCATCGCGATCGTCGCGCTGTTCAACTGGACCTACATCGCGCGCATCGTGCGCGGGCAGGTGCTCTCGCTGCGCGAGTCCGAGTTCGTCGAGGCCTCCCGCTCGCTGGGGGCCTCGGGGGCGCGCATCGTCTTCCGTGAGCTCCTGCCCAACGTGACCGCGCCGCTGATCGTCTACGCGAGCCTCCTGATCCCCGCCAACATCCTGCTCGAGGCGGCCCTCTCGTTCCTCGGCGTCGGCGTGCGCGCGCCCACCGCCTCCTGGGGGCAGATGCTCGCTGAAGCCACCCCCACCTTCAACACCGCCTGGTGGTACATGCTGTTCCCCGGCCTCGCGCTGCTTTTAACTGTGCTCGCTTTTAACCTGCTCGGCGACGGCCTGCAGGACGCACTCAACCCGCGGAGGACCCCGCTCAGATGAGGAGGAAGGATGCTTAACCTACACAGATGGAGGGCGGCCTCGGTGTGTGCGGCGCTCGCGGGTCTGTTCGCCTTCACGCTCGCCGCGTGCGGCTCCAGCGGCAGCGGCACGACCGGCACCGGCACGATCCCGCTCAAGGCGGGCGAGTCGCCCGTCGGTCAGCAGCTCTACGGCAAGCGGCGCGGCGGAGTGCTGACCGTTTACCAGGAAGCGGACTTCGAAAACCTCGACCCGGGCGGCACCTACTCCGACCAGGACTACACCGTGATGTCCGCCACCCAGCGCCCGCTCTACTCCTACCCCCCCAACACCGCCTCCAAGCTCGAACCGGACGTTGCCTCGGGTCCGCCGATCGTCTCCGGCGGCGGCCGGACGGTGACGGTGCACCTCAAGCGCCACATCTACTTCAGCCCGCCCGTCAACCGTGAAGTGAACTCCGGGGACGTCGCCTACGCGATCGAGCGCGGCGCCAACCCGAACGTTGCCAACCCCTACTTCGGCCCCTACTTCGGGGACCTGGTCGGGGCGGAAAAGGCGACGGGCGGCCCGATTCCCGGAATCGAAACGCCGAACGCCGAAACGATCGTCTTTCACCTCACCAAACCCACGGCCGCGATCCTCACGGGAGCGCTCAGCCTGCCGCTCTCCGCGCCCGTGCCCCCGGAATTCGCCAAGCCGCTCGACGCCCACCACCCCTCCACCTACGGCACCGAATACCTCGTGGCGACCGGCCCCTACATGTTGAAGTCCGACAGTTCGGGCCGGTTCCTTGGCATCGGCTACCAGCCGGGCAAGTCCGCGACGCTCGTGCGCAACCCCCGCTGGAACCCGCACACCGACTACCGGCCTGCGTACCTCAACCAGATCGTCGTCAACATCGGCGGCCAGAAGTCCGTGATCGGCCAGCAGGTGCTGAAGGGCGAAGACGTGGTCGAGAACGACCCCCCCGCGCAGTCGATCGTCAAGGAAGCCTACGAGCACTCTCCCTCACAAATCACCTTCACCCCGGGCTCCGGCACCTACTACTCGGCGCTCAACAACGCGCACGGGCCGTTCACCAACGTCGACCTGCGCCGGGCCGTGTGGGCCGCGCTCGACCGCGAAGCGCTCGTGAAGGTGCGCGGCGGGCCGCTCGTGGCGGCGCCGATGACCCACTTCCTCTACCCCGGCGTGGCCGGCTTCGAAGAGGCCGGCGGTCTCGCGGGCCCGAAACTCGACTACAACGAACACCCCGCCGGGGACCCGGCGGTCGCCGCCAAGTACCTGCGGCTCGCCGGCTACCCGTCCGGCAGGTACACCGGTGCCAAGACGCTCCAGGTCGTCGGCGTGACCGGCGAACCGGAAAGCGGCACCGCGCAGATCGTCAACCAGGCGCTGCAGTCGCTCGGCTTCAAAACCCACCTCTCGCTCGTGACCAAGTCGGTGATGTACGAACGGTACTGTGGGGTGCCCTCGCAGGAGATCGACGTCTGCCCCAACGCCGGCTGGACGCGCGACTTCGCCGATCCGCAGACGGTGCTGTTCGTGCCGTTCTACGGGCCCGCGATCACCCCCTCCGGCAACGCCAACTGGGGCCAAGTCAACAACCCCCAGATCAACTCCGCGATGGAACGGGCGGCGCTGGTCGTCGGCGAACCGGCACGCGCGCAGGCGTGGGCGAAGGTCGACGAAATGCTGGTGGGCCAAGCGGTCGCCGCCCCAGGGGTGTTCGTCAGCCAGGCCAACATCGAGGGCACGGGCGTCGCCGGCGTCGATGCATTGTGGAACAACGGTTCGTGGGACTACGACTTCACCTCGCTGAAGTGAGGGCCCGCGAATCGCGGGCCCCGGGCCGCGTTGGAGTGAGGGTCCGCTCCGCGAGGGCGCCATGACGCGCTACATCCTCCGCCGCATCCTCTGGGGCGCCGTGCTGCTGGTCATCGTCTCGGCGCTCACGTTCCTGTTCTTCAACATCTTCCCCACCGGCAACGCAGCGGAGCTGCGCGCCGGGCGCAACCCGAGCCCGCGCACCGTCGCTTACATCTCGCGCGAGCTGGGGCTCAACCGGCCGCTCTACACCCAGTTCTACGACTACCTGCGGGGGGTGCTCCTGCACCTCGACCTCGGCTACAGCTACTACTCCGACGCCTCCGTCCGCAGCCTGATCGCCGAACGCCTGCCCGCGACGGTCTCGCTCGCCGCCGGTGCGGTCGTGATCTGGCTCGTGAGCGGTCTCACGATCGGGGTGGTCTCCGCGGCACGGCGGCGCACGTGGCTCGACCGCGCCGCGATGGGCACCGCGCTCGCGTTCGTCTCCGCGCCGGAATACTGGCTCGGGCTGATCGCGCTGTTCCTGTTCGCCTCGGACATCGGCAAGCTGCGCATCTTCCCCGGCGCCGGTTCCTACGTCGGCCTCTCCAGCGACCCCTGGAAGTGGTTCACCTCGCTGATCCTGCCGTGGCTCGTACTCGCCGCGAGCTTCGCTGCGGTCTACGCGCGCCTGCTGCGCTCGAACCTGCTCGACGTGCTCGACCAGGACTTCATCCGCACCGCGCGCGCCAAGGGGCTCCCCGAGCGGCGCGTGCTGCTCCACGGGGTGCGCGCCGCGATCGTCCCGATCGTCACCGTGCTCGGCCTCGACCTCGGTGCGCTGCTCGGCGGGGCGCTGCTCGTCGAAGTCGTCTTCGACATCCCCGGGGTGGGGCGGCTCAACTACGAGGCGCTCGTGCACGCCGACTTCCCGATCATCGAGGGCACGGTGCTGCTGGCCGCGCTGTTCATCGTCGTGGCCAACATCCTGGTGGACATCTCCTACGCGTACCTCGACCCCCGGGTGCGGTTTAAATGATTGCGCCTGGCACCCGCCCCCCCCTCTCCTGCTACGCGTAGAAGACCTGCGTGTGGAGTTCCCCACCGAAGGCGGGGTGGTGCGCGCCGTGGACGGCGTCTCCTTCGAGGTCGCGCGCGGGCAGACGCTCGGGATCGTGGGGGAGTCGGGGTCGGGCAAGACGGTCTGCGCGCTGACCCTCCTGGGGCTCACCCGCGCGCAGGGGGCACGCGTCTCGGGGCGCGCCCTGTTCGAGGGCGTGGACCTCGTGGCGCTTCCGGAGGCCGGCCTGCGCGCGCTGCGCGGCTCCGAGCTGGCGATCGTCTTTCAGGACCCGCTCTCCTCGCTGCACCCGCTGTACCGGGTGGGGGCGCAGGTGGTCGAGGCGATCCGCGCCCACCGAGAGGTCTCCCGGCGCGCCGCGCGCGCACAGGCCGTGGCGCTGCTGGAGCTGGTCGGCCTCCCCGGGGTGGGCGGGGGTCAAATCCCCGTGGACGCCTACCCGCACGAGCTCTCGGGGGGCCAGCGCCAGCGCGCGCTGCTCGCGATGGCGCTCGCCAACAAACCGCGGCTGCTGATCGCGGACGAGCCGACCACGGCACTCGACGTGACCGTGCAGGCACAGATCCTCGCGCTGCTGCGCCACCTGCGCGAGGAGCTCGGGATGGCGCTCGTGCTTGTCACCCACGACCTCGGAGTGGCTGCCGAGATGGCCGACGAGGTGGCGGTGATGCAGGCTGGGCGGATCCTCGAGCGGGGCTCGACCGAGCAGGTCCTCGCCGCGCCTCAACACCCCTACACGCAGGAGCTCGTACGCGCGGCCCCCACGCTCGAGCGCCAGGGCGAGCGCGAGACGGTGGCCGAGCCCGTGGCCGAGCCGCTGCTGCAGGTGCGCGACCTCGTCAAGCGCTTCCCGGTCACGCGCGGCGTGGTGTTCCAGCGCCAGGTCGCTGCCGTCGAGGCGGTCGCGGGGATCAGCTTCGAGCTGCGCCACGGCGAGACGCTCGGGTTGGTGGGGGAGTCCGGCTGCGGCAAGTCCACCACCGCGCGCCTGCTGATGCGCCTGCTCGAGCCCACCGCCGGGGAGATCCGCTTTCAGGGCCGCGACCTCGCCCACCTGCAGGGCGCCGCACTGAAGGCTGCGCGCCACGAGATGCAGATCGTCTTTCAGGACCCCTTCTCCTCACTGAACCCCCGCAGGACGGCCGGCGCGATCGTCGGCGAGCCGTTTGCGATCCACGGCCTGCACCGCGACCGGGCGGAGCGTCGGCGCGCCGTGTGCGAGCTGCTGGACAGGGTCGGCCTGCGGGCGTCCCACCACAACCGCTACCCCCACGAGTTCTCCGGCGGCCAGCGCCAGCGGGTTGGAATTGCGCGGGCGCTCGCGCTGCGCCCGAAGCTGCTGATCGCCGACGAGCCGGTGTCGGCGCTCGACGTCACGATTCAAGCCCAGATCCTCGACCTGCTGCGCGACCTGCGGCGCGAGCTGCACCTGACGCTGCTGCTGATCTCCCACGACCTCGCGGTCGTGCGCCAGTTGGCCGACCGCGTCGCGGTGATGCGGGCCGGAAAGCTCGTCGAGCTCGCGCCCGCCGACGAGCTCTACAGCTCCCCGCAGCACCCCTACACGCGCGAGCTGCTCGCGGCAGTGCCCGGCGCTCACCGGGATGGGCGTACTATCGCGGGGTGACCAGCACCGACTTGGCCACGGACGCAGTTGAGCTGTTGCAGCGGTTGATCGCGTTCAACACGGTCAACCCGCCCGGCGCCGAGCTGGCCGCTCAGGAGCACCTCGACATGCTCCTCGCCGGCGCCGGCTTCGAGTGCGAGCTGCTGGGGGCGGTCCCGGAGCGCCCGAACCTCGTGGCGCGGCTGCGTGGCGCCGCGCCCGGTCCCACGCTCTGCTACCTCGGGCACGTCGACACCGTGCTCGCCGACCCCGCCGAGTGGCGCCGGGACCCCTGGTCGGGCGAGCTCGCCGAGGGGTACGTCTGGGGGCGGGGCGCGCTCGACATGAAGTCCCAGGTCGCGGCTGAGGTCGCCGCCGCTGTCTCGCTGGCGCGCTCGGGCTGGCGCCCCGCGCGCGGGGACCTGCTCGTGGTGGCGGTCGTGGACGAGGAGACCGGCGGGTCGCTGGGGGCAGAATGGCTCACGCAGACGCACCCCGAGTCGGTCCGCTGCGACCTGCTCGTCAACGAGGGCGGCGGCGCGGTGTTCGAGTACGGCGGCCGCCGTCGCTACGGGGTGTGCTGCGCGGAGAAGGGCGTCTTCCGCTTCACGCTCGCCACTCAGGGCGTCGCGGGCCACGCCTCGATGCCGAAGATCGCCGAGAACGCGCTGCTGCGCATGGGCCCACTGCTGACGCGCCTGGCCGAGCGCCAGCCCGCCTACTCGCTCACCCCCGAGCCCGCCGCGTTCCTGCGCGGGATCGGCGAGGACCCCGAGGACCCCGCGGGGGCGGTCGCCAACCTGCACGCCGCCGACCCGCGCCTGGCGAGCATGTTCGAGCCGATGCTCGGCGTCACGTTCGCCCCGACTCGCGCCCGCGCGTCGGAGAAGATCAACGTGATCCCCTCTCGCGCCGAGGTCAAAGTGGACTGCCGCGTACCCCCCGGCCTCGGCGAAGCGGAGGTGCTGCGCGGGATCGCGGAAGTGCTTGGCGAGCCCGCGGATGGGGGCGCGGGGGCGTCAGGGAGGGCGGGGGCAGTCGGAGAGGCAGGGAGGGCGGTGCTAGGCGGCGCGGGAGACGCAGGGGGCGCCCCAGACTTCACGGTCGAGTTCACCGAGCGGGTCGTCGGCAACCGTTCCCCCGCGGACTCCTCGCTGATGGACGCCATCTCCGCGTGGGTCGCCGAGCGCGACCCGGGCGCCGAGGTCGTGCCGGTGGTTCTGCCCGGCTTCACCGACTCCCGCCACTTCCGCGCGGCCTTCCCCGAGTGCGTCGCCTACGGCTTCTTCCCCCAGCGCCACCAGACCCTGCCCGAGATGATGCCGCTGATCCACGGCGCCGACGAGCGCATCGACGTGCGCGACGTGGCGTTCGCGGCGGAATTCTTCCGAGACCTGGCGCGTTCTGTCTTGGGAGGGCCGGCGGGGTAGCGAGAGTCGACCCTGGGTATATTTGACTCGATCAAGCCAAGGACGGTGCGCAGGCAGTGACGCCACAGGTAGCAAGGGAAGGTGGAGTGCAAGCAGGCGCGACCGGGGCGACGACGGCGGCGCAACCGGCGGCGGTGTCTGTAAACGGTGGGACGGCGTCCGTGGGTCACGTGACGACCTCGGCGGGCCGCGCCGCGACGACCGTAGGTCACACGACCACCCCGGCGGGCCGCGCTGCGGCGTCCGTGGGTCACGCGACGGTGCCGGTGGTCCACCACGTGGTGCCGCTCGTCCAGAGTCCGCAGCCCTCGATCGTGCAGGACATCCAGGAATGGGCCGTCCAGTGGTCACCGGTCCTGATGATCGTGTTCTTCGTCGTGCTGATCTACGTGATGTGGCGCATGCTCAGCGTGATGCCGCGCGTCAAGCCGCAGCAGATCAAGCCCTCCTCGGACCAGTCGGTCGGGTGGCAGGACATCGCAGGAGCCGACGAGGCCAAGTCCGAGCTGCAGGAGATCGTCGAGTTCCTACGCGACCCCGCGCAGTTCCACAAGCTGGGCGCCACCGTCCCCAAGGGGATTCTTTTGCACGGTCCTCCGGGGACCGGCAAGACGCTGCTCGCCAAGGCGGTCGCGCACGAGTCCGGCGCGCAGTTCTTCGCGCAGTCGGCTGCCGCCTTCGTGGAGATGTTCGCCGGCCTCGGCGCCGCGCGCATCCGCCGGCTGTTCGCGATCGCCCGCAAGCACGAGCCCGCGATCATCTTCATCGACGAGCTTGACGCCGTCGGCGGCCGGCGCGGGATGGACATCTCCGGCGAGAAGGACCAGACGCTCAACCAGCTGCTCGTCGAGATGGACGGCTTCGCCACCTCGGGCCGCCTGGTCGTGATCGCCGCGTCGAACCTGCTGGAGAAGCTCGACCCTGCGCTGCTGCGCCCCGGGCGCTTCGACCGCCAGGTGTTCGTCGCGCCGCCCGACGTCAAGGGCCGCGAAGGGATCCTCGCGGTGCACACCCGCAACAAGCCGCTGCGCGACGTGAACCTCGGGTTGGTCGCCCAGCAGACCAGCGGCCTGACGGGCGCCGACCTCGCCAACATCTGCAACGAGGCCGCGATCTTCGCTGCGCGCCGCGGCGCCACGGGCATCACCGACGCGGACTTCGACGGCGCCCTGGAGCGGGTGATCGCCGGCGTGCAGTCCCACCGGGTGCTCAACGACCACGAGAAGCGCGTCGTCGCCTACCACGAGGCGGGCCACGCGCTCTGCGGCGAGCTGCTGCCCTCCGTGGACCGCGTGCACCGCATCTCGATCGTGCCCCGCGGGCGCGCGCTCGGCTACACACTCAACCTGCCCGCCGAGGACCGCTACCTGAAGACCCGCGAGGAGCTACTCGACTACGTGACCGTGCTGCTCGGCGGGCGCGTCGCCGAGCAGGTTGTGTTCGGCGCGATCACCACCGGCGCCTCCGACGACCTCAAACGCGTCGCCGACATCGCCCACTCGATGGTGCACGACTTTGCGATGGGCAACGCCGCGGTCGGGCGCTCCCCCGAAGGCGACGTGCGCCTCTCGGAGACGACGCTGCGCATCCGCGACGAGGAGCGCCAGGACCTGGTCGAAGAAGGCCGCCGCGCGGCGCTGAAGATCATCCTCGGCCACCGCAGTCAGCTCGACGAGCTCGCCCACGAGCTGCTCGAGCACGAGATCCTCGACCGCGACGCGATCGACCGCGTGATGGCCGGCACACCGCGGCTTGAGCGCGCGCCCGGGGTGGGGCTGCGGGTCGTCGCCGCCACTCCGTTGGACGGGCCGGTGGGTGGCGGGGAGCCGCGTTTGAGTTGACGGGCGTCGAACGCGGCGCTCGCTGGCGCTGCTGCTCGCCGGAGGACGTGGCGGCTGGAACGCTCGCTGGGAACGCCTATACACTCCCCAGGGTGTTCGACCGCATCGACCACGTCGGGATCGCCGTCGCCGAGATCGAGCCTGCGCTCGAGCTGTGGCGCAGCGGCTTTCAGCTGGACGTCGCCCACCGCGAGGTCGTGGAGGAGCAGGGCGTCGAGGCGGTGCTGCTCGACGTCGGCGAGAACCACGTCGAGCTGCTCGCCCCGCTCGGCCCCGACACGCCCGTCGGCAAGTTCCTCGCCAAGCGCGGCCCCGGCCTGCACCACCTTGCCTACCAGGTCTCCGACATCGAGTCGGCGCTCGCCGAGCTGGGCCAGGCGGGGTTGGAGCTGATCGACAAGACCCCGCGGGTGGGGATCGGCGGCGCGCGCGTCGCCTTCCTGGAGCCGCGCTCCACCGGGCGCGTGCTCGTGGAGCTTGTCGAGCCCGTCCACCACGGCGCCGGGTCGCCGGCTGCCGGCACCGCCGGCGAGGTGGCTCGCTGATGGCGAGGATGCGCCGCATGAGCATCGGCTTCCAGGGCGGCCAGGTGCTCGCGCTGCGGGTCGGCGACGACCAGCTGCAGAAGCTGTACAAGGCGCTCGGGGACCGCGGCTGGCACGAACTGCAGACCGAGGACGGCCCCGTGCGCCTGGACCTCACGCAGGTGGCGTACGTGCGCGCCGAGGAGGAGGACCAGCGCGTAGGCTTCGGCGCCTAGGAGGCCGCTGACCGAAGCCGGGGGACACTCGCCATGGGCTCGCATCCCCGTTTCGGCCAGCGCCATGCTGCGTCCTCGGTCGCTCATGTGCGAAGCACATTTCGCGGGGTGGGCGGGCCTTCCAATTTTTGCCTTGCTTGCTCAGCGGCCCCCTAGTAGTGCGGAGAATTATGGCGATGGAATTCGATGAGCGGATTCTGCGCTTCGCGCGCACCCGGGGGCACGGTCCGCGCCGCGAGCGTGCCGTGGCGCGTTTCTCGCGGCTCGGCGAGCACGGCGCCGTGTGGCTCGCGCTCGGTGTCGCCGGCTGCGCGCTCGACCGCTCGCGGCGCGCGCGTTGGGGCCACGCGACCGGAGTGGTGGCGGGGACCTTTGCGCTGAACACGCGCTGAAGCTGCTCGTCCGCCGGCCGCCGGCCCGAGCTGTCCGGGCTGCCGGCGTTGACCAGCACGCCCACACAGCTCAGCTTCCCCTGCGCCCACGCCTCGACCTCGTTCGCCGGGGCGCGCCTCTACACGCGCATCGGTCTGCCCGCCCGCCCGCTGTACGCGCTGGCTGGCGTCGCTCGCGGCGTCCCGCCTGTACCTTGGCGTCCACTACCCCTCCGACGTGCTCGCCGGCACGCTGTTGGGCACGCGCCGTAGCCGTGGTGGCGCGATGAGCACCCGCATCGGCATCGTCGGGCTGCCCAACGCCGGCAAGTCCTCGCTCTTCAACGCGCTCACTCAGCGCGGGGGTGGAGGCCGCCAACTACCCGTTCACCACGATCGAGCCCAACGTCGCCGTGGTGCCCGTCGTGGACCGGCGTCTGGACGAGGTCGCCGCCACGGTGGGCGCGTCGGAGGTCGTCTACGACACCGTCGACTTCCACGACATCGCTGGGCTCGTCGCCGGCGCGCACGCAGGGGGAGGGCCTCGGCAACCGCTTCCTCGCCAACATCCGCGAGACCGACGCGCTCGTGCACGTCGTGCGCGCCCACCGCGACGCGGGCGTCATGCACCCCGAGGGCGACGTGCACCCGCTGCGCGACGTCGAGACGTCGAGCTCGAGCTCGCGCTCGCCGACCTCGAGCAGGCCGAACGGCGCGTAGAGCGCGTCGCCGAAAACGCCCGTGGCGGAGACCGCGTCGCCGTCGCCGAAGA
Organism: uncultured Solirubrobacterales bacterium; assembly: GCA_963720795.1. Lineage (GTDB taxonomy): Bacteria > Actinomycetota > Thermoleophilia > Solirubrobacterales > Solirubrobacteraceae > Palsa-744. Next base: position 54,942 of record CAVRGU010000001.1, on the reverse strand, counting down.
GGCCTGGCTGCACGAGGTCGTCGCGGCGCTGCAGGCCGGGCGGCCCGTGCGCACCGTGCCCGCTGCCCGCGGAGGCTCCCCACGCCGCGCGCGACCTCGGCTCGCTCACCGCCAAGCCGGTCTTGTTCCTCGCCAACGTCGACGAGGGCTCTGACGAGGTTCCCGCGCGACTCGCGGCCCACGCCGCCGCGCAGGGCGCGGGCGCCGTAGCGGTCTCCGCGCGCATCGAGTCCGAGCTTGCCGAGCTCGACGACGAGGACGCCGCCGCGATGCGCGCCGAGCTCGGCGTCAGCGAGTCCGGCCTCCAGCGCGTCGTGCGCGGCGCCTTCGCGCTGCTGCACCTGCTCGCCTTCTTCACCGCCGGCGAGGCCAAGCCCGCCCAGTCCTGGCACCTGCGCGAGGGGCTCACCGCCTGGCACGCCGCGGGGGAGATCCACTCCGACATCCAGCGGGGCTTCGTGCGCGCCGAAGTGATCGGCTGGCGGGAGCTCGTGGACGCCGGCGGCTACGCCGGCGCGCGCGAACGCGGCACGCTGCGCCTGGAGGGGCGCGACTACGTGATGCGCGACGGAGACGTGATCACGGTCAAGTTCACTCCGTAGCTAGGCGGATCTGCACGTTTGGCACGCACGCGTCGACTCGACTCGGACACACTGGGCCAGGAGTCGGACACACGAGCTGATACTCTGGTCGCATGGGGTCTGATGCTGGCTCGATCGGCGGCTGAGGTCGGCTGCAGCGAGCGCACGCTTGCGCCGCCACGTCACCGGCGGCCTGCTGCGCGGTCGCCGCGTCGTTCGCGGCCAGCTCGAACTCTCTCACGCCGAGGGGGCCTACCTGCGCGACCACTGGTCGCTGCTCTCCACGCTGCTGTCCGCGCTGCGCACCGAGCGCGACGTGCGCCTGGCGGTGCTCTTCGGCTCGACCGCGACCGGCGAGGACACCCCGGCTTCGGACGTTGATCTGCTGGTCGTCCACCGCCGCCCCGAGTGGAGTACGCAGGCGGGTCTGCGCATCCGTCTGCGTCGTGCGTTGGGCCGACCAGTCGACGTGGTTCTGCTGGAACAGGCCGAGGCGCAGTCCTCGCTGCTGGCCGACGTACTGCGCGAGGGGCGCGTGCTGATCGACCGCGACGATCTCTGGGGCGCCCTCCTCCAGCGCCGCGAGGAGATCCTGGCCGCGGGTGCTCACGAAGACGAGTTGACCATGGCGCGTGCCCGCGCGACGCTCGCGGCCGCCAGGGAGCGGCTGGCGCAGACCTCGTGACGGCGGGCGGCCTGTCGAAGGGCCAGCGCCGCCTCGGCCTCATCCTCCAGGAGATTCCCGCCGTCCGCGAGCAACTGCTCGTCGCGATGGAAGGGTTTGGGCCGGGCTTCGCGGAGGGACCCTTCCTCGCCGCCGCGTCCTCGCCCGATGCGCACGAGCGCAACCGTGTCGCGGTCGTCGAGCGCCTCTACGAGATGCTCGTCAACTGGCTGCACGAGCTGGCGGCGCGTGGCCTGGCGGAGGCGCAGCGCCTCGGCGTGGTGGACAAGTCCCCGGGCTCGCCTTGGGAACGGCTCGCAGCGCTCGGCGCCCTCTCGCACGAATCCGCCGCGCGCCTACAGGAGGTCAAGGAGCTGCGCGACCTCCTCGGCCACGCCTACCCGCCCGCCAACTGGCGGACACTGCACGAGGCGGTCCTTGTCCTCGTGGACGAGCTCGACCGGTACCTCGCGGCTTCGAACGGTGGGCCTACGACGAAGGCGTCCTCCCGCCCGTCTGACTGTGCCTGGAGCTCGTGGTGGACGAGGTGGGTGGGTGCCTCCGAGCTCACGCAGTCAGGCTCGCCAGCCGGTCCGCCAGCCGGTTCATGCCGAGCGCGCGGGCCGCCCTCGCGCCCGCCGCGAAGTCCGTGGCGCAGTCCGGTGGCCGTTGCACGTCGATGCGCACGAGCGTGGCGATCTCCCTGAACGTGCGCAGCTGCTCTGCGTTCTCACTCAGCGCGCCGACGGTTCGCGGGCGCTCGCTTGTGGGGGAGCTCTGCACCGCGCGCAGTGCGCCCTCCAGCGAGCCGTGGCGCTGCAGCAGCTCTGCGGCCGTCTTCGCGCCGATCCCCGGCGCGCCCGGTAGGCCGTCGGAGGGGTCGCCGCGCAGCGCGATGAAGTCCGCCACCTGCTCTGGGGCGACGCCGTAGCGCTCACGCACCTGCTCCGGCCCGACCTCCTGCGGCGTGCCGTCCTTGCGCAGCTCGAGCACCGCGACGCGCTCGCCCACCGCCTGGAAGAGGTCGCGGTCGCCGGTGACCAGCAGCGCGCGTCCGCCGGCCTCGGCCTCCCCGCACGCGAAGGAGTACATCACGTCGTCGGCCTCCAACTCCTCGCTGCCTGCCACCGTCCAGCCGAGGCTTGTGAGCAGTGCCGGAGCGAGCTCCCACTGCCGCCTGAGCTCCGGCGGCATCGGGTCGCGGTGGGCGTGGTAGCCGGGGTACAGCTTCACGCGGTACGCCGCCTGCTCCGCTCCCGTGCACGCCGCCACTGCACGCGGCGGGCGCGCTTCGGCGGCCGACAGCAGCGCGTTGACGGTGCCCAGCAGCGCGTTCACCGGGCGCCCCTCGCCGTCCGTGATCGATTTGGGCAATGCGAAGTACGCGCGGTACAGCAGCCACGGCACGTCGGCGACCAGCAGCGGGGCGCTCACCGGTAGAGCGTACGGCCCCGCCTACGGAGGGGTCGTGCCGCCGCCCGGGCCCGCGCTCGGGCTGCTGCCCGCGGCCGTCCCGCCTTCGGGGCCGGACGGGGCGGTGGGGGTCGCCGGCGGCGGGGCTTCAGCGGTCGGCGCCGGCGGGGCTTCCGCGGTCGGCGCCGGCGCCGGGTGGTGGCTCAGATCCGGCTCGGGCTGCGTGCCGTGGGCGGTGCGCACGCTGAAGTACGCCCACGTGGAGCTCAGGCCCAGGCGGCTCGCCAGCTCGGCCCCGCTCACCTCGGTGCGCCCCACGGAGCCCTCCACGTACGCCGAGAGCACCCGCGGCGAGTAGCCTCGGCGGAGCACCTCGACGCCGTCGAAGGAGCCCCGCACAAGGCCGCGCAGGCGGGCGGCCGCCGTGGCGAAGCTCATGCTCACGCTCCAACTGTGCTCCGGGCCCTGGTCGTAGGGGTCCGCCACGCCCACCAGCCACGGCTCCGGCACGGCCCCCGGGAAGGCGTTCTGCACGTCTTCGGTGGCGCCTCCGGAGCTCGCGAAGTAGTACGTGATCGCGGGCTGCCCGTTGTACGTCACCACCTGGCCCGCCGTCGCGGCCACCGCCGCGTCCGTCTGGGCGGTCTGCGCCTTCGTGCCGAGGTACACCTGCGAGCGCGTATCCGCGTACACGTCGAAGCGCGCTCCGCCCGCGTGGTCGGTGAGCGCGTACGTGCGGCTCGCGACCGCCTGCGCCTCCAGCGCCGCCAGCGGCCAACTGGCGGGCATCTCCGCCCCCACGACCCCCCGCACGTACGTTTCCAGGGGGACCGCGCGTACCTTTCCGCCCACCAGCACCCGCACCTTCGCTCCCGCGGGGGCCGTGCCCAGGGCCGTGCCCGTGTAGTAGTGCGCGAGGATCGCCTGGTAGCTGTACCCGTGCTGGGCGTACCCCTCCGCTCCCTCCTGGCTCATGCCGACGCCGTGGCCGTCGCCCGCGCCCTGGACCACGAGCGTCGGCGACGCTGCGGCGCTCGCCGCGCACAGGCCCGCGAGGGCCGCAGTGAGCAGTGCTGCCGCGAGGGGACGCATGTACCCTGAATCGACAGCACCGACCGCGGTCATGAGCTGCGAACGCTCGCTTCCGCCCAACGACTCCACGAGGTGAACTGCGCCGATGTCCGACACGACCAGCGAGCGGGCCGTACTCGAAGGGGTTCCCACCGAGCTCTACATCGACGGGCAGTGGCGGGCCGCCACCGGCGCCGGGACGCTCCCGGTCGAGGACCCCTCCACCGGGGAGACGCTGGTGGAGGTCGCCGACGCGCAGCCCGCCGACGCGCTCGCGGCCCTCGCGGCGGCGGCTGAGCACCAGGCCGAGTGGGCGGCCACGGCGCCGCGTGAGCGGGGCGAGGTGCTGCGCCGCGCCTACGAGGCGCTCACCGCGCGCGCCGACGAGCTCGCGCTGCTGATGACGCTGGAGATGGGTAAGGCGCTGGCGGAGTCGCGCGCCGAGGTCGCCTACGCCGCCGACTTCCTGCGCTGGTTCTCCGAGGAGGCGGTGCGCATCCACGGCCGCTACCAGGTCAACACGACCGGCAAGGGACGCATCCTCACGATGCGCCAGCCCGTCGGTCCCTGCGTGTTCGTCACCCCGTGGAACTTTCCGATGGCGATGGGCGCGCGCAAGCTCGCCCCCGCGATCGCCGCGGGCTGCACGATGGTGGTCAAGCCCGCCCAGCAGACCCCCCTCTCGATGCTCGCGCTGACCCAGATCCTCGAGCAGGCGGGGTTGCCCGGGGGGGTCCTCAACACGATCACCGCCCACCACTCCGGCGCGGTCGTCGAGCCGCTACTGCGCGACCCCCGCACCCGCAAGCTCTCGTTCACCGGCTCTACCGCCGTCGGGCGCACGCTGATCGAACAGTCCGCCGCCCAGGTCCTGCGCGTCTCGATGGAGCTGGGGGGCAACGCCCCCTTCGTCGTGTTCGCCGACGCCGACCTCGACGCCGCCGTCGAGGGGGCGCTCACCGCGAAGCTGCGCAACGTCGGTGAGGCCTGCACCGCCGCCAACCGCTTTCACGTGCACGAGTCACTCGCGGACGAGTTCGCCTCCCGGCTCGCCGCGCGGATGGGGGCGCTGCGGGTCGGGCGCGGCACCGAGCCCTCCACCGACCTCGGCCCGCTGATCGACGACCGCCAGCGCGCCACGGTGACCGAGCTCGTCGAGGACGCCCGCTCGCGCGGCGCACGGTGCCTGACCGGCGGCGAGTCGGTGGACGGCCCCGGCTACTTCTTCGCCCCCACGGTCCTCGCCGACGTGCCCCCCGACGCGCGCGTGCTCGCCGAGGAGATCTTCGGCCCCGTCGCCCCCGTCGCCGCGTTCTCCACCGAGGAGGAGGCGCTGGAGGCCGCCAACCGCACCGAGTACGGGCTCGTCGCCTACCTCTACACCCGCGACCTCGCGCGCGCCTTCCGCGTCGCCGAGGGCCTTGAGACCGGCATGGTCGGCCTCAACCAAGGCATCGTCTCGAACCCGGCTGCGCCCTTCGGCGGCATCAAGCAGTCGGGCTTCGGGCGCGAGGGAGGGTTCGAGGGGATCGACGAGTACCTCGAGACGAAGTACGTGGCCTTGGCTGAGCCGCGATAGCCGGCGCATATCGGCGTCCTCGGTCGCTCGCGTGCAGAGCACGCCATGCTCCCTGCGTCCTTGATCTGCTTGGCTCTCGCAGCTCAGGGGGCCTACTAAAAACCCGTTTTGATGCCCAGATCGGCCAGCGCCTGCCCTCGCGCCTCAGCCTTTCTGAAGCTGTTCTATATCTACCGCGTTCGCGGGCGCCGTGAGCGTGACCGGCCGGTTCCATTCGCTGAAGGTGATGGTGCCGCCGCCGGAGCCGCTCTTGGTGATCTCCAGCGGGTAGGCCGGCCCCGTCGTCGCGACGTAGAGGGTGCCGTTCTGGGCGGTGTCCTTGACGCCCACCGCCGACTGCCCGCCGACCGTCTTCGTGCCCGCCGCCACCAGCGCGCTGGAGTTCGCACCCGTTGTGAGGGCCGCGTCGAGCAGCTTGTGCAGGTCGGTCAGCGAGGAGAGGCCCGCGAAGCTGGTGTTCGAGGTCGACGCCTTCAGCCACTTCCCGTGCAGCAGTTGCGCCGCCGCGGGGCCCGCGAAGTGGGTGTAGAAGGCGGAGCTGCCGTTGATGTAGAGCGAGCCGTCGACCTCGACCAGTTCGAAGCTCAGCCCGTTCTCTGCGAGCCGCCCGCGGCCGCCCTTGCCGGTGACGAGGCTCAGGTCGAGGGTGATCGGGCTGCCGCCCGTGACCGTCGAGCCCGACACGTGCACCGCGCTCGCGCCGTCCACCGCCGTCTTCGCGGCAGCCACGATTTCGGTGGGAGACTTCGACGCGAGGCCGTTGCCCGAGGAGCCCCCGCACCCACCGAGCGCCGCCACGGCCAGCGCGAGCAAGACGCCTGTCACGGGCAGGAGCCGCGCGGAGGGGAGCCAAAGAGGCACGAAACTCAACTCTATCCGAGCGCGCGGACGGCGCAGAGCCTCCCCCGGACCCGTGGGCGGCGGGCGGCAACCCACAATTCGTCCACCGGCCCCCGCCGCGCTCAAACCGCGTTCGAAGGGCGCCGAGCGCGCAGGGGAAGGAACGTCTAGAGCTAATGGAAATGCCCGAACGGTGGAGTAACCTCGAACGCGTGGGGAAGGGACCTGACGCCGAGGATCCGACCAGCAGCCGCCTCCGCGTGCTGCTCGTGTGGGCGCCGCTTGCGGCGGTCCTGGTCGCTGCCGCCCTCGGGGCGGTGCTCGCTTCGGACCCCACCGCGGTCGCGCTCTACGCCGCCGTGCTCGCCGCCGCCGCGGGCCTGGCGGGCTGGCGTGTGGGGGAGGGCCGTCGCGAGGCGCTGGTCCGCGAGATCGACGACCGCTCCGACGAGCTGCACCGCGCGCTGACGGAGCTCGAGATCGCACAATCGGAGACCGTGCGACGCCTCTCGATGGCGGTCGAGTTCCGCGACGAGGACACCGGCGCGCACATCGAACGGATCGGACGCTTCTCGACGCTGCTCGCCGAGCGGGCCGGCCTCGAGCGCAAGCTGTGCGAGCGACTCGGCTACGCAGCCCCCCTGCACGACGTGGGCAAGGTCGCGATCCCCGACGCGATCCTGCTGAAGCCCGGCCCGCTGACCGCGGAGGAGCGCGCGATCGTGGAGACCCACGCCGAGGAGGGGCACCGCCTGTTACGAGGCTCCTCCTCCTCGATCCTCGACATGGCCGCGACGATCGCCCTGAGCCACCACGAGAAGTGGGACGGCTCGGGCTACCCGCGCGGCCTCGCGGGCGAGGAGATCCCGGTCGAGGGACGCATCGTGGCCGTCGCCGACGTGTTCGACGCGCTCACCTCCGACCGCGTGTACCGCACGGCGTACTCCGTGGAGCAGGCGGTGCAGATGATGCGCGGCCAGCGCGGCCAGCACTTCGACCCGGAGCTGTTGGACGCCTTCCTGGAGGTGCTCTCAGCTCCGGCCCCGACGCGCGCCCACGACTCGCCGCCGACCCCGAGGCGCTCCTGGAGGGGGTGCTGGAGACCTACCTGGCGGCGCTCACCCGCGGCGACGCGGAGACCGCGGAGGGCGCGATCGCGCAGGCGATCGAGGACGGCGTGGCGGCGACCACGCTGCCGGGAGAGGTGATCGAACCGGCGGCGCGCCGGGTGGCGGAGCTCAGGGAGCGAGGTGAGCTCGACGCGGAGCGCGAGCGCGCGGCCGCGGGGATCGCACACCGGGTGCTCGCGACCCTGCGCCGCTACGTGCAGGGCCGCCACGAGGAGCCCCAGGCGCTGGCCCAGATCGACCGGGCGCGCGAGCGCGTCGAGGGGCTGCTGGAGCGCGCGGCGCCGGAGGGCGAGCCGGGCGAGCAGGCCGCCGGTGACGCGCAAGCGGCCGACGCGCAGGCCGTCGGGTAGAGGGTGGCGCAGGCGGCCGGAGGCCGGCGAGCCGGGCCCCTCTTCTTTCAGGTCAGGTAGATTCTCCGCCGTGCCCAACCGCGCCCTCGTCACCGGCGGAGCCGGCTTCATCGGCTCGCACCTCGTGGACGCCCTGCTCGCGGAGGGCTACGAGGTGGACGTGGTCGACGACCTCTCCTCGGGGGACGCGCGCAACGTGGCGCAGGCGGCGCGGCTGCACACGCTCGACATCACCGACCGCGCGGCGCTGCACGCGGCGGTCGAGCGGGCGGCCCCCCGCGCGATCTTCCACCTCGCCGCGCAGGCGAGCGTGGTGGCCTCCGTCGAGGACCCGGGCCGCGACTGCGAGGTCAACGTGCGCGGCACGCTGAACGTGGTGGACGTCGCCGGGCGCCTCGGAGTGCCGGTCGTGTTCACCTCCACCGGCGGCGCGCTGTACGGGGACGAGGCCCCGCGCCCGACCCCGGAGGAGCGCATCCCCGCTCCGCTGTCCCCCTACGGAGCCTCGAAGTGGGCGGCGGAGGCGTACGTCAACACGTGGTCACTCTCCACCGGCGTCCCCCACGCGGTGTGCCGCCTGGGCAACGTCTACGGCCCCCGCCAGAGCCCCCACGGGGAGGCGGGCGTGGTGGCGATCTTCAGCCACCACCTCCACACGGGCCGCGCGCCGACCCTGTACGGCCAGGGCACCCCGACCCGGGACTACGTGTACGTCGAGGACGTCGTGCGCGCCCTGCTCGCCGCGTCGGGACGCCGGGGCACGTACAACGTCGCCACGGGTGTGGAAACCGACGTGAACGGCATTTGGATGGCGCTTCGCGCAGCGGCGTGCGTGGTGGTGGACCCTCGGTTGGCGGACTTGCGTCCGGGCGAGCTACGCCACAGTTGCCTCGACGTCGGGAGGGCAGAGCGCGAGCTCGGCTGGCGCGCGGAGGTCCCGATCGAGGAGGGCCTGCGCCGCACGTACCTTGCGCTAGTCGAGGAGTTCCGCGCGCGGGAGGGTGCGCGCGCGGAGTAGGCGCCTTGAGGGTTCCGCACGGGAGGGTGCGCGTGGAGTAGCTGCCTGCGCGGGGTCGCGCGTCTGCGTGGGGCCGCGCTGCGCGGGAGGACGTCGCCCGAGGCCCGGACACGCTGGCAGTGGCTTCAGCCCGCGGGGCCTGGAGAAGGGATCGGGATGCCTGGCAGGGCTACGCGCGAGCCGCTAGCATCGGACCTCGGCCGGGTCCGGCCAGCGGCCAGATAGCTCAGTTGGTAGAGCACACGACTGAAAATCGTGGTGTCCCCAGTTCGAATCTGGGTCTGGCCATTAGAAAACGCTGCAAATGGGCATGTTTTTGAGATAGCGATCGCTATCTGGCCGCCCACGGTTTGGTCGTCGCGGCACAAACCTCGGCACAAACCCTTGACAATAGGCCATGTTCCGGGCCCGATCGGCCGTCTTGAGAAGCCTTACGAGGGGCGTGTCTGGGAGGCAAATGGCTTATCTATGCGGTATCGACATGGAGAACCGAACTTCATGGGCGAGCCTCGAATCAAAGACAACATCAGTTGGAATCGTGATGTCATCAGTTCGATTTCCTGGGCGTTTGACCGAGTTTTACGGGGTTTACGCGATCTCGATAAACCCTGCTAAACCCCTTATAACCCGGTCTGGGATCGATACGGATCAGGCGGAGCTGAGCGTTGTGTATGCGTTGGCGACTCGCTCGGCAAGCGGCGTCGTTCCGTTGCTGAGCACCTCCCACACGAAGTCGTGCAGCTCGAGCGGCAGCAATCGTGCGTCCACATTCGCCAGCTCCGCGAGAGTGTTCTTGAACCGCTTGGCTTTGCTAGCCGGTACGAGCGCGGCTGTGGCGAGGGCCTGCTGCCAAATGACCCAGCCATCCTCGACGTCGATGCACTCGACGGCGAGCGCTAGCCGCAGACAGCGGGCACGCCAGCCCCACGGCTCGCGGTGAACCTGCTGGCGCAGTTGCGACTGCTGTACCGCGCGGATCGTCCTCCAGGGTCCGGATGAGCTATCGCTGCACGAGGCCCAGTGCTGCAGACGATGGCGAATCCCTGCGTTGGGCTCTCCCGCGGCGATGTCGATCGTCCAGGTCTCGCATTCGCGGGCGTAGCGTGCAGAGCAGTAGGCGACCATCGCTTCCCACCGGCTCGGCTCGGTGAAGCTCGCGAGCAGGATGTCGAGGTCGTATAGCTGCCGGGGTATCGCATCGCCTCGGCGTTCTTCATCGATCCCCACCGGCGAGGCGGCCAGGGTCATCAGCTTCAGCACGAATTGGTAGGGCAGCTCGGGCAGGCGCGCACGGATCTGGCGCTGGGTGGGGCCGACATTCCCGCTGACCGTCTCAGCCGGCGGCAGGTCAGGCTCGAAGTGAAACTCGATCTTGACCGTGTTGTTCGTTGCTTTGCCGTGGTCCAGCAGCAGGGCGACAGGGACGACGTAGGTGATCATGTTCAGCTCGTCCGTCGGGTTTTCGGGCTCATAGACCTTGGGCTTGAACAGAGGGTGGAGTGCCTTGAAGCGCTCGGCGAAGGCGTCCATGAGCCGCCCGATATCGGCATGGCTCGCTGCCGTAAGGTAGTCATTGTCGCGAGAGCCGCGTTGCTGTATCGCGTCGAAGCGCAAGGACGCCGCGTTGCCGCCCATGAGCAGCAGTTCGACGCCGACGGTGTCCTCCAGGTCGTGGAGGTGCTCATGCACCTCTGCGCACCACGCGGCCAGCTCGGCGGTGAAGAGGTCGTTGTACTTGTAGCGGCGTGCGAGCGTCTTCAGGCGGTCGGGGTCGCCGATCCAGTCGGCCTTGAACAGCGAGAGATGTTCTGTGGGAATGCTCACGCGGCGTAGCCTGCCGCGAGGCGGCTTTGCGCTGGTCCATCGGGCGGGCGCTGGTCGATGGCGGCAGCGAGCCAGTCCTGGTAGCCGAGCCTGGCGGCGTAGGAGCGGAGAGCACGGAGGTTAAGCGTCTGCTCGCTCATCGCACGCAGCAGCCGTCCGAGCTCGCCGTAGTCAAATGGCGCTGCGCTGCGGCGTGTCTCGCGCAGCAGGTCAACCCATGCCTTCTCGGGCGTCGCGATCGCGCCCTGTACCAGCGCACGAGAGTGGATCGCAGGCTGGCGGCGCAGCAGCACTGTCTTCTGCAGGGGGGCGTCGATCGCCGCGCTGGGCCCGGCGGGCAGGACGATGAACTTCTTCTTTGCCAGCGCTGCGCCGAGACCGTCGGCGTGTGATGGGTGGCAGCAGACGAGGTGCGGGTAGTCGAAGACAAACTGGTGGGTGAAGCCGGCGAGCACGTCGTAGCCCGAGAGGTGTGCGTCGGCTTCCAGGTGCTTGATCACGCGCACGATGTCACTCGCCGGTGCGCTGCTGGGCGAGGCGCCGGATGCTCGGTCGGCGTATCGGTCGCGGCTCAGACGAAAGATCTCGCCGGTCGCGACCAGGCGGCCGAGGGCTCGCTGCAGGGTGCGCTCGGACAGCCCGAGCTTGTCGCGGAGTTGCGCGACCGTCACGGCGCCGCCGTGCTCGGTAGCCGTCGCTCCGACGGCCCGCGCTACATCGTCTATGTCCACGATAGAGTTTGGCACGATCATCAGAATATAGAGGAATCCTGATCTTCGCGCCAATGGGGAGCTACGCCCTCGCGGAGGCAGGCGTGCAAGGCGATAGGCGACGACGTCGACCGTCACGACGGCCCCGGCACAGCGGCATAGGAAAGGTGGGATAGGCTTCCCCGACCGTGGAGGCGTTCGAGTCTTTCGTCGCTGTGGCGCTCGAAGCAGACGACTTCGTGGTATCCGGTGGCGTGAAGTTTCGCGTCAAGCTCCCGACTCGCAAGGCCGCCTACACCGAGGAACAAACCCACGGCTACGAGGTCGATCTCGTCGGCGCCCGCGCCGACCGTCTTGTGCTCGCGAGCGTGAAGTCTGCCTTTGGCTCCCGTGGTGTTGTCGCCGAGCACGTCACCGGCGAAACCTCAAACCAGGCCGCGAGCCGCCGCTACCGGCTCCTGAATGACAAGGTTGTGCGGTCGCGCGTCGTCGCTGTGGCGGCCAAGCGCTACGGCTACCCCATCAATCAGGTGCAGCTTCGCCTCTACGTAGGGCGCTTCTCCGGCCGTAAGGCCGGCGCGCACGAGCAGCGAGTTCGTGCCTGGGCGGCAAAACAACGCGTCGGGGGCGGCCCGATCCAGGTCATCGACGTCCACGACGTTGTCCGAATCGTGCGCGAGGCCGCTGGCGACACGCAGTACCGCGACAGCCCGGTCCTGGTCACGCTAAAGGCACTAAACGAGGCTGGCCTGATCGGCTAGGAACAGGCTCGCGACGTTCCGCCTTCGGACCTCAACAGCGACGAGGGCCACGCATACTGCGTCTGCGGCCGGTCGAGGCCAGGGCGCAATGCCCGGCGGGAGGCGACTGAAGGCATAGACACCCAGCGTAGAAAGTCGCGGGCGACAACACCTCGGCTGTAGGCTGCCCGCGAGATGACCGACGCCGCGATCGACTTCCGTGGCTTGGATGCGCCTATCGTTCAGGCGGGGATGGGCGCTGTAGCTCGGCATGAGCTCGCCGCGGCCGTGTCCGATGCCGGCGGGCTCGGAACGATCGGTGGCGCCCGCAGCCGGATCGCGCAGGAGTTGGCCGCCGCGCGAAAGCTCACCGGCCGGCCAATCGCCGTGAACCTCGTGTTGCCGCTGTTGCGCCCTGGCGATGTGCAGGAAGCGGCGGAGGCCGACGGGATCGTGACCTTTTGGGGTGAGCCACGCCGGCTTGCCGGTGGCGCCTGGGTCCACCAGTGCGGCTCGGTTCAGGAGGCGCAAGCGGCCGAGGCAGCGGGAGCGGACGCGGTGATAGCCCAGGGCGTCGAGGCGGGTGGGCATGTCCGAGGTACGACGCCACTGCTCGACTTGATCGAGCGCGTGCGAGCTGCGGTCAAGGTCCCGGCGTTAATGGCAAGTCGCGACACGACGGCTCCCGCGCCGGTAGAGCCCGACACCGCGGCCTAGTCGCCGGCCTCGGCCGCGCGTCCGGCACCGATGACACGGCAGCGGTTGGCTTGCCAGAGGTCGTGTCCTTCGCCTCAAGCGTCACCGTTCCTCGCCCCAGGGCCACACGCTATTCCTTGCTAGCAGCGCTGGTGAGGGCAGGGGATGGCTGGGCGCGTCGGGGTGGAGCAAAAGCTCGTCATTCGACGGATGGCTCAGCATCGCCCAATTGAGTCGGGTCGCCAACTCCATCGTTCCCTTGACGCGTGCCTCGGGCCAGCTCGTCCACGGATGGGAGAGCACCACGGCCTGGGTAGGCGATGTCGGCAAATACAGCTGCTCGGCCGTCGCGACGCCGAACCCGAGCGATTCGCCGGACGGGTTGATGTGGACGAACGGGTGCTCTCCCGTGAAGAGACAGGGCGAGTCGAATCGCACCAGCGTCCACGTCCGCCTGTCGATCATTTCAGCGATCTCTTGCACGGACGAGAACATCGCCTGCAGGAGCATCGCGTTCGTCGGTTGGATCTCGACGTACTTCTCGCTGTTCGCCATCATCTCCCGCAGCTCGGCCGACGGCTCCTGGCCGGTGATCTCCCGCAGCCGCTCGTCGGAATAGTTCACAGCTCCCAGGCGAAGCAGCAGCCGGTTGACCTCGACGATCGGCTCAGCTATCGCGAGCCGCGCGCCCTCGCGATAGCTGAGCCGACATGAACATCGCGAGCGCCTCCCGATCGGGGCGGCTCAACGGGAATTGGTGCTCGCGTGTGGCTTCGAGAGCTGGCGCAGCCTGGGCGTCGATGTGCTCGGCCAAGACGCGCTCGACGCCAAACTCCTTCAGCCCCTCCTCGGTCTTGATGGTGTTCCAGTCGCGTCGGGAGAACGCGTCGCGAACGTTGCGGATGCCGCCCTCACCTGACCTCTTGTTCAGGACACGCACCTGGAACGACTTACCCTTGCGGCGCGCGAATCCCCGCTGATAAACCTGCGCCACGAAGTGGTGCCTGCGCGGGTCGGACACGGCTCACGATAGGACCGGGTCCGGCTAGCGTGCACAGAACACTCTCAAGCGCGACGACGTTGTTCTTCCTCGTCCTTCGGGGCCTGCGCCACCCGTCGGCAGCGTCAACTCGGCGCCCGCGGCCCGCGTCTGGGTAGTGGGTCAGTTTGCGTGATACCACTCGACGGTGCCGGCCGCTCCCCCAAGCCGCCATTCGGGACCGGCTCCCTTTGCGCAGAGCCCGCCAGCGCCCCCTTCGGGGAAGCCGCTGCCGTCTCCGTAGCACGTCCAGCCAGGAAAGCCGTAGAGCTTCCAGCGGAAGCTGGAGGCGTTGTCCGGGTTGCCGCTGAAGGTCACCCCTATGCCCGACAGCATCGCCCGCACAATCCCCAATGCCTCCCCGCAGGGCACGTCACCCGTGAGAAGCCGAAGTGCCTTGCCGTGCTTGAAGCCGTTGAGCGTTGAGACCGACGGACACTGGTGATTCGCCGAAGCGTAGGCGGTCGCTCGCCCATGCTGAACGAGAAGCCCCACGCCACCAAGTAGCGCCACCGTCACGATGATCACCGTCAACCTTTTCACGACGGTTGCACGTTATCCGACCCCGGCACGCAGCACCCACACAGAGCGTCGCTTTGGGCGGAGCCACTGCATCGCACAAGCCTAACGTCCAAACTGACCCAATACCCGCGTCTGCCACGACAAGCGTCAGAATCAAGCTGTGCCCGGCGACTCCGATCCAATCCACCTGAAAGCTGAGCAAGCGACGCCGCTGCAGCGGTTGGCGACCGACTTTCAGCAGCGCCTGCTGGCCGTCAGAGCGTGGCTTATCGAGCACGAGCCGCAGATCACCGCCGCGCTCGGCGCGATCGCAACGTTTGCGCTGATCCAGCCCCAGCTCGAGCGCATGCGCGACCGGTTCGAGGACACCGAGTGGGAGTACCTGCTCGATCGCGTTGACTTCGCCACCGGCATCGGTCTTCTCGCGCTGCTGGATCGTGAGGGGGCAGACGGTGTCGAGCGGGTGCTCGAGGCCGCGCTTGGCGGCCCCGAGGCACTGCCGCAGCTGCTCGACGCACTCGAATGTCTTGAGATGTCCCCGGCGCATCGCCGTCAGCTCACCGCGGGCTTGCGTTGCGTCTCCGTCCGCGACTACGCGGTGGCCGTCCCACTTCTCATGAACGCCTTCGAGGGGCTCGTATCGACTCGCGCCAGAGACATCGGCCTGATCGAGCCCCATAAAGGCAAGAAGCACCGCTTCACCGAGGCGGCCGGCCGCACCGGCGCCGTTGGCGGGATCGAGGACCTATTGACGATTGGGCAACTCGGCTTCGACGATGCCTTCGCCGACTTCCTTCGAATCCACGTCTATGGCGGCGAGGGAGACGCCTTTCGCCACGGGATCGCGACCGAGGGCTTTCGCCATCGGGCTTTGATGGTGACCGTCGCGCTGCTCGGGTGGCTGAGCGCGGTCGCGCCCACCGCCGACCGTCCGCAGCCGCTGCGCACGCTGCTGTTCGATGTCGCCGTGGCCGAGTGGGGACGGCTATCGGTCGGAGGGACCTTGAACGCAGCTCGCCAAGACCCCTCATCGACCCCAATGCCCGATACAGCCACACCATCTGTAGCTTGAGCGTGCGGAAAGATCAACCCGGTGCGCCGCGTCGGGGGCGATGCGGCGGCGCGCTCTACCCCGCGCAAGATCGCGCTCGTCGTTCCGCCACGGCCGGCGTTTGCGATGATGTCGGTGCCGCGCGTTAGGCTTCAAGCATCCAGCAAAGCAGACGGCAGTTGACGATGTATGGAGGCAGGGAGTGGCGCGCGCCGACCTAATCCTCGACCTCGTAGAGGCCGAGCGCCTTGGCGACCGAGACAAATTTCGTGTCTTGGTCGAGGCTGTGATCGCCGAGGAACGCGCCAACCAGCACCATCTGCTGGCCGACCGGCTCTCAGAGATCATCACCACGACGGGCCAAAGCCTCGTCCGTGACGACCGGGCTGCCGCCATCCGCGATCTGGTACACGAGGTCGTCCCGGATCGCCGCCTGGACGATCTGGAGCTCGCACCCGTTCCGCTTCGAGTCGTTGCTGAGCTGATCGAGGAGCAGAGACGCGCCGATCTGTTGCGTAGCTATGGGATCGAGCCCCGCAACCGCCTGCTGCTGTCAGGACCTCCCGGCAACGGTAAGACCAGCGTCGCTGAGGCGATTGCTTCGGAATTGATGCTGCCGTTCTATGTGATCCGGTATGAGGGCGTGGTTTCCAGCTTCCTCGGTGAGACGGCCGCGCGTCTTGATAGCGCTTTCGAGTTTGCTCGCACCCGTCGCTGCGTGCTCTTCTTCGACGAACTCGACACCATCGCCAAGGAGCGCTCTGACGAGCACGAGACCGGCGAGATCAAGCGCGTCGTCTCGACTCTGCTTCTCCAGATTGACCAGCTTCCGCCACATGTGGTTCTGGTCGGCGCTACCAACCACAGCGAACTGCTTGATCGCGCTGCATGGCGTCGCTTCCAGATCCGCGCCGAGCTCACGACGCCGAGCCGTGCTCAGGCCACTCGATTCCTGGAACGGCTTACCGCACGCATGGGCGGTGACCTCGGCTTCACGCCTCGAACCTTGGCCGACAAGCTGGCAGGGGCGAGCTACGCCGAACTGGAGGAGTTCGCCCTTGATATACGACGCCGGGCGGTGCTTGAGCTGCCCGACGGCGATTTGCGCCGAATCGTCCAGGAACGCCTCGAGCACAGACGCGATCAGGCGGCCTAGTGACGGAAGAGTCGCGGCCGCTCCTGGCCTTCAACGCGCCGATCGTCGTTGACCGCCCGAAGCAGACCCCCCGCGACATGCCGCGGCTGTCCAATCCAGGCGCTAGGCGCCAGGAAGAGCGGCTGACGCCCCAGTTCCGCGAGCTTGTCAATGCGTTTGAAGCAGAACGCGCACGGCTTGCCACCGACACCTCCGACGAGGTGGATCCTGCACTGGTGGTGGTCTTCGACCTCGCAGGCAGCGTCAAGGACTTCCGCAACGCGATCAACCGGATCGATGGGCTGGAGTTTTTGTCCGAGCTCCTCGGCAATCCCGTTGACCCCGACGATGACTTCCACATGACCGAAGAAGGCAAGGGCACGACCGACGCTACGGTTCCGCACTCGCTGTACTTGGTGATGTCGAACGCCAGGGCTGTGAACGAGCTTCTGCGCCTCTTCGCTCTGTGGAGCCAGGACCCATCGATGAAGTTCGAGCATGGGCTAGGCAAGTTCAAGGCTGCCTTCGAGCAGTTGGCAGCGATCCGGCGCTGGGGGCCAGCAGATCGCATCCGGGCAACCGGATTGTGGGAGTACTGGAAGGAGACCCTCGACATCGTCGGTCAATCTCTTAGCAAGGTCATCGTTGAGGTCGAGCTGTGGTATCGCCGTGGTGCGGACGAGCGCGCCACCGCCGAATCGCACGTCGAAGGGGTCGTCACTAACAGCGGCGGCCACGTTCTCGACCGTGCTCAGATCGGCGACATCGGCTACCACGCGCTGTTGGCTGAGCTACCTGTTCAGCAGGTCCAGTCCGTCCTGAACACTGGCGCGGGGTCGATCCAGTTGCTGACGACTGATGAGGTGATGTTCGTCAGCCCGTACACGCCGATGAGTGTCGCCCCAGCCGCGCTTGATCCTGCAACGAAAGTGCAGCTGCCTTCCACGAGGAGAGTGGAAGGCCTTCCGAGGATCGCGTTGCTGGATGGGCTGCCGTTCCAGAATCACGACGCGCTGACCGGCAGGCTCGCAATCGACGACCCTGATGGGGTGGACCAGAACTACCCGGTGTCGGCGCGCAACCATGGCACCGCAATGGCCTCGCTGATCGTTCACGGCGACCTCTCCACAGCGGGCGAACCGCTGGACCGGCCTCTGTATGTGCGGCCTATCATGCGTCCGCACGAGTTCTTTCCGGGCCATGAGCAGGTGATCCCGGACCGACTGCTCACCGACCTGCTTCACCGAGCCATCAGACGGATCGTGGAAAGCGATGGCGACAGGGAAGCGGCTGCGCCGAGCGTACGCATCGTCAACCTCTCCATCGGCGCAGAGGCCAGAGCGCTCGTTCGAAGAATGAGCCCGGTCGGTCGCCTGCTGGACTGGCTTGCTCACTCCTACAACCTGCTGTTCATAGTCAGCGGCGGCAACCACAGCGATCCTATCCGTATCCCTGCTGAGGCAGCAGGCGATTCAATTGCCGCTCGGTCGGCTGCGATCCATGCGGTCTATGACTCAGCGTTGCTGCGAGGCATCCTGCCCCCGGGCGATGCCCTCAATGTCCTCACGGTTGGCGCGACCCACGAGGATGGATTCGGGAACATCGATGTGCCGGACACTGTTTGGGATCTCACTGACCCAGGTGCTCCGGCTCTCTACAGCGCGACCGGCCCAGGCGTGGACCGCTCTATCAAGCCTGACCTCCATCATGTCGGTGGCCGGGCGCTCTACAGCCGTCCGGTGATCCAGTCGGGCAGCGACTCGGTCGACATCGAGTTCGCGCCGACAGCCACAACCGGCCCCGGTCTCCAGGTGGCCACCCCAGGACACGCCGGGGCGACCAACGCCACGGCCTTCACTACTGGCACAAGCAACGCCACCGCGCTGGTCACGCGAGAAGCCAGTCGCTTGTTCGACATCCTCGAGGCCAGCGTTTCCGGCAGCGACGACGCGACACTTCCCGATGCGCAGTACCACCCCGCGCTGGTGCGAGCGCTCTTGGCGCATGCGAGTGCCTGGGGCCCATGGGGAACAAAACTTCGGCAAGAACTCGGTCTCGATCCCCAGCGTGCGCGACGCCACCTCACTGCGCTCCTCGGATACGGACGGCTTGACACCGATCGGCTGGGAACAGCCGCAACGAATCGAGCGGTCCTCGTCGCTGGAGGGCATATCGCCCGCGAGAAGCGCCATACCTACGAAGTCCCGCTACCTCCCTCGCTCCGTGCCCGCGCTGAGTGGCACCGCTTCATCATCACTCTTGCCTACACGGTCCCAACGATCGGTCAGCTCACCCGGTATCGCAGCGCCAAGGTCTACTTCGAGAGGCCCGACACGGCCCTCGCTGGAGGAGATCGGATCGATTTCGAGCACAACAGCGTCAGGCGGGGCAGTCTGCAACACGAAATCATCGAGGGGACTAAGGCGATGGTGTTCGGCGACGGAGACACCTTCCCCATCCACATCGAGTGCATGGACGACGCTGATCGATTGCGAGCCGGGAAAACCGTCCGCTACGCCCTCGTTGTGTCTGTCGAGACGGCGGTGGAGACGTCCATAACGATCCACGAGGAGATACGCGCGAGACTCCGCCAGCAGGTCCGCGACCGTGGGCGGGTACAGGGATGACGTAGCGGGGCGCTCGCTTCGGAATGCGAGTGCGCGAGTAATCAGATGCCATGCCCCCGCTCCGGACGAACGGGAGCAGCCCGATCGTCGTGGTCGTCGGCTGCCGCTTGTGGGAGCGGAGCAGGAGTCTTGAGCTCGGCTATCGCTTAACTCAACGGCGTTGCCGCTAGACCCGACTTCGGGGTTTGTGCCGCCGACCCCCGCATCGCGGCACAAACCCACCGGAATCCGCACGTATCCGGCGGTATCTCGGCCTGGAGCCCGATGATCTAGTGGCGCTGGGCTCCTCACAAAATGCCCGCAAACGGCGTGGTTTTGCTACCCTCAGCACAGCGGGTCAGGGCTGGCTGCCCCACGACTGAAAATCGTGGTGTCCCCAGTTCGAATCTGGGTCTGGCCATTTCGCTCGAAAGCCGCATGAACACTGGTTGGTCGCGCACCTGCACTGCGCCCAAAAACGAGCACAAACACCACTATTTCGTGGTCCCGGTACCGTTTCGGTGCCTTTTCGCTGCCAAGGTGCCCATGCTCCTCGGCTGGCGAGGAGACGAATCCGAGTACCACAAAGGCGCGGCAGGCCGCTCACGCCGCCTGAGCGAGCAGCTGCTCGCCGTAGAACTCGCCGGCCTGGCGCACGAGCCGGTCAAAGCTCTCGCCGTGCTCGCGCTTTACGCGCTGCTCGAGCTGCGCATACACATCCATCGTCATGCGCGAATCCGCATGCCCGACCTGCGCCATCACCCACTTCACGTCGAAGTTGTTCGCGACCAGCGCGATCGAGATATAGGTGCGCCGCAGCGTGTGCGATGTGGTGTTGGGTAGCGGCGGGAGGCCCCTTGCGAGCTGTTGCTCGCTGGCTTGCTCGCTGACCTTCGCCAACACCCCCGAGATCCGGCCACGATCACTGCGCCCGCCCCGCGCGTTCGGCACCAGGAACGTCTTCGGCCCAGTCGGCGCACCAAGGCGGCGCAGCCGCGCGATGTGCTCGCTCACCGCCGCGACGAGCTCCGGGGTCATCTGCACCTCGCGAATCCCGGTCTCGGTCTTCGAGTCGAGGATCTGAAAGCGCCCGCCATCGCTACCGTGCAGACGCATCTGACCGATCCGCAGGTTACACAGCTCACTGACGCGCACGCCCGAGCGACCAAGGATCTCAACCATCACACGCCGCCCGCAGTAGCCACGACCGACGCTTACGCCGAGGCGGCGCAGGTGAAAGCTCACCGTCCCGGATCTGCCGCGGGTGGTAACCCTTCTCCAGCAGACGCTTGACCTGCAAAGTCCGCACGCCGAGTCTTGGGGTGAGGCGCAGCCTCGCGCGCGGGTTCGTCCTGTGCGCGAGCCGCATCGATCAGCGCAGCGAGCTCGTCCACCTCAAGGAACGTTCGGTTGGGCTTTGGCACCCGCACACGCATCCGTTTGCCTCGCCGGGTTGCTCTCAAGCAGTTCGTCCTCGACGGCATCATCGAGTATCGCCGCCAGCACCTGCAGCACCTTGCGGACCGATGCCGCCGCAAGCGGCTTGCGACGCCGGCCGCGCTCGTCGCGCAACTCGCGCCAGCCGCGATCGCCTCGCGCAATTCACGAGCGTTGCCGATCAGCGTCGCCTTGAAGCGCAAGCACCGCGCGCGATCGATCTCCTCAACGAGACAGTCCTCGAATGCCGGCAGCCTGATCCTGATGTTCTCCGGGTCAGGGCCCTCGGGCACGAGCAGCAGCGGCCGGATCGGGGGCTCCTCGGGCAGCAGGTCGCATAGCTCCGGAAGCGACGCCCACAGCTCCCCGATGCTCACACTGCCTGTGAACATGTCGCTCCCGGTGGCGGCGGCCAAGGCGCTTGGCGAATCGGCCACGTCCGGTCCGCTGTCCTGTAAAGGGTCGCTCATGATCGGCATCTCGAGCAGCGGGTGCGATAGCTCGGTGGCCGAGAGGCCGTGCGCGCGCAGCCGCCAGGCGCCGGCGGCGTGCGCTGCCGCGATCGCACGACCCGCCTGGCTGAGCGCATAGAACAGCGGCAGTGGTCGAGTGGCCGGGCCGACACTCTCTGCTGAGCTGATCAGCTCGTCGAAGACGCCCCGGCGCTCCGGGTTCTCGCCAGCGTAACCGGGCGGACAGCTCGCGATTCTCACGGAATGCGTGCTGCACGACGGTGGCGAGCTCGCGCAGCTCTTCGATCTGGTTTTGGTGGACCTCGTCAAGGGTGATCAGCACGCCGGTGCGGTCCTCGGCCAGCAGATCGGTGAGCATCTCGAGCTGCCTTGCCGGACAGCGACTTGGGCGAATAGGCTCCACTTCGTGAGCAGGCTCACCGACCATGACGACTTCCGGGCGCTGCGCCCGTTCTTCAGGATCGTCGAGGAGGCGCTCACCGGGATCGTGGACGGTGCCGACTTCTTCGACATGCTGGCCGAGGACATCGTGGTCGACTACGTCATTACCGTGCCCGGCTATCCACGTCATGTCGTTGGCCGCGACGCGGTCGCAGAGCTCTACCGGCCCTACGGGACTCAGCTGACGCTGGATCGATGCTTCGACTTGGCCGTCTACCACGACAGAGAGCGCGGGGTGATCGTGCTCGAGTACGCCTCAGAAGGCAGCGTTGTCGCGACCGGCGCAACCTACGCCAACCGCTACATCTCGGTGCTGGCGATCGAAGGACGCAAGGTGACCCGCTGGAGGGACTACCTCGACCCGCTCGCCGTATTCGACGCGCTCGGGTGGCCTCACCCGCCCCAGTGAGCCGACTCGCGCGTGATCACGAGCGCTACAGGCGCCCACGATGACTGAGGATGGGTTTGTGCCGCCGAACCCAGCACCGCGGCACAAACCCACCGGAATCTGCGGGTATCTGCGGGTATCTCGGCTCAAAGGTCGACGGTCTGATTGGCGCCGCGCAGAACACGAAACGGCTGCAAACAAGCCACTTTTTGCTACCCTCCGCATGGCGATTCGGGGAGGTCCCCCACCACTGAAAATCGTGGTGTCCCCAGTTCGAATCTGGGTCTGGCCATCGGAAAGTCGCTGCAAATAGGCGTGTTTTCAGATAGCGGTAGCTATCCAAGCGGGTCATTTGACCGATGGGCGACTGTTGTCGGCCCATTGTTCGGCCCAAACCCTTTCCAATAGTGCCTGTTGAGCCCAGTCGGCGCGTCTCCAAAAGCCTTACGAACAGCTTGTAGGGGCGACCAATGCTTATCTATGCGTTATTGACAAGAAGGACCGACATCGTCCTAGTCAGGGCACGAGCAGAGCTCCGGTCGCCGGGCACGGTCAGGGGTGCGAGGTGGCTTCCGGTGACAGCACGGGCAGGCCGGCCGCTGTCGCCCGCTCGATAAGTTCCCCGTCGTAGGTGACGATCTCATCGGCACCGACCCTGAGCGCGACGGCGAGGTGGGTGGCGTCGTTGGATCGCAGCGGCGCGTGGGTGCCGGCCGCGAGAAGATCCCCCCGGGTGAGGTCGATCAGGCTGACCGAACCGAGGACAGTCCGCACCGCCTCGAGGTCGACGTCTTCGGGGTGGCGCCCTGCGGCGCAGTGCATCTCGGTGTGCAGTAACCATGAGGAGACCAGTCGCCGATCATCCCGACCTGCCAGCTCCGCAGTCAGCGCCTCGGATTGAGGCTCGTCTAGGACGAGCTTCATCGCGGCCGAGGTATCCAGATAGCTGATCGTCACCAGCGGCCACGGACGTCGGCCACTATCGCCTGACTGTCAGCGGTACTCTTGCGTCGAACAATCGACCGCAGGCTGGAGGTCGGCTGTCGCGCTACGCGCACCTGACCTCGAGAGACGAGCTCCGCGAGCGGATCGGTGCCCGGGGGCACGATCAGCGCAGCGACTCGGCCGTGGTTGGTGACCTGGATGGTCTCCCCATCGGCGACACGACGCAGGATGTCACCGCTCTGATTTCGCATCTCGCGATGCGTGACGGTCCTCATGTCGCACAGCGTAGCACGCCATTCCGGTGGGCTAGCCGGCGGGTGAGCCATCCTGTGCCAGGGCGCGCCACCACCGAGGCATCCGAGAGGCGACCGGAGATGGCGAAGCGGTGAGACCTCCGAACCTGGTCCTGCTCGCCACCGGACGAGCGTAGCCGAGGACCCCGTCGTCGGCACGTCCTAGTCTGAAGGAGTGCGCGTCGAGCTTCTGTTTTGGGAGGGCTGCCCCTCGCATCCCAAGGCGCTCGCTGAGCTGCGCGCGGCGATGGCGGACGCGGGGCTCGATCCGGGCACGGTCATCCTCAGTGAGGTCTCCACGGAGGCCGAGGCGACCCAGGAGCGCTTCGTGGGGTCGCCGACAATCCGCATCGACGGTGTGGACATCCAGCCGCCTGGCGAGGAGCCGTTCGGTTTGACGTGCCGCATCTACCATCGTCGCGACGGACGGATCTCCCCGACCCCCGACCCGGCCGACGTGCGCGAGGCGCTACGGGCCGCCCAGACCACGACTGCCACCGAGAGGAGCTTTGGATGACAGCGATCGGCGACCACGCCCCGACCTTCGCGCTACCGGACACCGACGGGACCACGCACGAGCCGGGCGGCGCCCCCGCGACGGTCGTCGTGTTCACCTGCAACCACTGCCCCTACGCGCTGGCGTGGCACGAGCGGATCGTCGGGGTCGCGCGGGACTACGCCGGCCGCGGTGTGCGAGTGCTCGCGGTCAACCCCAACGACGCCGAGCGGTACCCGGGCGACTCGCCGCAGGCGATGCGCGGTCGCGTCGAGCGCGGGGAGTTCGACGGCGTCCCGTACCTACGCGACGAGTCCCAGGACGTCGCCCGGGCCTACGACGCGAAGACGACCCCGGACGTGTTCGTGCTCGATGCCGGCGGCGTGCTCCGCTACCGCGGCGCCCCAGACGCCGACTACGACGACCCGACACAGAACGCCGCCTTCCTACGCGCCGCCCTCGACGCCGTGCTCGACGGCCGCGACCCCGACCCGCTCGAGACCCCACCGGTCGGCTGCTCGATCAAGTGGAAGGCGTGACGCTTGCGCCCCGCTCGATAAGGGATCATCCCCCTCATGCGTCGCGCTCCCGCTCTTGCGTCAGTGATCGTTGCGGCCCTGCTTGCCGGGTTCGGCGGGACGGTGCCGAGGGCTCATGGCGTGACGCGCGTGTCGAAGGCCGCTGCCTTGGCGCCGAGT
This sequence comes from uncultured Solirubrobacterales bacterium, assembly GCA_963720795.1. Classification (GTDB taxonomy): domain Bacteria; phylum Actinomycetota; class Thermoleophilia; order Solirubrobacterales; family Solirubrobacteraceae; genus Palsa-744. The sequence continues at coordinate 30,802 of CAVRGU010000001.1, read as the reverse complement.
GGGTTCGTCGTCCACCCCGAGATCGCGGACCCGTCGTGCAACGGCGGGCGCGGAGCTCGTCTGCCCGGCGGGTTGGGCGGGGACTCGGTTCTCGCGAGCGCGACGCTCGCGGACGGCTCCACGTTGATCGCGCTCACCAACGTCTACCCGGGGAAGCGGTCTGCCGTGCTGCGCTCGGTCACACGCACGTGCGTGTCCAACCGCGAGTTCGGCGACGACGGTGCTGCGACGATCGCGGTCCCTTCCACTCTGCGACCCACCGCCCCGGTAGCAAACGGCTTCCCTACCGAAGGCGTGTGGATCGACGCGATCGCGCCGAGGAACGGCGGCGGTGCGATCGTGGCCGGTGTCTATGGGGGCGACTGGGTGGTGGGTGAGGTGGCCGCGGACGGGACCGTGGATCAGACGTTCGGGAGCCACGGCTGGGCCCTGCTGCCGCTGCCCGGGGAGGTGACGGCGATCCTTCAGGAACCGTCCGGGCGGATCGTCATCGCCGGCGACAACGGTGGGGGCGGCTGCTGCACCGTGAACTCGGCGGCGGCCCTTTCGGAGCAGGGCCGGCTCGAAGCGGGATTCGGGGAACAGGGCCGAGCGGTGCTGCCGACGGGCGAGGATTCAGGGGTCCGCTCGCTGGCGCTCGAGCCGAACGGTGACGTCTTGGCTCAGGTCGGCTACGGAAACATGGGCTGCTGGGGCCTCGCGCTTGCCGTGCTCACGCCGTCCGGAGCGCCCGAGCCGGGGTTCGCGGAACGACTTCAGCAGTTTTGGGGCGCACACCGCTTCGGCGCCTTCGTCGGCGATGTCTACGTCGACGGCGAAGGCTTCACCCTGGTCGGCACCGGGCAGAAACCGTGCTACGACGAACCTCCGGGCTCCACAGCGCGGGCCACAGGTCTCATAGCCCACTTCCGGACCGACGGCACGCCCGCCGGGCTCACGGCTCGATTCCCCTCTCGAATGTACGGGTCCGTGTGGGCGCTTGCCGACGGCCACGACACCATCCTCGCCGCGACACCGTACGCCAACTCAACCGACGTAACGCTCACGGCGCTCCGTCCCGACGGCTCGACGGACCCCCGGTTCGCCGGCCACGGCAGCGCCCGAATCCGCACGCCCTGGCACGGGTCCAACGCAACGCTCTCGACGGAGGTCTCGATCAACGAAGCGAGTCCGACCGAGGTCGTCGTCGTCGCGACAGAATCCGAACGAAACCAGGCGCAGCTCATCCGCCTGCGCCTCTGACAGACGGCCTCGCGGCAAGGTGTGGTGCGGGAAACCGTGCCCGCGAGCACGGGTGACTCGGAGGTCTACTCGAGCACCAGCGTGGCGCGTGACCCTAAGTCGCTCCAGCTTTCTCGCTCCAGCTCTCGGAGCCGTCTTGGCGGTAGAAGGTCTCCGTGAGGGAGGAGTCGTCGAGCGCGACCGTGGCAAAGCCGTTCGCGACAAAGTAGTTGCTCCCGGGGACTGGAACGGTCTTCTCGTACCACTCGACGCCAGGCGCCTCCAGCCCCGTCGCGACGCCCCACGGGATACAGCTGTGCCCGCAGCACCGCGGACGGATCGTGACGCCGCTCGGGTCTTTTCTGTCCGTGTAGACCACACCCATGTGCTCGTGACCCCAGTACCAGATGACTGTGTCGCCGGCGAGCGGGGCCAACTGAGTAATCACCTGTTCCCAGAGCGACGGCATGGCGGAGCCTTTGTATGCGAGCCCGTTGTATGCGAGCCCGGTGTGGTGAGTGAGCAGGATCAGCTGTTGCTTGGCGGCGGTCGCGGCGAGCGCCTGGTCGTTGAGGAACTGAGCCTGTGTCCCTGCCCCGGTCGGCCCGAGGCTTCCTTCCATGAATCCTGTACCGGACCGGTCGGGGTCGAAGTAGGCCGTGTCGAGGCCGACGATGCGAAACCTGTCGTTGTAGAGGGCGAAGTAACTGCAGCGGTTCTGGCTTGCAAAGAGCGGCGAGGCGAGCGCGGTGTTGAAGTACCCGGTTCCGTGGGCGTACATGTCGTGGTTTGAGTTCAACGCGAACGACTTCCCCTGCGTTTCGGTCCAGGGCCAGGGAGCCAAGAAGTGCAGCTGCTGGTAGTCGCGCTCAACCACACCCGATTCGTTTGTCCCCGCGTAGTAGACGTCTCCCAAGTGAACCATGACGTCCCCCGCGCCCAGCTTGCCCCGGGCGCTGCTTGCGACCTCCTGCGCCGCTTTGTTGTTGCCTCCCCAATCGCCGAGCAGCGCGATAGTGACGGTGTCGGCGATCGCGACAACTGCCGGAGCATTGCTGAAACTCGGCGTTTTGCCGCCGATGACACACCAGGTATACGGGCAGTACGCCCATCCGGGGTCGGTGGAATCGTACTCGACTCCACCGAAGTACACCTGGCCGTCGGCCCCAACCCACGTGTTTGCGGCCCCCGTAGTCGAGTCGCTCAGCAGGCGGTCTGGATCGCCGTGCAGGAGGCTGTAGAGGAGTGCCAGCTCGCGACTCGGTGGCGAGGGCGGGGCGACGCCGTGACGGATGCTCAACAGGGCGTCGTGGTTGCTGCGTAGCTCCGGTTCAAGCCGTGCGCGCTCGTCCGGCGGCAGCGCGGCCCAGGCTTTCTTCAACTCCGCGGCGAGTGTAGGCCAATCCTGCATTGGAACCTTCCTTTCCGGTCTGCCCGGGTCGACTGGATGAATGTCGCCATGCGTCCTGCTTCTAGGGACGCGTCGAGATGCTAGGCGCAAACGGCCAAAGTGTCAAGGACCGAACTCTGTCAATATACAGTCATCCTTGCCGACTCGGGGCGTGGCTGCGATGTCACCGGGCACGCATGCAGCCCGGAATGTGTCAGCGAAGGGTGGTTGAGCTGCGTAGTGCGCGTGCGATGCGGACCTCATCGTTCTCAAAAGCTGCGGCCATCCGCTCGAGCGCCCCTGGTTCGAGCCCGACCGCCTTGGCTACCTCTCGCCAGCTCGATGTTGCACGATCGATTTCCTCGATTACGGCGAGCGCCTGTTGTGGTGTGAGGCGGAACAGCCCAGCGAGCTCGATCGCGGCCTCGACGCCGCTTCCGTCGCGGCGCTCCTCAATCACCGTGCTGAATCCTCGTCCCCCAGCCTGCGGATTCGGATTCAAGTCGAACGCGGGGGACAGCGACCATCCGGCTGTGCTGGTTCGCAGGAAGCCGTGGTTTCGCAGATGGTCGTCGGTGTTTGAGATCAGGCGCGAGAACACGATTCGCCGCCACAGCTCGCGTAGATCGGCGCTCGCGGCCGGTGAGTGTTCCTCGATCGCCTCGGCTATTTCGACATAGCTGCCTTCTGCGCCGTCTTTGGCCTCGAGCATCGTCATCGCGCTGACGTATCCGATCCGTCCGCCGGCGTCGCGGTCAAAGCGACGGACGACCAGCACCGGTCTGCCAGCGATCTCGTGGAGGCGAAACTGGGGTACCCGGAGCCCGGCGGCACGCGCGAGAGTGAGAGCCGCTGCCTCCCAGCGAATGACGTCCCATTTGTCGTTCTCGGGGGCGGGGAACTTGGCGATGCCGAGCTGCCCTTGAGTGTCGAGCACGTGTGCCTTGGGACGTGCACCCCCGAGGGAGCTGCCGCCCTCGAGCAGCAGCTGTAGATCTTCGTCGGTCTCCTGTGGCCGCGATCACGTAATCGTCCTCAGATCTGATCACGGAAATTCCCCACCTTTGAGTGCGTAGCGGCGGTCGTCCGCGGAGCCGAGCCGTAGGCGAGGCGTAGTGGGCGACCGCCGGCGCGGTTCTGTCGGGGGCTCCCTCCAGGGTCGCGGGTGTTGATGCCTGCGATTTGGAAGGGAGCCTTTGGGGATGCTGAGCAAGGAGGACGATGTGGAGATTCATGCGTTGGCGGGCCGCGGCTGGTCGGTGTCGGCGATCGCTCGTCATACGGGCCGGGATCGCAAGACGGTCCGCAAGTATCTGAACGGTGGCGGGCCCTCGCGCGAGGCGGCCGCGAGCTGCGTTGAGCCCTACCGGGGGTACCTGGCCACGCGGTTCGCTGATGACGCGCATGTCGAGGGGACGGTGCTCTACCGCGAGGTGCTCGATCTCGGGTTCGACCGCTCGTATGTGACGTTCGTCAGGGAGCTGCGGACGCTCGGTTTGCGCCCGCGGTGTGAGGCGTGCCGCACGGGTGGGCACGGAGTGACGACGGTGATCGCTCATGAGCCGGGCGAGGAGATCCAGTGGGATTGGCTTGAGTTGCGCGAGACGCCGTGGGGTGAGCCGGCGTATGTGCTCGTCGGTGCGCTGTCGTTCTCCGGTCGCTGCCGCGGGGTGATTTGCGAGGGGCAGACCTTCGCGCACCTGGTCGAGGCGATCGACGGGGTGCTGCGCCGCTTGGGTGGTAGCGCGCGTGCGTGGCGGACAGACCGGATGGCGACAGTCGTGCACCCGGGAACGGATCGGATTACCGCGCCGTTCGCGCAGCTCGCCAAGCACTACCGGGTGCAGGTCTGGGTCTGCCCAGCACGCCGGCCGCAGCGCAAGGGTGTCGTGGAGGCCGCGATCAAATACATCACGCGCTCGTGGTGGCGCACCGCGCCGGTCGCGAACCTGGGGCAAGCGCAGGCTGACCTGGACCGCTGGGCGAATGCGGTCTCAGACCGCCGCAAACGCCGAGGGCAGACGATCGCCGAGCTCGCCACCGCAGAGCATCTGCTCGGGCTGCCCGCGGTGGGGTTCCCGGCGCTGCTGGAGGCCGAGCGCGTCGTCGCGCGAACGGCCATGGTCGCGTTTGAGGGCAACCGCTACAGCGTTCCGCCGGGGCTGGTCGGTCAGGGCGTCACCGTGCGTGTCAGGCTCGGTGAGCTGCACCTGGAGATCATCTCCAAGGCCAACAGGCGCGTCGCGCGCCACAGGCGGGCCCCTGCTGGCGCGGGGCAGGTCCTGCAGACCCCAGAGCACGCGCGCCTCTTGGAGGCCGCGGTGCTCGATGCGTTCACGACGGCCAAGCCGTGCCGGCGCAAGCAGAACCGTCCTCCCAGCCAGGCAGCACTCGCGGAGGCCGCCCAGCTGCGCGGTGAACGCCAGGGCACGGTAGTCGACCTCGATGAGTACGCACGGATCGCGAGGGTCGCCGGGCGATGAACAAGCACGCCACCTACCAGCAGCTACGCGGCCACCTGGCCTACCTGAAGCTCGCCGCCGCCGCGGAGCATCTACCCGTCGCGCTCGAGCAGGCCGAGAAGACCAAGCCCGGCTACACCCAGTTCCTCACGGACTTGCTCGCAGTCGAGGTCACCGCGACCGAGGAGCGCCGCCTCCACGGCCGGCTTCGCCTCGCGGGGTTCCCGTCCACCAAGACACTCGATGAGTTCGACTTCACCGCCCAGCCAGCACTGGACCGCCGCCTCGTCGAAGAGCTCGCGACCCTGCGGTTCATCGAGGAGAAAGCCAACGCGCTCCTGATCGGGCCACCCGGCGTCGGCAAGACGATGCTCGCCATAGCGATCGGCCTGAAGGCCGTGCACGCCGGCTACCGCGTCTACTACACTACCGCCGCGGACCTCGTCGCCAGGACCGCCAGAGCCGCCATCGACGGTCGCTGGCAGACCACGATGCGCTTCTGGAACGGCCCCCAGCTTCTCGTGATCGACGAGCTTGGCTATCTGCCGATGCCCGGCGAGGCCGCCAGCCACCTCTTCCAAGTCATCAGCCGCCGCTACGAGCACGGCTCGATCATCCTCACCACCAACCGCGGGATCGCCAGCTGGGGCGAGATCTTCGAGGACACCACCGTCGCCGCCGCGATCCTCGACCGCCTCCTACACCACGCCACCGTCCTACAAATCGACGGCGAGAGCTACCGCATGCGCGGCCACCGCGCCCGCCTCCAACAACTACGCGCCGGCCTCAACCAGGGTGGGGAAAAACCGTGATCGCAACTGAGGAATTTCGATGATCGTTGACACCTGGTCGCGTTCGAGCTGCTCGGCGGCCGCCAATAGGCGCCGCAGGTCAATCAGATGGGGGACGCCGCGACGATCGTCGGCCAGGTAGGTTCCCTCGGCCGGGGTGCGAAAACGCAGCGCGCCCTGGCGTAGCTGGTCGCGCACCCCTAGCAGATAGTCGATCTCGGGGATGTCCCTCTCCGGGACGCCGTGCTTCTCGGCGTGGTGGATCTCGGCGCGTCGGATCAACCGACGTCCCCACCCGTCGGGAGCAGCGTCGGAGAACGCCCCGAACAGCGCCTGGCCCTCGGCGGTCTGCTGCTGTCCGGTGTGCTTGGCGAGCTGCGGGTCAAGCTCATAGCTGTCCGCGCTAGCGAGATACTCGGGCAGATACGCGAACGTCGCCGAGCCGCTGCGACCGTGGGGGTGTGCCCAGAGCCGTCCGGCCGGTACGTCCTCGCCGGCGATCTGCACGAGCACATCGACGGTCGTGTCAGTCACGGTCGCGCTCCGGGGTCGGCTCCTACAGGCTCAGCTGTCTGGGACGCACGCGCCGGGGGAGTCGCTCCTCTGATCGAATGCGCCCAACATCGCTTGCGAGAGGGTCCAGTGCCCGCGGCAGGTTTTCGAGTAGCCCAAGCCCGCGAAGTACGCGGAGCAGGTTCTCGACGCTGACGCCCTTCTCGGCCGACTCGATCCGCTGCAGCGTGCCGCGGGCTACTCCCGAACGGTCGGCCAATTGTGCCTGTGTGAGGCCACGCAGCTTGCGCCAAGCCACGAGGTGCTCGGCTATCTGTCGCTCCGCCCGGCGCACCGGCAGCGGGGACGTTCGTCGCCGATTTTCAACTTTAGGCATAATATATAGATCATTATAGCGTATAGTGCTCAATATATCGAGCTTTATATCAAAGGCTCGCGGAGGTTGCTGCACGGTCTGCTTGCGGGCGGCACTACGGCCCTTGGCTGCTTCCAGGACAGCGGCACGTGGGCAAAAAAGCCGTGAGCCGAGTCCGCGGCGCCTGGTCCGCGCCGGCCCAGAGCCTCCGCGGGGCGTGCGTCCTCACCCCACGCGGGTTGACTGGCCGCCGTCGACCGGGAGCAGCGCGCCGGTGATGAAGCGGGCCTCGTCGGAGGCGAGGAAGAGCGCCGCGTGAGCGACGTCCCAGGCCGAGCCCATCCCGCCCTTGAGTGGCACGCTCTCGTCGCGGGCAGTTGCGTACTGCTCGCGTGGCACGCCGATGTGCGCCGCGACCGCGTCGACGCCCATCGGCGTGTCGATCAGGCCTGGGAGGATCGCGTTGACGCGGACTCCGAACTGTGCGTAGGCCTGTGCGAGCGAGAGCGTGAGCGCGTTCAGGGCGGCCTTGGACATCTTGTAAGCGTGGGGAGGGTTCCTCAGCAGCGTCGCTCCCGCCATCAGCGAGGCGACGGATGAGACGTTCGTGATCACGCCGTGGCCCTGCTCACGGAGGGTCGGCAGGGCGGCCTTTGCGATCAGGAGAGTGCCCCCGGCGTTGATGCGCATGATCCGCTGCCAGGCCTCGAAGTCGATCCACTCGCACCACCCATCGCCGAGGCCCACCCCGACGTTGTGGTGAACGATGTCCAACGCCCCGAAGTGCTCCAGGCAGGCGCTGATGAGCCGCTGGCAGTCCTCCTCGACGCTCACGTCGCCGACGACGACCGTCGCCGACCCGCCGGCCGCGTCGATCTCACGGGCCGTCTCTTCGATCGAGGACTCCTCGTCGTTGAACAGCACCACCCGGGCGCCCTCGCGCGCGAACAGGATCGCGGTGGCGCGTCCATTGCCGATCCTCTCGCCCGGAGTCTGCCCGGCACCGGTCACGATCGCGACCTTGCCCGCGAGCCTGCCCTCGGCGCCCTCCGGGGCGCTCACCCCTCACGCTCGACGCGTGCGGTGAGCGAGACGAGCGGCGGATCGGGCTCCAGGCCGGTCGTCGCGATCAACCTCGCGATCGCCATGTAGTGGCCCACGACGAGCAGCAGCTCGACGACCTGCCGCTCACCGAGACGTGCGACGAGGTCGGCCACGAGCTGCTCGCTCGCGGCGCCGTCGAGGACCACCTCACGCGTGAAGCGCAGAACCTCACGCTGGGCGTCGCTGAGAGTTGGGTCACCCTCGCGGTCGCTCTCGACGGCCGTGAGCTGCTCGTCGCTCGCCCCCACCGCGTGAGCGATGGCGACGTGCTGCACCCACTCGTAACGCGACTCGACGAGGTGCGCCACCTGCAGGATCGCGAGCTCTCGCAGCAGCGGGTCCAACTCGAGACGTGTCAGCAGCGCCGTGCCGTACTTCAGCCACGGCTCGAACGCACTCTCCGCGTGGGCGACGATCCGAAACAGGCTCAGTGGGGTGCCGGCCAACACCTTGCCGACCGTGTCTGGGGCGCTCGCGGGATCCATCAAGGGCAGCCGGGCCATACCAGTCTCCTGTCTCCTTGTCGCGGGAGCACCGTTCATAGCATCTTCCTCGCCGAAGATGCCCAGCGAGACCGACAAGCGGATGCTCGACGCATCGCAGGCTCGGCGAGCGCCCGCGGCGGATCGTTTAGTGTGGCGTCAGAGTCGTACCGTGACCAGCAGCCAAGCCAGAGGAGACCCCAGGGCCCCCGCGCGGGAGACCCCGCGGCCGGTGGGAGTGCCCGCGCGCCCACCGCGGTGGGACGAGTGGGAGATCGAGCTCCACGGGCGCCGCGTGGTGTACCGAATCGCCCACCCACCCGCGGGCAGCGGACCGCCGGTCGTGCTGGTACACGGGATGCTCAACTCCTCCAGCCACTGGCGGGCGGTGGCGGAGAACCTGGCCGGCGAGCACACGGTGATCGCGCCGGACCTGATCGGCCACGGCGACTCCGCGGCGCCGCGCGGGGACTACTCGCTGGGGGCGCACGCCGCCAGCATCCGCGACCTGCTGGCCGCGGAGGGGATCGACCGCGCGAGCATCGTCGGGCACTCGCTCGGAGGGGGCGTGGCGATGCAGTTCTTCTACCAATTCCCCCAACGCACCGAGCGGCTCGTGCTGGTCTCCTCAGGCGGCCTCGGCCACACAGTTAGCCCCGTGCTGCGCACCGCTGCGCTGCCCGGCGTCTCCGCCCTGCTCGCGCTGACCATCAACCGGCGGCTGGTAGGCGCGCTGAGCGGCACCGGCCGGCGCCTGCGCGAGCGCGGCGTGCGCGGCGGCGTGCACCTGCAGGCGGCAGCCCGAGCGCTGCGCCCCCTGGAGAGCCCCGAAGCGCGCCACGCGTTCCTGCAGACGCTGCGCGCGGTGATCGACGTGCACGGCCAGCGGGTCTCCGCGACCGACCGGCTGTACCTGCTCGAGTTGATGCCCACGCTCGTGGTGTGGGGCGAGCGCGACCACACGATCCCGCTGGAGCACGGGCGCCGGGCGCACGAGGCGATCCCCAACAGCCACTTCCGCACGCTGCCTCGCGCCGCGCACTTCCCGCACCTGGAAGACCCCGACGGGCTCTCGGAGGTGCTGCGGGAGTTCCTCGGCAGCACCCGCCCCGCCACGTTCGAAGACGCCGACTGGGGCGCGGTGCTCGCCAGACGCTCGCCCCCCAGACGCGTGGGCGACGCAGCAGCGTAGGGGTTCCGGCGGGGCCGCGCGTGCGCGGCCCCGGGACCCGCCGCATGCGGCGGGTCCACCGGTGGCGCATGCGCCACCGGCAGGGTCGTGCATGCACGACCCTGAGGAACGGCCACATGTGGCCGTTCCAGGCAGGGCCGCATGCGGCCCTGCCCCCTCAACGACTGTGCGTCACGTGCCTGTCTGCGACGCCTGCGCCCGCGCGCCCAGGTCCGCGAGGGTCAGCGGCTGCGCGGGTGGGCCGTCGAGGATCCGGCGCGAGGTGACCCGGAGGGCGTGGTCGACGTGCACGAGCTCCCCCGGTTCCAGCGCCCGCCAGCGGGGGTCGTCGTCCATCCGCTCGCTGGCGAGGACCACCAGCGGCCGGCTTGCGCCGTGCTCGGAGTGGACGCGGCTGCCGAGGCTGCTGGAGTGCTCCAGGGCGGCCCCGGGCTCCCGCTCGAGGATGTGGAGCTCGTGTGTCTGGGGGTACCGCAGCGCCCACAGGCCCTGCTCGGTGGTGAGCACTAGGTTGAGCGCCAGCACCGGCAGGTTCGCCGCGACCCACCGGCACGCCGCCGCGATGCCTGCGCTCACGTCACCCCCCTGCGCGGCGGTTTCGCGGGTGATGAGCGCGAACAGCCGCTCGGAGTCAGTTTCCCCGTGCACCGTTGCGAGCGCGTCCCCAAGGTGCGCCTCCAGTGTCGGCAGGTCCTCGAGCACCCCGTTGTGGGCGAACAGGCGCCCCGCCTGCTCGAACGGGTGCGTGTTGCGCTGGGTCAGGGCGCCCGTCGAGGCGAAGCGGACGTGGGCGACGAACGTGCTCGAGGAGACCTCCCGGGCAGCCCGGGCGAAGTCCGCGTCATCGTACGCCGCCCGCGGCTGCTTGCGCACCTGCGGCGCGCCCCGCTCGTCGAACCACCCCAGGCCCGTCCCGTCGGGCTCGCGGTGGCTCTGCGCCTCCAGGCTGTCCGGCGCCCCCAGCAGCCAGAACGTCGCCCGCGCCCGCCGGCTTCCCGCGCTCATGGCGAACAGCCGGCACACCTCAGCCGGAGGCGAAGTTGCGGTCGAGGACGACGGCGAGGTCGGTCCAGCTCGCGGGCTCTGGGTAGAGCTCCAGCCAGCGCAGGGTGCCACGGGCAATCAGCTCGAACTCGCTGTGAGCGATGCCGTAGATGAGGATCGCACCGGCGTGTGAGCGCTGCGCCTCCGCCCACTCGCGCAGGATCGCGGGAAAGTCGCGGATGTCCTGGGTCGCGAGGATGCGCTCTTCCTCGGATGCGAGCGCGAGCACGTCCTCGTCTTCGAGGCCCTCGAGCGCCGGCTCCTGGTCGAGCGCGCGCACGTCGTGTCCCGCTGCTTCCAGCCGGCGCCCGACTCTGGGCCCGGAGACGTGCGCGTCGAGCAGCAGCCGCACCGGCGCGGCTACCGCGAGGTTGCGCTGCGCAGGAACGGGTAGAGCTCGAGGAGCTCCTGGAGAGGCCGATGATTTTCCTCGATCAGCGGCTCGATCTCCTCGGGGAAGTGCTCCGCGTAGGTTTGTGCCGCACGCAGGCGTTGGGCGTTGAGAAGCGGGTGGTTTGCCAGCAACGACTCCTCGTTGCCGCCGTAAGAGCGCAGCATCTCGATGATCTCCCACACGTCGAGGCCGCTGCCGATCACCCACGCGCGGCGGGGCCTGCCGCGAAAAGCGATGCCGGGATGCAGCCGCGTCTTGGCGGCCTCCTCGGTGAGCTCCTCCACGACCGTGCTGCGCGGGCGCCCGGAGCGGCGGACTTCGTCGGTGACGAGCAGGTTCGCCTGTGCGCCGAGCCGGATCGAGAAGGGCTGTGTCTTGGCGGGGTGCGCAGCCATGGGACTACACTGTAGAGGACGTAGTGGCCGCTGCCGACCGCCCTCCTCGTCTCGAGACCCGGGCTACAAGGCGTGACACGCTGCAAACGATGTCCGGCACCGATCTTCAGAGCCCGCCCGAGTCCGCGCCCACGATCGACGAGCTGGTGATCGCCGACGAGCCCGAGCGCTGGACGGTGCTTGGCTTCACGGTCGTGGAGGAGTGCTGTCAGCTCGGTAGGGTTCGTGTTCGTCTCGCGGGGCGCGGAGCCGGGCGGGGCATCGTCCGCTGGTCGCTGCGTGCGGTCGCCGGCGTCGAGCTCGATGGGCTACCCACGACGTGCTCGCAGTCGCCGGTGCCCGCGCCTGCGCCCGCGCATCCCAACGGGGCGCTCGCGATCGATCACGTCGTCGCGGTGTCCCCCGTGCTCGAGCGCAGCGTGCAGGCGCTGCAGGCGGCTGGTCTGGATCTGCGCAGGATCCGTGAGCAGCCGACCCCGGCCGGGGCGCCGCGCCAGGCGTTCTTCCGGCTTGGAGGCGAGATCCTCGAGGTCGTTCAGGAGCCCGACGGTGTCGTCGAGCGTGGGGGTGGAGCCGCCCGCCCGGCGCGGTTGTGGGGCCTTGCCCTGAGCGTCGAGGATCTCGACCGCGCCGTGGAGGGCCTCGGCCCGCACGTCGGCTCGGTCCGACCCGCGGTTCAGTCGGGCCGGCGGATCGCCACGCTGCGCCGCTCGGCGGGCCTGGGGGTCCCGGTCGCGTTGATGAGCCCCCGGGTCGATCCCGCGACCGTGTAGGGCTGTACGCCTGCCTCAGCTCTCGTACACAATCAGCGCGTGCGCCTCGTGCGGCGCGAGTCGCTCGCGGCCCTGCAGGAAGGCGAAGCTCGACCAGGAATCCGCAGCCGACGACCTGGCCGCCGAGCCGGTCGACCAGCTCGCACAGCGCGGCCGCGGTGCCGCCGGTCGCCAGCAGGTCGTCGTGGACTAGCACGCGTGCGCCGGGAACGATCGCGTCGGTCTGCAGCTCGAGCTGGTTGGTGCCGTACTTGAGCACGTACTCGGCGCTGATCGTCTCGTACGGCAGCCGGCCCGGCTTGCGGGCGAGCACGAACCCCGCGCCGAGCTCCAGCGCGAGCGCCGGGCCCAGCAGGAAGCCGCGCGCCTCGGCGGCGATCACGCAGTCGACGCTCAGCGGGCGCGCGTATTCGGCCAGACCCTGCACCGCGAGCGCGAGCGCCTCGCGGTCGGCCATCAGGGGGGTGATGTCCTTGAAGACGATCCCCGGTTGCGGAAAGTCGGGGATGTCGCGGATCAGCGCGCGCAGCCGCTCGTTCGTGTCCGTCGCAGCTCCGCCGCCGTGCACGCCCTCCATCGTCGCAGACGGCGGGACGCTCCTCCCTTGGGGATGCTCGATCTCCCTTGAGGGCCAAACGTCGGGCGCGTGCGGGCGCTCACCTCCTCAGGAAGTCGTGCCCCGGGCCCGAGGCAGCGCTCAACGAGTCGGCGTGAGGGCCGGCTGCGGCTGTGCCCCGGCGCTGCGCCACTCGGGGACGCCCAGCGCGATCATGAGCAGCTGGCGCTCGGCGGTCGCGACGATCTCGGCCTCCGCGAGGGGGTCCTGCGGCGCCGCGTCGAGGATCGCCTCGGCGATCGAGACCATCGTATTGACCATCAGCCCGGCCAGCAGCTGGAGATCCTCGGTGGTCCAGCGGTCGAGGTAGGGGAAGCGCGCGAGGTCGATCGCGAGGTCGCTTGCGAACAGGCGGATCTCGCTGCGGATGGCGTGCCGCAGTGCGGCGACTCCGCCGAAGCGCTCGCGCGCGATAAAGCGGAAGTGGGTCTCGTGCTCGTGCACGTAGCCCACGAGGATCTCGACGGAGGTGCGGATCACGTGCTCGTAGGTGCGCGGGTCGGCGCGGGCCGCGCGGATCATCGCGCGCAGCGTCCGGAACGACTCGTCGATCAGGACGAGGCCCAGCTCCTCCATGTCGTCGAAGTGGCGGTAGAAGGCTGTCGGGACGATGCCCGCCCGCCGCGTCACCCGGCGCAGGCTGAGGCTCGAGAAGCTCTGCCCCTCGAGCAGCTCCAGCGCCGCGTCGAGCAGTGCCCGGCGCGTGAGCTGCTTGCGCTCCTGACGTGTCGCGCTGGTCTCCGCGGCGTGGCGGCGTGGAGCACGACTGTGCACCGTTGCCTTGTGACGGGTTTTCGTGGACACCTCTGTTACCGATCCTCTAGGCAAGTGTACTGAGTGGTGTACTCTGTGAACAGTCGTACACCGAGACCTGGAGTCGAGACCACTGCCCACCGCCACCCCCTCCCGAGGCTTCGGCCGCCGTCTGCTGCACTCCCCGCTGCTCGAGGCGCTCGCCTACCCGCACGGTGTGGACCGCTACGTCGAGCTCGTGCGCCCGCTGCTGCTCAAGCGCGACGTGCGGGCCGAGGTGCTCGCCATCCGCCACCAGACGCCGCGGAGCGTCACGCTCACGCTCCGTCCGAACGAGAACTGGCGTGGCCTGCGAGCCGGGCAGTTCGTCGGGGTGTCAGTGGAGATCGACGGTGTCCGCGAGACTCGGTCCTACTCCCCCGCCGGCTCCGAGCACGCCGCCGGCGGAGCGCTCGAGCTGACCGTCTCGACCCACCCTGAAGGCAAGGTGTCGCGCTACCTGCGCAACCGCGCGCGACCGGGGCTGATCGTCGGTCTGACCCCTGCCGAGGGTGACTTCGTACTGCCCGACCCGCGGCCCGAGCGCGTGCTGCTAATCAGCGGTGGTTCCGGCATCACGCCGGTGATGGCGATGCTCCGCACCCTCTGCGACGAGGGCTTCGCAGGCGAGGTCGGCTTTCTCAACTACGCACGCTCGGCCGAGCTCGCGCTCTACGGCGCCGAGCTCGGCCAGCTCGCAGAGCGTCACGCGGGGCTCCGCGTCGCCCGCGGCTACACCCGCGGCGGCGGGCTGCCGTTCACCGGGCGCTTCTGCCGTGAGCACCTGCGCGCGGTCACCTCCGAGCACACCACTGCCGCGACGTTCGTCTGCGGCCCCCCGGCCCTGATCGACGCGGTCCGTGCCGTCTGGGCGCAGGACGGGCTCCCCGAGCCGCTCGTCGAGAGCTTCACGCCGCCCGCGCTGCGCTTCGACACTGACGGCGCCGTGGGCCGCGTCCGCTTCGCTGCCTCCGGACACGAGGCCGCCAACAGCGGTCTGCCGCTGCTCGAGCAGGCCGAGGACGCCGGCCTCGCCCCCGAGCACGGCTGCCGCATGGGTATCTGCAACACCTGTAGCTGTGTCAAGACGGCCGGCACGGTGCGCAACGTCCTCACCGGCGAGCTCTCCTCCGCCGGGGAGGAGCAGATCCGCATCTGCGTGTCCGTGCCCGTCGGCGACATCGCACTGGAGCTCTGACCCGTCTGCTGAACCTCCTGCTCGACCCCTGCCCCCTCCACTCCACGACCCCCACGACTCCGACCACCACCAAACCCTCCCCGACCCCGTTCACCCCGACTTCGAAAGGAACGCCCATGTCCGTCACCGCACCTACTCTTCCCATCCCACCTGCCGCACCCACTGCACCTGCCCTGACCCCTGAGCAGCTCGACGCCTTCGGCCGGGAGCTCGACGCGATCCGCGCGCGCGTCGTCGCGGACCTCGGCGAGCGCGACGCCGGCTACATCAACCGCGTCATCCGCGCCCAGCGGGGACTCGAGGTCGCTGGCCGCGGCCTGCTGCTCTTCAGCCTGCTGCCGCCCGCCTGGCTCGCCGGCACCGCGGCGCTGTCCCTGTCGAAGATCCTCGACAACATGGAGATCGGCCACAACGTCATGCACGGTCAGTACGACTGGATGCGCGACCCGCGGCTGAACGGCAAGACGTTCGAGTGGGACACCGCCTGCCCGGGCGACCAGTGGCGCCACTCGCACAACTACATGCACCACACCTTTACCAACATCGTGGGCAAGGACCGCGACATCGGTTACGGGATCCTGCGCATGTCCGAGCAGGAGCGGTGGCGCCCCTACTACCTCGGCAACCCGCTGTACGCGGCGCTGCTGGCGGCCTTCTTCCAGTACGGCGTCGCGCTGCACGACCTCGAAACCGAGCGGCTCGCCGCGGGCGAGTGGAACCTCGAGGAGAAGCGCGGCATGTTGGGAGAACTGTGGCGCAAGGTGCGCGGCCAGACGCTCAAGGACTACGTGCTCTTCCCGCTGCTCTCCGGTCCCTCGCTGCCGTTCACGCTCGCGGGCAACGCGACCGCGAACCTCGTGCGCAACCTGTGGGCGTTCACGATCATCTTCTGCGGGCACTTCCCCGAGGGGACGCACGAGTTCACCGAGGAGCAGACCGCCGAGGAGACGCGCGGGGAGTGGTACTTTCGCCAGCAGCTCGGTTCGGCCAACCTGACCGGCGGCAAGCTGTTCCACGTTCTCGCGGGCAACCTCAGCTTCCAGATCGAGCACCACCTGTTCCCTGACCTCCCGGCTCACCGCTACGCCGACATCTCCGTCGAGGTGCGCGATGTCAGTCGGCGTTACGGCATCCCCTACAACACCGGCCCGCTGCACTCTCAGTTCGGCAGTGTGGTGCGCAAGATCGTCACCCTCGCGGTACCGCCGCGGCGGTGGCTGTCTAAGCGGTTTGGCGGTGTCGTGCCCACGACCGTCAAGTCCGCGCTGGCGCCGCTGGCCGGCCGCGGCGGCTCCCCGCTGGAGGGCGAGGCGACCAAAGCCGGGGCGCCTGCGCAGGGGCTGGCCGCAGTGGCCTGACTTACAACTGCTCCCGAGTCAGTGGAGCAGCTGGTAGGGCACTTCGAGCGCGCGGTAGGTGCGCTCTGCCCGCCGGTCGCGTGTGAACAGTTCCAAGCCGTGCTCCAGTGCGGTCAGGGCGATTAGGCCGTCGTAGGTGGCTCCGCCGCTGACGCCGGCACCAGCCAGCCTGGTGGGCGCCTTCGTGTACCTGCTCGCGTTGAGCGTCGCGTACGTCGCCGGCGTGCGTTCACTCAGCACTGTGGCGGCTGTGGTCGCGTCGACCCGGTGGGGGGCCGGCAGCCGGGTCATGACGCTGTAGGTCTCGACCGCGGCGTGCGCGATCGTGGTCTCGCAGGCGGCGAGGGCCTCGGCCGCGGCTTGGTGCGCAGGATGGTCGGCGAGGAGCGCGGCGATCGTGACGCTGCTGTCAGCGGCTTTTCTCATCGGCGCGCGCGCACCGCTTCGAGCGTGCGTCGTACATCCTCATCGGTGATCGGCGTGCCGGTCGCGGCGATCGACGGCCCGTGGGGCCCGGCGACGAGCTTGGCCGGCTCGCGTGGCGCCGACAGCTCGAGATGCCCGTCGACCACCTCGATCTCGAGTCCCACCTCGGGCGAGAACCCCAGCTCGTTGCGTATCTGCTTGGGCACCACCACCCGCCCCGCATTGTCGATCGATACGTGCATGGTAGGAGCTTACCACGGCAATGGTACACCCACTCCATTGCGGCTTCTTCCGCGATCCGAGCCACTTTTTTTCCGTGATCCGAGCATCGCCCCGGCCGCGAGGCCCGACGCCTCGCGCACCCGTGCTCGGTAGCCCCCACGGGCTGCGCGGATGCGACCCAAAGTGCCCTCAGGACAGTACCCGGCGGCTGAAGTTGCGTAGGCCGAGCGTCAGGAAGACGGCGCAGAAGCCGACCAGCACGGGGTAGACGACGTACAGCGGCATGTGCGAGATGTTGGTCAGCCCGGCGCGCATGCCCTCGGCGACGTAGATCAGCGGGTTGACCAGCACCACGATCTGCAGCCAGTGCACGCCGTCGACCTGCACGGGCGCGAGCCTCGTCCACTGGTAGTACGTGCCGCCGAGGAATGTCAGCGGCAGCACGATGAAGCCGAACATCAGCCCGATGTTGCGCGGCTCGAACACGGTCCCGAGCAGCAGCCCCAGCGAGGTCATCGCCACGCACGCCAGCGGTATCAGGGTGAGGACGATCCACCACGTGATCGACAGGTGTGTCTGCACCCCGGGGGCGTGGATCACGGCGGCGATCGGGAACACCACGACCGCCGCGAGCGCTCCCTGGACGGAGCCTGAGAGCACCTTCGCGACGGCCACCAGCCAGACCGGGCAGGGGGCCTGGACGCGGTCCTCGATCTCGCGGGTGTAGCCGAACTCCGCCGAGAGCGGCAGCGCAACCGCCTGGATCCCCTGGAACATGATCGAGATCGCCACCACGCCGGGCACCAGCACCGTCGCGAAGTCCGACCCGTGCGCACTGCCGCCCCCGCCTACCCCCTGGCCGATCGAGGGGAACACGTAGAGGAACACGAACACCAACAGGAACGGCTGGATCAACGTGCGCACCAGGAATTCGGCGAAGTTCCTGCGCAGCACCAACAGGTCGCGCAGAATCAGCGCGCGCAGCGCCGCGCGGCTGGCCTGCACCGTGGAGCGCGTCGGGGTCAACTCCACGTGGGCGCTCGCCGGGGCCGGGTGGGCGGTGGCGGCCATCAGTCGCGCAACGCCTTGCCGGTGAGGTTGATGAACACCGTCTCGAGGCTCGGCTCGGCCACCGACAGGTCGGCGAGCTCGAAGCCCCCGCCCTCGGCGGCGTTGACCACGCGCGGCACGAGCCGCTCCGCCCCCTGCACGTGGAGCTCCACGCCGCCCTCGACCACGCGCGTGCGGGTCACCTCCTCGATCTCGCCCGCCAACCGCTCCGCGAGCGCGCTCTGATCGCCGTCGGCCCGCACGGTGACGATCGTGTCGGCGCCCACCGACTGCTTCAGCTCCGCCGGCGTGTCGAGCGCGAGGATCCTGCCGTGGTCCATGATCGCCACCCGGTCGCAGAGGTGGTCGGCCTCCTCCATGTAGTGCGTGGTCAGCAGGATCGTCTGGCCCTCGCGGTTGAGCTCCCCGAGGGTCTCCCACAGCGCAAGGCGGCCCTGCGGGTCGAGGCCCGCGGTCGGCTCGTCGAGGAACAGCACGGCCGGACGGTGGAAGATCGCGCGCGCCACCATCAGCCGCTGGGCCATCCCTCCGGAGAGCGCGAACACCGACGCCTTGGCCCACTTGGCCAGCTGGAACTGCTCGAGCAGCTCGTCGGCGGTTGCGCGCGAGCGCGCCGCGGAGATGCCGAACAGGCGGCCGTGGTAGTACAGGTTCTCCCACACCGTCAGCTGGCGGTCCAGCGTATTTGTCTGCGAGACCGTCCCGAGCAGCTGCTTGGCCAGCGCCGGGTGCGCGACGACGTCGATGCTGCCCACGTACGCCGAGCCGGAGGTCGGCACCACCCGCGTGGTGAGCATCCCCGCGGTCGTCGTCTTGCCGGCGCCGTTGGGTCCGAGCAGGCCGAAGATCTCCCCACCCTGCACGCTCAGGTCGAGCCTGTCCACGGCGGCGAAGTCGGTGCCCGCGTACACCTTGCTCAGCTCCACCGTGCGTATCACCTCGCGGCCATCCACCGAGCCCACTGTACCGGTGCCTCTGGCCGGCGGTTCTTCGCCTCGCCGGTCCTCTCGGCGCCGTGCGGGGTGCCCCGGGGGTGATGCTCGTTCTCCACGTGTTCACTCTGTCTGGACGCTTGTTCGATGCTCCGCGGCGTGCCTCAAGCGCCGGTCGGTACTTGCCGACTGGACTCTCGCACGCGCGGGCACGTACGCACTGCGCACTGCAAGCCGCGTTTCCCGATCCTGCCGGCGCGTAAGCGAGGTCACCGATGCTCAGCCGACTCGACACCCCCGACCGTTTGCAGCCGAGCTCGGCGGCGTTCGGGATCTCCCAGTGCGAGCTCGACCGCCTCACGAGCGTGATCTCCGTCGAGGGGGAGCTCGACCTCGCCACGGCGCCGCGCTTGAAGTGGGTGCTGGTCGACGCGCTCGAGGCCGGGTGCACGCAGCTCGTCGTCGACCTCTCGCGTGTGCACTTCCTCGACTCGACCGCGCTGGGCGTGCTCGTCGGTGTCAAGCGCCGCCTCGACGCCGACGCGCGGCTGGCAGTCGTCTGTGCGCGGCCCGCCGTGTTGAAAATCTTCGAGTTCTCCGGGATGGACGGGGCGTTTGAGATCTTCCCGACGGTGGACGACGCGCTCGCCTACACGAGGGGGCACGCCGCTCGGACCTGAGGCGCAGCCTGCTGATGGTGACCTTTCCGCGCACACCCCCTCCTCCGCCCGCTCCACGCCGGCTGGCGGTGGCCCTTGTCCTCGTTGTCTGCTGCTGCGCGCTTGCCCTGGCGTGCCTCTCCGCCGCCGCGGCCTTGCCGGGTCGCCCCCAGCTGACGGCCAGAGTCGCGGCAGACAGGACCCCTGCGGATGGACGCCAGGGCTCCGGGACCGGCGAACAGCAGAGCTCCGGCCGCGAACCGCGAGGTCGCGAACGACCTGACCCAGGCGACGAACAACCGGCCGCCGACAGCGAACAACCGGCCTCTGACCAGGAACAGCCTAGCTCCGGGGGTGGTGAACAGCAGAGTTCCGGCGGCGGCGCCCAGTCGGGCTCTGGCGGCGACCAGTCGAGCTCCGGGAGCCGCGCCCGGCGGGGCGCCACGCGCGGCGCACAGCAGCAGGGGCGGGGCGCCACGCGTGGCGCCCCGCAGCAGGGGAGCACCGGGCGCGCCGGCGAACAGGGAGGTTCTGGCCGGGGGTCGGGCGGTGGGAGCCGCGGGCAGCAGGCGCCCGCTAGCGCGTCGGGCACCGCCCCAGCCGCGCCCGCGGCTGCCTCGCCGACCGCCACTCCTGCACTCGCACCCTCGACACCCTCGACCTCGACCACCACCACGGCGGCGGCGACACCACCTGTGGCGGTGTCGCCGCCACAGGTGGCCAGCGCGCCGCCCGCCGTCACTCGCCGTCTGCCCCAGGCGCCGACACGCCGTGCACCGGGGCGCCACGGCACGCAGCACGCTCGGCCGGCGCGCGCTCGCGCCACGAGCAGGGGCCTCGCGCCGGCCGCGGTGTCCGGGGGGGCGGTCGCTCTCGGGACGACGGTCCCGGACGCCTCCACGCGTGCTCGGCGCGCACGGGGAGCGGCGCGGCGCCACCGGCCGCACAGCCGCTCTTCGCCGCTGGTCACGACGATCACCACGATCGTCGACGTCGTCCCCGTGCCGTTGCGGGTGCTCCTCGGCGTGCTGTTCGTGCTCGCGGTCGCGCTGGGGCTACGCTCGCGCGTGGTCGCGCTGCGCGCCCGGCGGCTGGAGCGCCAGCGTGCGCAACTGCTCGAGGACGTGGGCCTGCTGCAGGCTGCGCTGCTGCCCGTTGCACCCGCGCGGCTCGGTCCAGTGGGCACCTCCGCGGCCTACCGGCCGGCAGACGGCCCGGGGGCGGGGGGCGACTTCTACGACGTGTTTGCGCTCGCGGACGGCCGGCTGGCGGTGATCGTCGGGGACATCTCTGGGCACGGGCGCCAGGCGCTGCCCCACACGGCGCTCGTGCGCTTCACGCTGCGGGCCTACCTCGAGGCTGGCCTCTCCCCGCGCAGCGC
Organism: uncultured Solirubrobacterales bacterium; assembly: GCA_963720795.1. GTDB lineage: Bacteria > Actinomycetota > Thermoleophilia > Solirubrobacterales > Solirubrobacteraceae > Palsa-744. Next base: position 10,031 of record CAVRGU010000001.1, on the reverse strand, counting down.
GGTACAGACGGCAGGAGCGGTGCTCGAGCGCCAGCTCGGGGACTCGTTTGCCACCGTCGTGGCGGCCACCTACCAGCCGCGGGACCGCGTGCTGGTCTACGCCTGCGCCGGTCACCCGCCGCCGATCGTGCTCGGCGCACAGTCGCTTGCGCTAGTCACCCTCTGCTCCTCGCCGCCGATCGGAGTTGGTATGCGGACCGGTACTCGCCAGACCACGGTGTCCCTGCCCGGCAGCGGGCAGGTCTGCTTCCACACTGACGGCGTCACCGACGCTCGTGTGGGGCGGGAGCTGTTCGGCGAGCTCCGTCTTGCGCGCACGCTGGCGCAGCTCGCGTCCGGGGGTTCCGGTGGGTCCGGGGCGACGGCCTCCGCGCTCCTGGGCCGGGTGGCCGCTGAGACCGACGCGCGCCCCGACGACATGGCCGCGTGCCTGCTGTGCGTCGAGGGCGCCGCCGACACGCCGCCGACGGTACTGGTCGAGGAGCTCGAGCTCGACCGGGAGGCTGCCGCCGCCGGACGGACCGAGCAGTTCCTGCTCGCCTGCGGGGTTGCCGCCGGCGAGATCCCCGAGCTCGTGTGCTCGGCGCGCGCCGCCGCGGGTCACTCCGGCACCGCCCTGCTCGAGCTGCGCCTGGACGACGGGCAGCCCGTCGTCTCGCTGCACCGCGACAACGTCACCCCGCTCGAGGCACCCCGCACGTTGCGGCGAGCGGGTCTGGGGGTGTCGCGGTGAGCCCCGGGTCGGCGCTCGCCCCCGACGCGGCGATCGTGCTGGGCATCGCCTCGACCGCGATGCCGTTCGCTCGCACCCCCGCCGCCGAGGCCGAGCGCTGGCTACGGATCCTGCGCGAGCACGGCGCCGTCGGAGCCGCTCTGCAAGGGCTCGGTGTGAGCGAGGGGCCGCTTGGCGAGATCCCCGACCGCGACCGGGTTCCCGCCGGCGTCGAGGACCGCGACGCGGTCGCGCAGGTCACCGCCCGCGCCGTCCTGCTCGCCGCACGGCGAGGCGCCCCCGCGGTCGCGACGACCGACGTGCTGCTGGCCGTGATGCACGTCTACGGCGACTCCTTCGACCGTGTGCTGCTCGCCCACGGCACCGACCGAGACGAGGTCATCGCGCGGCTGGGCGCCGGGCCGCCAGGGCCTGAGGAGGACTGAGGGACCTCCGCGAGGCAGGGGTGGCGCCCCCTGGGCCGCCGCCCGTCACCTGCGGGTCTCCCTCGCTGCCCCGGACCCCGACCATCCACCCACTGGCGGCTATGCTCGCCCTGCGACGCTCGCTCCTCTGTCGTCAGGGGTTGGACGAGGCGACGCCTGTCCTGTTGGCGAGAGGAGCCCGATGAGCACGAAGTGGACGACCGAGCAGATCCCCGACCAGACTGGCCGCACCGCCGTCGTCACGGGGGCCAACAGCGGCCTGGGGCTGGTGTGTGCGCGCGAGCTGGCGCGTGCGGGGGCGTCGGTGGTCCTTGCCTGCCGCTCCGCCGAGCGGGGCGCGGCCGCGGTGGAGACGATCTCGCAGGCGGTACCCGGGGCGCAGTTGGAGCTGGCCTCGCTCGACCTCGGCAGCCTTGCGTCCGTCGAGGCGTTTGCGGAGCGGTTCCGCTCGACCCACGACGGCTTCGAGCTGTTGCTCAACAACGCTGGCGTGATGGCGCCGCCGCGCCGGGTCACTGCCGACGGCTTCGAGCTGCAGTTCGGCACCAACCTGCTCGGCCACTTTGCGCTGACCGGCCGCCTGCTCGGCGCGCTTGAGGGGCGCGCCGACGCGCGCGTCGTGACGCTGTCGAGCATCGCTCACCGGACGGGGCGCATCGACTTCGACGACCTGCAGTCCGAGCGCCGCTACTCCCGCTGGCGCGCCTACGGGCAGTCGAAGCTCGCCGACCTCCTGTTCGCGCTGGAGCTCGACCGGCGGTTGCGCGCTGCCGGTTCGGCCGTCAAGAGCCTCGCGGCACACCCCGGCTACGCGGCCACCAACCTGCAGTCGGCCGCGGTGCCCACGCTCGACCGCCTCGTGATGGTCGTGACCAACGCGCTGCTGGCGCAGTCCGCCGACCGCGGCGCACTGCCTTCGCTGTACGCGGCCACCGAGCCGGGCCTCGAGGGCGGCCTCTACATCGGACCGGGCGGGCCGGGTGAGTTTCGCGGCTCCCCGCGGCCGGCCTCGCCCAACCGCGCGGCGCGCGACGAGGCTGTCGCCGCGCGGTTGTGGACGGTCTCCGAAGAGCTCACCGGGGTACGCTTCGAGCTGCCGGTCGCCGCCTGAGCCACTGCCGGTGTCAGTCGGCCGGCGCCTTGCGCGGTCGCCGCGGCGCGCCCTTCGACCCGGGGCGTCGCGGGCGGGGTGGGTTCTCGGCGCGTTCCTTCTCGGTCATCTGGCGGATGCGCAGCGTGCCCTGTGCCACCTGCTCGCGGATCTCCGCGAGTTTCTCGGCCCTTCGCTCTTCCTGTCGCTCCCACATCGTCTTCATGTTTGCCTTCCGCCCGTGCCGGGGGTCGGAAGATGCTTGGGGCAGCGACCGGCGACCTGCACGACTTTCGCCGCGGACCTCGCCGCGGCACCACCACTGAGGATAGCCGACTCTGCGGAGCTCTCGGCTGTGGTCTCGCTCGGTTGAGTGTTGCGGCTGGTAGATCCCACGGCGTGGGTGCGCGGCGACGGCGTGGTCACGGTGCGCGACGGCCTGTCTTGGGTGGTCGTACCAAGCCGCCGCCGAGACTGGGGAAAAGTACGGATGTGTGCAATCCGGGCCCGGGCTTAGGCTGCTCTCGTCGGCCTGTGGTCGACCTCAAGCGAACGAGGAGGCGGCTTTGAGTCACGCAGGCGCGACCGTGATGGGCGCGGTGTTCAACTTGAACCACCCCGCGCACACGGTGGACTGGAGCTTCATCCACCTTTCGGTGGCCAACGTCGTGGTGATCGGCCTGATGTTCGTGGTCTTCTTCCTTGCGATCCTGCTGCCGTTCCCCGGGGCCGCGGCCCGCGACGCCGCCCGTCGCGGCGGAGGCGCTTCATGAGCGCTGCGCCGACCACCCCCCCGGCGGCCCCGCCGACGGCTGCGTCGACGATCCCGTCGAAGTCCTGGACCGTCAAAGTCCGCGAGCGAGGCGTCGAGGCGCTGCCGCCCGAGAGACTCCTGCCCGACGGCCAGCCGACCTACGTCGCCTCCTGGATCTACGTGTTCGGGGTGGCCTCGCTCGCCTCTCTGATCGTGATCATCGGCTCCGGCTGCATCCTCGCGCTGAAGGGGCCTGCCTGGTGGCACGAGACTGGTGTCGGTCACTTTTTCAACTCCATCCACATGTGGTCGGTGGAGCTGTTCTTCTTCGTGATGGTCGTCCACCTGTGGGGCAAGTACTGGATGGCCGCTTGGCGCGGAGGCCGCGGCCGTGTCTGGGTCACCGGCGCCGTCACCTTCCTGGTCGCGGTGCCCGCGGCGCTGACCGGCTACGTCTCCCAGCAGAACTTCGACGCCCAGTGGATCTCCACGCAGGCCAAGGACGCGATGAACTCCGTCGGCGTTGGAGCGTTCTTCAACCTGACCAACTTCGGACAGATGTACTCCTACCACATCCTCCTGCTGCCGATCGCGGTCGTGGCTCTGGTCAGCCTGCACGTCCTGCTGGTGCGCCGCAACGGGGTCGTGCCGCCGTTCGAGCTGGAGGACAAACTGTCATGAGCTTCCTCGGCCCCAAGGACCAGACCAAGCCCTGGAAAGGCCCCTACGCGCCCTACGACCTGGTCAAAGAGCTGTGCCTCGCGGTCGGCGTCATCACGCTGCTGGCGGTCCTGCTCACGGTCCTGCTCTCCTCACCCGACGACCGCCCTTCCACGATCGCGCAGTGGTCGCACGAACTGCCGGCCGACTTCGCCACCACGGCGGCTGCAGAGCTCAACGAAACGAGCGGCACCGCCGAATACGGCCCCCCCTACAACCACAGCTCGGGCAGCGTGCAGCATTTCCTGTTCCTGCACCCGCAGCGGTGGTTCGGCGTCAGCCACCCGATCAACACGGCTGATGACTACGTGGTCAAACCGCTGGAAACGATCCCCTACGATCCGGTGCTGCGCAGCGCGCTCGCTGAATACAAGGCCGCGTCTACACAGCAGAAAAAGGAATGGTCGGCTGCCTACGCTAAGCCGCTGGAAGAGTACGCGGTGGCGGTGGAAGAAAAGAAGACGCCGCCCTCGACGGTGTCGGTCAACACGACCACGGACGCTGTGACAGTGCATGTGAGCGGAGCCGGCCCGGTGCCGACGATGATGACCAGCCTGCAGAGCCTTGCCCAGAGCGGGGGCCTCGAAGGGGGCCTCGTGTCCAGCAGCCAGTTCTTTCAGACTGACTACACCAAGCCGCTGCTGTTCATGGCCGACGGCGGGCTACTCGACGAACGCGCCGAAGCCCAGCACCTGCTCGGCGAGCAGTGGGGCCTGATGAACGAGACGGGCTCCTACCCCGGCCAGCCGTGGTTGTGGCTCTACGCGCTCTGGTACCAGGTCGAACCGATGAAGAACTCTCCGAACGCGGACATCCAGGTGCTGCTGATCATGGGCCTGCTGAGCCTCGCGTTCATCTGTATCCCGTTCATCCCCGGGATCAACCGCATCCCCCGCTGGATCCCCCTCTACAAGGTGATCTGGCGCGAGCACTACCGCGAGCAGCGCCGCTTGACGTAGAGCTTGCGCGCCGCGCGGGCGGCCTGCGCTGTGCTTCGTCCTCTGCCGGTGCCGCGTCCGGCCCGGCCCGCGCCGCGCCCGGCTCCGGGGTTCAGGCCGTGGCGCCGGCGGCCGCGGCGTCCTGCGCGCGGGGCGCCTGGCGGGGCAGCACCAGCAGCGAGCAGCGCGCGTGGCGCTCCAGGTAATCGGAGGTGCTGCCCAGCACCAGCCGCCGCAGCGGGCCGTAGTTGCGCGAGCCCACGACCAGCAGGTCGACGTCGCCGCCGAACGCCGCCAACTCCTCCCCCGCCAGCCCGTACACAGCGCGCCCCTCGACGTCCTCGAGCGCTCCCACCCGCTCCTTCGCGTCAGCGAGCAGCGCGTCGATCACGTCCCCCAGGGCAGGCGGTGTGAGCCCCGTGAAGGAGTACGTCGGGACCGACACCACCTCGAGGGCGACCAGCTTCGCCCGGTGCTGCGCCGCGACGGCTCGGGCCGCGGTGAGCGCCGCCTCGCTCTCCGGCGAGCCGTCGTAGCCGACGCCGACGCGCGCGAGCGGCAGCGGGTGCTCGGCGTAGCCGCGGGCGGCGACCGCCACCGCGCAGGGGGCCCCGTTGAGCGCTGCGCGGGTGTCGTCGCCGAGCATCGCTCGGCCCACCACCCCACGGCTACAGGAGCCCACCACCAGCAGGTCCGCGCCCCGTTCCTCGGCGACGTCGTGCAGGCCGCGTCCCGGGGACGTCGCCACGAAGCTCACGAGCTCGGCCTCGACCCCGGCCTCAGCGCGCTCGCGTTCGAGCAGCTCGTGCGAGGCCCCGCGCTCCTCGGCGGCCCTCCCCGGCGTTACGGCGTCCCCGGGGCGCAGCTCGCCGGCGTGCACGTTCGCGAGCACCAGTCCGCCCTGGGGGCTCACGAGACGGGACGCGAGCGCGATCGCGTCCCGGCCGCTCGGCCGCCCGTCCACTCCGACGATCGCTTTCTCGAACACTCTCCCTCCGCCTCCTTGTCGCTTGTCCGGGTCGAGGGGAGATTACCCTCCGGGAGCTCGAGCCGTTGCGGCTTCGCTGTCCGGGCGCAGGAGAGCTACCCCTCGGGCCCGGACTCCTGTCAGTCGCTGTCCGGGGCGGAGGGGCTACCCCTCCGGGACCGTGCCGCGCCAGGAGACGGGGTGAGGGGCGCTAGCCCCCCACCCGCTCGTCGTCCCGGCGGTACCCCAGTCGAGCAGAGATGCGGTCGGAGGTGGAGATCAGGTGCGGGCCGAGCGCGTCCATCAGTTCCTCCAGTCGAGATCATCGAGTTGTGCGCGGTCATCGCCGTCGAGGCGACCACCTCGCCTGTGCTGGAGCGAATCGGGGCGGCGATCGCGTACAGCGTCGGGCGGCGAGCTCTTCGTCGGCGACGGCGAGGTTCTCCTCGCGGACTTCGCCCAGCTCCTGGCGCAGGGCGGTCTTGCTCCTGATCGTGTTGGGCCCACGCTTGGTGAGCTGCAGGTCGGCCAACCACTCGCGCTGATCCTGGTCGGGCAGGTTGGCGAGCAGCAGCTTGCCCGCGGCGGTGCAGTACGCCGGCAGCCGTGAGCCGGGGGCGAGACCGAGATCGATCAGGCGCTGGCCGCGGCGGGCGCCGCGCAGCCGGTCGACGAGCAGGATCTCCGGGCCGTCGAGCACCGCCACCGAGACGGTGAAGCCGGTCCGCGCGCACAGCTCCTCCAGGTAGAAGTGGGCGTGCTCGCGCAGGCCCGTGGCGCTCATCGCGGAGATGCCCAGGTCGGTGACCCGCAGCGCGAGGCTGTACTTGCGCCTGGCGCCCTGTTCGAGATAGCCCAGCCGCGTCAGCGTGATCACGTACCGGTGGGTCGTCGAGCGGCTCATGCCGAGCTCGTCCGCGAGGTCGGCGATCCCGAGTACCGGCCGCGCGGGTGTGAAGCAGCCGAGGATCGCCAGGCCGCGCTCCAGCGACTGCGAAAAGCGTGGTTCGTTCAGAATCGGGATCGCGGGCGCCCACTCGTCGGCGGCCACGGGTGGTTGGCTCCTAGCCTAGGCATCGGCTGTGTCTGCGGGTGTCGCGTGGGTGGATCCACATCTCTGTGCTCAGGCCTTCCTGTGGTCGATCTGCGCTGTGGGTGCTTGGCGTATCTCTGTAGATCGTTCGCCATCTCCGTCTCCGGCGATCATGACCGCTGCTCGGCTGGATAGCCAGTAATCCGTTCCGATCGGAACAAAAGTGTTCCGGTCGGAACAGCCCCAGCCTTTTGCCGGGCGTCGGACTGCTCCGGTGCTGCGCGAGCGCAGGGCCAGCCGGCGGCCGAGCCGCCGGCTGGCCCTGCCAGCCCATCGAGGTCTCGCGCCCTACGCCCTACGCCGCAGCCTGCGCAGGCCGGGGGACACGTGGCGCCTCCGAGAGGCGGCGCCTGCGGAGGACGACCCGCGACCCCGCGTGGGGAACGAGCACCGCGCTGCGCCACCGCTCCCGCTCGATGCCGTCGCTCGCGGGCAGCACCAACCGCTCCGAGAGCACCTCACGCAACACCATCCGCATCTCCAGGAGAGCGAAGTGACGGCCCAAGCAGCTCTTGGGCCCTGCGCCCCACGGCAGCCACGTGCGCGGCTGGCGCGCCTCGCCCAGAAAGCGCTCGGGGCGGAACGCCTGCGGGTCCGGGTACAGCTCGGGATCGTGGTGCATGAGGTAGGTGCACCCCAACAGGCGGGCCGGCGGGCGGTAGGTCCAGCCCCCGATCTCGACCGGCTCCACGACCACGCGCGGAATGACGAACAGGAACGCTGGCCGGTGGCGGAGCGTCTCGTCGACCGTCGCCGTCAGGTACTCCTCCTCGGTCCCGCCGTCGATCTCCTCGAGCAGGCGGTCCTGCACCGGGCGGTTGTGGGCCAGGAGTTGGAACGCCCACGCGAGCTCGGCGGTCGTCGTCTCGTGCCCGGCCAGGATCATCGACATCAGGTTGTCGCGTACCTGTCGGTCGCCCATCGGGGAGCCGTCGGGATTGTGCGCCGCGAGCAGCATGTCCAGCAGGTCGCCGTGCTGCTCTGCACCCTCGCGCCGCCTAGCAATGAGCGCGAAGATCAGCTCGTCGACCTCGGCACTGCGCTTGACGAACCGCCTCCACGTGGCTCGCCAGCCCGGGAGGCGGCGTAGCTGCGGCTCCTGCAGGACGAAGCTCGCTGTCACCGACAGCGACTCCAGCAGCCGTTCGTGCAGCGTCGTCCAGCACAGCGATCTTCACCGGCGAAGCACGGCCCTCAGTATCACCCTCAGCGTCAATGCACGTAGGCGTGGATGAAGCGCGAACGGCCGTGTCGAGCGGCCACGACGCGACCTCGCGCTCGACCATCTCCGTAGACCATCGTCGATGTGGTTCTCCACCACTTTGCGGTGAAAGGCGGGCATGACCGCGCTCGCCCATACTTGTGCTCGTCTTCCTCGCACAACATGAACGACCTTTCGCCGATCAGCGGCGCGAGCACCGTCTGACCCCTGCCCCCGCGATGCAGCACGTTCGGGGGCGCCGCGATCATCTCCTGGATATCCTCGGGTCCGAGAGAAACACGAGCGGCGGCATGTCCATGGGTAGACGGTGAAGCGGTTGCCGTAGCGCGCCCGGCACCGCTCGACGTAGGCGAACGACCACCATCGGCAGGCCAACGTCTGGAGTACCCCGGGGATCGGCGCAGTCGGCGGAAGCTCACCGCTTGAAGCGGGCGGCAAGTGAGCTGGGTCGGTGAGTAGCATGTCTCTCCTTGTCGGTTGTTAGTTACGACGCTGGGCATAGGCGATCCGCCATAGTCGCAGAGATTGGAAGCAGCAGGCGCGTGAGGGAGCCGCCCGCACGCACAAAGCTCTTGGTCGTTTCACTCATCGCGTCGGTGTGGGCACTGTCCTTCGACAGGTACATCGCGATCATGCATGCGACGATCACCGCGTGGCGCTCGCCGTCGGTCGCAAAGCGCGGGCCTCCAGCAGGCCGCGCTCAACCAGCTCATGTATGCGGGCCGCGGCGAGTTGCGGCGTGGAGTAGTGCGATACGTAGCTGTGATCGCCGTTTGCGCGCGTCCTCAACCTGGTCCACGTAGCTGTCGAGCATCGTCGTGGCGGCCGAGATCCACGGGAAGTAGGCAGCGCACGTTCTGGTCGAGCTCCCGCTCGTCGCAGCCCGGCTCTGCGCCGAGCGCGAGCAGGGCGTGAATCGTGAGCGACGCGCTGGCCGCGCCGGTCAGCTCGAACCAGGTCGCCTCCGACCGCGTGCCGGGAACGTCTCTGCCGCCCACTCGCGCAGACCCGCGTCGCGCCGAGCCGGATCGAGGTCGTGGTTGATGGCGAGCACCTGGGCGCGGATCGCCTCGCGCACGAGCAGCGGGCGCAGCGCCCAGTATGAGGGCAGCCTGCGGCAACGCTCACGGCACGACCTCGACGAGCATCCGCAGATAGCCACCATCGTCGTCGCCCACGGTGGTGCCTGTAGTAGTCGGAAATCGGCCGGGTCGAGATCGAGCGCGTCGAGCGAGCGCCAGGTGAAGCTGGCGGCCGTTCACCTGGCCGGCCGCGGCGCCACGCTCGTTGACGCCGTCGAGGAAGTCCCAGATGATCTCGTACGCGACGAGGAGACGAAGGAGGTTGCGGTCGCGAGCCCGGGGAATCGTCCATAGCAGCGCGGCCCCGTCGGTGTGCCCGCGCTTGCGAGCGAGCGCGCTCAGCGCGTCGCTGCGAAGCGACGGGTCTGGGATCTCGGTCGCACGAGCCCGCCAGCGACGCGCCTCGTGTGCGACAGCCGCCAGTCCCCACACGAGCTCGCGCGCGACGGCGGCGGCGAGCGCCCGCGATTGCCCGCAGATGAGTGGCGCCGGGTCGTGCTCACTCCCGGCGCGTACCTCGCGCACCGCTCAGAACGCCGGGCTGGCTGTCCTCGGAGGCACACGCACTACGAGGTATCCTGGCAGGGCCACCACTCCCACGGTGACCACGCTGAGCAACGCAAAACTGGAAAGCGCGGCGAAACCTTCGACGTCAAAGGCGACGGGAAACCCGGTCACACTTGCCAGGAAGTGACTTCCCAGCAGCTGCGCACACAGGCCAAAGACGGCCCCGATCGAGCATCCCGCCACGAGCAACACCGCGCTTTCGCACAGCAGCCATCGCCACAACACCCCCCTGCGATAGCCCTGGCACTTGATGAACGCCACGAGATCGCGGCGCTGCCAGATCATCGCGCCCATCGCTCCAGCCACGGCCAGTACGGCGGCGATCAGCACCAGCAGCCTGATCTGGGTCAGCCGCGAAAGTCCCTGGCTCGCAAGCTCGTAGTGGCGCTGTGCGCGTTCGGCTGAAGTTTCCACCGTAAGGCCTGCGTTTGGACCCAGGC